>CAWCKL010000030.1:0-49363 GCA_963796095.1 uncultured Acidobacteriota bacterium
AACTTCTAACTCGTGGTGTAGCCGGAATTTTTGACTGAAACAGGTCACCCAGATTGATTTTGTTGGGATACAAGTCGCGTAAAGGCGTATCGGTTGCTGGTCTGTGTTTGCTCTGCATCCTACTAGTCACCTTCACCGGTATTGTCCAGCAGTCCACGTACACGCAGACAATTCCAAGCTTCGCCGGGGAGGAGAACCGGCCGTCTACCGCGCTGCAGCCCTTACTATGCAGCCGCGCTTCCAGCGCCGTTCGATCACGGATCACCAGCGTCGAGCCGTCAGTCGAATGAATTCCTTTTTCTTGAGTTCGCTCAGCAACCGGGTCACGGTCTCGCGCGACGAACCGATCATTTGCGCCATCTCTTCGTGGGTTACGCTCGCTCGGACGCGGATTTCAGGAGGCTCGAATTGTTCGCGAATCGGCGTCCACGAGAGAAGAAGTCTTGCCAGCTTTCCGGCGGAAGAACGGGCCAGCATCAGGTCATGGATGTCCGGATACGCCGACTGGAACTCCCGGCTTAGGGCCTGCGACGCATGCAGCCCGAACTCTCCATTCTTTTCCATCAGCCGCATCAGGGCGTCACGCTCCACCAAGTTTACCTGGCACGGTCCGGCCGTCTCTGCGGTTAATTCGAAAGGCTTGCCCGCAATCACAGCGCTCAGCCCGAGCACCTCGCCAGCTTCGGCGATTTTAAAAATGAGCACCTTCCCTCCCGCAAAGTTGTCGAGAGCTTGGCCTTGCCCGAGCCCAGCACAAAGGCTCCTCGCGCCATTTGCCCTTCGACGAACAGCACAGCGCCACCGGGCTAGGTGCTCAGATGGCTCACCGCACTCAGCATTTTGAGAACCTCGGCTGAGAGGCCACAGAACCAGTGCTGCTTGCGCAACTTGCGCGTGAGACAGCTCTCCACGATTTCCAATCCATACGGCGTATTCATTTCCGCCACCTTGCTGGGCCCCCGCCCATCGCGACAGCCCACATTGCGGGTAGCGGGTTTAGCGACATGAACTCTCGCTCGACGGAGGTCCCGAACCAAGAGGCGTGCGTGTTCGGTTTTCGCCAGGAGCGCGGCGGCGATCGCCCGCGTGCCTTTATCCTGTGATCGCAGGAATTGAATTAATTCCCGTCCAGCGCTGGCATCTCGTTGCTTATGCCACATCACGCCGCAAGAAAACAGGTACTCTCTCACATTCCCAGGCCACTCCCAGCGTGCCAGCGCATTCATGGTTTCCGTAGGAATGGTTTCGATCTGCCTGTTCGTAAGCGTCAGACGAAACTCATGTTTGGTTGCGGATGCGGGTAAGCGTCCGGAGTGGACCGCATTGACGAGCGGTATGGGGCATTTCAGTGTCCAGATAGTCACGCTAGATCAAGTCCGGTAGCTCGTCGCGCGGAATCAGCAGACGGATGGATCGAGCCTGGCCCGGTGTTCGCTCGATAAGGCCATGAGTTTCGAGCGTCAAGATCATTTGGTGTACGGAAGGCGGGGAGACTCGGAAGTATTGTTGCATTTCGGACTCCGAAGGCGGGGACCCGTGGATTTTTCCGTAGTAGTAAATGAACGCCAGGTACTGGCCTTGCTTATCGGTATAGGGTCTCTTCATCGGACGCGCTGACTATTTGACTATTAGTGCTGGCCGGCCCAAGCCGTGGGATCGTACAGGGAGAAACTGGCAATTTCAAAGGAGGCTACTTGCTGCAATCGTTTTGCCAGTTCGGGCAACAGCTCATGCATACTGCGATGGTGAACCATAAGGTCTGCCATCTGCAGCAACGCCTCGTAACGATCGACATCTACGCCAGATTCGAAGTGACGCTCCGGTCTATTTGCACGAGTCCTTCAAGGAAGTCCCCCTCGAGCAAACCTTCCCAATAAACACCACCACTACTTTGCGAGACATCATAAACCCTTTTCCCCCGCACGCAAGGACATTTATTTTATGGATTAGCACATTTGGTGCCAGCTTGGCACTTTTCATGTCAGCCTTATAAGGCCACCAGCCCTGTGCTCCGGCTCAGGGGGAAACAGTTCAGATCGCGTCGGGAATTCCCTCAGGTGATGCGGACTATTTTGGAGAAAAACAAGCCATCGCCTAGGATTTGGCCAGGTATAATTTCCCCGTGGCGCGAGGATGGGAGAGCAAGTCGGTCGAGGAACAACAGGCTCAGGCAGTTTCTCCATCCGGTCCAGCGCCGACGCCGCTGAGTCCCGCTCAAATCGCCAGCCAACGCCAGAGGAAAGGCCTGCTGTTGTCGCGCCAACATGTGCTCCAGCAGCTCGAAGCTGCCCAGAACCCCCGCCACCGCCAAATCCTGCAGAACGCGCTGGCAGATCTGGATGCGCAGCTTGCCCGACTGGTCTAAGCCGCTCGTGCGTCCCGCTTCGCTTGCCGCCTGACGTATAATGAGAAATCCCCCATGAAAGCTTACGTATACGTTTCGCTGAAGAAGAGCGTTTTGGATCCTCAAGGAAAGACGATCCAGGGTGCTCTGAAGAAAATGGGCTACAAGGGCTTGGAAGAGGTTCGCCAGGGTAAGTACTTTGAGCTCACACTTAATGGTGGACTGACTCGTACGGAAGCGGAAGCGGAAGTTGGGCGCATGGCTCGCGAAGTCCTGACTAATCCGGTTATCGAAGAATTCCGCTTCTCCCTCGAGGACTGAAGCGCAATTGACAAGCAAGAATGTCATCCTGCGCGGAGGAACTGCGGAGTCGAAGGATCCCTGCCTCGCGTGATTCCCTGACGAGGCGTCAGGGAGCTCCGTAGCAAGTGCACGGAAAGCTGCAACCTGATCATTCAAAGTCATCCTGAGCGGAGCAGTTCCTCCGCGCAGCGGGGGACTGCGAAGTCGAAGGATCCCTACCTTGCGTGATTCCCTGACGAGGGGTCAGGGAGTTCCGTAGCCGGTGCTCGGCGCGATAGGTTTGATCCCCCGAACAAGAATAAACTGCCATGGGAGTTGAGTATGTGCGGCATTGTTGGATATGTGGGCAAGAAAAGCGTAGTGCCGGTCATCATCGAGGGACTGCGCCGCCTGGAATATCGCGGCTACGACTCCGCCGGCATCGCGGTGAGTGGCAATGGCGACGGTCTGCAGATTCGCCGTGCCGAGGGCAAGCTGCGCAATCTCGAAGAAGTCATCCGCCTCAAGCCTCTGGATGGAACCTACGGCATCGGCCACACCCGCTGGGCAACCCACGGCCGCCCCACGGAAGAGAACGCGCATCCGCATCGTGACTGCACCGGGCGAATTGTGGTCGTGCACAACGGAATCATCGAGAACTACGTCACGCTGAAGAAAAAACTTATCGAAGAAGGCCACAAGTTCACCACGGAAACTGATACTGAAGTCATCGCGCATCTGGTTGAGAAATATTTCGCCAAGGCCAACGGCACTCGCCCATCGCTCGAAGAGGCTGTTCGCAAAACGGTCAGCCAGTTAACCGGCGTCTTCGCTTTGGGAGTCATCTCCGCCGATGCTCCCGACAAGATCGTCGCGGCCCGCAATGGCCCACCCGCAGTAATTGGCTTGGGCAAGGATGAATACTTCGTCGCCTCCGACGTGCCAGCAATTCTGTATCACACCCGCGACCTATTTTTTCTCGGCGATGGCGATCTCGCAGTAGTAACCCCCGAAGGCGTAAAGCTCACCGACTTCGTCGGAAACCCCGTCACCCGCCAAGTCCAGCACGTCACCTGGGATCCAATTCAGGCGGAGAAGGGAGGGTTCAAGCATTTCATGCTGAAAGAGATTTACGAGCAGCCTCGGTCCGTGCGCGACACCACCCTGGGCCGCATCTCGCAGGAGACGGGCCACGTCTTCCTCAGCGAAATGGAAATCTCGGATGCGGAATTTAAAGCCGCGAATAAAATCAACATCGAGGCTTGCGGAACCAGCTGGCACGCCGGGCAGGCGGGTAAGTTCATGATCGAGAGTCTGGCGCGTATTCCGGTCGAAGTGGATTACGCGAGCGAGTGGCGCTACCGCGATCCCATCGTGGCCCCCGACACCATTACGATGGTGATTTCGCAATCCGGAGAAACCGCCGACACCATCGCCGCCCAACGCGAAGCCAAAGCCAGAGGATCGAAGACCCTAGCCATTTGCAACGTAGTAGGCTCGATGATCACGCGCGAAGCCGCGGGAACGATTTACACGCACGCAGGCCCGGAAATTGGCGTGGCATCGACCAAAGCGTTCACGGCCCAACTCACCGCTCTCTACTTGTTCGCACTGTACCTGGCGCAAGTGCGCGGTGCGATGAATAAAGAGCAAGCCACGCAGGCCGTTCGTGAACTCACATTGATCCCAGGTAAGATCGAGCATCTGCTCACCCAAGACCGGGCATGCGAAGATCTGGCTAAGCAATACGTCCGCGCGCAGGATTTCTTGTTTCTTGGCCGTGGCATCCACTATCCGATCGCTCTCGAGGGCGCGTTGAAGCTGAAAGAAGTTTCCTACATTCACGCCGAAGGTTATCCCGCGGGCGAGATGAAACATGGTCCCAACGCCCTGATCGACGAGAACCTCCCCGTCGTCATTATTGCAACGCGTGACCCGCACAACCAGCTTTCGATGGTGCGCTACGAGAAGACAATTTCGAACTTGAAAGAAGTGAAGGCTCGCTCTGGCATCGTCATCGCATTGGCTACTGAGGGCGATGAAGAGATTAAGGAAGCTGCCGATCACGTGCTTTACATTCCGCCTGCACCAGAAGCACTGTCGCCCATCCTTGAAATCGTTCCGCTGCAACTACTGGCTTATCACATCGCGGTGCGTCGTGGATGCGACGTGGATCAGCCAAGGAATCTAGCCAAGTCGGTAACAGTAGAGTAAACCGGCTTCCGGCTTCTTAAGATGAGCGGGATAGAAATTCTCTGAAACGGCGCGGTACTGCAATCGGTCGAGGGATCCTTCGACTGCGTTGTCGTCCGGTTCGCGAACGACAACTCCGCTCAGGATGACAGGGCGTTGGCTGATGGGGGCTCGTCGCGTCGTCAGCACACGTTCCCTCATCTATACACCTGATGCCATTCCAAACCTTCGCCGCGCGACTCGTCCGCTCCGTCGCGCTCACCGATCTCACCAAGCACCTCGAATTCGAAATGAAGAATATCCCGCGCTTCGGCTTCGTCGCCGGGCAATGGCTCTCATTCAAAACCAACAGGCCCGATGGCGAGGAAATCATCCGCGCATACTCCATCGCCTCTCCGCCGGCGGACAACAACAAGTTCGCCCTATGCCTGAACCGGGTGCAGGACGGCTTCATGTCCAACTTTCTTTGCGACATGGAGGAGGGCGACGAGATCCACTGCCAGGGACCGTTCGGCGATTTCATCCTGCGCCCGCCGATGCGCGACACGATTTTCATCGCCACCGGGACCGGGATCGCACCATTTCGTTCCATGCTGCACTGGTTGCTCGGCGCTGTTCCTGAATCGGATAAAGACGGGCGAGGACGCCCGTCCTCCATCGAGGCTCGATCCCAGGGACGCCAGCTATGGCTGATCTTCGGAAATCGGACCGAGAAAGACGTCTACTATCACGACGAATTTCTGGTTCTGGCCAACGAGCACTCGAACTTTCATTACCTGCCGACTCTGAGCCGCGGCGGTCCGGAGTGGCAGGGCCTTCGCGGCTACGTACAAGAACATGTCCCCGCCCTCGCTCAGGGCCGGACCGACATGCATGCCTACATCTGCGGCTTGGACAAGATGGTCAAAGCCAACCGCGATCTGCTGAAGTCGCTGGGCTGGGATCGGAAGTCTATCCTGTACGAGAAGTACGATTGAAACGTGACCTGAGTGCGCCAGATTCCGCGCACGCATTACACGACTTCGATGGTTGCGGTGTGGCCGGCGGCGGACGCGAGTTTGGGGTCGCGCGTGAGTAAGGTGGCGCCAAGTCGTTCGGCCAGGACGACGTATGCCGCATCATACGCCGACAAATTGTGGCGGAGATGCCAGCTCCGGAGCAGCAGCACAGAGTGCGGATAGCGCGTAATCCGCAGGTCGAGCAAATCCTGAATGGCCGCTTCGGCTCGCGATGCGGAGAGCGCACCCTCGCGCACCAGGCGGCGCAGCACCTGAGCGACCTCCAAATCCAGGAGCTCCGGAGCGTGGAGGGACTGGTGGTGCGAAAAAATTCGGCTCTCTATGCGCTGGGCTGCCGCGGTCTGAGCCAGCCAATCGACGGCCGCTGACGCATCCAGGACTATCACCGCGCCTCACGTTCTTCTCGTACCAGGCGGGCGGTGTCGAACTCGACAGCAGCCGCTTTCCTTCGATGCAGACGTTCCCGCAACTCCGCCAGCGTCGGCCGTTCCGCAACCTCTTTGATCTCCGCCAGCAGGTAGTCCGACAGCGATTGGCCGGCCATCGCTGCGCGGGCTTTGAGGCTGCGATGCAGCGCGTCGGGGACGTTGCGGAGTTGAATCATTTTTGACATGTGTATAGCATACTTTCATGTTAGTCACATGTCAATGGAATGAAGGTTGCGCTAGCGGTTCAGTTCGATAAGGAAGCGAGCCAAACGCACGATTATTGCGTCGCAAAGAATGCGACCCTTGCGCGGCTCGCCGGCGTCGCCGAGTGCTTTTGCTTGTGGTGAGGCCGAACTGCGTTGATTTCAGGAATGTAGCGGGTCATTGGGGCCTTTCAAGTTCATGGAGAAACAAAAATAGGCGCGGTCGGTGGGCCCACGGCCTTTTGTCTGCCATAGGGCTGGTTTGGCAGCAGCGACGGACGGCACGTTTGATACCCCGTTGGCAACTCAAAAAGAGGCGAGGTATCGGACCGGGCGAAGCAAATAAAACCTCGATCCCGCAGAAACTAACCGCCTCCCTGCCGCATCTAAACATTGACAACGATTCACTCAAGTCTTAGGATGGGATCGTTCGCAATCATGAATCAACTGATTATACAGGACTTATCTAGTTTAGGAGGAGCCAGTTATGGCCAAGATTATAGGGATTGACTTGGGAACTACGAACTCTTGCGTCGCCGTCATGGAAGGCGGGGAGCCGAAGGTGATCCCCAATGAAGAAGGTGGACGGACTACCCCGTCGGTCGTTGGGTTTACCAAGACCGGGGAGCGGTTGGTGGGGCAGGTAGCGAAACGGCAGGCCATCACCAATCCGGAGAATACTGTTTACTCGATCAAGCGGTTTATGGGACGCCGCTACGACGAAGTGACCGAAGAGATGAAGATGGTGCCCTACAAGGTCGTGAAGCAGGGCGATGGCGTCGCAGTGCTGGCGCAGGGCAAGGAGTACACGCCTCCGCAGATTTCCGCCATGATTCTGCAGAAACTGAAGAAGGCGGCGGAAGACTATTTGGGCGAGAAAGTGAACGACGCGGTCATCACAGTTCCCGCGTACTTCAATGACGCTCAGCGGCAGGCCACGAAAGATGCCGGCAAGATCGCCGGGTTGGATGTGAAGCGCATCATCAACGAGCCCACGGCGGCCGCGCTGGCCTACGGTCTCGACAAGAAGAAGGATGAGACCATCGCGGTTTACGACTTCGGCGGCGGAACGTTTGACATCTCGGTGCTCGAGGTCGGCGAAGGCGTGATCGAAGTGAAAGCCACCAACGGTGACACTCACCTCGGCGGCGACAACCTTGATCAGCGCATCGTCGATTGGCTCATCGATGAGTTTAAGAAGGACGAAGGTCTCGACCTCCGCGGCAAGGGAAACGAAATGGCCCTGCAGCGGCTGCGCGACGCGGCGGAACGGGCCAAGATCGAGCTCTCCACGACCATGGAGACTGAGATCAATCTGCCCTTCATCACCGCGGATGCCGGCGGTCCGAAGCATCTGGTTAAGAAGTTGACGCGGGCCAAGCTGGAATCGATGGTGGAAGACATCATTCAGCGCTCGGTCGGCCCTTGCAAACAGTGCATGAAGGACGCGGGCATCGACGCCAGCAAGATCAACGAAGTGGTGCTGGTCGGCGGCCAGACCCGCATGCCGCGGATCCAGGCGCTGGTGAAAGAGCTGTTCGGCAAAGAGCCGCACAAGGGTGTGAACCCGGACGAAGTGGTCGCGATCGGTGCAGCCATTCAGGGCGGCGTGCTCGGGGGTGAAGTCAAGGATCTGCTCTTGCTGGACGTGACTCCGCTGACCTTGGCGATTGAAACACTGGGCGGCGTAGCTACTCCGATGATTCCGCGCAACACTACGATTCCGACCCGCAAGACGGAAACGTTCTCGACTGCGGCCGATAGTCAGACTTCGGTTGAAGTTCATGTGTTGCAAGGAGAGCGTCCGATGGCGGCGCAGAATCGCACTCTGGGCAAGTTTCACTTGACCGGGTTGCCGCCGGCTCCGCGTGGCGTGCCCCAGATCGAGGTGACGTTTGACATCGACGCCAACGGCATCCTCAACGTGACCGCGAAAGATATGGCCACGGGCAAGGACCAGAAAATCACGATTACGTCGTCTTCCGGGCTGAGCAAGGACGAGGTCGAGCGCATGGCCAAGGAAGCCGACGCGCACGCGGCCGAGGACAAGGCCCAGCGCGAAGCAATCGACGCCAAGAACCAGCTCGATTCCATGGTCTACGGCGTGGAGAAGATGCTGCGCGAGCAGGGCGACAAGATCTCCGGCTCGGAACGTGGCGACGTCGAAAATGCGATTGCCGACGCCAAGAAGGCGTTGGAAAGTGGGGACAAGGCAATCATGGACAAAGCTCGCGAGACGCTGACCCAGGCCTCGCACAAGCTGGCTGAGCACATGTACAAAGCGGCACAGCCTCAAGGCGCGCCGGGAGCGGGTGCGGAAGCAGGGCCAGGCGCTGGAGCGGGAGCCTCGTCCAATGGTAACGCCAAGAAGGATGAAGGAGTCATCGACGCCGAGTATGTAGACGTCGAAGACAAGAAATAAAAGCTAAAGGAGCTTGGCCACGGATTGGAACGGATCATCACGGATAGAAAGTCTAAGACATCTGTGAAAATCCGTGAAATCCGTGGCTTGTTTTTTTCGTGGATTTTTTTGAACCAAGGGAGATTGAAATTGCAATTTGAAGTGAACGGGCAGTCATATTTTCTTAATTTCGCTGAAGACGAAGGGCGCTGGTACGTATTCGCGCAGACGTTGACTGGAGTGAATCGCATTCCGGTTTACGTAGATGCGCCGAAGTACGAGCGCATTGGAGTGCTGGAAGCGGGAAGACACAAAATCCAGAACTGATGATTTTGTAGGAATAGTTTCAAACGTAATCGATGGCAACACAAACCAAAGACTACTACGCCACGCTTGGCGTCAAGAAGTCGGCCTCTGCCGAGGACATTCGCAAGGCGTTCCGCAAACTTGCGCGCAAGTACCATCCCGACGTCAATCCGGGCGACAAAGGGGCCGAGGAGAAGTTCAAGGCGCTTTCTGAGGCCAACGATGTTCTGAGCGATCCCAAGAAGCGCAAGATTTACGACCAGCTCGGGTTTTACTCTGACAACATTGATCCCGCAACAGCTGATGCTTATGCACGCGCGGGCGGCGGTGCCGGAGGGCCTTCGGGCGGATTCACCGGAGGTTTCCCGGGCGGACAGCCCCAGGGCACAGGAGGTCAGGGCGCAAATTTTGATTTCGGCGGCTTTGATTTCTCCGACCTATTCGAAGGGGGCGGTCACGGTCGGAAATCCACCCGCACCGGAAGCGGGGGTTTCAAGGATATTTTCTCCGGCATGTTTGGAGGTCGCGGCGGCGCGGCGCAAGAAGGGCCTGAGCCCGGATCAGACTTGGAATATCAGGTCAACGTACCCTTCTGGACGGCTATCCGGGGCGGCGTCATGCGGTTGAACATTACTCGGCGCGACGTTTGCGCGACGTGCCATGGCAAGGGATACATCGAGTCACCCGGCACCTGCCCCGAATGCGGCGGCACCGGCCAGGTCACCCAGACCGGGGGACGCATGAAGTTCAATGTAACTTGTCCGCGCTGCCATGGCACCGGCAAGAACATAACAGTCTGCGGCACCTGCCACGGCGAGGGGACCGTGGAGAAGACCGAACCGTTGGAGGTCCGTATCAAACCGGGTACGCGCGACGGCCAGCGCATTCGGATTCCCGGCAAAGGCAATGCCGGATCCCATGGAGGACCAACCGGCGACCTCTATGTGATCATTCGCACGGGAGACCATCCCATCTTCCACCGTGAAGGCGACGATATTCACCTGACCGTTCCGGTCAGCGTTACCGAGGCGGCGCTCGGTGCCAAGGTTGAGGTTCCGACCATCGATGGTCGCGCGATGCTCAAGATTCCGCCCGGAACCCAGTCTGGGCAAAAGCTTCGGCTGCGCGAGAAGGGCGTCGCATCGGCCACCAAAGAGGGCACCCGCGGAGATGAGATCGTCGAAATCAAAACTGCCGTCCCCATGCCCCGCGACGAGCGCTCGAAGGAGATCCTGCGGGAGCTGGCAAAGTTGAATCCCGAAGATCCACGCGCGGAACTTTGGAAGAACGTCTAACAAAGGCGCTAACCACAAAGGACACGAAGGTCCACCAAGGAATTCGTGTTCTCCTTTGTGGACCTTCGTGTCCTCAGTGGTTGATGCCTTCTGCCAGATCTCGCATTACCTCCGTCGCAGCCCCTCCGAGAAAACATTTCTCTAATTCTCATCATTTTTTTTCCACAAGGCATCTAATTTGCCGTATTCTCACGACTGCGAACTAACTTCAGCGCAGCTTCCGGAATCTTAGTGCACCGGGAGGCCCAGAGCGAATGTAGGCGCGACGGGGTGGCTGAGAGTGATTCGCCCCAGGGAGGAAGCCATAGAAATTGGCAACAGCTAGCGCACCAAGTCAACCAATCCAGCCACCCGTAATCGTTCCCCGCCGGAAAAAGTCCGTTCGACTCACTTTGTGGCCACTCGTCGCCGCCACCTTCTTTATGGTGTCGGGCGGCACCTATGGCACAGAGGACATCGTGCGCGGAGCCGGCTACGGCAAAGCTATCCTCATCCTGCTGCTGACTCCGATTCTCTGGAGTCTTCCTACCGCCTTCATGATTGGCGAGCTCTCGAGTGCCCTGCCCTACGAAGGCGGCTACTACGCCTGGGTGCGCCGCGCCATGGGCAACTTCTGGGGATTTCAGGAAGCGTGGCTCTCGCTAGTGGCGTCGATTTTCGACATGGCGATCTACCCGACTCTGTTTGTGCTCTATCTCACGCGACTGTTTCCATGGTTCGCCGAGGGATATCGCGGGTGGATGGTCGGACTTGCGGTCGTCATCGTCTGCGCGCTGCTGAATATCGCCGGGGTCCGCGTGGTTTCGACGACATCGCTCTGGCTTCTGATCCTCTTGTCAGCACCGTTCATCCTGATCGTGGCCATCACGCCCTTCAAGATCGGAGCGCTGGCTCATGCCGTGACCAAACCGACGGTTTCATCCGTGGACATCCTCACGGGCCTGCTCATCTGCATGTGGAATTACATGGGGTGGGACAACGCTTCGACCATCGCTACCGAAGTCGAGCGTCCGCAGCGGACTTATCCTCGCGCCATGCTGGCCGCAGTCGTAATTGTGGCGCTGAGCTACATCGTCCCCGTAGCCGCCATGTGGATGACTGGACTTTCCTCCGGTGCTTGGGAAACCGGATTCTGGGCGGACATCGCCGGCCTGCTAGGCGGCCCGCTGTTGCGCGTTGGCCTTGCCCTTGGCGGGATGATCAGTGGCTTCGGCATGTTCAACGCCCTGGTGATGAGCTACTCGCGCCTGCCGCTGGCCATGGCTCAGGACGGCATGTTGCCTCGCGTGTTCGGCAAACTGCATCCTCGGTCGCGGGCGCCGTGGGTCGCGATTGTGGTTTGCGCCATCGGCTGGGCGATGTGCCTAGGTCTGGGTTTCGAGCGCCTGGTGACGATTGACATACTTCTTTACGGTGCCAGCCTGTCGCTGGAGTTCATCGCGCTCATCGTGCTGCGCGTCCGCGAACCCGAACTGCATCGTCCCTTCCGGGTTCCCGGCGGAATGTTCGGAGCCGTAGCGGTTGGCATTGCTCCCATGCTTCTGCTTGGGTTCTCCGTCGTGCGTAGCGAGACCGAGCAAGTACTTGGCATGAGTTCCTTCGCTTTCGGAATGCTGCTTATCGCCGCGGGTGTGCTGGCCTACCTTCTGAATCATGCAGTAAAGCCCGAGGGCTGGACTCCGGCTCCGCAGGAAAAGCCGGAAGCGGTGGCTTAGAACCTCAGCGGCTAAAGCCGAAACCTTTGCAGTCCTAGCGGCACGGCCGAAGCCTCCCCTGCCCTTTTCTGGTTCCCCAGGAAATAGTGAGGAGAGTGGGGGGTGGAGTTCCGAAATTGGAATTGGGGGATTTGAGTTCGGCCGGCTTAAGCAACGTGTTGTTGCCGGCGCTGTACTCTTCCGTTGGTCGGACCCAATTGACCACCACTGCTACCAAAGAAAATATCGATAGTTTCGAAGACCAGATTGAATCCAAACTTGAGCTCATCCATCCGTGGCCTTGCGAGGATTGCAAGGGGAACCTGGAGTGTCGACAATGCCAGCATCGTCATCCAAAACCAAGTCTCGCTCCAGTAACTCCGGTATTTCAGAGTAGGCAGAAGTATAACTGCCCCACCATCCCTGCAGGCAAACCCCACCCGCCCAATGCATGATTGAACAACCGAGCAGCACAGCAATCGTGGCAAGAACTATCCGCTCGGTGTCCATACTCATGGCAGCATACACGTGCGTCGGCTAGTCCAGAAAACCAATACACCGATCAAGAGCCTCGTCATAAGTTTTGATGTAAATTAGAGGGCGATGACCAAACGGAAATCCAAGGGTGCTTACATGATTTCTTCGGTGGCGGAGATGTATGGCATCCATCCTCAGACTTTGCGGTTGTATGAGCGGGAGGGGTTGCTGAAGCCTTCGCGCACTGAGGGCAATACCCGTCTCTACACCGACGAGGATTTGCAGCGCCTGGATTTCATCCTCACGCTGGCTCGCGATTTGGCCGTTAACATCAGTGGCATCGCCATCATTTTGCAGATGCGCGAACGCATGGAAGAAATGCAGCGTCAGATTCAGGACTTCGTGAAATACATTCAGGAAGAAGTACTGACCCGCGCGAGTGCCGCCGCCGATCCTGCCCGCGGCGCAATCGTTCCTGTGCGGCGGGCAATCGTTGCTACGCCCCAGCAGCCTGCCCGCAAAAAGTAATACGCTTAGGATTTCGTTGAATCGAATGATGGAACCCGGAGCGGACTCTGTCGAAAGCAGAAGGGCCGCTGGAGTAATCGCCAGCGGCCGCCGCTTGACTTCCTTCTAAAACTAGGCCGCAACCACACTCGTCTTCCCTACTCCGGTCACGTGCATTCGGGGATCGCGTCCGAAGGTGAAGAGATTGCCGGCCGCCGGGAGATTCGCTTTCACATAAACACTGGCGCCGACGTTGAGAGTGTAGTCATTCGCAGCACCACCGGGAGCGACAACTACCTGGCCCAAGCAGGTCACCCAGAAACCATCGCTTAAGGGCGCCGGCCAAGTTGAAGCCAGGTTTGAGTCGATATCGAGCACCGCTCGGGGCAAGGTGTTGTTCGGCGCAGCGGCCGTGCTCATCACCAACGGGGATTGCAGATTGCCGGCTCCAGACGCCAACGACTGGCTGGTGCCTCGGCCGAAGACTCCGGTAAAGCGCATCTGGTAGTTGAACAGATTGGAGTCCTGACTGAACACTCTCAGCATCAGATGATCGCCTGGATTCAACGTCAGATCGTTGGCGTCGCTTTGCGGACTTCCCCATAGACTCGTGCTCAAGGGATGACTCATGACCTGGAAGTACGGTTGCGACCCAGGAGGTGAGGAGCTCGCCGTAAACCACGCGCAGGACAGGTTCGCGAGATTCGGACTTGGCGGAAGCGCCGAGGGATACGGCTCGAAGCTGCCGACGTTCACGTTGGAGCCAGTCAACGAGAACATCAAGTTGTAGAGGTAAACCGACATAGTCTTCTCCTTAAGTTAACGAAGTGGATTTATGGGGCCAAAAAACTGAAGCGAATCGCACACTAAGCCTGGCCTGCCTGAAAGTCAAGCACAGCTCGACTCCGAGATTACTATTGATCGGGTTTCGCGGCTGCGGCGCTCAGGATGGTCAAGTGATAACGCGGGTCGGTGCGAAGCGACACAAATTCCGGTTCGTTCTTGATGTCATTCAGATCCTGCCCAGCTTTGACCGCAGCCAGAAGCGTGGCGAGCGCCTGGTTACGCTTCCCACAAAGCTCATAGACCAACGCCGAGTTGTACAGGTCGGATGGGTTGGTGTCGTGGCCTTCCTCAACCGGCTTCATTTCCTTGAGAGCGTTGTCTTTGTCGCCACTCTTCGCCAAGTACATGGCTAGGTCTATTCGCAGATCGGTCTGTTTAGGATTCTTGGCAATTTCCTCGTTCACCAGACGAATCGCATTCTCATAAGCCGGCTTGGCCTTGTCTTTCTTGTCGCTGGACCAGCGGTAGGCATCACCCAGGTTGCCCCAACTGTCGTAATTGTTCGCGCCTAGCTCCACCGCCTTCTCAAATGCGGGTACAGCCCGGTCGTATTTGCCTTGGTAGAACAGGATGGTTCCGAGATTGGTATACACATCGGCGGCGGCCTTGATTTCGAGCGCATGCTGGAGCGCCGCGACCGCATCGTCGTCGCGACCCATGGAGTGGTAAACCGCTCCCAGATTTCGCAGTGCCGGTACATTGTCCGGCTCGAGCTTCAAAGCCATTTCCCAAGCCGCGGCCGCTTCTTTGAACCGGCCAGCTTGATATGCGTCCAGACCCATGGCCAGATAGGTCTTCCAGTCCTTGGGATCCAGTTGCAATGCGTGCTGTAATTCCGCAGTGGCCTGATCGCCCTTGCCGGTCTTGTCGTAAAGCAGGCCAAGGTCACGATGCGGGATTGCGCTCTTAGGATCGAGATCGGCAGCGGTGCGGAACTGCTTTTCTGCCTCGGTCGAATCGCCGTCGCTCATCTTGGCCATACCCAGCGATACATGGCCGGCGGCAAGATAATTATCCAGACTTACGGCCTTGTTGGCGTATTCAGAGGCGAGCTTCGTCTACTGGGGATCGGGGTTGGAAGTGTTCTTGTGGTCATAAGCCTCGCTCAGAGCGGCGTAGCTGGCCGCGGACTGGGAATCCAGTTGGACGGCTCGCTCGAGGAGCTTGATCGCACGATCGACACTGCCATCGCGATCAGAGTGATCCAGGTCTTCCCGGGCGCGTCGGTACAGGGCGTAGGCATTGTCTTCGACTGGCGCTTCTTGCGTTCCGCTGGGTTGCGCCATCTTCGGCTTTCTAAGCCAGCGCCAGCCCCCTATTGCCGCCAAAACCAACAGCACGAGAAAGCCGACGGTCATCCATATTTGCCGTTTCGAGAAGCGTCTCTGCCAACAACCCGGCGCCTGAGCCATGTCAATCGTCGCGTCACTGGGATGCCAGGTCAGGGGCCCATCCACCAAACCCACAGCCCCTCGCCGCAACTCGCTCCCGACTTGGGCCATGGTTTGAACCCGCTTCTCGGCTTTCTTCTCCAGCATGCGCGAAATCAGAGACACCAGAGGCTTGGGAACACCGGGCCGCATCTGGGTTATATCTCGCGGAGGGCTGAAGTGAAGGTTGTGCAGCAGCGCGATCGAGTTCGGTCCCACGAAAGGCAAATGGCCACTGAACATTTCGAACATCACGATGCCGAACGAAAAAATATCGGAGCGCGCATCCACCGGCTCCCCGCGCGCCTGCTCCGGAGACATGTGCGCCACAGTCCCGGTCACCGCCCCTGGTTGGGTCAAGGTGAACTGGTTGGTTCGTTCGGCATCCGTAAGCTCGCTGTCCCCGGTTACCATATTGGGATTGAACTTGGCCAAGCCGAAATCGAGCACCTTGACCAGGCCATCCTCGGTGACCATGATATTTCCCGGCTTCAGATCGCGATGAACAATGCCGGCGGCGTGCGCCTTGGTAAGTGCGTCCGCGATCTGAATGCAATAACGGATCGCTTCGCTCAATTCGAGCTTGCGATTCTTCAGCACCGACGATAGCGTCGCGCCGCGCACGTACTCCATCACGATGAAGTCGGTGTTGCCCTCGGAGTTGACTTCGTAAATCGTGATGATGTTGGGATGATTCAGCGCTGATGCCGCCATGGCCTCGCGCTGGAAGCGCCGCCTGGCAGTCTGGGTGAGAGGACGATCGGTGGGAAGAAGTTTGATGGCAACGTCGCGGTCAAGCCGGGTGTCATGCGCGCGGTAAACCACGCCCATCCCGCCTGCCCCAAGATCCGCGAGAACGTCGTAATGCGAGAGCCTTCGGCCAATCACGGCTTTGTCCCTCGATCATACGCCAAGCAAGATTTTACACTCAAGAGAACTAACTACGGTAAACAAACAGGTCATCTTGCGTGAAGACAGCTTCGCTCAGCTCGCGTGTTAATGTCGAGTCTGGGTGAGAACCGGAGCTCGCATGTCGACCGCGTCAGCAATACTCCGCCAGATGTGTCCCAGATGTCGCTCTGCCAGAATCTTCCGCAAGTCGATCGTCACCGGATTTCCCCGCATGCACGAATGCTGTCCAAATTGCGGCTTGAAGTTTGAACGCGAACGAGGCTATTTTCTTGGGGCCATGTACATCAGCTATGGCCTGGCTTTGATCACGATTGTCGCGCTCGGATTGGTACTGTGGGCATCCACGGCATGGTCGCTGCAGAAAATCACCCTGTGGGCAATTTTGTTGTTCTTACCTTTGGCGCCAGCCCTGACATTGTTCTCGCGCGTACTCTGGATTTATCTGGATCGGGCGATAGACCCGGAATAGGTTCCACCAGACATGAGACTGGAGCAACACACCGCGCGACCAACCGGGCTGCTACGGTTCGTAAACTGAACTGCCCAATCCGGCCTTGCGTGCGGATTCCTGCATATCCTCTAACTGCTTCTTTTGTTGATCCAGCTGCTTTTGCATTCGTTCTACTTCGTCCTGCTTGCGAATCTGCCCTTCGTTGTACTGAACGCAGTTGGCTACACAATTCGGCCCTGCGAAATGGATCGAGGAATTCAGTTTGTCGATTTGTGACTGTAAGGACGCGATCGAATTCCTTCGCGTTTCAATTTTCGCCTTCCACTGCTCGCCGGCGTGAATGTCGTTGGAAGCGGGCGCAGCCGGGGTGGGTTCGTGTTCGTCAGTGCTGACGGAAGTGCTTGATTCCGGTTCGACGCGCTCGGGAAGGTCCTCGTTCGTGAGCACCTTGCGCTCGGTGTGGTGTGCGTCATTTGCCTGCTTCTGGCGTTGCTCGCGAGCCACATCCCCGAGCGATTGGCCGTATGTGCTTGCAATCACAAACAGGACCACACCCATCACTGCGACGATTTTGTACGCTTGACGCATGGAAAGACTCCCAATCCTGAACGAGCAGATCGATTCTCCCATGCTACCGCCGGAGCCTTCCTGTGACGACGTTACTGTCGTGCCGGGACCAACGAGGACCGCCAACAGCAGCCGCGAAGCGGCGTAAGAATGCAGCCCGCGGCGCAAGCCGTGGGTAAGCGGTTGGAAATCGCCAAGCCCCAGCGGGACGAAAGAAGACTTACGTCACACGCTCGACAACCCTACCCTTGGAATCCGTACCTCTCCGAGTGGTACCATCCTTCCGACCACCATGAAAAATCCACACTTCTTCCCTGCCCTGACCACCATCTTCCTGGTCTGCACTCTCATCTCGAGCGCTCAGACAGAATCTCCCCACCCCATCGTGCTGCATGCGGCGCGTATGCTCGACATCGAAAACGGACGCATCTTGAAACCCGGCGAAGTGCTGGTTCAAGGCGAGCGCATCGCGGAAGTTGGTTCTAAAGTGGCCCGCCCCGGCGGCGTGGAAACCATCGATCTGGGTGACAGTACCCTGCTGCCCGGATTGATCGATGCCCATGTGCATTTATTTTTGCACCCTGGTGCTGAAGACATGCAGACCGTCGAGGAGTCCGTGCCCGAAAGGACCATCCTCGCCATTCTCGCGGCTCGGGCCGACCTCATGGCCGGCTTCACCGCAGAGCGTGACATGGGCACTGAAGGTGCGGGCTCGGCCGATACGGCGGTGCGCAATGCAATCGATCAAGGCCTGGTTCCGGGCCCCCGCCTCCGCATCAGCGGAAATGCCGTGGACATTCTTGGCGGGCATGAGGACGCCAATCATTTCAATCCCGCGCAACATGTGCTGTCGAATGCGACTTACGCGAACAACGCGGCCGAACTCGTGACTGTGATTCGCGAGCAACTCAAGGAGGGCGCCGATTTCGTCAAGGTCTACGAGACCGGGCCCGACGTGGTTCGCGACGGCCGCTTCTCCGCGATTTACCAATACACCGAGGTCGAACTCAAAGCCGCTGTCGACGAAGCCGCGCGTTCCGGCAAGCGCGTTGCGGTTCATGCTACCGGAGAACCCGGCACACTCTATGCAGCGCAGGCCGGCGTCGTTTCTATCGACCACGCGAACCAGCTCGGCGACGAGACCATGCGGCTCATGCGCGAAAAACAAGTCTTCGCCGTGCCCACCTTCACTATCTTCGAATATTTCTCCGAGCACGCCGATTCACCCGAGCAGAGAGCGCACGATCGCCAGATGCTCGACTTGCATGCAATCGAGTTTCGCAAGCAGCTCGCAGCGGGTGTGCCCATGGCAGTTGGATCGGACGTCGGACCGTTTCCCCATGGCACCCAATCGCGCGAGTTCGAACTGATGGTGAAATATGGAATGACCCCGCTGGCCGCGTTGCAAGCCGACCTCCTGAACGGAGCCAAATTGCTCGGCTGGCAGGGACAGATCGGCGAGCTGAAGCCCGGCTACCTGGCCGACGTAATCGCCGTCCCCGGGGATCCGTCACAAGACATCACCGCGCTGCAAAAAGTAAGTTTCGTAATGAAGGGCGGCGTGGTGTATCGCAAATGACCCAACAGAGACGGCTAATTGTGCGGAACGGCTGATAAGAAAGTCATCCGTGACGGCAAGGCGGACCGCCTCGAGTGTAAATTGGAGCGGGTTTAGGCCTATCCGGCTAATATAGTCGCAGAACCTAGGGTGGAGAAATACCCGATGCGCTCTCGTATTTCGCGTGTTCTTTTGCTCTTATTGTCATTGGCTGCTGCCGGTGCGAACAGGATTCCCGTTGGCAAATTACTCGACGAAATGATTCACCGATCGACGTTGGTCGAGCCGGGGAGCAAGCCGTTTTACTTGAAGGCCACGATTAGCGATCGCGGCGACGCTAAATCGGAGTTTAATGGAACGGTCGACGAGTACTGGCTCTCTCCAACGAAGTGGCACCGCGTCGTTAGGCTTCGTGATTTTTCTCAGACACGCATCGTGAACGGCGACATGGTTTATGAAGACAACAGCGGAGACTATTTCCCGTTACACGACGAGATGCTGACAAACGAGATTGTTGACCCTCTGCCGAAGTCAGCTGTCGATCTCCTTAATTAACAAGCTCGGCCTTGAGGCGACCGCACCTGGATCGGGAGAAGGCCAGTGCATGTCCGAGAAGTACTTCGACGACGAGGACGGACGCGAGACCAGGGCCCTTCTCGCGTATGACTGCAAGACGGGGCTACTGATTTACCTGTGGTCGCCCTCGTGTTGCTACGGGGTGATGACCGATTACCGCAAGTTCCACAACAAGTTGGTTGCATTTGCGACGAAAGACGATTCCATCAACATTCGTATCGACACATTGCGAGACCTGGACTCAGCGGAAGAATCGCTGTTTGCGATTGCTCAGCCCAGTCCTCCTGCCAAACGGATCGCGACGACAAGAATCAGTGAGACCGAAGCGCGCAAGCGCATTACTGAGAAAACCGAGATCCTGTGGCCCACAGTCAGTAAGACCCCGATCGTCAACAGCATCAGCGTGGACATCGTGATTGGCCGTGATGGACGGGTCAAGGAAGCTTGCTCCCATTCTCCGATAGAGAATGCGATCGAAGATGCGGTGCTTACGGCTGTGCGGAAATGGACGTTCAGCCCTCAGAACGTTGACGGAATTCCCGCACAAGTTGCGACCAAGCTGATTATTCCTTTCCCAGGAGGGTTACAAAATGCGCCTGCGGAAGGGCCGGACGTAAAACCCATCTTTAACCGGATACGAGCCGCCGGTAGTCTGCGGTTGGACGGTGCACCTGGCTTTCACATGAAGGCCAGTTTCGGCACTCCAGACGGTGCAACGAAGGGCACCTACGAAGAGACCTGGGTTTCGCCGACGAAATGGCGCAGAGAGGTGAAACTGAACGACTCTTCCATCGTCGAAGTTCGAACTGAGGATGCGTTCTATAGAACCTTTCCTGGAAAATACGCATCGCGGCTGGCCGACGACGTGGTTGACTCACTCTGCTTCAGTCTGCCCGGCGACAACGGAAGCGACTTCCATGATGCGGACTGGAAGACGGTGAATGCAAAGTTCGGTAACGTGCCGGTGCTGAGGTTGTCGAACGGCTATATCAATCCGCAAGGGAAGCCCGATCCGCTCACGGTGATGTATTTCGTTGAAGAAAAGACCGGATACATCCGTGGCCGCAGCCGCTACTCGATTATTACAGTCTTCAATGACCTGCAGCCCTTCGGAGAAAAGAGTGTTGCTCGCAAGCTCACCATGCTGGGCGGCGACGTGACCAGAATGGATATCACGGTCGACACGCTCGAACCGGCGACCGATGCCAACAAGAGTGTTTTCGGCGTCGCAGGCGCGAAGCCGGTATTTACTTCGGCAGATGAAGATGGGCGATTCACTCAGCCACGCGCAGTCTACACGGTAAAACCTTTCCTTCCGGGATGGCGTGGGAAGGTCACATGCGACCTCAATATCGACGAACACGGCCACGTGCGCGGCGTGGAGGTCAAGGATACGATGGACGATGCCGTCATCAAGCCGATTCGCGAGGCTCTTATAAATTGGGAGTACGAGCCCGCCACAATCAACGGACACCCATCGCTCGGCTACGTTCACGTGAACCTGGAATGACCCGGTGTCAAACGGTGTCAGATTGAACGGACCTTCTGATTGTTGGCGATCAAGCGCCATTTTCACCAACAATCAGTAGACGATCCTACTAATCAGGTAAGCAGAAGTGCTCTACTTCGAGCGCCCCAGCACCTGCCGCAAGATCAGCATCTCAATCTCCCGGCGCGACTGCCGGATCTCCTGGATCTCATAACGCCATCGCTTGATCTCCAAATCTTTTTGCTGGAGGTACGCTTCATGTCTCTGCAGGAAAAGCGCGAGTATCTCGTCCTCTCGCTGACGCATCTCCCCATGCGCGCCAGCGGGACTAACACCAGCTCTAGCCCCGAGCGACTCCGCTAAGCCACGCGGTTCGCCAGCCATCTCCGCACTATCTTCTGTGTCGTCGCTCGGCAGCAGCCCCACAAATTCCAATCCGAAACAATAACCATTGCGATCGCGCACCGACGCGGCGACCCGAAGGCGACTCGAAGTCTGGAACTCCACCTCCATCAGATCACCCGGCTGCAGCGGCACACCGCCATAGAGCGCCATTCCGCCCTGGCTGATCTCGGTGGTTAACCCCGGCACAATAATTTCCGAGGTGTCGTTAGGAGTAGTGTCGTTAGGAGTAGTAATGATGCGAACCGGCAGCTTCACCTGGTGTCGCGGCCAACGTCGAGTGTTTGGGGGAGCCATCGCTATTTCAGTAGGTGCACCTGGAAGAGATAGAAAGCGCAGCCCAAACCAAGGATTCCCAAGGCAAGCGCTCCCGCGGCAACTTTGAAGAGCCGTCCGCGCGGCCGATTCTCAGAGCTCGAAGCTGCCCTGAGCTTTTCCATCCATTGTTGTTCAGCCGCATCCGCGCTGTTCAGATTCAAAGATGACTGAATGGCCGCTCCCAATCGGCGGCGATCGTCCACCGGAAGCGAAACAAAGCGGAATGGCTGTTGCGTGCTGGTCAGTGGGCTCAGCATTTCCGCCGCGCCCAGTACGGTTCCGGCGTGAGTCAGGAACATCAACTTGACTTGCGCGCCCTGATCGATCGGACTAGGCAGAGAAAGCAGTCCACCGTTCACCGAGAGTACCTGCAATTTGCCGGAAGCGCGTTGACCATCCTGAAATCGAAGAACGGCGGGCGTGAAGTCTGCGAGATTGATTCGGGGCGCGCGTAGTTGAGCGTGCAGTTGGGAGAGGGCGTCCATATTCCATGACAGTATGGAGCGCACCCGCTACCAACGGGAGATTACGAAAGGTGTTGTACGGATCCCATCTTCCAAATTCGGGCTTATGAGCCTGCTTTCGTAATGTGCGCAATCTCTCGCCGCGTGGCATAGTTGAATCGTAATGGCCGACTTCCCCCACCACAGAAGAAAAATCCGGGCGCCTCGCGTCAATTTGTGGGGAACTGTTTCCGCGACAATTCAACTGGAAAATGGACGGCAACTCTGGGCCAAAATGCTCCGGCTTTCGACCACCGGAGGCTTGCTTGAGCTGGCCAATTGCCTGGACGAGGGCGTGTCCGTAAACCTGACCCTGCACCTCGGCTCCCGAGCGGTACGCGGGAAGGCCGCGATGTTATTCCCAATGTGCGCCACGCAAGGCTATCTGCAGCCCTTCCGCTTCACCGACATGCGCGACGAAGAACGTTTCGCACTTCAAACCGAAATCCGAGAATTGCTGCGGCAGACCAGGCTGCTGTCAACGGGACGCCGCACCTTCGGCTTGATTCGGCCCCGATTCCTGCCGAAGTCACTGTGACTCAGCCGGTCTTCCCAACCCTCAATCCATAACCCGCTCCATGGGACTATAAAGGAAGTGGAAACGAGTCCACGGCACTGGACCTGATTTCCGCAATGCGAGTTGCCCCGGAGACTGCAACCGAGGTTACGCAAACCAGGAGACAGCAACGATGACATCCTCACCCACCAGAAAACACGCGGGCCCTGGGCCGGCAACTGACCAGCCCCCGGTCCCCGAGCCTACGTTCGCCGAGCGTACGCGTACCCTGATGTACATGGGTCGCATCGGCAGCCTTTCAACCCTTTCGCGAAAACAGCCGGGCTTCCCGTTCGGATCCGTGATGCCCTACGGGTTGGATGATCACGGCAGACCCATCTTCCTTATCAGTACCATGGCAATGCATACGCAGAACCTGCAGGCCGACCCTCGCGCCAGCTTGCTCGTGACTCAGGATTCCGCTGACGGAGATCCGCTCGGAGCATCGCGCGTGACTTTAGTAGGAAACGTTCAGCCCATACCGGAGTCGGGGGTCGCCGAAGCTCGTAAGCTCTATCTGGCACGCTACGCCAACAGCAAGTACTGGGTAGACTTTGAAGACTTTTCTTTTTACCGCATGGAGGTAGTCGATGTTTACTACGTGGGCGGCTTCGGAGTCATGGGTTGGGTATCCGCCTCCGAATATAGCGAAAGCCAACCGGACCCTCTGGCTGACTCCATGGCCGAAATTATCCAGCACATGAACGTCGACCACAAAGATGCGCTCGTCCTGCTTGCGCGAGAATTTGCTCGGATTGAGTCGCAGGAAGCGACCATGACCGCAGTCGACCGCCTCGGGTTTCATGCGCGGTTGAAAACCCAGGAGGGCATGCGCGGCGCCCGTATTCCGTTCCTACGTGAAGTGCGCAACCCGGCAGAGACGCGAAGAGTCCTGGTCGAAATGGTGCAGCAATCCCGCTCGCAAACAAAATAACTCTGCTTTTGGGGGGTGCAGCGCTTCCAGCGCTGCGGCAAATGCTCTCGAATCAGCGAAGGCTTTAGCCGCCGAGGTCGCGGTTTATTCCTCGAGTTTCGCCACCCACGGGAAGAACCCGATCCCTCGCGCGGGATGACAACAACCGACCTACTCAGCAAATCGGGGGCAAGCGAACTCGCGCCCGCATTGACTTAAGCTATCGATCTCTTGGACCCGGCAGACTGCGCAGCCGCAGTTGCCTGGCCCGCAGGCTTTCCAGTGAGCGCAGCCAGCAACTGGGCCCCATCCGGACTGCCAAGTCCGGTGCACGCATCCCATCCCGGACCTGCGCTGAAGGAGCCGTTATTACCTTGAGTAACGTCGTGAAATCCCGACGCTTCGACCGCTTGCGTGTAGATCAACGGGTTGAGGAACCCGATTGGCTTTCCCGTTTGCTGATTAATGAGCGCCACTAGCGCCGCCCACAATGGCGCAACCGCACTGGTGCCACCGAACACAGCACTCTCTCCGTCGACGAGAATGTTATACCCGGTGTTCGGGTCGGCGTCGCCGGAGACATCCGGCACGCCTCGCCCGCCACCGGACGGCGGCGAAATGCCGAATGCGCTCTGCCAGGCTGGAAGCGGGAACACGGCACTATATCCACCGCCACCGGCTCCTCCACTGGGCTGGTCGTTCCAGACCGTTTCGTTGACGATTTGATCGTTCGAAGCTTGCAGTGTGGTGCCACCACAGCCCAGTACGAACGAATCGGAGGCGGGAAAATCCACATGGTTATTGCCGTCATTCACTCCGTCGGACGAGCCATTGTCACCCGAGGCCACGCAGACGGTTACACCCATGGCCGCAGCGGCCTGGAAAGCTTCGTCATAGTTGGTGAGCGACTGAGATGTCCATTGCGACTCGGCTGAACCCCAGCTGATCGAAATAACCGATGGCTGATTAGTGCTGTCGTGGGCTGCAGTGGTGATCGCGTCCAGAAAACCTTGATCCGTGTTCGGGGCAAAATAGACAACGATCTTCGCCGCCGGTGCAATCGCGCCCGCCACTTCGATGTCAAGCATCACTTCACCGTCAGCGCTGTCCGGAGTGCTTGGGCTGTTGCTGCCTCCATCGACGGACACCGAGATAACTTGCGGCACATTGATATTGAGCGAGCCAAAATAGTCGCTCAGGTCATCCAGCTGAAACCCTCCACCTAACTCAATGATCCCGATGCACTGGCTAGTTCCGTTCGCGGCTGGGTAGTCATAGATTTTCGCCACTTCATTGGGATCGTGGGAGGCCGTGGCGGCGTGACTCTTGATTCCGGGGGTCGGGGGCAACCGTCTGAAATGCGGTTCCGCCTGAGGCCGGTTGTCGAGACCAAAGACGCCTTTGACAATCTCCGCATACTCCGCGGGCACACTGATGGGGCCCGTACGGCCGCGGAAATTTCCCTTCGGGTGGCTGTACTCTTTCAGTTCCACGTTAAAGGCTTTTTGCAGGTTGCTCACAGTTCCTGAGAGGATTACCGTCCGGCGCGCAAGTTCCGTGCCGGTTTCGTGAACCTTCAGGTTGAATTCCTGCGCGAACTTCTTGATTTTTTCTAGATCAGCGGGATCGGCACCGTAGGTATTCTCAAACTCAGTGCGGGACATGGGCTTGAAACCGGGCTTTTCGAGTTCACTCCTTAACTGTTTATGCTTGGCCTCCGATTTCGAGCGCAGTCGTATTGATACTTCAACCACCTGGTCCGGATGGGCGTCGTGAATTAGGCGCGCACCACGGACTGGCTTACGTTCACTGCCAGTAATGACACTATATTTTCCTGCGGAAGTCACAACTGCTCCTTCGTTCGGGGGAGACAGACCGGCTGGGAATAGATCGCGACAGGAGTCGCACAGGCGAGGGAAGTCCGAGGGTCGTCCCGCCGTTCACAGAGTCCCGAATCGAGCCGAGAATATCAGAAAAATGAAAATTATCAATACCGATTTGATGGAATGATTCGGAGGAAGCGCGTTCGCGTTCCACTATGAAACTTCACGTTGTCATTACTTCGCCAGCCGCGCCAATACCGGCCCCAGGATCGCCAGAAATAGCACGTACGCGGCGGCGAGCGGCCCCAGACTTGGTTCGAGTCCCGCGCCCAGACCCGCAATCACAATCGAAAACTCTCCACGCGCGACCAGCGCCATTCCAGCTCGCAGACTTCCCTGCTTATCGGCGCCGGCTCGCTTCGCTGCCCAATATCCGGTGGCAACTTTGGTGACCGCTGTAACCGCGCCCAATCCCAGAGCGACCGGCAGCGCAGCAGGCAATGTGGCGGGATCAATCTGCAGCCCGAAGAAGAAAAAGAAAGTCGCCGCGAACAAGTCGCGAAGCGGAGCGAGAAGTCGATGCGACTGCTCAGCAATCGGTCCGGATAACGCGATACCGACCAGAAACGCGCCGATCGCCGCCGACACCCGGAAACGCTCCGCCAGACCAGCCACGAGCAGCACAGTTCCAAACGTCGTAAGCAGAATGATCTCGTCAGACTCGTGCGCGAGAAACCGGCTGAGCTGCCGTCCAAACCTCAGCGCGACAAAGAGCACGAGCAGGACAACCGTGACTGCAACCGAAACCGAGATCGCAATCTTTGCCGGCCCGCCGCCGACCAGCAACACTCCCACCAATGGCAGGTACACCGCCATCGCCAGATCTTCTAGCACCAGCACGGCTAGAACCATCGGCGTCTCTGGATTGTTGATCCGTCGCAGTTCCTCCAGCACCTTGGCAATCACTCCGGAGGACGAAATGTAGGTGATGCCTCCCAGCAAGACCGCAGCCAGCGGCTTCCATCGTAGAAGAAGCCCAGTCACGAGCCCCGGCGTGAAATTCAAAAGCAGATCCACCATGCCCGCGGGCAGCCCGATGCGGAGATTCTTTTTCAAGTCTTCTCCGCTATATTCCAACCCCAGCATGAAGAGCAGTAAGAGCACGCCAATCTCGGCCCCAGTTCCTATGAAGCCCCGGCTGAGCGGAAGCGGCGCCAGGCCGCCATTGCCGAAGGCAAGACCAGCCAGAAGGTAGAGTGGAATGGCGGAGAAGCACCATCGGTTCGCGAGCCGCGCAAGAATTGCTAGCAGCACAATGGCAGCGCCGATCTCTACAAACAAATGCGAAGCATCGTGAGCCACGGGAGCCACAGGTTGGAAGAATAAACTACTGCGACGTGAGCCGGCGTGAGGAACTCATCTTGTAACGTTTTTCAACGCCGGGACACTATTGCTCTACGCGAAACCTGCGTTGTGAGACGAGGCTGTTATCTACACGGGGTATGAGCGGAAGTAGACTGGTCGCTAACTGTGGTTCGTAAGGATGCCGCGCGACGTGGGCACGCCTACGCACTGACTACTTGCGGGGCAGAGTGACCAGGAAGGGAGCACTGGTGGCGCTCGGGTTTCCTTTCAATGCGGGCGATTCTGTTGCTCAATTTCAACCACTGAACGTGGTTGAAATCCTGAAGTTTGGTCTTTCCCGCCTCGTATTCCTGTTCGCTCTCCTGAGTTTCTGGCTGTTTTATGCCGAACAGAAACGGGACCCGCCGCCTCCGAAAATGCTGGGTTGCATCTTGATGTTTTCTCTGCTCAACCTTGTGGCAGCGTCACTGGTCGCGGTCACAGGTCGTTTCGGAGTTGCTGCCGCTCCAACGCGCTCGCCAGTGGCTACGCATTGCCCAGCCGCCAGGACTCCACGGGCTTCGCGTACAGCTGCGACTGTTCAACCTTCTTTATCGACATGTCAGGTTGGAAGAAGCTCCCGGCGGGCGTTGACAAGCGAACCAAGAAAATCTCCTCCGCTACCTTCACGCGAAACGACCTTCTACGAGAACTGAACAGCTCGACCAACGACTATATATTGCGGCCGTGGACGACTGGGGCGGGCATCGACACAGGTTTCCTGCGGGCCCCGAGCGGCGTCGAGCTGTCGTTCAACGAAGTCTCGAGTGACAGTGAACGCCGCACCTATGAATTTGTCGTACCGCTGGGCAAGCAGCCGGTCGGAGCATCGTGGCCAATCTCAACCAACTTTACGATCTGGAACGGTTTTCAGGGAGAGACGCAGAGGACTGGCGAGCCGACATCGAAGTGCCCACAAAATTCGTGTCGTTCACCATTCGCTTTCCCGCCGAAAAGGAAGTGACGGACGCAAAGGTCTTCATCGACGACGGACGCAGCCAGCCATCTTCGCTCTCCAAAGAAAATCCGGTCGTCCTAAGCCAGGATCGAAACGGCCAGAACTTCGCAACCTAGAACGGTAGCCAACATACCCGGTAAGCGCTACGTGTTATTCGTATGGAAGTGGCAGCCCAGGAATAACCAGCCATTGCAGAGGTCGGCAACCAATCTCGCGCCCCGGGCGTGAAAAATGGACTCCGAGCTGCCAACTCCGAACTCGTTTACGATGAACCAACGCAAGTGTAATATTCCAAACGAATCCGCTTAGGAGGGAAATCAGTGAGACTCGTCGGTGCGCTATGTGGTTCGATTTTTCTCGCTTCGTTGTTCGCCTTGGCGCCCAGTGCCTCGTCGAGCGCCCCTGGGAGCCAGCTCTACTGTAGCCATCCGACGCACGGCAAATCGGGATATTTTGGGCCTTGTCACCCCGGTACAAATAGTCCCCTCACCGGTAAGGACCTCGATAATCACGTGAAAGCAAACCCATCGCAGTCCGGATACGTAGTCGCCCAGGCGTGCACTACTTAGTGATGGCGGAAGCGAGTGGGAGTCGAGGGCACCTGTAAACGTCAACTCAACACGATACAGAGCCACGGATGGCAGCTTTACCCATAGAAGGCAGTGCAAGACAGTCTTAACGGCAGGTGAATGGCAGGTGGACTCGATCAGTTGTCCAAGCGCACGCCGGTCAATGAGTGCATCTAATGAGTGCATCTATGGCGATGTTACAAAAGTGATCTCTGGCATTGCGCTGCGGTCTTCGCCATGACCGCAAATTAAGGTGTGATTTCTGTCACTGACAAAACACGCTCGTAGGTGTACAGTTGACGCGTCCAGCCTCCCCGAAGAGCATTCCATTCTGGGACGCATCGCCCTCCGAGGCGAATGATCCAAATCCTGTAAGTCTTCTGTGGAGGAAATGTTTTATGAAACTCATGCGAATTATTCGTCGCAACTTGAAATCGGCGATCGTGGTTTGCTTTCTGGCTACGACAGCGGTGTGCGCCAATACACAGTGGTCTTGGTTGCAGGCCAACAGCTTTGGAGGCGGCGGGAATGACAGCGCCGCCGCGGTTAAGATAGGATCTGACGGCTCCCAATACTTCACTGGCCAGTTTGGCTCCTCGATACAGTTTGGGAACACGCTTCTGACGTCGAACGGCGGTCAGGACATCTTCCTCACTAAGCTCGATCCCTCTGGGTCAGTGCTCTGGGCAATCCAAGCCGGCGGACCCAACGACGATTGGGGGCTGGCTATGGCCCTGGATGGGGCCGACAATATCTATCTCACCGGAATGTTTTACAAAAGCGCGACCTTCGGTTCTACCGATGGTTCAACCATAGCAGTGAGCGGCCCGGGCGACACCAGCTACCTGGCCAAGTACAACCTGTCCGGGGTGGTGGCCTGGGTGCAGACAGGTACCATAACGAACGAAGGGATTTGCGACGGCTGGGGAGTGGCTGTCGAACCCACTTCCGGCACGGTCTACCTGACTGGAAGAAGCCAGGGAGACACGGTGTTTTCGTCGGCGAATGGGGCACATCACATGGTTCCGGGTGTCGGGGCCTGGCATATGTTTCTAGCTAAGTACGACACTGATGGGAACTTCGATTGGGGCGAAACGAATGGAGCCAGCCCTAACAGCATAGGACTATCGGTGGCCGTGGATACAAGAGCCAATGCCTACGTCGCTGGCTGGCTTGAGGACCAGACTACGTTTTATAGCAAGGATGGCAAAAACATTACCATCACGGGCTTCAGTCCGGCGCAAACGGATAGCAATTATCCTGACGATGGCTTTCTGGTGAAGTACGATAGTCGAGGCAATGCAATGTGGGTTAATCACTTCGGCGGGTATAAGGGAATTGCGAACGCTGTTGCGGTAGGCCCAACCGGCGAAATCAGCCTCGTGGGCCTTGTCGGCAACATTAACTATGGATCGTCGGGGGCAGCGAGCACCATCGTTACCTCCCAGCCGCCCGTACAGAATGTCAACTTGGGCGGAGGTGACTACACCAATCCCTATAACCAGGACGCTGTCGTCGTCAGTTACGACGGTCGAGGGGTATTGAAGAAAGCTCTTCGTATCGGCGGGCCGGCGAATGAAGCCGCGACTGGAGTGACCTACGACGCCAGCGGTCTTCTGTACCTGAGCGGAGTCTTTCAGAGCCCGTTCAACATAGGGAGCCGACACCTGTTTGGCAACCATCAGCAAAATCTGTTTGTCCTGCAATATTCAGGCAAGAGTTTGCGGCGGGTTGCGACGGCAGCCAACGCGACAGTGTGGCCCTCCTGGACCGGGACTGGACTGTCTGTAGACTCGGAAGGCGACGTCTTCGTGGTCGGGACCTATCAGGACACTGCCCGCTTTGGAAACATCACATTGAGCGGTGGAGCAGTGGACATGTTCCTATCGGAGTTGGGGATGAACTAGCCTTGGGCTCAGTCTGGAGGAGACAAATACGGCCGGTGCTCAACGTCTGGCGATTGCCAGTACCCTTGAACACCGGCATTCATTCGCGAACTCGTCTGTCCCTACTCGGTTCATGGTGAGGTCGAGCGGGTAAGCACGTGCGTCCGTGCGAATCAGTAATGGTATGTCTTGCCTGCGTCGGAGATCGATAATTCTTCCTTTCAGACTTAAGCGCATCAAGTGGTTTTTGTTCGTGAGCTGCTTACTAAACGCATGTTTCGTTTTAGTTTTTATGGTCATTGAGTCCGCGTGAAAGATCGCCTTTTGCCCAGCGATTTCTATCAGTTTACGAAACAGGCATTACGCTCAAAACCCCTTCGGGTCGTGAGCGTTCCGCTGCACCAGTGCATCGACAGGCGAATGGACAACAACACTCAAAGCCCTGCGATTTCTCAATGCATTATGAAAGAGCGCCCTGCTAAGAGGCGAAGGGCACCGCCCCCGCTGCGCTACGCTGTGCAGGGCGCTCTTTCATAATGCATTGACATTGCTGGTAGTCACACTTGCCGCGACGTCACGCCGATTTCACGAACGTTTTGTCCTCAAGCGCCTTCCGGGAGAGGTGCAGCAAAAGTCGCACATCTCCCGCCCCGCTGGCGGAAACACTTGGATTATTGGGGACGATTTATTTTCGGTCGGACAAGGCGTCTGAGGAAGTGACCAAGGTAACGGGCGATCTTCGGACACCTGTCTATCTTTCGGAGGTACCAAAGGAAAAGACCCGGCAAAGTGCCTCCAACTCAATAATCCAAATTTCCGCCAGAACTCAGTAGTGGGGGCGACGGGGTTTGGCAATGAGCGATCAAATGCTGGAACGCTTCGTAGATGCCGCCGAAGCCGGAAAATTCTTATCACTTAATCGGCGTCGCATCCTTGAACTGGCGCGGGCAGGCAAGTTGCCCGGTCATCCTATCGGCGACGGCACGAGACGTGTGTGGCGTTTTCGCCTCAGCGAAATTGCTGACGCAGTCGCGACGGCTAAGAAACCTTGGTTTTCATCTCGGCAGAGAACCAGTATGGTTCGGCCCAAGTCCGACGCTGGCACTATCGGGACCGAAGGCTGAGATGTCGCAAAGAGGTTGGCTAACGAAGGAGGAACGCAAGAGAGCGGGCAAAGTGTGGGTGTACCACTACTACAGAACCCGCGACACGGACGGCCACAGAGTGGAGAACACGGTCGTCGTCGGGGCGCTGTCCTCTCTGCAAAGAGAGAAGGACGCTTGGGCCGAAGTGGAGCATCGTGGCCTTAGTCGCAACCACGAACTGGGCTTGACTGGCCGGGTTATGTTCGGCGATCTAGCGCGGCACTATATCAAGTACGAGCTAGGCGAACTTGCCGAAGCGGACGACCAGAAGTCCCACACCACCATAGAACGCTACCTTCAGATCCTGAACAATAGACTGATTCCTCGCTGGGGAAATCGTCCCGCGCTGGAGCTTGAGCCGCTGGAGATCATGCAGTGGCTGAAGGCCAGCAAGCGAATGGAGAACCTGGAGAACCCCACAGTGGACAAGATCCGCCGTGTAATGAACTTGGTTTTTAAGCACGGGCAGACCTATGGCCTGATTCCTCGCACCGGGGAAGCCAACCCCATGAAGTTTGTTCGGGTCAAGACTCAGTCGGAATACGAGGCGAAGATCATCACACCGGAACAATGCTTCAAGATTCTCATGGCGATGCCTCAACCAGAGCGGACTCTCACACTCCTCATCGCGGCTACGGGGCTTCGCATTTCCGAGTGCCTTGGTTTGCGGTGGGCAGATGTGGACTACGACAACCAGCAGGTTTTTGTCCGGCGCTCATGGACGGGCGGAAAGGTAGGTAAGCCAAAGAGTGCGGCAAGCAAGGCTCCGGTTCCATTGGCCCCGCTACTCGCAGGCTTCATTCGCCAGTGGCAGGACCAGACTCCTTACGCTCAAGCGACGGACTGGGTTTTTGCCAGCACCCGGCTAAAGGGCAAGCAACCGCGCGTCGCCAACATGCTGGTCGAAGATCATCTCCGTCCTGCTGCGGTGAAAGCGGGCGTGCTCAAGGAAGGCGAGAAGGTCCGCTTCGGGTTCCACAACTTGCGTCATAGCTTGGCGAGCTTCCTCGTTCGGAAAGGTACGGACGTGAAGACGGTGCAGAAGATGCTCCGCCACAGCGACGTTGCTACCACGCTCGGAATTTACGCCCATAGCATGAGCGAGGATCGTCTAGCAGCGCAGGATGACATGCTGGCGGCGATGATGACGCCGTCGAACGCGGTGAACTGAGCGGGTACACGCGGGAAACACAGGTGAGCGACACCGCTAGATTACTTCTGCATAGCCCGTCAGCACTAGCGTCACTCGCCCGCAATCAGCCAGAATCGTCGCAGGCTAAAACGCCGCGTCTCAGTGGTGCACTCGACAAATGCTTCCGTGACAGCACGCTCACGGTTCGAGCCCAACGCTGCGAACCATGTCTGTGAACTTTCGTTCGTTTCGCAGCGGGTCAAAAATAGGGTCCACCTTCAACCTGACGATGCACGGCTCACGATGTCGACAAGCCCTTTCCAAGGCATCGATCGCACCCTCCCTGTCGTTTAGCCATTGCAAGGAACCAATTCGGCACATACGAATACTCATTCAAGAGCTGGCTCAAACGTCGCTTCGCCTCTCTATTCTGGCTCGCGCGGCCAAGTCCGTAAATTAGCGCCGCGACAGAGAAGACATTCCCTGGATCCTTTTGTACGGCTGTCGGAAGCGAGGAAATTGCTTCGTCGTAGCTTTGCTGTTGGAGCAGGGTCAAGCCGAGGCCGAAATATAACTGGTCCCATCCGGGCTCGAGTTCTACGGCCTTAGCATTCTTGGCATACGTAACGTCAGAAGTCGTAGACCCCGCCGGGTTGGGCAGCGCTGAAGCGGTCGGGCGGGATGCCCGCGGCTGAGAGGGATGACGCCAGCATAAGTCGGGGCTCTTCACGTGCCTCGTCGGTGAGCTGAAAAGTACCCCAGTGGATGCCTAGAGCCTGACCGGCTTGAACATCCCGGAGAATTTTTGCCGCTTCGTCTGGGTTTACATGCTGCGAGGCCATGAACCAGCGCGGCATATAGGCGCCAACGGGAATCAGCGCCACATCGTCATCCCTTGGCGGTGCGACGACACTGGAAGAAGCAGTAACCCCAGGGTTCCAATTCGACATACAACCCTGACGCCCCCATCTCATCCCCGTCGCGGTCATAGCTCGCGTCCGAAAGGGGGTCACTCAAACGCCAGGTTGTCCCTCGTACCTCTTCCCACGGTACATGCACACGGGCTTGAACAGCACTGTCGCTGAGATTAATTACAATGAGGCGTCGATCATCGTCTTTGACCCAGCTCCAAGCCACCAGGCTTTGAAAGCTTTGATTGTCTGGCCAGCCGCTACGCTCACACAGTTTCCATTCACCATCGCGAAATATAGGAGCATCGATGCCTGCCAGGAGCTTGCCGTAGAAAGCCTGCAATGCTTTGTCTACGGGCTCTGCGGGGCGTCTGCCCAAAAAAACCGGTAGCCTTACCTTTCTGCCCTCGAATTGTCCTTCATGGAAGAGCCTTGCCCCCGGGAGGGAGGATATCGTGACTGCGGCAGCCCTCTGCTTTGCGGCGGAAAAGGTCGCTGCGGCCCGAGGCTCATCATGGTTTTCGAGGAAGCGAAGCAGCTTCTGCTGGTAGGCAAGGTCAGCACACAGATGAAGCCGAGCACTTTCTGCATTGTCATGCTCCAGGCGATCGTAGAGCCGCTTGTCATAGCAGAAGTCGAACCCCTGCTGTTGCAACTCCCACTCCAGATCCCAATAAGCCTCGGCAATGAAGCGGAAGTTCGGATGCGATCTCTTGACGGTAGGGATCACGTCACCCCAGTACTCGGTTGGCGGCCGTTGCCCTGCACGACTATCCCAGGTGCGTTCAAAAATTTGGTTCAACAGAAGCATGGCCATGTCGCACCGGACGCCATCACACTGGGCCGCGATACCGGAGAGGGTTTCAACCACTGCTCGTCGAAGTCCGGGCTGAAATGCGTTGAGCTGCAAAACATCCGGCCATGCAGGAAAGTAAGGATCTCGTCCGCAGGCGCAGAGACTTCCTTGTACCTCAATGTAGGATGCCGGGTCGTTTCTAGCATTCTCTGCGCTTCCTCGAATGAAGTACTCGGGGTGCTCGGTGACCCACGGATGATCCGGCGCTACATGGTTGGGTACAAAATCCACAAGCAGTTTCATGCCTCGCTTCGCGAGCTCTCGACGAGCGATGGCGAGACCTTCAGGACCTCCCAGGTGCTGATCAACCACGTAGCGTCTTATGCAGTAGGGAGATCCGACATTGTCTACTGGCTTGAAATCGGGCAGCGCTCGACGGAAATCGTCAACCAAATTCTTGTTTTGATTTGCAATCGCAATGCCCGCAGGACTTCGTTCCCAAACCCCCATGAACCAGACGGCATCGAAACCGAACTTGGCGATGGCGTCCCATTCGGCTGAGGGCACGGAACTCAAGTCAACGGTGGATGTTGTCTTCAAGCTGAGCTCAGAAAGCCAGACCCAGGTATTGATTTCGTACAGTGTCGGATAGCGAGGCCAGATGAACATGGTCGTTGCCCTTTCGCTCTGTCCTTCGAATTCACGCGACCTGCTTATCCCGTGCTGGTTCTTTTTTTGCAAACCCTCCTGCTTTACCGGCATCCAGCAGCTGATGTGCGTCGAGCCTGCCGAAAAGCTCGATCAGTTTTGCGACAATCCCGGTCCAGCCGGTCTGGTGGCTAGCTCCCAGGCCCGCACCGTTATCTCCATGGAAGTATTCGTAGAACAGGAGGTAATCCTTCCAGTGAGGATCGGTCTGGAATTTCTCCGTGCCTCCGTACACCGGTCGCCGGCCGGACTTATCGCGCAAGAAGATCCTTGTCAACCGATTGGAAATTTCCCGGGCCACCTCAAACAGATTCATGCGGTTGCCCGAGCCCGTCGGACACTCGATCTTGAAGTTTTCACCGTAATAAAGGTAGAAGGACAACAGGGCACGGATCAGCAGTGCATTCACCGGCATCCAAACCGGGCCGCGCCAGTTGGAGTTTCCACCGAACATGCCGGTGTCGGATTCTGCCGGGAGATAGTTCACCCGGTATTCCTGTCCCCCTACATGGACGACAAACGGATGCTCGCCATGGTAGCGGGAGAGCGCCCGAATGCCGTAAGGACTGAGGAATTCGTTCTCGTCGAGCATGCGGGTCAGAATCCGGCGCAACCGCTTCTCATTCACCAGCGCAGCAATGCCGCGTTCGGCGTATCCCATATGGCCCGGCCCGGTTGCGTGAAAGCTGTTGCGCAGTTCGGGCATACGTTCCAAGCGTTCCCTCAACAGCTCCGTTACTCGCGGCACTCGTTCGCGCTGCCACGGCTCGATCACGGTAGTGGCGCACAAGGGAAGCAGGCCCACCATAGAGCGAACCTTGAGCCGGCTGGCACTGCCGTCGGGGAGGCGCAGGACGTCATAGTAGAAACCATCTTCCTCGTCCCACATACCCTCTGGCCCCACCTGATTCATGGCGCGCGCGATCCATATGAAATGCTCAGCAAACTTCTGGGCCATGTCTTCGTAAAAGTTGTCGTAGGCCGCCAACTCGACGGCGATCTCCAGCATATTCTGGCAGAACATGGCAACCCATGCGGTGCCGTCCGCCTGCTCAAGGCTGCCACCGGTCGGCAGCGCCGCGCTCCGGTCGAAGACACCGATGTTGTCCAGCCCGAGGAAGCCGCCTTCAAACAGATTCTTGCCAAACCGATCTTTGCGGTTCACCCACCAACTGAAATTCAGGGTCAGCTTCGCAAACGACCGCCTGAGGAAGTCAAGGTCGCCTTCTCCTTTGAGGGCCTGCTCCGTCCGGTAAAGGAAAATCGTCGCCCAGGCATGTACTGGCGGGTTGACGTCGCTGAAGTTCCACTCGTAGGCCGGGATTTGACCGGTCGGATGGAGGAAGAACGACTGCAGCATCAGGTCGAGCTGTTGTTTGGCGAACTCTATATCGACCGTGGAGAGTGCGATGGTGTGGAACGCCAGGTCCCAGGCGGCATACCACGGATACTCCCATTTGTCCGGCATCGAGATGATGTGCTGGTTCACCATGTGGAACCATTCGCTGTTCCGCACGAGGCGTCCGCCGGGCTTCATCGGATCGATACCGTGTTCCTCGAGCCATTTGTCCACGTCGAAGAAGAAAAACTGTTTGGACCAAAGCATCCCGGCCAGCGCCTGCCGCATGACGAGCGCTTCATCTTCACTGACGCGGGCTGGGGTTATGGACTTGTAGAACTCATCGGCCTCGTGCTGGCGTGCCTGCATAATCTCCGAGAAGTCTTTGAAGGGATTGCCGATGGCTAACGGTGCCGCATCGCTTAGCCGCAAACGGACGGTGGCTGTCTGTCCCGCTCTTACTTGCAACTCGTAATGTGCCGTAGATTTAGTTCCCGTCTTTTCAGGATTGACCGCATCTTGACGTCCGTTAACTACGTAGTTGTTGATTCCGTCTTTAACGTAGGGAGACGCGTTAGGCGTGCCGAAAATCCGCTCGTTGTTCGTCTCGTTCTCTGTAAACAGCAGCGGGACATCTCCCTCGCAGTACAGATAGCGTTCCCCCAGATCGGCGTGCGACGCTGCAATAACCTGATAACCCTTCTGTCCAGAGACCTGCTTCACGGACGGCTTGGGCGTGCCGGGCCACCAGGTCCAGGTGTTGCGAAACCATAGTGTCGGGAGGACGTGCACTGTAGCTGGCTCAGGACCGCGATTACTGACGCTGATCTGGATCAGGATGTCCTCCGGCGACTGCTTGGCATACTCGACAAAAACGTCAAAGTAGCGATCGCCATTGAAGATACCTGTATCCAGCAGCTCATATTCCATGTCACCACGATTGCGCCTCTTGCTCGTCTCGATCAGATCGTTGTAGGGAAACGCGGTCTGCGGATACTTGTACAGATACTTCATGTAGGAATGGGTCGGCGTACTATCGAGATAGAAGTAATACTCTTTGACATCCTCGCCGTGGTTGCTCTCGCTGTTGGTCAACCCGAAAAGACGTTCTTTGAGTATTGGATCCTTACGGTTCCATAGAGCGACGCTAAAACATAGCTGCTGTTTGTCATCGCTGATGCCGGCCAGGCCATCCTCGCCCCAGTGATAGGCGCGCGATCGGGCCTGGTCATGAGTGAAGTAGTCCCAGGCATTACCGTCCTGGCTATAGTCCTCGCGGACCGTGCCCCACTGGCGCTCGCTCAAGTATGGTCCCCACTTTCTCCAGTGCTTCTTGGCGGGGCCTACTTGTTGTTGGGATCTGCTGGTTTCGAGCGTACCTGCCTCTTGGAGTCTTGCTGATTCCGGATTTCTGACCATTTTGTGCCTCCTTTTAATTATTTGAACGCAGCCTGACCGCGCTCAGTTTCCATGTGCGAAAGCGCCTTGAGCCAGGAAAGGGGATCGCCAGGCACTTGGAACTCGTGCAGTATGCGATAAAAGCACGGCAGGATCTCGTCGTTCTACAGAGTTCAAACTTCCATTGCCTATATTCCTTAATCGCGGGCGAATCTATAAGATCTGAGATCCAGGCACTTTTTGCCTCACCTGCCGCAAGCGGCAGTAGACAATCCCTTGTCGCTGAGTATAACCCCAGATATGGAGGGTCAATATCATGAAAAGCCTAAGCAAGTTCGCTGCCATAACCGGATTGATGTTTCTGTCATTCGGGATGCCCGCGATGGCGCAGATTGCCAACGGTGTCGATTTCACAACCTCATTTCCTTTTTACGCTGGTAATGCGAAGATGCCGGCCGGCGCTTACACGATCACCCAACCCGCCGATGAACCGCTTACCAGTCGACGCCTATGATCCGTTCTGATCGGTTTTGACCCATTCTGAACATGGAACTATCACGTTTTCATCACAGCAGTTCACTCCCAAGATCCCTCCGAATCGTTATCCTTAGATGGAATCAGGTTCGTTGCCCGACGTACCAGGGTGCACTCACCGTGAAGATGCGTTCGTTACCGCGGGCGAGAAGCACCCATTCTAGAAGCCGGCCACGCTGATTGTGGAGGAAGTATTCGTACCATTTGTCCTCCACCAGCTCGGGTATAACCACCACTATGCTGCGATCGGGATGCCTTTTCGAAAGGTCCAAAATGAACTGAACGATAGGAATGATGATGAAGCGGTAGGGTGAAGGCAGGACGTGGAGCTGGGGCGGCTCCTTGCCCGCCGAGCGGAAGGGTTGCTCAACGTAGTGTTCCCAGTCGTCTTGAAGCAATTCGGAGTGCTCGTTGGGCTCGACGTGCAAGGCGATCACTTCCGGGGAAAGCCGGGCAGCAAATTCGATTCCCTGGCGGGTGATGTTGCTCCAGCGGTCGATGGCAATGACCGCAATGGGGTGCTGACTGAGACCAACTGCGTCGACGGGAACCTTGCAAGTGGTGAGTACTTTCACCGAGTGGTAGTGGCGGCGCACAAGGGCGAAAAAAACAATCGTCAAAGGAATGAAGAGTAGGGTAATCCAAGCGCCTTGTACAAATTTCGCAACCAAAACGACGATGCTCGTGATGCCGGTGACCAGGGCACCGAGTCCATTCACGAGTGCGCTCTTCAGCCAGTTCGGGCCGCGATTTTTTATCCAATGCATGACCATACCGGCTTGGGAGAGCGTGAAGGCGAGAAACGCACCGACGGCATAGAGCGGGATCAGCCGGTCGGTAATCCCGCCGAAAAGGATGAGCACGCCGCCGCACAGAAGCGCTAGGACGACGATGCCATAGGTGTAGACCAGACGACGCCCGCGATAGCCGAAGACGTGCGGGAGGTAGTTGTTTTGTGCGATGGCGCGACAGAGACGCGGAAAATCAGCGAAGGCGGTATTGGCGGACAGAGAGAGAACGACAAGGATGGAGCCGATGGTCAGGTAATAAAAGAACCCTTTGCCAAAAACCGCGGCGGTGAGCATAGAGAGAACGCTTTGGTAGCCAGGCTGCCCCGGATCGGTTGCGGCGATTCCGTAAGTCTTCACGAGATAGGAAATTCCCGCCAGCAGCACGGCCAGGAGGAAAATAATCACAGTGAGAGTGCGCTGGGCGTTTTTCACGGTTGGCTCTCGGAAGGCCTTCACGCCGTTGCTGACGGCCTCGACGCCGGTCAAGGCCGTGCAACCGCTGGCGAAAACCTTCAGTAGAAGCCAATAGCTGACCGCTTCTGTCATGGCCGGCGGAGGCGGAAGGGGAATTGCCGGGGTGGGATGGCCTCCGCTGAGTAGCGCGCGGAGAATGCCCGCGACTATGGTGATGAGAAGTGTGCCGACAAAAAGGTAGGTGGGAACCGCGAAGGCACTGCCAGCTTCGCGCACGCCACGGAGATTGAGAATGGTGATAACGATCAAAATTCCAACGCAGAGAGAAACGGTGTGCGGCAGCAAGGACGGAACGGCCGAGACTAAGGCGCCAACTCCCGCGGAAATGCCCACAGCGGCCGTGAGAATGTAATCGGCGAGGAGCGCGGCAGCGGCGAGCAGGCCGGCAGGTGCACCAAGGTTGAACCGCGCCACGGTATAGGAGCCACCGCCGGAGGGATAGGCGGCGATGGTCTGGCGATAGGAGAAGTACACGATCACGAGTAGCGTGATGATGGCGGCGCTGATGGGGACGATATAACGAACACCGAGAAGGCCAAGGGGGATCAGAAGGCTGAGGGCCGCTTCCGGGCCATAAGCAGCCGAGCTAAGCGCATCGAGACCAAAGATCGGGATGCCCTGTGTCGGGCCGATCTGCTCGGCGCGTTCATCGCTGGTTTTGATGGGTTTGCCGACAACGAGATCAAGTATGTTCATGTGGGATAGTGCCCAATAGATTGTTCACGCCAGGAAAAACTAGATCTACACTCTGAGTGTGCCCGTTCTTGATGCACGAAGCAAAGTATCGCGAGTCTAACGAGTGGTTGTCGCCTAGAAATCGTGTTCTTGTGATTCAAGAGCTCATCGACCCGGTGATTTTGTCTGAACCGTCGACGATCTGGACTTTGGAAAGGCTCGCGCAAAAAGAAAACAGAACGCCTTTGTTAGTACCGGCGGATTTTGAGTTCACAGGTGAGTTCTGAACGTTTATGAAAATTCTCTACTCTACCTGATTCGTCAACCGCTTACCAGCAACTTGATTTGCCTGGTTCTGATCCAATCTGATCGGTTCTGAACGTAGAACTACTACAGTTTTACTACACCAGGAGTTCCGCTTCAGTTCTGTAACCCCGCGTAGGAACTGAGGATCCCGGGGGAATCAAGGTACGCAAATTCCCCAACGCATTTCAGCATTGAAACTAAGCGTCTACTGTGTGTAGTATTACACGCATGGATGACTGGTTCAACGCCCAGGGCGGGGCCGCCTCTCGCTTGCGGCAGCGCAAGTACGCCCTCCTGCGCCGCTTCCAGATTCCTCGCGACGCCCTGCCCGGCTCGCTGGCCCTCACCCACCGCCGTTGTGGAACCCCGACCTGCCATTGCGCCCACGACGAGGGACATCCGCTCTGGTCGCTGACTTTCATGGTGAACGGTAAGAAACGCGTGGAGCGTATTCCCGACGAGTGGGTGGAACAGATCCGCCCTCTGCTCGAGCAAGGACGCGAGTTCAAAGACGCCGTAGCGGAAGTCTTCGCCGCCAACGCCCAACTGCTGGCCCTCCGGCGGCAGCAATCCACCCCCAAGAGGCGGAAGCCGCGATGAGGTGCCGGCCGCCAGAACTCAAGACCACACATTCTCTCCCCTTCTGACGTGGGCCTGACGAGAAGCGATTCCCGGCCGGAGTCCAACCCGACGGGAGCGTTGGCGCTTCCGCCACCTCTCGGGCGCAACCCGGCTTGCTCTTGCGGCAGCGGCCGCAAGTACAAACGCTGCGGTTCCGAGCAAGACGAAATCATCCGGCGACAACTGCGACCGGTCGGGCTCCCGCTCTGGCTGCTGCACTCACGCGGCAAACTGCACCAATTTGAAAAGTATGCCGGTAACGTCTTGGACCTGCCGGGGCTGTTAGCTCGCCAAACCGACTCGCGACGAGCTCCGGAAATCCCCACCTTCGACGTGGTCAACCGCCTGTTTCATGGCGCCGTGCTGCGGATCCCGAGCCGCAATGCCCTGGAAGGCGATCTGAAGCAGAGCGATTTCCAAAAGTTAATCGGCTGTCCGCCCACGCCCGAGGGGAAAGTGTTCAGCGCCGATGTGGTGGCGAATGTGCTCGATAAGCTGCATCTGCCGGGCCTTCAGGGCGCCCTCGAACAGGTGATTCAGAAAGCCGAGCGCAATAAGGCTTTTCGCGAAGGCTCCTACGGCGGCTTACGCTGCGTGGCCGTCGATGGGTGGGAGCCCTTCGCCTCCTAGGATCGCCACTGCCCGCAGTGCCTGGTGCGCTACGTCAAAGCGAAGCGTACCGGGGGTGAGGTGGAAGAGGTGCCGCAGTACTACCACCGCTATGTCGTCGCCCTGCTGTTAGGGCCGGTGGTGGATGTGGTTCTGGCCATCGAACCAGTTCGCAATGAGGAGGCGCGCACCGATACGGTGGGCGAGCACGCCAGCCACGAAGGCGAACTCACGGCCGCCCACCGTCTCCTAGATTCCCTCCACCAGACCTACGGCAGCTTCCTCGATGCCATCGTCGTCGATGCCCTCTATGCCAATGGGCGCTGGATGAGTCAACTCGACGCCTACGGCGATGGCGGCTTCATCGTCCTTAAAAAAGAAAACAACGAGCCTTTCCGGGAAGCACTCGCCTTATGGCAGGGCAGCGGACCCATCGAGATCTACCACGACCCCCAAAGCCAAGAGCAGATCGAGTTCTGGGATGAGGACGATATCGAGACCCTGGACACCTACTCGGGAAAGATTCGGGTGATCCGGGCCGTGATCACGAAATCCGGGCAAGCCCCCAGCACTTGGTGTTTCGCCATGGTGGGGCAACGGGCTCGCCAAGTGTCCCGGCGCACGGCGCTGAAGATCACCCGGTCCCGCTGGCACATCGAGAATACCGCCTTCCACCAATGGATCCAGCACTGGAACCTGGGCCATGGGTTTCGGCACTCGAGGAATGCCCTCCTGGCTACGCTGCTGCTTTGGACGCTAGCCTTCAATTTGCTACAACTGTTCATTTATCGCCGACTGAAACGTCCCCGGCGACCCAAGGACCCCACCTATACCATCCGGCACATCGTTGAGATCATGCTTCGAGAAATCGCCACCTTACCAGAGCCTCTGCCCTGGAGGGCGCTTTGCGACAGCAGTTGAGCCGGGGCTGGGAGCCGCGCCCGAGTGGGCGGCGCGGAAGCCCCGGCTTGGTTCCAGAACCAGCCCGCAGCTTTCCCCCGCCCGGAGGCGGTGACTCGTACCACAACCGATAGCTGGTCGAATAACTAACCGAACTCGTGCGCTCCGTTGCCGCGCACACCGAATGCTTAGAAGTGAGGCGATACTCGCTTCCCGCTAGAAGCGGAACTCCTGTTACTACACTGAGGAGCTCTACCCCTGACGTGCGCCTGCGATAGAATAGTCGGCGGCTTCTGCCAGCCATCAACATTCAACCTCTAACTGAAGACGCAAGCAGCTTGAGCATCGAATAGAACCCAGGTGATCTCCCAAGGTTTTCATGCCTCGGTGGTAGCCCATCGGTTCGTGCGAAACTCGGGTTCGAGGGAGAGTATCCATACGCTCATTCAGGCACTCTGGGTGCGGTAGTCCAGCACCGAGTCTCCGAGTCAATCCTATGCCCTCTCGGATAACCCAAAAAAGCTATAGGCCTCGAGCCTCACATAGGATCTTGGTTGGCACTTAAGCCAACGCTTAGCTTGCGTAGCTTTGGAACCGAACGGCGTCGAGCGCCACTGACTTATGAAACCGTCGAGTGGGGACAAGCAAGTAGGGTTGGCATCGCCGCGGGAAAGTGCGGCGAGCCAAAGCGAAAAAACCAATAAACCCTCTAACCCGCATTATTCATAAGTGTTATGAAGAGTGGAGTGGAGTGTGATTGCTCGCATGAGTGATATGTAATTGCGACAACGGCGGAATTTCCTTCGATCGAGTTACTGATTCCAAAAGAATTAGTCGGGTTCAAACGTCAATTTTGACAAGTAGTGACACACCTTCGCCAAGAGTGCGACAAGTCTGATTTTGGATTGTAAAAAGTGGGAGATTTATCCGCTCTGCGCGCCCAAACGGCAAGCGATAAGACGGAAGGCAGGTAGAAACGGGAACGACGTGGGCAGGTGAATGACCCAGCGCCGTACCGAGACCATTACCCGAGCCCCGAGCTTGAGCAAGCGCTCGCGCAAGGTGAGGACCTGGGCCCGGGCACAGGCTGTACCCGCAGCCCGCAAACGTAACTCCTGCATCAAGACGTAAGCCGCAGCGGTGAGCAGAACGCGAAACTGGTTGGCCCAAAAACTGGTGCAACTGGTGCGATCAATTTCCAAGTCGTGCAACTCTTTGATGCGATTTTCCACGTCACCACGTTGGCAGTACACCCGTTCGTAAATCCATTGCGGACTCTGCTTCATGTTAGTAATAACGAAGCGGGGATTGTCTTTGGGATCTTTTCCCGGCGCCCGGACGACTTCCGCTTTGATCACCACCCGGCGTCGATGAGGCCACTTGCGAGCCGCGTAATCGACTTCTCCATAGAAATGTTCCGTCTTTCCGCTGCTTCCTGCCAGCTTACGAGCGCGACGAATTCCCGGAGCCGCGATCCGCTTCAGGACTGCGTTTTTGGCCATGGCCACCACATATTCCAGTTTGGTCTGCGCATCCAAAAACTCCAGCACCGCGGGATTGGCAAAACCACCATCCAGGCGAACCCGAATGGTCACTCCAGGAAAATGACCACGAATGATCCGGATCAGCCGCCGCAGCAATCCTACGGCGCCCACTGCGGCGGGGGCGTTGCCAGGACGCAACACCGCAGCGCACAAATACTGTTCGGCTTCCTCATTGAAACTGATAAAGCCCATCACCGGTAAATAGCACCAGCTGTCGTAATGCCCGTTAAAGAAGGAGAGTTGCTGGGCGCCATGGGTGGGATCATCGGTGGGATCCAGATCGATGGTGACCCGGTAAACCCGGCGCCGTAGTCGCTTGGCGTGCCGCCGGATGACACTCTGGGCCAAAGTCTCGCCCATGCGATACAGCTCCTTGACTCCGACCGCATTCTCGAAACGCGACACCGTCGGTTGCGAGGCCAGGTCGAGCCCTTCTATGGGATCGCGACCGAGAAGCAGCTTATGAATGGGGTCGCTGCCCAATCGGGCCGAGTCGTTGCCGTCGGGGTAGCCACAGGCAATCGAGAACACGCGCTGTGCGACTAAGTCCTGCAACGTATGATCGACCTTGCCGGCTTGTCTTTGGTCCTGCAGACATGCCGTTAGTTCCTCCACCAATCGGTAGTGACCATCGGCGGCCTTCAGCAGCAAAGCACCGCCATCGGAACTGCCTTCTCGCTGATCAAACTGGGCAACGACAGGCTTGAGAAAAATTCCTGGGAACAACAAACACTCTGTTGTGCTATCGTCAGACACGAAGAGGCCTCCGGAAGTGCTTCAAACAGTGTTTAGTCAACATGTTTGTAGCACAGGAGGCTTCTTTTGTCTTTAAAATCACGAATTATTCAGGCTAAGGATGTGGTGAGGAATGAGGTGGGGCTGGATGTAAGTCACCACACCCGCATCTCCCGGAGGGGCGGGGAGAAGCTTTTTCTCTTGACATCCTCTTTCATAGCGCGGCATAGCCGCAACCAAAACACTTCGGTAAGCTTTAGCCGTTGGCAATCGCTTTAGCCAAAAGCCCCATCGTTCGCGCATCCTGAAATCGCATTCGTCTTCCGGAACCGGGTGAACTCAAGACCTAAGGCGTTCCCCATCTGCGTATCATTAAAGGTTGTTCCAAGACCAACAACGATACGGAGGAGAACGCCCATGCATGAGTTTATCGCTAAACACCAGGACAAGATCGCCGGCACACTCTCAGGATTTGACCGCTTGGTATTTCGCGGACATCTACGCTCCATCGGCCACCCACAAGGCATGATGAGCTATCTCTGGACGAACCAGGTCTACCTCAAGAACTTTGGCGACCATGTGGAGAAGGTCACCCAGCGGGTCAAGGAAGCTTCCCTGGCTGCAGCCAAGGCTTGTCAACGCCCGGTGAAGTATCTCAATTCCAGTCAGCTCAACAAAGAGACCATCGCCCGCAACATCCTGGCCCAAGATGGTGTGCGCAACGGACTGGTATGCGTGCTCAGCTGCATCGAACCCTGTTGGAAGTTCGAGATCCATCGCAATCGAATGACGAAAAAACTGGAGTTGAAGCTAGGCCCTGGCAAATGCCTGTTCCTCTATCCCTACCAGATCCATCCTGTCTTCGGCTTCCTCCATGCTCGCATTCAAACCTGGTTCCCTTTCTCCGTGCAAATCTGCCTCAACGGACGGGAATGGCTGGCGCGACAGATGCAAGCCGCTGGTCTCGATTACTTGCAGCAGGACAACTGTTTTCCCTGGATCGCCAACTGGACCAAAGCGCAGTGCTTGATGGATCGTCAGCTCAAAACCAGATGGCCCAAGCTGCTCAACGGCATCGCTCGCCAGCTCAACCCCATCCATGCCGAGATCTTCCGTAAACACCCCATCTCCTATTACTGGTCTACTTACCAGCACGAGTGGGCTCTCGATGTGGTTTTCCACCATGCCGCCGACCTGCGGCACTTCTATCCCCGCTGGGTGAACCATGCCATGACCACTTTTTCCAGCCCCGACGTCATGCGTTTTCTCGGTAAACACATCAACTCGAACGGCCCGCTACACCAGAACTTCTCCGGAGAAGTGGTCAGCGACTTTAAGCGCCGAGCCGAGGGAGTGCGCGTCAAGCACAGCGTCAACCGTAACTCCGTGAAGCTCTACGATAAGGCCTATACTCCCAAAGGCTGCGTCCTGCGCGCCGAGGCCACCTTTCATAACGCCGACGACTTCCGCGTTTTATCGGCGCAAGGAGGGGGACCGCAAAGGGCCTCGCGCCTGGCGTCGACTGCGCCGGGGCATTGCCGACTTACACCGCCGAGCCCAGCTCTCCCACAAAGCCGCAGACGCTATCTGGACGCTTTCGCTACGGTCGACGACACCACCACCCTCGACCAACTGCTCCAGCGACTGGAACAACCACGGCAATGGCGCGGCCGTCGGGTACGCGCCCTCCGTCCCTTAGCGATGATCGGGCACTACTGTCGGCCATTAACCACGGCGAGTTCGCTATCCATGGCTTCCGCAATCGCGATCTCCGCGCCATCTTCTTCCCCCAGACTACCGACGACAAACAACAGACCCGCCGCCACTCTGCCTGGATTAGCCGCAAACTTCGCTTGCTGCGGGCCCACGCCCTGATCACCAAAATCGTGGGCACACACCGCTACCAACTCACTTCCACCGGCCGCAAGATCATCGTCGCTATCCTCAGCGCTTTACGCTCCACGGTTGCCCAGCTCACGCCTGTTACAGCCCAACTAACCGCGGTCGCCGCATAGACGCCCTGAAAAATCTTTGCAAACGGAAAAGATTCTTAAGGTTAGTAACATAGGATGAGCGTAATGGCCTGTTTTCGTAAATCATTCGAGTGATCTTTTCGGAACTCTCGCGGTGATCGTCGAGCCAGCAAGACCTTAGCGGGCGAAATTGTTTCTCTAAAACCGTCATGGTAGCTGCAAGTCTAATGCGTAAATTTCGTCCGAATGCAACAACAACTGCTCCCTGTCCCGACCAAGCCCAACGATTTGTGCAATCGGGGCGGGATGGTTGTCCCGCCCCGTGGCCTCTCATGACTACTGATTGACTTGGTTGATCAGAGTGGCGGTGAGCAGTGAGTTGAGCGGAAAAGTACCCGACGCGCCGTAACACCATAGTTCGATCGAATCGCCCGTACTGAACACGTTAAGAAACTCAGGGGTGCTGATCGTTTGGATTCCCGGTCCACTGCTGTTGCCAGTGTAGAAGGTAAACGGAGCGCTGTTGGCGGTGGTTATGTAGCAAGCAGCAAAACTGTTCGATCCATTGCCCCCAATCTCCATTGTGGTCGAAGCAGACACGAAATACGTTCCAGTCTTGCTGATGGCGGAAGTTTGAAGTACGAGGGTCCCCGGACTGCCGCTCAAAGAGGAAGGACAGGGCGTGATATTCGCGCCGCCGCAAGTCGCGTCATAGCCGATGGCCAGCCCCGCTGGACCTTGAGGTCCCTGAGGGCCCTTCGCTCCCGTAGGGCCCTGCGGTCCAGCAGGTCCGGCCACTCCCTGAGGTCCGGCGGGCCCGCGCGGGCCAACTGGTCCGATCTGGTTCCATTGGATTTTATGGGTGCCGGTCGCACAAGTGGTGGTTGAGTTCACTATTTTAATGGCCCCGGTGGTGTTGTTGACGCAGGCATAGTACGTGACCGTTGACGCTTGCGCCGATGCTCCCAGAAAAAGAGCTCCAGCTGTTGCGACGAACGAAAGAACGAGTCGACTCCTCACTTTTTTCTCCTTGGATCGGATTGGGTTTCTGCAAGAGCTTCTCCTCACCGCGCCGCTGTATCTCGAATGTGCACACGAGTGCGATTCCGGCTCGGCTAAGAAAGGTTGTGGGGGAGTTCAGCGAAGGAACGAGCGGAGCCTAGCAGGGTTCCGAGACGGGGTCAATAGTTAAGTTGCGACAACTCTGTTGAAAACCCCGCGATACGTGGAATGATCGCAGCGAGGCGCTGATTGTTGGCGATAAATTGCCAGTACACACGTTTATCGGGCTATTAGAAAACTACACTTTTCTAACGCCTTGTTGGGATGTTTAGAAAGCCAATGTTTTCGCGGGCGCCCAATGTCGGTTTTGAAGAGGGTTTTCTAACGCCCTGAAAAACTATCTATTTTCAGTCGAAACCTCGGTCTTATCCATAGACGCTTATCCGGATTCTGTAACGATCGTGAGCATCGAGTCCGAGGTCAGCCGATCTGTGCGATAATTCGCCTTCTCCCCCCGCTCAAATCGCAGGATGATGTAGGCATGGCACTCAAGAAATCCGAACTGTACTTCTCTCTCTGGTCGAGCTGCGACGAGCTGCGCGGCGGCATGGACGCCAGCCAGTACAAAGATTATGTCCTAGTCCTTTTGTTCATCAAGTACGTCAGCGACAAGTATGCCGGTGTGCCCTACGCGCCGATCACTATCCCGTCCGGTGCGAGCTTCAAGGACATGGTCGCCCTCAAGGGCAAGAGCGACGTCGGTGACCAGATCAACAAGAAAATCATCGAGCCGCTGGCCAAGGCGAACAAGCTGTCCGACATGCCGGACTTCAACGAAGTCTCCAAGCTTGGCAGCGGCAAGGAGATGGTGGACCGGCTTACCAACCTCATCGCTATCTTTGAAAACAAGGCGCTCGATTTCAGTAAGAACCGCGCCGACGACATCCTGGGTGATGCGTACGAGTACCTGATGCGGCACTTCGCCACTGAGAGTGGCAAGAGCAAGGGACAGTTCTACACCCCGCCGAGGTCAGCCGCGTCATTGCGCAGATTTTGGGCATTCGCGACGCGGCTACGACCAGCGCCACCACCGTTTACGACCCGGCTTGCGGTTCGGGTTCGCTGCTCCTGAAAGTGGGTGACGAGGCCGGCAAAATCGTGACGCTGTACGGCCAGGAAAAGGACGCCGCCACCAGCACCCTCGCTAGGATGAACATGATCCTGCACAATAATCCCACCGCGCTCATCGTGCAGGGCAACTCCCTGGCCAACATCCTTTACCGCACTGGTATACCTGCGTGCATCGTCAGCAGCCCGATTGTGACGCCTAGGTCTCACCCTGAGATCTGCGCGATGGACGTTCAACTTATTCAAAACAAATGGCGGAAGCGAGTGGGGGTCGAACCCACCAGTGACAGGAAAACCTGCCACCCTCCGGTTTTGAAGACCGGGACGATCAC
>CAWCKL010000031.1:0-68522 GCA_963796095.1 uncultured Acidobacteriota bacterium
CGCAGTCCACCCTTGAGTAATCGAAGCGGAAACGACAACAGGGAACAAATCAGCAGCTCCAGGGCTGAGCAAGATCTGATCTTGATGACGCGGGTTGAGGCGGCAATTCCCGTCATCGAGGAATGACAAATCGGTTGCGGATCGCGAGCCATGCACCCGCCAGTTTGGGCAGAACCCGCATGTACTTTCGAGACCTATTTGGATTCGGGTGTGAAGAAGAGAATGAGGAAGCTGCAATTTACGTTGCTTGACCGTCAAAGAGACTCGCTGCGGTCAGCATCGTGGTGCAGCGGCTCTTCAATCCCCCGCCGTGCGCGAGCACGGGCAAGAGAGGCGGTACCGTGAGCTATCTCACGCCGCAGTCGAAGTGTGTCGCCAGCCTAATTTCTCTTTTATCCTTTCTATTCTTCCCGGCCCTCGCCGCCGCACACACCGTAGGCCTTTCGTGGGACGCCAGCACCTCCCCAAACATCGTCGGATACAACGTCTACCGTGGCCCTAACGCGAACGGGCCCTACACCAAAATCAATTCATCCCTGGATCCGAATACCGCGTATTCCGACACCACAGTGCAAGGCGGCGATACTTATTTCTATGTCACGACAGCGGTTGACAATCAGGGGGTCGAGAGCGCGTATTCCAACCAGTCCGAGGCCACGATCCCGGGTGGCGGCTCGGGTTCAGAAAGCGCGTTGTACAATTTTGCGGGTGGCAGCGATCCCAAGCTTCCGTACGCTGGCCTGATCTTCGACAAAGCCGGCAACCTTTACGGCACCACGGAACTTGGCGGGACCAACAATCAGGGTACGGTCTTCGAAATGAGCCCCAACTCGAGCGGCTGGACCGCGACCGTGCTCTATAACTTTACCGGCAGCACCGACGGAGGCCAGCCCCATGCCAGCCTGATCTTCGACTCTGCCGGCAACCTTTATGGCACCACGAATTTCGGCGGCAGCTCCAACTGCAACATGGGATGCGGCACCATCTTCAAGCTGACGCACGGCTCCGGGGGATGGACCGAGAGTGTTCTCTACACCTTCACCGGAGGCAATGATGGTCGCGAACCCTACGCCAGACTGCGCTTCGACGCCGCCGGCAATCTCTACGGCACAACTTTGCTCGGCGGAAATATCGGGTCCGTCTGCAGTGAGGGCTGTGGCACCGTCTTCAAGCTGACCCCCGGATCGCGCGGATGGACCGAGAGCGTTCTCTACGCGTTCAAGGGAGCAGCCGACGGAGCTTCGCCCTACGATGGCCTGGCCTTTGACGCCTCCGGAAATCTCTACGGCACGGCTGGCGCCGGGGGCGCTTCTGGATGCGGCGTCATCTTCAAGCTGTCGCCCGGTTCTAGCAGATGGACCGAGCGCGTCCTTCATGCCTTCAAGAGTGGTTGGGGTGGAACATATCCCTACGGCGATCTGATCCTCGATGCCACTGGGAATCTCTATGGCACCGCGTACCAGGGTGGTCAGGGATATGGCGTCGTCTTCGAGCTGATGAACACGAACGGTCACTGGACGGAGAAGGTACTCCGCACCTTCAGTAATGCTCCGGCCGGAAATCCCGTTGCTGGCCTGGTCATGGACACGGCGGGCAATCTTTACGGAACTACAATGCTGGGCGCCACCCAGAGTTCCTGCGACGGCGGATGCGGCTCGCTCTTCAAGCTATCCCCTGTCTCCGGAGGCGGCTGGACCTACAAAATGGTCCATGTCTTCGGACAAGGTACGGACGGATTCCATCCCACCGGCGATCTGATCCTCGACTCCGCAGGAAATATTTACGGAACCACCCAAGCGGGCGGAACCCAAGGATCGGGAATAGTGTTTGAGATCATGCACTAGCCGAGTGCGGGACAACCCGATCATGTATGCGATGGGTTCAGACCGCTGAACTGTTCTTCTGCAGCGCTATCTAACCAGCGTCTGCTGCTTAAGAATCTGGAGCTACCGGACAAGTCTTGGCTGGAACTCCCGTCGATCAAGCAGCCTAGAGTCCGCAAAGTCCCGGAGGATGCCGAGACTAGGGGTGGGCGAAAGGCATCGTAACTTGCTGCTTGGAAACTAGGAGGACTGGAGGTGGGTTGTCCCGCCGAGGCTATGGCCCAGGCGTGCGATTTGTTGCCGATCTTCCTGCTGGTCAATCAGGAATTCGAACTTCACATGATTCGAGCGAATTTCGGTAGGACTGCACGGCCGCCTGCGAAATGGATGCGATGATCGCGCGTTGAGCCTTTACCCGAGGCTTGGAATGGACTACCCAGACCTTCTCGATTAATCGATAAACCTTAAGATACCGCTCCATGAGTCACCCCCGGGTAACGGTGTCTTGACTCAGGCGCGACGGCTTGAGTTGGCGCCCGTCATCACGGTTCGCGCTCGTCAGTGAAAGCTGCGAATTGCAAGAGCAGTGGCAAGATCCCGGTTGCGTTCCGGGGGGTTCGGAGGCTGGTTGCTGTTGACTTCGTGCTCGACAGCTCCGAATCGATCAGGGATGCAACCTGGTTCCACACGCGAGGATCGTTCTCGATCTCGTGATGAGGCCTGTTGAAAGTCCGAGCGAGCCAGGGATAATTGTCGCAATTGATGGGGTAGTTCTGGTACGTCATCCGAAAATTTCCAATGATTCTGGTCCTTGCCGGTTCAGCGGCCGAAATTTCCGGGCGTCCGTGAAGCAGACCTCTGGGCTGATAGAAATTGACGGCATTGGCTACGTTGGGAGGGATCGTCGAATCCTCCTGCCCGGGTTTGGCAATGCTATCCACTTGGATGGTGAGCAGCACCGGGATGCCCCGCTGTCCCAACTCTCGAGCGAACGCAACCGTTTCCGAAGCGCCCCAGCTATGTCCGTAGATGATGATTTTCGCTTGTTCTTTCTCGATAGGCGTGAGCGTGCCGTCACCATCAGTGTCGAGCAGGCGCAAGACTTGACGGAGAGCTTTTTGCCCTTCGTGATTTGAAAACACTTCCGCATGGATCTGTGAGGAGTAACGGATGCGAAGGTGTGCGGCAAACTGTACCTCAGGGTGCTTCGCGTCGTCGCGCTTGGCAAAGCCGCCAACAAATCCAACGACGATTATTTTCGGGATTGTAGAATCCGCAGCCTCGCAGGTTCGTAGACACACCTGTTGCGAAGTGTCGCTGGTGCTACTTCGATTGATAGCGTTTCGTTTTGGGAGTGATAACGACTGGCCATGCGCGGCGCTCACTGCCGTAAGGCAGATCGCGGCCCGGACAAACAACAACGTGAACATCTTCCCTGAGTGACGTTCTCTCATGCGAGCAACGCGGCCCCACTCGTTCCGGCGTTCCGTGTCTACTTTCAACAAAACACCCGAGGTTGTGCAAGATGCTTGCCACGTGTGCCGGGATGATGATTGTTTGCATGTTCCCTAACGCCGCCAGATACAGCGAATCGCGTAAAACATTGTCAAATAGCGAGTTCAGGCAACTCGGATGCACGGCTGGATTGCACGATCCAGTTGTCGCGAAAAGGGGGAAATGCCTACCGCTGGTGGAGAAGCAGGGGAGAATGCCGAGCACTGCGCAATCCATAGGTAGAAAGTGTGAAATTTTCGAGCCTCCCTTTGCCGATTTGCTGCCAATGGTGGAAATGCATGGAAGTATCCGTGGTGTAGCGAACAGAGAGGTGGTCCTTCGATTGCCGCTGCGGCCCGAATGACGAAAGGCGGGCTACGCCCCCGGCTACTCTGGGGCGGAGTCTGCAATCCGCTTGCGGTCTGAATGCCGGTTGCGATCTCGGGAATGATGCCCTGCGTTCTGTAGATGGGGCGGAACGTGTTCTCGGATTGCGCTTAGCTGGAAGGCGAACCATGCGTCGCCCAGCGATGCACAGGGTGTACTGTCTCGTGCTGCGCCGCTGCTCCCGGTCTACCTATCGGCTACGCGTCTCTGGGGGGCAGTCGCGCCTTGAAGCGAATCGAACCTGGACTGATGATCAGCGTTGCTTCAGCTTTTCTTGCTTTGTTCGCTCGGTTATTTTCGGCAACCAAAGTGACGTTCGTAATTTGGTGGATCTTGGGACTTGCGGCAGAGTGGGTGAATGAAGAAACCTAAGCCCTCCCCGGAGAGAATCAAAGAACTGATCGCGGCCGGTGTTCCTGAGGATGCAGAGGACATGGAAGAGGCCCTGAAGGAACGCATAGAGATGGCTGAGTTGTTGGCCGGAGTCCTTAATCGTGAGGAATCACGTCGGGAGTTAAGCGACGAGCAGACTAAGTCACTGGAGAGCCTACTTGCCTCGTTGCGAGGCAAAGCTGCGAAGGCCGGTGCGTGAGGCGCAAGGCCACAGTTGCACCTCTGCTGCGCATGAAAAGTATTGTCCCATCCACATCGTCAGACGACTTTTGGCTGGGGATGAGCGAGGAGAAGGCAAGGCCGGGAATGGTGAACAGGGTTTGTAGGCTTTCCACTGCTTAGAATCCTACACTCCACAGGCTCTAGCGATGGTCGTAACTGTTTCGGGATTTTTGCAGTAATTTTTTTGGTGCCTCGCTTGGCCGCTTCGGAACTCGATTCCCAGAAAGTGTTCGGTGGTGGCATGAGCATTGTGAGCATTATTGAGCTGCGGGGGATCCACCCTCTTCGGCACAATTGACAATATCGGCCAGCATGTCCTCTCAGCGGTGTCGCTGGGGAGGCGATCCATCATCAGTGGCCCGCTCGCTCACCGTTCCGCGACAGGAGGTCTGTCATGAAACAGTTACGCGCTGGGAGCGGGTGCCTGAGCCCAAGCCCGCGAACGTGCCTCCGAAAACGAGTGCGATTTTCTGCAAGGGTGGGCACGGAGGTATAACAGGCTGTCTTGAGACTGAGGAAGCTGAGTACCGTTCTGTTGCTATGCTTGTGCTCGATTTCCCAGGCACGGGCCGGGGCAACTCTGTTCTTGGGAGAGCCGTACGGTTACGATGGCTGGTTCGCCGGGACAGGCCATGCTGCGGTCTACCTCAGCCGCGTCTGCGCCACATCTCCGGTCGCTTTGCGTCTCTGTGCGCCGGGCGAAACCGGAATCGTTATCAGCCGTTACAGCGGTGTCGCGGGATACGACTGGGTCGCAATTCCCCTCATCCCTTATCTGTATGGCGTAGAGAAACAGGAAGACGTCCCGCTCTTCGCCGACGCCAAGCTGGTTGCGTTTCTACGCGACCGCTACCGACGCACTCACCTGGAATCGCTCGCTCCCGATCTTCCCGATGCCGGGACGCCGGGCGGAGGCTGGTACGAGTTGATCGGGGCCTCTTACATCCGCACCATCTACGCGTTTGAGATTGAGACCAGCCTGGAGCAGGACGCCATGCTGATCCGCAAGCTTAACAGCCGGCCCAATCGCCAGCGCTGGAATCTGGCTACGGCGAACTGTGCGGACTTCGTGCGTGAGGTTATCAATTTCTACTACCCGCACGCCGTGCATCGCAGCATCATCAGCGACCTGGGCATCACCACGCCAAAACAGTCGGCCAGAATGCTTTCCAACTACAGCCGCCATCATCCCGAGTTGCAGACATCTCGCTTCGTGATTCCGCAAGTCCCGGGCACGGTTTCGCGCTCTAGGCCCGTCCACAGTATTTTGGAGTGCGCACTGACGGCGAAGAAATATATGCTGCCTTTGTTCTTGCTGCACCCCTACATTGCAGGCAGCCTTGTCGCTGGCTATCTAGTGCGCGGGCACTTCAACCCGGCGAAGAACGCGCTGATCCTGGACTCAAAACATCAGTTGGAGGCACCCCTGACGCCCACGGATCGCCGCGCGTTTCAAGACCGATTGGAGGACCTGGTTCAGACCGCCTCTCCGCAGGATGCTGCCGCAGACGAGCGCCACTGGGCGTCTTTGCACGCCGCGGCGGAACCCATCCTCGATGCTTCCGGAGGACCGACCCTGCAGTTGAATGTGGATGGTGAGGTTACGCCCGTGGGCATTGCGCGAGCCAATATTCTGAACGTCCCGGACAGTTACAAATTTGCTGCTGGCCTCGTGAAAGCACGCTTACGCGAGGAATTGAAACCCGGCGCATCCCGAAAGACGGCTCGCTCTGATTTCGAAGACGATTTGGCGCTGCTGCAGCAACTGCTAGCACAGCAGCCAACAGGATTTGCAAGCACCGCCGGTTCGCATGAGAGCACTCAATCCGCAGTCGCCGCTCAGTAACTTGGCGCGGCAACCCAGCGCGTCCCACACGACCAGATAATTGATTATAAAAGGGTACCCTTTTGGAGTATTGTGATCGTTCCCATCGTCACCTACGAAAGGAGCACCCTGGTGAACAGTGAAAACTATGCCCGATTCGCTTAGCACTACAGCGGAGCCATTGACGCGGCTGCTAAAGGTCCCCAGAACTTATGATTTGCTCTCGCGAGCACCTGCAGTGCGGGGCCCCGTTGCAGGCAACCACACACGGGAGAAGGTTGGAAAAGTCAGGGCCGTGTCTTGAGTTCAATTTTCTTAGGTGACTGGCAATTATTCTTACCTTCGTCCTCATTCAGTTCCCGGTGGGGTTGCGTGTGTAACGAGCCGAGCCAATTCACAAGCGGACCTAACGACGGTGGAACCGACTGACTGCCGTTATCATTCATGAAGACTAGATTCTGCCAGTGGTCAGTGCGGAAGATGCTGATCTGCAGTATCTCGGACACATGAGTCGTCGTCGACGACGCGGGCTTGTCTTGGGAGAGCCGTGGGAGGCCGTCGCTATCCAGCATCCGCTGAACTTTCAGCAATTCGGCACTGGGCAGGGAACCCTCCGATACTTTGGTGCGGTCTCCATGGGACGTCTCCAGGTGAAACTGGCCGTCGTGCCGCAAGAGAACACAAATCGTATTTCCCGGTGTTGCGCGCTGAACACGCACCAAGTACGGAGAGATCTCAGGGTCGGCAGGGCGCTGGTTTTGACCAAATGCGGGCACACCGCCTGAAATCAAAACCGCGGAGACGAAATGAACCAGCACGCAGCGCACTCTTCCAGATTACATCACACGGGCGTGACTGATGTAATGAACGCAAAACGGCGCGTCGTCGCAACCCGTAGAGCATCTGACTATGGAACAGATTTTCCCTGTTGTGGAAGCGCTGTTCCCACTGCAAACCGGGTCCTGGTTACGGTCGTAACGTTTAAAGTAACGATCACGGTAACTCACCTTTAGAGAGATAGCCGGGTGCATCACTCGCACCTCCGACGGCTCATCGAAGCATAAGTCCGGCTCTTAGTAAGACTTCCACGTTGGAGCAAGCCCCGCTCCACCCCGCGCACCCCCAAGCCTTCGAACCGGAATCTCCTGGCACTGCGATTGCACTATCCCGTCCGCAACTCCCCCTACGAATGATGGCAAAGCCTGTCCATACAGTGTTGGTGTGCGTTTTGTTCGTTGGATTGACTTTTGCGCAGACCCCGACACTCCGCGTACTGCCCTGGAACGATCATCCCGCCGCCGTGTCGCTCACCTTTGACGATGCCAGGCCGGCGCAGTTGGATGTCGTGGTTCCGGAATTGAACAAGCACCATCTACACGCAACTTTCTTCGTCATCGTTTCCAAACTCACGCGTCTGGATGACTGGAGGAGAGCGCAAGCGCAAGGGCACGAGATTGGCAATCATTCCGTGACCCACGAGCACCCGGAGATGCTAACCCGGGCAAGCGAAGAGATCGAAGTGGAAGACGCTAAGAAGTTCTTAGACAGCAATTTTAATTCGAACGTTGTCATTTTTGCGTACCCATACGCCGAGTCATCCCCGGGGTTGCTTTTCTGGGTCAAGAAGTATGACTTTGCGGCACGGAGTTGGCACGGAAATAGCGATTTTCCCTACATCACTGCGGATGTCGAACCCGACTGGTATGACTTGCCCAGCCAGCCGGCCTACACCAAGTACGATACTGCGGTTTACAAATCGTGGATCGACAAAGCGTTCGCAGTGCACGCCTGGACTGTTTTTCAAATTCACGGCATCGGCGACCCCTCGACTGGATTTGAACCGATTCCTACCAATACTTTCCTTTCTCTCCTGGATTACGTCACGGCTCAAGAAGCCAGAGGGCTCTGGGTTGCTCCCTTCGGGACCGTGGCCGCCTACTTGCGCGCGCAGAAGATTTTAGAAGCCGCAATACCTCAAGTTCGAAGCGGCGAAGAAAGATTTGTCTGGAAAGCACCCGACCCGTTTCCTTCCGGGGTGGTGCTCAAGGCCGCGATTGAAGGCGGAACGCACCTCCATGCATACCAGGGAAACCGTGAGTTACGTCCCAGCAAAGCTGGGATCTACTCCATCTCCTTCGATTCTGGGGAGCTGATCGTCAAAGGTGCACTGTGAAGAGGCTCTGCGTGGTGGTTCCCGCCAAGGACGAGCGGTTAGGGATAAGCAAGACGTTGAGGAGCATTCTCAGTGCCGGTGTGCTGTCCTCGGATATCTACGTCATCGATGACGGCTCCGGCGATGGTACGGGAGAGATCGCTCGTGCTCTCGCTGTAAATGTTCTCCGAAATCCAACGAATATTGGCAAGGCACGCAGCCTAGCGCGAGTCACTTATGCATCTGAGCTGACCCGGCGCTACGACTACGTCTGCCTCATGGATGCCGACACCGAGGTTTGCCGAGATTATTTTCGGGTGGTGCGCGCAAGTTTAAAGGACCCGGAAGTGGCTGCAGTTTGTGGCCGCGCCAAGAGCGCTCCGCACAACTGGCTCACTTCGTATCGCTGTCTGGCTTACTGGATCTCGCACGCGATCTATAAGGCTGGCCAAAGCAACATGGGCGTGATTACCGTGACTCCTGGTTGCGCCGCCGCCTTTCGGGCGGATGCATTCGGTCAATTGGAATGGAACAACGACACCATCGTTGAGGACATGGACTGCACCATTCAAGTCCATCGCAAGAAGCTGGGCAAGATCGTTTATCAACGCAAGGCTGTGGTTTCGACGCAAGACCCGAGAACCCTCCGCGACTACATCAAGCAGATGTACCGCTGGCACACCGGAGCCTGGCAGGTGGGGAGGAAGTACGGAATGATCAGCGGGCGCAGCAAGATTGACTGGGAATACAAGTTGTTGATGGGAGAAGGCGTGATCTTCGGCCTGCTTTTTCTCTTGCTGCCGGTCTGGCTACTGTTCTGCCCGCGCGTCGCACTTTATACGGTTGGCATGGATTGGATCGTGCTGATGTTCATGTCACTGATCTGCGCTGTGTGCGATTGGCGCAGCGATGTCCTAATTTGCTCGCCGCTGTACACACTCCTGCGTTTTGTCGACTGTTCGATTTTTCTCTACAGCTTTTGGAGAACGGTGGTTCAAGGAAAACAGGTCCGGGGGTGGTTTGCAGTTAAACGGTACTAACAAGAAAGTGAGACTGATGAAAACCAAGTGGGTGTTCGGGCTGTGCACGGTCCTGGTGCTGACGGTTTTTTCTGCCGCTCAGCAGAGTGCTACCCCCGCTTATCAAGGGAATCTGATCGATGGCATCGCACTCCCCGGGCAGAGCTGGGCCTCGATAGGCAATCTGAGTCCCATCGAACATAACAACGTCTATTTCCAGTCGTACATTGAGCAGAGTGCGACGGCGTTCGCGACGTTTTCAGGTTCGATGACTTTGACGCCGTACGTCTCGATGGGTCTGGTTGTTGACACCCAAGGCTACGACTGGAACAACAGGATTGAGCCCCGAATCGGAATGAAGGTGAACAGGTTCTTCCGCAACGGCATCGTGAGTCTCGGTTCTGCCTATTGCTATGAGGACGAATTCCAGACGGTTCAGCGTAGCGACTTCATTGTTTATGCACAGGACTGGTTTGGCTGGCAGCCCGCTTCGGAGAAGGCGAGTCGTTTCCCCGGCTCCTCCTGGGCCGCAGTGGGAAACATATCGCCGGTCGAACGCGGAAACATCATCGGGCAGGGATATGTCTCGCAAGGTGTGATCGCCAAGCGAATGCGCGGCACTGCACTTGTGCCCTACGCGGATTTCACTTTCTCGCGCGATACCAAGGGTTTCGATTGGGACAACAAAGCTCTTTTTGGTAGTGGAGTGAAAGCGGTTACCCCTCATGGTCAGTTCTATACCGAATTCGGTGCCACCTATCTTCATGAATACCGTTTTCAGACGGATCGTTCTGCGGGAGGTCTCGCTTTGTTTACGAATTTCTCGTTTGGCTGGGATCTTTTGAGTCGAAAGGCAGGTAGGTAATATGCCGTGTCATGGTTTCGGGAGTCTCTCCTGCCTGGTTCATTTGCTGGCAAAACGGCCCAATTTGCCGGCCGGCATCACGATGGGACGAATGGCAGCCCAACGTTCTCGTGAAGGCCCGCTTCGTCAACACGGGCAACCAGTTCGATCTGCCAATGTAAACCAGCAACTCTTCAGCACTCTACCCGTGTCGCAGCCCCGGTGGAAGCTCTTCCTGACCATCTGGAGTGCGCAAGCTATCACCGTGCTGTGTCTGATCAACCTGCACCCGTTGTTCCCCAGAGTTTTTTCAGCGGCCGCGCCGGGACATAGAAAGACGGTCATCACTCTTGTGCCTTTTCAGTCTTCTCTCTCGCACCAGCCTCAACCCGTTGCGCCACACCGGATCGTTAGACCTAGGCCGGCACAGCAAATGCCTGCAGTTGCGCGGCTGACCGTGCCAATTCCTGAGCGCAAGCCGCGGGAGTCCGAAGTCAACACTCCCGAGTTGAAGATCGAGAGCAAGTTTCCGGCGATCCCTGGTCCACCGGCCTCCAAAGTCGTCGCTACCGATACGTTCTCCAGTGGCAGGTCAATCGCCGTCGCCACCGACGTGCCAGCCATCGCAGTTCAGACTGGCGGATTCGGCGACCCCAACGGCGTTCCGGCACGGGATAAACGCGGCGCAACCAGCGTCCTCGCCCTGGGCTCCTTTGACCTGCCTGGTGGTTCAGGGCACGGCAACGGATCAGGCGGTGCCAATCGCGGCGCGGTTTTGAGTTCCGGCTTCGGCGATGGGGTGGCGACTGGCAACTCTACGCGCGGGGGAGTTGTCCAGCAGTCAGGGTTCGATTCGAAACGCGCCGGCCCAGAACCACCCAAGGCCAGCCTCATCAGCGGTCCGGCAAGCACTCCGGTACAGATCTTTTCCAAGCCAAATCCTGAATACACCGAGGAGGGACGCAGGCTGAAGATCGACGGAGAGGTCCGCCTGGAGGTTCTGTTCAGCACCAGCGGTCAGGTCCATGTGGTTCGAATACTGCAGGGTTTGGGACACGGACTGGACGAAGAGGCAGTAAAGGCAGCCCAGCAAATCAGGTTTAAGCCAGCGTCGCATCAAGGTGAGCCTGTCGATTCGACGGCTGTGGTGCACATCATTTTCCAACTTGCTTCTTAAGGGGAGTCGTTATGCGTGGTTTGAGACAAGTCGTGCTTTTGTGGCTCATGGTTTTGCTGTGCACTGGCCTCAGTGCTGCGGAGAACCCGACACTTTCCTCTCTAGCCTTAGGGTCGGCCAGTGTGGTGGGCGGTAACTCAGTCGAGGCTACGGTCACGCTCGACATGGTGGCTCCCTTCGACCTGGAAGTATCGTTGGCCGCCGATCCGTCGGAAGCAGCCCAGGTACCCCACAACATAATCGTGGCGGCTGGCTCCAGGAGTTCGACTTTCTCGATAAGTACCCATCTCAGCAAGAACGCCGTTAGCGGGAGCGACAGCACCGTGACCATTTACGCCAACTATGGCGTCACCAGGAAAGCGTCGGTCTCGTTGTTGGCCCCCGTATCCTTCGACCGAATGGTCGACCAGGTTGTAGAACGAGAACGTGAATTCGTGGCCACCATGAAGAGCATGCATCCGCTGGTGGAAACCTATGTCCAGAATCTGCACGAGGAAAAGGATCACATGGTTGTGCCGACCAGCGATCAGTACTTCCTCGGACGATTGGATCTGAGCAATGGACCGAGCGATCAATTGTTCGAGAAAGACCGCCCTGGTTTTGGGCGTCATTTCTCGAATCTCTGGTCGGGCGTTCTCTACCGCGGTTTCGTGCCCGCCGGTTTCGCTCAGATGGTCATGTTGGATGCCGATTTCCAGAAGGGCAATTACTACTTCAACTATGTGCGGCAAGAGTTTCTAGGCGAAGTGCGCTGCATTGTGGTTGACGTGCAGCCCAAAGAAGCAGCTCCCAAAGGGCTGTTCACCGGCAGGATCTGGGTTGAAGACCGCGATTTCAATATCGTCCGTTTCAATGGAACCTACACCGCCCGTTCGCGCTACAGCTATTACCTGCACTTCGATAGCTGGCGCTTGAACCTGCAGCCGGGCCAGTGGTTGCCAGCCTTTATCTACACTGAAGAATCCGATACCAGACCCAGCACTCCTCCTCTCCACCGCTTGTATTTCAAGGCGCAGACACGATTGTGGAGCTACGACGTGGAAAGTCTCAAACATAACCAGGAGTTTACTGAGATCCAGGTGGATACCGTGCAGGATCGTAGCGAATCCGGCAAGGATGCCAGCCCGGTAGAAGCCGAACGGATGTGGGAACGGTTAGCGGAAGACAATGCCCTCGATCATCTCCAGAAAGTTGGCCTGGTGGCACCGGCGGGAAATGTCGACAAGGTGCTGCAAACCGTCGTCAACAACCTGATTATCACCAATAGCCTGGTAATCGCTCCTAGTGTGCGCTGTCGGGTATTACTGACCTCGCCGCTGGAGTCCTTCACCATTGGTCATACGATTGTCGTCAGTCGCGGTTTGCTCGACGTACTTCCGGACGAAGCTTCTCTGGCGATGATTCTGGCTCACGAGCTAAGCCATATCGCCTTGGGCCACCGCATTAATACGAACCTTGCTTTCAACGACCGGTTCTTTTTCCCGGACCAGAATACCTTTCAAAGACTGGATTTCGAACGAAATGCTGCAGACGAAGCCGATGCCGACCACAAAGCACTGGAGCTGCTTGCCAATTCCCCCTACAAAGACAAACTGGCAAACGCCGGACTGTTCTTGAAAGCTCTCCAGAGCCGCGCACCCGAACTCACCAGCCTGATCCGACCTCATCTTGGCAACCGTTTGGGTACCGCCAAAACCATTCGAATGTCTGTCCTGCTCGACTCCGCTCCCCAACTGGAGCCGAGACGGATCGATCAGACAGCCGCCCTGCCGTTGGGTGGCAGGATCAAGCTGGACCCCTGGAGTAATCGGGTGGAATTGGCCAGCGTCGAACACGTCACCTTGCTCTCCACGCAGGAGAAAATGCCTTTCGAAGTTGCGCCGTTCTTCCCTTATTTAACCCGGCTGCCGGGAGCTCAGATAGAGGCGATGGCTTCGAAATGACTGCTTATTACTTCTTGAAGTGGAGCGCTGAGAAGAAAGCGCGTTGGTTCAAGGCGTCGCTGGCCAGTTCCAGTTTCGGGGCATGGCAGGCACGTCGTAAAGGCAGACGTCACTGCTCGAGGGAAAATCTAATGAAAAAATTCGCCACCATGTTGTTCGTTGTGTTGGCCTCGATTCCACTCATCCAATGCGGTGGTGGAGCGACTGGATCCGGCGGAGGAACAACCCCGCCCAGTCAAACCTCAGTTCCCCCCGCAGCCTACACCCCTCATCCGAATGGCCTGTGGTCAACACTTCTTCAAACTATGACCATTAATCCGATTCATGCGGCACTGCTCCACACCGGAAAGATTCTCGTGGTGGCGGGTTCCGGCAACTGCCCGCCCCAGCAGGCAGGTTGTCCACCAGGGCCGCAGTATCCGCAGGGCGCGGCGCTTCTCGACTTGTCCAATAACAACATCCATACCATGCCGACGACGTGGGACATGTTCTGCAATGGCATGTCAGTCATGCAAGATGGCCGCATCCTGATCAATGGCGGCACCAAGGCATACGGAGCGCTGGCTGTGGTGGGTACTCAGGGCGACATTCCTTTCACCGGCCTGCCCAACGCATCGATTTTTGATCCTTCGAGCGCGTCCTTCGTAGACATACCTGCCGCGGCACATGGGCGTTGGTATCCAAGCCTCACTGAACTTAACGACGGCCGCATAATGACCACATCTGGACTGAACGATACTGGTGGGAACAACAATACCAGTGAAATCTGGGACGGACAGCAATGGAGCGCGGAGATTCCCGGGAATCCCAACATCGCAAATTTTCCGGGCTTCCAATTCCCTCTGTATCCCCGAATGCACTTGCTTCCCACCGGGCATGTCTTTTATTCCGCACCATCATCTGCGACCCTCGACTTCGATCCTACTGGCCAGACTTGGACACTCGTTGCCTGGACCATTTACCCGGGACCGAATGATCCGAACGGAGAGCGAACCTACGGCACGTCGGTGCTGCTCCCGCTTACGCCGCAGAACAACTACAGCCCAAAGGTGATCATCATGGGCGGTGACAATCCGGCAACCGATACCACTGAATTGATCGACTTGAGTTCGGCGGGAGCTCAAATTTCTGCTGCCTGTCCTGCCTACGCACCCTGCTGGGTACAGGGGCCGAAGATGGCTCAGAAGCGCGTCGAGATGGAAGCCACAATTCTTCCAAACGGCAAGGTTCTGGTGGACGCCGGCTCCGCCGCAGACGAGGACGCGAGCACCGCAAGTTTGCAGGCTGAAATCTACGATCCGGCGTCTAACTCATTTTCTTCCGCCGGGGCGAATGCTTTCTCCAGGCTCTATCACAACACCCAGTTGCTGTTGCCGGACGGTACAGTTGCTCTTTTCGGCGGCAACCCGGCACAGGGTGTATTTGAAAACCATATTGAGATCTACCAGCCCTCGTATCTTTTCAATTCGGACGGCAGCCCCGCAACCAGGCCCAGCATCGGCACGGGTGCACCTGCTTCGCTCACCTACGGTCAGTCATTTACCGTCCCGACTCCCGATGCATCCAGCATTGCGTCCGTGGTTCTCATGAAAGCAGGAGCGGTGACCCACTCCTTCGACATGGATCAGCGCTATGTTGGCCTTTCATCTTCGGTGGAACCGGGTGCAAGTTCCGCTGGCCTCACAGTATCGGGTCCGCCCAACTCGAATATCGCGCCTCCCGGGTACTACATGCTGTTCTTGGTCAACAAGGCGGGCACTCCCTCACTCGCGACATGGGTACAGGTGTCAGGTACCGCTGCAGCCGTTGCCAAAGTTGAGCTACATCCAGAACGAGTGCCTACCCCTAAGTACATAGTCCAGAGAAGGCATGTAACTGAGTCGGCGCTGCCGATGCGCAAGGAAATGCATATCCACTAAGCTGGAAGAGAACTAGGGAATCTCTGGACTGTTATTACCGATGTCCCAGCGATGACCGCTAGCGTTCCTAAATGTTCGCTGCGTTCTGATCCGATCTGCGCCGTTATTGAGCCCAGAATTTGAAGCTCGAGACATAAATGTAACGCTCCACGCCGGGCGTAGCTAGGCCTCCAAAGCGGGTGGAGTTCGTGCCCCATTGATTGATCATGACATAAGCAGGGTCGGAGGGAATGTTCGACGTATGCGTAGATACTTGCTTTCCGTCAATGTAGAAGACGATCTTGCCGGGTGACCACATAAATGTGTATCTGTGAAATCCGGCTTCAGGTGATTGCAGGAACGAACTGGTGTATTGCTGAGCATGGAGCCCCGTCCAGTTAGTCATCTCAATCCGGTTGGGATACTGGCCTTCGACTTCCCAGTCGATTTCTGTCTGCGAATTGTTGATGAATGTGAATCCGCTCGAGACTTGTCCTGACGTTACCTGACCGTATCCGTCCTTGGTAGGAGATGTGCTGCTCATTCGCATGGTCCACTCGTAAGTTCCGTAGCCGAAAGTTGCTTTGGTTTGAATCTCACCGCCTACTGAGGATATCGAATCGTCGCTGTTCTCAGTTTGCGTTAAGCTGATGCGGAGTAAGCCCTGCGACAAATCAATATTCGCGGGGCGGAACACTCCGCCCCCTGGTGCATTCCAATTGCTGACAATCCAAAGGTTCGTGTTGAGCACTCCCCCGTTAAAGTCGTCCTCGAAAGTAGGTTTGGAAGCAGATTGCGCTTGTGGTGCGCAGCCGACAGCTAAGAGCATAATGATGATTCGTAGTCTCATCTGATTGGCTTGTCGAAAGCAGTCCAATTTGGCCTTGGGACGTGGCAAGACTTTACCGTCTCTTCCCGTCGCAGGCGCGAATCGAGAGCGCCACTCGCGCCCAAGGGGGCAACAATCTCGTAAGGTCCGAGCTTCGTTCCAGAGATCTGTGTCATTGTTGGTTGAGGATTATAGCCGGTTTCTGACCTGCAGTGCTTACTTGGCCGCTCTTAGCGGAGGGAGAGAGATTTGGCTTCCTGGGATTTGAGTATCGCCGCGTCCGAAGCCGTAACGGAAAGTGGCGGACCCATTTTGTGCCCAAGCCGAAGAAGCGGACGGCACTCCTGCGGAAGCTGAAGGAAATCTTTCGACGATACGTCAGCCAGCCCGTAGGGAGAGTGATTGAACTCATCAATCCGATTCTGCGGGGATGGATACCCTACTTTGCGGTGGGGCACTCGAGCCGGTGCTTTTCCTACATTAAGCTCTGGGTGGAGAAGAAGGTTCGGCGACATCTGATGCGCGCCCGAGAGCACAAAGGATTCGGATGGAAGCGGTGGACTACGCAATCGCTCTACAACACACTCGGTCTGTTTAACGACCATCGGGTGGTACGTTGAGCCGTGAGCTGAAAGCCATCCAGCAGGGATTGGCTGATCGGCTCCATAGTGCGCGTGTGAGCAACCCACCTAGTCAAGCCGCAGAGCCCGTGGTGAAATGCGGCTATGGATCATCAGACGAACGTAGCCACGGCAAAACGACGGACACGGGAAGAGATTCGGCAGATTGTGTCGGAGTTTGCAACTAGCGGCATGCCACAGAGTGAATTCTGCGGCAGTCGAGGGATCTCGCGAAGTAGTCTCGATCGTTATCTGAGAAAACAACGTGCCCAGGATCAAGGAAGCAGGGCAGGCAATCGATTGTTGGCGGTAGAAATAGGGATAGCAAGCGGGAGCTCGGCGAGCACCAGCAGCGGGTTGGTGGTGTCGTTGACCAGCAGACGCAGGATCGAAGTGAACCGGGACTTCGATGCGGCCACACTGGAGCGCCTGCTGACGGTGTTGGACAAGGGATAGGGCGATGTTCGGATTTGGGCCAGCGACGCGGATCTACGTGGCCACCGGAGCCACGGACATGCGCAAGGGATTTAATGGTTTGTACGGTTTGGTGCGCGACCATCTGGGCTGCGATCCCGAGAGCGGCCACGTTTTCTTGTTCAGCAATGCGCGGCGCAATCGCCTGAAGTTGTTGGTATATGACCATAGCGGACTATGGATATGCTCGAAAAAATTGGACGGCGGAAGGTTTCGCTGGCCGGGAGCAGACACTTCGGACACGAAGATCGTACTGAGCCACGAGGAACTGGCGCTGTTGTTGGGAGGCATTGATTTGGCGGAGACGCGGCGGCGGAAATGGTATCGCAAGCCGCTCACGGAAGAATCCGAGAAGTTACGAATACCAGCATAAACACTGACGATTTCGTTAACTTATCCACAGCCAGATCTGTTATCAAAGAAGCATCGTGAGTGCGAATCCACCGACTGCCGCGATGCCCACTGCTAGCGCAGGGTCTTGTTTCCCCGCCGAACTTCTCGAACAACTGAAGGAGCAGCTTCCCCAGGCTTTGTTTGTCTCCCTGAGCGACAGGGTTGCGACTTATGAAGAGCAGTTCGGCGCGGCGTCGAAGCAGTTAGATACAACCAGGAGCGAGTTACAGTATGCGCGGCTGAAGATCCAGGTGCTGGAAGAACATTTGCGTCTGCGGCGGATCGCCAAGTACGGACCGGGGAGTGAGAAGTTGAGCGATCTGCAGCTGCAGTTGCTGGAAGAGGAGCCTGGGGTTTCAAGGCAAGAGGTTGCGGCGGAGAGCGAAGGCGAGCCGTTGCCCGCGGCTGGAGACGACAAGAAAAAGAGGAAGCGGCGTCCGCATCCCGGCCGGCAGACGCTGCCTGCCGATCTTCCCCGCGTGGAAAAGGTCATGGCCTGCACGCCGGAGCAGTGCGTGTGCGGCAACTGCGGAAACGAAACCGTGGTGATCGGCTACGATGAGAGCGAAGTTCTCAAGGTGAAGCGGGCCGAGTACTACGTGGAAGTGACCAAGCGCGAGAAGCGGGCTTGCAAGCAAAAGCAGTGTGAAGAACAAGGCGTGGAGGCCGCTCCGCTGCCCGTACGAATCATCGACAAGAGTCTGGTTTCCGATCAAATCATCATCGACACCATCGTGAGCAAATATGCCGATCACAGTCCGCTCTACCGCCAGAGCGCGATTCTGCTGCGCGAGGCGGGCGTGGACATCAGCCGGGCGACGATGTGCGGCTGGGTAATGAGAGTCGGCGAGCTGCTCGAGCCAGTGGTGGGCGCCATGCGCAAGGAGCTGCTGGCCGGTAGTTACATCCAGGCCGATGAGACGCCAGTGGATGTGCAGACGCATGATAAGCGCGGCCAAAATCATCAGGCGTACTTATGGCAGTACGGGACACCGGGCGGGGCGACGGTCTTCGATTTTCGCATGAGCCGCGGACGCGAAGGCCCGTGGCGGTTTCTGGGTCAGTTCGAGGGAATTCTGCAAACCGATGATTACATCGCCTACGAGCGCGGCATCGGTGGGCCGAAGATGGTGCACGCGGCCTGCTGGGCTCATCCGCGAAGGCGCTTTGTGGATGCCGTAAAACTCCACCGGCAGGATGCTGCGTCGATACGTGCCGTCAAGCTGATGGATGAGCTATTCGCCATCGACCGCGAAGCCAGCGAGGCACAGATGGATCACGCCGCGCGCCATCGGCTGCGCCAGGAGAAAGCTCCGTCTCTGCTCGATCAGATCCGGGAACACATCCTGGCAACCAGCAAGACGGTGTTGCCCGAGAGCGCGGTAGGCAAAGCGTGCAGTCACACGCTGGCGCTGTGGAAGAAGCTGAACCGATTCCTCGAATACCCGCAACTGGAGCTCAGTAATAACCTGGCCGAAAACTCGATGCGTCCGGTGGCGATAGGCCGCAAGAACTGGATCCACATCGGCAGCCAGCAGGCTGGGCCGCGTGTGGCCGCCATCCTGTCGGTGGTTGAAAGCTGCCGCCGGCTCAAGATCCCGGTGCGCGACTACCTCGGCACCATCCTCCCGGGGCTCGCCAACACGCCCATCCAGCGCGTCCCCGAACTCACACCTACAGCTTGGATCCACTCGCGGACACAGTCCTGACAATCTCTAATTAAACTCGCTTCCCGCCCGCCGTCAACCGTGTGTTTGCCGGACGGATACGCTCCATAACCCTTGATGCGAAGCCCACAGGAAAGCCCAGTGCAGGAAATCTGCACGCTGGGTTTGATGTGGCGAGGGCTGGAGACCAGCTTACGATTCGGCTCGTACGGCACTCCCACAGGAAACGTGGGAGCAACCGATCGGCTGAATCTACGGAGCCTGGCGCCAGTCCTCGACCCTACTACGCGTAGGAGACCAGACGCAACACGGGAATTCCCAACGGTGATCGCGGTAGGGATCAACTGGCAACTTACGAGAGACAGGCCGGGCCGTGTGGGGTGACGGAGTAGTCGGTAGTACCGATGAAGCCGGGTAATGCGAGGCGCAGCGTACATGGAAGCGATCATGGACTGGTGGCTTCACTTCCGTACTGCGGAGACACTCCTTGAGTGGAGCAACCTCTTGGAGAGACAAAGTATCGCGGCACATGAGATCTTCAATGATCCCTTTGGGCAAGTGGTGTACCTCTCAGTTCGCGCCCGCTAGCGCCACACTGCGTGGTCTGTCCCAGAGAGCACCCTATCCAGATACGTTGCCGCGCTGATCAGCGCCAGGTGAGTAAATGCTTGGGGGAAGTTCCCTAGGTGCTGACCGTTCGAACCAAGCTCCTCCGAGTACAGCCCAAGATGATTGGCATATCCCAGCATCTTCTCAAACAGCAACTGAGCCTTTTCCAACTCCTCCGCCCGTGCCAAGCATTCGATGTACCAGAATGAGCAGGCAGTAAAGCTCCCCTCGCCACCCGGCATCCCGTCCACCTGGGTGCGTTCCGCCTCGTAACGGTGGACCAATGTGTCTTCCACTAGCCGGCTCTCAATCGCCCTCATTGTCGCTTTCCACATCGGGTCGACCGGACTGATGAACCTCATCAGCGGCATCAGCAACACCGAGGCGTCAAGATCTTTGGTTCCCTTCGATTGCACAAACGACTGCAGTTCCTCATTCCAGAAGTTTGTAAAGATGTCCTTGCGAATCGCATCGCGGGTGTTCTGCCACTCCTCTACCGGAGCGGAAAGTGAACGCTTCTGCGCCAGACGCAGGGCACGGTCGAATGCCACCCAACACATCAAACGGGAATGCAGAAATTCTCGGCCTCCGCCACGGACTTCCCATATCCCTTCATCCGCCCGCTGCCAGTTCTTCCCTAGCCACGCCAAAATGCGCTGGACATCCTGCCATCCGGCATACGAAATAGGGTTCCCATACTTATTGGCCAGATAAACGGAGTCCATCATCTCCCCGTAAATATCCAATTGCAGCTGTTGGTAAGCCGCGTTTCCAATTCGTACCGGCCGCGAATTCTCGTAACCTTTCAGGTGGTCCAGCGTGAGCTCATCCAACTTCTGCCGGCCATCAACGCCATACATTACCTGTAACGGCCCTCGCTCCGCGTCATCCCCTAGCCGCTCTCTCAGCCAAGCAATAAACGCCTCCGCTTCTTCCACAAAGCCAAGCCGGATCAGCGCATAGAGCGTAAAAGTCCCGTCGCGCAACCATGTAAAGCGATAGTCCCAGTTGCGCACTCCGCCAATTTCTTCCGGCAAAGAAAACGTCGGCGCCGCAATCAGAGATCCGTGGTCACAGCTCGTCAGCAGCTTCAACATCAGCGCCGAACGGTTGACCATCTCCCGCCACCGTCCCTTGTATTTCGATTTCGCGATCCATTTCTTCCAGAAACGCGACGTCTCGTGGAATCGCTCTTCTATCCGCTCCATTTCCGGTCGCTGTTGTTGCGGACGAACCCCGCCAAAGATGAATGTCACCGCCTCGCCAGATCGCAGACTGAACTCGCATGCCGCATCCTGCGATTGTTGTTCTAGGGCAATCGACGAATAGAGTGCCATCGAAGGGCAAGCCTGATTCGCGGGCGTAAAGATCGCACACTTATCTTCTATCCGGACGGTATGTCCGCACGTCCCATAGTTGAACCGGGGCTGACACAGCATTTTGAAACGGACCTTGCCCTTGACTACCGCCACGGTCCGGACGATCTCATTCGGTTGTTCCTCCTTCCCCCCTAGAGGCATGTAGTCAGTCAGTTCGGCAAGGCCGTCCTCCGAAAGGAACCGTGTCAGTAAGATGTTGGTCTCCGGCAAATAGAGCTGCCGTACCCTTCGCTCATTGAACTGTGGCTGGATCTGAAAACAGCCGGCCCGCTCGTCATCGAGCAGGGCCGCAAACACTGTGGGTGAATCGAAATTCGGATAGCAGAGAAAGTCGATCGAACCGTCCATGCCCACGAGCGCAATCGAGCGCATGTTGCCGATCACGCCGTAGTTTTCAATTGGCCGGAACGTCATGGGTAGAGATCTCGTCCACCTGGGATAAGCAAAGCTCGTTTTCGACGCACTTCAAAACGACGGGAAACCTAGCAAATGCAAACTCGAACCGCGTGCCTAACGGCAAGGCTGAGCTGCGCTAGAAGAAGCTTCGCGGGCATACACCTAACCCTGAATTTCCGTTTAAGCTCCCAACAACCCAAAACTATACCCCGCGAGGAAGTCCACCGCACTATTTTTCTTTGGCTGAGCCGGTGCGTACATGGGTGAATCGCGGACTCGCCAAATCCAGAAGCCGGCGTGTAACGGTCGAGCCGGCAGCAGATCAACAATGCAGTTCCGAAACGGGCTTCGAGGTCCCTTTGAACTCGGTCCACAGTCAGTGGATTCAAACTTCCCCCATGCCGACTTCTGGCCCTTCTGAGACCAACGCGCCAAAGGCTGGGGGAACTACGAGAGGCGCATCATCTGCGGTGAGGTCTCGGCCGTGCATTGTCTGCCGGGGCCAAGATGAGGGGGAATATGAGCGAATCGTCAAACCGAGAACAAAGTCGGAGCAGGAGCATCGGAGAGCGAGCAGGCTGTAGATACGGTCGTTCTGCGAAGAAACATACGTCGCGATCATTTCTCGTTCGACTGGCGTCAGACTGTTGTCGGCCGGTGAGCTGCACGAGATTGCACACCGGTTTGGTGGTTTCAGGACTGAACACCGTTGGTCCGCGAATGCCGGGCAAGCCTTCCGGAAGTTGAATGTGAGCCATTGGCGATCCTCCAATTTGGCAAAACTAAGCGGCCTCGCCTTTCTTTTCCCAGTCCGGCCTGACGTAGCCGACGTGGGCCATGATTTGTCCCACCTCGCGATAGTCGTTTGGGTCCGTCGGTTGCCATGTGTCCAGGCCATCTACGTAGCGGTTGAACATGCAGAAGGCAGCCGCGATCAGAACGGTATCGTGAATTTCTTTATCCGTGGCGCCTTGCTGGCGCGCCCGTGCGACATCTTCAGAAGTAACGTGCTTGCCCCCTTGTTGAACTTTGCTCGCGATCGCGAGCAACGATTTCAGTTTGTCAGAGATTTCCGCGGTGGCGTAGTTCCGTTTGACGCGATCGATCAAGCCGTAATCTCCACCCAGATGTTCGGCTGCCGCCGCTCCGTGTGAAAGCTGACAGAAACAGCAATCATTCTGCGAAGACACGTACGTTGCGATCATTTCGCGTTCGGCCGGGGTTAGAGTGTTAGGGCCGCGTAACAGGACCTCCACGAGTTCGCGTAGCGCCTTGGTGCTTTCAGGACTGATCGCCATCGGGCCGAGAATGCCTGGGGCACCCTCGGGTACTTGAATATGGGCCATGGGGTTATTCCCTTGTAATATCTAAACTCCAAGAATCTTTTCTGCCATCGCTGTTCCCTCGACGCGGCTCTTCACTTTCGCGAAGGCCGTCTCGCGCGACGTAGACGTGTCATCGGCAAAGGGCGAGAAGCCGCAATCGTCGGTTGTTCCGAGCGATTCCAAAGGAATGAATTCTGCTGCTTCGAGCACACGATCTCGTACTGCTTCCGGACTTTCAATCTTTGGATTAATTGGGTCCGTGACACCCGCGAAGAGCACCTGACCGGACTTGAGCAGGTCTCGAATCGTGATTAGCACACGACGGCGATCTGCTTCGCTGGCCAACTGAACATAGAAGCGGCCGACCTTCAGGTTGAACAAGGCAGGTAGTAAATTCGTGTAGTCGACGTCGGCACTATGGGTCGAGTCCTGGTCGCCACCGGGGCAAGTGTGCACTCCAATCTTCTGACGCTCAACATCGGAGAATCTGTCGAGCACGCGGTTGTTCAGCTCAACGAATGTATTCAACAATCCCCCGGAGGGATCGAGCTTGAGTGCCAGTCGCCCTTCCGTGAAATCGATCTGCACGCACGCGGCGTTGGCTTCCAGACACTCCCGAATCTCCCTCGCTGCATCCTGAACCAGGTCTTCCAGGAAGGCCTCGCGCTTATACCCGTTCAGGCCATTCTGCGGATAAAGCAGGCTCAATGCCGATGCCGAGATGACAGCTTGCTTGACTGGCCGGTGAGCGTGTCGCTGAGCGGCCCTAAGGTAGGTCACAGCATGGATGCCATAGCGGAAGGGGCCTCTCGTCAATCGCGGCAACTGCCGGGTGTGACCGTCCGCAAAAGGAATGGTGACGCCATCCGCGGCGAGACTCTCCAGGCCCACAAGTGGGTAAGTAGCAAAACTCGGCTTGGTCTGCTCACCGTCCGTTATGACGGGCGATCCGGTAGCTTCCAGGCGGCTGATCGTATCACGTAGTGCTGCTTCTTCCGACGCATGGAACTGCTCGTCCGAGATCTGTCGTGCAGCACGAGCCCGCATCGCTGCCAACAACTCCGGGGGACGGGGTATGCTGCCAATGGGTTCGGTCGGAATCGGCATGGTGTACGGTCCTTTGACCTGAACTGGAAATTCAATCGCAGCGCAAGCTGAACTTGCCGCGCTTTGTCGGTTCTGAATGCGAGAAACCTTACTTGCGATTGCCGAACCGCGGCAATAGTAGAAAAAGACTAGAGATGGTCGTCGAGGAATCCGTGTAGCATTCGACTCCTGCCAAAACCGTCGCAGACGTGTTGGCGTTAGAAGGAACGCGTGAACTTGGCTCCTCACTCTCAAAGCACAATGCAACCCGGCGAAAGAACGTCCGACCTCAGTGAATTCGATCTCGGCTATTACGGCTGGCGTGTAGTGTTAGCGGCGTGTCTCGGCGTGATGGCGGGATTCGGCTCGCTATTCGTCTACACATTCTCCGTTTTTGTGAAGCCGCTGGCTGCGGAATTCGGCTGGAGTCGCGAAGCCATCTCGCGCGGCTTCGCAATTGCCGCCGTCACGCTGGGGGTCATCTCCTTCATAAGCGCTAACTTAAGGAACAGGTTTTAGTGTTCGCGGACCTATTCTTGGTGGATGCGTATCCTCGAAGAAAACTGGAAGGTGCTCAAGTCGTTCTTTCCCACCGGATGGCGGCAGATGGCGTGGCAGTCAGGGGCGATCAAGCGATTGCGTGGGTTCCGATCGCCTGACGTGCTGTTGCGCATGCTAATGCTGCATGTTGCGCGGGGTTACTCTTTGCGGGAGACGGTTGTGCGCGCTAAGCTGGCGAACTGGACCGACATTTCGGATGTCGCCTTACTCAAACGCCTGCGCAACAGCGAGGAGTGGCTACGTTGGTTGTGTATCGAATTGCTTCGGGAAAACGCCGCATACTGGCTCGAAGAGGCTACCTGCCGTGCGATCCGGATTGTGGATGGCACGATCGTCAGAGAACCAGACAGGACGGGGAGCCAATGGAGGATTCTGTACAGCATCATACTGCCGAGTTTGGTGTGTGACTTTTTCGAGGTAACGGCCACGATTGGCGAAGGCAGCGGCGAGTCATTTAACCGTCTGCCCGTGGGTCGGCACGAACTCATTCTCGCGGATGCCGGCTACTGCTCAGTCGCTGGAATTGAGTATGTTTGGCAACATGGTGCTGATGTATTGATTCGTGTCAACCCTCAGAGTTTCGTGGCGTACTCTGCATACGGCAGACGTTTCTGCCTTCTGCCGCGATTGCGCACTTTGTCCAAAGTGGGCCAGTTCGGCGAATGGCGGGTTGTCCTTCATGGTCAAGTCTCAGCGTTTGCGGGCCGGTTGTGCGCAGTACGAAAGAGCGACTGCGCGGTTCAACAGGCTCATCGGCGACTACTGCGCAAAGCGAGTAGGAAGCAAATGATCACTAGGCCAGGAACATTCGAATTTGCTAAGTACGTGGTCGTGTTTACGACCCGCTCCAGTGGTTCGACGGCGGACGTTCTGAGACTTTACCGTATGCGTTGGCAAATTGAGCTGATGTTTAAGCGACTCAAGAGCCTCGCCCAACTGGGGCACCTGCCCAAGCATGACGACCGCAGTTCCCGTGCTTGGCTTTATGGGAAATTGCTTGTCACCCTTCTAGCACAAAAATTGATTCGCATCGGGCGCGATATTTCCCCCTCGGGCTACCCACTCTCGGCGCAGGGGGCCATATAGTCCGTCGCGTGAATTCAGTTTCGCCCTTCACCAGATCCAGCAGGCTATCGAACCGCACCTGTCCTTCCAGCAAACCCTCTATTCGTGGAATCAAATTGCAAAGGCTCTTGCGGAAAAGTCGCGCTATCGACGACTCCAGCTGGCAAAATGGCGTGCCTCGTGAACATTGGTTGCGCGAGCAGTCGCCCTGCCGGGCGCCGGGGCTAGCGATAACAACCAAGTGGCGGTCTTTCGTTATCAGTTTGATTCTATGAAACTTTCCATCTGGAACCGGTCGACCAGGCGTATAACCGATGCTGTATTGATTGCGAAGAGCTTCCTCGATCTGCGTATAAATTGCTTCAATGGATTGATTCTTTGTGACTCCGTAGGAAACACCGCCGGTTTCCTTGGCAATCCGTTCCAGTTCCAACTTGCCATGCTCTTTCATGCTAGCGACAAAAGCAGCTTTGAGCGGACCAATCGCAATGGGATCTGAGAAGCGGATGAAGTAGATGATGATGTCGGCTCTCTGCGCAAACTCGATGGCGGTGTCTATCGACGTCGGATCCTTGTAGACCACGCCGTCCGTCAGCAGAACGAGAGCGCTGCGACGGGCCTGATTTTGCACAGGATTCTCCGACGAATCCTTGATCGCGCGAAGCTCAATGAGTGCATCGGCGATAATCGTCAACTGAGAATAACGGCATGCATCTTTCTGTCCATGTTGGGAGCCAGTTGCAGCAAAAAGGAAAGATCAGAGAGAGTATGTGGTTCGCAGCCGCGCAAGAGCTAAGACGCGAGTTCGGTGAGCAGTCTGTCTGCATCATCCATTGTGTTGTGAAGATGCGGAGCAATCCGCAGATTGCCTTCGCGTACAGCGACATCGACGCCTGCGTGAGCTAGCCGTTGCTGCCACTGTAATCCGTCATACAGTTTCCGGGGACGAATCACAATCAACGTGGAACGAGACGCCCCGTTTTCCGGGCTGAGAAGCTCGAATCGATTTCCATCGAGCCCACGGACCAACTTCTCCACGATCTGTTGGTCGTAGGTAGCAATCCGTTCAGGCCCCGCTTCGAGGATATAATTCAAGCAGGCAGTCCAAGGGACGAAATTGAAGAAGTTGGCGGTACAGAAAACGTCCCAAGCTTTTGCGCCCAGGTCTCGCCGGAGTGTGCAGTCACGCATCTGATCCAACGGTTTCCCCTCCTGCATCGAGAGCCAGTACGCATGCTGCGGCACAAGGGAGTCCCGCAACGAGGGCGTGAGCCAGCAAAAGCCCGTACCATAAGGTCCGCATAGCCATTTGTAGCCACAGCAGGTAACCGCATCGACGGGTGTGCTTTGGACATCGAGCACACGAGCCCCCAAAGCCTGCGAAGCGTTGAGCACAAACAGAACGCCTCGATCTCGACACACTCGCCCGAGTGCAGCGATATCAACCGCACGCCCTGTAAATGAATTGACCCACGAAGTGCAAAATAAGCGCGTCTTTCGAGAAATCTCTTGCTCCAGCCGCGCGGCCGGGATGCCTGGGTCATGGGGTTCACAGAATCGGACTTTAACGCCTCTGTCTTGAAGGATGAACCACGGATAGATGTCAGCCGGGAAGTCTCCTTTCACCAGGAGAATCTCATCGCCTTTCTCCCAACGAATACCGTTCGCCAGTAGGTCAAGTCCGTAACTTGTACTGTTGCCCAGGATGATGTCCGAAGACGCGGCACCGATCAGGTTGGCAAGTACCTCCCGCAGCCGTTGCGGCACCTCGAAGAAATCTGCATCCGGAATCTCCTTCGGACGTATTCGTTGTGAGATACATTGCTGAGCAGCCCGGACGGCAACCTTTGGCAATGGCCCTTGATGGGCCGTATTAAACCAGGAACGCCCATCGAAAAGCCCGAAATCCTCTGCATACTGCCCATCCGCGATACTCATGAACTCACCTCATTTCGAGTGTTTCCGTCACTTTCTGCATTATTGTTCAATCCGCATTAGCAAATCGAGTTGATACGGACCAGTCTGAACGGGGTTGCTGTCAATATCGATCGCGTCGTCTGATGAATCCACCATCACGGCCAACAGGCTCGCGTGCGTTCTGAAGGGCCCTCGTTTACTGATATCGAGTAGCATGTTGATACTGTCGATCGGACGAGCCGAATCGGCTACACACCCCTACGGAGACCACAGGATGTCAACGAACTGGAGAACCAAGTTGATCCACTCAGAGCGCAAGGTGCCGGAAGGGTTCCGGTCTCTCGCTACTCCCGTTTTCCGCGGTTCAACGACGCTATTCCGCCGAGCTTCGGCGATTGTCGACACGTGGAATCACGATGACGTTCCCTATTCTTACGGCTCCTACGGTACTCCCACGACACTGGAACTTGCGGCGCGCGTCGCCGAACTGGAAGGCGGCTACAGATCCTTCGTGACACCTGGTGGCCAGTCAGCACTCATCCTTACTTATATGGCCTGTCTGTCCGCCGGAGACCACGTACTTGTTCCCGAAAGCATATATGGCCCAAGCCGAGCGTTTGCCGATCAGGTACTCCGCCGTTATGGAGTAGAAGTGGAATACCTACCTGCCGCTCGAAGGTCCGAGCCTAAACAAACGGATATATGCGCGATGCCAACCTGGGTAAGAACTCAGCGGTTGAGTTCTCGATTCCGTTCATTCTTTAATTCAATGGCCGCTGTCGCAAAGACTGCGCCCGCCGGTGGCTCAGGAGCGTTTTTAGTGTTCTGACACCTTGATCGATTTGCCGTGCGTCGGTTCCACCATAGCCAAGAATGAGACCAGGCCTGACGCATCGCTTCAAGTAGCAGGAGGTTAAAGGCATGACTGAAATTCCCTTTTCCTTGGCGTTGATCGAAATCGCCACATCGTTTGTGCCGTGCGGTAGCAGCGCCACCAAATGCATGCCTGCTTCGCTGCCGACCACTTCGAGGTCAGCGCTCAGTTTGTTGCGGAGTGCCTCGACAAGTGCTTTTCGTCTCTCCATATACAGAATGCGCATGCGGCGGATGTGTCTGGCGAAATGCCCTTCGCGAATGAAGTCGGTCATTACCAACTGATAGAGCGTCGACGAAAACTGGTCGCTGGCGTCTCTCAGGGTCGTGAACGCTTTTACTAAATCGCTGGGAACAACAACGTACCCGAGACGCAGCGCGGGAAACATAACCTTGCTGAACGTGCCTACGTAGATTACGCGCGCACTGACATCCAAACCCTGGAGAGACGGAAAAGGTCGAGCCCCAAACCTAAATTCGCTGTCATAGTCATCCTCTATGATCCAAGCTCCAGAGCGGGCAGCCCAGTTGAGCAATTGCATTCTTCGGGAAGCGCTCATGGTCATTCCCAGCGGATACTGATGGGATGGCGTGATATAGGCGGCCCGTGCCTGGCGATCGCGGCGAATTCCTTCCGCAACGTCTAACCCTTCCTCATCCACAGGTACCGGAACAATCTGCGCTCCAGCCATCCTGAGAGCTTGGCGCGCTCCCGGATATCCGGGTTCTTCAAACCACACGTGCGCCCCCGCATCCAGTAAAACCTGCGCCGCGAGATGAATGCCCTGCTGACAGCCGGTTGTTATCAGGACCTGGGACGGTTCGCATCGTACGGCACGCGCTGCCCCCAGATATTCCGCGATCGCCTGGCGAAGAGGCCAGTGTCCCGCGGCCTCGCCATAGGCCATCATCTGCCTCGTCTGGCGTCGCAGGTGCCGATGCACCAAGGCTGACCACACTTTGGTCGGAAAACACTCGAGCGCCGGCAAGCTCACTCGGAATGCGACCAGGCTCGTCAACCAAGTCTCGGGTCTTTCGGACATCGTTGCCACTCGACGTGAAATCCTGCCTTGAATTCTTCTGCTCGAAGCGCGCAATGCGTTATTCGGAGCCGTGCCGATGGCATTCAGTGTGTCGTCCGGTATGGAATTGGCCACGCGCGTTCCGGTTCTGACAAATGTCTCGAGATAGCCTTCTTCGCACAACTGCTCATAAGCGGCACAAACGGGGATGCGCGAAACTTTCAGCTCAGTCGCGAGGCTTCGTGTTGAAGGCACACGCTGCCTGGGTCGCAATTGGCCAGCAACGATCGCTTGTCGAAACCACTCGTACAACTGCCGATAGATCGGGCTCCGCTTGCTTCGATCCAATGCAATCGGAGGTAGAAAACTGGTCGAGATTGTTCTCATGCGTGTACCCAAAGCTGGCTATATAGTATTAACGCTTTCTGGCCATTTTGTAATGCCAAAAACCGCATTATGCTTCTTGCTACTTAAGAAACGTGTTCAACGCGGTATCACAGGAGCAGTGATTGATCTTAAAACTTATTCCGATTCTTCTCATGGCATGCGGCTTGTTTGTCATATTGCCGCCCGTTCAAAGTTTTGCGCGGCAGAATTCGACCGCCTCAATAAACGTTGACGCACAGAGTGCAACGGACCACGACGGGCAGCACGACTTTGACTTCGAGATGGGCCCATGGAAAGTTCACGTATCTCGTTTGCAGCATCCACTGAGCGGATCCAATGCCAGGGTGGAGTATGACGGCACGCTTGCCGTGCGCAAAGTGTGGGATGGCCGCGCCAATTTGGCGGAGCTCGAGATCGAGGGCCAAACCGGCCACCTCGAACTGTTGGCGTTGCGTCTCTATGATCCGCAGGCGCACCAGTGGAGCATCAACACTTCCAACAGTAAAGTGGGCACGTTGAATTCGCCCCTCTTCGGCGAATTTAAAAATGGTCGCGGAGAGTTCTTCGACACAGAGCCATTTAACGGCCGCAGCGTTTTGGTGCGAAATGTGTGGACGGACATCACGGCGAATTCATGGCATTTTGAGCAGGCATTCTCCACTGATGGAGGCAAAACTTGGGAAGCCAACTGGGTCGAAAAAGCAACAAGGTGAGTTGAAGCAGAAAAATATCCCAAATCTTGGAGAAGAATCATGCTGAGTTTGCGGCACATTTGGACACATGTCTTACTGAGCATTTTGATTTTCGTAGTGCACGCGGCTTTCGTGGCGGCGCAAACTAGTGCTGGGACGACAAATGCGACTACGGAACGCGACGGACAGCATGATTTCGACTTTCTCACTGGCTCCTGGAAAATCCACCTGAAGCGCCGTCTGCATCCCCTTACCGGCTCGAATACTTGGGTGGAATTTGACGGAACCGACGTCGCGCGCAAGATTTGGGATGGCGCGAATCTGGATGAATTTGAAGCCGACAGTCCTCCGGGCCATATCGAAGGACTGACTTTGCGTACATACAATCCGGAAACCCATCAGTGGAGCCTTTATTGGGCCAACCGCAAAGATGGCTCGATGAGCATCAGTCCCCAGATTGGCGAGTTCAAAGATGGACGGGGCGAGTTTTACGCGCAGGATACATTGAACGGCGAACTTATCTATGTGCGATATGCCTGGTCAAACACCGCCACGAATACACCTCACTTTGAACAGGCATTCTCGAATGATGGAGGCAAAACCTGGGAAGTGAACTGGATCACGGATCAGACGCGAGTGCCCGATGATTCGATAAAACCATACGATCCCCCCGTAGATTCCAATGCAGGCACACAGGCAGCAGGGGCGCGCGACGGACTGCACGACTTCGATCCTCTTATCGGCGGTTGGAAATTTGATCTAAAAGTGCGGCAGCATCCCTTGACCGGTTCCACTACATGGGTGGAGTACGGAGGGCATGGCGCATGTCGCAAAGTTTGGAATGGCCGCGCCAACCTGGACTGGATCGCACTCAACAGCCCAAGCGGACCAATCGAAGGCCTGACTTTGCGCCTGTACAATCCGCAGACCCGGCAGTGGAGCCTATATTGGGCCAACCGCAAAGATGGCAAGGTGGTCGTACCTCAGATCGGTCAATTCAAAGATGGGCACGGCGAATTCTACGCTCAGGACATTTTTGATGGCAAAAGCATCTTCGTACGTTTTGACTGGACAAACATGACCACAACACCACATTTTGAACAGTCATTTTCGGACGATGGAGGCAAGACCTGGGAGGTCAACTGGAGCTCGGATCAGACTCGGGTAAGCGATGATTCTGCCCAAGCGCCCTCACTGCAGAATTCAAACGCAGCGGAAAGCTCTCAGGAATCCGCTAAGCAGTTCTACTAACATCAGCGAATTCAAGGAAGGGAGACGCCAAAAGTGGATCTAGCATCGCACGCAGAAGTGGCTATTGTTCGAGACCACTCCCACGGAATATTTTTGATCCGCTTGCTTCCAAATAGCGGGTCAAAAGCAAGCTCACCGGCCAACAGGATGGCACGTGAACTGCGAGGAAGAGTCATGAGGATGCTCAATCGTCTCGGATCCTATGTTCTGCTGCCTTGTTTCACATTTGTGCTTCAGCCGTTTCACGCAGTGGCACAGGAAGGTCCCGCGACTGTCAACGCTACTCAAGAAACGGTACACGATGCCCAACATGACTTCGACTTTGAGATCGGCACATGGAAGACTCACCTCAAACGCCTGCTTCACCCACTGACTGGATCCACTACATGGGTAGAATGTGACGGCACGACGGTTGTCCGCAAGGTCTGGGGCGGGAAAGCCAATCTCGTCGAACTTGAGGCCGATTGCCCGCGGGGGCACTTCGAAGGGGCGAGCTTACGACTCTATAACCCGCAGTCTCACCAATGGAGCCTCAATTTCTCGAACGTAAACGACGGTACCCTAAGTCAACCCACCATCGGGGAGTTCAAAAATGGCCGCGGCGAGTTCTACGACCAGGAACCGCTGAACGGCAGAGCCATCCTCGTCCGATTCGTGATCACAGAGATCAGTCCCAATTCCTGCCGTTTTGAACAGTCATTCTCGGATGATGGCGGCAAAACCTGGGAGCTGAACTGGGTTGCAACCGATACTCGCGTGGCAGATCAATCATGAATTTGGAGACGTTGCGGAATGTGGGGATGGCTGTATCGCGTCAAGCGAGCATACGCATTGAGAGAGGCAGCGTATGAGGAAGACCGGCCGCAGCGAACTCCGACGGATACCCGTTCGGGGGTCTCACGACTGGAACGCGATCTGTCGGATCTTGGACGTTGGTTTCATTGCTCACGTCGGCTTCTCTGTCCTGAATCAACCTTTCGTGATCCCCACGCTGTATGGCCGGCGAGAAGAAAAACTGTATTTGCATGGGTCTGCTGCCAATCGCATGCTGCAGAAGCTTGAATGCCGGCATCCCGGCCTGCACAGCAGTGACCCTCGTCGATGGCATCGTGTTATCACGATCCGCGTTTGACCACTCGATGAACTATCGCTCAGTGGTCGCATTTGGGACTGCAAAGAAGATTCTCGACCCCGTCGATAAAGTTTAGTCCTTGCGAGTTATCTCTGAACATCTGATTCCCGGCCGATGGGCGGAGGTTCGGAGTCCGAGCAAAAAAGAGTTGGAAGCGACAACCGTACTCGAATTCTCCATTGATGAAGCCTCATCAAAGGTACGAACCGGGCCACCACTCGACGATGACAGTGATTACAGAATGCCTGTGTGGGCTGGCATCTTGCCACTTGCGATTCGATCGCAGCCGCCCATACCGGATGATCGGTTGATCGACGGCGTTGCTCTCCCGGATTACGTACGGCACTACGACGCCCGATTTGCGGGCAGGACATCACACGTCGGAGGGACATAGAAAAAGGCGTATTGGGGCATGAATCTGTGGCCATCTTTCATCTTATCGGTCACCGTGGTTCTGCTATCGATTCACTGTTCCGGCCCTTCAGCGGCTTAGTTGGAAGTCCCACACTAGATATTCGTTATCAGTAAGGTGAACGAGAGGGAAATCCTAATGTCATTTCAGGCGTACATAGACAACATAAGAGCGAAGACGGGCAAGACGCCCGAGGAGGCCCGCGCCATTGTTGGGCTTGCCAAGACCAACCACTACGACTTCATAAAGGTCTACAACGACTTGTCTCCCGAGTGCTTTCAGGCGCTGGTTGAGGAGGGGAAAAGGTTGGGTATCATGGTCATCGACCACGGGGTGACCAGCGTCGGGCTGGAGAAGCAGCTCGACGCCGGCCAGATCATGGTCGCCCACACGGAGGAGTTTCTCTACACGACCTTCGGCTACCCCGATTCGGCTTAAGTTAGCGCTTATGTGGGTCATCTCCCCATTGCTAGGCCGGTGGATCGATCACTTCGGGCCTCGCCGTATCATTCTCGCGTGCATGACAGTCTTTGGATGCGCCATTGCCTCCTTGTCGCTGTTGCGCTCCGGGTAACAGTTCAGGTACCTACTTGCTTAGTGCTGGACAAATCAGGACCGATTAGCAAAGCTATGGTGGATGAGTGCGAGAATTGGGCGACGAATTGCAGGCATAGGTGGCCGTGCTAGCGCTGGTCTATTCTCGCATAAGCCTCGCCACCCGGAATCCAATCCTGAGCGGCAGCAACGGGAGTTGGAACGTTTACGCGAAGAGGTAAAAGAGCGAGACGAAAGAATCGCCGAGCTGCAAAAGCAGATTGGTGAGAAAGAAAAACAGATTGGTGAGAAAGAAAAACAGATTGGTGAGAAAGAAAAACAGATTGCCGATTTGGAGCGGCAATTAGCGCTGCGCAAACAGAACTCCACCAATTCCTCCAAGCCACCGTCTTCCGATGGATTAGCTGGTGAGCAGCGTCTGCGGGCCCGACGCAAGAAGAGCCGACGTAAGCCAGGCGGACAGCCGGGCCACCAGGGAGCGCATCGGTCCTTGGTTCCGGCCGAGAGAGTCAACCAAGTTTGCCCCATCCTACCCGAGCAGTGCCAGGGTTGCGGAGAGGCTCTACCCACGGAGCTCGAACACGCGCAAACGGTGAGTACTCCCCAACGACATCAGGTGACCGAGTTGCCGGCCATGGGCGCACATGTCACTGAATATCAGTTGCATTGCGTAGCCTGTGAGAAGTGTGGCGCGAGCACACGTGCGGTGTTGCCCCGGGAGCTGCAAGGGAACTTCGGACCCCAACTGACGGCACTGGTGGCCTATTTGACGGTGGTTTGTCGCATGCCCCGGCGCGTGGTGGAAGCGCTTCTCGAGCAAGTATTGGGGGTGGAGATGAGTTTGGGAAGTACTCAGAAATGCTGGGAGGAAGCTAGTCAGGCCGTCGCCCTTCCCTGTCAGGAACTGGAAGAGCAATTAAAGGATGAACCGGTGCTGAACGTGGACGAGACCGGCTGGCGTACCAATGGCGATAAACGTTATCTGTGGGCGTTTGTGGCCTGGCGGTTTGTGGTCTATACCGTGGCCAGCCGTGGTAGCGAAGTCTTAGTCCGTTTGCTAGGAGCCACATTCCGCGGGGTGCTGTGCAGCGACCGTTTTAGCGCGTACTTAAAGTATCACTCCGGCAAAGCGCAGTTTTGTTGGGCGCATCTCAAGCGAAATTTACTGGGCATTATGGATCTCACCAAGAACAGCGCGGTAGAGCGATTCTGCCGGGACGCACTGGCGGCACATGCCCGACTCTTTCGCCTCTGGCACAAGTTTCGCGGCGGCCAGATCGATCGCCAGCAACTAATGGTCCGTTCCATCCCCATTCAAAAACGAATCTTCACTCTCGCCGAGCAACACTTAAACAGTTCCCATCGCGAGGTGGGGAACCTTTCTCTCGCTCTGTGGGAGCATAACGAGCGCCTCTTTACTTTTCTCGAACAGGAAGGCGTCGAGCCCACCAACAATAGCGCGGAACGGGCCCTGCGCACCGGTGTGCAATGGAGAAAAATCTGCTTCGGAAATCGTAGCACTACCGGCGAGTTAGCCACGGCTCGACTGCTGACCGTTGCTGAAACCTGTGATCTACAAAAACTCAATATCCTGGCCTATCTCTCGGTGGCCATTGCAGCGCACCGCCGTTATCTGCGAGCCGCTACACTGTTACCGAGCCGAACAGCCTGAACTGTTACAGGCCGGTGGATCGATCACTTCGGGCCTCGCCGTATCATTCTCGCGTGCATGACAGTCTTTGGATGCGCCATTGCCTCCTTGTCGCTGTTGCGCTCCGGATTGTGGCAGTTTTACGTGACTTGCTTCGTGCTCGGTGTCGTTGGAAACGGCGCAGCTCATCTGGCTTATTCGCGATCGATTTCCACCTGGTTTCAGCGACGTTTGGGGATGGCGCTGGCCTTTGTGATGGTTGGAGCGGGTTTGGGCGCCATGATTTTACCCGTGCTTGCCCAAGCCATCATTAGCCGGTCTGGCTGGCGCGCAGCGTACGCGTCACTCGGCGGTCTTGCATTGTCACTCGGTTTGCCTCTCAGCTGGCACTACATCCGTGAGCGTGGTGTAATCGGACACACGTCCGCTGTAGTGAGCAATTCTGGAATGACATGGCAGGAAGGCCTGCGCTCTTCCGCGTTCTGGATTATCACCGCGATCCTTTTCGTGAGTTCGATCAGCATGAATGGAGCGATCACTCACCTCTCCGCGTTGTTGACTGATCGAGGCCTCACTGCTGGAAACGCGGCGCTATGCGCTTCCATACTCGGTGGATCAAGTCTGCTTGGCAGGATCGTGGTGGGATGGCTGCTAGACCGATTTTTCGGGCCACGGGTTGCGCTTGTAATAAACCTCGCTACCGCGCTAGACATTTTACTCCTGGCTCGGGCGAACAGTTTCCCGACGGGTTGCGTTGCCGCTGCGCTCATTGGCGTCGGGGCCGGCGGCGAAGCCGCCATTACACCTTACCTGCTAACACGTTATTTTGGGCTGCGTGCTTTTTCCAGTCTTTACGGTCTCACTTGGACGTTCTATGCCGCTGCCGGAGCCATTGGGCCGGTGATACTGGGGCGTGCATTTGATGCGACTGGCTCTTATTCCTCTTTGCTCGTTTTCCTCGCAGCAACGCTAGGGCTGGCGGCCACGATGAACCTCTTGCTTCCTCGTTATGCAGATTCGTTCACCATTGAAGTGAACTGACCCGAAGACTCCAAGTCAATGCGAATCACACGGAGCAGTTCTCTGCCTCTGATCATCTGCGTTCTTCGCTGCGACAATATTGGTTATCCCAGCGGTTTAGAAAGTGAACGTCTGCCGCGAGCGTCCGGGCTTCGTCTCGCGGTCTAGAAACGCTAGTGCTTTTTCGAACGCGCGCCCAATCCTCTGTTCCGCTCCACACTGCTCAGAAAGGGCGCGCCTCCGAAAAAGCACTAGCGTGAGTCGGGCACAATCGCAAAAATTGGCCGGGCTGGTTTGTAGACTCTTCGGGCGCTGAGCTAGAATTCTCGCGCTCGCAAAAGGAGTCCAGCTTATGGCAATCGACATGGACAAACTCAATGCTTTCATTGGTCGGTTCGTCGCCGACCTCGGTGCAGCCGTGCATGCCGGGATGGTGGTCATCGGCGAGAAACTCGGACTGTACAAGGCGCTGGCTTCCCATCCCATGAACTCGACCGAGCTCGCGGCGAAGACCGCCTCTGTGAACGCTACGTGCGGGAATGGCTTGCGTCACAGGCAGCAGGTGGCTACGTCACTTACGATTTGACTTACGATGAGAAGACCAACAAGTTCAGTCTCACCGAGGAGCAGGCTTTTGCCCTCGCCAACGAAGATAGCCCGGTCTATCTGCCTGGCGCGTTCCAGCTAGCTCTGGGGTCGCTCGCAGCGGTTCCGCGAATCGCTGATTCTTTTCGCACCGGAGCCGGGATGGAGATGGCACGAACATGATGAAGGCGTGTTTCACGGGTGCGAAAAGTTTTTCCGGCCCGGCTACGCAGCCAATCTAGTGAGCTCTTGGATTCCAGCGCTCCATGACCTCAAGCAAAAGCTCGAAACCGGCGCGCGAGTGGCCGACGTGGGCTGCGGAAAAGGCGCATCCACGATGTTGATGGCGAAGGCATTTCCCAATTCCACCTTCTTCGGTTTCGATTACCACGACAAATCGATCGAAGGAGCTCGTGATACGGCGAAGCGTGAAGGGCTGGCGAACCGCGTCACCTTCGAAGTGGCTAAAGCCAAGGACTTTCCCGGGAAGGACTAAGACTTTGTCGCGGTGTTCGATTGCTTGCACGACATGGGCGACCCCGTAGGCGCCGCTGCCCACGTTCGACGCTCCCTAAGAAATGACGCGACATGGATGATCGTGGAACCATTCGCGAATGACGAGTTGAAGGACAACCTCAATCCCGTGGGCCGACTGTATTACTCATTTTCGACACTGTGTACTCCCTGTTCACGATCGCAGGCGGTAGGACTGTGCTTGGGTGCGCAATCCGGCGAAGCCCGCATCCGAGGCGTGGTAACGTCGGCCGGGTTCAGTCGTTTCCGGCGGGCCACAGAAACGCCTTTCAACATTGTTTACGAAGCTCGGCCCTGAATGAATGACTTCGCCACGACGAGAGCTCACTGTTGCAAAGAGAGGTCACAGCGGCGGTGTAAAGCGGAAGGGAGAAGCGAGTCGTTCGGATGCTTGCGTCGTCTGAGCGTGCTCGCTGACGTGTCGTCGGCGGCATCGCCGATGGCAAGCCGATACGGATCTGGTTTTCGGATGTGGCGGTCAAGGTGACGGGATCAGACACTTGGATGAAAGCGCAATAAGTCGCGCGGGGACGAAGCTATCTCCAAGTGCTCTGGAACTGTAAAATGCAGGCATTCCGATGAGGGCTGACATCGATCTGGATATTGGGCCAAAGACCTTTGCGTCCGGTCTGTTGCCGGAGTTGATCAGTGTGCTGCGCCGCTGTCGTCGGGGCGATCTGGTCGCAGTGGTCGGTGACGAAGAGAGCATTGGACCTGAGTTGGAAACGTGGTGCCGATTCACAGGGAACCCACTTCTTGAAGCTACGGTCGAAGAAGGCCGCTCGCGCTGGGTTTTCCGGTGCGGGGCTGTTCCGGTGCCTGCCGAAGACAATCGGCCGGTGGGCTCGAGGCTTTGGCTGTACACGAATTTCGATTGTAACCTGCATTGCGACTACTGCTGCGTGCGTTCATCGCCCACCGCGCCGCGACGGGAACTAGGGCTACATGAACTGGCTGGCCGAACACGGCATCGACCGCAGCCGTCTCAGTGCCAAAGGGTATGGCGACGCTCGGCCAGTCGCCAGCAACTCCACGGACGAGGGTCGTGCGAAGAATCGTAGGGTAGAAATCGTTCGTAATGGCTAGACTGCGATACACCGGGCTGAGTTCAGAAACATACACTTTCACGATCGACCACATTTTGGATCGCAAGGGCAACCGGCTTCCCTCCGCGAATATAAAACGGGTCACGAGGGGCGTGATGCAGCGCGAGGCTAAGAACCAGCCGACCCGCGACGACCTCGCGGCGATGTGGAAGACGATCCGGGATCAATCGCAAATCATAAAGATGCAGGCCGATAAGATTCGCACCTTGGAACGGGTGATTGGGCGTGTTTTATTGAACTATCCGAGAAACGAGGAGTTACGGGTTGTCGATCGACGCAAAGCGTTTTCCCTCCTGATTCTGAAAAATGAACAGGGCCGCGACTGCAAAGTCTCTCAAAGCTGGGTAAGATGTGTTTGGCGCAGTCCGTCCGCCTCGAGAGCCCGTCGATGGAAACGTGACGGCCCATCATTTTTAGCCGAGCGTTTTGCGTTAAGGCGGCAGTTCTCTTAGCAAACGAATGGCCCAGTTAGTTTCGTGAAGCGATTAACGAAAGCCACGTGAGACATTTGTCCCGACTCCACCTCGTCCTCTCCCTGTTCGCTGTTTTCGACGACGGAGAAGTGAATGTAATCGTAGATATCAACGTCTTCTACTCTCACCCGCAAGCCCGTTGGATCTCCACAGACATCACCGACGGCAAGTTGAAAATCATGCATCATCATCATTACCTCCAGCTTGTTGGGAATGTAACAACCAGAGCGACGAACGGGCGGAAGAGGGAGGCTGGAACCCCGTAATTTTTGGGGTCCCAGCGTACTGCATCAACGTAGCTGTCTACGCTGTCATCGCTCGACGCGACGTGCGGCTCTCGCGGATCGAGGCAACACCTCGGCGGATATTCAGCCAGCCGTTCTCCTGAAAGAGATGGAAAAGGTCATAGCTGTAGGGAACCTCGCCGGTGATGATCTCTTCCTTCCCTTGATCATCGGTAACCGCGAAGGCGACCTGTACCGGCTCATCCGGTGAATTTTGCTTGGTGAAGTGGACGAGTTTTACGTTGAGGGTTGTTTGCTCCTGAGTCTGCATAGGCATTTTTCTCTCCTCGTCCCTAGTTGGGCACTGAATTTTCACCTTAGAAAGAAACCGAAGTACAAGTCAAGCCGATCGCCTAACTTTTTTGTAAAACTTTATCCTCACCGGTGACAATTGCATAGCTCCGTCATCGCCATGCGTGAGGGTGCTCTGCATGTACGAGTTGGGGTGCTCCCTCTCACGAATACGTTCAACGAGTTGCCGTGATGCGTTACAAGAAAACAGGACAACTGAAATCGGATTCTGCTCGTTGTCAGAGTGCCAGCATATCGTGGGCTTACCAGGCAACTTTTGCTCGCTGCGATCCCGGTCGGAACGCAAGAAGAGCGGATCGACTACAGCGTTCACTGTAGTTGCTGTGGAGAAAAAATATCCGTCCGCACTTCGGAATATTTTGCGTCCAGCGTAGCTAGCCCTGTAGATAGAACGCCCCGCAGCTCGATTTGGAGAAAATGAATGTAGCACGTGACTTCGGCAAACTGTTTGCTTAACTCATGGGATCACCCAACTCGGAGGTTTCATGAACGGAAAAAACCGGATACACTCTTTGCGGTTTCTTGCCGTGCTTGTGCTGGCATCTGGGATGACGCTCTTGAGCGCTCAGCTCTATGCGCATCCGGAGCCGTCGTCGCAACAACAGTATCCATCTCGGCGGCCCGCGCAAGGATCCGAACAACAGCCGCGGCAACCAGGACAGACGCCAGACCAATCAGGACAACAGGCACCCGATTCCCTATCCCTAGTCCCAGCAGCCCGGAGTCCAAGTCTTCACGGGTGTCATCGTGAAGTCTGGTGACAAGTATGTGTTCCAAGATTCCGACAGCGGCACCACGTACGACATCGACCATCAGGACCAGGTGAAGCAGTTCGAAGGCAAGAGAGTTCGCGTGCATGGCACTCTTGACCCCAACGGCAAGATGATTCATGTTCAATAGGCCGTCTCACATATCGGCCGGATCAGATGAGAAGGGCCAGAAAATCGGTCCTTTCTGCATTGAAAACATGGGGTGCTGTTGCGGCTCGTGAGAGACCAATGAGCATGAGATCGTCCGTCGTCTTCGCCTTTCGAACCATGGTCAGAGTGCTCCGCTCGCTATCGTTACAGCCGATCCACTCAAAACCGGCGGGATCGCTGTCCGTCTCGTGCAGCGCTGGCTGTGCTCGGTATAAACGAATGGCATCTATCAGTCACTTCTGTAGTCCTTGGTCCGGAGGATATTCCAGCAACTGCCAATCCAGACCGTCGTCGTGATTCCACTCGCGCCACTGTCCAAACTCATCGCCCGCTGGAGCGGCGTGATGGCCGACCAGGCGGAATCAACGCTGGTTGATGGATTTCGTGAGTGATTGTGTGAGCGCCGGGAGTGTGATTCGGATGTTGACCATCGTGGACGACTGCACGCGAGAGTGCCCGGCCATTGAGGTCGATACCTGGGAACTTTCACTAGCAAGCTTCGGGAGGACTACATGGGTTCAAGCAATATCTACCGTGTGCGCACGCGTTCGACATATCAGCTCGTGATATTCGGTTCCTTTGTAATCGCGATCGCTGTAGTTCTCTCCAGCTGTGCGAAGGAGCCTAAGCCGGTGATTGGCCCCGGTGCTAATGCGCCGTCAATTTCGAAAGCCACCTACAATGCGTATCGAAAAGGCGGCTGGGTGCCTCTTGTGCAGCCCGACTCCAGATTTGTTCCTGGCACGATCTTCGAGAGCAAGGAAAATACCGCACCGCACTGGATCTCTTCGCTCGGAACTTGCGGTGTCCCCAAAGAGGCGTTAGCTCCTGTCCACAACGACACTGAGACTTTTAAATATTCGGGCGATGCGAGCTATGGAGCCAGCGCGGTCCTCAACATTCGCGGGGTAAGCGCCGGACCAAACTTCAGTAAGGCGACCAGCGCAACATTTCAACAGTCGGATTCTGGTGCGTCAGCCATCGACATCCAAAAGGTGATGACCTGGATGAACAATAATCCTGCCGCCTTCTCATCGATTTGCGAGAGCTATCTGTCGCAGCCTGATGTGTACGTGGCTCAAGAATCCTACAGGGTGGGCAATGGAACCTACACGCTGAAGAATTCTACGGGCGGAGGGATTAGCATCAAAGCTGACGTCCTCAAGCTTTCCGCGGATGCTAATGCAAAAGTCACCGGTGATTCATCGTTGACCTTGACCGTTCCTGTTTACACAGCAGTGCACCAGGCGGTCTATGCAAAGGACGTGTTGCAGACGTTAACCCAACCGAGTCGGGGTCCAGTCGCGCATGCTGACGACGCGATCCTCTCCAAGCTACCATATTGAGTTGGGGGTGCGACACCCCACATCCAACGCGGCCTACAGTGTTTCCTTTAGATCACCACGCGAGAAGTTTTGTCGTTCAAAGCGACCAAAATTCCCCTGCTTGTGAGAGCTGCCAGTCATGCATCAGCAGCAAAATATGTGCTCTGGTAAGAGTGGCACGGTTTTTGCGATCGGTAAAAATAATACGCTGCTTCGTCTTTCTTAAGCGTGTTCGAAGGAAGCACGGAGGGGTACTTATGAAAGGGGAAATGATGAAAACTGCAAAAAATGAATACGACCCATATTCTGCGGTCACGTTCCTTTTAATTGGCCTTGGTCTTGGGGCAGTTTTTGGTATGGTCTTCAATCCAAAGACGAAACAAAGAGTCAGACCAGAAGGGATCAACAGCCGGCGCCCTCCGGGTGTGCAACCACGAGAAGAAGCGAAGAAGCGAGTGGCGTGACAGACTCGGGGTGCGGACGTGACCACAGTTGGTGGTCTAGCGCAAGCGCCCTGACCACCTTCTTCTGTCCTTTACCCGATTGGGCGGGATGATATTCCTGCAATTTAAGGCGCACGAAAACAGGACAAATGAGGAAGGTGGATTCGCCAGGACCGACACTTGACATTTTTACCGCAGGTAGAACATTCTTCCCACCCATGAATCCGGTTTGGAGACGGGTCCTTCCGGTCGACCTCTTTGATTCAACGATTTGCGGAGTTTGGCACGTGTACTGCTCTACCCTACCCTGAACTGTAAGGAGGCTGCTATGAAAAAAGCACTCCGAAGAGTGGATCCGTTGCTGTGGATATTGCTTTTGGTTTCCGTTTTGCTTCTCAGCCCCAGGATGTACGCTGAGAACGATGTGATGGGAGAGATTCAATTTGAAGGGAAATCCCATGTCGAAAAGACTTCCGGGGTCTGGGTTGACGGAGAATACGTCGGCTATCTGAAAGAACTCAAGGGATCGAAGAAGGTTCTGCTTTTACCTGGTGAACATGTAATTATCGTGCGCCAGGACGGCTACCAAGATTTTACTCAGCGACTTGTTCTCCAGCCCGGACAGAAGGAGGTCGTTCGCGTGGCCATGGAGAGAGCCCTGACGGGCCCCCTCCCCAGCGTAACGGCAACAGTCAAGATTGCGGTCAACCCATCAAGGGCGGCGGTCTTTTTGGACGGCCTTTTCGTGGGACATGTCGGGGAGTTTGAAGGCGCGGGTCGAGGGATGCTAGTTGCGCCGGGAACACATCAGATCCGGATCGCACTTCCCGGCTACCAAACTTTTGAGACCGCTATTAATCCGATCGCCAATCAGAAAGTTGAAATTAAGACTGATTTGGTCAAAAATGGCGCTCCTCTGACAGAACCCCTAGTCAAAACGGAAAAGGGATATTTACTTGACGCCACCAACCCCAAGATGTAGCGTTCGGGGTCATGAGCGAGGATTTTCCGAAACAACCTGTTGCGCTTGGTGGCGTCAAGTAAATACCTCTAAAACGGAAACAGGTGACGCCACACCGTCGTCCGTCTTCCCTCGCGATCCAGTAGCGGCTCGGGAGCATTGAACTCCACGCGGAGAAGCAAAATAAATCGGGATACGTGAGTTCGTCAGAGGAGGAAAACTCGTTCGACAAGACTAAAGAGATACAAGGAGGGAGGGAGCCATTCCTTATCGGGTGGCTGAACAGCATTTGGGGAAATCTACAAGCCAGCTCAGAAAAGGGGAGACAGCACCGGAAGATAGGCACCATGGCCAGAGGTCAATGCGCCTGACGGGGCAGTGCATGACGTAGAACAAGAAGTGGGCGTTCCTGGGCAGCGGAAGAGTATGAGACCCGCAAGTGTAAAAGCCGCGCTAGTGCGCACCTATGCTGATGTGGTTCAGAACCATACACTGCAGATGGCAGCTGCGCTTGCGTACTATTTTGTTCTATCGTTCTTCCCAGCGTTGATTTTTCTATCCGCGGTAGTCGCATATTTACCTGTCCCTGATCTGTTCAACCAAGCCTCGGCTTTAGTGGCACGTTTTCTGCCAGCCGACAGCATGGGCCTCGTTCGCAGAGTCCTAGGCGATGTAGTCACTCCTAATAGAGGGACGTTTCTCTCTTTCGGAATCCTTGGCACCGTTTGGGCCGCATCAGGTGGTTTTGCGGCCATTATTGAAGCGCTGAATACTGCCTATCAGGTCAAAGACGACCGCCCATTCTGGAAAACGCGACCTTTGGCTGTCGGTTTGGGCTTCATAATCGGAGCGAATCGGAGCCTTAGTGCTGATTTCCTTATCCGTAATGGTTGTGGGACCAAGATTTGGAGAATGGCTCGCTGGTAGGGTTCACCTTTCTGAACTGTTCGTTCTGTTCTGGCCTTACATCCACTGGGCTTTATTGCAGTGGGGTTCACCGTCCTTGCGATTGAAGCTCTCTATTTCCTCGCTCCAAACGTTAAGCAGCGTTTTCTCGCCACGCTGCCCGGAGCAGTTCTTTCTGTGGGCTGCTGGATCGGCTTGTCGTATGTGCTCGGCACTTATTTTCGCCACTTCGGCAGCTTCAACAAAACCTATGGAACGCTCGGTGCCGCCATTGCGCTGATGGTCTGGTTGTACTGGACAGGTTTTGCGATGCTAGTGGGAGCAGAACTCAATGCCGAACTGGCGAAGATAAGCAACGAAGGCAAATTGCAAGAGAAGCACGAACCTCCCGCGGTTACAACAATTAATATTAATCTTGCGGCCTGAACTCTCCGTTCTATAAGCGCCTTGCTTATCTTACGCAGTGTGCTTTTGTTGCTCGCCAATCAAATCATCGAGAGGGGTAAAAAGAAACGCAGATCGAGCAAGTGTTCGACGATCTGCAACAGTTTCGAGGGAGACTCGCTCTTGGACACAAACACATCTACCAATTCCAACACGGTCGCTGGTGGCTCATCATCGGCGGACAGCAGCACGATCGGAATGTCGGGTTGACCAGCTTTCATGAGCGCTGCCACCACATCGCGTGCCTTTACCTCCGGCCAGCACGATGCCCAGAACCTTCAGGTGGGAACTGGTTTGCAGAACGGATTCTTCTGGGTGAAACTTGTTGTTAGCCAAGCAGTCCTCCTAAAACTGCCCATGAACGAGAAGTTATCAAAGACCACGGTTAGATAGCGAGTGAGAGGGATCCGTTGGGACTTTGTGTTCCGGATGACTCTCCCGCTCTGCTTCATCAGTTCGCAAATTGTGAGAATCGTTGCGAGTGTTTGATCGTCTGGTATGGCGTCCTCCCTAATCCTTAATCCTTGTGATCTGAGATGCGAAATTGTGACGTCCCGCCTATCAGTGTGATGAGGAAATCTTTGGGTGTCCAAAAGTCAGTCTTCTTGCCATGGTTGTGACCGACAACTCGAAAGGATTTGTCCGCAGCCCACATCGGCGTCAGCGGGCGGGAGTGTAGCAGAGCCGCTTCGTAGTTGCGGTTTGGGAGGCCAACAGATCGCGCCGAGTCAATCGACTTTTGCGAGCCCACGCGGCCTGATCGAATACACACGACGCAATCTGCGCGGACTGGGAGAGACGGCGAGCGGTTCCATCCTTCTGGCGCGTCTCGACCAGAAGGCGCTAACGACATACGGCCAGCCTCACTTTATCAGTTCCGACTGGAGTTCGCTTACCAGCTTTTCCGTCGAACGCAATAGCGAAAATCCTCTGTTTACGGCTGGCCTCGGGATCTGTCTTTCCAGGTCGAGAGGCTGATAAGCAGAAAGACGAACACGCGATTGCAGCTACGCTACGATTTCAATAAGACTGATTTGTGTCATCTGCTCGTTCCTGAGCTTGTGCTCAACCAGGATCGGCATGTGCTCCTGTCGACCGTATCAGGGACGCTCATCCGCGACACACGTGACAAGCCCCTCGACGCGCACCGCGGGATGTTCGCTACGATCAACCTGGGAATTACACCAACAGCCCTCGGTTCAAGCGCCAACTTCGCCAAGCTGTTTGCGCAATATGCCTATTACAAGCCCATCCACTCAGTGGTTTTGGCCAACAGTATCCGGCTAGGGCTTGCGTCTCCTTTTGCCGGCAGCTTCGTGCCGACCAGCCAATTGTTCTTTTCCGGCGGCGGAACCTCTTTGCGCGGCTTTCCCATCGATGAGGCCGGGCCCCAGCGGCTGGTTCCTTTCTGCAATGTGCTGCAAGGGCAGTCGGGATGCGTGAACGTGACCGTGCCCGTGGGCGGAAAGCAACTTTTCATTTTGAATTCAGAGGCGCGTTTTCCCTTGGGCATCATGAAAGCCCTTGGCGGCGTTGTGTTTTATGACGGTGGCAACGTGTACAACGCGATCAGATTGCACAACTTCGTTGATAACTATTCGAACACCATTGGCATCGGATTGCGTTATGCGACCCCGATTGGGAACCTGGCACGTAAACGTTTACAATCCTCAAGGTAGGAGCTATCCTAGGCACTGGCATGAGCGGGCAGAGCAGCGTGAATAACCGGATTACTTTGTTCGACATCGCCGACGCGCTCGGAGTTTCTACCGGCACGGTGCATCGTGCCCTGCACGGCCATTCGGGCGTGAGTCCGATAACCAAGACCAAGGTTCTGCAAATGGCCAAGAGTCTGGGCTATCGTCCTAACTTGGCCGCCCGATACCTGTCTTCCAAGAAGGACCTGCGGGTCTCAGTGATCACGCTTCAGGGCACCACCTCTTTCTGGGATGAGGTGCGCGCCGGGATTGGCGAAGAAGCAAGAGCGACGGTTTTAGAGAACGTGGACCTTGACTTCCAAACCTACCCGCGTATCGGCGAAGGAGACGAGGAAAGGTTCGAGGCTGCGCTGAATGCGGAAGTGGACGGCATTATCGTTTTCCCAACTCGCCCGCACAAGTTGCGGCCCTGGATCCGCCGGGCTTCCCGCCTTCACATTCCCGTGATATGTGTTGTCACCGACGCACCCAACAGCAGTCGGCTCGCGGTTATCTCCATCGACACCTTGGCCAGCGGTTCGCTTGCCGCCGATTTGATGGGGCGATTTCTCAGAGGCACGGGCAAACTTGCGGTAACCCTAAGTGACCTTGCCATCACCGAGCACGCGGAGAAATGTGCCGCGTTTGAGAAGACAGTTCGCTTGCTCTATCCCAAGATGCGGATTCTCAAACCCATCGAGGACCATGACGTTGAATTCGAAGCCTACGACAAGTCGCGCAAGCTCTTCGCCGCGCATCCGGATCTGGCCGGGATTTACGTTACCACCGAAGCCTCAATCCCCGTGATCAATGCTGCCCGCGACGTCAACCTGCTCGACAAACTCACCATTATCGCTACCGATCTGTTTCCCGCCATCGTGCAGGAGATTCAATCATCCACGGTGGCCGCGACCATTTATCAACGGCCCCGCACACAAGGCAGGATGGCGTTTCGCGTGTTGCGGGAATTCCTGACAGAGGGGCATTGCCCCTCGTATCAGGTGACTCTGGCTCCTCATGTTGTGATGCGGGGGAATCTTGAATTCTTTCTCTCCCGGCTGCCCGGGGAATCAGCCGCCGACAAGCCTTTCGAGTTGCGAACCGCAGCCGCGGATTTAGGGGAGAGCTTCGGGTAGAACCTTTCTGCGTAGCCGTTGAGCCATTTTCTTTTTGTAGCCAGTCTTTTGGGAGGGAGCGCTATCAAACTCCTCGGGATCGATGTCGGAACCGGTGGTACGCGCGCGGTTGTGATTGAACCATCGGGCAGAGTCGTGGCCTCTGCCTCCGCCGCCCACCAGACATTCGCCAGTCCACAGGCGGGATGGGCCGAACAGGATCCGCACGACTGGTGGGCAGCATGCGGAGAGGCCGTTCGTGGCGTCCTGAAACAAGACGGCGTCAAAGCGGACGAAATCGCCTGCGTCGGATTCTCAGGACAGATGCATGGTGCGGTTCTACTCGATGCGGAAGATCAAGTCATTCGACCCGCTATCATCTGGTGTGACCAGCGAAGCGAGAAACAGGCACGCGAGTTGGCGGATTCTATCGGAGTGGACCGACTGATCCGGGCGACCTGCAATCCCCCGCTCACCAATTTCACATTGACTAAGCTGCTTTGGGTACGAGAGCACGAGGAACAGAATTGGAAACGTTTTCGGCACCTGTTGTTGCCCAAGGACTACGTCCGCTTCCGGCTCACAAGCGCCCGTGCCATGGATGTGGCCGACGCTTCGGGCACGCTTTTGCTCGATGTGGCCAACCGGCGCTGGTCGTCTGAAATTTTAAGCTATACCGGTATCCCAGCCGCCAGTCTTCCTGTCCTCTGCGAATCTCCGGACGTTTGTGGCCGGGTTTCCGCGGTAGGGGCCGAGGCCACCAGACTAAAGATCGGTACGCCAGTAGTGGCGGGTGCGGGAGATCAATCCGCGGGTGCCGTGGGCATGGGCATTGTCCAACCCGGTGCAGTCAGCGCGACCATCGGAACCTCGGGCGTGGTTTTTGCGGCCACGGAACGGCCTGCGCTCGACTTACAGGGAAGAATCCACACTTTCTGTCACGCCATTCCCGGCCGCTGGCATGTCATGGGAGTCACCCAGGCGGCCGGCCTTTCGCTGCAATGGTTTGCCAATCAGCTCGCCAGGGATTTGCAAAGCGATTTCAACCGTTACGAACGTTTAATTGCTGAAGCCAGCACGGTGCCAGCTGGCGCCGAAGGCCTATATTGGCTTCCTTACCTGATGGGAGAGCGCACGCCACATTGTGATCCCCATGCTCGAGGCGCCCTGCTGGGCATCACCGCCTCACATACTCGCGGCCATGTGGTTCGTGCCATTCTCGAAGGCGTGGCCTTCAGTCTGAAGGATTCATTTTCCATATTCGACGAACTAGGCCTCCCCATCGAGCGCATCCGGCTGGGCGGCGGAGGCGCTCGCTCACCCCTCTGGCGCCAGATTCAGGCCGACATCTATGGCCACGAGGTTGAAATCGTAGAAGCTGAGGAGGGAGCCGCCTACGGCGCTGCAATCCTGGCTGGCGTGGGCGCCAAGGTCTGGCCTACAGTTGATGAGGCCTGTAAAGCTGCAGTACGCGTAGCGCAGCGGATCGAGCCCGATCCTCGCGCGTCAGCGGTTATGCGGCAGAATTATCTTGTCTATCGCAAAATCTATCCCGCCCTCCGAGATCTCTTTGCAGAGCGGACTTCGGCCCGCTCTGTGGCCGTGCACGAACAATCCCAATGATCACAAAGGACGCAGAGGATTAGGAAGCACACGCGCCACGGTCGGGCTCTACACCTTCGATCGCGGAACCGGGGAGAAATACCAGCAGTAGACGATCCCGACAATCAATAACAATCCGCCCCACCAGACGTTGGCGTGCAGGTTGTAGAGCACGACTCGGTTTTCAGGCGGACTGAACAATTCCCAAATCCCGCGTCCAAATATGAGTGTGCCGTTAACCAGCAATGACAAGCCGACGAAAAACCATATCGACAGCGATCCAGCGGATTTCACGAAGCTTCTCCTACCAGAAAATGATTTGCAAGATCACGAACACAATCGTCACAACCGTTGCCCAGAAAACGGGACGATGCACAAGCGAGACGTTCCCCACTGACGGAACCGGTGTCAGCCCGTAGACGAGCCCGCTCAACGCCTGGTCTGACTTGGGTCGCGTGACCATACTCACTGCGACCGTGACCAACACGCAGATCAGCCAGCACCACAGCGCGCGAAACATGTTCTGTGCCTGATCCTGGGCTTGCGACGACAGCGCCACGTAACGCACTGCGCCCGGATCGACTTTCACCCAGATGTACATCCCGATCGAAGATAGCGTTCCCGTGAGCAAGCCCCAGAAACCGGCAGCGGGAGTGGCTCGCTTCCACAGCATACCCAGTATTACTGTGCCGAACAGCGGCGCGATGAAGAAACTGAACAGCGCCTGCACATAGTCCATGATGCTTTGCGCGTGCATCACCAGATAGGCCGTGCCGATGCTTACTGCCACGCCTAGGAGTGTGCACCATCGCCCCATTCGGACTTTGGAATCATCCGAGGCATTTTTGTTGATGAGAGCCCCGTAAATGTCGTAGGTCCAGACGGTCGCGAACGCGCTGACGTTGCCGGCCATGCCCGACATGAAACCCGCGATCAGGGCAGTAACGCCGAGGCCCAGCAAACCGGGCCCACAGTAGCGCGCCAGCATCAAGGGAAGGACCTCATCGTAGCTGTGCAAACCCTGTGCCCGCCCCGCCTCTGACCATGCGAGGTCGCCCGGCACCAGCCGCATCAGGTTGCCCGTGTGAGGGTCGCGCAGCAAGGCAAGACCCAGAAGCCCAGGGAGAATGACGATGAACGGGACCAACATCTTGAATGCGGCTCCGATAATTGGGGCCAGTTCCGCCGAGCGCAGGTCTTTCGCCGAAAGCACCCGTTGCACCACCAGAAAGTCGGTCGTCCAGTAGCCCATGGAGATGACCGCGCCCAATCCGAAGACGATGCCGACCCAGTTGATCCCCATGGGATTGTCTGCGAAGTTTCCCAGCGTTGACCACAAATGCGTGTAGGCGCCGGGATTGGCCACATGCTGCTCGGTGAGGTTCTGCAGAATCTTCGCCTGCAGGCCGGTCCAACCGCCGGCTTCAATCAAGCCCAGAATCGGGATGAGCAAAGCGCCTGCCCAGATCAGAAAAAACTGCAGGACTTCATTAAAAATGGCAGACCGCAAACCGCCCAGCGCTACGTAGACCGCTACCGTGATCGAAGACACCCAGATGCTGAAGTGAATATCCCAACCCAGCACGACCCGCATCACGACGGCCATCGCATACATGTTGATACCACTCATCAACACGGTCATCAGCGCGAACGAAATGGAAGATAGGGCCTGGCTGCCCTGGCCATAACGCAGCTTGAGGTATCCCGGAACGGAGTGAGTCTTGCAGATGTGGTAGAACGGCATCATCACCAACGCCAGGAACAACATCGCAGGAATCGCGCCGATCCAGTACCAATGCGCGGCGAGAATGCCATATTTATAGGCATTGCCCGCCCATCCCATGAGTTCGAGCGAGCCCAGGTTCGCGGAGAGAAAAGCCAGGCCCGCGACCCATGCGGTCATTTCCCGTCCGGCCATGAAAAAATCTTCGCCGGTGTTGGCCTGACCCTTGAGATACAAACCAATGGCTAACACCAATGAGAAGTAGAAAATGATGATGATCAAGTCGACGGCTGACAGGTGGACAAGCTGTAACGGGACGACCAGCACGGTAGCTGTCATTTATCCATTTTTCCGTTCAAGGCTAAGAGCTTTATGCGCGTCCGGTCCGAAAAAACTGCGTTTGACAAACGCAAGGCAATCGCCTATCAATACACGAACGGAAACGTTTACGCAACTGGAATCGGACCGAATTCTTATGACCAATTGGAGTCGCGGAGCGAGGTTTTGCCCTTCGCCAGCAGGCGTCGCCAGTCGTCCAGACCGTTACGGTTTCTGGAAATGCGTGCGCGTAGCGCTCTGCTTCTCCAGCCTGTTGTTCGCGGTGGATGCGAGAGCCCAATGGAATCCTCTCAACCCCGTGATTTCGGTTGAGCAGCAGGCCGATGGAGCCAAATTCAGGCTGCAGACCGGCACTCTGCAAGTTCAGATCTGTTCCGATACTGTCATTCGTGTGGTTCTCACGCCGCCTTCGCCGGTGGCCGCTCCAGAGAATTTGGTGATCCTGAAGGACAAATGGGCGCCGGTGAAATGGGCATTCGCGGCTACTGACGATGCCGTCACGCTCACGACCGCGGAACTTCGAGTCACCGTCGCGCGCAGGGATTCGTCGGTTAATTTCAGCGATCTCGGCGGCAAGAAACTGTTCCAGCAGACCGAGGCTAGCCTGACACCGGTTGTCGTGAACAGTGAAAACACTTATCACTCCGAGCTATATTCGAAATTGTGGGGATCGTACGAGTCCTTCTACGGACTCGGCCAGCATCAGGCCGGCGTATGGAACTATCGCGGCGAGGCGGTCGACCTCTCGCAGGACAACACCAACATTAGCATCCCATTCTTCCTATCAAGCAACGGCTACGGAATCCTTTGGAACAACGCGTCGCGCAGCCGTTTCAACAATCGCTTTCTCAGCGCGCTCTACCTCAGCTCTGAAGTTGCCAGTTCTATCGACTATTACTTCCTCTACGGACCTGAATTCGACCAACTGATCGCCGGCTATCGCGAGTTGACGGGCCAGGTGCCCATGTTTGGCAAGTGGGCGTACGGGTTCTGGCAGTGCAAGAACAAGTACAACACACAGGAAGAACTGCTCGGCGTGGCGCATAAATACCGCGAGCTGCAGATTCCCCTCGACAACATCGTGCAGGACTGGTTTTGGTGGTACACGATGGGCGAACCCATCTTCGACAAATCACGCTATCCCGATCCCCCGGGCATGGTCGATGACCTGCACAATCATCATGTCCATTTGATGATTTCGTTCTGGCCTTACTTCCGTCCCGGCACCAAGACCTACGACGAAATGGATCGACGCGGTTTCTTCATCGACAAAACCAAAGTTGCGGGCTTTCATCCTGCCGGGCAAGCTCTCTACGACGCGTTCAATCCCGAAGCCCGGAAGTACTACTGGAACCTGATCGATCAAGGGCTTTTCAAGATTGGCGTGGACGCCTGGTGGCTGGATACCACCGAACCCGAGACCGAAGATCGCGAGACGAACATCCTGGTTACCAACAAAACTCATCTCGGCAGTGGCGCGCGCTATGTCAATGCCTTCCCCCTGATGACCTCTAGCACCGTATATCAGGGACAGCGCCAGGCATCGGATCAGAAACGCGTATTCATTCTTTCCCGTTCGGCTTTCGCGGGATCGCAGCGCAACGCAGTGGCTGTCTGGTCCGGCGATGTCAACTCCGATTGGACTTTCTTCCGCAAGCAGATTCCAGCCGGTCTGAATTATTCCCTCTCCGGGTTGCCGTACTGGACGACTGACATCGGAGGCTTCGTTTCCGGGGATCCCGACGATCCCGCGTACCGGGAACTTTTCATTCGCTGGTTTCAGTTCGGCACTTTCAATCCCATCCTGCGCGTACATGGGACCCGCAGCACGAATCAGAACGAACTCTGGTCCTATGGACCTGAGGCACAGAAGATCCTGACCAGTTACGATCGCCTGCGCTATCGCTTGCTTCCGTACATCTATTCGCTGGCTTGGATGACAACCAGCCAGGCATACACTCCCATGCGGGGATTGGTCATGGATTTCCGCAGCGACGTTCGGGCAGCCAGCATCGGAGACCAGTTTATGTTCGGCCCCGCATTTATGGTCAAACCTGTCACTGAGCTCGGGGCGAGCACGACGAGGCTCTATCTGCCACAAGCCAAGTGGTACGACTTTTGGGGCGGCGCGCAGGCGCAAGGCCCGCGCACGGTGGATGCTCCGTCTCCGCTGGATCGCATGCCTCTGTATATTCGCGCTGGATCGATTGTGCCCATGGGGCCGGAGATTCAGTGGTCCGCCGAAAAGCCCGCCGATCCCATCGAGCTTCGCGTCTATCGCGGGGCCCACGGCGAATTCACTCTCTACGAGGACGAGAACGATAACTACAACTACGAAAAAGGCGCGTACGCGATCATTCGCTTCCATTGGGATGACGCCAGGCAGGAACTGACTATCGGTGACCGCCAGGGAGCGTTTTCCGGAATGCTGACGCAGCGCACGTTTCGTATCGTGTTCGTGAGAGAGAATCACGGAGCAGGCATCGAACCCACGCCAGTTCCCGACAAAGTCGTGCAATATAACGGAAAGCAGACCACGGTCAGCCCATAAGCCTGATCAAAGACTAGCTATCGGCTGCTAGCCTCGAAATTCATCGCACTCCCAGCAGGATGTCGATCGTCATCTGGTCGAGCAATTCATAAGGCAAACGCTTCTTGAGGATGGCATCTTTGTTGAACTGGTAAGACAGCAAGGCAGCAGAATTTTTCTGGGAGAATTTTCCCGGTTGCGGAGAGCCGTTTTTGCTGGTGGAAATTTCCTTCAGTATGGCACGAATTCCGCGGTCCGCATTCCAGCGCGCCGCTTTTTCTTTGAGGATCAAATAAGTCCGCATGCAGCCCCGGGCGAAATCTCTCACTCCGGCGCAATCCTCGGTTCGGTAGGCATGTGCGTCGAAGTGCCGGGGGCCGTCGTATCCCACATCTTCCAGAAATTTCACCAGCCAAAACGCTGCCTTCGGGTTGGCGGAGCCAAACCGCAGATCCTGGTCATAACGTCCCGGCATTTGATCGTTCAGGTCGATGTGGAATAGCTTGCCTGCATCCCAAGCCTGGGCAACGCTGTGCATGAAATTGAGTCCGGCCATGTGTTCATGCGCGACTTCGGGATTTACGCCGACCGTCTCGGGATGATCGAGTGTGGGAATGAATCCGAGATAATGCCCGGTCGTAGCCATGTAGATATCGCTACGAGGCTCGTTGGGTTTAGCTTCCAGCGCGAACTTATAGCCGTATTCGGAATCCAGGTTGTATTCGCAGAGATAATTGATAGCCTCGCGCAAACGCTTAATGGCGTCATCGGCGCGGCGGCAGGCGTCAGTCTCGACCCCCTCGCGCCCGCCCCACAGAACAAAAATTTTCGCACCGAGTTCGGCTCCCAGGTCCATCGCACGCATGGTTTTCTGCAACGCGTAGGCGCGAATTTCGGGGTCGTTCGAGGTGAAACCCCCGTCGCGGAAAACCGGATGGAAGAACAAGTTTACGGTCGCCATAGGTACGACAATGCCTTGTTCTTTGCACGCTTTCTTGAACTCGCGCACAATCTGGTCGCGTTCGGCGGGCGTGGCATCGATCGGCACCAGGTCGTTGTCGTGCAGGTTAACGCCCCAAGCCCCGGCTTCAGCGAGCATTGCGACGATCTGGGTAGGAGGCATGGTGGGGCGGACGGCATCTCCGAAAGGATCGCGCCCACGATTGCCCAGCGTCCACAAGCCGAAAGAGAATTTGTGCTCGGGTCTGGGTTCGTATCGGCCATTCCGATGGTTCATTGCTTCTCCTCTTCGTTGTTCTTGTTTGACGGACTCAAGGCCGGCGGGGATGCGGAGAGTTTTCCGACCAGGCTTTCGTCCGTTTTCTGCTGCAGCTCTTGCGCTTGATGAAGTTCTTGTGCTTCGTGAAGTTCGTGCTTGGCGCCGGCTTCATCGCCGACAGCGCGGTAGAGCCGACCGAGTTGGTAATGGGCGTCTGGTTCCTGAGGCGCGAGCGCGACGGCGCGAAGCAGAGCGGCCTTCGCCCTTTCATAGCTCTTCTGCTGGAAGTAGATCGCTCCCAGGTCAACCTGAATGATCCGGAGGCCGTTGTCGATCTTTGCAGCCCGATTCAAAAAGGAAAGCGCAGCCTCGGGATGGTCGTTCTTCCATTCGATGTCGCCCAGATAAGCCAAAGCCTGAGCATCAGTGGGGTCAAGCGCTGCCTGCGTCTCAAATTCTTGTCGGGCCCGGTCGTATTGCTGGCTCTTCCAATAAAGATAACCCAGTCCGAAGTGCACATTCGGCTGGCGCGGAGAGGCCTTTGCCGCACCTTCGAATTCTCTGATCGCCTCTTCCGTCTTGCCCAATCCGTCAAGCGCCTCGCCGGTGAGGATGTGGGCTTCGGCAGAATCCGGGTTATGTTCGGCAAGTTCGCGGAAATGCTGCAGCGCGCAGGAGTAGTTCTTCGCCCACAGACAGCTTTGCGCGAGGGTCTGCTGCAGTTCCGCATTTTCCGGTTCGGCCTTAGCCACGGGCTCCAGGTATTGCGCGGCTAAGGCGAATTGCTTCGCGCCATAGTAGCTCAGTCCCAAAAGCGTCTGCGCCTGGCTGCTCGACGGGTCTGCCGCGAGCGCCGCGCGAAAGGCCGGAATAGCCGCCGCGAAGTCGCCTTGTTTGAACTCCGCCAGCCCCAGGTTGAGCTCGATCCCAGGAAGTTTGGGATTAAGAGCAAGGGCTTTGCGATAGGCTGACTTCGCCTCCGCGTACTTCTGCTGCTTGGAGAGAACGACTCCCAAGCTCGCGAAAGCTGCAGCATCATTTGGATTGTGCGCAACTACCGCTCTCCACGCCTGGGCTGCTTTGGCAAGCTCTCCGCGTTGTTCGAGTGCCACAGCCTCGGCCGCGGTCTGAGCCTGCAAGGCGGAAGCCAAGGCAGAAGTAATGAGCAGAACAAATGCGCCAGCGGCTACTCTGCGTGCCCGGTTCGTCATCGTGGCTGGTAGGTGGAAACCCACTGCGAAACTTGACCAGATTGAATCACCATTTGAGATGAGCAAACAACGTCAAAAGGTGAAAAAAAACGCTCGCACCGCTTCGGCGCGAGCGGGAAATTCCATATCTAAAACTTACTGAAGACTCAGTAAATCAACTTCAATCCGAGTTGGAAAACTCGCGGATCAAAGGCGCTGGTTACGGCACCGAAATTACTCGCGCCGAAGGCAGTGCTGATGCCTTGACCCGATCCGGGTCCGCCCTGACCAGCCCCGCCAAACTGTGTGTGGTTCCAGGTGTTGAAGCTTTCCGCCCGGAATTCCACCCGGCTGCCGCGCGTCTCGCTGATCACGAACTGCTTGAACAGCGCGAGGTTCCAGTTGTCGCGACCCGGACCACGGACGGTACCATAGCCGAGATCGCCCCACTGGCCGGGAGCCGGCGCCGCGAATGATGCAGGATTGAACCATTGGTTGACCGTTTTAGGATACGAGATAGGTGCAACCAAGTTCGGCCGGTTGGCCACGTCACCCGCAAAGAGGCTGGCCACATTTTCGCCATTAACATCTATGTTGAGCGGCGCCCCTGTCTGGGCTGTCACAATGCCCGACAGCTGCCATCCTCCAACCGTCGTCTTCAAGAACTTACTGGAGCTGTCCTTTAGGAACGGGATGTCGTACACGAAGTTGACGAAGAAAATATGGGTACGATCAAACAAGGAAGGTCCCATATCGTATCTCCAGCCAACGTACGGATTGAAGACGTAATCCAGATCCCAGCCGTTCCCGCCGGCGCCTGTGCTGGGATCGATAGCACGCGACAGCGTATATGCGGTCTGCAGATAGAGGTCATGTGTGATGTGACCGTGCAGTTCGGTTTGCAGCGAGTTGTAGTGTGAGTTCTGGCCGGTAAACGCCATTTTGAGAGAGCTGTAGCCGAGGTAGGGAACCAATCCGTTAAACGGCGTCGCGCTGGTTCCCTCCTGCAGAGCGGCCAACTGGCTTTGCGGAGGCAGGTTGATCTCCTGGAAGTAACTCTGGTACCGGTTCTGGTTTCCGACATAAGAAACCGAGAGCACGGCGTTTCTTCCAATGGCTTGCTGCACCCCCGCGCTGTAAGAGTAGCTCGTCGGTACTTTGTAATACTGGTTGAGCCCCGTGACCGAGGATGTGACAATTGGAACCGTGATCGATCCTCCGGTCAGCTGATTATGCGGATTGGTCAGGGAAACACCGGTTGAACCCGTGTTCAGGTTGTAACCAAACGGTGGGTTGGTGGCGGCATTGTACATGTCGTTGCCCTGTATTCGTTCATACATAGTGCCGAAGCCGCCACGCACGACAGTCTGGCCGCGCCCGGTTAAATCGTATGCAAATCCGATGCGCGGTCCGAAAGCGTCCCAGGTATCGTTCACCAGACCCTTGGGAATGCCGTTCTTTCCTTCAAAGCCCATGCCATTCAGATAGAACTGATAGCCCGCCAGCTGAGGCACAGGACTGGTGCCCAAGCCGGGGCTGTTGGCAGCAATCTGCGTAAAGTTGGAGCCCGGCACAAAGATCGGGGCGTTGGCCGGGTTGTAGAGATTGGGATAGAAATTCGACATGTTGTTGTTGGCTTCGTAGGTGTGCGGAATTCCATCCCAGCGCAGGCCCAGGTTCAATGTGAGCCTGCGGGTTGTGCGCCAATTGTCTTGCACGTACAGAGCCGGAGAAATTGCATTCCAGTACCCCGTGCCTTTGTATGCAGATTCCTGGTAGTTATTGGACAGGCCAAGCAGATAATCCGCGAAGTCGTTTCCGCTGAATCCCCCGTTGAACGAGAATTGCCCCTGCGTATTGGCAAAGTAGTCCTGATCCTTCTTGTAAATCGCAAAGCTGCCTCCGAACTTCAACTGGTGCGCGCCTTTGGTCCAGGACAGATCGTCGCGGATCTGGTAATCGTTAGCGGTATTGTTCCACGGCAGCCAGTTCACGTTGTACGTGGCTCCTGTGCTGCCGCTCAACTGGATCGTAGGGATACGGTTGTCAGCGTTGGTCCCGGTAAAGATTCGGTTTTCGGTGAAGCCCTGCGGCTGCTGGAACACGCCTGCAGGAATGATGCCGATGCGGTTGCCGTCATAGTTAAACGAAATCTCGTTCAACAGAGTCGGGCTGATGGTATGCGTGGTGTGAACCACCGCGCTGTACGACGGGTTGTTGAAGGTATTTCCCACCGTCGGTACATTGTCATTGCTCCACATGGTTGTCCCGAACGTTTGCAGCGACTGATCCGCGATGAAATGACCAAAAATAGAGAACTTGTCGTTGAATTGATGGTCAATGCGGACAATCTCTTCCTTGCCGGTTGTTGGTTGCTTATTCCCCCCGATGAATTGGGCTCCGCTGGTAGGCTTCGGGAAAATGCCCGCCGCCAGCAGTGCCTTTGCGTTCGGATTGACCATGCAATCCGGGATGGTATTGTTGGGGAAGGGCTTGCCTTGCACAATCCCAGCTGGCGGGGCTCCGCCGGGACAGTTTGCAAACAGGATCGACGGAACCACCTGCGCGACCGTTGGAACCGTAATCGCGGACGCAATGGTTGCGCCCGTTCCAGCACCACCCGCGTCAGGATATTCACTCGCCAGCGGCACGGTCTGGTTGAAGAGGCCGCCCTGAATAAACCGGCGCCACTCCATGTTGTAAAAAAAGAAGGTCTTGGGATTTGAGCTCTTGGGATGCAAGGTGACCGGCCCACCCACATTGAAGCCGAAATCGTGGAAGCGCAGTTCGGCCACCGGATTGGGAGCGGGATTGAAATAGTTGCGGGCATCGAGCGCATCATTGCGCCCAAAATACCAAGCGGTGGCATGAAGCTGCCGCGTGCCCGACTTGATGGCCATGCTGATCGTGCCAGCCGAAGAGAGCCCGTACTCCGCACTATAGTTTGACGTCAGGGTGCGGAACTCTCCGATGGCATCGATGGAAGGCAACACAATGGCACCGCCGCCTCCGCCTCGATCCGCTCCCTCGCCGCCGTCGATTAGCCACAGATTGTGACTGACTCGTTCGCCGTTGAAGCTGACGTTGAAATCGCCGCCGGCCGAGGTCGGAACCTGAAAATCCGACTGAACACTGGAAGCGCCGGGCTGCAGGGGTTCTAGGGCGAAGACGTTGCGGCCGTTGGTAGCGAGCTGGGTGATCTGCTGCCCGGTAATGACGCCGCTGATTTCGCCAGTATCGGTTTGCACGGCAACCGCATTCGCCTCGACGTTTACTGTTTCCTTGACGTTTCCTACCTCCAGCTTGAAGTCGATGCGGTTGCGATCCCCGAGATTCAGGGTGACGTTCCTCTGCTGATCTGCTCTAAATCCCGGGGCTTCGGCCCGAACCGTATAGTGTCCGATAGACAGGCTGGGGACGACGTATTGACCATCGCCGCCGGTGGTAATGCTGCGGGTAATTCCGGTATCTGTGTTGCTGATCGTGATTTTCACGTTAGGAACAGCAGCGCCTGACGGGTCGGTTACAGTTCCGACAATAGTCGCTTCCTGAGCGAACGACAGCCTGGCGCACGCGGCCAGCAGAAAAGCGAAGATACACCAGATTGCAAACCGGCTGATGTGGTGGCGTCTGACGGCGGGACGGGCACTCCCGGCATGGCAGGGCGAGAGAGACTTCATTTTGAGCCTCCGGACGGTTTTAATGGACGAGGGAAATTTCCCCCACGTGCGTAAACGTTTACGGTCTTATACTTGTTCAATGTAGATGTCAAGAGAAAAATTGATTGCTTGCAACAAAAAATGTGATTGGCCTCCCAAAAAGTCGCTCACGGGAGCTTTTTCCAAGTCCTGGCGAATGGGCATTTAGGGTTATTTCTACGCAGAATGTTTGAAACTCGGAGCTGTGGGTGTGCTGGCTGTTCCCTTTTTGGTTCCGAGTGGAGTTATACTTGCCACGCTTCGACCCAGATTTCTGGCGATCGGGCCATCCTCATGTGGAGTCCTTGCTTATGTTCACCCGAATGTTGTCTTGCGTTTCAGTCTGTTTCGCTGGCTGTTTGAGCCTGTGTTTGGGCCAACAACAACCCGTCTCTGGCGCGGGAAAGCCCTCCGCTTCGTCTTCTGCCGCGCCGGCAACGCAAACGTTTCCGTTAGTCATGCGACAGAAAGTAGTGGCGGGCAAGACGCCGGTCGGGGCCAAGATCGAGGGCGAACTTGTTGTTGCCACCCTGGTGAAAGGAACGGTGATTCCCCGGGATGCTGTGTTTTCCGGTGAAGTAATCGAATCGCAGGCCCAGACGTCCAGCGCACCCTCCCGACTGTCGATTCGCCTTGACCTTGCGCAGTGGAAGACTGGATCTGTCCCGATTCGCGCATACCTGACGCAATGGATCTACCCGGTGACGCTGGACGCAGGGCCAGATCTGCGCGGCCCCGAACAATCGGCCAAAAAAACATGGAACGGCATGGGACAGTATCCAGATCCACATGCGCCAGCTTACAAACCTTTCCCTGCCGGCGCCGACTCGCAGAGTGGTCCGTCCGCGGACACCTCATCAGCGGTGACATCTAGCAGGCCAGTAACGATGAAAGATGTCGAATCCCAAAGCAACAGTTCGGGGGAAATCACGCTGGTTTCCAACCGTTCGAATCTAAAGTTGGACAAGTTGACGACCTATGTATTCAGCACCAGCGACCCGGTATCCGGCCGGGCCAAGTCAAGTAATGAGCAGGATTTTCACACAGTAGTCCCTCGTCAGCACGAATGGTTACTTTGTAAAACATAACGGATGAGGACGCGAGGGTGCACGAAGAGTCGCATTCGTAGTGCTGGCGCACTGCGTGTACCTCATGGTCATTCTAGGCTGTAACGTGCTCCCGCCAAATTCTCTTTTTCTTGACTGCCCGAGTTGTCTGTGTTACAAGCGTTCATTTCACGTAAACGTTAACGGAACAAGATCGTCACGCTACCGCGAGATTGTGTTTTTTGCAGCCAGGAGGCTTTTTCATGCGCAGGATGCGCTGGTTGATTGCTTTACAAGTAGCTGCGCTCTTGACCCTGATGCTTGCGCGCGGCGCGGCGCAGGCTGGCGGCGCGATTTATCTTGATCCCGCGCAGCCGACTGAGGCGCGGGTAAACGACTTGATCAGCAGAATGACGCTGGAGGAAAAGGCGTCACAACTAGTGAATCAGGCGCGAGCCATTCCCCGCCTTCAAGTTCCGGCTTATGACTGGTGGAGCGAAGCGCTCCATGGCGTGGCCAATGCGGGCACGGCCACAGTTTTTCCGCAGCCGATCGGGCTGGCAGCGACTTTCGACGATGCGCTGATTCACCAAATGGCGATCATGATTGGTACGGAAGCCCGTGCGAAGCACAACCAAGCCGTCAGGGCTGGCCGCCTCGACATCATGGAAGGGCTGGATTTCTGGTCGCCGAACATCAACATCTTCCGTGATCCGCGCTGGGGACGAGGCCAGGAGACTTATGGGGAAGATCCTTTCCTGATTGGACGCATGGGGGTTGCGTTTGTAACCGGCCTGCAGGGCGATGATCCAAAATATTTCCGCGTGATCGCAACCCCGAAACATTTCGCCGTGCACAGCGGGCCCGAGCCTTCGCGGCACAGCATCGATGTGCAAGTTTCGAAGCACGATATGGAAGACACTTATTTGCCCGCCTTTCGCGCCGCCATAACCGAGGGCAAGGCGGAATCGATCATGTGCGCCTATAACCGCGTCAACGGCCAGCCCGCCTGCGCCAACACCTTCTTGTTGCAAGATCAGCTGCGGGGTGCATGGAAGTTCAACGGCTACGTGGTATCCGATTGCGATGCGATCGTCGACATTTACCAGGGCCATCACTTCGTGAAGAGCCAGGCGGAAGCGGCGGCGGCCGCCGTCAAAACCGGCATGGACAACGAGTGTGCGGACTTCTTCACCATTGCCAAAGGCAACCCGGACTATCAGCCTTTTGTAGATGCTGTGAAGCAGGGATTGCTCACCGAGGCTGATCTTAATAAATCCTTGCGACGGCTGTTCACCGCGCGGATGCGACTGGGAATGTTTGATCCTGTAGAGATGGTCCCCTATGCGCAGACTCCAGACTCCGAGATTGACAGCGCGGCGCACCGCGAGCTTGCCTTGCGGACGGCTCAGGAATCGATGGTGCTGCTGAAAAATGACGGAGTTCTCCCGTTTGCCGCCAACGTGAAAACGATTCTGGTGGTTGGCCCGCTCGCCGAGTCTGTGCAAGTGTTGCACGGCAACTACTCCGGGACGGCTTCGCATGCGGTCACGGCGCTGGAAGGCATTCGCAAACAGTTTTCTTCGGCTCAAATCGTGTATGAGCCGGGAACGAATTTTCTGCGGGAACATTCGGGGATTCCGACATCTGCGCTATCCACTGACGGCAAGCCCGGGCTGAAGGGCGAATATTTTCCCGGCGACAATTTCCAGGGGCCACCCGTTGTTCGCATCGATCCCTATGTTGATCTGCAACTGTTCCATCCTGACCCGCATGCGCGCATCCCACCGGCGGGTATGAAAGATTTTTCCGTGCGCTGGACTGGATTCCTTACTCCGGCCGAATCCGGCTCCTACGAGGTTGGCCTGTACGGCTCCATGCAAAGACTATGGGTGGACGGAAAGCTCATCGTCGATGACATGGTCGGTCACGATCCGAATCCGCAACTTGCCACCCTGCAGCTCATCAAAGCGCATCGTTATGCGATAAAAATCGAGTGTCAGCCGGGTGGCCGCACCGCGAAACTGATCTGGTTGCAGGTGAGGGCCCAGCCTTTGATCGAGGCAGTTTCAGCCGCTCGGAAGGTTGACGTGATCGTGGCCGTGGTCGGTATTACCTCGAAGCTGGAAGGCGAGGAGATGAAGGTCGATCTTCCCGGATTCCGCGGCGGGGATCGCACGAACTTGAATCTTCCCGAAGAGGAGCAGGCTCTGTTAGGGGCGATGAAAGGGAGCGGAAAGCCGCTGGTCGTGATTCTGATGAATGGCAGCGCCCTTGGCGTCAACTGGGCGAACGATCACGCTAATGCCATTCTCGAAGCCTGGTACGCGGGCGAAGAAGGAGGCACTGCGATTGCGCAAACACTAGCCGGTGCCAACAACCCCGCAGGACGCCTGCCGGTGACTTTCTATAAAGGCGTAGAGCAGTTGCCGGACTTCGAAGATTACGCGATGAAAAATCGTAGTTACCGCTACTTCACGGGCGAGCCACTCTATCCCTTCGGCTATGGATTGAGTTATTCGAAATTCGAGTACAGCGGACTCAAGCTGTCGCAGCCGGAGTTGCAGGCGGGCGATCCGCTGGAAGTCGAAGTCGACGTCAAGAATACGAGCCAGCAAAATGGCGATGAGGTGGTTGAACTTTATTTAAGTTTCCCCCAAATGCCTGGCGCACCTTTGCGTGCCCTGCGCGGATTCACTCGCGTCCACCTCAATGCGGGCGAACAACGTCATGTTAACCTCGCATTGCAGCCGCGGGACCTGAGCTATGTGGATGAGACCGGGGATCGACTGGTGGCGGCGGGAGACTACGTAATCACTGTTGGCGGAGGCCAACCCGGTACGCTGGCCGCGCATGCTGAGGCTCGGCTTACGATTCGGGGCCAGCAGAAATTGCCGGAGTGAAAAATAGATACTTGCAGACTCTCTGGTTCACGAACGCAAAGATTACGCGGCGCTACCGCCTGCTTACTGCGCTCCTGTTGCTCATCGTCTCTTCTGACCGGCGGCAGCTGTACTCTCAATCGCATCCGCCGGATGTGCAATCGAAAGAACACGTCAGTGCTGACTGTCCGATTCGATTTACTTACCAGCCTATCGATTTCAAACTGGACAGCTCAGAGTCGCCCGAACGCCACGCGCCTGAAACCATGGCCGGCGGCGTGGCCGTGTTCGACTACAACAATGACGGCAAGCTCGACCTCTTCTTCGCCAACGGAGCCGACATCAAAACGCTGCACAAAGATTCGCCGAAATACTTCAATCGCCTTTTCGAAAACGACGGGCATGGACACTTCACCGACGTGACGGCCAAGGCCGGTCTGGCAGGAACTGGCTATGACATGGGTGTCGCCATAGGCGATTACGACAACGACGGGTACGAAGATATTTTTGTCGCCGGGGTTTATCGCAACACGCTCTATCACAACAATGGCGACGGCACGTTCACCGACGTTACCGCCAAAGCCGGGCTGAACCGGCCTGATCCCGAGTACGGACCGCTGTGGTCAGTCGCTGCCGCCTGGGTGGATGTGAATAACGACGGCTTGCTCGATCTCGTGGTCATCAATTATCTCAAGTGGGACATCCAGCACGAACCCGCATGCCAGCCATACGGGCATCGCGATTACTGCCATCCCAAGATGTACCAGCCCACACCCAATCAGCTGTTCATTAACAACGGAGACGGGACATTTCGCGATGCTTCTGCCGAAGCGGGTTTCCGCGAGCATCCGGGCAAGGGCATGGGGGTGGCAGCGGCGGATTCGGAACTCTCGGGGAAGATGGATCTCTTTATTACGAACGACAAGATGATGAACTCATTTTTTTTGAACAAAGGGGGTGGAAAATTTGAGGAAGTTGGTTTCGACAAAAATGTGGCCTTACGCGAAGACGGGACTTTCATCTCGGGGATGGGAGTGGATTTCCGAGATCTGGATAACGATGGCTTTCCTGATATTGTCCTGGTTGGACTCGACGGCGAGACTTTTCCGATCTATCGCAACACCGGAAAAGGAGCATTCGAGGAAGTGACGCGGGAGAGCGGGATGACCCGGTTGAGCCTGCCGATGGCGGGATATTCTCCCAACATTGCCGATTTTGACAATGACGGCTGGAAAGACATTTTTGTTTCGCGCGGCCATGTAGAGTCGCTCGATTCCGCCGCTACCGTGGTGGTGGAGCAGCCGAACACCGTGTTTCGCAATCTCGGAGGAATGAAATTCGCCGCGCTTACTGCGGAGGCTGGGTTCAATGCACAGCCCCCGTCACGTCATCGCGGCTCGGCGGTCGGCGACCTGAATGGTGATGGACGTTTGGATGTGATCGTGAGCGCGATCAATGCGCCGGCGGAAATTTGGATAAACCAGAGTCCCGGCAATAACCATTGGATCGAATTCAAGCTGCAGGGAACGAAGAGCAATCGCGACGGCCTCGGAGCCAGAATCAAGCTGGTCAGCAAGTCCGGAGCGCAGTACAACCACATGACCACCAGTTGCGGATATGCTTCGTCCAGCGCCGGGCCGGTGCATTTTGGACTTGGAGCAAACGCTGCGGCGTATCTGGTTGAAATTCATTGGCCGTCAGGCATCGTGCAGACCTTGCGTGATGTGGCGGGTGATCGCGTCGTCCTGGTGAAGGAACCTAAGCAGTAGCGAAGCCAATGATCAAGAAAATTCTCCTGTTTAGCTTTCTGTTCCGGGCATGTTTACTACCGGCTCTCGCACCGACCGGTCAGGAGGTTGGCTCACATCACGGCCATGCCAAGACCATTGTTCTCGACGCTGCTCTCACTATCCTCCAAGGTCCCGACGAACCCGAGGCAGTACGGCTGGCGACGCAGAGTTTGGCCGGTGATTTCGAAGCTGCCCTCGGTACGCGGCCAGCAGTGATTGATCGTAAGGAAAATGCGTCACCAGTTACCATACTCGTCGGTGAATGGTCAAAAATCCCCGAACCGTTGCGGCCGTCCAGCCTGGCTGGGGCTGAGTCTTTTTCAATCTCGGTGCAGACGGCGAACTGGAATAGCCAGCATCCAACCAAAGTTGTTGTGCTTGCCGGTGCCGACATACGCGGCACTATGTATGCCATTTATCAATTTTCAGAAAAATACCTTGGCATCGATCCTCTCTATTACTGGACCGACCGTCAGCCGGAGCGGCGAGCCTCGATTGAAATTCCCGCCTCTTTGAATGAGCGCTTTCCTTCCCCTTTGTTCAAGTATCGTGGCTTCTTCATCAATGACGAAGACCTCCTCACCGGATGGGCTCCCGGAGAGCTAAAAGACAAAACGGGTATCTCGCTTTCAGTGTGGGACAAGATTTTTGAAACGATCTGCGGTTGAAGGGAAACATGATTGCTCCCGGCACGTGGATTTTTCCCGATGATCCCCAAGTCAGGGAGGCTGCAAGGTTCGGCCTGATCGTAACCCAGCACCATGCGACACCGTTGGGAATGAATGTGGCGCGCTGGCCGCAAGACGTCCCGTACAACTACGCTACCAACCCTGAAATTCTCGAGCGCGGGTGGAAGAACGCGGTGAACTCCTATCTGCCCAATCAGGAAGTGCTCTGGGAGGTGGGTTTGCGCGGCTTATCTGACGTGAACTACGCCTCGCCGGGCTCGAATCAGCGAGACCAAGACAAAGCCCTCGGTCAGTTGATCAGCAAAGCCATCGCTGATCAAATCAGCATTGTGCGCTCGGTGCGTCCCGATGCAAAGTTCGTGACGAACTTGTGGCAAGAGGGGGCGCGGCTGGTGCAGCAAGGTGATCTGAAAATTCCGTCTGAGGTTGCGACGGTTTGGGCGGACGACGGATATGGCTATTTGCAAGATCAGGGCGAAGTGACCGCCGGGCAAGGCGCCTACGATCATGTCGCCTATATGAATGGCCAGGCGGACCAACTCACGGAGATGGTTCCGGTTGAGCGCAGTTTTTTTGAGCTGGGCCGCTACATCAAAGCGGGAGCGACCGAATATCTTTTGCTGAATACGAGCGACATTCGTCCCGTCACAATGTCCATTCGGCGGTGATGGATGCAGTGTGAAAGGGCTTCCCAGCGGAGACCACCCAGCGGACGAATTTTATAAGCAATCGGTCAACAGAGGAGTTCGGGAACTAAGCGGCTCCGAAGGTGGCGGAGCTGTACAAAGATTATTTCCATGCCCCGCACATTTCGGCCGTCCGGAGCATGAATACGGAGACCAGTTCTATCACACCGCGGCTCGGCAGATGTTGCTGACCTACATGATCGACTCACCGCTCTATGCGCTGCCGAGCCAGTCGTCGAAGTGGCAGCCTGCCCATTTTTTTAACGGATTTGAAACCGGCCACCCCGTAGGGAAAGATTCGCTAGGTGAATTTCTGCAGAAGCAGGTTCAACAGTGCGGCGATGCGCAACTGCGCTGGGATGCGGTCTGGAACAAGGCGCTTGTAATTCAGCCGTTAATTCCGCGGTCACGGCTTCTCTTTTATAACGCGCAGGTACTGGCGATGATCAGCATCAATCGCGAGAGTAATCGGATTCTGTTTCTCTTGTCAAAAGCCATCCAGGATGCGGAAAGCGGAAATAAGCCAAAAGCACACGAGGAGGTGGACCAGGCCCTCAAAGCGTTTGACGAGATCCAGCGCGCTGAAAGCACCGCGGAATACGGAAAGTGGAAAAACTGGTATTGGGGAGACTGGCTCACTGGCGTTTACCGGACGCGCGAGATCGCACAAGTATTTTCCAAATTTCTGATGACCCTCTGACGCACATTGCCCCGCCGGTTCTCTGGATGCATGTGAAGCCTATTATCACATCATGCACTACGAAGAACATCGCTCAGCAGACGTAAAGTCGAACAATCTCCAGCGTGCTCGTCACGCGCGGCTCTTTTCCCGCATTGCTGCACTGTCGCATGCTAACGGCAGAGAGAATCAAGTTTGGCGCTGAAATCCGTGTGCGGCGGCAGCAGCAATTGGCGCGCCTTCATCGCATCTTCGAGTGTTTCAGTACCAGGTGGCAGACCAAGGTCGGTCGCGCTGCGATACAATTCGTCGCTTTCCGCCTGGAAGAGTTTCAAACTGGAAACCTTTGCCCGATAAAGTCGCAGTAATCGCGGCAGCATCTCGGCGTCGAATGCACCTACATGCATGAGTAGCACGTAAGGAATATCTCGTTGATACAGACTGTGCGACTTGCTCCGATCTTGCTCGATACTCTCATCCGCACCGGCAAGGTAGCTGTTCTTAAGAGTTGTAATTGAAGCCTCGTCGCCCTTAGCCCCACAGCGGGCGTAGGGTTCATTCCAAAGATAGTCACCGAAACTCATGGTCACCGCGGCGACCTTGTAACCGCGTGCTCGAAGGAAAGCCTGAAAGCCGGCCTTTTTTGCGGCCGTGTCTCCTTCCGCAAGGAACGGATAACGGAACCAGTGCCAGTCTTCATCCTTCGTTGCGCTCGCCAGCACAGACTCATTTCGAACCACGTCTTGCTCGAAGTCTTCTAAAGAATGCTGGTTCAGGTTCATGTGCGACCAAGTGTGGTTTCCCAGAGGGTTTCCTGCCGAATGCCATGCCTGCAGCACCGCAGCGTCGGC
>CAWCKL010000032.1:0-55448 GCA_963796095.1 uncultured Acidobacteriota bacterium
GTTTCATCAACCTCTATTTCGCCAGACAACCGGTCTCGCTCGGTGCGTACCATAGCGACTCGAAAGCGCTGCAACATTGCCCACGCCGTCCGATAGCTCGTACCCAACGTTCGTTCGAGTGTCTTGGCCGAAAGACCGTTCTTGGCCGTCGTCACATGCCAGGCAGCTTCGAACCACGTCGTCAACGGTGTTCGCGTCTTATCGAAGATCGTCCCTACGCTCACCGACGCTTGGTGTCGACAGGCGCTACAGACCAGGCGACCCCGCGTTTGGCGCCACGGCGCTGCCGCTACCCGGCAAGCTGGACAGACGAATCCTTCCGGCCAGCGTAGCCGTTCCAGATAGGTGGCACACGCTGCATCGTCGGGGAACATCCTTACGAACTCACGATAGGTCCTTGCGTAATCCTGCCCAGCCACCAACACCGCACTATTCTAGGTCAAAAGAGGAGCTAACCGACTACCCCATTTTGTTGAATTGGAATTTGGTAGTGTGACCGAGTGGATCCGTCCGGGTAACGACGCGGCCCGCAGCGTCATGGAACATCGATGTCCTGTTCAAGAGTGGGTCGGTCACGCCAATCAGGTCCGCAAAGTCATACGAGAACTGAGTTGTATTCTGCAAGGCGTCCGCAACCGACGTTACCAAGCCAATACCGTTGTAGCCAAATGTGGTTCGGTGACCCAATGGATCATAAAGCCACAAGATCTTGACATCACCCGGATACGACCCGGAAAAAACCCTTGTTCTTGTCGATATATTTTCGATTGCATTGAGCGCAGGAAGCCGCAGGGGCAAGCACTGAATTGTGAGCCGATTTCCGTCTCGCGCGTGTGCGACGGGCCAACCACCCGCTCCAGTCGTCATCCCATTTGGGGGACGCTCGGCTTGCATTCCTTGGCAAATCTTTGGTGCCAGTTCTGGTGTCAGTTCGGATGGTACTCCCCTGCGTCTGCCTGCGGGGTTATGCGGTAAAAGACTCTTCGGGGAACCCGACAAACAACGGAGATTGCACTCGGCTGCGCTTTCGTGCGTTTTGCTGCAATTGCCGCAGAACAGATTATGAGTCTGCTGCTCTAACCGTTGAGCTACGGGCCCGTGGGCTCAATTTAGCACAGAACTGAACAACTGAACTCGGCTCTCTCGGCCCCCCGAATTGAACCGGGAGAGCAGGAACGCGATGGCTTGGGAGCCTCAGCCATCGCAGAGTGCGCGAAAGGCTGGCCACCAGTCCCACCGTGAACGGCCTAGAATTCTGGTTCTCTGCACACATTCTGGTGCAGGATTTGGGTCAAAAAAGACTCATTTCGGCCTAAGAAATAGAAAAGAAAGGATCGGAGTTTTTCTCTCCTCCTAGATCTATGATTCTTAAGGTGTTACAGGCAAAATCTTGTAAACATGGAAGTTATGTCAGCGGCATCGCCGGCGCGATTCCGCTTTGGAAGCGCTCGTAGCGCATAGGTTGTCAAGGATCTTAGATTATCTTATAGATAACCTATATGCTGACATGTCATCGCAAATGGAGACTGAGATCAAGAGAAAGGCGATGGGGCCGCTGATCCACTTCCAATTTGGGAATTCGGGACTGCGCGGCGGCGGTGATATTGAGATAGGTCCGGAATCGTTGAGTTCGCCTGCCGGCAGATTAATCTTTAAGGAGGGTCTGCCTCTCAGACGCACAAAGTCCTCATTTAACGGGCCCGAGATAGCGATCCAGCCAGTCCAACGACTCTTTCATCTTGGGAACATCTGGCACCGCGTGTCCTGAATCGAAAACAATGTGGCGCTTGTCGTGTGGAGGCGTGCCCAGCACGCGAAACAGTGGTTCCTGACAGGTATCCAAAGGGTCCATGAAGTCGTATTTACCGTTCATCATGAGCGTCGGGATGGATACATGGGGAGCAAAGTTCATGGGGTCCGCTTCAGGCAATTCCTTCTCTGGGTCGCAGGCACCGGCGACCAGGACTGCGACCCTGATGCGATTTTCAACGGCGAGCATGATCGATCCCAATTCCGCACCCCAACTCACGGCGTAATAGGCAATCCGGTTGTGGTCAATGTCCTGGCGGGTCTCGAGGTAGTCGACGGCGCGGCGCAGATCTTTCGCCTGTTCGATCGTCACTTCACGGTAGGCAATCGTGCCTGCATCGGGAACCTTCCCCTGCCGCTCGTAGCTGCCTTTGTAGATCGGAAACATTAAAGCGCGGCCCGCCCTGACCAGGAAGTCGACGCCCTCAAACTGTCCATCCTCGATGGAGTGAAAAATCTGTGCCGCGCCATGCGGAAAATACACGACAGTCTGATAGGGCGGCGAGGCGTTCTTCGGTAGGAAGAGATAAGCTGGCACGCGCTCGTTGGCGTACGCGGCGTTGAAGCTCACTCGCTGTTTCTTCCAGTCCGGTGCACTGTCGTCCTCCGATTCAATCCTCGCATCAAGAGGAGCCTCGTCGTAGGAGTAAAGTCCCTGGTAGATACGAAAAGTGGCATCCGAAACTGGCTTCGCCTTGCGATAATCGACGGTTCGCGAAATATTCGCGATCGGGGCCGTCAGGGTGTCGGGCAGAGCTTCAGACTGAAGATACTTCGCCAAGCGAATACCGTGTGTAGGCGAGCGCTCGAATGGAGGACGAGCGTCGGGTTCCTCATACATATAGGAGAGGTCGGTGGAGGCGCCGCCGAGGATGTAGCGGCGATCTCCGCTGGCGTTAAAGCACCATTCTTTGACGTTGCCGGCCATATCATATGTGCCGAAAGGACCAATCCCCGAATAACTGCCAACTGGTGCCGGGCCTTTGCCTGAGAAGTTGCTGTGAAACAGGATGTCCGAGTAAAGGATGTCGCGGGCAAAGCCGGCTTCGTACCAGTGGTACACGGTGGGCAGACTCTTCCCGACAAACTCTGCATATGCAGCCGCCTCGTACCAACTCACTCCGCCGACCGGGTAGTCGTCTTGTCCAGGCGGGAAGCTGCCAAGTTCCCAAGTGGACGGTCCGGGGCGATCAGTCTTGTCGCGGAACCGGGCCATCGCCTGCTCGAAACTAAGGGTGTGGCTGCCGTCCACGAAAGGCTGCTTCCAGTATTTGGGATTCCGATAGCCGCCGGCATCGACGAACTTCTTGAATTCGCGGTTGGTCACCTCATACTTATCGATGAAGAAATCGTCAATCTTTTGACTGAAGCTCGAACCTACTGCGTTATCCACCGGGCCGCCCAAGGCGAGGTTCACTTGCCCACCCGAAACGCGCACCATGCGTCGTGGCAAACTGCCGGATGGAAGGAGATCGACACTTACCCGGCTTGCGGCCGTCGCGGACTCTACAGACTCGTAGCCCTCCTTGCGGAACTGAATAACATAGTGGTCGTGGGGCAAGCGGATACCTTGAAGCGGTGTTTTCCCCAAGTACTGGAAGTCACTCTTGGGCTCGTTGTAGTCCCGTAGAAATACATCAGCTCCAGGGGGATTAGTGGTGAACTGACGTGGCCAAAAGGTGAGCAACTCCAGGCGCTTCAGTGACGGATCATCGGGGCTCATTTGCTCGGCTTGGCGAAAAAGAAGATAGGCAGCCACAGGCTTTCGGTGGACAACCAGTTGTTGTATCTGTGGTACCGCCTGCTCACGAACCCACCGGATGCGAGCGTAGTGACGATAGATCATCGCCCCGATCGCGACTAGCACGGCCAGTATCGCGATGCCGCCTACCAGCATGAGCGACATCCTCATGTCGTGCGCAGCCTTAGTTGGTGCAGTCGGCTCCGGGAAGCCCGGTGAGACCGGGGGCTTCGGATCTGGCTCAGTTACGGATTGCGGAGTGCGAGACGCCGGACCTGCAAGACGGCCGCCTGCAGATTCGTCCGCTTGGACGATCGGCGCAATAAACCGATATCCCTTACCCGCGACGGTCTGCACAAAGCGAGGTTGTTCCGGATCGTCTTTCAGCGCCTGCCGAATTTTTCGGATGGCGGTGTTGATGCTGTTGTCGGTATCGAGAAAAACATCCTTGCCCCAGAGCTTCTCGATGATCTCTTCGCGGGTGACGAGCAGGCCTCGTCGCTGAACCAGAAACAGGAGCAACTCCATGGGGATGCGTTCCAATTTCAGGTTGCGACCAGATCGACGCAACGAGTAACGCTGAGCGTCCAGTTCGACATCTTCGAATCTGACGAGATCGCTGGGCACAACCGGCAACTCCAGGCGAGGACCCAATTCTACATCGAATCCGTGTGGCCGATAACTTCTGAATACGTAGTGACTTAGCGGTTCAGAACGCTTCAGATTTCCTACAGCTTTCTCCATTGTGTTTCGCTGCTCGCTTGTCGCAAGATGCGCTCACCGTATCGCTCGAAGGGTTCACCGGAGGGCGCACAACGGTACGTCAGGAGGCCGCTCACATGCTTCTTCGCAAGTTTTCCAACGGCGTCACCTTGGCCCTCGTAGCCATCTCGGTCCTATGCATTCTCGGGTTCGCTTGGCAGCGAAGGGTCGACAAGGGAGCAGACTCAGATCAAATGCGCATCCAAAGAGGATTCGAGATCGCTCCAGTGTCGCTCAACCTGAAAGGGAAGGATCGCAATCTTGTAGGCCTCGGCAGCTATATCGTCAACACGAGTGGTTGCATGGACTGTCACACCTGGCCAAACTGGGCTCCCGGTGGGAATCCGTTCCTCGGCGAACCCGAGCACATCAATACCGCCGTCTACCTGGCAGGGGGAAGACCTCTGCTAAACCAACCCGGCGTCAAATCGCGAAATATCACGCCTGATCCAACCTTTGGTCTTCCCGCAGGTCTGACGTTGCACGAGTTCATGAATGTTATGCACTACGGGCAAGACCAACAGCATCCGGGGCGAATCCTGCAGGGTATGCCTTGGCCGGTATTTGGGAAAAAGACGGACTACGAACTGCAAGCGATCTATGAATACCTGCGCGCGATCCCGTCTTTGCCGAACAACTACGAAAAGACTTCAACCAATTGACGTAGTGCCTGAACGTATGCCAAGCCCACGCGTCGCGCGTTTCACCGATTGAACCCGAGTGACGCTAGTGCTTTTTCGCTGTGACCTGAAAGTTGCTGAGATGATTGTCTGCAGAAAGGTTCAATTCATCAGACGTGCTGTCCCATCAGCACTACCCTACGTCTGCGAACTGCAGGCTGTTGAACATGATTGTCTGACAGGAGGTGAAAACGATAGATCAGCTGTTGGTGCAGCTTCACACCCGCCTGGTGGATTTATCCATCGCCGTGCGAGTTGGCCGCAAACCTGTATCGAGTAGGTCTTATTTTGTCATGGAATGAGGCTGCGTCCTTTTTCAGGGGGCGTTATTGAGTGCTCGAGCCGGATGAAGGGAAACTTTCAAGTCCGGTTCTTAGGGGACTGAGCGGTCGCAAGGCCGCTCGGTTACCCGGCGACGCGACGCCGAGATGAGTTCCGAAGGCTGAAGGAAGGTGTGAGGCGTCGCGTTTGAAAAAACACTAGCGTGATCCGCCCGCGATTCTTGATGTGACACGGGGCCGCGTGTAACAGGAGGCGACCGCGCAAGACCCATTTCCCAGAGCGACCTCTATGGCCGGACTCTTCTGGGCGCCGGGGGATGCACCACAGTGCGGACCACGGATCATGGTGGAATCTGATAAAGGCTATTTCCAGATCCTGCTTGCCGGCGGCAGCGGCCAAGGCCAAGCGGCAGCGCAAGGCCACCTGCTGAGGCGTACTGGGGGCCGCTTCCCAGCGAACCAACTGCGCTAGATCGTCTGCGGATAAGCTTACGACCGGGCTGATTCTAGCCATGCTTAGGTTCATACCACAACAGCCCACATACGTCTAGTCATTAATGGGACACTAGACTAGAGTTACATGCCTCATAAAGTGCTGGCTCACATTCCCTAGGTGACCACGCTACAGCTTCGTTCTCCGGAAGCGCAGGATGAACACTTTCACGTCCTTTGACGGAATCCGCATCGCCTATCATGACGAGGGTGAGGGCCCGGCCGTTATTCTCCTGCATGGAGGTTATGTCGATGGGCTGGGCCAGTTCGGAGATTTCGAACGTATTCTTCCGCTGTTGGAAAAGCGACAAGAGATGTTCCGGGAGGTGTTTGGGGGAGCGCTTCCGCTTCCCAATCCTCCCCTCGAAGGAAGGCCAGGCGTGGTCCGCGCACTACTGGCAGCGGGTGCACGCACCATCCTGCCGGACATGCGCGGTTTCGGAGCCTCCGACAAACCGCGAGAGAAAACAGCGTACGAAAACTCAGCGATGGCCCGAGACGTGGTAGCTCTCATTGACCACCTGCGCCTCGACGACGTTGATGTGATCGGTTTCTCAATGGGCGCCGGCACAGCCGCAAGGTTGCTCCTGCTGCGCCCACCCCAGGTGAAGTCTGCCATTCTCGCCGGGTTCGGGGACTACGCCATGGAAGACACTGTTATGGAATTTCCCAAGAGTTGGCCGGTCCCAGACTCGGTACCTCGTCCGATTACTGCTCGGGTGTGGTTGGAGGAAGGAGCAAGAATCCTGGAAAAGGGGGAAATGGTTCCCGGACACCTCGCCTCGGCGAACCTCATAGGGGCTCGGGTCTCGGGAACCGATCCGAAAGTGATGGCGGCCGTCATTCGTGGTGCACTAATGAACAGTTTGTCTGCTGAAGCCCTCCCGCAAGTCGACATACCGGTCCTGATACTCAATGGAAAGGCAGATGCTGCCAACCAAAAGATTGCCGGGCTTCTCAAAGCAATGCCAGCCGCGCGCGCCGAGGAATGTGAAGGTGACCACAACTCCACGCCTTACGAGCCAACATTTCAGCAGGCCATCGTCCGTTTCTTTGAAGGACAATGGCGGCTGCGCCGTGCGATTTGAAGCCAACAAAAATCGATATCCTTCGATCAGGGCCTCTTACCCACTCCCGACACGATTCCGGGTGGATCGTCGGCAACCCTTCCCTTACTGGATTATGGAAGGTTAGCCCGTCATCTGGGAGTAGCGAAGCGAACAAGCTCAGGTCTCAAAATCGAGGCCTGGGGCACGATAATGTGTGCCCTGACCACTAAGTTCGCCGTGAAGAAATCAGTCTTGTGAATTGGGCGCCAGCAGGAGGATCTTCCCAATGCCGCCTTTCTCCCCTAGCACATGTGCTTCAGCCGCTTCACGCAACGGCATCCGGCGACCAATAGGCAGAACGAACTTGCCATCGCGCACGTCATCGGCAAACTCGCGCACCTTGGATGGATCAGGCTGCGCACACACGCGCGTAATCTTCACTGTCGGATTTTTAGCCGCCGCACTTTCCGGCAACACAGCGGTGTAGCCAAAGGAGCCGCTCTGCTTTACCTTCGCGATCAGCTTCGCTGCAACGTCACCGCCAACGGTGTCCGCAATTGCATCCACTAAGCGGAGGTTCTCAATCGCGTTATCGTCATTAATCGCTAGCACGTCAGAGACCCCGCGGGAGCGGGCATCATCCAACTCTTTCCCGCGAACACCTGCAATCACCTGCGCGCCTATCTTCTTCGCCGTATGCACTGCCGCGCGCCCAACACTGCCCAGAGCTCCCGTTATCAGAACAACCTGTCCCTTTTTCACGTTTGTCGCAAGGCGCACAAGCTGGTCTCCCGTGAGGGAAATCAACGGGATCGCGGCCGCGTTCGCCAAGTCCACGCCATCCGGCAGATGGGTCACGTCCGAATCGTCCACTGCCACCAATTCGGCATAGGTCGCGTTGGATAGTGCAAGAACGCGGTCGCCGGCCTTGAAGTGCTTCACATTTGCGCCCACCCCCCGTACGATGCCACTCACATCGCGGCCCAGAATTGCCGGAAACGACAACGGAGAATCCTTCTGGCGCATCCCTGAACGCAGTTTCCAGTCGATCGGATTAACGCTCGCAGCGGCTGCCGCGATCAGTACCGTACTTCCGCTAATCTGCGGTTCGGGAACGTTGTCTTCAAATTTCAGCTTCTCGGGACCGCCGTACTCATGCAGCACCACTGCCCTCATCACGTATCTCCCGGAGCTCCAAGTATATTCAGCCTCAAAATCAGATGCACGGGAGCCGACTCGCGTCTCAACGGGATAACTTCCGGCTTGCCCGTCAACCGCCAGGTGAAAAATCAGCAAGGCGATGCTGCTTTGACTACTCTAAGCTTTGAGCGAAAACAGACCTCTCGAAAAGTTGAACGAGTTCTTGCAGCACCTTGCAAGAAACTGTCAAACCTAGCCACATCAACCAGGGGAATTGCCCGTGGCCGGACATGAGGGGACCGAAAAAGGTCCACTCGATCAGAAGAGGCCCCGCCGTTCCGGCAAGCCACACTAGCGGTATGTCAACGCTCTGAAGCAGCCGACCGAGCGCGGCGCACGTAAACGCTACTAATGGCAAGGCTGCGTGTCCTGGGGTCACCCAAGAAACGAACCCGCCGACGCAAAATATCAGAGCGGCGCTCGGCAAAACCGCTTTTGCCAGCGACGCCGGAAATAGGCGTTCTCCTAAATACAGACTGCAGTAGCCCAAGGCAACCGCTCCGAACCCGAGCAGTTCCCAGTGGATATACCTAAAGCTGGATGCAATGGATGTGGCCGTGCAAATCGCCGCGATCGACTGCACACTCCCGATAACCAGACCAACTGCCACAAGCGAAGCAATGACCAGGGTGGCCAAACCAACAACCCAGCGCGCTACTCGTTCGGGCGCATAAACAGAAGCGAACGCGGCTGCCACTTCGTGCGGTTTGCCGAACCGCGCCTCGACGATGCGTCTAACAGACAACTCATCGTAACCCTGCGAGCGCGCCTCCTCTGCGATATCTTCCACGTGGGCATGCAATTCCTTTTCGATCTCGCGCCGGCGCCTGGCACTGGGCACCCTGCATAGCGAAATCACACGTGGAACAATGTCATCGTGTTCAGTCATATTCTGGCCTTAGAGAGAATGGCATTCACGGCTCTCGTGAATAGGAGCCAATCTTGTTCGCTGCGGCGGGCGGCTTTTCGGCCGGCGGCAGTCAAGCTATAGTATTTCCGCTGCTTTCCGTTCTCTCCCACGCGCCACTCCGATCGCAGAAAACCCCGTTTGTGCAATTGGTGGAGAGCCGGGTATAGCGTCCCTTCTTTGAATTCGAAGGCATCCTGGCTGCGGCGAGCAGATTCCTGAATGATCTCGTATCCGTACATATCGCGTTGCGACAAGAGCTTCAGAATCAGAAGCGCGATGCTGCCTTTCAACAGTTCACGATCAAGGGGCATTCCCGGGAGCCTCGGCTAGTGCGATTACATCGTATAACAAAACCACAGTGTACTCTATGGCGGACCGATGAGGAAAGAGGAGGTTGCAAATTCCTCCTTGCCATTACACATGACAGGAGCTATCGGGAAATGATCGCGTTTCTTGACAGCGGCAGGCGAGGCGTGTACATTCATACCTCGTATAACGATGTATAAAATACGTAAAGAGAAAACGATTATGAACAGTGGAACCGCATCGCGCGTAACGCAAGGGCTAATCGTCGCAGGACTTCTGCTGACGTGTTTAGGGGCCAATTTGGGTAGGACGCCCCCGCCAGCATATCCTGCGGTGTCACATACCCGATCGCGCTGTGCAGACGCACCGTGTTGTAGCGATCCACGTAGCTCTGAATCAAGCGGCGCGCATCCTCCACCGTGAGCGGCGTGAGCGGCCGAATGCATTCGGTTTTTAGAGATTTGTGCCACCGTTCCAATTTTCCGTTCGACTGGGGATAGAACGGAGATGGATCGGAAGACTTTCTTGAACACGGCGGTGTCGTTAAACTTTTCGACGAAGGGAAAGACTGGCGGCAAAAGAGTTAGGGATTCGATCGCGAGGGCAAGGTAGAACTGAGGAATATTTTCGACGGTATCGCCGATGACACGAGCTTCTATCTGCCTGCTGCCGACGAATTTGCCGTTGCCGGCGTGCCTCTTCCAACTTACGATCACGCGCCGCATGAATCTCCGCCTGCCGCAGTGCTGGTGCGGCTGGAGAGGCTGTTCGAACCCCGTCCCTTTGCGCGAGGGCTTGCCTTTCCATCGCGACAGTAGTCCGGCTTGCTTCAACACTCGCCATACACTTCGCCGGACTCACCGCTGCCACTTCCGCATCCAGCATCATGAACGTCAACCGCCGATACCCTTCCAACGGATTCTTCAGATGGAAGCCGATGATCGCTTCCTTCTCCCACGGTTCCAGCCAGAAATCCCGCGGAATCCAACCGTTGTGCTCATTCACTCGCCCATAGCGCTGGCGCCAGTCGTAAAACTTGCTGGCCCCAATGCCCAACCATCGCGGAAATCGTCCGACGCCGATCTCGGTCTTCTCCGACCAGCGTCGGACAAAATCCACCACTTGATCCCGCACATCATGCGGCACCCAATTCTTGGTTAAAGCTCCCCAAGACTTTTTTTTAGCGCGATGTGCTCGGCCATCAGTTCGGCCAGGACTTCGTCCTTGGTCTGCACTTTCTTCTCCAAGAACTCGATCCGCTTCTGCTTCTCCTCGACCTGACGGGCGGGACGTTCCTTCGCCTGGAAGGCGGCCGCTCCATTCTCAAAGAACTCCTTCTGCCAGCGATAGAAGACGGTGGGTTGCAGCCCATTTTCCTCACACAGTTCGGAAACCGGGGCCTGGTCTAAGAGGTGTCGCCTCAAGATGGCTACTTTCTCTTCGGGGGTGTAGTGATTGCGCTCTTTTCTCATACGTTCTCTCCGTTATTTTAACGAAGGAACGCTCTCTCCATTTCCAACTGAGGCAGGACACCCACTCGATAACGCTGATCGGCGATCTCACGATTGCTAAACTTCTAAGAATACGGCATGAAGAAAGAGATTCTTTCGTCCGCTATCGTCTTGCCATCCAACGGATTCTGATCGAAGTGAGCGAAAAGAAAATGAGGATAAGCAAGAAAGAAGTTATAGAACCTTTCCGGGAACGAATCGAACCGGAGCTGAGCAAAATGAGATCTGAACTGCAACAGGAACGTCGCCGTCAAGTTCGACGCGTTACTGAAGGAGTGGCAACAATCGCTGCCAGTCTCGCGTTCGGCGCGTTCGGCGGAATAGTTCCCACGGCTACAAAGGTTGCGATGGCAGCAGCTGGAGCGATGGTCGGAGGTAGGCTGCTGTCGCGCGCTGCCGAGGCGCAATGCGAGCATGGAGCGACATCCAAGAGAAGAATGACTTTTATTTCCTCCTGCGATTGACTCAAGAACACGGAGACTAGGTAGGGTTCGGGTCGTCCACCCAGAGCCAAAGTTCAAGCGGCGTCTTTTCGTGACCGTTACTTTCCTAACTTCCACTCCTCGTCACCCCGCTTTATGCTTTCCGGCGATCTTGCGGAGCTCCTCACCGTGGACAACATCGAATCTCCGTTTGGGACTCCAGGGAAACCGGTTCCTCGCATCAAGGCGTCCGTCGTGATGGCTCTTGGAAGCTGGGTCCGGACTCCGAGGCGCGCGCTATGGCTCGGAATCCTGAGTTTAAGCGTGGTCAGCTGGGTCAGCTCGGCATGGGTGAGGATCTGATGAAGCTCGTCTGTAGTCCTGGAGCCGACGTTCGTTCCGTTTTGCGGCGTGGCACGAGGATGGGGATGTTGATGACGATGTGTGGGAAACAAGAGAGTCAGCCTCCCGAGATCCTCTGCAAGATCTTCGCGAAGCTCCCGATGAAGTGGTGGGCAGTCGGAGAGTCGCATCGCGGTTTGTTTTAGTCCTCAGTCGATGTGACCAATGGCGGCAGTCGTAGCGGCGTGATTTTTCAAGAGAGGATTGCGCTGGCGCGGACCACCATGCTTACTCCGCCGGGTCGGACCAGAGAACCAGCAAGGCCCTCGGCCCTCACGGTCCCAACAGCCGACTCTCAGCTGCCTGGCTAACCAATCCAAGGTTCCGAGCCGTAAATTACTGAATCATCGGACGCTTCCGCGGGGTGCCTTCATCGCTGAAATTGGGCTTCTCCCAGTCATATCTCAGAGGTTACCGAAGTTTATGGAAATGCCCGTAAATCATTGTCCCTAAACACATTAGATGCTATTTCTAAGTATCGATTCTGCTCTTCTCACCCGAGACCGACAAGGACCTGAATGGCTGGCCAGTCACAGTCGTGGAGAAACCTGACACTGCAGGCCCAGATGTTCATTGGCCTGATTGTGACCGCGGGCACAGGTGTGCTCCTTTACGGAGCCATCCACCAGAGCAGTAAGAACATTGCCGAATTCATCTGTTATCTGGGGATTGCGGTCCTGGCGTCCCGGATGAAGGTCAATCTGCCCGGAATTACAGGCACGATGTCGGTGAACTTCCTGTTTGTCCTGCTGGGAGTCCTGGAACTGAGTTTCTCGGAAACCCTGATTCTGGGCTGTGTCTCCATCCTAGTACAGTCTTTGTATCCGGATCGGCCCAATGCGATACAGGTTACCTTCAACGTATGCGCGGGCGCGCTTTCCACGGCTCTGGCCTACTTTGTTTATCACCACCCATTCTTCAACCTACTGGTCGATAGCCGGCCGTTGTTGCTCGGGGTCGCGGCTTGCACCTACTTCGTAGCCAATACGGGATCGATTGCTACCGTCATATCGCTCACCGAAGGGAAGCGGTTGACGAAAATTCTGGTGGATTGCTATTTCTGGTCGTTTCCCTACTACCTGGTGGGAGCCGGAATTGCCGGGGGAATTGGCTGGTTCAATCAGACTTTCTACTGGGAGACGTCTCTGCTGCTGGTGCCGGCGATCTATGTGATTTACCGGTCGTACCGGTTGTATCTGGGCAAGCTCGAGGATGAAAAGCGGCACGTCGAGGAAATGGCGAGCCTTCATCTTCGAACCATCGAGGCCTTGGCACTCGCGATCGAAGCGAAAGATCAAAGCACTCACGATCACCTTCAACGCGTGCGGGTATACGCGGTCGAGGTGGCCAAAGAATTAGGCGTAAGCCCGGATGAGATGCAAGCCGTGCACGCTGCGGCCCTGTTGCATGACATCGGCAAACTGGCCGTGCCCGAACACATCATCTCGAAGCCGGGACGGCTTACGCTCGAAGAATTCGAAAAGATGAAGATCCACCCGGTGGTCGGGGCCGAGATTCTGCAGCGAGTTCGATTTCCCTACCCGGTTGTTCCTATCGTGCGAGCTCACCATGAGAAGTGGGACGGTTCCGGATACCCGGCGGGCCTGAAAGGTACTGAGATTCCCATCGGCGCCCGGATTCTGTCGGCTGTCGATTTCCTGGATGCCTTGGCTTCTGACCGTCAATATCGGCGTGCCTTGCCGCTGAACGAAGTCATGCAGCGTCTGGCGGCAGAATCGGGAAAGTCGTTTGACCCGAAAGTTGTCGACATTCTCAAGAAGCGATACCTCAACCTTGAAAAAATGGCATTGGCTCAGTTCGGGCATGAAGTGAATCCGTTGCTTTCGACTGAGGTCAAGGTTGAACGAGGTTCGGCGCCCGCCGCGGGCTTTGAAAACATTTCGGTCAAAGATAGCTTGGGCCACGAAGCGACCTTCCTTTCCTCGATTGCGGCGGCGCGGCAAGAAGCTCAGACGCTGTTCGAGCTCAGCCAGGATCTGGGCGCTTCACTTAGTCTGGTCGAGACCCTGTCAGTATTTTCGGTGAAACTGCGATCTCTGGTCCCGTATGATGCGATCGCGATTTACGTTCGGCGAAATGAAGAATTGATCCCCGAATACGTGAACGGCGACAATTTCCGTCTGTTCTCGTCGTTACGCATTCCTCTCGGGCAGGGGCTCTCGGGATGGGTAGCGCACAACCGGAAACCGATCATCAATGGCAATCCCTCAGTCGAGCCCGGATACTTGAACGATCCCACCAAGTTCAGCACACTGCGCTCGGCTTTGGCGATTCCGCTTGAAGGTGTCGCCGGTGTGATCGGAGTGTTGGCTCTTTATCGCGGCGAACGAGATGCATTTACGTCAGATAACTTGCGCATCCTCCTGGCGATCAGTTCAAAGATGGCGCTGGCGATTGAGAATGCACTGAAGTATCAGCAAGCCGAGAATTCCGCTACAACCGACTATCTCACCGGGCTGCCGAATGCCCGATCGCTGTTCTTGCAACTCGATCGCGAGCTGGCCCGCTGCAAGCGCGATAGCACGAGCTTAACCGTGATGGTCGGCGACATGGATGGCTTCAAGCAGATTAACGACCGCTTCGGCCATTTGGAGGGCAACCGCGTCCTACGCTTGTTCGCCCAAGCTTTGAAAGAGACCTGCCGCGAGTACGACTACGTGGCTCGCATGGGCGGAGACGAATTTGTGGTTATCGCTCCCGGACTGCCCGCCGATGCGTCGGCCAAGAAAGCCTATCAGCTGCGTGAACTGGCCAAGCAGGCGGGATTTGAAGTTTGCGCCGAAGAGATTCTTTCGCTGAGTGTTGGGCAGGCGATGTACCCGCAGGATGGAAAAGATGCAGAAGAACTTCTGGCGGAGGCCGACCGGCGGATGTATCTGGAGAAGCAACAGCAGCCATCCCGCAAGAACCGCAGGCTGTATGCGCGTATGAAATGCCGAATCACGATCGAGTTGCATCCCGACACGGAGGCTGGCCCGATCTTCGGGAATCTGATCGATATCAGCATGGGCGGATGTTACGTGGAAACCAGCGCCATCCTGACGCCGGGGACGAATCTCAAGCTGGTCTTCTCGATCGACGATGGCAAGCTGCACGCCGACGGTACGGTTGCCAGAATCCATCCCGGCTCCGGCATTGCGGTGCAGTTCAAGGAATTGAATCGCGAAGACAAGGTCAGAATGCATCGCATCCTGGAATTTGTGCAAAACTCAACCACGCTGTACGACAACCGCTATTACGAAAAGCTCAACCGCTAAGAAGTAGCTACTCGCGGCCTGCGTGAGCTATGGTTAGTTCCTCCGGGCAAGTGACGGACCCCTGAGAACCTCGCAATAATGAGGATTGTGGTCCGTATAATAAGGATTAACTTCTCCGGTTTCGTCGAGGTTTTCCTGCGGATCGGCCTTTCATGGGAATGATGTGATGCTTTCAATTCGTGCTGCGACAGTTGAGGACGCGACGCTGCTCAGGGTGCTGATCCGCGAACTGGCGGAGTTTGAGCATGAACTGGATATGGTAACCATCACGGAAACCGACCTTGCGCGCGACGGGTTTGGTCTGCAGCCGAAGTTTCGCGCACTGATTGCGGAATGGGACGGGGAGCCGGCTGGTTACGCTCTGGTTTTTGATTTTTACAGCACCTGGAGAGGCCGGCAGCTATTCCTGGAAGATTTGTTTGTGCGCCCGCACTTTCGAGGACGGAAAATCGGCAAGCGCCTCCTAGCGGCCGTGGCCCGCATCGCGGAACGCGACGGTTGTCATGGCATGCGTTTGGAGATGCTCGACTGGAATCGCACGGCTGTCGAATTCTATAAATCGCTCGGGGCTGATTTTCTGGACGATTGGCGGTTGATTTTGCTTAAGGAAGAGGGCTTGCGACGGCTGGCGGAGAGTGCTCCGTGAGGCCCCGAGTCAAAATCGTTGGGGCGGGATTGGCGGGATCGGAAGCAGCGTGGCAGTGTGCGCGCCGGGGCGTTGAGGTGGAACTCTTCGAGATGCGTCCCGTGCCCACGACTGCAGCGCACCAGACCGGAGATTTCGCTGAATTGGTGTGCTCGAATTCCTTGAAGTCCGAAACGGAAAACACAGCGCCGTGGCTGTTGAAGGAAGAGTTGCGGCGTGCGGGATCCTTGCTGATAGGAATCGCGCAGGATTGCGCCGTGCCCGCTGGACACGCACTTGCTGTGGATCGTGCGACGTTTGCCGCTCGGGTGACCGAAGCTGTTTCGCGCCAGCCGCTTATCACGATCTGTCGTGAAGAGATTGCGAAGATTGACGAGGATCAGATCACAATCGTCGCCACCGGTCCGCTGACATCGGACGCGCTTTCGAGGGAAATCGGACGACTCAGCGGGGCTTCACACCTGTTCTTCTACGATTCGATCAGCCCGATCGTCGAGGCCGATTCCATCGACATGGCGAAAGTGTATCTGGCGGCACGCTACGACAAAGGCTCGGCCGACTATGTCAACTGCCCAATGTCGAGAGAAGAGTACGACCGCTTTTATGAGGCGTTGCTGGCGGCGCAATCGGTTGAGGAACGCGAGTGGGAGAAGCTGAATTATTTTGAGAGTTGCTTACCGATCGAGGAGATTGCGCGGCGGGGACGCGACACGCTTCGGTTCGGCCCCATGAAACCGGTCGGACTGAAAGACCCGCGCACCGGGCGCATTCCTTATGCGGCGGTGCAGTTGCGCCAGGAGAATCTGCGCGCGGATTCCTACAACCTGGTCGGATTCCAGAACCATTTGAAATTTGGCGAACAGGCACGCGTGCTGCGATTGATTCCTGGGCTTGAAAATGCTCGCTTCCTGCGCTATGGGCAGATTCATCGCAACACTTATATCAATGCGCCGACGCTCCTGTCGGAGACTTTGCAGATGAAAGAACATCCGCACGTATTGTTTGCGGGACAGATTTGTGGGGTGGAAGGGTACGTGGAATCGATCGCCGCCGGCCTGATGGCGGGAATTCACGCAGCTACATTGGCCGCAGGTGCGGAGCCGGTTCCGCTTCCTCGGACGACGGCGTTTGGATCGCTGATGAATTACATCACACAGGCCGACCCCAGGAAATTCCAGCCGGCCAACATAACATTCGACCTTCTTCCGGCGTTGGATCGGAAAATCAGCGACCGCCACGTGCGGCATCGTCTGCAATGCGAATTGGCACTAAGAGACTTTGAAGGCTGGATGGAAAAAGTGGGAACCAATCAGCACGCCGCACACTTGAGTCCTTAACCCAGCGCGCGAGGACACAGCAAAGACAACCTTCACGGATACAACCCAAGCTCCCAATTTCTGAACAAACCCCACGCTTCGTCCGTATCACCTATCAGGACGTGGGTTTTGCCAGGCTTACGTTCCACGACCCGGCGCGTCCAATAGAGCAGGATGGTCCTCAGCGATCTCATTAGCGATGTACTACGGACGCTGTGGTCCCACAAGCTCCGAACTTTCCTCACGATGTTCGGCATCGCATGGGGGATCGTCTCGATTGTCCTAATGGTGGCGGCCGGGGAAGGCTTGCGGAAAGGTCAGGAAGACCAAGCCAAAACCTTGGGCAAGGACGTGATGATCGTTTTTCACGGTCGAACTAGCCTACAAGCTGGAGGGGCGCGGGCAGGACGAACCGTGCACTGGGAGGATCCTGATGTGGCCGCGGTGCAAGCTGACGCGCCCGATTGCCAGTACGCCATTCCGGAGCTCGAGCAGGAAGATGTCCGCGCACACAGCAATTTCAATAATGCAGCATTTCTGGTTACCGGTTCGCAGCCGCCGTTTCAGGAGATTCGCAGTCTCGCCGTCGGACAAGGACGGTTTTACGACTGGGACGACACTCGCGAAAGCCGGCGCGTAGCATTTCTCGGCAGCGATGCTTCGAAGCAATTGTTTCCCGGGCGTAATCCAGTCGGCGAAAACGTTTATTTGAATGATTTTCCTTACGTCGTGATTGGCGTGATGGCGAAAAAGAAACAAGATTCCAGCTACGACGGTTGGGACGTAAACAAGATTTTCATTCCCTTTGGCACCATGCGGCGCGACTTTCCCGACAAGCCTCCTGGCACGCCCACGACCTTCGATCAGTTGCTGGTCACGCCCAAATCCGTGGAGCAACACGAGAGCTGTAAACATGAAGTCCGGGTGGCGCTGGGACGAATGCACAATTTCGATCCCCGTGACAAAGAGGCTTGCCCCATCTGGGACACGGTGCAGGAGGCGCAAGCATTCCGCCAGATGACGGATGGCATGAAGTACTTTCTCGGCGCGGTCGGAGTCGTGACGCTTTTTCTGGGCGGGCTGGGAGTCATGAACGTAATGATGGTTGCGGTGCGTGAGCGCACTCGCGAGATCGGCGTGCGCAAGGCCCTTGGCGCCCCGGCTAACACTATCTTGCGCCAATTCTTCCTTGAGGCGCTGCTGATCGCCGTTCTTAGCGGTGGGCTCGGGTTGGGAGTGGCCTACGGAATTTGCTCGCTGGTCGATCTGCTGCCGATGCCGGACTTCTTCGCGGGGCTACTGCCGACTTGGAAGACGGGATTGCTGGCTTGTGGGCTGTTGGGAGGGATCGCTGTGCTCTCTGCGTTATATCCGGCACGGAAAGCGGCGTCGGTCGATCCCATCGAGGCGCTGAGATTTGAGGCTGGAGGATAGAAAGAGCATCAACCACAAAGGTCACGAAGCAGACCGTGTTCTCGACCTTTGTGTAACTTCGTGTCGTTCGTGGTTCAGGCCTTTGGTTTTCAAGCTAATGCTGGTCGAAATCATTCGCGAAGCCTGGATCGCACTCAAGCGCAACACCACGCGCAGTCTGCTCACCATGCTGGGCATCGTTTGGGGGATCACGACAGTCACGCTGTTGATCGCTTACGGCAGCAGCTTCCGCAGAATTCTGGTGGGCGGTTTCGATGCCTTTGGCAAGAGCGCGGTCATCTGCTGGCCCCAGCAGACCAGCGAACAGCCCGGCGGGCAGCGGGCAGGAAAGAAAGTCGTTTTCGAGCAGGCCGACGTCGACATGGTGAAGGAGACCGCACCTCTGGTGAAGCATGTTTGCCTCGAGACGGTGCACCGGCCTGGCATTGCCTATGGTGACAGGATGGTAGGGACAGCGGCCGTCCGCGGCGTCTGCCCCGAATACGGAGAGATGCGTAACGAAGTGCCATCCGAAGGGCGCTGGATTAATGCCAGCGACGAACTGGAGCGGCGGCGCGTGGCCTTTCTCGGCGGGCGCATTCGAGAGCAACTATTCAGCGGACGTCCTGCGGTAGGCGAGACGGTAACGATTGGCGGCGTGCGCTTTAGCGTGATTGGCATCATGGCCCGCAAAATTCAGCTTAGCAACTACTTCAGCAGCGACGACGAATCGGTCTGGATTCCCTATTCCGCCGCAGGCGATCTTTGGAATACGCGGGACGCGGCGGTTCTGATTTTTGCGCCGGTGGCGCCGCAATTTGAAAAGAAGGCTATGGCGCAGGTGCTCGCAGCGGTGGCAACGCGACAGCAGTTCTCGCCGACGGACCCGAAGGCGATTCAGATGTTCGGGCGTGACGAGTTCCGTCCGGTCATTGATGCGCTGACCATCGGACTGCAGGTGCTGCTCACATTCATCGGGACCCTGACTCTCGGCATTGGCGGCGTCGGAGTTATGAACATCATGTTGGTTTCAGTCGATGAGCGTATTCGTGAGATTGGTCTGCGTCGCGCTCTGGGAGCGAGGAAACGTCACATCAAGTTTCAGTTTCTCGCTGAGACATTGTTGATCATGATGTTGGGAGGCGCAATCGGTGTGCTTTTGTCGTACGCGATTGCCGCAGCCGTAGGAACATTGCCACTCATGGGTCCGCTGTTTGAAGACGAGTCGGGCAAGGGCGACATACATTTGCAAATCTCGCTAATGACGGTAACGCTTTCCACGTTGGTGCTGTTGGTCGTTGGTGTGATCAGCGGATTGGTCCCGGCACTACGCGCATCAAAGCTGGATCCCGTGGAAGCCCTGCGCTACGAATAGAAAATCGACCACGGATCTCCACGGATCGAACGAATTAAAACAAAATCCGTGCTGATCCGTGAAAATACGTGGCTAGTTCCCTCAGCTCGCCACAAATTCATTTGACCCAACTCCTAGTTAGCGGTACCTTGCTGCCAGTTCTCCAAGGACTCCGCGAGGTGCCTTTTTGCCGATTTCCGCCGTCGATGCCATTATCCCCGCCTTCCGGCACACTAAAGAGCAGCTTCTACATCCGTTCCGCGCGGCGGAGTGGGCGAAGCTTGCGTTCGTGGGCTTTCTTGCGGGTGAACTTAGCACCGGGGGATGCAACGGCAGCAGCTTCCAGACACCAGGCCATCCCCGTGGCGGGCAGCCCCTGCCACTGCCCCACATCAATAATCTTTTGCTGTACGCTTCATTGATCGCCCTGCTGATCGTGATGGCCGTAGTCTTGTGGATAGTGTTCCTCTACGTGAGTAGCGTCATGCGCTTCATCTTGTTTGACAGCGTGATTGCGAAGCGCTGCGAGATCCGGCGCGGATGGGCTCGCCGTCATGGAGCCGGGTTGCGCTACTTCGTGTGGCAACTTCTTTTTATTCTCGCGATATTCGTCGGTCTGACCGTGCTGGTTGGAATTCCTGCTGCGTTCGCCCTTGCCGCGGGTTGGCTCAAAGATTCCCAGCGTCACATGCTCCCACTCATCCTCGGCGGCATGTTGTTGTTCTTTGCTGTAATGGGCCTTATTTTGATTTCCCTGGTGGTCCATGTTCTGACCAAGGATTTCGTCGTGCCGGAGATGGCTCTGGAGAACATCAGCGCCTTCGAGGGGTGGCGGCGCCTGATGCCTATGTTGAGGTCAGAGAAGGGTAGTTACGCCGGCTACCTCGGCATGAAGATCGTCATGGCCGTAGCCGCTTCAGTGGCAGTGGGCATTCTTACCGTCATCGTGGTACTCATTTTGCTGATTCCGGTCGGTGGCTTTGGCGTTGTCGCAGTCATTCTTGGAAAGACCGCCGGCCTCAGTTGGAACCTGTACACGATTACGCTCGCGGTCGTGGTCGGATGTATTGTGGTCGCGGTACTTCTGTACGTAATGGCTCTGATCTCGGTGCCGGCGATTGTGTTTTTCCCCGCTTACTCCATCTACTTCTTCGCATCGCGCTATCCGGTGCTAGACGCGCTGCTGCGTCCGCCGCCAATGGCCATACCGGTTCCGCCTCTGGCGCCACCGTTGCCGCCACCGGAGCCGATTGGCTAGACAGTTTATTTGCGGTCGTGCGTTCAGGAAAAGCGCCTTCCGATAATGCACTTGATCGGTCGAAGCGGTTGCGCCGATGCCCACGCCAAACTGAACTCCCACTCTGAACCCAGATCGGCGTCAATGGCAGGAAAGAACTGCTGTTGCGAATCGTGGAGTGGACTGAAGTCCGTGATCGGTCCCCACGAACCGTTGGGCTGAACAAAGGGGTGTAAGCGTCAGCGCAAGATCTGACTTCAAGGTGGAACTTCCTCGCCAACTCGGGTGTCCAATCTTCTCAGACACGCGTGCCCGAGAGGAGCAAATTTCCATGGCATTCTCGATGGCAGGTGGTGGTCCGTCCGATCCACAAATCAACGTTACTCCGCTGATTGATGTGTTGCTGGTGCTGATCATTGTCTTCATGGTGGTGCAGTCGATGACGAAGACAAAGGGTCTTGAAGCACAGATTCCACAACCCGCGCAGGATGATAAGAGTCAGCTTGTCCCCGTCGACAGGACGATTGTGATTCAGGTGGTGTGGGGCGCACGAGACCAACCTCCAGCGCTCAAGATCAATCAGGAAACGGTCAAGTGGGAGGATCTGCAAAGCCGGTTGCACAACATATTCAAGATCCGCGCGGAACGCATTGCGTTTGTGCGCGGCGACGATGACATTGATTTCGAGTATGTGGCGGACATAATTGACATCGCCCGCAATGCCGGCGTGAACCGGGTTGGGTTGTTGACGAAGGCGCAGTGATGAATGGTAGGCTTCCATGGCAGATTGCTAGCGATGTCGCGCCAGGGGGAGAAAGCGTGGAAGCATTGAGAAAAACAAAATGGGTTCGTGCATGCTGGCGCGGTCACCAGCGCCATGGATTCGGCCTGTGGCTATGCCGCGATGAGCGTGGCTCCGGAGGAGGCTGACGTTCTCAGTGTGGAATTTAAGGTCAACTTTCTGGCGCCGGGGGCCGGAGAATCATTCGTCGCCCGTGCGGCTGTGAAGCGTACCCGCAGAAGGCTCACTGTCTGGACAGCAGATGCTTTCGCTGTAACCGGGTGCAAAGAGACATTGATCGCAACCATGCTGGCAACCATGATGAACATGGAATCGAAACCGATCGACGTTGGTGCCGGAGACTAGTCTCGCGCTCGATTCTTGATCCAGATGGGCGAGCCCACGAATCCAAAGGCTTTTCGTAACTGGTTTTCCAGAAATCGCTGGTATGAAAAATGCAACTTGACCTTGCGATTGGTGAAAAGCACGAAGGTTGGCGGAGAAACTCCCGCCTGGGTCATGTAATAGATCTTGACTTGCTGGCGTGCCGGTACCGAAGCACGTTCGAAGTCAATGTATTTCAGGAAACGGTTCATCTCGGCAGTCGGAATACGTTTTCGGCGCTCGACGGCAACTTCTTCCAGCGTGGGGAGAATTTTCTCCACCCCTTTGCCGGTGGCAGCGGAGACGAACAGCACCGGAGCGTAGCTCAGGAATTTGAGATCGTAGCGGACTCTTTGTTCATATTCCGCGCGATCAGTCGGACTCCTGCTCTCTCGAATACGCGTAGCTTTTGAATCGCGCCCAGCTTTTTTCTGACCACTCGTCACCAAGTCCCATTTGTTCACGATGACGATCACCGAGCGGCCACTCTCGTGGGCATAGCCAGCGATCGTAGCATCGATTGCGCTCACGCCCTCCGTGGCGTCAATCACCAACAGCGCGATGTCAGCGGCATCGAGATGCTTGCGCGCCATCACGACGGAAAGCTTTTCCGCCATCAGATGAGTCTTGCCCTTGCGGCGGATTCCGGCGGTGTCAATAAAGCGGAAATTCTTGCCATTAATTCTGACAACCTCATCGACCGCGTCGCGGGTTGTGCCCGGGATCGGCGAGACGATGGATCGAGAGGTGCCAGTAAGCCGATTTAGCAGCGTGGACTTGCCTACGTTCGGATGCCCGATAATCGCGACTTTGACTTCTTTGGGCTCGGGAACAGTCTCGTCTTCCGCAGCGTCTTGCGTTTCTTCGCCGTGTTTTGCTACTTCGGGTTCGGCCGCATCAGACTCCGCCGGTTCGACGTGTAAGGTTGCAAGCCCTAAAGCTTCAAAGACCGCCTCCAGAACTTCATCCACGCCGCGCCCGTGCTCGGCGGAGACAGGAAATATCTTTCTGATCCCCAGGCGATGGAATTCGTCGGTGAGCGATTGCTGTTTTTCGCTATCGATCTTATTGACCGCCAGAAACAGGGGCTTTCCGCCACGGATCAAAAGGCGGGCGAGGTCGAGATCAGGCGCCGTGAGTTCGCTGCGTCCATCCACCACCAGAATTATCGCGTCAGCCTCTTCCAGGGCGACCTTGGCCTGGCGAAAGATCTCCGCCGGGATAAAGTCTTTTTCGTCGGGTTGGATTCCACCCGTATCCACGATACGCAGCCGATGTCCACGGAAATGAGCTTCACCGTAGAGTCGGTCGCGCGTGATCCCTGGCTCATCGCCGACAATGGCGCGCCGTGAGGCGACGACGCGATTGAACAGGGTTGACTTTCCGACGTTGGGGCGGCCAACGATAGCAATCGTGGGCACGCCAACCGTGACCGGCGCACTCATCGAGTTGGCATTGATTCGTGTCAAATGGTTTCGATCGCGTGGGGACAGCCGCCCTCGGCTATCCAGCCGGGTCGAAGACCCGGTGGCTACCCTTCGTCTACACTTTGATTGAACAGGGGGACTCTTCGAGTCCTCACGTGTGCAGTGACCGGGTCAGACAGCTATTATAGAGACTCCGTGACTCCAACCTCTCAGCCCGCCTCTAGCGGTATTCCTGGCGTCAAAAAACAGAAAGTCTCGCTCTACCAATTCTTTGCGCCTGGAGGCGTGCTTTCCCGCACTCATCCGGCCTACGAATTTCGTCGCGGACAGCTTCAGATGGCGCAGGCGGTTGAGCAGGCTCTCGAAGAAAAGCGTCATCTCATCGTCGAGGCCGGCACTGGCACGGGTAAGACGCTGGCCTATCTTGTCCCGGCGATTCGTTCCGGCAAGCGCGTGATCATTTCGACCGGCACCAAGAACTTGCAGGAACAACTCTTCCACAAGGATATCCCTTTTCTTGAGCAGGCGTTGTTTCCTAACGGCGCGAGCCGGCTGAACGTCTGCTACATGAAGGGGCGCAACAACTACCTGTGCCGCAAAAAACTCTATGACCTTACCGGCCAGCCCGTGTTGAGTGGTCTGGAAGAGATTGAGCACTATCGCGCCATCGCCGCGTGGGAGAAGACCACGCAGACCGGAGACCGGGCTGAATTGGCGGAACTGCCTGAGGCCAGCGCGCTCTGGCACAAGATAGATGCCCGCTCCGATGCTTGCATCGGGCAGAAATGTAGTTCGTGGGACAAATGCTTCATCACCGAGATGCGTCGGCGGGCGATGGAAAGCGACATCATCATCGTCAATCACCACCTGTTCTTCGCCGACCTCTCGATCAAGCAGCAATCAGAGTACGCACCCGATGCCGGTATTTTGCCGGAGGTGGACGCAGTAATTTTCGACGAGGCGCATGAACTGCAAGATGTGGCTGGCAGCTACTTTGGCGTTTCCGTCAGCAACGGGCGGGTGGAAGAGCTATGCCGCGATGTAGAAGCGTCACTGCAGCGCAACCACATGCTTTCAGTGTCGATTTCGAGCGCGCTCAAGAGTCTTCGGGAGCGCTCCATGTTTTTCTTTGCCTTGCTGCCGCAGGGGGAAGGGCGTTTTTCCTTCGAGAACCGCCGCGAATTCCTCGAGGAAAACGGCGACGAGTTCATGGCTTTGCAACAATCGTTTACCCGGCTGCGCGCGGAACTGGAAAACCTGGCATCGAAGCCTGAGGAAGTTTTCAACTTTGCCAGACGCGCGCAGGAGTTGCCGGTGCAATTCGGTTTTCTGATGGAATCGGAAGATCGCAATACGGTCTTCTGGATCGAGCGCCGGCGCGGAGGACACGACAAATTCAATGTCTACCTGCAAGCCACGCCGATTGACGTGGCGCCGATTCTTAAGAGTTGCCTGTTCGACACTCTGGAGTGCGCCGTGCTGACTTCGGCTACACTTGCCGTCGGCGGCGGCTTCGAGTATATGCGGCGCCGGCTTGGGCTCGAGCACACCAGAGAATCGGTACTGCCCTCGCATTTTGACTACGAAAACCAGGCGCTGCTCTATGTGCCGCCCGATCTGCCCGATCCGCGCACGCCCCAGTTTGCAGCCAAAGCCGCGGACCGGATCCGGCGACTCCTCGAGATCACACGAGGCCGGGCCTTCGTATTGTTTACCAGCTACGCGCAGATGAATGATGTTTATCAGCGCCTGCTTGGTGAACTCGACTTTCCCATGCTGTTGCAGGGGGACGCGCCGAAGAGTGCACTGCTCGAGGAGTTCCGCTTGACCCCGAATGCCGTGCTGTTCGCGACTTCGTCATTCTGGCAGGGCGTCGACGTGCAAGGAGAACAGCTCAGTTGCGTGATCATTGATCGGCTGCCGTTTGCCGTCCCCAGCGACCCGGTGGTCGCAGCGCGAGTGCGGTCCATCGACGCGGAGGGCGGCAACGCGTTTTTTCAGTATCAGGTGCCCGCAGCGGTCATCACCCTGAAACAAGGCTTCGGGCGGCTTATCCGCTCTCTCCACGATCGCGGCCTATTGGCATTGCTGGACAATCGCATCTTAAAAAAGGCCTATGGGAAAGTTTTTGTGGAGAGCCTTCCCAATTATCGCAAGACCACGGAACTGGGAGTGGTTGAGCAGTTCTTTGGAATTGTGGAACGGAAGAACCGGGTACATTAATATGGCTGGACTCGGCATCAAACCATTTGAGAGGACACTGGATGCTCAAGAAAGCAGCACTGGTCGTTGCAGCACTATTCTTATTCACGTCACTGGCGCTAAGCCAGAACCAAGGTCATTTCGACGCAAGCTTCAATAGCGCCCTTATATTCACCCAGGCGGGTAGCGCAAATAGCATTCAACAGAGCGCAACCATTGCGGCGAACTATTTCGGCACTTTCCGCTTCCGGTTCAAGACCAAGTCCAAGAGCTCGCTGATATTCAATTATGGTTACGCTAAGAACTCACAGGTGTACCAGAGCAACTTCGATTACCACCAACTGGATACCATTCACGAGTACACCGGCGCCTATGTCCGCAACTTTCATGAAACGGGGAAATTCCAGCCATTCTTTCTGGTAGGAGCCGGAATGCTTCGCTTTAATCCTCGCAGTACATGGGCGTACTTTCCCGATCTACCTAACAATATCCCGAATCGTCTGCAGATCAATGTAAACGCTCAGTCGCAGAACGAGGCCACACTCCTGTACGGCGGCGGAGTAGATTACAAACTGCCTTACAACTTCGCTTTCCGCTTGCAATATCGTGGACTTTACTACAACAACCCGAACTTCAAAGTGAATAACCTCAATGGAAGCGCGATAAGTTTCGTCGCGGGAAACCGAGCACACATGGCAGAACCTTCGATAGGGCTGGTCTTCAGGTTCTAGCCTTGCTGCAAAGACGCCACGGATTTCACGGATCAAGAAATCAATAGCTAAAATTTAATGTCCTGATCCGGGGAAATCCGTGGCCGATTTTTAGGAGTTGAGTGCAGCCTTGCGCAGCTTCCGGCTTTCCGCCAGCAGCGCCATGGAGTGCATCAGATTTTGCAGGGTGACGATGCCAATCAGGCGTTCGTCCTCAACCACGGGGATAATGCTGAGATTGCGCGAGGTCAACTTCCGGAATGCCGACGCTAGCGATTCCTTCTTCTGCGCTACTTCAAACAGACGATTCATCACTGCCTGCACATATCCGTTCCCCTCGGCGCGCAGGGCCGCTAGGATCTTCTGTTTCGAGATCACTCCAACCATATCGCTGCCGCGAATGACTGGGAAATCGTCCTGCAGGGAGTGGACGGCTTTCTCCAACGCGTCTTCCAAAGTATCGGCGGGAGAGAGCGTGGCGAAATCGGTCAGCATGATATCTTCCAGCCGTACGGTTTCGAGCACCGACTGAAACACGGCCGAGCGTTCCTCCAGTTGCGCCGCAACGAAGAGGAAAAAGCCAATCATGGTAAACCAGATATTCGACAGCATGCCCACCAGCATGAACAGCGTCGCGAAGGCCTGGCCAATCGAAACCGCGCGTCGCGTGGCCCGTACGGAATCCATGCGGCGGCTGAACACGGCTCGCAGCACGCGTCCCCCGTCCATCGGATACGCGGGCAAGAGGTTGAACAGCGCTAGGCCCAGGTTCGACCAGACCAGGCTGCGAGGCAGATTTCCGGAGTAAACGTAAGGCTTCGTCCAGAGGTGAACCTGAGGCGCCACCGCCAGCAGCACGGCCCCCGCGATTACCGCAATAAGAATGTTGACTAGCGGTCCGGCCACGGCGATGCGGATATCCCGTTTCCAGGTAAGCATCCCCGGCTCGATGGGACGTTGGGTTTCATCGAGCAGCGTAACCCCGCCGATCGGAAGTAGGATGATGGCTTTGGCGGGAATGCCGGCACGCATGCTCACCAGAGCGTGACCTAATTCGTGGAGAACCACACTGCCGAAAATAATTCCCACTAAGGCCAAACCGCGACCGGGATTGGCTGGACCATGCGCTGTGGCCTCGGTAAGCCAGACAAAGATAAGAAGAAAAAAGAATGTCAGATGAACCCGGAGTTCGACCCCGAATATCCGACCCGCCGGAATAGACCAATTTCTCACCTGAAAACCAACCTCTCTTACCTCTATTCTATAGTTTAGACGTCGCCGTGAGGTAAGGCGATTCGGTTGGATAATCGAAGGTGCTGGGGCTGGAGTTGCGTGCGTGGGGACAGCCGCCCTCGGCTGTCCGCCTGAGCGAAGCTCAGCAGGCTTTTGTTTTACAGCCGGGGTAAGGCCGTCCCCGCGTGAATCATGAGAGTGATCGCAGGAAAATATCGAAGCCGGCAGCTAAAGTCTCTCCCCGGCATAAACGTTCGTCCGACCGCTGATCGGCTACGCGAGACCCTGTTCAACGTGCTGACGGCGGGAAACCCGTCAGGGCTCGAGGAAACCGTTTGGCTCGACCTCTACGCCGGAACCGGAGCCGTGGGTATTGAAGCCATAAGCCGCGGCGCGGGTATGGTTCACCTTGTGGAATCGTCGGCAGGCGCGGCCGAGCTGATTAAACGAAATCTCGCTTCATTGCGAATTGGAGGTGGTTTTCAAATCCTGAAGCAGGATTCGATTCGGGCCTTGCGCGCGTTGGAATTAAGCGGCACGATCGCAGATTTTGTTTTCCTTGATCCTCCATACGACATGGAAGACGCGTATCGACAAACGTTGGAAACACTTTCAAAGTCGCAACTGCTGAAGCCCGAGAGCATCGTCATCGCAGAACATCAGAAAAAGTTTGATCCGCGGGAATCGTTCGAATCGCTGGTTCGATACAGGAAGCTAGAGCAAGGCGATGCGGCACTCAGCTTTTATCGGCTGGCTTCTACTCAATAGAAAGCCTCCGGACGAGGCTCCGGGCTACGTGTTTACATCAGAAGTTCATTCGTCCGCCGCACGATCGGGTGCTGCATCTCCTGCAGATCGTTCTTCACCTGATTGAGTCCGTAGACGCACTGCTCGAAATGGTTCGACAGGCTGGCGAACAACGGCGCCACCTTCGTGTATTCGAAATGCTCGAACTTGGAAACAATGTAGTAGCTCTCCTTGCCAGCCTTTATCCAGTCCACGAAATTTTCCGTACGGTCTCGGCGCAAGCGGAAATGGTTGATGCTTTCCGGGAACATGCCCGTAAAGAAGAGTGTGTAATCTCCGATGTGTTTGCGAACCTGGCGCTCGCGATCGAAAGAAGGCGCCGGACCGTATACAGGATTGGACTCGATCAGCATTTCCCCCACGTCCGTGAGGGGTTTGTCCGCGCTGTTGCGAATTTTGAACAACTGCTCGACTTCGCAAAACTCGGCCATGAGGTGCGCGACGTAGTTCACAATCTGAGGGTCGCGGATCCCAATCTCTTCGGCATAGTGACGGCCAATGAGTTCAACAAACAACTGCTGCAGCGGGTGCGATTCCGAAATCATTGTTCAGGGCCCCCGAACTCCGCCTCCAAAGCGGGGTTCCTATCTGTTGCGTGATGTTTTATCGCGATCACGCCAAGAACGCAAGTGACTTTTGTAAGTCACAGCTATCTACTTTTCTTATGGTGCGCAATTGCTGCAAAAGGTTTCTTAGGAACCTATTGGCAGCCGTGGGGGTCGACTGCTGATCGTCTGCGTTAGCCTCAAGTTACAATTACGGGCAGGAGGGAATTTCGCTTTTATGGAACGACAGAACATTTCCAGTGGCACACCCTGGGAACCGATTGTTGGTTACTCTCGTGCGGTCAAGGTTGGTTCTTACGTGCATGTGGCTGGGACAACTGCCACTGGCGCGGACGGCAAAATCGTTGGCCTGGGCGATGCCTACGCACAAGCCATACAAACCTTGAAGAACATTGAGTCCGCCCTACGGAAAGCGGGCGCTTTATTGAAGGATGTAGTACGCACGCGGATGTTCGTGATTAACATCGCCGATTGGGAGAAGATCGGCAAGGCCCATGGGGAATTCTTTCGCGACATCCGTCCAGCCACTTCGATGGTACAGGTAAGCGCTCTGGTTTCTCCGGACATGCTGATCGAGATCGAAGCCGACGCTGTGATTGGCGCGTCCCAGGCGTAGAATGCGCTGGACATTGTCAGACATTTGATCCACGCGTTTGACCATGATTCACGGAGCGGGCGAATGAGAAACTCTTGTTGCGTGTTCCTCTTTGTTTTTGCAGTTGTGACTTACAGCGGCGCTCAGGAGAACAACGTCAATCCGGTCCTGCACCCGTTTACGGTCATCCGTGCGGGCGCAGTCATTGACGGCAAGTCCGATTCGGTTCGTCGCAACCAGGTCATTATTATCCGCGGCAATCGCATCGAAAGCATCTCCGACGCTGCCGCCACGAACGTTCCAGCCGGATCGGACGCGATCGATCTCTCCCACGCGACCGTATTGCCGGGCTTGATTGATTCTCACACCCACATTTTTCTGCAAGGAGAAGATCCCGCGCAGGGCGGATACGACATTAACATTCTGAAGTATCCGTTGGCACTGCGGGCGGCCCGGGCAACAGTTTCTGTCCGGCGGGCATTGGAGCAGGGGTTCACCACCCTACGCGACTTGGAGACCGAAGGCGCCGGCTACGGCGATATCGGCATCAAGCAGGCGATCGAGGGCGGATACATTCCTGGGCCTCGGTTGTTCGTCTCGACCCGCGCCATTTCCGCTACCGGAGGCTATCCGCTGGAGGGCTACGCCCCCGAGCTTGACATGCCGACGGGCGCGCAACTCATCGATGGTCCGGTCGAGGCGCGCAAAGCCGCCCGGGAGCAGTTGTCCCATGGCGCCGACTGGATCAAGGTCTACATGACGCATCGCTCATGGGTAGGAAAGAACGGCGAGTTGGTTTCCCAACCGACTCTGACAGTCGAAGAATTGAAGGCGATCGTCGATGAAACCCACGGATGGGGAAAGAAAGTTGCCTGCCACGCCTACGGCGGAATTGGATTGCACCGCGCACTCGACGGCGGTTGCGACTCAATCGAACATGGACTCGACCTCGATGACGCTGCCATCGCCCAGATGCTCAAGCAGGGTACATGGTACTGTGCGACCATCAGCGCCTACTACCACGATTGGGCTCCGGCAGATACTCCCGAAGGTCAGCGGGATCGAAAGCGGGCATCAGTGCACGAAGTATCGTTCCCCAAGGCGCTGCACGCCGGCGTAAAGATCGTCTTCGGTACCGACATTGGAGGCATTCCGTGGAGCGAGCCCATAGCGCAAGAATTTCCCCGCATGGTTGATCTCGGCATGCCGCCCATGGACGCGATCAAGAGCGCCACCTCGCGCGCCGCCGAGATGCTCGACATGCAAGGGCAAATTGGCGTGATCGCGCCCGGCGCTTGGGCGGATATCGTCGCGGTAGGCGGTGATCCGCTGGTTGACATCAAGATCCTGCAAAACGTCCAGTTCGTCATGAAAGACGGTAAGGTCTTCCGGAACGAAATCAAATAGTTCGGGTGGACTGACCTACCGGACCACGCCACTAGTAATTAATCTACTTGACACGGATTCCGCACGCGTCATAATGCCCGAATCGTTTTCATCCCCTGAAATCGGCGGGGGCAGCGCGGGTACTCCCCCGGGAGGCGAGTATGAATGTGCTTGAACTTTGTGATCTCGAAGCAGCAGCGGTCCCGGTAGAAGCTACGGTAGCGGACGCCATCTCCAAGATGCTCGATTTCCACGTCGGCGCGGTCGCCATTATTGACAGCGAGAGGCGGGTAGCCGGCATCTTCACCGAACGCGACGTCTTGCGCAAGTTTTCGCTGAGCGGACGCGATCCTGCTCAAACCCCGGTTCGAGAACTGATGACTACGCCGGTGGAGCTGGCCACATCGCAAACCGGCCCAAGTGAAGCTTTGGTCACCATGGTCGAGCGCCACTTCCGCCACCTTCCGGTGGTGGATAACAATGGCAAGCTGCTCGGGATGCTCTCCATTCGCAACGTCCTGGAGTGGCGGATCGAGGATTTAAGCCGCGAAGTGGGCTCGCTCGAACAGTACGTCAGCAACGACGCGCCGGGCGGAGATTAGGAGTCGCTCATCCCCAAGGCTAAGGAGGTCACTAGCATGAAATCCAAAAAGCACCCGCGCCGCTTTGAAGGCGTGGTGGCTGTCGTCGCCTCGACGTTAATCCTGATGGGCACTGCTCAGGCGGGGGGCAAATTTCGGATTCTCCACCACTTCTTGGCCAAGCCCGCTTTTCCTCCTGTTGCGGCACTGGTTGCAGATTCGGCAGGCAAACTCTACGGAACATGCCTTTATGGCTGGGGCCATGGCTGCACCAACCAAGAGAGTTGCGAGGTCGTTTTCAAGCTCAGCAGCGATTCAGGCGGCGAGTGGACCTACGCCATTCTCCATCGCTTTACTGGAGGTAACGACGGTGCATTGCCCCATTGCCCGACGGGGGTTTAATTTTCGACTCCTCGGGAAATCTGTATGGAACAACGGAATTCGGCGGGGACTACGTCGGAGGCACGGTTCTTGAGCTGTCCCCCTCCGGAGGCAAGTGGATTGCAAGAGTTCTTTATGGCTTTGGTGGCCCTCAAGGCGACTTGGTGTTCCCCCTTAGCACCTTGACCCTGGACGGGCACGGAAACTACGGTACCGCCAGTGGAGGGGGAACATACCCTGCTGGTGCTGGGGGGAGTGTTTAAGGTGAGCCGTTCCGGTAATCGTTGGAAAGTAACGGTCGTATATGAGTTCACGGGCTCTGATGGGGGTTTCCCTGTGGCCGGCCTGACGTTTGATTCGGCCGGGAGTCTCTACGGAACCACTTTGTCAACTCTTCCTGATTACGGTGTCGTTTTCAAGTTGTCCAGTCCAGGAGTGGGTGGACCGAGACCGTGCTGCATTCGTTTAACGGATTCACGGGATGTGGCCTTACCGAGGAGTAGTCCTTGATCAGGATGGAGTAGTTTTACGGCACCACGGCGACAGGGGGCTACGGTTTCTACAAAGATACGGCCAACGGAGATGGTGTCGTCTTCAGCATCACGCAATGATATGGGCCTCGCCACTCTTTGGTCGTGACGCGCTAGCAGCGCGCGTGAGGAACCATTCTTGGGATTGGACAAAGATAAGGCCAGCGATTCAGGTTGCGTGTCTCCGGACCTCGCGAAGACGATTGCCATCGTACGCATGGTGACTGCCGTGTTTTTCATCCTGTTCGGGCAATACAAACTCTTTGGCTCGGGCTTCGCACATGGCGGATTTCAAGAATATCTACGCGGCTACATTGAGGTCACCGCAGTCAGTTTCTACCGGCCCATTCTTGCCGACCTAGTGCTTCCTCATGCGGTATTCCTCGGATATGTGGTCGGGGCGATCGAAATGTTTCTTGGAGTGTCGCTGTTGTTGGGGATATGGGTGCGGCTGGCCTCGGTGCTGGGTGCCGTCCACATGTTGAGCCTGACGTTAGCCACGTGGTGGGAACCCGGCCACGGAGTTCCGGTATGGCGCTACTTTGGCGCCGAACTCGATCATCTGCCTCTACTTTTTCTTTTCATAATCTTCTTCGTTTCCGACGCCGGGCGGCAATGGGGGTTGGATCGACGTCGGGAAAAGATGGACGTTGGTAAAAGATGGACGAGAACAAGTTGACGCCCCGAGCGACCTGCTTCATACTTTGCGCCGGAAAACGCCATGCCCGTCAAATACTTCCGTTTTTCAAAGAAGTTTCAAATGTTGAGATCGTTCGCGCCGTTGCTGGCACTTTTCGCGTTGCTTGTCTCTGCTCCATTCATGCAGGCTCAAGCGCCAGGTCAGGGACAGCCGCAATATCCCATCGCCGACAAGCTTGCCGACAAAATCATCGCCAAATACCAGACTTCAAGCTGCGCTCAGCTGGCAGCTCAAAAACAAGCGCCCCCAAACGCACAGCATGAGGAGATGGAAACGAAACTGATTGATCTCCTCAAAACAGAATCCGCCGATGCGCCGACACTTTCTGAACCGGATCGCCGGGCCGATCGTCAACAAGATGTTCGAATGCGGAATGATTCCCTGATTTGCCGGCGCCATCCCTTCTTTAGGAGAAGTAGAAATGATGATTCGAACAAGGAAGTTTTGTAAGTTAGCTAGCCTCGCGTTGTTGCTGGCCGCGACCTCGGCATCGGCGCAGTGGGTGATGGTGGCGCGGGCAGTATCTGGCAGAGTCCAGCAGATGAGCCACAAGCCCGCCAACGGTCCGGGTTATGACGTGGCTACGGTTGTGCTCGAGGCCAAAGCCGACAAGGTCTATGCCACGGCACTGAGTTCGCTGAAGGCGCACCCCGGCCTCACGGTTACCAAGAGCGACGACCACCAACGAAAGATCGAATTTACCAACGGACAGCAGGACGCCAGTCTGCAAGCCACGCCGTTGGGCGAAAAACTTACCCAACTCGTGATCGCTTCCAACCTGACCGCTTCGGAGCCGAGCGCAGCCTCCCTGGTGGTGAAGGGCGTGATGAAAGTCTGCGCCGAGCTGAAGGTCGAGTGCAAGGTGGTGGGAGACTAGCAGGCAGCGCGCCAATCTCTACCAATTTCAGCCTTCGTCTAGATACTGCTGTCGAAGGTTGCCTGTGCTACTCGCCCGCGAGTGCTATCATGACAAAATCCTCGGCACTTCGGCGTCATTGAATAAGTGCCTCTTCGCCGGACGGGCCGCGCTTACATGCGAATACGACGACGCCTCCCCATCATCCTGGCCGTCCTGCTGATTGCAGGGGCGGTTGCCCTGGCCGTCGTGCTGCGAAAACATGCTCCGCCGGAGCCGGCGCGTCTGCTGCCAGGCGCAGATGGCTTCGTTTATGTGAACCTCGGCTGGATGCGGCGCGCCAATATCTCGGGCGAACTGCCAGCCGTACCCCACGATCCCGACTACGAGAAGTTCATCCAGGCCACTGGTTTTCAATTCGAGCGCGATCTGGACGAGGCCGCACTGGCAATTCACTACCCTGCAAAGTCGCCGGGCTCGAAGCCGGACAGCGCGCGGCAGCCCCGCTTCTCGGAAGTTTTTGTCGGCAAAATCGATGGTGAACGGCTGCGGCAGTACCTGCGCCAGATCTCCAGCTCAGTCGAAAACTACCAAACGCGCGACATCTATAGCATCCCGCTCGAAGGACGCACGGTGCGAGTTGCCGTCCTCGGCGTGGACACGGTCGCTGCATCGAATCTTGATGACCCGCTGGTGATCCGCGGAATCATCGAGCGGTCGCGCAAGTTGGCATCGCCTTTCGGCGGACCGGCGCTGCTGCGCCAGTATTACAAAGAGGTTCCATTTGCCAGTCTGGGGTGGGCCGTTTTCAAGATTCAACCTTCCGGAGACATTTTCGCCTCCGGGCCGATCGGGTGGTTCCCCAGACCGGCGACGGTCGTGGCCTCGGTGCGTTATCTGGGAGCGGTTCATTTCAAGGCTCAGGCGTTCGCCGGGAGTGACGAGGAGGCTAACCAGCTCGTCCAAAGGATTGACACTTTCCTCAACGTTTTTCGCACCGCTGAGGCCACAGTTTCAACACCGGGACCCGATCCCGACATAAAAGCATTCCTGGACAGCCTAAGAATTCAATCAGAAAAAAGGCGCGCTGTGCTGACCGCGACTGTGCCCTTGGGCCTGATACGCAAAGCCCTGGCTGAGGCTCCCAGCTCCGTGATCCCGGAGTCCCAACCGGCGCAAAGCCCAGCGCCTGCCTCGCCGGGCAGCAATGGCAAAACCAAGAAAGAGAAGGCGCCCAATTAAGAGACTACCGCTCCGTGACAGAAGTTTTACATAGTCCTCGCAACTTTTTGGGCCTGTAACAGTCCAATAGACAACGCATGAATAAGCCCGCAGCCTCATTAATTCGCAATCGCAAATGCTTCCGGCAGGTAGAATAGCCCTGTAATGACTAGCCTCCCTCTTCCAATTGCAGCCTTTCTGGCGGGCCTGGTGTCGTTCCTTTCGCCATGCGTGCTGCCGCTCGTGCCTGGATACGTGTCACTGATCTCCGGCGCGGGCGTCGAGCAACTTAAGACGCAAGAATCGCAGCTGTTGCGGAAAGTTATGCTGAATTCCATCGCGTTCATTCTGGGATTCAGCGTTGTGTTCATCACTCTGGGAGCGGTCGCGACCGAGGTCAGCCAGATGCTGTCGCGTTACCGGTCAACTCTGGCGCAGATCGCGGGGGTAGTGATTATTCTCTTTGGCCTGCACCTGACGGGAGTATTCAAAATCAAAGCTCTCTACACCGACGCGCGTCTGCACAGCGTGAAAGGTGGCAGTACCGCGTGGGGTGCGTTTGTGATTGGCTTCGCCTTCGCCTTTGGCTGGACCCCTTGCGTAGGGCCAGTCCTGACCGTCATTCTAACTTTTGCCGCCGCCCAGGACTCGATCACAAAAGGAGTCATGCTGCTGGCGATCTATTCGATGGGATTGGCAGTGCCATTCCTGCTGACCGCTCTCGGCGTGGAGCGGTTTCTCAAGTTCTATAGCCGCTTCCGCGCCCACATGCATGCCATCGAAGTAGCCAGCGGCACATTGCTGGTCGCGCTAGGCGTGCTGTTAGTATTGGGACGCTTTACCATCATTTCGAATTACTTATCTTTTCTGAATCGATTCGCGTTGTGATTGGAGTTTTTCGTGAGACGTGATCCGGTTGTCCTAATCGTGGTAGCCATGGTGGTTGCCCTGATGCTGGTGTTCGGCTTCAAGCTGACCCGCCACTCCTCGCAGGGCGTCGCTGGTGGCAACGCCCAAATGAAGAATGGCACCGCCCCCGACTTTACCCTGCAATCCCTCGACGGTAAAACCGTCCGCCTCTCCGATTTCCGAGGCAAACCAGTAGTCCTGAATTTCTGGGCGACCTGGTGCGGGCCGTGCAAGATTGAGATGCCCTGGTTTGTCGATTTGCAGAAGGAGTATGGCCCGGCGGGGCTGCAGTTTCTTGGGGTGGCGATGGATGATGCGAGCACCAAGGACATTGCGGAATTCGCGGAGAGCATGAAGGTGAACTATCCCATCCTCATTGGTAAGGAATCTGTTGGCGATGACTACGGCGGGGTGCAGTTTCTGCCGGAGACGTTTTATATTGACCGTAACGGTAAGGTTGTCGACAAGGCGTTCGGGCTAAAAGGTAGGGGAGAGATCGAGGACGCCATCAAGAAAATTCTGGCCCCGAGTTCCCTGGCCCAGACGCAGAAATAGACTTTGAGCCCGATCACAAAAACCGGGTTGCTGATCTTCCTATCCGCTGCGGCGCTATCAGCGCAGGATTCGACGGGAAGGAAAGCGCCATCCGTGACCCTGTCCCCGCCGCCTGTTGCTACCGCCATCCGTGGCCGGGCTACTAACGTGGAGCTGCGATTCCACATTGGTTCGGGCTTCCACATCAACTCCAATCAGCCGGCAGCCGACTATCTGATTCCCACAACTCTGAAACTGGATGTGCCTACCGATATCGTCGTGGGTAAAGTCACCTATCCGCCGGGAGAGGAAATGAGCTTCGCCTTTGCTCCAGAGGAGAAGCTCAGTGTTTACAGCGGAGAATTCGATTTGTCGGTGCAGGTGCGGCCGCTGGCCAGTGTGCTGCCAGGTAATTACGAAATTCGCGGCCGATTAAGATATCAAGCCTGCGACAAGGCTGCCTGCTACCCGCCGAAACAATTGCCCGTGGACTTTGAAGTCAAGGTCATCAAGGCCCCGCCGCCGCCCCAGAAGAATCCTGCACAGAGTCCGCACGCGCATAGCTAGGATCTAGTTTCATCGATGGCGGGGCAAAGAAGTCGCCCCCCCGCGTAGACCAGCTGCGGAAAACTCGCGGGGTTGGAGTTTTGAAAGGGCACGGCTTCCTAGCTCCCCCGAAATAGTCTCCCCCGAAATAGTCTTAGCGGATCGTGAAACGGCAAAATAGTATCCCTTGCAACGTCGACCCTCGTTTACGACGGGACGGGTTTTAAGAATCGGGTTTGGAGTTGTGCCGTGTGCCTGGGGTACTCAGGTGCTTGGTCTTCTCCGTAGCAAATATCGCGCACTCCGCCGCGCTATTAACTGGGCTCACGCCGCTGCTTCGGAGGAAACCGGCGTGAGCGTGACTTGATACCCCAAGCTGACCAGCTTTTTGACCAGCCTGGAACGGACTGCCTCTTGGTTCACCCGATCGAAAAAATCTCCACCGAGCTCCGCATACGGGCATTGCCGTGTCAGAAGATAGTAGGCAATTCTCAGCATCGAGTGCGCCACGGCTACGATCGTCTTCTTCTTGCCCTTGCGAACGATGAAGTGTTTGTATTGGGCTCCCAGATACGTGTCCTTGGTGCGGGACGCGGCCCAGGCTGCTTCACAGAGCGCTCGCCGCAGCCAAATGTTGCCTTTGGGCGTTTTTCCGGAGAGACGTTTCCCCGCGCTCTCATTATTGCCGGGACATATCCCTGCCCATTTCGCCAACTGGCTGGCGCTGCCAAACTGATCCATGTTGGCTCCCATTTCCGCTACCAACGTCCAGGCTGTTACCTTGTCGACGCCTGGGATCGTATCCAACAGCTCCACCGCCCTCTGCAAGGAACTGGTTGGAGGCGTGGAGGCGGTGTCCACCTCGGCGATCGCGGAACCTTCCGGTCGACAAGGTTCCGGCTCCTGCAGGAGTAAGCGCTGAATTTCCGCTTCCAACTGGCGAAGTCGCTCCTCGCCAGATTCCACCAACTCCAGCAAGGCCTGGATTTGAAAGCCATGATGTTCGGTGAAATGACCTTCCAAAGCCAACTGCAACTCGCTCAGTTTTTTTCGCAAGCGCCCGCGTGCCAGCTGCGCCAGTTGCTTTGGATCCCGTTGCCCTTTGATCAAGGCCTTCAGCATCTCGCGCCCCGAGACTCCTAGTACATCCGTGGCCACCGAACCCAGTTTCACATTGGCGTCCTCCAATACCTTCTGGATGCGGTTGGCAAAGGTGGCCACGTTCTGCCCGATCTTGGCCCGCGTGCGCGTCAGGTCCCGCAAACGACGAATGCTCTCGGGCGGAACAAAACTCCCCTTCAACAGACCATGCTGCAGTAACTCGGCAATCCATTCGCTGTCCTTTTGGTCCGTCTTTCGCCCCGGCACATGCTTGACGTGATGGGCGTTCACCAAAAGCAATTGATACTTCTTCTCCGCTTCCAGAATGTTCCATACCGGTTTCCAATAAACTCCGGTCGCCTCCATCGCAATTGCCTCTACTCCTAGGTTCGCTAACCAGGTGGCCATCTCCTTTAGATCACGGGTCATCGTCGAGAAGTATCTGCTCTGCTTCCGAAATTCCCCATCCTCATCAATCACCAACACGCAGGCCGTGACACTGTTCTTGTGTACGTCCATGCCGCAACAACGCTTGTACACGATCCGCATAACAGGCTCCTTTTCTGAGCCCGGCTGCGAGGACGCTAGGAGTAATTTGGAGTCTCCCCCGCGTGCTCGGAAAAATCCGGCGACAATTCGTTGTGCCATGCAGCGTCCAGGTCAAACTCCCTCGCGGGCTCAGCCGCGCCAGTCTAGTGACGACCTTCGGTCCGCACCAGGCTCAGAACAGAGCTTATCAAACCGATCTCTATTTCATGATCCGTTGTGATCGGGAGATCATGAAAAACTCCCCCGAAAATAGCCGTAAGTGATTGATTCCACGTCGGCACATTTTCATGATCCGTTGTGAGCCACGGATCATGAGCAACTTAGCTAGCCGTGCCGTAATTCTTTGAAAACGATGCATGGGGCCGCTTGAAGCCGCGCCCTGTCAAGATGCAGCCGCCAATTTCGACTATTTTCCGCAAGCTGATCAGACGCGCTCCAGTTCATGAAGCGTGCGCTCGTTCACGACGTTACCTGTGTTTAGTGTGGAAGCGGGCTCAAATAGTAGGATCCAACATTCCTCGTCGGCTGCGGGCTTGTGCTCGACTCCCCGCGGCACCACGATGAACTCGCCTTCTTCCACCCACACCTGACGGTCGCGGAACTCCATCCGGAAGCGGCCCTTGACCACCAGGAACAACTCGTCTTCGTTCTCGTGGTGATGGAAGACGAACTCCCCCTTCAGTTTGTCGAGTTTTACGTGCTGGCCGTTGAGTTCGGCGGCGATGTAGGGTTTCCAGTATTCCGTAATGTGGGCAAATTTTTGGGCGATGTTTACCTTTTCCATGGTGCTCCCTCAGAAGATTGATTTCCGCTGCTGCATTGACCTACGCACTGGTTTATAGATGCACGGTCCGTAGGTTAGCTTCGCGCTGGGCCAACTGTTAAGTTGCGGACTGGTGGACGGCCAATAGATTGTGATTTTGGCCCCACGGCAGCCGTCCGGGCTATTTTCGTTGGAACTGTCTGGGGGATGGAATCGTACATAACATTTGTTTAGGCACGGATAACGAACTTCCCGGTGCCTCGTCTAACCTACAACTGGCTCATATTATGAGCGGGAGCAAGCATATGGTTTTCGAAAAAGCGGCATATTGGATAGCGGTGGGCGTGTTGGCTTTGTTCGTCACCAATCACTTCGCGGGCCGGTATGAGGATGAGGCCCGCTGCCTTGCTAGCCAGTCGTTGGCAGCGGTCGAACAGCTTTCCGGGGAAGCAACCCGGTTTGTTGCCATGACAGAGGCGATGCTTGGCCGGGGCGAGAATCACTTCGTCCGAAGTCAGACCGTGGTGGCTTGTGCGCGGACCCGGCTGGCTTCAGTACAGACGGTTATAGCGAGCCATGAGGCCGCGCTGGCGCGGGTTCAGGCCGAGCACGCCCGAATCGAGGCGCTTCAGCACCTTCGCGGGACCATCGTCTGTCCGCGGCAGAATCTAAGGATGAGCCTGCCTCAACTGCATCGTGACGGAACGATTTAATATAGATTCTCAGTTTTTTGGGTGGCGCAGCGCTCCGAGCGCCTGGGAAGCCGTGCCCTTTCAAAACTCCAACGCTCTTCTGCTTTCGCCGGTCAAAATCAGCGTCCTAATTCTTTACAGGAGGATTTCATGCAGGAAACTCCGCAGCAGTATATCGAGCGCATGCTCGGCTATATCGACGGCAAAGACCCGTTGCGCCTGCAACGGGAGACCCCGAAGAAGCTGCAGGCTCTAATCAAACCGCTGAGCAAAAAGCAACTGACGCAACGGCCGGAGCCGGGGAAGTGGTCGATCGCGGAGATTCTTGCTCATCTCGCGGACGCCGAACTGGTCGGCGGCTGGCGTATGCGTCTTATTCTGGGCAACAACGGTGTATCTCTACAGCCCTTTGACCAGAACGTGTGGGCCGAGACATTTGCTTACTCGCGACGCGATCCTGCAACTTCTCTCGAGACCTTTCGCGTGCTGCGGGAGAGCAACCTGGCCATGCTGAAGGCACTACCGAAGAATCTGTGGGACAACTACGGCATGCATCAGGAGCGCGGCAAGGAGACGATCGCGCACATCGTCCGCATGTTCGCGGGACATGACCTGAACCATCTGACGCAAGTGGAGAAAATCACGAAAGCCAGCCGAAGCAAGCGTGCCGCTTGATCTGCCGCCGCTCCAGCTTGCGCAAGACGCAAGAATCCGCGCTTCCAATGCGCGAGGGCCGACGACTGTTGTTTCTCGGGAACAGTGTTTCTTCAAGGCTCGAAAACATCCACCCTCAACGTGCTCGCATGGGCTATTGTTTGGCAGCCGCCCGCAGTGGTTGACTTGCAGGCAACATTCAACGCGACCGTGTGGTTGTTTGAAGTGGAATTCGTTACGGTGGCCACCACGGAAGCGGGGAAGCTCTCACGTAGTTCATTGCCTGCGAACCCTACAATATTTTGAGCGAACGGTAAAAACCTCTGGCGTCGGTGGGTCCTATCGTCGGTGGGGCGTCGTCAACCAAGAACTGGAAGTAATCGGCCCCGCCTCCCTGGCACAGGTTACAAAAGTCGCCGAACGAAGCCTTCGCGTCCAGGAAAATGTGGAAAGTACAGCTCTTCCCGGCTGTAGCGGTACAAGTGACATTGATCGGGGCGAACATGGCTGTTTTTGCAGGACAACCAGTAGTTCTGCATATTGCCTTTGCGTCCTTTGTGTTGACTATGAGAGTGGTCGACACCAGGGTTTCGTTGCTGTTGATGGTCTGGGCGGTCACAGCCGGTGTCGCCACGAGCGACACTACGAGCCAAGCCAATGCGGCGACATTCTCGAAGATGCGGGGAAATTTCACTTGCCGCCTCCGTCGAAATCTTGTGCAGCTAAACCGGACGCGATTTTACAAGGAAAGTCGTGGCCCTACAATCAGGTTCGGACTGCAAGCGTGGAAGCCATCACTTTTTCTACAAAGGGACCAACTTTCATCTACCTCAATTCCCCAAAAGCAGTTATAGTTATTTGCGCTCAGCGATTCACTGACGACAACTGACCTGATTTGATGGCGCGAAAAAGCGGTTCCACCATCACGCAGGAGGAGTACCCACCAGCCCACGAGCCTGCGCACCCGGCGCCCGACGGCGCACTCGACGACGCGCGAATGCTCGATTTGGACGTGGAACAGGAATCGCCCTTCCTGCGCGGGCAAAAGCGCGTCTCCGTTCGCCGCGGTTCTCTGCCGAAAAAGGCTGCCACTGGCCTGACTTGGGGCATCCTTGCCTTAGTTGTCGTATTCCTGTGTGGGGCTGCCATCGCGGCGCTCTATCATTACGGCGAACATTCGTGGCGCTTCCGGGTCGAATCGAGCGATGACATCGAGGTTGCCGGACTGCAGAACGTTACCCGCTACCAGATCATGGAAGTCATGGGCGGCGACATTGGTCGCAACATCTTCTTCGTCCCCCTCACCGAACGAAAACAGGCTCTGGAAAAGATTCCATGGGTGGAATCGGCCAGCGTCATGCGGTTCGTTCCCAATCGCTTGAGGATTGAGATTCATGAACGTATCCCGGTGGCTTTCGCGCGCGTCGGTTCCAAAATCCTCCTGATTGACCCCGTAGGCACACTCATGGATTTGCCGGCGGCGGGCAAGAAAAAGTATTCCTTCCCCGCGATCCTGGGAATGAATCCTAGCGAGCCGACCTCGACTCGGGCGGCACGAATGAAGATCTACAACGATCTCGTCAGTCAGCTGGATGTGGGTGGGACACACTATTCGCAGGACCTCAGCGAAGTGGATTTGTCGGACGCCGAGGACGTGAAAGTAGTCGCCAGCGATCCTCAGGGTGAAGTGCTGGTGCATCTGGGATCTTCCAACTACCTCGAGCGCTACAAGGTGTATGTCAGCCACGTGCGGGAGTGGCGGCAGCAGTTCGACAAACTGGAGTCGGTGGACTTGCGCTACGACCGGCAGATCATCGTGAACCCCGATTTGCAGGGGACGGTGAAGCAATCGCCGCTTTCGAAATCATCGGCCAAAGTAGCCATGGCGGCCGGGATGAAGCCTGCGGCGCTGATCACGCACCAGGTCCCGCCTCCAAAGCCCGCCACCACGGGAGTGACTTCAAAATCGCAAACAAAAGTTGTCGCGAAAAAGACTGCCAAGAAAGCACACCACAAAATGACGGCGAAAGCGCTGTCAAAACCAGGCACTACGGCTGGGCAAACCCGAAGCGTGGCGCAGACGAATCCGCCTTCGACGCAGTCTCCGTCTATGCAAAACACTTCCGCGCCAAACACGTCAGCGGCGCCGACAACCGCGAAAACAACTGCTGCCGCACCCCCGGCGACGGGAACCGTCGTGACCAAACCAGGAAGCAAGCCGAGTCCGGCGATCGTCAAGGGAGAGGAACATCCATAGGCATGGCGAATCAGCAGCAGAATCTTCTGACGGCGATTGATGTAGGCAGCGCCAAGACCTGCGTGCTGGTGGCGGAGGTCACCGACTCCGGCCTCCGTTATCGCGGGCATGGAGTTTCTGAATCACGCGGCTCGCGCAAGGGCGTAATCGTCGATCTTGAAAAAGCCGTGGCCTCGATCCAGAAAGCGGTGGAGCAGGCCGAAGACGTTTGCGGCGCGCCGATCGAGCATGCGCTTCTAGGAGTGGCCGGATCGCACGTTCGCGGGATGAACAGTCACGGCGGGCTCAGCCTGGGCACACGAGCGCGTGAGATTGCGCGCGATGAGATTCGTCTTGCCGTCGACAAGGCTCGCGCCATTCCTCTGCCCTCCGACCGCGAGATTCTGCACCTGCTGCCGCAGGAATTCATTCTCGACGAGCAGAGCGGCGTGCATGATCCGCTGGGCATGATGGCAATGCGCCTCGAAGTTCGGGTACACATGGTCACCGCCGGTTCGAGCGCCACCCAGAACGTGGTCACAGCAGTGAACCGCGCCGGGGTGCACGTGGACGATACCGTCTTCGAACCGCTGGCCTGCGCCGATGCCGTGCTGCGCGCCGATGAACGCGAACTCGGTGTGTGCCTGATGGATTTGGGAGCCGGTTCGACCAGCCTGATCGTCTTCCAGGAAGGCGCCGTCATTCACACTGCCGTGATCCCAATCGGCGGCGATCATTTCACCAGCGACCTTTCGGTCGGCCTCTGCACCCCCCTGGCCGAGGCGGAGAAGATCAAGAAACTGTATGGCAATGTGATCGTGACCCTAATTCCCGAAGCAAACGAAGTCGAGGTTCCGTCCGTCGGCGATCGGCCTTCGCGTCTGATTTCGCAACGCATGGTCGGAGAGATTCTCGAGCCCCGGGCGCGCGAATTGTTCGAGATGCTGCGCGACAACCTGCGGCACAGCGGCATGCTCGATGTTTGCGTGGGCGGCATCGTGCTGACTGGAGGCACGTCGAGGTTGGCAGGGATTCTGGATATCGCTGAATCGGTATTGCGGCGTCCTTTGCGTTTGTCGTGGCCGACTGCGCTGGCAAAAATGCCATCGACGCTGGCGGAGCCCGAGTACGCCACGGTCTTAGGAATGATCTTTTACGGCCATCGCTCGCGAATCGCCCGCGGTTTGCAAGACACTCGCTGGAGTTCGCGACTGATGGGGCTATTCGCAAAAAAGGGAGCATGAAAATCAAGAGCTTGAACCACAAAGAACACAAAGGTACACAAAGATTTTGCTACCCGGGTTTCCTTTATGTACCTTTGTGTCCTTTGTGGTTAACAGTTTCAGCAGTGCCGAACGAAAATCTATCGAGGTGCGGTAACCATGAAAAATGAAAACGACATTCGCATCAGCTTCAACGAAGACGCTCGCAACGACGCCAAGATCAAAGTAATCGGTGTGGGCGGAGGCGGCGGCAACGCCGTGAACCGCATGATCGACTCCGGCATGGAGGGCATCGAATTCGTAGTCGCCAACACGGACCTTCAAGCCCTCCGCATGTCGCGGGCGCCCATGAAGATTCAGCTCGGCGTCAAACTCACCAACGGCCTCGGTGCAGGCGCGAATCCCGAAGTCGGACGCAAAGCCGCGCTCGAGGACTCCGACAAAATCATCGAAGCGCTCGAAGGCGCCGACATGGTCTTCGTCACCACCGGCCTGGGCGGCGGAACCGGGACCGGAGCGGCTCCCATTATTGCGTCACTAGCGAGCGAAATGGGCGCGCTCACCGTCGCGGTTGTCACCAAGCCGTTTGCCTTCGAAGGCAAACGCCGCATGCAGCAAGCGGAGCGCGGCATCTCCGAGCTGATGGAATCCGTCGACACTACCATCGTCATCCCCAACGAAAAGCTGCTGGCGGTGGCGCAGGATGCCGGTTTCTTCGAATCCTTCCGCATCGCCGACGACATTTTGCGGCAGGGCGTGCAGGGTATCTCGGACATCATCACGATTCCCGGGATCATCAATCGCGACTTCGCAGACGTGAAAGCAATCATGGCCGGCATGGGTTACGCGGTCATGGGCGCGGCCACAGCCAACGGGGCGCGGCGCGCCACCGAAGCGGCGCAAAAGGCGATCGCGTCTCCACTGCTCGAAGCCGGAGCCATCGACGGCGCCCGCGGCATCCTCATCAACATTACGGGTTCCGCTTCGCTCAAGTTGGCCGAGGTGCAGGAGGCCTGCACCATCATTCAAAGCGCAGCGCACGAAGATGCCAACATCATCTTCGGCGCCGTGCTCGACGAAAAGATGAAGGACTCCGTGAAGATCACGGTCATCGCCACCGGCTTCAAAGACTCGGATCGGCACCACCGCCGTCCGGCAGAGCGACCTGGTTTCGTGGTATCTCGGGAAAATATTTCACACCACGACGATTTTTTCGACGAGGCCCAACCGGAACCCGAGTTTGATCCCGAACCATCCCCGCCGTCGATGGTGATGGAGCAATCTGCTCCACATGTTACCGCTGCCGTCAGCGAATCCATCTCAGTCGATAGCATGCGAAACGCCATGATCGCGAATTTCGAGCAGTCCGATCTCGACGTCCCCGCATTTCTGCGCAAGCGGGGTGAAACCATGTAGGAGGACGGCCAGACGGTCGAGTCAGTGACAGCGTCCCGCTGCTCACCGCTGGCCGAACACGCGTACGCGGCGCCCTGATTCGGGTTCGTACCGAGACTGGTACGAGGTGCCCCGATGACTGCTGTCTTCCCGCTCATAGATACGGAGGCTCCGAACAAGCTAGCAGCTTTGTCCTTAGCAATTACTCTTTGATTGAACTTCGAAGTGGTCTTCCAAGCTTTCGCCGGTTCGACGAACACATACGCGGCGCCTTTCTGGTACGTATTACCGACGGTGGCGAATATCGCGCCGACCAGCGCCAGATTGCCGTTTGTGAACACAGACGAGCCAAAATAATCGTTGGGCTTCCCACCTGATGCAGACAGCTTCGCGGCTTGCGTCATATTCGTCCATCCCCCAGGGGGTTCGACAAACACGTAGGCGCCGCCGGAATTGGTAAGCGAGGGCTTGCCGACTACCACAGTCTTGCCTCGAATCGCGACTGAGAAACCAAACTGGTCAAAAGTGACCGCGCCAGTTGGAGACAATTCTGCCGTCTCGTTTTCGTTTGTCCAGCCGGCGACCGGCCTCACAAGAACGTAGGCATGATTCTTGTAAGCCTGCCCCACTGCTACCGAGTCGCCGTCGACGGCTACGGCGTTCCCGAATATGCTGTCTATGATTGGCTTGGAAGGCGTTAGCTCTGCGGTTTGAGTCATATCGGTCCAGCCATTCGCAGGCATAACGAAGACCCACGCTTCCTGAACTTCTAGCCATCTGCTCCGCGCCGATGGCAACGTGTTGCCGCTTATGGAGATGGAGTCCCCGAAGAGATCTTGGCCTTGGCCGTCCGAAGCTGTCAGCTCGGCAGTCTCGGTCATGTCCTTCCAACCTCCGATCGGCTTCAGAAAGACGTAAGCCTCCCCTTGCGGGGCATTGCCGCCTACAGTGGCACCAGGCGCGCCGGCAACAATCGTGTCGCCGACGATTGTCACGGAGCCACCCAGCCCGGCTGTGTAGGTGCCGTCGGAGGCTGTCAACTTTGCTATCTGCCTCATGTGTTTCCGCCAGTCCTTGGCTTAACGAACACGTACACAGCGCCCGCTCCGACAATCTGGCCGATCTGAGCTCCAGACGCCCCGACGGCCACCGTGTTCCCGCTAACGGAGACAGCCCCTCCCATGCCTGGTTGGTACCTGTTCAGCCCGTCCGATGCAGTGAGTTTCGCCAATTTCACTCAGGAGACTTCGTGCCAGTTCCGCCGAGATACTAACTTGCGCCTCGACCGGCAAACTGTAGAAGGGCATCGAGGCGCCTCCCGCGTTGGCAAGCACAGAGGCAAACATCAACGCTATCAGAACGGCGATCGCTCGTGGAACTTGCACAACGAGTCTCCTTAGCTGTAATTCGCGAGTAGCGAAGGCGATGCGAATCGGGGTAAGGTATATCCGTCATCGCGAGCGGGCACAAGAAGGTTGTTCAGAATAACGTGCTTCGCTCTCGACTTGGCGGCGACGGATGTGAAAAGAAAAAGAAAATAGGTCAGATCCTTCGATCCTTCAGGGAAAACTCTTTCCACTATGGGTAGTATCGTTCCAGTAACCGGCCGGCATTACGAAAGGGCCACGCTCGCGCCTGAGACCGGCCGCAACTGTCTTGTTCGCAATGAGTTAGAGCAATTAGGATCAGTTTGCAGATAAATACGTTTTAGATTGCTTATCCAGATGAACTTTCATAACATCTAGATCAGTGGGGACTTAGCCAGTGGCGACGATCATTGGCCGGTTTCGTGCTACGAATTTACGAGTGAACTCCGGGGATAGGTACAGGAAATTGACTTTGGGGAAACGTTCCACTGGCATCGGTCCGATTTTCGCATTCATCGTTTTTCTGGTGCTATGCCCGTCTGGCATTGCCGCCACCGTGAGCCCCCATTCTGTGACCTCGCACAAACCCAAGTCATCGCAAAAGATCAGTGAAAATCAGCATGCGCGAAAGCGTATGCACCATCTGGCCCACAGCCGCGCGACCACCACTACGACTGTCGCCAGCACGACCCTACATCGTCGACATCACTACTACGAGCGTTTCTCCACCAGTTCCTTTGCCCAGGATATTACCGAAGGCGACGTCACCACGGGCGAAGATCCAGTTGTACGCGAAGCAGCCATCGATGCCTTGGGTGGCATGAATGGAACAGTCGTTGCTATCGAGCCCACCAGCGGCCGCATTCTGGCCATGGTGAATCAGAAGCTCGCGCTTTCAAGCGGTGCACAACCCTGCTCCACCATCAAGCTTTCAGTTGCGCTGGCTGCGTTGAATGAAGGAATTATTACCAAGGAGACTGAAGTCCGTTTGGGTGGCCGCTACCACATGAATCTGACTATGGCGCTGGCCCACTCCAACAATGCGTATTTCGAGACGCTCGGCCGCCAGTTAGGTTTCGAGAAAGTCAGTTACTACGCCCACCAGTACGGACTCGGCGAGTTGGCTGGATACAGCATTCCCGGTGAGCAGCTTGGGATTTATCCGAATGAAGAAATCCCATCCAAACTCGGCGGCGTGGGCAAGATGTGTTCCTTCGGGGAAGGAGTTTCCGTAACCCCGCTACAACTCGGCGCGTTGGTCTCGGCCATCGCCAATGGCGGCACGCTCTACTATCTGCAGCATCCCACGGCTCCCGAGGACATCGCAAATTTCCAGCCAGTCGTAAAGCGCCACCTGGACATCGCCCCGCTGATCCCCGAAATTTCTGATGGAATGGAAGGCGCCGTACAGTTCGGCACCGCCCGCCGCCTGCGCACAAATTTCAGCGAGGAGGAAGTCCTGGGCAAGACCGGTACTTGTTCCCACGCCGGCACACGTTTCGGATGGTTTGCCTCCTACGCCAAAACCAATGTTGGTCACATTGTTGTGGTCGTCTTCCTCGAAGGCGGCCGTCCGACTTTCGGCCCCAAGGCTGCGGAAATCGCTGGTGTGATGTATCGCAACCTTTACGATCACAACTTCTTTGTGCCCAAACCAACTCTGCCGTCGGATACTGCGACTGTACGTCAGTTCGGAGCCCCGCAATAAATCGTTCCAGTGACTAGGAACTTACCCGCACAAGTCTTCTGCGCCACTACTCTCCGCTATCGTCCCCACCGTGGCTTGCCACATCAGATTTGCAAGGCGGAAATCCACGCGGACTATAATTCATGATGTTTGTACTGCATGCTTACGGAGCACACAGCGATGGAAAAGCGCGCAATGGAAGAACTTTGGAAAGTCCACACCGACCAGGAATTCCTGCAGCAGGATGTCGAAGCTACGCTGGCAACCATGACCGATGATGCCTTCGTCCTGAACATCCCCACTGGCATGGGCGGGCGGGGCAAGAACGAAGTCCGCGCTTTTTATCGCGACAGCTTCGTGCATTCTTTGCCCACCGACATCGCCAACCAGTTTACGCACCGGGTGGTCGGCGATAACGCGCTGGTCGACGAACTACTCCTCACGTTCACGCACACCCGCCAGATGGATTGGATTTTACCTGGCCTGCCGCCCACCAACAGAAAAGTCGAAGTCGATCTGGTTGCCGTAGTCTACTTCCGCGGCGACAAAATATGTGGAGAGCGTATTTATTGGGACCACGCCAAAGTGCTTCGCCAGGTCGGTTTGCTGGCAGCGCAAGCCATCTAAAAACACGCATCCGGGCTCACTCTGGTCGATGAGTATCGCAACTTCACGCAGGCGATCTGTGTGGAGTCAATCACCGTTGCGATTAGGATCGGCGTGGGACTACCATAATCAGGTGGAGTGGAAGACGCCCGGCCCCGGTTTTCGTGGGCGCGCCCGCAGTCAACTGCGGCCTGACTCGCTCCCCACTCACTTCTTGCCTTTCCTCCTTCTCTTGTGGGCGTTGTTTGCTTCAAGTCAACCGACACCTTCGCAACAAAACCCAGCGCCAGCACCGGTTAATCCTGCAGCCACGTCGCCCGGTAACACCCCAGCCGCACAGGACACGGCAAATGACACGGCTACATTCAAGGTCAATGTCAACCTGGTTCTGGTGCGCGTGGTCGTTCGCGACTCGCAACACCATGCGGTAGGAAACCTTGGCTCGGAGAACTTCGAGATCTTTGCTGACGGAAAGCCTCAGACCATCCGGTACTTTGCAATCGACCATGCCCAGACCCCGGCCCCCTCCGGACCAGACAAACGGCGTAGGCTCTGGAGCCGAACTCTCGGGAGCTGAACATCGACAAATCGGAAATCCCGAAATATTGCTCCAACAGTTCGTCACCTACGTGTTTGATGATGTTCATCTGAAATTTGCAGATCTGTTCAACGCCAAAACAGCGGCGCTGCGTCATCTGGCGTCTCTCCCGCCTACTGATTGCGTCGCAATTTTTTCGATGTCCGGCTACGTCATGCTCGACTTCACCAATGATCGCGGCAAAGTCCGCGAGAGCGTTTCGAAGCTGCAGCCTTCGCCCACTCGGACCGGAGTTGACGAGCAACTGCCCGACGTAGGCGACCTACCCAGGGGCCCCGGCTCGGGAGAGCAAACGCCCTCCCTCCCTGAGCGCACCGCCGCGGAAGCCGCAATGTCGGCTCAACAAGCCAATGAACGGGAGTTCCACCATAGAGCGCAATCGCGCGATAGCGTTGACGGATTGGCAGCGGTTGTGGGGAGGGTCTCGATCATGCCGGGGCTCAAGACCATCGTCGTGATCTCTCCCGATTTTTTATATCCCCGACACTCCGATGGATGTCGACCGCTACCAATCCCTTGTCGACAGCGCGGTGCGCGCTCACGTGCTTGTCAACGGTCTCGATCCCCGCGGTCTGATCGCGAACTTGCTGCCGGGCTGTGACATCAACGAGAGCTGTCCGGATGGTCTTCTTGAGGCAATCACGTCCCCCGTGAATCCGCTGCCTTCAGCTGTTTGGACCCCCGCTGCTATGTACGACCTCAGCTACACCACCGGCGGGACATTCTTTCATAGCAATAACGATCTCGATGAGGGATTCCGACAGGTGGACTCGATCCCGGAATTCTCCTACGTTCTCGGCTTCTCGCCAGTACCTCTGAAGTCGGATGGAAAAGTCCATCCTCTTAGAATGACGTTGAGGCATTCGGGACGATTCAGCGTCCAGGCGCGTCCAGGATACTACGCCCCAAAGAATCAACTGGCCGGGCTAGAGGACGTAAAACAGGAGATTCAGGATGAAATTCTTTCCCGGGAGGAAGTCCACGCGTTTCCCATGGACTTTCACACTCAGTTCTATCGAGACGATAGCGCCGATATCCATCTCAGAGTCTTGATTCACGCGGACGTCCGGCAACTGCGCTTTCAAAAAGTGGATGGTGTCAATCGTCAAAACCTGGTTTTGGCCTGTGGCCTGTTCGATGAGAATGGAAATTATGTGAAGGGCGCCAAGCAGGATCTGAACATGCGCTTGCTCGGCCAGACGCTCGCGAAAATGGATTCCGGCGTTACCACCAAAGCCGAGCTAGCGGTAGTTTACTGTGAGTTGAATCGACGAGCTTGTAAGTAAGTATTTTTGATGGTGTTACGAACGTGGTGTTGTCTTACCCACGTGGGGTACTACGATGCCATCGCTGCAAGCCCGAGAGTCTTGACCAAGGCTTGTTGGGCCAGAGTCTGTTGCGAAAGCACATAGGCGGTGCGCGGCGGTCCCTTTTCGCCTTGAGGCGGATAGAGTAGAACGAACTGTTTGATTTGCTCGAGTTCCTCGAGCAGTTGCTCGACCGACAGATCCGCCCACCCAGCTTTGGCCTGCTGGTGCACATACTGCAACAGGGAGATACCCAACATGCAGTAGAAGGCGTGGATGCGAATCTTGCGGTCGGTCCAGTGATACATGGGATCCCAGCCCAACCACTCGCCATCTTTCAAGCCGCGGAACACGCGCTCGATGGATTGTTGACCGCCATAGCCGGCCACGACTTGCTCCGCGCTCCAATCCATGCGGTTGGTCAGCAGCACGGTGCGCCCCAGGCGCTGATTGAGTAGCTGCGGAAGAGCCGCGGAGTCGAAGTCAAACTGCAAATGCCAGCCACCGTCCTGCTCTTGCAGTTGATAGCGAATGAGCTCGGCCAGAAACGGAGCGGACAACCAACGGTGAATCTTGCGCTCAATCTGCTCCTGCTTCCAGCGCGCTTTCGGTTTATTCAGTTCCATGGCCAGACGGCGGAGCGACTGCAACACCCGGCTGAGGCTGGTCGTCAGACTGTGCAGTTGTTCACCGGCAAAGGAAGCCGAGTACTTCACCACGCACAGATACTCGCGTCCATGGACTAGAGTTTTCTCGGCGGTGGCGCGCACCCCGGGTTGGGCACTGCTGCAGGCGGGTAATTCTTCCGTCGCTCGACTGCGGAGTTCCGGCGGCGCTTGATTCCAGGGCAAGGCCGAGATCCAGCCCACACCCGCTTCTTCCAAGGCCACCGTGTTGGCCAGCGCCGCCGAACCTTTATCCAACACCAGCGTGACCGTCTCGCGCGCGATCTGGTTTTGATCCAGCATGCGCGTGATGCGCGTCAACGCCGTGGAAAACTCTTCCACGTCGGCTACGTTTCCGGGATACACGTGATGACATAAGCTCAAGCCATGCTCGCCATCGAGCACGTAACTCAGACCGACTTGCCGCAGATTATGGCGGCCCTGCTTGTTGTGTCCGCGCTGGGCCAATTGATTGCGCGTGTTGCTGCTGGCGATATAGGTGTAGAAGTTGGTGGTGTCATAGGCCAGCAGACGACGACTCACCAGTTGTTTCTCTTTCCATACTCCCAGCAAACGCAACTGGGCTTGCTCCAAGGGATCGTCGGCCGAGGAGAGCGCTTCTGGGCCTTCCGGCAAGATCTGTTCAAAGGCGTCCCAGAACGCTTGCGAAGTAAAGCGTTCGGGGGGGAACTGCCAGAGCGTCGACAGGATGGAGGAGCGATACCAATCGGGAACTTCGGTTTTGGGGCCAGGCTGGCAGATGCGGTGGATGGCCGCCAGCAAAAGGTAGTGAGCGGGCGAGGGTCCGGAGCGTGGCGTAGGCCAGAGCGATTGCAGCAAGTCCCAGACGCCGGTTTGCTGAGCGGCGGCCCAGAGGGCGGCGGGCAAGCCAAACTCGCGGGTGGTGGCGGCCAGGGGGACGGGGGCGAAGCGATCGCGGACCAGCTCGGCGAGTTTCTCGGCGGTACCGAGATAAGCTTGATGAACGATGCGGGGCTTGCCGTCGACGCGGGCACTTTCGACGATGTAGTAGTAGAGTTTGTTGCCTTTCTTCTTGGCGACGAGGCTTGCCATATAGGGTAATACAATATGACACACCTCGTCTATTGTCAAGCAGTAAATGCATAGATATGCACAGGAATCTACTTAATACAGGGTAATACAAAAAGTTGACGGCGAGAACTTGCAGAACTACTCTGTTGGGAATGACTTAGCGGCGCTGCTTTGGACTCTTACTCGAGCGCTCCCGTGGAGTCGAGAAGAGGCGCAGTGGCAGTAGCCTCCTGGTGGCTTATGGCTGGGCTTTCGCTTCGCCGCCTCAATCCGGTTTGGCATAGCTCTGTTTCCTCTTCCCGCTCATCGAACCGGACAGGCGCATTTCGCGCATCCGGCTCTCGGAGAAAGGTTCACGGTGTCGCCCACGGAAAGCTACTCGTCCGCCGGGTAAGGCGGGCAAGGCCCAGCTTGTCATGTAGGGAGGCTGCCGAATGTTTCTTGGTCGCCGATCCCCGCAGGTTGTGCTTGGCACGTAGCCACTGGCGTAGCCTCCTGCGGGCATGACGTTCCACCGCCGAGTAGGCTTTACTGACTGGCCCCAGGCAAAAGTAGTTGGCCCACCCAAACATCATTCGATTGAGGGTCCCTACTACTGTCTTCCGGTCCAGTTGGGTTTTACTTCGCCGAGTTTCCTCGCTTATCGCCGCACAGATGCGTTGCACCCGTTTCTTCGAAGGAGTCGTGCCCAAATATGCCCGACCCGTTTTCGGCGAGTAACATCGACCGAAGGTGTATCCAAGAAAGTCGAACTTCTCTTCCGGCAGCTTACAGACCCGCGTCTTCTTTTCGTTCACCGTCAACTTCAGCTTCATCATCATGTTCCGCATCGTGTCTAAGGCCTCTTCGGCTTTGCCACGGCAGCAGATCACGAGGTCGTCGGCGTAGTTAACGATATACGCTTGCAGACGCTTTTCGTGTCCCAGCTTCTTCCAGCCGAGCACGAACCGGCGCATGTACAGATTGCTCAGCAACGGGCTGATCGGGGAGCCCTGTGGACTTCCTCGACCTTCGTCCCGATTGCGCGTACTTCGACGTTTGTTTCCACGCTCGTCCGTTTCCTCTACCGGGGCTTCGAGCCACATCTTGATCAGATGAAGCATGGCCCCGTCGACGACCCGGCGAGCTACCGACTTTAGAAGTTCGGCGTGTGGAAGGGTATCGAAGTAGCTGCTGAGATCTGCGTCGACAATTTCTCCATGACCAGTGTTAATCAGCTTGTGGACGTGTTTCACCGCGTCCAGTGCGCTGCGGCCTTGCCGATAGGCGTACTGTTCTGACTGCAGATCGATCTCGAAGATAGGTTCGAGCACCAAAACTGCCGCCATTTCCGCTGCCCGGTCGCGGATAGCGGGTACCCCTAACGGCCGCTGTTTCCCGTCCGGTTTGGGTATGTAAACCCGCCGCACGGGCAGTGGTTGATAGGTTCGGCTTTTCAGCTCTTGCGCCAGTTCGTCCAGCCATCGTTCCACGCCGTATGCTGTAACGAGTCGCGTTTGTTTTCCTCTTCGAAAGTAATATTCCTCAGATTAATTCCGGGAAGTAGTGCGGTGATCGCGAGAGCGGACCGGGTGGCAGCGTGAATCGCGGAGCGGATGGGACCGGAATACATTTCGATTCGCAGTATCCCTATGCCCTGGGTTCGTGGAATGCGATGTAGGATGTCGACAGTGGAAGGCTCGGCTAGTTTCTGTCAGGAAGCACCGAGCCCTCCGCGAGACCAGACCAGGGAGTCTAGACACTCCCAGGAAGGCTTGCAATGCAAATCCTACATCCATTCGCCGGCTCCATCCAGCATTACTTGGACCAGATCGCCGATCCGGATCGCCACCGTCCAGACCATTGCCCGCAATGCGAAGCCAAACGAGCTCTGACCGGTCATGGCTTCTACCACCGCACACTGGTGGATGTCACTTTCAACGGAGTCGTTCGGGTTCGCCGTTACCTATGTTGCTCCTGTAAACGGACGGTTTCTTTGCTACCCGAGTTCGTCCTGCCCTGGCTACGATTCAGTATCTCCGTGATCGCACTGTTTCTCGCTGCCCGATTGCTCAACGGTCTCACGCTGGTAGCCGCCGCGCGGGCGGCCGCGCAAACCGCCATGCCGTACCAGCGCGGACAGTTCTGGATCCGCCGTTTTCAAAAAAAGGCTCCCGCTCTGAGTCTGGCTCTAGTGCCGCTGGAGACGCCGGGTCACCTTCGGGACCCGGCGGCAAACTTCGTTGCCAGAGCCCTGCGCATGCTCGAATCAGTGGGATGGATCGCGGCGCATCGGTTCCTGTTTGCGCGGCTTCGCGTCCATCTGCTGGGCTGGCCTGCGGATCTGGTTCCGACCGGGCGGCGAACCACGCTGTCCGCCGCGTGCCTCGCTCCCTGAGGTTCCCCACACAGCAT
>CAWCKL010000033.1:0-136976 GCA_963796095.1 uncultured Acidobacteriota bacterium
AGGCAACTGGCGCAAGGAGTTGCTCTTCATTCTGCAGCAAGAGCTGAATCTGTATCACATCTATCAGCAGCAGATCGCAGAATGTGACACCGCCTTGGCGGCCCATTTGCAAACCCTGGATGACAAAGCCGAACCTGCTAGCCCAGTACCTCCGGCCAAGGCAAACAAGAAAGCTGGCAGCAATGCCCCCAGCAGTTTTGATCTGCGGGGCGAGTTATACCGCATCAGCGGGACGGACCTAACCCAAATCGATGGCATCAATGTCATGACCGCGCAAACCATCATCGCCGAGGTCGGGGTTGACATGAGCCGGTTTCCCAGCGAGGCCCACTTTGCTTCTTTCCTAGGCTTGTGCCCGGACAATCAGATTACCGGGGGAAAGGTGCGGCGCCGGGGCACCAAACATGTGCAGAACCGCGCCGCCACTGCTCTACGTCTGGCCGCCACCAGTCTGTGGCGCAGTAAGACTTACCTGGGAGCAAAGTTTCGCCGTCTGCGAGCACGTCTGGGTGCCCCGAAAGCCATTACGGCCATGGCACACATGCTAGCCCGGCTCGTTTACCGCATGCTGCGGTACGGAGAACAATACGTGGACAAGGGGCTGAAATACTACGAAGAGAAATATCGAGAGCACGAAATCCGCAGCATTCAGAAAAAGGCCAAGGACCTCGGCCTCATTCTTACTCTCACTCCGTCAGCCTCATGAATAAAGTTTCTAAGGAGGGCCTGACGCCCGTTCCGGTCGTCGCTCGAAGGAGAAACTGGCGTTGAGCAGGGAGACTCTGGCATGCTCAAACGGGCGGCATTCGGCAAACAGAACCGTGGAAAAAATGGTGCTTCAATGCCCGATTGGAAGCGTGGTTCCGGTTTAGGCGATCGCTCGCATGGTGGCGAGATTTGCGAAGTAGAGCAGGCTCGACCCCGTTAAGGAGAATTACAAACCCATCGCAACCGGGCCGAATGCCGCTACATCAGCCAGGAGAACGAGCGATGAAGGGAAAGGGCAAGAAGAAGGCAGAGCGTGGGGCACAGGACTGGACATTGAATCTCGACGTGGTTCATCCCAATGCAGCGGGGATCGATATCGGCAACGAGTCCCATTACGTGGCGGTGCCGCCGGATCGAGATGCGGAGCCGGTGCGGCAGTTTGCCTGCTTCACTGAGGATTTGCGCCGCATGGCAGGTTGGCTGAAAAGCCGTGGAATCGATACGGTGGCGATGCAGTCTACGGGAGTGTATTGGCTCCCGGCCTACGAGATCCTGATCGAGGAGGGGCTGGAGGTATTTCTGGTGAATGCACGGCACACCAAAAACCTGCCGGGCCGCAAGACGGACGTGCAGGAATGCCAGTGGCTGCTGCAATTGCACACCTTTGGTCTGCTCAATAACTCTTTCCGTCCCCCGGAGGAGATCTGCGTGCTGCGGGCGTATTGGCGGCAGCGAGCGGAACACGTGGCCTCGGCCACCGCCTGCATTCAACGGATGCAGAAGGTGCTCACGGAAATGAACGTGCAGTTGGCCAACGTAATCAGCGATATTAGCGGATGGACGGGCCTGGCCATCATTCAGGCGATTCTGGCGGGAGAGCGGGACCGATACCAGCTGGCCGATCTGGCAGATGCGCGGATTCAGGCCACGCGGGAGGAAATCGCTCGCAGCCTGGAAGGCAACTGGCGCAAGGAGTTGCTCTTCATTCTGCAGCAAGAGCTGAATCTGTATCACATCTATCAGCAGCAGATCGCAGAATGTGACACCGCCTTGGCGGCCCATTTGCAAACCCTGGATGACAAAGCCGAACCTGCTAGCCCAGTACCTCCGGCCAAGGCAAACAAGAAAGCTGGCAGCAATGCCCCCAGCAGTTTTGATCTGCGGGGCGAGTTATACCGCATCAGCGGGACGGACCTAACCCAAATCGATGGCATCAATGTCATGACCGCGCAAACCATCATCGCCGAGGTCGGGGTTGACATGAGCCGGTTTCCCAGCGAGGCCCACTTTGCTTCTTTCCTAGGCTTGTGCCCGGACAATCAGATTACCGGGGGAAAGGTGCGGCGCCGGGGCACCAAACATGTGCAGAACCGCGCCGCCACTGCTCTACGTCTGGCCGCCACCAGTCTGTGGCGCAGTAAGACTTACCTGGGAGCAAAGTTTCGCCGTCTGCGAGCACGTCTGGGTGCCCCGAAAGCCATTACGGCCATGGCACACATGCTAGCCCGGCTCGTTTACCGCATGCTGCGGTACGGAGAACAATACGTGGACAAGGGGCTGAAATACTACGAAGAGAAATATCGAGAGCACGAAATCCGCAGCATTCAGAAAAAGGCCAAGGACCTCGGCCTCATTCTTACTCTCACTCCGTCAGCCTCATGAATAAAGTTTCTAAGGAGTTTTTCCCCGGAGTTCATCCTCCAGTTCCTTTGCCCAAGGGTTTGCAGATCCGCGGGACTCCCGGCTTTCCCGTATCAATCGCAGGTTCCGCATCGTAGTGTCAGGCTCCCATTTCTCGCGAATACATGCGAGCGCGTGGGAAAGTGCGTGCACAGCGCTGGCACGATTATTCTCGAGCACGGCGAGTTCAAGCAGTGTCGCATAGTCCCAGTAGTCGGGTTTCCCCTTCGCGACTTTGCGCTGAACTGCATATCGAACAACCGGGAGCAGTTCCTTTTGACGCTCGTCCGGCGGATTCCGTAACTCCATCAGGGTTACTGCATTCACGCCGGGATAGGCATGGCGCCAGTCCGCTTCGAAGCCACGGAGATACATCTCGATTGCTTTTTCGAGGTAGCCGGAGGCGAGCATCTGGCTTCTGTCCCTCACCGCGACTTCCCACTGGTCCTTGTACACCCTTCCGAGCAGGCCGCAGGTCTCACTGCTACAACCTCTCTCCTCGATCAGTTTCAGCAGCACCGCTTCCGCCTGATCGCGACGTTTCAGCCGGTTCAAAGCAAACGCGTGTTGCTCGCGAACCATAACGGTATCGGCAAGGGGCCGGGCCATCTTCTTCTCTACTAGGGTCACCATATCGTCCCAGGCCGATGCAGCCCGATATGACAGCATGAGATCGATGGCTATGCCGGTGTCTAGTTGCGAGATGTCCCCCAATTCGCTTTCAATCGCACGAACGGCATCAGCGCTGGTTTTCCGCGCTGCGGCAAGCTTCTCTTTCATCTCAACCGAATATTCCACCTGCTCGCGGAAGACATCTGTTTTTAGGTGCTCGATCGAGGGCTCTGGCAAGCCATCGAGCAACTGGAAGATCGGACTGTCCCTTAAACCTTTGCGCGCCTCTCGCAGAAAACTCGCAATCGTATTCGTTGTGGTTTCCACGCTGGCGCGATCGGGAGTGCCATCTGCACCGAGCTTGTAGGAGATGGTCCTCAGCATCTGCACATCGAACGGCAGTCTGACGCCTTCCGCAATGATCTGGACCGTGCTCCAGGGCCGAAAAGCGTGCCTCACGCCGAGTTCGTAGTAAACGTTTGCATTGGCGGTTGTGAGGTCAGCCACAGCAAACGGACACAAAATCAGGCGTTCGAACATAGGCTTTTGAATAATCCCGCCGGTCGTCTCTTGATCCGCCCTGATCGGCTCCAGTTTCGCTTGGCATATCGCCGGGGAAATCAGGTTCGAGTAAACTTTGTCGAAGTCGATGACCGATCCGTCTGAGGTCGCCTTCTTCCCGAACGGCATCAGCACAAAACACAGCGCAGCTTTCATCGTTCATCTCCTTCATGATGGTTCGCCAGGCGTCCTTAGATTCTATCCGTGTCACGTCCCATCCAGAATCCGTCGATGCAACTCTGCTTGGCGTAAGGAAAGCCGGCGAGACCGAAAAAACAACCTAAGACCTACGACTCTCACGAATCCCCGACGCAGACACCATATTAGAGGAAGGAACCAAAGTGTTCGGTTTCCACGCGCTGCGCAGCTGCCCTGCCGATCTCCATCAAGATTGGGATATTGCCGACAGCATCCATCTTCTGAATGCTCGCCGCATCCACCTGCACAAAGCCCAGATTCTTGAGACCCGCAGCGCTCAAATCAGCGTTGTAGCGCGCGTACAGAAAATGTCGGGCAAGATTTGTTGATAGCGGTACCGCTTGCGCTGCATACTGCTCTTCGAGAGTCATTCCTTCGCGTAACTGCCTCGGAACGTGGTCCATGATCTCCCGATCTAAGTGTGCGCCGAACGTGCAGCGTCCGATCGTGCGACAACTGACATCCTGGTCGACCTGAATGCCATACATCAGCGCACCGGGAAGCCCAGCCACCGTCGAAACGATATTCTTGTTTGGAGATGCTGCGGTTGCCCCGAATGACTCCGCCGCCCCGGTGCCAACCGAAACAATCAGCAGATTGTCCTCACCCTTCTTCCAATTTAACCTGTAAGCGGGGTCGGTCGCCATCCGGTAGAGCAAGAAAGCAGGATTGTTATAAGGCGTGACCCCACCATCTACGAATACGAAGGTGCTGGTCTGGTCAGTGGGATCCCACTGCACGACCTCGGGAGGAAAATAAACAGGCGCCGCCGTGCTGGCTCGAACTAGCTGCCATAGCGGAATTCTGAGATTGCAGTCCTTTCGTGCCGGGTCGTTGTACTTGGCATCGGGGTTACTACTGATCGGCCACGGCGAATCGGTAGTTACGTTTCTCGTGACTACCAAGAGGAGGCATTTCAGTTTGTCAGGTTCGAGGTTCGTGTCACGGCCAAAAACGTCCTGCAGTTGAGCTTTCAGTGGATCGGCCGTGTATAAGTACTTGATCCGCTCAACCAGCCATGCCGGGTCGAACATCTGCTTTCCAGATGATGCGTAAAACTCGATCAGTTCCGCTATAGTCAGGCCGCGAGACAGACCAGCGGCGATGATCGCCCCCGTGCTGGTACCCGCAATGTAGTCGAAGTATTCGCCAAGTTTCCGTCCGGTTTTCTCCTTTACCAGCTTCTCGATTCTCTCAAGGATGCCTAGAGTAATGAGGCCCCGGATGCCCCCGCCGTCCAAAGACAACATTCGGTGTGGCCGATCTTCTTGATATCGGCCAAGCAGAGACATCCAGCGCTCGGGATAAATAAGCATTTTTGACCTCCGGCTCGACTTTTCTCCCTGACGAGCACCCTCGCCGTGCGAGACTTGAAGGTGCGGGGACAGAACAGCCTATGATAATAGCGCTGGCCGGAAGGCGAGTCGATGCTGGTGACGCGAAACAGCAGCGGTTTCCAGCCAAAAACGTTGAAATCGTGCGAGAGCGAGTTCATGACATGCTGCGGATTCAAGGTGCCGTCGCACTTGTAGGCTCCGCAGCCTGCGGATCTGACTTGCTTGCGCTATCGGAGGCCAGCAAGCTGGGATTGCGTCGCAGAGTTGTGCTTCCGTTCGATCGAGAAAAATTCCGAACCACTTCGGTCACAGACCGCCAGGGAGAATGGGGGCCCCTCTACGATACGCTGCTCAACGAAGTTGAAAAGAGTGGAGACCTGGTGGTCATCCACGCCAATTCTGAAGACAAGGCTTATGCCGAGGCGAACCACGTAATAGTCGATGAAGCTCTGTCGCTCGGCCTGGAGTTCCAACAGCCGGTTACTGCGGTACTGGTTTGGGACGGAAAATCTCGCGGCGAGGGAGACCTCACCGAAGAGTTTGGAGTATATGCCCGAAACAAAGGGGTTCCTGTCGTTGCTGTAATGACTCTCTAACCCCTAGCCTTCAGAATCGTTCATCGCATGGAGAAGAGAGTTCTTGTCAGTCACGTTTTCGAAAAAGCGCCGGCGGCATGCGCACAGTTCCCTTCACGTGGTTTTGGATTTAGGCTCCTGCTGCCGCACCGATGCCCATTTCGCGTGTTCCTGAGAGACCAGCGACTCAATCCTTTCCGCCAGCAGAGCATGCGGATCTACAGCACTCGCATAAGGCGAAGCCTTCCCGAGGTAAACGTATTTCTCATGCTTAAGCGATTCACAGGTCGAACGGTACGCAATCCAATTCTGCTGGTACTGGTTGAGCTGCAGCATTCCTTCCAGTACTGTAATCAAAACACCTAGTCCGCCGGTCACCCACATCACTCGCGGAAGGCTCAACGCCGCCAAGAACGGGATTATTGCGGCAGCCGCAATCTCAACCGTCTTTATTCGCTTGAAAACTTGCTGGTTGGTCATGCTCTTTCGGTCATACCAAGCAATCTGATCTTCGAGCCGCTCCATAATGGGATCGATTTCAGGTGCGTTCGTTGTTTCAGAGCTCATAGGTTGCCGATTCTAACTCTTAACTGGTGATTTGAGGCCTGAATAGTTCACCGGGATTCAATGTGCGCTGGTTTTCGCGAGCAGAGGCATTGGCAGAGAACGCCAACCCGACGCACCCCGGCTACTGACCTACGTTCGGCAGATGTCCTCGAAGCCGCCAGCCGGCTCGCTCGCCAATGGGCGAGCTGACGAGCGGATCCTGCCTCGCCCAGGAAGAGCCGACCAAAATGCAGGTTGTAATCGAACAGAGGAGAGTGCAGGACGACACGGTGCGGCAGCATTCGTCGCTGGGCAACGGCGGAGGCGATGGAAGAAGTAACAAGCAAAGGGGGCACGGATGTACAAACTGCTAGCCGCTTTCCACTCTCCACGCCCACCCTCGACGATGACTGCGAACAACCACTCCCATCAGCGTTACACTAACATTTCTTCTGGTGCAAGTAATCGGACAGATTGCACTCGGTGACCAGACTCCGGTTGCTTTAGAGGGCCCAACAATGAAGCTGCTAACGAAATTCAATCTCATCTTGCTGGTGTTATTCGGAATCGGCGGGCTGATTATTTCGCAAGTTACGTATAGCTTCCTCATCGACAATGCCCGCCGCGAAGTTCTCCGGGAAGCGGAGTTGATGATGGCCAGTGCCAAGGCGGTGCGGGACTACACAGCTTCCGATCTAGCGCCCTTGCTCGAGCAGAATCCGCAACACAAAACGAAGTTCCTGGCGGAGACGGTGCCGGCTTTCGGAGCAATCAGTACGTTCAACAAGCTGAGGCAGAAGTATCCCGACTACACGTACCGGGAAGCCACAATCAACCCGACGAATCCGGAGCATCGAGCCGCCGATTGGGAGGCCGACGTCATTGGATTTCTCCGTGACCACCCGGAGCAGAAGCAGGTTACAGGAGAGCGGGAGACGCCGATTGGACCTTCGATGTACTTGGCAATGCCGATGGCTGCAGATCCGCCGTGCCTGGAGTGCCACAGTCGACCCGCCGTGGCTCCGCCCGCCATGATCGCCAGCTACGGGTCCAATAACGGCTTTGGGTGGAAACCAGGCTCGATCGTAGCCGCGCAGATCGTTTCTGTTCCCATGGCGTTGCCAGTGCAGAACGCCAAACAGGCGTTTCATGTCCTGCTCATTTGCCTGGTTATCACTTTGATCGCGACCATCGTCGTCCTGGATACTGCGGTCTACTTCATCGTGATTCGGCCGCTGAAGCTGGTGTCGGACACTGCTGATCGCGTCAGTAAGGGGGAGATGAGCCTGCCTTCGGTGCCGGTGAAGGGAAGCGATGAGATCGCCAGTGTCACAGCGTCGTTTAATCGCATGCAGCTTAGTTTGGTCAAGGCATTCAAGATGCTGGGGTAAACTCACACCGTCGGACCTGCAAGACGTTCTACCCACCGGAAAGAGTGAAGTTGACGATGATCTGAGTGTTCACCGCTACCGGCCGTCCTTTTAGCAAGTAGGGCTTATATCGCCATTGCTTAACGGCGTCGAGCGCTGCCGGAATCAGCATGGGATGTCCACTAATCGTTCTAAGCTTCTCAACTATGCCGTCTTTTGAGATATCGGCGTCGAGAACCACCGTGCCTTGAACGTGTGCCTGCCGCGCCAGCGGTGGATACACGGGCAAGATTGTCGTGATTAGCAATTCCCGTGACACTTCTTGCGGCACGCGAACCCTTTGGGGAGACCTGGGCTCACTTTCGTCGGTAGCGCGTGTAGCGGGTACGGAGGCTTCTGCTGGTGGAGGAGGCGTGCCGGTCGTGACCGGAACAGATTCCTCGTGTGTCTCCTGGGGCGAGGTCTGCGGCCCCTGAGAAGGGGCCACGCCTTTCGATGGGAAGAAACGTATACCGAGAACGAGCATTAGGATCAAGAAAGCGCCTCCTGTGCTTGCGAGAAGCAAATACTTCCATCGACTCGACAATCGTGTCCCGGTTGCAGGTGAAGCTGTCTTAAGCGGTACGGCCCTGCCTTCTGACAGCGGTAGGGAACCCATCGGTCCTGACGTATTCTTTGCGGGAGTTGCGGCTCCCGCGACATCAGCGAATGGAATCGACGGCACCGGAGCTCGTTTTAGAAGGAATTCTTGGCGATCGTCCGGGGAATCGATCTCCTCCGCGACTTTGAGGTAAAGATCTTCAACCGAGTTACAGCGCGACGCTGCTCGTTTCACCACAATGTCTGCAATTGGTCCGATGCGGAGCGCGAGCTCCCGGCTGACTTGCTGGAGAGCGGCGCGATCGATTCGCGCGGAACTTCCGTCCTCCCGCTTCGATAACTCTGTCGCTTCTTGCTGAGTGCGTTGGGCTGCGGCCGTTGCTGCGTTGGCTCCGACTCTGGTTCCGGCCTGACTTGAGACTCCCAGCAGGCGACGCAGCGCGTCAATGAGCAACTGGATGTCCGATCTCCATCGGGCATGCGTCAACTCGATACAGTTGCGATAAGCGAGTTCCTTGAGCCCCTCTGGCAGGTATTCGGCGGACGGCATCCTGGCGGCCCGCACCAGAACCGGAATAACAGGGATATCCCGCCTCAACGCGGCAGCGGTTTCGATGCGAACGAAATCCGCGGGATCGTCGAGACGCCGTGCTCCGCGCTCGTCTTTCGCATTGAGCCATTCTGGGCCCACTACTACCAGGAGCACGCCACACTTGGCGACGCTTTCTTCAATCGCTTTACGGAAGTCGCGTCCCGCTTCGATGCCGGCTACATCCATAAATACCATGTGTTCGCCGAAATGCTTGACGAGATCATCAAACAAACGACCAGCCTCTCCCTGCGAGTCACTCCGTCGATAGCTGACAAAGACAGCGCCCAACTTCCACTCCCTTAGGCGAACATGGGGATCCGGCTGCCCGCACCAGAGTTGACTATCACGAGCAGCGATTGGACAAAGTCTACTCTCTCGACGCGTACGAGGGGCATAGCTTGCTTGGCGCCTGCCACTCTCCGTGTCGTCCGTTCGGAGACTTATCCAGAAACGGCCTTCGAGACCATCAGCCTCTAACTGAACGACCATACTGACCGCGGCGTGGGAGGCCGCCAGTATGGCACATCGGAAGACATCGAGACGCTACAAGGCAACAACAATGCTTCGCTTGGACGACTTAGAGCAGTCGAAGAATGCGGTTCTTCACCCGCTCGGCGCAGCTAGTTCGCAAGAATCCTACGGTCATGCCATCGACGAATTTATCGGATGGTATTGTTCCGAACCACATCTGTCATTTAACCGAGACAAGAGGGTTTCGCTCGGGTGGATTTGGCTACGCGCGGGCCTGGGGTTGACACCGCGGGCGCGGAAGTGAAGAGCTTTTATCTCAGGCAGTGCGCGATCTTTGGAATCGATCCTACGACATTTCTCCAGAGCATCAAGATCACCAAGATCAGCGGCACTCACAATGCGCGGATCGGGGCCATGTCTCCCGACGGAAACTACCTGGCCTACGTGTTGAATAGCGAGGGTAATGAATCATTGTGGCTGCGCCATCTGGCCAGCGAAAGCAACGTGCAGATCATTCCGCCAGAGCATGTGCAATACTTCGCCCTGCGCTTCTCTCCCGATGGCGGCCACATTTACTTTTCGCATACCCAATTGGTCCGCGGTCCTGCGTCTCAGGAGTACGATCTATACCGCATCCCCGTGCTGGGTGGAACTCCACAACTTCTGGTCAAGGATATAGACACGAATCCAAGTTTTTCTTGCGACGGGCGGCGCTTCGCTTTCATACGCGCCAACGATCCCGACCCTGGCAAGTACCACCTCCTCATCGCAAATGCCGACGGCAGCAACGAAAAGAGCATTTTCGCCGGTCCAATGGCCAATGTGGTGACGGATTCAGCCTGGTCGCCGGATGGAAAGGCGATCGTCGGTACGATCTTCGATCAGGCGGAAGACAGCATAAGCGCAGTGATTTCGATTGATCCGGACACCGGTGGCCCAGAGGACGATATCCAGGCCGCCATACACAGTGCTAACCAACGTGTCCTGGCTGCCCGATGGAAGAGCCTTGGCAGTAATTTACTCAAGCATGGAAACAAACTTCAGCCGGCAGCAGGTTGGGCTGATCAGTTATCCGGATGGCAAGTTTCGTCCCATTACCGCCGACACGAATGACTATGCCAACACGAGTGTCTCCGCCGACGGCGCGACCATTGCCACGGTCATGCGCCAGTCGGTGCGCGACGTCTATGTGAGTTCAGGCCTAAAGGCCGATTACTGCGACGCTAGGCAGGTTAGTTCGGGAGACACCGTGCCGGTGGTCGCGTGGGCGAGAGACAACAATCTGCTGACGGAGCAGGGGTCATCCATTCGGGAGATCAGCCCGAACGGCGAACTCAAGGGGGAGATCGCTTCCGAAAAGGAGTCTGCGGCGATGCAGCCTAACGGCTGCAGCGACGGCCACCTTGTTTTCGCGCGCAGGATGTTGAAAACCCTCTCGGTGAACATCTGGCGCGGTGAAGCGGATGGCACAGGATTGCACCGTCTCACCGAGGGCAAGAGAGATATGTTTCCGATGTGCTCCCCGGATGGCAAAACCGTCTTTTATATGGATATGACCGTTCCTGCCTATATGAAAGTGTCCATCGACGGAGGTCAGCCGGAACGAGTTACAAAGGATTTTGTGGAATTCAACGCCGGTTTTGACGTTGCCCGCGACGGAAAGACGATTGTGCTGGGCACCTACGATTTCAAAGCCCAGAGGCCAACGATCTCCCTGGTTTCTCTTGATTCCGGCCAGGTCCTGCGAATGTTCGAGTACGACCCGCGGCATCAGGGGCAACCCCGCTTCAGCCCCGACGGCAAAGGTATCGTCTACCCTGTCCGTGAAAAGGGAGTGGACAATTTGTGGCTGCAACCGCTGGACGGCGGCCCCGGCCGACAGTTGACGAACTTCGGTTCCCTCAAAATCTACTCTTATCAATGGTCGCCCGATGGCAAGAGCCTGGCCCTGGTGCGCGGAGATTCTCCTTCGGATCTGGTATTGATTCAGAATTCTCCAGGGAAGTAGTCAGAACCTGCTTTGGCCGACTCCGGACGAGTTGTCGGCCGTACGGAAACTATCCACAAACGCTAGTGCTGTATCGGATGCGCCCCATCAGAAGAGCGCAGGTAGGTTCGTGACGTGGTGGGGGGCGCATCCGATACAGCTGTTTGAAGGAAGCCGCCCGTGGGTAGGCAGTTATGCAAATTGAATGGTGTTTGGGGTTAAGAGAAAGGCTTCGAGAAGAGGTAGTGGAGCGAAGAATGAGGACAAGGAGGATGGGTTTGGTTGTATTTTGGGTGGGGTCGGGGCGAGAGTTTGAGGCGAGGTTGGAAGCGGGTAGCTGATTTGGGGGCAAGAAGGGCGCACCACGCCGGTAGGTGGTGAGAGGCAGCGAGTGAGCGAGATCGGAATTGTCGTATCATGCGGCGACTCCGGCGAGAGCGGGCGGAGAACGGAGCAGGATCTGAGCGGCGGTGAGGGTCTGGATGATGACCATGGTGCCGCCGCATTGGGACAGCGATAAAGAGGGCTGGGTTGCTCGGCGGCGGATGCTAGTGGTTCTATCTGGGGTTGTGGTATGGGGCCGAGTAATTGAAAGCAGAGGGGTAGGAGAGTGGCACGGCGCCGGTTGGCGAGGAAGCCGAAGTGGCGAATGCGGACGAAGCCTTTAGGCAGCAGGTGCAAAAGGAAGGGGCGCAGGAACTCATCGAGGGATAGGGGCATCAACTTGTGTTCATTGTGGTGAGCGGAGTCGCGCCAACGAAAGGTGACCTGGTCATCGACCAAGGAAACGAGTCGATGGTTGGAGATGGCGACGCGATGGGTGTAGTGGCCTAAATAGCGGAGTGCTTGTTGGGCTCCTCCGAAGGGGCGTTTGGAGTAGACGTGCCAGGGGTGTCGGTATAGGGTTCGCAACCAAGCGGAGAAGGCTTTGGGGTGTGCCAGGGGTTTCAGGGTGCCATGGAAGCCGATGTTGCCCTGACGGAAGTTGTGTTTTAGAGCGCTGACAAACTTGCGGCGAAAAACCTTTCGGAGTACCGGGATGGGAAGAAAGAAGCGAGCGGGCGATGGAACCCAACGAGAGTGATCGAGCGACAATCCGCCGGCGGGCACCACACAATGGGCATGGGGATGATGTTCGAGTTTTTGATTCCAGGTGTGAAGCACGCTAAAGAAGCCGATCTCGGCACCGAGATGTTGGGGATCGCGAGCGACTTCGAGGAGGGTTTCGGCACTGGTTTGCAGCAACAGATGGTACAGGATTTTCTTGTTCTGCAAGGCGAGCGGCGCCAGCTCGTGGGGTAGGGTGAAGACAACATGGACGTAGCGCGTGGGGAGAAGTTCCTTACGACGCGCTTGGAGCCAACGGTCGCGAGCGTTGGCCTGACACTTCGGGCAGTGCCGGTCCCGGCAGCTGTTGTCGGAGATGGCCGGACGGTACCCGCAGTCGGTGCACTCATCGAGATGCCCGCCCAAGGCGGCGGTGCGACAGCGCGCGATGGCCCGCAACACCGTGAGGTGTTGCCAGGTGATCCACCTGCGGCTGCGTTCGAGGAAGGCGCGTCCCGCAGCGCGAACCAGATCGGCCACCTCGAGGGGTGGCCGATTCATTTATTCGCTCTGCGGTACCTTCTCTTTCAGCTTGAGCACGTCCAGAGGACTCGCGGTGGCGTTGAGATGCCGTCGCGAGAGATGGAGATAGATCATGGTTTCTTTCAGATCGTGATGTCCCAGGAGCAGTTGAATGGTGCGTAGGTCAGCGCCGTTTTCCAGTAAGTGAGTAGCAAAACAGTGCCTCAGGGTGTGGGGATGAAGCCGGTTCTGAAGGCCCGCCCGCTGGGCAGCACGTTGGCAGGCAACCACACGGCTCGGGGGGTGATGGGACGATTGGAGGTGTGCCGGGATCCGCCCGGGAATAAGCATTCTGTGGGTTTACGCTTCAGCCCACGCCAGTAGTCGCGCAAGGCTTCCAGCAGCCTGGGGCTGAGCATGACATCTCGGTCCTGCCGACCCTTCCCGCCGCGGATGTGGATCACCATGCGTCGGCTGTCGATATCGGGAATTTGCAAGTGAGCCAACTCGGCACGCCGTAGCCCCGTGGCATAGAGCGTCATCAATACCATGCGATGAAACCGAGTCTGGGAGCAGTCGATGAGGTGGGTAACTTCTTCCGGGCTCAAGATGCTGGGCAGGTGTCGCGTCTTCTTCGGATAAGGTGTATCGGCCACGCTCCAGGCTTTCTTGATCGTCTGCGTGTAGAAGAACCGCAGAGCGGCCAACCGTTGTGTCACGGTGGACGCGGCCAGCTTTCTCTCACGGAGCAGATACGCTTGGTACTCGCGGATGTGCTCCGGAGTAAGCTGATCAGGGGGGCGCCGGAAATAACGTGCGAAATCCGCGATCGTTTGGATGTAGCAGTCTATGGTAGTCTGAGCGTAATTACGACGCTCGAGTTCTTTGAGCATCATTTTGCGAAGGTGGGTCATAGGTTAGCTCCTTATGACCCAACTTTATTCCTTCACACACACTGCCGCCACCTGACACGCGAAAGCGTCTGCCGCGAAGCGGCTTCGTTCAAACGGGCTTCGAGGAGATCGGAGCTCGAGTGGCCACCCGGTGGAAACGCTTCCTCGAAGCCCGATTTCTGGCCCGGAACAACTTTCGTAATGCGTGTCGTGAGCTGGCTATGCGGGAGGGTGGGAAAGGCGCGTGATTGCCGCTGCCGTGTAGTCCGCCATTCTGCCGTCGAGGTGTTGCGCGCGTAGTGCGATCGCTAGCGCCTTGAACTCGGACAAGGCCTTTGCCCGGTCACCGGAAATCTCGGCGAGGTTCGCGTGCACAAAGTCGCGCTCGACGGTGTTATCCCCAGGACGCTCGGGATGCAGCCACAGATAAGTCTCCCAGGCATCTTCGACCGGCACGGCGGTCAGCACCTCACGCAATTCGGCGGCGGTGCTCACGGTCGAACTATAGAGATAGGAAAGTCGGCCTTGCAAACTTCTGTCCAAGGGTTCGTGGTTGACCCGCATTTCATTGAGGGCTTTCACGAGTTCGCCCCGCATACCCGGCGCGTCGTTAAGGTACAAGCCTCCAAGCTGCATGGCTCTCACAAGGCTACGTTCCTGATTGGTTGCGAGTGCAGTCTGGAAGTGACTTAACGCCTGCGTACGATCGCCACCCGTTTGCAACAGCCAATTGCCCAGGAAGGCGCTGCCGTAGACGTTCGTAGGAGCGATGGCCAGGGCCTGCTGAAAATAGCGTTCGGCGTTTCCAAACTCCTTGAATGCGATCTTTTCGTTCATATAGTGGGCCCAGCCAAGATGAGCGAGGATGTCCGCGGCGCGCACGTCTTTTGCCGTGGTTCGCGCCAGGCCGGCTTCGAGTACACCTTTGAGCTGTGCCAACTGGGGGGCGGCGATCTCTTCCGCTTTCTGTCCCTCGGGCGCAAGCACGTGAAAATTCTCCAGCCAGCGCATCGCGGCATCAACTTGCCCGTCTTGCGCGGCCTTACTGCCAGAATCAAACTGCAGAATCTGCTGATAGGACTCGAAAGCCGACTCGTACTCAGTTTGTTCCGCTTGCGCTCGTGCTGTATGAACCAATTGGTCGATGCGCAGCTTACGGTCATGCGACGCGCGCCAAGGTCCCAGGCCTATGCGAGCCGCCGCGATTACCGATAACGCCACGATCGTCGCGACTGCGATCCAAACTGCCGTTTTCTTAAGCGCGGGTGGAATGGCGCCGGATTGCTTGAGATTCTTCAATAAACGGTCGCAATCGTCATTGAAGCTGGAATCGCGCAGTTCCACCGCTTGATGGAATGACAGATCTGCCAGCGCGGCGGGCAGGGTGTCCAGGCAAGAGACCGGCGCGCCGCCGACAAGAACCGGTACAACGGTTTTCTTCGCGCTGAGTGCCGCGGCAATCTCGTGAACTACGTAGTCTTGCTCGTTGTGTGCCGCTCGGAGGTCGAGCTGCTCGCGCCAGCGCGGGCCGATCACCACCAGCACGGTCGAACACTGCGCCAGTACTTGCTCGATCGTCTGCGCAAAATTTTCCCCGGGCTGGATTTCTTCCACGTCCATGAATACCCGGTGTGCGCCTAGAACCGCCGAGAGGCGATCGCAGAGACGGCCGGCGTAAGCGGCCGAGTCACCGCGACGATAGCTGATAAATAGAGTTTCCGTAGGACACCTTGGGGGAGATTCTACCTTGTACGGGGCTCACCTTGAGAAGGGGTTAGGTTGCGCACCGAGCCCGCGTGTCGGGTACTGCCTCAGCGGCACGGCCGACGGTGTGGGCTCCGCGGCCATTCGTTGTGCACGAGCTTCTGCTGAAGCCGTGGGCCGCCATCCTTGTAACGCTCTCCCATGGGGCCGCATAATGTGGTGGGATGCAGCCTCTCAAGACGATCTCGAAGTTCGCGAATGGTCTCTGCAAAGAGGGCTTCCGATGAAGTTTTCAATCCAACACCAACGCGCCCTCGTCGGAAACGGCCTCGTAGTCGGGATCGAAGCTGAAGCAGAAGAACGAATTTCTCGTGTAACCATCACTCTTGACGGTTTCGACCTCAGTGATGACGCAATCGATCCACCCAGCGTTTCGTGCGAACGCCAGTTCTTGCGCTTCGACCGACAGTCGATAGGGATGCCCCTTTCGTCGCATCCCGCGCACCTGTATCAGACGTAGTTTGTAGTTTTGGATCAACTTTGGAGCAGGCCAAGGATGGCTGGAACTCAGTAACCGCAACCGAAGCAACGACTTAGATGAAATTTGGGCCCGCTTGTAAGGCAGGCGCTCTAACCAGCTGAGCTAACCGCCCATCTTTGGCAACTCCATTATTTCACAACCGCTTACATATTGACCTGAACGTCTGATAGCACAGATCCTTTGGAGCAGTTTGGAGCAATATAAGCAGGAATATCGAATCCAACGCCCACTTGCGCGCCTTCCGCAAGTCGAAGCTCCACCTCCTCGAACAGGTGCGAATACAGCTCGGACATGGTCCGAGGTTTGTGGCCCATCCAGAAATTCTTGATGTCCTCCTGGCATCTCCTCCCTCGCAGCCACGTGTTCCGGAAACGGCGAAAGGCATGCCAGCCCATCCCCGGTTCGTCAAGCTGCATGGCTTTGAGGCGTTCTGTAAGCCAACGTTCTTCAATGTTGTTGTGCAGGTGCGGCGTGCCGTTCCGGGTCTTGAACAGCAAGCCATCCTTGCCGCATATGAACACTCTCAGGTACTCTGCAACTTCCGGGTGCAAATCGATGTCGCGGTATGCCGCATCGGTCTTTAGATAGGAGACGATGAGGGGTTTCTCACGATGAACTTGCTGCCGCACCTGAATCGTACACCCGTCGTTCGTAAAATTTCTCCTTTCGATCGCAAGCACCTCCGAAATTCGCATTCCGGATGAAGCAAGCAAAATATATTGCAAGGCGAGGTGAGTCAGCATGGGTCGGTTCTTTCGGTTGTTGTTTGTGTCGCTTCTTCCGTTCTCGGCCGTATCGCAGCAAAACACTCCCGCTCCTCAGCTCCAGACGCGGCCTGCCGGGCCGTCACTTCCACCGCCGGGCAGCACGGACCGGCAAATTACGCTCGACGTGGAGGTGACGGACAAGTCTGGCACACTTATTCGCGGACTGCAGAAGCAAGACTTCACTCTTCTCGACGATAAACAGCCAAAGAACATCCTCTCGTTTCACGCCGTGGATAGTGCGGCAGTCTCGACTGCCGACCCGCCGGTTGAAATCGTTCTGGTCGTCGACGCCGTCAACGCTTCGTTCCAGGCGGTCAATTACGAACGAAGTGAAGTCAAGAAGTTTTTGTTGCAGAATGGCGGCAAGCTGGCGCAGGCAGTGTCGCTCGTCATCTTTTCCGACGGTGGAACGAAGATCCAGGACGGTTCCTCTCGCGATGGGAATGCTCTGGCGGCGCTCTATGACCAATACGACACTGGACTGCGGTCCATTAAGCGGTCTCAGGGGATCTACGGCGCAGCAGAACGCTTTGACCTCTCGATCAAGGCCCTGACCTCAATCGTGGCGTACGAGGAAACGCGACCTGGCAGAAAACTGGTGATTTGGTTCAGCCCCGGGTGGCCGTTGCTCTCGGGACCGAACATTCAACTTTCCCGTAAAGACGAGCAGCAACTGTTCAACTCAATCGTGGCGGCCTCTACCGGACTCAGGCACGCTCGCATCACTCTCTATAGCGTCGACCCGCTCGGTCTGGCGGATGCAGGTAGTGTTCGCATTTCGTACTACGAGGAATTTCTGAAAGGTGTAGCCTCTCCGGAGCGGGCGCTGCCCGCTGATCTGGGCTTGCAGGTACTTGTAGTACAGAGTGGCGGGCGTGTTTTCAATGGGAGTAATGACCTCACAGCCTCAATCGCAAATTGCGCCGCGGATGCCGATGCTTTTTACGTCCTGTCGTTCGACGCCGCTCGGGCGGACCAGCCGAATGAGTACCACTCACTCGGGGTGACGGTCGACAAGCCTGGGATCACGGCTCGCACGCGTACCGGCTACTACGCCCAGCCCTAAATCGCTGCTCTCTTCCCCCGGGTTATCTACCTCAGGCTTTGCGTCTTATCGATCACATTCCTCATGCCACTGTTGTAACCAGGCGCCATTACACGCTTTGACCGGTGGTCAATGAGCGATTTTGCAACAGCTACGTTATCGACTCGCTACAGTTGTCGAGTTCTCAAGCCGGTGGGATAATTCGAGGCAAATCAGGAGGCTACTATGAAAGCGTGCCTTGCCTTCGTGGCTTGTCTCGTCCTTCTTACTTCTTCCGTTGCAACTCAAACAGGTGCGTCCTCGAGCGTCCTCCGGGGGAAGGAGCGCCAGTTGCGAATTGACCTGGAGGAGATGCACAACGCTATCGACCACTACAGAGGCATGGCCGACCGGAGCAAGTTCCCGACGCAGGTAGGCAGCCACAACTATCCTCCTGATCTTGAAACCCTGGTGAAAGGAGTAATAGTGCAGGGCAAAAACATTCAATTCCTCCTAGATTTCTTAAATGGATCGTGCTACGAAATCACATTATCGTAGCACGACTGCACAGCAGAACGGCTGCACGGAAGGCTTGGGCATGGCCACAGCGTGCTGACGTGCAGTGGTGCTTACGTGCTATCTGGGTATCTTCTACGCTTCCTCATTTACTCGGTCGGCCGCACCTCATACCAGCGCACAATACACGTTTATTAATTGGCGCGTCTTGGCGTCCCTGACGTGCGGGACTGTTGGCGTCGAGTTAGTGCTCTCCTTATTACTCCTGGTTCACTCTTCATTGTGGCCGATTTTCTAGGAGCCCTCCCGCCGAGCGACGCGCATCCTGCCGTGCGTGAGTGCTCGCTTGCTGGGCCTGATGTTTAAGCATCTCGGCCTGCGGTGCGTCCCTGCTAGCTTCTTTAGGAAAGCCCGTCGAAATACGTCATTTCACTACTGTCCGGCTAAATTTTCGAGCAGTCGACCTAACTCATTGAAGATAAGGCTGATAACGCATAGCCGAAGCAGGAACGATTTGAATTGGAAAGAGGCTGGATTGACCTCTTTCCGCCGGTCTACGGGGTGAAACAATGACGGGTGAACTCTGGACGCACCGTCTTCTCGCAACTGATCCAACATCTCCCTGAAAAAGAATTTCAAAAGTGTGTTGCCCGCTACAACGGCGACTCGAACTTCAGAGGATTTTCCTGTTGGGACCAATTACTGGCGATGGCCTTCGCGCAACTCACCTATCGCGAGAGCCTGCGCGATATCGAGTCCTGCTTGCGCGCGCTACAAAGCAAGCTGTATCACATGGGGTTCCGCGGCAAAGTGTCGCGCTCAACGCTGGCCGATGCTAACGAATCTCATGATTGGAGAATCTTTGCGGAGTTCGCTCAAGTATTGATCGGCATTGCCCGGCCGCTGCATGCGCATGACCCGATTGGCGTCGATCTGGATCAAAGTCTGTATGCTCTGGATTCGACGACCATCGATCTGTGCCTGTCGCTATTTCCCTGGGCGAAGTTCGTCGGTGCAAGGCCGCCGTCAAAATGCATACTTTGCTGGACCTGCACGGCAACATTCCCACGTTCATCCGCGTCACCAGTGGCGACGTGCACGACGTAAACATCCTGGACGAGATCATCCCGGAAGCAGGTTCGTTTTACGTAATGGACCGAGGCTATATCGATTTTCAGAGACTCTTCGTCTTCACACTAAGCTCGGCCTTCTTTGTCGTGCGCACCAAATCGAATGTACTTATCCAGAGACGCTACTCGCATCCAGTGGACAAGAGAACTGGCGTGCGCTCGGATCAGACCGAACCGTCCGACGCTGCCCAAATTCTATCGTCCCGAAGGCGGCACCCATTAAGCGGAACTGTCAATAGACGATAATTCTCTACAGCGCTCATTGACCCCCGAGAAGGGGTTTTTAATTACCGTCAGGCTTTTCTAAAGTGCATCCATCCGTAGGTGAATAGGGCGACGAGCCCAAATCCAAGCGCCGAAACAAATAGGGTTGGGATCCAGGAGAGAACGACTCTCAGCACTTTGCTTCCTAGCCGACTCGCTGTTAGAAACAAAACAAAAGATGAGATCGCCAGAATCCAGAACAGAGGCGAAAAGAGTGGGTTCCAAAAGCCCCCAGCGATTGCACCCAATCCAGTTGCTTGTTGCCCGCTAATACTCTTCAACTCCTGCAACAATCCCGGCCCGAGCAAAGCAACAAATATCGCTGCCCCTCCACTGAGCACTCCTTTCACATAAATCACAGCTACGCTCCTCGGCCCGCGCTCGAATTTTACTCTTCGGGGCTCTTTTAGAGGAGACTCCTGGCGTAACTGTTGATAAATCTTAGTTACAGCGTGGGCCCTCGGCCGGGAGGGCATCTCTTTTGACGGAGCCAACATCTGGATTGCCATTAGCGGGAGCAACTACGTTACGTCGGCATCGCCAGAGCCATAGGATTGCCGAGGGATCAGATTGCCGTATTTCACGTGGTGCGTTCCTACACGATATCGGCAAGATCGCGACTCCCGATGTCATCCTGCGCAAATCTGGCAAGTTGAACTCGGACGAAATCATCGAAATGCGAGAGCACTGTTACCACGGGTACCAGATACTGAAGAAAATTCCGTCCCTGAAAGAAGCTGCGGAGATTGTCTATTCACATCACGAACACCACGATGGCACGGGATACCCGCGCAGACTGAAGGGCGAACAGATACCGCTCGGTGCGAGGCTTGTATCCGTGGCGAACACCCTGGACGCTATTACTTCTGACCTACCTTACCGTGCTGCGCAGTCCGTCGAAGCAGCAAGGGAGGAAATCTATCTCTGTTCGGGATGGCAGTTCGACCCTGACGTGGTGAGGACATTTCTTTCGATGCCGACAAATATTTGGGAAGACTTGCGCGGAGAGATTGAGGGTGCGCCTGAGTTGGTCTGATCGAGGCGAACTCAGGGGCTGGGCGCAAACCGCTCCCCGCACTTCGGACACTCGATACGCTCAAAGTCAACACGTCGAACTTCGGCAGGTGAAATCACCTTCCCGCATTTCGGGCATACCTTATCGAGCGATGCCTGCACTTTTTCGAGATTGACCTCGTGCGACCTTGGCATCGTTTATCGGTAGAGCCGCCGCACGCTACCCTGGTTATTTCGCCCGGCCAGAGAAGTTCAGCGGGGCGGATCGGGTGGCACAAGGTCAACTCTAACCGAAGCCGACGCTGTGGAATCGGCCTCCGATGTAGCCGTCAACACGACCTCAGGCGGGCTGGGCAAAACCTTCGGAGCCAGATACATGTCCCCACTCATTATGCCGCAAGCGGAGCCAGAGCAACCCACCCCAGTGACGCTCCATTTCACAGCTGTATTGGTACTCCCCGTCACCGCAGCATCCACTACCTCGAATCCTCCGATAGGAACCCTCCCACCATCAGCCGGAGAGATGCTAACCTTTATTCCTGATTTAGACGAAGATTGGCCTGTCGGACTGGCGGGGGCACCGGCGGGATAGTCGGTCTTTTCGGGGTTGTAGCGGAAGGAGAATCGCAACCGGATATACGAGCCAGAGAATTCGCTGGGCAAGGGTGGAAACGGATTGGAAGCTGTGATGCCGCCCCATGCAGCACGGGCGAGGGCCATATCACCCGAGGTTGAAACCAATCTCATTCCAGCGACGGTGCCATCTTTGAGAATCGCGAATTCGATTGTGACCTTGCCCTTCTTCATCAGTGGTGCTCGTGCTTGTTCTGGAATGAGTTGGTACCAATTCATCCTCACATCGTGCAGCACTCGCTGTTTATAGGGGCCGAAATCCACGCCCATGGTGTCGGTGAGGATTTCAATTGGCGCAGTATCGGTCGTAGGCTTGGGTGATGCCTCCGGTTTCTTGTCCGAGGAGGCTGTCTGAGGACCGGGCTTCTGCTCAGTTGCTGGAGCGCTGGTCTGCGCGAATGAAAAAACGCCACAGCATGACACCAACGCTGTCATTGCGAGGCGGAACGTGCCATTCATAAAGGTTTCCTTTCTTAGTATCCCCAGACAAACAGGCACCGAACTCCGATGGATTCTTCTACTGGACTTCTGAGGGAAGGAAACTTCGGAGGGATTGTACCGCAGAACTCGTCAATTTCAAAAAGTTGAAGACTACAACGACTACAACGTCGACAGTACGATCGGGTCTAACCGTCTTGTTTACGCGCCTGCTGACATTCTCTTCGCCTTCGCACTCATAGCTGGGATAATTCCTTCGCGTGCCTTGCACTGAGGACACGTGCGCTTCTTCGGCCACAACAGGGCGAACGGCCCGACGATGAACCAAGTCCAGCCCGGTCTATGAGGATTGGGCATGAGGCCCATATACTCACACGCCATGCAGAACATCGGAGTCTTTCGCTCTTTGTCCTTCATGTGGACGTAACGCAGTGGCAGATAGATCATCGAGACGATCACCGCTAACATCAGTACCACGATAAGCGCATCCATTTTGGTTCTCCCAGGTTTGAAGTGGAAAACATGGGCAGCCTTCCCTGCAAGTATCGGAAGGCGTGCACCCTCCTGCACGCACGGCAGAATAGTCTAATGAACGCGGAGCAAGACCAGTACGGAACGCACATCGTACGCGGGGACCTGTCCAGAAAATCGGCCAAAGAGAATCCAGGTGAGAGTGAGAGTGAGAGTGAGAGTGAGAGCGCATGCTCGACGCCAGCACTCCCGCACGTCAGGACGCCGGGACGCGGCCATACTCAAACGTATATCGTGCGCTGCTATAAGATGCGGCCGACCCGAGTGCCGACCCAAGTAATAAGGAAGCTTACTGTTCTCTAGGATTTTCTCGTACACTTGGTCGGCGAAGAAGAAGCCCCCTCGCGGCGAGCTTTGTTTGGTTATCGACTTCACTTCGCAACAGACCGTGTGACCGTCCCTTCGCAGACGAGATCAGCGCCCGGAGGTCGAGCAGCCTGATATCGGAGAACTGCTGCAATCGCAGAGCTTCGATCGCCCTGAGCACCGCAATTCCGCTTTCGAGGTTCGCGGGGATGGCGTGAGCGAAGTCGAACTCGATCTGCTTTTCAGGGCTTCTTTCTCCAGTTTAAGCGTGTCCAGAGCGGAGTCGAAAGTCTGCTCATAGCGCTCCAAAATTACGGGACACTGCTCTGGAGGGAAGTTGGTTGGGTCTTCTCGGTTGGCGAGATACTCAGACAAAAAGTATCGACACAGAGGGAAGGCATCGAGGTCTATCGCTGCCAGGCCGCTATTGTAGCGGTGCCGACGGAATCGGAGCCATGGCTCCGGACAGGTCGCTACTCGTGCTCATCGGAGCTATGACTTCGAGAACTGCGTCGATTCGGCGAGAGGTCCATAGGCATGAGTCAGCTCGAGTGCACGCTTGTCACTGGATTTCGATTGTCGCCCGGTTGTTCTGCCTGCAACGTGACGGCCTTTTTCGCGGTACGGATTACGGTACGTAGATCAGTCAGCTTGTACCGACTAGCAAGGACTTTAGGGGGCCGCCCGCCTCCTTGCAAGTCGTTGGATTTGCTTATCGTGGTTGTTTCTTTCACGGCGATGCCACAGTTATGCAATTGCAAGAGAGGGGAGGGGAGAGGTCCGATATCAGTAAGGTTCGTGGGGGCTCTGGTCGCCTTCTAACCCATTGATAAAGCTGGTGTTGAAAAAGAGTCAACACCATGAGCGATAGAACTGGTTGCTATCGCTCACAAAATGCCATAATGTGAGTGATAGAAAAGGATGGCTATCGCTCATGACCTGGAACTGGCAGCAGCCTGACTGGCCCAGATTCGCGTGGAATCCGTCCCGCCTCGCCGCGGCCGAACAACAGTTCCTCGTTGGGGGAGGGACATTTGTCGGGGCAATCAAGCATCTTGGCGACGAAGACCGTAATCAGCTGACGGTCGAGGCGATGAGCACGGAAGCGCTGACCACTTCAGAAATCGAAGGCGAGATTCTGGATCGGGCGAGTGTTCAGTCATCCATCCAGCGGCAGCTGGGGTTGGCAGCGGATAACCGGCGAGCGGCCCCGGCGGAACGCGGCGTTTCAGAGATGATGGTCAATCTCTACAAGACCTTCGCGGCGCCGCTTTCGGACGACATATTGTTTGAATGGCATCGCATGCTGATGAGCGGGAGGCAAGATCTGAAGGATATCAGCCGTTACCGCACAAGCAATGAGCCGATGCAGGTTCTCTCTGGCGCAATGGGCTCTCCGAAGATTCATTTTGAGGCGCCGCCATCGGCGAAGGTTCCAGCGGAAATGAAGCAATTCATTACGTGGTTTAACCGGACCGCTCCCGGAGGTGCGGAGCCATTGCCGGCGCTGACAAGGGCAGGGGCCGCTCACCTGTACTTTGAATCGATCCATCCTTTTGAGGACGGCAATGGCCGCATCGGCCGCGCGCTCGCGGAAAAATCCTTGGCCCAGAGTTTGGGGCAGCCGTCCCTCATCGCGCTTGCGACAACGATCCTTGCGCGGCGCGCGCGCTACTATGCTGCGCTGGAAGTAGCCAACGAAAGCAACGAAATCACCGAGTGGCTGGCCTGGTTTGCCGGCACGACAATCGAAGCGCAGCGGCGCACCCTTGCGCTCATCGAATTCCTCATCGACAAGACGAAGCTGCTCGACCGCATCCGCGGAGAGCTCAACGACAGGCAAGAGAAGGCGCTCCTTTGGATGTTCAAGGAGGGGCCGGAAGGATTCAAGGGCGGCATGAGTGCTGGCAAGTACAGCACCATCACCGGCGCGTCTCCTGCGACAACCACACGTGACCTCGCTGATCTGGCGGAGAAAGATGCTCTCATCAGGGAAGGGGAGCGTAGGCATGCGCGTTACAAACTGAATGTTCCTTTGCGGCACGTGCCGCATATTTCGGTTAATGAGCGTAGAGATTTGATCGAGGAGTGATAAGTGCAATCGGCAATCTGAGTAGCTTCTATCAGCGGCTCCGCGAGTCCATTTCATTACCTCAGACGTAATTGCATCTCGGAGAAGTTCACTGTTGCCCCGTCACCACGGGATCGTTATGTTTTCCCAGCGCGTGAATGTACCTGTTGGGCCATCCGGGCCAAGAAGTGCAACGCGCACCACCTCGCGGGAGCCATCTTCGACAGACTCAGTGCCCGCATATCCGTTGAGATTCGTCTTCGTGAACCCCGGCGAGACCAGGTTGACCTTGATCAAGGTCGACTCTAGCTCGATCATCATGGCCAGTGTTATCGCGTTGAGAGCCGCCTTGGATGCCGGATACACTGGACCGTAGGACGCGTGGTAAGGGTGGGCCGGGTCGGCGTTCGTCGTCAGCGAGCCGACTCCGCTCGACACGTTGACGATGCGGGCGTCCGACGACTCGCGCAGTAGCGGCAGCATCGTCTGGTAGACGGCGAGCGCCCCGAACACGTTGGTTTCCCACACCGCCCGGATTTCGTCGAGGGATACGATGCTCGGGAGGGTTATCTTCCTGTACTCCTGGAGGGACAAGCTGCCCTTCCTCGTATTCGAGATAGCTGCGTTGTTAACCAGCAGATCGAGGCGGCCGAACTCCTTGCGGATGCGTTCCGCCGCGTTGGCAATCGAGACGCGATCCGTCACGTCTAGCTGGAGCACGACGGCGCCAAGCCCGATTTCTTTGGCCGCGGCGTCGCCACGCTCGAAGTTGCGCGACCCAACCAGCACAGTGACGCCGTTCGCCACGAGTTCCTTTGCAACCTGAAGTCCGACTCCTTGGTTGCCCCCGGTGACCAAGGCGATGCGTTCGTGTTGCATATTGTCCTCCTTTTATAGGCAACTCCTGCCGCTCAAGATGCGACTGTGGTCAGAACCTCGGGGTACCGCATGCGCTCAAGATCTGCAATCAGGGCGGGTCCCGTCGGGTTCCAACCAAGTTTCTTCCGTGTTTGCGCACTGGAGGCGGCAAGATCGCTGCCGGCGAATACGCTTAACCACCCAAAGTGAGCCTGCGCTTCTTCCGGAGATAGAGAAACCACTGGCACCTTCAATCCTTTACTAATTGCTTCTGCGATATCCCGAACAGCCACGCCTTCTTCGGCCACCGCGTGATACTTTGCGCCAGTCTCCCGCTTTTCCAGTGCGAGCCTGTAGAGGTGCGCAACATCCAGAACATGGCCTGCTGCCCAACGGTTGTGTCCTTTCCCCACATAAGCGGAAACGCCTTTATCCCGCGCCATCGCGATTAAATAAGTAACGAGGCCCTGCTTAATCGTGTTGTGAACCTGGGGAAGACGCATGACCGAAGCGTTGACGCCCTTGGCTGCCAGAGCAAGAGCCGTCTGTTCCGAAACACGCGGGAATGGGAAGTCCGGCGGTATGTCATTGTCTTCCGTTGTAACCTGACCCGGTGCTGCCAATCCGGCTAGCCCCGTTGTGACAAGGAGGGGCCGATCAGAACCGGCAAGCACGGAACCCAGGGCTTCGATCGCACGTTTGTCGATCTCACAGTTCTCCTGGAATTTTGAGAAGTCGCGAACAAAGCCCAGATGAATGACGGCATCCGAAGCATCGGCTCCCTTACGCAAGCTGTCGAGGTCCTCCAACGAGCCGCGATGAACGTCGGCGCCAAGAGCGGCTAAGGATTTTGATCCCGCATCGGAATGAGCCATTCCCAAGACTTTATGCCCAGCAGCCATCAGTTTTTCGCTACCGAAGTACCAATAAAACCTGTCGCACCTGTGATGAAAACACGCATATTAAGACTCCTTTTCTGGTTTACCGATTGAGTTAAGGTTGGCGAACACTTCAGCGGGAATCTGGAGCTTTGCAGCCTGAAGATTCTCGCGAAGATGCTTGCGGGAAGATGTTCCCGGAATCAGCAGAATGTTGGGCGAGCGTTGCAGAAGCCACGCAAGCGCAACCTGCATTGACGTCGCGCCGAGACTCGCGGCGACATCAGACAACTCTGCCGATTGCAGTGGCGTGAACCCGCCGAGCGGAAAAAACGGCACATACGCAATACCGTCGTGAGCGAGCTCGTCGATGAGCGCATCGTCTGCTCGCTGCACGAGGTTGTAATGATTTTGCACGCAGACAATCGGGACAGTCCTCCGCGCTTCGTCGACTTGAGCAGACGTGACGTTGCTCAGCCCAATATGACGGATTAAACACTTCTGTTGGAGCTCGGCGAGAACGGAGAGCGGCGCCTCGATCGAGCCTTCTGCCGGTTCGTGGATGCTATACATGCTGCGCAGATTGACGACGTCTAGCGCATCCAGGCCGAGGTTACGCAGATTGTCGTGAACTTGCGCAGTCAGTTCTTCGCGGGAAAGCGCTGGAATCCAGGACCCATCCTCGCCGCGCCGGGCACTGACTTTGGTCACGATCACCAAATCCTTGGGGTAAGGGCAGAGCGCTTTTCGTATGATTTGGTTCGTAACGTGCGGACCGTAAAAATCAGCGGTATCGATGTGGTTCACCCCACTCCCAACAGCTTCTTGCAGCACGGCAACCGCTTCATCGATATTTCTGGGAGGCCCCCACACCAACTTGTTTCCATCTCGCCCGGCAAGTTGCATAGCGCCGTAGCCCATTCGATTCACACTCATAGCTGCACCGGGGAGTGTGAAACTGCCGGCAAGTTCAGTTTGTACATTCGGTTCCTCCTGGCTTTCTTGTGCATCTAAGACCATTGGATGAAGGATTCTTCAGATTTGGAGTTCGCATTATGCCGGCTGCTACGGTAACTGCATTTGAGCCAAGAAAGACGCCCATTCAAGCAAGGTCAACAGTCACGGTTGAGGCCATTTCTGAAGCGACTATTCAGGTTTTGCTCACCCACGGGGCGGATCGACTGACGACGACGCGCGTCGCAGACCGTGCCGGCGTCTCTGTCGGAACGCTGTACCAGTACTATCCAAACAAGCGGTCGCTGCTTTTTGCGGTGTTCGAGGATCATATGGACAAGGTCGCGCGAGCAGTAGAGGTCGCATGCGAGGACGTGCGCTACAAGCCGATGTCCGAAATGATCAGACTGGTAGTCGAAGCCTACGTCGACGTAAAGATGCAGCGCGCGGATATTTCCGTAGCCCTGTACAAAGTAGCGCCAGACGTGGGTGGTCCGGCATTGGTGAAGCAGACCGGACAACGTTTGCGGAAGGCGATTGAAGCGATGCTTCTGACCGCCCCGGATCTGAAGCTGTCACCCGACAAATTCGCCATCGACATGATGCTCTCGGCAATGTCGGGAGCGATGCGGTCGGCTCTGGAGACCGGAGCCTCGGCAGCGATGTTTCGCAAGATGCGAGAGCACCTCGTTCTGCTTGCCAATCCTATATGGCGGCTGCTACAGCCAAGGGTGCTTACGAGATCGCTTCTCCGAGGTTTGGGACCATTCAGGGCAAGGATGCCGAGTCAGAGGAAGCTCAGGAACATGCGAACAGCAGCAGCCTGGCACTCTACGCATAAAGCTAAAGCATCCACAACGCCGGGAGATTTCTGGGTCATTAACCCGAGCCGAGAATCTCCCGTTCGCCCCTTTAGGTCTTTAGGTCAGAAGCCGTATGACACCTGAAAACCTGCCTGGTGGCGCGCCTTCACATTGATGGCATTCGGGCCGCTACCATAGACTTGGCCAGTCGGCGGTTCAAATCCGCCCCCCGCAACCAAGAAATTCTTTCCTTTCAGCAATTTCGACGAACCCCGCTACCATCCGAATTGATAAAGTCGCCCTTGTTGAATCGAGTTGGAATGGGTTGGGTCAATCATTGATGAGCTCCAGAGCAAACGACTTCAGTGGAGCAAGGATCGATTAGGGAAGCGCTCAAGCAACGCGGCAAGGAATCAACAGATGATGAGTAGAGCGGAAAGTCCAAGCCCCCAATCTCCATTTGCAATTCATCAGATACTGTCGAGACGTATGAGTGGCCTAATTCATCGAGGACCCTCAAACAAGCTGCCGTCGCGCCCGCCCCGATGGCACGCTCCACGCAGCGGCGCGAGTCGTCGAGGAGCCTTAATCGTCTCCGAGGGAGGCGGGTATTGCGGACAGTCCCGTCAAACCTTCACCGCGAAGTTTGGCGTTTGATGAAGTTTGACCGGTCGTTTCTAGAAGTCGCTCGCTTTACTGTCTTTGTCGACATCGTTAGTCTCTTGGAAGTTCAGAGTCCATGCCTCGCGATCTTGGAAGGACTTCTATGGTGCCAACTTGCCCACAAAGCTGGCAATCTCATTTGCGAGCTGTAAAGGCTCATCAATCGGGATCAAGTGGCCGCTCCCATTAACGATCTTGAACTCGGCGTTCGGGATGTAGGCTAGGACTTCGGTCTTGTGTCGTTCGATTGAATCGACCTGGTCGAGTTCGCCCGCGAGCAGCACCGTCGGGACGTTGATCTTCGCGACCTCAGACGAGATGTCCTCAAGTATTGACTCCATCGGGTATGCCATCGTCGCTTCACGAGAGCCGGACAAGCTGTCTTCGACAATCTGGTCTAAAATCTCTGGCGAAGGGGGATGAGCAGTCAGGAGGCCACTGCCAATGACCTTAAGAACGTTCTCACGATTGTCGTACGCATGAAGCTGTCCTTGACGCATCTCTTCAGGATTGCGCCGAGGCGTTGGCTGAGCAGGAGCCACTAGAATGAGGCCTGAAAGCCCCTCCGGCCTTCGCGATGCGGCGAGCTGCGCGACCTTGCCTCCCATCGAATGTCCAACCAGGACATATTGTTTGATTCCCAGCGCTTTGACCAGTGAGAGAGCTTCGTCCGCAAGGTCTGCCAGTTTGTAGCCAGCTAAGGTCTTGTCGGACTTCCCCCATCCACGCGCGTCATAGGTCACTGTCTTGAACTGTCCCTCAAGTTCGGCGGTAACCTTGCGCCAGGTGCGTGAAGTTCCACCCCAGTAATGGAGAAATACGAGAGCCGGCTCCGCAGTCCCGTGCACCTCCGCATGGATGGAAAGTCCTTGAATTTGGTAGTTCATGTTGTCTCCTTCTTTAGCCGCGCTGATACGTGTGCGCAATTCGATGATCGGGAGGTCGTCTATTCGGAAAATGGTGCATTCGCGACGACATCGGCAAAGTTGGGGGATGTGTACCCCTCGACATATCGAACGCCGAAATCCCGAACGATGTTGTCAAAGGTGGACTCCGGCTTCCGACGAGCGATGTTGCAAAGGCACTCTTTGAGTCCGTTTTTAAGTGCCAGGCGCGGAAATTCGGCTAGGATCGCGCCTTGTTTGTCCTGCGGAATTCGATCAAGGCCTGCCCCCAGAACATCCGCCGTTATTCCCGAATGGGTCATAGCCACTTCGGGTTCTTTGTGAAGAGCGATAGATCGTGTGGTATGAAGCGCGATGGCATCCCAAACAACTTGCATCTGCTGCGTCGAGATGCCTCGCCCCTTCAGAAACGAGCGCGCCGCATTGGCGCCATCCACCTCGAAACGATTTTCCGCCGTATAGCGGTCAGTCAAGCCCAGATCATGCAGAATCGTGGCTACTGCCAACAACTCGGCATCCGGAGCAGGTTCAGCGCTTTCTGAAAGCAATACGCCGAATAGCCAGGAGCGCATCGCATGGTTGAAGAGAAATGGCTCTGACGCGCTCCGTGACAAATCAATCGCATCGCGAACCAGAACTGTGTCCGGTACTTTGATTCCTGCTAAAACCATTCCCTACCTCTCTCGCTTTCATATAGTCCGTGGTCGGCGATTGGCTTAATCCGCCGTTCAGTTCGTGCACAGATCAGTTATCAGTACCCAACCGTGAATCGTTGGCGAGAGTGCTTCGGCTGTTCCAACTCATCCACGAGTGCGATCGCAAAGTCTTCGGCGGATATGCGGCTTTGGCCGTCAGCAGCAACCAAAAGTTCGTCTTTACCGAGTCGGAATTTGCCGGTGCGTTCGCCGGGAGCAAAAAAGTAGGATGGAGATAAGAACGTCCAATCGAGTTCCTTCTCCCCACGCAAGACATTCAGGAACTCCACGCCGGCCAGCGTCTCAGGCTTGTACTCAGCGGGAAAGTCTGGGGTGTTCACAAGAGTAAGTCCGGGGCTAACTTTTAGACTTCCAGCGCCCCCGACCACGAGCAGCCGTGGCACTTTCGCCGCCTTGGTTGCGGCGATGATCTTCGAGGCATTCGTACTGAGGAACTTCACGCTGTGTATCACGACATCGTGCCCAGCAAGCACCGCGGCAAGTGCGCTCTCGTTTTGCACGTCCCCTGAAACCGGTCTCACCGCGGCTTGTCCTTGGAGTTTTTCGGGATGACGAGCAATCGCCGTTACGTGGTGACCGCGACGCGTGAGTTCTGAAATGAGGCGAGTGCCAACGTTTCCTGTTGCTCCTACTAGTGCGATTTTCATTGAGCTCTCTTTCTGCAGCTGCTGGGTATCAATTCGTTGAAAGTATTGGGTTCACTCATTTGTTGGCTTTCCCATTCCTCCCGGTGCATCAGTGCATCGAGGCCAAATCACGGCTTGCACCAATGTGCTCTGCCCAACCCAGTTGCTTCGAGAATCAATACTTTCATGTCAGCTCGCTCTCCTCGTTTCAAACAGCTTGTGCATACGAGATTCGAAACCACGTTCCCTCCTTAGGGGCGCCTCTGATATGTGCAGCACAAAAAGCGTTGCCGATAGTAAGAGCCTCCGCGGCTAGGTCGCTCCATCACACAGCGCTCGCCTGGATGCTGTTCAGAACGGTGTTGTCCCAATAGGAGTCAAGGCGCGTAATTTTGCCGTTCGCGTCGAACCGCAGAATGTAGCAGTGAGGAATGTGTACGTCTTGACCCTTCTTTGCAATGGCCGGGACTTCAGCGGGTATGGGCCCGCTCATCTCGGCTTGGATCACGACTGTGTTCCCTTCGGCGGGGATCATCTCGATCACTTTCACTCGAAAATTCGGCACGGCACTCGGAAATGCACGCCAAATGAGGTCAATGCCACCGCGAATCGGCACAACGCTCTCGCGACCGTACAGCGCATATCGCCCTATTGCGCCGTCTGCACAGAGAGCGAGCATGCCGTCGACATCGTGGGCGTCGTATGCGGTGAAAACTTTTGGGCGATCGGCAGGAACTTTGCGGTGGTTCGTTTTCATCTCAGTGCTTTTTGGGATCGCTTTTGTTGTGGTCTTAATGGCCTAGTATTCAAACCACTGGCTGAGCGCCTTGACCTTTTCCTCCGTGTAGGGCGGGAACAAATGTTCGATTGCCACGTCAGGCGGCGAGATGAGAACCGATTTCGCGTGCGTGAGAGCGTCAAAACCGGCCTTACCGTAGTAGTGGCCGATGCCCGAGAATCCGACGCCTCCGAAAGGCATGGTTTCAATGAACAGATGAATGTTCACTTGGTTGATCGCGCCACCGCCGAAGGACAAGCTCGAGAGGAAGTGGTCGATCGCCTTCTGGTCACGGCTGAAAAGGAAACCGGAAAGGGGTTTTGGATGCTTCTTCACCTCACGAATGGCCGCATCCATGTCTTTATACGTAAGGATTGGGAGAATCGGCCCGAAGATTTCGTCCTCCATGATCGGGTCGTCCCACGTGACCGGATACAAGATCGTGGGATCGAGGTAGCGCGCTTCGTGGTCGGCAGAACCTCCGGCCACAACCTTGCTCTGATCAATTAGGGATACGAACCGGTCAACGGCTTTCGGGCTGATGATGCGCGAGTAGTCGTCGGACCTGCTCTTCGGGTCGGTTCCGTACAACTCGATCACGGCCTTCTTGGATTCTCTTACAAACTCCGCAGCAATCGATTCGTGCACATAGGCGTACCCAGGAGAGGTGCACCACTGCCCACCCCAGGCTGTTGCGCCCCAGACAATTTTCTTGGCCGCATCCGGGATGTTCGCGGTCGGATCAACGAAAGCAGGATTCTGTCCGCCAAGCTCCAGAAGAATAGGAGTCAGGTTCTTTGCAGCCGCCTCCATGACGATCTTGCCCACCTTGACGCTGCCGGTGAAAAAGATGAAGTCAAACGGGAGCTCGAGAAGTTCCGCAACTTCTTCTTTGCTTCCCGAGACGGCAGTGACGGCCCGAGGATCGAAATATTTCGGTATAAGATCCAACAGGAGCTTACTCGTGGCGGGCAACCCTTCAGAGAGTTTAAGGATGCACGGATTGCCTGCCGCAATGACCTGGACCGCAGGATCGAAGAGCAGCGTCAATGGCCCGTTGAAAGGTCCGATTACCAGGGCGACGCCATACGGCTCTCGATAGACTTTGGCGGTGTGTCCGCTTTCCCGAAGAGTCTTGGGAACGACTACATCTACGGGCTTCATCCACTCTTTCAACTCAGCTTTCGCGAAAGCTGCGGTCCCCACGGGAGCCATGATCTCGAAGACTTTCTCCTGGCTAGCGGTCTTGAAATCACTGCTCATTGCAGCCTCTAGACCCTCGGAGTTCTCGTTGCACAAATTCTCAAGACGTGTCAGCTGGTCGATACGCCACTCGTACGATTTGGTCGCGTCCGAATCGAAGTACGCCTTCTGTTTGTTAAAGATTTCCTGGAATGAATTCATCCAAGTCTCCCTCTGGGACGTTCGGTTTGTGCTCCGTTTTGCCGCAGGCTTTTAAACTTGTTTAGGTCATAGTGAGCACCACTCGGAAGCGTGCCTTGCCATCCATCATTCGTTTGTATGCTTCCTCGGCTTTTGCAAGCGGAAGTGTTTCGATCATTGGACGGACATCTGTGAGTACGCTGAAATCAAGCGTGTCTTGAGTCTCGATCGCTCTTCCGGTGAGACTGCCGACAACTGACCGTCCGCCGAAGATGAGCGGTACGCCGTTGACTGGGATGGCATCACCTGAGACTCCGACAACCGCAAGTTTGCCCCGAGTTTTAAGGCCGGGAAGCAAGCTACCGATTGCGGCCCCGCTTGGCGCGGTCGCAAGGATGACATCTGCGCCTCCGAGCTTTTGCAGTGCTGCCGCCGCGTCTTGTGCCTTGGCATCGATGTAGATGTGCGCTCCGAATTTCTGCGCTAGGTGCTCTTTGTCGGGGCCCCCACCAATCGCCACGGTGCGCAGGCCCATTTTTCGTGCAAACTGCACGCCAAGGTGGCCAAGCCCGCCCACTCCCTGAATGGCAACGGTGTCGCCGGCACGTGCGGCGTTACGAAGCGCGTTGAAGGTTGTTATGCCGGCACATACCAGGGGAGCCGCATCTTCTGACTTGAGTGCATCCGGTATCAGGGCAAGCGCGCGTGCCTCCGCAATCATCGTTTCCGCGTAGCCACCGTCAGTTGTGATGCCGGTCATAATTGCATTTTGGCAATAGGCGGTTTCACCACGGCGGCAGGCCTCGCAGGTTCCGTCTTCACCTCCGAAAAATCCAACTCCGACACGCTGGTCGACCTTCCACGCTGTCACGCCAGGACCCACTTCCTCTATTCGTCCGATAACCTCGTGGCCAGGCACGCGCGGATAAGAAAGGTTGGGGAATTGCGCTTCCACAGTTGCCGCATCCGAATGGCATACACCGCAAGCCTCGACGCGGATACGCACCTGTCCGGCGCCGAGGACGGCAACCTTTCTTTCGACCAAGAAGAAAACGCCCGGTGAAGAAACCTCGACGGCTCTGTATGTGCTCGCCATCCTTATCCTCCAACTTCACATTCCGCCCAACAGAAATGATTCGATCTTGAGTGTCAGTCACTCTCTTACTTCGAGGTCCCTTCCTGCGAACGCAACATGCGCCAGCGCGAGAGCGCGGTTCTACACCGCCCCATTGAATCTGGGCCCGAGAGCTCAATGGCTTTATATGTTGTGTTCATGGAAGCCTTCGCATTCGAACTAACGGTAGGGGTTGGCCGGCCTGGCTGCAATGACATATAATCCACTTTTTCGGCCATTGTGAAAATCATGCCTGGGCTGATAACGAAACCAATACTGGCAAGCAGGCGCCCCCCCATATCGGTGGTTATCCTTGGGGTACCTCCCGTGGAGGAGCTCGATCTGATTGGTCCACTTGAGGTTTTTGCGGGCGCGAACCTCGTACTCGGCGCGCGGGGCCCTGCTTACGACGTTCGAGTAGTAAGCTCCCAACCTAAACCAATCATTGCAGGCGAATGCGGAGTTTCTTTGTTAGCGCATGGCTATTACCGGAGACTGCGCGAGCCCGTGGACACACTGGTCGTCGTTTGCGGACCGACCTCAAAAGACACACGTGACAGCCGCTTTTCTCTTTGGCTACAAAAGACTGCGGGCCGCTCACGACGAGTGGCATCCGTGTGCGTCGCAGCCTTTGTCTTGGCTGAAGCGGGTTTACTACATAACAAGCGAGCAACAACTCACTGGGCCTTTGCTGCCGATTTGCAGAAGAAATATCCAGATGTCAAAGTCGATGCGAATCCGATCTGGATACAAGATGGGAATATCTATACCTCTGCCGGAATCACGGCTGGCATTGATCTCGCTCTGGCGATGGTAGAAGAGGACCACGGTGCGTCCGTGGCATTGGATGTAGCGCGCAACCTTATCGTGTTTCTGCGCAGACCTGGCGGTCAGGCGCAATTCAGCGTTTCCCTATCAACGCAAGCTTCGGGACGTAAGGCGCTACATGACCTTCAGGTGTGGATGGCAGAAAACCTGAACAAGAATCTCTCTGTTGATGTACTCGCCAGGCGTGCTGCTATGAGCCCGCGGAACTTCAGTCGTGTCTTCAGAAAGGAAACTGGCATTACACCCGCTAAATTCGCGGAACGCTTGCGCGTGGAGGCTGCACGCCGACAGCTAGAACAAACTGTTAAGGCCGTCAAGGAAATCGCTGCTTCGTGTGGCTTCAGCAGCTCTGAGATCATGAGACGTACTTTTCTCTCACAACTGCAGGTTACACCCAGCGCTTACCGGCTCCGTTTTCAGCGCCGTAGTCCACCTGGGACAAGCCGCTCGTAGCGCTATCGACTCCTGGATTGTCCGCTATCCGGAAGTTAAGTGGAGTGGACTTGCGTAAGGACGATCCGAATCCGCCTCGGTCACGAATCACTGGACGTGACGCTCGCCTACCTCAAAGGCAAGGATGCAGAGTCGGAAGAAGTGCAGGAACATGCGAACAGCAGCAGCCTGGCGCTGTACGCGTAAGTCTGATCAACTCAAAAACCGCCACAGCGGGAGATCTCTTGCCGACAACGCTGGGATCTCCCGTTCTCACCTTTAGACCGATAGTTTCCGGTTTCCCCGTTATCCGCTCGCTGATTGTCTCATTCGCTAAAATCATCATATATGACAGCTCCCCGGTCGGCAGCGGTGTTCGATCTTGGCGGCGTACTAATCGATTGGAACCCACGCTACCTTTACCGCAAATTGTTCCAACATGAAGCCGACATGGAATATTTTCTGGCGAACATCTGCACGCCAGAATGGAATCTGCAACAAGATGCCGGGCGAACTTTTGCGGAAGCCTGCGCCACACTGAAGCGCGAGAAGCCCGGATTTGCCGAAATGATCGACGCGTGGTTCGAGCGTTACGACGAGATGATGGCAGGACCGATTGCGGGTTCGGTCGATCTTCTAGCGCAGCTGCGGGACCAGGAAGTTCCCATCTACGCCCTGAGCAACTGGTCAGCAGAAACGTTCCCTTTTGCGAGGAAAAGATTCGAATTTCTCCAGTGGTTCCGCGCAATCGTCCTCTCCGCCGAGGTGCACTTGGTCAAACCCGATCCACGAATCTTTCAACGCTTCTGCGAAAAAGTTGCGCTGCTCCCGGAGCAAATAATCTACATTGATGACCTACAGCACAACGTGGAAGCGGCCAGAAGGATTGGCATGTACGCGATTCGATTTAGCGATCCGGCTACACTGCGTGAGGAATTAGTGCAGCTTGGGTTATTGCGATCAGGGCATGCGTCGAGCGCGTTGAAGCGGTGAGAGATTTCTAGGTACTGAGGCGTGTGCGCCCAGCATCGTGGGTAATCCGGAACCTTTTGGGGGGTAGGACTTTCAGTTTCCGGGCAGTCCGTGATTTGACCGGTATCGAGCCCGTTTCAAACCTCCGGGAGTCTGGCTTGTATCCCGGAATAACGAGTGGATCAGGCGCGGGAAACTCGTGCGAATCCGGAGTAATTAAACCATTTATCTTCAATCGTTTGGGAACATTTGGCCAGAGCTTACGAATAGTATTGACGTACAATATATCGTACGATATATTTTAAAACATGACTAGACAAAACCATTACGAAAATTTCTTAACCTCAACGCGTTTCGATAGCACCTTCGGCCGCGAACACGTTCGCGAACGCTACCGAGAACACGCTCGAGGAAACGGACACCATCACGGGCGCCGCGGATTCCGTCGTGGAGGCCCTGGATTTATGGGCGACTTCGCAGGCGGCGATTTTCCCGGCGGGCGCAAACTCGACGCGATCGACATTCAACTGGTGATCCTCGCGTTGCTCGCCGAACAACCAGCGCACGGGTACGAGCTGATCAAGACCCTCGAAGAACGTTCGGGCGGATTCTATACGCCCAGCCCGGGCGTCATTTATCCCGCGCTGACTTACCTGCATGAGATCGGTCACAGCAGCGTGGAGCAGCAGGGTACTCGGAAGCTCTACAGCATTACGCCTGAGGGCAAGACCCATCTGGAAGAGAACCGCGCGAACGCTGAAGCGATTCTCGACGCTCTGGAGCGAGTTGGCGGACGAATGGAGCAGGTGCGCGAAGCATTTGCCGGCGTGGGCGATTCAGACGGAGGCGCTTCCGATGAAGTGCATCGCGCGCGCCACGCTCTGAAGCACGCGCTGCGCCGCAAACACGGGTGCGATCCCGAGGAAGCGAAGCGGATTGCCAAGATTCTTGACCGGGCCGCGGCGGAGATATTGGGAAGGTAGCGGCGACCGCAGGCGCACATCAAACTTGAAAGGACAGACCAACAGAAAGAGCGATTCATGCCAAATACTTTGCTAAATGAAACGTTCAAGAGCGTAATTCAGGATGAACGGGTCCGCGCGGTAATCCAGCGACTGGAGGCGGAACGTCGTGGCGCGCGGGCCGGCAGTCCGAACGATGACGGCCAAAGTCGAGATCCGTATGACTATGCGGACCGGGGGTTCTCGATTCGTCCCGAGCAAGGCGACCTGATCTATCTTTTGTGCCGAGGAATGCGCGCGACGCGCGTCGTCGAGTTCGCGACATCGGTCGGAATGTCGACCCTTTACTTCGCGGCAGCTATGCGCGACAACGGCGGCGGCTGCGTGATCGGTTCGGAACTCGTCCCGGCGAAAGTCGCGACAGCGAAGCGCAATCTCAGCGAGGCTGGTCTCGCCGCCTATGCGGAAATTCGCGAGGGCGATGCGCGGCAGACGCTACGCGATTTGGGCGGTTCGTTGGATTTCGCCTTGATCGACGGCTGGCCGCGCGATGAAGAGCCTTCGCTGGCGCGCGAGGTGATTGGGATCGTCGCTCCACAACTTCGCGTTGGCGGGTATGTGATGAATGACAATGCGGAGCCGGATTTTCTGGAGTTTATTCGCGATCCGGGCAATGGGTTTATTTCGGTGACGCTGCCGCTCAAGAGTGGAACAGAGCTTTCGGTCAAGGTGGCGTAATTCGGCGAAGCGCGCATGGCGCCGCTTGATAGCAGTGGTAAACCGATTCCTGAAACACCTGCGGCGTGGAGTTGCATCCGCAGAAGACGCGGATCGTACCTTGGGGGAAGTGAAGGACGCGGTTGTGAATGAATAGTCGGCTATCCGGAAGTTAAGTGGAGTGGCCCTCCGGAAGGACGGTCCGAATCCGCCTCGGCCACGAATCGCTGGACGTGACGCTCGCCTACCTCAAAGGCAAGGATGCCGAGTCGGAGGAAGCTCAGGAACATGCGAACAGCAGCAGTTTGGCGCTGTATGCGCATGAATACTGGTAAAATAGACCTGCGCGACGGTCGCAAGTGACTGGTAGCGTTGGTAGTAACAGCAGAAATTTGCCAGTGTTGTTGGCAAAATTTAGACGGTGGATGTTAATCCCTCCCTCTCCGCCACCTGTTTCACGCCCCCGAGCACGCGCATTTTCCAATGGCGAGCCTGAGAAGAGGCGGAAGCAGGCGCGCGAATGTCCGCCTTTTGTCCGTGAAAGCCATCTGAAAGCTGCCAAAAGCAACCTAAAATGGAGCGGTGCGTTGCGGATTTTATTGGACTTCGTTGCTCCCTTTAGGATGGCCTACCGACCTCCATTTCCCTCATAACCCAAAGGTCGAGGGTTCAGAATAACGCCGATGAACATTTCACCACACGGCCGCGGTACAAGAACGGTACAAGTTCCCAGGCTTCCTTCGTGTTCCCATCGCTTCCTTGCAGGGCATTGCTGTGCGACCACTGCCTTGTAGTTCCTTTCGGGAATGATTCGTAACTTGCAGGTCCGGCCGCGAGATTCAGAAGAGGTAACCTTGTGCAACCCAGTACTGCCAATCGGCGATGGCCTGGTCGGCCGATACCTCCTCAGTATTTTGATCTGTTGCGCCGCTTTCAGGAGCTGAAATCTGTCGCTGTCGATAGGGATGCCCCTTTCGTCGCATCCCGCGCTCGTGTATCAGACGTAGTTTGTAGTTTTGGATCAACTTTGGAGCAGGCCAAGGATGGCTGGAACTCAGTAACCGCAACCGAAGCAACGACTTAGATGAAATTTGGGCCCGCTTGTAAGGCAGGCGCTCTAACCAACTGAGCTAACCGCCCCTCGCCCCCTAGGTTTCATCATGACGCAAATCATGACGTCACCGTCACATGATACGCCTCGCAGAGATGAGGGGCATACACACGAAGAACTTTTTCAGTATACGGGAGCGCGGAGAGAGCGGTCAATGTGAGTGGGGCCGTCAGCATTCAGCACTCACTTCCTGAGATCTGGTCGCAAAGACTCGGTGGCCGGATGCTGAGCACTGACAGCTGAATGTTCTCTGCTGCTATCCTGTCGCGTGCGGCGCTTGATTGTTAATGCGGATGATTTTGGGCTCACTCGGGGTGTGAATCGCGCCATTGTTGAATCCCACTGCGACGGAATCGTAACGTCCTCCACCCTCATGGCCAATGGTCAGGCATTTGAGGATGCAATCGCGCACGCAAAGTCCGCGTCAAGGCTGAGCGTCGGCTGCCACGTGGTACTCGTCGACGGCTCGCCTGTACTTGGCGGACAACAAGCTTCCACTCTCTTTGACCAGAAGGCTGACGACGGACGCTTCTACGACGGGCTCGGCGCCTTCGCGTTACGTGCAGTCAGTGGCAGGGTCGACGCCGACGAGATTGAAGCTGAAGTTACGGCACAAATTCGGAAACTGCAATCGGCTGGCGTTTCCGTCTCGCATCTGGATACGCATAAGCACACTCACATCTTGCCGCAGGTATTGCGGGCGTTGTTACGGGCAGCTCGCACCTGCGGCGTGCCCGCGGTGCGTAATCCCTTCGGACCGGTTCGCTTCTCCATCCTGGCAAGATACCCGAGCCTATGGAAGCGCTACAGTCAGGTCACGGTTCTGAACCGCCTAGGCGGAAGGTTCCGAAACTCCGTCACCAACGCAGGTATGCTCACGACCGACGGAACTGTAGGCGTTGTGGCAACCGGCGCCATGGATAGCTACCTGTTTCGAAGCATCGTCGACAGCCTTCCGGAGGGCACTTGGGAACTCGTCTGCCACCCCGGATATAACGACGCCGAACTGGGCAGCATTCGGACCCGACTGCGCGAGTCTCGCGCGGTGGAGCTACGCCTGCTAACTTCGCCTAAGGCCCTTGAATTGCTGGTTCGGAGCGGAGTTCAGCTCATCTCGTATCGCGACCTCGCCTGAGATTTCCGAGTATCGCGACCCCGGACGTACACGGCCTTTGGATAGCCGCAAGCCACCAAATTGCAGTAACAACCGCGCAATCGCCAAGGTATCATATGCCAGCCGCTGAAAATACCGCGGAAGGCACGCAAAAACATGGACAAAAGACCGGAAACTCGGGTCGCGACCGTAATCCTGGTGCGAGTGTGGGGAATGGATGCGGATGGCCGTCCGTTCTTTCAGAACGCCAATGCCAACAATCTCAGCAGTGAAGGCGGCCGGCTTTCCGGGATCAGTCATCCGCTGAAGGCTGGGGATGTTATTGGCGTGCAACACGGCGACAAGAAAGCTCGATTCAAAGTAGTGTGGGTTCTTGATGGCGGCATTGCAAGGCAGATTGAGGCTGGAGTACAGATTCTGCCAAACCAACAGACCCCCTGGCGGGAACTGGCCACGCCAGACAAAACTGAGGTCGCTCCCTCAAAAAACAAACGCCGCTACGTCCGGCACAAGGTTTTGTTTCCTCTCGAGATTGGGTTCGAGGATGCCCGGCGCACTCACATGCAAACTAACGCTACTGACATTGGCGGTCGCGGTTGTTATGTAGAAACCCTTCTTCCTTTACCCCTCGGCACAAAAGTCAAAATCACTTTCTGGATGGACTCTGAAAAGATTCAAACCAGCGGCGTGGTCAGGGCCAGCGATGGAGGAGTGGGGATGGGCATTGAGTTTACCCAACTAGACAATCACGTCCAGGACCGGCTGCAGAAGCATCTCGATAAGCTGGATGAGGGCCTCAAGGGCCGCGAAGCCGCAAAGAGCGCCAGCAACTCAGATTCCTAGTCCCGATTCTCTTCATCCTACCTCAGGTTCCAAAATCTGAATCCCATCGCACCGGTCACCATCGAATCAGAGAGCCGAACAGGTTGGGCTGAAAGGACCGGCGAATGAAGATCGGAATCACCTGCTACCCGACCTACGGTGGCAGCGGAGTTGTCGCTACTGAGCTGGGCGTTGAACTGGCCGTGCGTGGACACGAAATTCATTTCATCTCGTATGCGCAGCCGATCCGGCTGACAGAACTGCATCCCAATATTCACTACCACGAAGTCGACGTGTCACGATATCCGCTATTCGAATATCCTCCTTACGATTTGGCGTTGGCGACGAGAATGGCGGAAGTCTCGGAACTTTATGCTCTGGACCTTCTGCACGTGCATTATGCGATCCCGCATTCGGTGAGCGCTTTATTAGCCCGACAAATGCTGGCTGCCAAGCCCAGAGGACAGAAGCTGCCTTTTGTGACCACGCTCCACGGCACCGACATCACGCTGGTCGGGCTGGATCGCTCTTACTTGCCGATCACTCGTTTCTCGATCGAGCAGAGCGATGGCGTAACTGCCATCTCGCAATATTTGCGCGAGCGTACGCTGCGGGAGTTCGACGTCAAAAACCATATTGAAGTCATCTACAACTTCGTGAATTGCGACGTCTACATTCGTGATGCCGAGGCTCCGCAGCGCCGGCTCGAGTATGCCCCGAACGGTGAACGCCTCATGGTACATCTATCCAACTTTCGGCCGGTAAAGCGTATCACCGATACCATTGAAATTTTCGATCGCGTCCGCAAGAAGATTTCTTCCCGGCTGTTGCTGATCGGCGATGGGCCAGATCGTTCGCGCGCGGAATGGCTGGCAGTGCAAAAGGGGATTCATAACGACGTTTTGTTTCTGGGCAAGCAGGATGACGTTCACGAAAAACTGGCCCTGGCCGACCTGATCCTCATGCCCAGTGAATTGGAATCGTTCGGGTTGGCCGCCCTGGAGGCGATGGCTTGTGAGGTCGTGCCCATTGCAACTCGGGTGGGCGGGGTGCCTGAGGTGATTGAGCAGGGAAAGAGCGGTTTTTTAGCGGATGTCGGGGATGTCGATACCATGGCGCGCTACGCGATCGAATTACTAAGTGACGAAAACCGCTTGCAGGAAATGGGGAAGGCGTGCCGCGCAGTGGCAAAGTCCAGATTCTGTTCCTCGAGGATCATCCCTCAATATGAGGAGTTTTACCGCCGCGTGCTCGAACGTTCTTCGTAGAGCGCCGCTGGAATCGAGCCCTCACTCTGCAGGACGGGCAGGCGCAAACGAATCAGCGTTCCCTTCCCTTCATGGCTATCGATGGTCATGCGAGCCGTGTCTCCGTACAACACTTTCAGCCGCTCGGCGACGTTGGCCATCCCAATTCCGGTTCCGCCCAGTCCGCTGGGCTTTTCCAACAAGTTCGCGGCACCCATGCCCACGCCATCGTCTTCCACCTCTATAATCAGCTGGGAGTCCGTCAACCGGCTGCGCAGGAAGATGCTGCCACCTTCAATCTTAGAGGAGAGACCATGTTTGATCGAGTTCTCGACCAGGGGCTGCAGCAGCATACTGGGCACCATCACATCGAGTGACGCGGGCTCCAACTCCTTCATGACCCGTAGTTTGTCGCGTCCGAAACGGACTACTTCGATGTCGAGGTAATTATCGATGAACTCCAGTTCTTCGCGCAGAGGTACAAAGGCGTCGCCGCTGCTCAGTAGTCGTCGTAGAATTGTAGCCAGCTTGATGATCAGTTGGCGCGCCGTATCAGGATCGAAGCGCACCAGCGAGGAGACTGAGTTCAGGGTATTGAACAGGAAGTGCGGGTTGATTTGGTTTTGCAGCGCTTCCATTCGGGATTGCAGCAGCAGGCGTTCCTGTTCTTCGAGCTTGATCTGGATGCGAACGCTGTTCCAGATCTTCAGTTCTATCCCGATCACCGTAACCGAGGTGGCGTAGATCAACGCTTCGACCCACAGGTTTGGACTCTCCAGGCTGAACGTGGCATTTGGCAGGAAGTGAGAAATCTCTGTCTGCACGAAACGCAGCGCGATGATGGTAACGAAGAACATGGTCTGCCAGTCGAACAGGCGGGGAGTGGGAAGATTGCGGCGGATCATGCGATAAATGCTCAGATCGATGAAAGGAGAGAACGACCAGATGTCTTCCCGGTCGGGAGTGAGGGCGCGCAGTTGTCCGGCGACGAAACCTACCAGAAGGTTGAACGGTAGAGTGGCCCACTCCCCATGCAAAAGGGCCGGAAGAGCTAGAACCGCTCCGCCCACCATCCCCGTGAACCGGCCACCAATAACACCTAGAAGGACCGTGGTTTCAAAAGATAAATCTCCGGCTAAGAAACTTGTTTGAATAAACCGGACCCATACGCCCAAGGCCATCGGAACGCCGATCCATAGAATGAGGTAAATCCGATGCTTCAGGGCGCGACTTTCGCGGAACAGAAGAGATTTAAATTCAACCGAACGGACGAGAACACTCGCCACGGCGGCCGCTACGCCGAGCTTGATTAACAGATTAATAAGGATGAGGCGCTGTTCCATGGTTCGCCGTTGAAGAGATCCGCTGAGGAGAATGTAGCACGGCGCTTCGCGTGGGGACAGGCCACCCTTGGCCGTCAGGCCCAAGCGGAGACGTTGCACGCAAACGTTTCTTCAGAGAGAATTGAACCGTAGCTTGCTACGTTTCTAGCTGCTATGCTCGCGTAGCTGCGCCGCGAGCTCGGCAAGGGCTGGCTCCAGTCCTTCGATTCGCGTAGGTCCGCCCTGCGCCATGTCCTTGCTTCCCCCGCCGCGTCCGCCGAGGCGAGCGAGCATTTCCTTCATGAGCCCTCCCATGTCGAACTGTTGCCCGGGGGATTGAGCAAATACTAATGCGGGCGGCTCAGAAGTGGTTCCAAGAAGTGCGACTACTCCCGCACTCTGACGAGTCAACCTTTGGGCCAGCAATTTAATGAACGTCAGGTCGCGGTCAGGCAATGTGCGGATTATGATTTTTCGACCGCCGCTCTCCGGAGTTTCGGCAAGCAAGCGGCTGGCATATAAGGCGGCCAACTCCTCCAGCAGGTGCTCACTCGATTTCCGCACGACTCGCGATTCCTGCTGCAACCTCCGTAGCTGTTGCGGAATATCCCAAATGTGGCTGGAAAGCAGACCGCCAGACTCTGCTAGAACACCGTAGTCGTGTCGCGCGGTGGCGACGGCGCGTTTGCCACAAACGAACTCGACTCGCCACCCCTGCCGAGTCTTTTCTGTTTTCCTTAGCAGGATGCAACCGATCTGTCCGGTCGCCGAGACGTGCGTACCGCCGCACGCGATCAAATCAAAATCGTGCACATCGATGAGCCTGAGCTTATCGCGTTCAACCGGCGGAATCTTGCGCAGTCCTAAACTCTGCGCCTCTTCCTGCGTCACAAAACGGGTACTGACAGCGCGGTTCTGCATGACGACATCATTCGCCAACACCTCGGCGGCTTCGACTTGACCACCAGTTAGATGGTTTGTTTCCAAGTCGATGGAACAGGACTCCGCACCCATGTGAAACGAAACCGTGGGCAAATTGAACAAACGCACGAACGCTGCCGAAAGCACATGCTGGCCAGAATGCTGCTGCATGTGATCGCGGCGACGGTCAACGTCAATCAGACCATGAACGCGGATTCCCTTGTGAATCGATTCCGCATTCTCCAGCACGTGGAGGATCTGCCCATCCTCTCTTTCCGTCACCTCGGTCACGCGCAATTTGCTGCTCGTCTGGCCGGGAAGAATCCAGCCCGTGTCGAAAATCTGCCCGCCACTGGTGGGATAGAAGGCAGTTCGATTTAGGATGACGGCGGGACGAGATTCGGGGGGCGACGCAAGATCCAAGACTTCCGCGTCGAATTCGTACAGAAAAGAATCGTGATAGTAGAGATGCTCGGTCACCATCTGCCTCTTTGTAGCGCCGGCATCCTGCCGGCTGTCCCGAGGGCATCCTGCCCTCGGTGGTGGAGGCGGGACACCTCCACGACAGCCGTCGGGACGGCGGCGCTACTAATAAGGTCCAATGATTCCGCCGATTTGCCGCGAGCCGGGAGCCAGTCGATGCTCGGACTTTTTCTGATCCTCGATCACATCCAGATACTTCAAGCCCGAGCCCGTATTAAACAAGACCACCGTGTCGTCCGGACCGAAGAAAGTACTGGCGCGCAGCTTGCGATACGCAGCCAGCGCGGCCGCTCCTTCCGGCGCGGCAAAAACTCCTTCTACTCGGCCCCATTCCCGCACTGCGTCCATGATTTGGTCGTCGGTGACGGCCAGTGCGACGCCGCCGCTCTTCTTGAGAATATCGAGAATTAAATAGTCCCCATATGCCTTGGGCACACGAAGACCCGCAGCCAAGGTGGCGGCGTTCGGCCAGAATTCCGCAGTGGGCTTCGCATCGTCCCACGCTTTCGCAAGAGGAGCGCAGCCAGCCGCCTGGACTGCGATCATCTGGGGACGCTCCGCGCCGATCCAGCCCAGGTCCTGCATCTCTAGAAACGCTTTCCACATCCCGATCAGGCCGACTCCGCCGCCAGTGGGATAAATAATGCCCTGCGGCACCCGCCATCCCAATTGTTCAGCGACTTCGTAGCCCATAGTCTTCTTGCCTTCCAAGCGAAAAGGTTCTTTAAGCGTGGAAACATCGAACCAGCCTTCTTTTTCTTTTCTCTCGGCAACCATGCGCGCACAATCGCTGATCAAGCCGTCGACCAAAGTGACGTTTGCGCCGTAGGTCTCGCACTCGACACGATTGGCGCGCGGTACGTCTTTGGGCATGAAAATATATGCCTGAAGGCCAGCCGCGGCGGCATAAGCTGCCAGTGCACTGCCTGCGTTTCCCGCGGAGGGAGCAGCCAATTTTTTCAGGCCGTACGATTTCGCCATCGTGACGGCAGCCGACATGCCGCGAGCCTTGAACGAGCCGGTAGGGTTTAAACCTTCATCCTTTATATAGACGTTGGGGAACTCACGGGAGTGTAGCATCGGCGTAAAACCCTCGCCCAGCGAGACCGGCTCGGCTTCTGGCAGAACCTCGGCGTAGCGCCACATGGTGGGCGTGCGCCCAACCAGCGAAGCAGTCGTGAATTTAGATTTCAGCGGGCCGAGCTTATAGCGGACGTAGAGAACACCACCGTCTTTCGGACAAACCGTCTGCGGACGAGCGGCGTCAATCGATGCGCCACATTTTGTGCATTCCAGATGGTCGATGCGGGCCACGATTGAAAGTTTAGCATTCGCAGCGCATTTCTAATGGAGGCCTGACCTCCATCGAGCATCATTTCTCGGCGAACTTGGCGTCCAGATCGAGATTCAACTCAAGCACGTTGACACGCGGTTCTCCGAGCAGACCTAGTTGGCGCGGCAGAGTGTGCTCCTGAACGAGGCGCTTTACTTGATCTTCGGAAACTCCACGTTGTTTTGCGACCCGTGAAACTTGAAACTCAGCCGCGGCGGGAGAGATGTCGGGATCGAGGCCGGAAGCTGACGCCGTTATCAAATCGACGGGTACGGGCTGACCCGGATTATCCGCCTGGTTAGTGGCGACATCCGCCTTCACCCGGTCAATCAGATGCTGGTTGGTGGGACCGAGTTGAGAACCGTTGGAATTCGCAGCGTCGTATCCGTTTCCCGCCGCGGAAGGCCGCGAATGAAAATAGCCGGGGCCGACGAATGCCTGGCCGATGATGTGCGAACCTACGACTTTGCCATTTTGAACAATCAACTGCCCGTTGGCTTTGTCTTTGAAAAACAGTTGCGCCAGTCCCGTGACCACCAACGGATAAACGATCCCCAGCAGCACCGTGGTCACGATCGTCATCAGCACCGAAGTTATCAAATTCTTTTTCATGACGATCCTCTCAGGCCATCCCTACGCGGGTAATGAACATATCGATCAGCTTGATTCCAACGAACGGCACAATGATGCCGCCAACGCCGTAGATCCAGAGGTTGCGACGCAGGAGAACCGCGGCTCCCATGGGCCGATACTTCACGCCGCGCAGGGCCAGGGGAATTAAAGCAACAATGATCAGAGCATTGAAAATGACCGCTGACAAAATTGCCGACTGCGGGGTTTTGAGCTGCATGATGTTTAGCGTATTCAGCACGGGGAAAGTCGCGGCAAACATCGCCGGAATAATCGCGAAGTACTTGGCTACATCGTTGGCGATGGAAAACGTGGTTAGGGCGCCGCGGGTCATCAGCAACTGCTTGCCGATTTCCACGATCTCGATGAGCTTGGTCGGATTGGAATCGAGATCGACCATATTTCCGGCTTCCTTCGCAGCCTGCGTGCCGGTATTCATGGCTACGCCGACGTCCGCCTGCGCGAGCGCGGGGGCGTCGTTGGTGCCATCGCCGGTCATCGCCACCAGCTTGCCTTGCTTCTGTTCGCCCCGAATCAGGTCCATTTTGTCTTTCGGAGTGGCCTCGGCGAGAAAGTCGTCCACGCCGGCTTCTCGCGCGATGGCGGCTGCGGTCAGCGGATTGTCTCCGGTGATCATCACGGTCTTGATGCCCATGGCGCGGAGCTGATCGAAGCGCTCGCGCATTCCGCCTTTGACAATGTCCTTGAGGTGAATCACGCCGAGGGCGCGACGATTCTCGGCAACCACCAGCGGCGTTCCGCCTGAGCGCGCAATGGTTTCCACGGCAGCTTGAATTTCTTTGGGGAGAACGGTGCCGTGCTGGGTGAGATATTTTGTGATGGCGTCCACCGCACCCTTGCGAATCTCACGGCCATCCATGTCCACGCCCGACATTCGTGTTTGCGCGGTAAACGGAATGAATGTGGCTTCCTGCGAAGCCAATTCCCTGCCCCGAAGAGCGTAGCGTTCCTTGGCCAGTACGACGATCGAGCGGCCTTCCGGTGTTTCATCCGCCAACGAAGAAAGTTGTGCGGCGTCGGCCATCTGCGCTTCGGTGATCCCAGGCGCAGGAACAAATTCCGAGGCTTGACGATTGCCCAAGGTGATCGTTCCTGTTTTATCGAGGAGAAGAGTGTTGACATCGCCTGCGGCCTCTACCGCTCGCCCGGACATGGCCAACACATTATGTTGCACCAAGCGGTCCATGCCGGCAATTCCGATGGCGGAGAGAAGTCCGCCGATAGTTGTCGGAATCAAGCAGACCAGCAACGACACCAGCACAAAAACCGTCTGCGGTGAACCGGAGTAAATGGCGAACGGCTGCAAGGTCACAACGGCCAACAAAAAGATAATCGTCAGTCCTGCCAACAAAATATTCAGCGCAATTTCGTTCGGCGTCTTCTGGCGCTCGGCTCCTTCTACCAGAGCGATCATGCGATCCAGAAAGGTTTCGCCGGGGTTGGACGTAATCTTAATTTTCAACCAGTCCGACAGCACGCGCGTACCGCCGGTCACCGCTGAACGGTCGCCGCCGGCTTCGCGGATTACGGGCGCAGACTCCCCGGTGATGGCGGATTCATCGACGGAAGCCACACCCTCGAGAATCTCGCCATCACTAGGGATGAACTCACTTGCGACAACTCTCACCAAGTCGCCCGCACACAATTTGGAACTGGCGATCTGTTCGATCTTGCCATCGGGCAACAAACGATTGGCAATCGTCTCCGCTCGGGCTTTCCGCAGAGAGTCGGCTTGCGCTTTGCCCCGGCCTTCTGCCATGGCTTCGGCAAAATTGGCGAACAAGACCGTGAACCAGAGCCAGAGCGTGATCTGGAGGTTGAAGCCGAACGCTCCCTGATGCCTCAGCACGTCGCGGATCAACAAAATAGTCGTAGCCACACTCCCAACTTCGACAACGAACATCACGGGGTTCTTCATCATGTTCCGTGGATCCAGTTTTACCAAAGAATCCAGCAACGCGCGGCGCACGATCTTCATGTCCCAGATCGATTTCGATTTCTTCTTCTCTGCCATATCTCCTCAGAAGGTCTTTCCGACCGACATCAACAGGTGCTCGAGTATGGGCCCCAGGCTCAGTGCTGGGAAAAAGGTCAAGGCTCCGACGATCAGAATCACGCCCACCAGCAGCACGCTGAACAATGGCGTGGTCACGGGAAACGTTCCCAGCGACGGCGGAACATATTTTTTCTTGGCGAGATTGCCGGCAATAGCCAGCATGGGAATGATCATGAAGAACCGCCCCACCAGCATGGTCATTCCGCCCGACGTGTTGTACCAGAGAGTATTTCCGTTCAGACCTCCGAAGGCCGAACCGTTATTGCCGGCCATGGATGTAAAGGCGTACAAGATCTGCGTCAAGCCGTGAGGACCCGGGTTGCTGATGCTGGATGTGCCAAATCCTTGGACGGACGAGATTGCAGTAAGCACCAGAATTACGAAAGGGAACACTAGCGTGACCAGCATCGCCATCTTCACGTCATAGGCTTCGATCTTCTTGCCCAGATACTCCGGGGTGCGGCCAACCATGAGACCCGCGATGAACACGGCCAGGACAACGTAAATCAGAATCCCGTAGAGTCCTGCTCCAACGCCTCCGAAAACAGTTTCGCTAAGCATGATGTTCGCCAGCGGAACCATTCCACCGAGCGGTGTATAAGAATCGTGCCAACCGTTGATAGCTCCGCAACTGGCGTCGGTCGTGACAGTCGCAAAAAGTGCGGAGTCGGCGATACCAAAGCGGACTTCCTTGCCTTCCATGTTGCCGCCGGGCTGCAACGCGCTCACCCGTTGATCCGCTCCCTTGAGCAGCGGATTGCCCCGCGCCTCCGCCCAATATGCCGTCGTAACTCCGCACAGGAATAAGAAAGCCATGGCGGCCCACACCGCCCATCCATGCCGTTGCGATCCGGTCATCCGGCCGAGGGTGTAGGTCAGGCCTGCGGGGATGACGAAAATGGAAAGCATCTGCAGATAATTGCTGAGCGGAGTGGGATTCTCGAACGGGTGCGCGCTGTTCGCGTTAAAGAAACCGCCGCCATTCGTGCCTAGCATCTTGATGGCTTCCTGAGACGCAACCGGGCCCTGCGCAACGGTCTGATCGGTTACCGTATCCATCACCGGCTTGCCGTCCTGGCCCATCATTGGCTTGCCATCCGCTCCGGTCTTCTGGACTTGCTGGGGCTCAATCAGCTTAACCGTGTCGTACGGCTTCAGGTTCTGCACCACTCCTTGGGAAACCAGAGCCAGCGCGTAGAGGATGCACATGGGCAGCAGCAGCCAGAGCGTGGCGCGCGTCATGTCCACCCAGAAGTTGCCGATGGTTTCTTTTTCCCGGCGCGCTATGCCACGGACGAAGGCGATGGCCAGCCCGATGCCGACGGCTGCCGACGTGAAGTTGTGATACGCGAGCCCGGCCATCTGGGTGAGATAACTCATCGTGGCCTCACCCGCATAGTTCTGCCAGTTGGTGTTGGTGGTGAAGGACGCTGCGGTATTGAAGGCCAGTTCCTGAGCGACGGCTCCAAACTTCTGCGGATTCCACGGCAGCCACAGCTGAACCCGCTCGATCAAATACAGCAGCAACATGGAGACGCCGCTGAACATCAGCATAGAAACGGCATACTCCGTCCAGCGCATCTCGTGGTTCTCATCGACGCCGGTCACGCGGTACAACAAACGCTCGATGGGCCGGGCCAGAGGATCAAGGAACGTGCGCTCGCGGTTGAAAACCCGGGTCATGAATACGCCCAGCGGTTTAGTGATCGCGAATATCACGACCAGGAAGACGATTATCTGAATCCAGCCATTCAACGTCATCAAAACTTCTCCGGCATCAAAAGCGCGTAAAGCAGATAGACCATCAACAAAACACAGACCACCAGCATGAGGATCGATTCAAGATTCATGACATTTCTCCTCAGCGAATCCGATCACAAAATCGTACGTAAGCCAATGCGATGGCAAAAAATGCCAGTGTTACAGCTATGAAGATAATGTCTTTCATGAACTTTCTCCGCTGCGTATCGTGCCCACGATTAAATTCACCACGCACCCTCCTTGCGGCCCCACCACCAGACCAGACCGAGTGTCGCCGTGTTCTGTTGTTTGCTTAGCACACCTTGCACACTGGTCAGGAATGACGGCTGATTCGAAAAGTCACGACGCCACTCATACCGCATCAGGAAGCCATCTGCGACGTTGTAGTCAAGGGTTGCCGTCGTTTCCTTTAATGCCTGATTCAGGCCGCTGAAAAGGCCACCGCGATCGGAAAGATACTCGGCCCGACCGGCCAACGCGAACTTGGACGAGAGTTGATATTTCACGTAGGCGGCACCGCCATCAGTATGAGACGGCGCTGACGATTCTCCCGGCGCAGCGTTCTTCCAGAGGCGTTCGATGACGTAATCGCCCTCGATGGCCACGGTGAGCTTCGGCGTAGTCTGCCAGCTCACATAGCTGTCGAAGATGTGCAGTCGACCATTGGGTGCGGGAATAATCGGCGCAAAACTGAGGCCCGGCTGCACCGGGATCGGCGAAGTGGGTGGCACGCTGATCCGATCTGGGTGCTCCTGACCAAAGTAGTAACTCGTCGTCCAGCTAATCGTTTTGCGCGGTGTCGCGGTAAAACCAAACAGCTCATCTTTGAAGCTGTTGGTGGGCTCGACTTGGTTGGTTCCATTAATCAGCCAGTAGTTCAGGGCAAATTTATCGTTGACCGGGTAACTGGTCCGGAAACCCATGTGGTAGAAGGGGAGGAAGTCGAACCAGTAGGACCGCGAATAATTCATCTGGTCCTTGGTGTAATTGCCTTCGATCCCAAGCGAGCTTGCAAACTTTCCGAAATCCACATTCAAGCCGCGGCCAACGGGAACAATGTAGGTACCGTAAGCTTGAAAGATGTTGCGATAGATATCCGGCCGCGGTTCGTTGGCAGGATTTCCCTGTAGCGTATCCGTTGCCTGACCAAATTGGAGGTCGAGACGGCCCCCGAAACGTCGTCCCTCGGCAACTTCCGGCGGGTGATCAAATATCACGCTCGCCTGATTCAAGCTGAAACTGTTGCTGAGGACGTCATAGGCGCGCAGCAGATTGACTCGCCCGACGGGAGCATTAAAGTTGTATTCGTAATATCCATCTATCCCAATGTTGATAGTGGTGTCGCGCAGAAAGTCGAGGCTCTTTCTGTCCTGGGGCGTAAGCGTCGCTTGCTCCACCGAAGCGGATTGCGGTTGCGCTAAGGATGTCAACTGCGCGTTCGGAACGCTTCGAGAACCGCTTGGCGGCGAATTTGATTGCAGTTCTTTCACAATGCGCTTCAGTTCGGCCACTTCACTTTCAAGTTCCCCAACTCGTTGTTGCAGACCTTCACTGGTTACGGCCCTGCCAGGAACATCCGTGGACGCAGTGCCTGTTTGGCCTTGTGCTCGTACCGACAACCAGCATGGAAACGCGACCATCAGTGTCACCAGGACGCTTTCAACAAATCTGTGCGCCCTGAAGAAACTACAGGCAACCAGCACCTCCGAGAAAGTCATGGCTTTACGCTCCTGTCGAAAAATCGTGGCCAGAAGCGATAAATACTAGAACTTCACTAGTATTGCCAGATCAAAACGGTTCTCATCATTCACCAGATCCCGTGTTCACGCCCAGCAGAGTTACCTCGTAGACACAGTCAGTGATTTCTCGAAGACAACTGCACCTCTTCTTCATGAAAAAGCTCAGAATTTGTAAATCAAGTCCATGCCGAAAAATAGCTGATTCCTCGCCTTTCCATTGTTGTACGCCTCCAGATCCCACGAATGATCAAAGCGCAGTTCAGGACGGAACATAACCGTGGTGCCAATGTATCTGGTGGCATACAGCGTATTTTCCGTATATTTCGTGGCGAACCCGGTCCGCTGCCCTTTCTTGTCGTCGAGAAAGTCAGACCGAAATCCGAACATAAACTTGGAGGTGACCTCGCGATTTACGTAGTTAACGACTGCCCACTCGGGAGCAGTGCAGCGTAGTTCTCCAGCGATGCAGAACGCACCATTTGCGCCAAGTTCAGGCTTGATCGGATTCGCAACGTTGCCGGCGATGTTCGGCACATCGCGTTCGTACATGTACCAGGTCTCCGTCGCCATGTGCCATTTGCTGTTGAACTTGTGATACCAGGTGAAGTCATAGTCCTGCAGGTTGTTGTAGCCATACTTGCCGCTATTGATACCATTTGCGCAACCGTAAAAATTGTCGTGGTTGCTCGCGGTGGAGTAGTTTAAGCAAAAGATGCCTGAGGCTCTGGCATCATCGGTCCAACACGCAACGTCGTGGCTGCACGATACCCCAAACTGAACAATCCACTGCTTGTTGAGCTTGAGGGTGGCATAGACGCCAGTGTCGGTGAAGGGATCGATGGTGTAGAGCAGCGAGTGCGTCATGTTGTAATTGTTTGGCGCTAACTGCGCTTCGATCCCTGGAACCGAGAGGAACCGGCCAAATCGGATGTTAAGGCCATATTTGACCGGAAAGTAGAGATCGAAGTACTCCAGAACTGGATCGAAGCCATACTGGCGATTGAACAGCAGAAGTTGCTGGCTGAAATAGCCCTTCGCGGTCGTGAAGCGATAGTCGATGCCGTAGAATCCGGTCACATGGTATCCCCAGTCGAAATGACTGTTTTGTACGGTGTCGGGAAGGCGCTCGATGTATACGACCGCCTGATTCATTTCGATCTTGTTCGGAAAAATATCGTATGAGACCGGGAAGTTATTTTGGGCTGAGGTGCTGAAATTGAAGCTGCCCGCGACCCAGCCGTAGACTTTCGTGCGGCTATTCTCGAGATTAAGCGCCGACATCAAAGGATAAGTGTTGCCATCGGGAGCGCCGATGTCGGGGGATCCTCCGTATCCCCAGTCGGAGAATGGGAACGGCGGCGAATCCAGGGGCGGTGTAGACCGCGTTTCGTCACAGAGGGCCCGCTTGGGTTTGTACCTGCCCAATCCTGGCTATAGAACTGCGCCAGGCGGTGGAAGAAATTGCCAGTCAATGCGTGATCGGTATTCGTACCTGATGCGCCTGAACTCTGCCCGTTGGCAGGGTGTTCAGAGTCTTGAGGATCTGGATTCGAATTGACGGCAACCGGCGGTTCAGCCTGAGCAGAGCCACTCGGCGTGGATGCAGCTAACGCGCCGGAACCTGGCGTAGCGATCGGTGCTGGTTCGGCTGCTTCCTCCGTGACTGCGGCAATTTGTTTCGTCCCATCAAGCTCTTGAACGATCCCTTGCCGCGTTTGTTGAGTCCCTGCGCTCGCTTGTTGATCGCCCGAAGCGCCAGTCGGAACGTCTTTCGCTGTTTGCTGGCCATAAAGCGGTAACGTCAGTGATATCGCTAACGCGACCACGGTTATGAATACCGCTCCCTTTCCAGTTTCTACTCCAGAGTTGTGTCCATAGTTCTTGAAATTCATTAGTATCAGTTCTCCGTCGCTTAGCTGGATTAAACCTCGTGAAATAAACTTTTATCGGTCGCGGCGACAGACTCTTCCCTTCTCTAAGCAGGGCGGCAAGAAAGCGCAGCATGAAAACCACCGCGCCTGCACACCATAATGTGAAGACCAGTTTCATTCTGACCGTCCGAGCGCAATTGTCAGGAAGACGCCGAGATGCTCATTTGACAACCGCAACCGTAAGTTTTAGCTAAACGGTTCATAAAGATTTCGTAAAGAAGACCAAGCTGGCACCGGGCAGGAAAACTAGCAGCCCCAGTCCGCCTCACCAGGGTTGGCGAAATACTGACGATTGGATTGCTCGCCCTCGGACGTTGCCGCCAGTTCCAGCAGCGTGAGCCGGGCAGCCGCGATCATCAGCTTGCGCTCGTTTTGGGGAGCCTGCTCCCATGAAATATCAGCTTGCCGGCTGGCGTGACCGTGAAAGTCATGGGCGAGAGCCTCGCGGTAGTGATGAAACAGTTTTGCCAAATCTTCCGCGCATACATTATGAATCGACGACATAGACCCCTGGCCTTTCTGTACAACTTCACTGAGTTTCGATGCGTGCCTGCCTTGCTGCCGAGTCGGGTTTTCCAACGCAGACCGGTCAGAAATCCACTCAGCAAAAGCAGCATGTTTACGATTGCGGGCACGACCATCTATTTTCTGCTTTCTCAACTCACCCCATTGGATAATGAAACCCGTAAAGATTGAATAAAGAGTTCGTAGATTGTTCGTTATGAAGGATCGAAATGAAAACAGAGGATTTGCTTTCCGGAGTTATCCCCGTCACAAGCCAACACCGAGTTTTGGCTTGCAAGCACAGAAACGATACAGAGAAATCAAGGCGTTGCTTCAAGCGAGATTATGCAGCGGCGTGCCCGGGACGTCTCGGCAATGGTTTATTTGTGGAAACTCTTCATCGGCTGCACTGGCGGTTGAGTTAGTTCTTTAACGTCCAGCTTCCCCTCGTTTTTCTTATCCAACCTGTCGAATTCGGCCGCCATAAACTTCATGAACTCTTCCTTGGAGACCTTGCCTTCTCTGTCTTGGTCCATCAGGGGCAACAGTTGCTTCACCTCCGGCTCTCCCTTTGCAACATTGTCCTGGGCTTTTGAGGTTGTTGCCTTTTGAGCTACGACGGTAGTTCCTACCATTGCGAACAACGGTGTGACGGCCAAGAGGACTGCCCATCTTTTAAACACGGCTAACCTCCACGGAAGGAAATTGGATCGCGACCATTGAACACGAACAGGCATAAAAGTCGCATAAAACGAACATAAAGTGTTCATAAAGAACTTAGTTAGGAAGACGAAGGGGATCGGGCGATTGTGTTTTGCGGGGGCGGGAGTCGGCGGATATAAGTGTCAGCCGGTGACTGCCAAGGAAAATCAACTCCCCGGCTCGAAGCGGTATCCGACCCATGGTTCGGTAACGATGTAGCGCGGTGACGAGGCTTCCGATTCCAGCTTCTTGCGCAACTGGCCGACGAACACGCGAAGATATTCAATTTGTTCAGTACTCTGGCCGCCCCAGATTGCGCTCAGCAACGTTCGATGGGTAACTACTTTCCCGGGATGGCGTGCCAGATAAACCAGCAGATCAAATTCTTTGGGAGTAAGGTGAACTTCGTGATGACGGACCGCCACTTTGTGGGCCGCAAGATCGATGCGGAAATCACCGATCTCAATCAGCGACGCCTGTTCCTTCTCACCCACCGGGACGCGACGCAGACTCGCACGTACGCGCGCCAGCAGTTCCTCGATCCCGAACGGCTTGGTGACGTAGTCGTCAGCGCCCGCATCGAGAGCCTGAACTTTAGTCCTTTCCTCACCCTTAACCGAGAGCACGATGATGGGAATCTTGGTTGAAAGCCGCAAAGTGCGGCACAGCTCCAAGCCATCCATATTCGGCATGGAAAGGTCGGTGATCACCAGATCGGGCGTCCAGTCTTTCATGATCTCGAGCGCGGTCTCGCCGTCATTGGCCACGCGAATATCGTAGCCCTGACTGGAGAGACTGGTCCGCAGCACGCGCGTGATCTGGGGTTCATCGTCCACTACGAGAATGCGGCGATGTTCGTTCATGGAGAATCAGGAGGGCTCCTGCGTAACAATGTGTACGTCTACCGGAGGCGCATCTCGCAGGAACTTGTTGATGGCAGTGAGGTACAGGTATTTTCTCCATCCGCCCGTAGCCGACCGCCCGAAAACGACCTGCGTGACATGTTTTTCGCGAACGAAGTCAGCCACAACTTCGGCGACACTGGCACCCTTCAGTTTGGTGATCTGCGCGCCAACATTTTCGGCAAATTGGAGATTCGCCGCCAGCGTTTTCTGGTTAGCCTCGTTGTCGTCCTGGCCCAGATCCACATACACAACGTGCAGCTCGCCGCCCATGGCTTGGGCCATGCGTGCGCCTCGGGCTATCAAGTACTGCGCTGCTGGATTGGAGCTGATGCACACCGCGATTCGCTCTCGTACCGCGACCGTTCCGCTGGCTTCGTCCTTCTCGCGATACGACTCCAGACTCTGGTCCACAGCCTGCGCAACCTGACGCAGCGCCAGTTCTCTGAGCGCGATCAGATTTCCCGGACGAAAGAAATTACCCAGGGCGCGACCGACCCGGTCCAGTGGATAAATGTCGCCACGACGCATCCGGCTCTGCAATGCCTCAGGAGTCAGGTCCGACATGACCACTTCATCCACTCGCTTGAGCACCCAGTCCGGCACCGTCTCGCGCACAGTGATTCCGGTCAAGCTCTGCACTGTCGGCGTGACGCTCTCCAGATGCTGAATGTTCATGGTCGAGAGCACATCGATGCCGGCATCGAGTAACTCGATCACATCCTGATAGCGTTTTGTGTGTTTGCTGCCCTCCACATTGGTATGCGCCAACTCGTCAACCAACGCGACAACGGGCTTTCGCGCCCGGATGGCATCAACGTCCATTTCCTCGAAAACCGTTCCTTTGTACTCCAGTTTCTTTCGCGGTACGGATTCAAGCTGCGCTGCCAGCTCGGCGGTCGCCTTGCGCCCGTGAGTTTCGATCACTCCAATCACCACGTCCTCGCCTCGGCTATGGCGGCGGATGGCCTCACTCAGCATGCTGAAAGTCTTACCGACCCCTGGGGCATAGCCCAGGAAAAGCTTGAACACGCCACCCTTCTTGGTGGGATCAGCCTCCGCCAACCATTGCTCCGGAGTTTTTGGCATCGCGGCTATTGTCGTCGAGCGAATCGAAATTGTCGATAATGCTCTGTACCCTGATCCCCATCGCTGATCCTCAACAACAAGATCAGCTACAATCGGCGGCGTGAAACAACCAGCGTTCAAATCGGCCCTGCGCTATGCTGCGACGGCAGCCGCTGTCGTATTCGTTGTCTTCATTTACCACGTTGTAATCAGGGTGAACCCCACCACCGTGGCGCTCACTTTTCTCGTCGGTGTACTGATCGTCTCGGCCAACTGGGGTCTTCAGCCTGCAGTTTTCATGGCGCTAGTTGCCACGCTGGCTTTCAATTACTACTTTCTACCTCCCGTCGGCACCTTGACCATCGCCGACCCTCAGAATTGGGTCGCCCTGTTCGCTTTCCTCGTCACTGCCATCATCGCCAGCCAACTGGCAGAGCGGGCACGCCGGGAGGCTCAAAGCGCCAACGAGCGGCGTGGCGAAGCCGAACGTCTTTACAAATTCAGCCAGCAACTTCTTTCCAGCGATAACGTGGTCGAACTTTTGAACGCAATTCCGCGCTACATCGTGGAAAGTTTCGGCGTAAAAGCGGCAGCGGTCGCCTTGCCCAACCGGCCTGACGTCTACCGGTCGAGTTCCGCCACCCACGAACTGGAGATTCATGATCTTCAGCTCGTCTGCATGCGCGGCGAACCTATGACCGTCCCAGAAAAGCATGCAGTGTTCATGCCTCTTCGGATGGGTGTCCGTGTCGTGGGCAGCATGGGCGTCTCCGGCGGGCTGCTTTCCCGCGAAACCCTGGACGCGATGAGCAGCCTGATTGCGATCGCGATTGAGCGGGCCGGAGCCATCGAAAAACTCGGTCGCGCCGAGGCCGCCCGCGAAAGTGAACAACTGCGTTCCATCCTGCTCGATTCAGTCACCCACGAATTTCGCACGCCGCTGACCGCCATCAAGGCATCCGCCACTTCGCTGCTCTCCAGTCCCGGGCTGGACGCGGCTCAACGCCTGGAACTTCTCACCGTCATCAACGAGGAAAGTGATCGACTGAATCGTCTCGTGGGCGAAGCCGCCGAGATGGCGCAACTTGACGCCAACCAGTTCGAGCTTCACTTGCAGGCGCGCCCGATCCAGGAAGCCGTCGAGGCCGCATTGGAAAAGGCCAAACCAGCCCTGGGACAGCATCCTGTCGATGTCCAACTGCCCAGCAATTTGCCCCTGGTCCGGATGGATGAAGATCGCATCACGGAAGTCATAACCCAGTTGCTGGAAAACGCAGCCAAGTATTCTTCTTCCGAGTCTCCGATTCAAGTCACAGCAGAAGTCGGGAACCGGATGGTAATGACCAGCGTAGCCGACCGTGGGCCAGGCATCGACGATTTCGAACAGTCCTTGATCTTCGAAAAGTTCTACCGCGGTCGAGATCAGCGCTTGCAGGTTCAAGGCACCGGCATGGGCTTGGCGATTGCCAAAGCAATCGTCGAAGCCCACGGCGGCAAGATTGGCCTTACTAGCCAGCCAGGCGCCGGATCAGTGTTCTATTTCACTCTACCCGTGGCTTAGCCTTCTAAACACTAAATAAATCTCGCCTCCGCAAGGCACCGACCCTGCGAAGGCGAGGAGTTCCGATCTACGGCAAGTAGTAGCGGAAAGACGTAAAGAACATGTTTTCCGTCGCCGATGGGTTCCCGCCTACGCCACTCCAGGTATTACGCACGATATAGGAGTACTGCGGTCCCCATTGCACTCTGCCCTTCGGGCCGTTGTAAAAACGATACCAGAACCCGATCGTGCCTTCGATAATGTTCCGCGTGTCCCCGTTGCAGTTAGACAACCCGCCGGGGTTGAACCCGTTGGTCAGAGGCGTGCCCACCGCTCCCGGAACCGGAATACTGGCGGTGCCGCCCGTGGGACTGGAGGAAGTGGGAGGTGTGGCAACGGTGACAGTGGTGGCGGCTGGAGGCGTCTCAATACCGCATCCTGAGTTGTTGAACAGCGGCGATCCGTAACCCACGCCCTTTCCCGAAGAACTGAGGAACGCAGTCCGGCTGTCATACTCGCCGCCAGCGTTGGCATAGACGTCTAACCGTGGACTGTGCCATTCCAGAGTACCCAGCGCTTGATAGTTTCTCACCGGAACCAGCACGCCGTCGGGACGGACGACCGCATCCGAAAGCCCAGCACTGCCGTAGCGTCCGGTGCCATTTCCGCCGAGGAAATGCAATCCAACATCGAAATGCTTGGCGATGGTCCCGCGCATGTTGGCGCCAATCCCACCGTCGGGTGACGAGTTGTTAAAAGCACCCGCAGCCGAAGGCTTGGTTGCCGCACCCAGCGGGTAGACGCGGTCGCGGAAGTCGGTGAAGATGCCGAAGACCTCAAAGTGTCCCCAGCCTGGTTCGAAGGCCAGCTTGCCGATGAAATCAGGCGAGGGATTGTAAGAGTAGTTTGCGGTCGGGTTGTAAAGACCGCCGCTCGCCCCTTGCTGGCCCAGGAGGAAGTTGGTGGTGCTGCCGTGGCCGCCGATGGTTTCCTGTGAATCTTCTACCGAGAACGCCATCCAGGCCTTGTTGCCAATGTTCTTGGAGATCCGGAAACCGTACTGCCGCGCCCAGCTAAAGCCAACCGTATATTGCGGGTCGATGGTCATCGGCAACGCTTCGCTGCGGTTATCGACGCCTTTTTTGGTTTCCGTAACCAGGCTCCACATTTGACCGCCGGTGAAACTCCAGCCGCTATTCAACGCCGCTTGCGCCCACGCTTGTCTTACGCGAAGCGAATAGCTGTTGCTCTGGTTGTTGTTAGAGGTCACCGCAGCCGACAGGAAGTCTGACTCGTAGTAGCCAGTCAGCTTGGCGGTATTCAGTTTGCCCTCAATCAGCGTGGAAAGACGCGACTGGCGGCCCGACCCGAAGAATTCCGCCAAGTGACTCTGCCCCGCGCCATCGAACGTAATCGAGTTGAACGGCGTGTTGATATCGGCACCCAGTCCGTGTGAACGCCACACGGTTTCTGCCGCCAGGAAGCCCCCCGGAGTTATCGTGACCCCCTTGTAATGAATGGCGAGGGGGCTCTCCAGTTGGTCTTTGATGTTCTTTTGTGTTTCCTGCAACGAGAGCGCAGCATTGGTTGCGTTCTGCTTCAGGTCCGTCACATCGGTTTTGACTGCAGCAACGTCCTGTTGCTGCTGGGCTGCCTCCGAAGCAGCGGTATCGGCCTTCTGCGCCGCCTGTCCCGCCGCACTCTGGGCTTGGCCCACCTGCTGCTGCAACTGCTGGATGGCCGCATCACGGCTCTGTACTTGTTGCATGAGTTGTTGAATCTGCTGTTGTTGTGCATCGATCGCCTGCTTCATTTCACTGAGCTGGGTCGAAACACTCGGTGCAGACGTCTTGGCAGCCGCCTTCTTCTTGGTGGCGGTGCTGCTGCCTGCGGTCGTACCTTGCGGTGCGGGCGCCGCGAGTGCCCCAACTACCAAAGCAAACGCCAACGCCAAAGCCATTAGGTGCTTCATTTCTCCTCCCGAATCGTTCAAAGTTCAAAAATGGACAGCTGGCAAAAATATTGGTGCGACTTCTTGTGTGCTTTTGTGCGGGTTTCTGGGACCGTTGATGCTAACTGGCCTTTATTAAAAATTGATGAATATTTGGTAAATCCTGAATGAATTGGTCTTCCCACGCCTAGGCCTATATCCCAGAATGAGGCGGACCTTGCCATGTCCACGTAGCCCGGACGCGCTGTCCGGGGAGGGCGAAGCCGGGATATTCTGTCTTAAGCCTCACCCTCCCGAAGCCCCGCGCCGGCGCGAACACCGAATCGAGCGAACCGGGGCCGGATCTGACGCAACCCGTTCAAAATGAACCCGCGACCGTACCCTCCGCGTTACACTTCTAACTCATCGAAATGTGACAAACTCTTGGTCGGGGGTGCGATGAATATTCTCGAATTCACGATCCTGGTAGCGGCGGGATCGTTTCTGGCCGGATTGTTGGGATCTCTCACGGGACTGGGCGGTGGAGTGGTCCTCGTCCCCTTGCTCACCCTTTTCTTTAAGGTCGACATCCGCTATGCCATCGGAGCGTCCCTCGTTTCCGTGATCGCGACTTCCTCGGGCGCTGCCGCCGCCTATGTGAGGGAAGGATTCTCCAACATCCGCATCGGAATGTTCCTTGAGATCGCGACTACCGTCGGCGCTCTAGTGGGAGCATTTCTGGCAGCTTTCATTTCCACCAAAGCTCTCGCCATGATCTTTGGCGTAATGTTGCTTTATTCGGCGTACCTTTCCAGAAAGCCACGACCCCGGGCACAACGCAATCTTCCGCCAGACCCCCTGGCGACTCACCTTCGGATGAATGGGGACTTCCCATCAGAAGAGGGAGGGATGCGCCACTACAATGTGCAGCGCGTGCCTTTGGGCTTCAGCCTGATGTTCGGCGCGGGCGCGCTTTCCGGACTGCTCGGCATAGGCTCAGGAGCGGTGAAGGTTCTCGCCATGGACCAGGCCATGAAAATCCCCTTCAAGGTCTCGACCACCACCAGCAACTTCATGATTGGCGTCACCGCCGCAGCCAGCGCGGGCGTCTATCTCAGCCGCGGCTACGTCGATCCCGGCCTCGCCATGCCCGTGATGCTCGGGGTTCTTGCGGGTTCGATGCTGGGCGCCCGGATTCTGGTCAAAGCGGAGACCAAGGTGTTACGGCTGGTCTTCAGCATCGTGATTGGCGTGCTTGGCTTGCAAATGCTTTACAAGGGACTGACTGGAGGAATCTAAGTGTCCACCACCCGAAATTGGACGGACAAGAACATCGAAGAAATCGTCGGCACTCTCCTTCGGGTCGGCGTCTCTCTTTCGGCTTTCGTAGTGTCGATCGGCGCAGCCATTTACCTGGCCCGGCACGGCCGCGAACCCGCGAACTACAGGGTCTTCCACGGCGAACCCTCCTATCTAAGAAGTCTGAGCGGAATCGTCCGCGACGCCTTCCATTTGCGCGGCCGGGGCATCATCCAGCTAGGACTGCTACTGCTCATCGCCACCCCGGTAGCCCGAGTAGCATTCTCGATCTGGGGATTCGCCGAAGAGCACGATCGCCTCTACATGATCTTCACCGGCATCGTCCTGATCGTCCTCTTGTACAGCCTGCTAGGCTCCGGCTCAGCATTCTAAAGATTCTCCGTCGCGGAAAATGAGTGCTGGAAGAACTCCAGCGTGCTAACTGCTGTGTGAAAATGGTGGACGCGAATCGAGCAAGCGCGTCCAGTGGGCTAATTCCACGGAACCCGAATCGACCATAGCCGCCACCCGCCCGGTACCACAACCTTTGTTCTCAGGGTCTCCGAACTACGCCGGGGAGAGGCTCGGTTCCAAAATGCATTGAGCCCGGCGTCACAAAAGTCAATGCGACATTGGAGAATTTGACGGTGGTGCCACCCGTAATGTCTACTTCCAACGGTGTAGGTGAAATGGGCGCGGGGCTTCCATTGAGGGTAACCGTGGCCGTACCATTTACCCGAAATCCGCCCGTAATCGGGGTGACATCGGCATTGAGCATGGTTATGTGGTGAGTATGGGCGCCCCTGCCATTCGGATCGAAGTTCCCATCTCCTAACGTTAACACCCAACCGTCAGACAGCACCATGTTCAGGGCCGCTTCGAAATTCGCCTTGCCGGAGCTTCCCTTTAACTGCAAGTTCCACGTGCCCCGAACCTCGTAGGGACCTGTGGTGGTGGTTTGGGGCGAATAGGCATTGATTATCCGGTTAAACTTAAGTTTTTCAGGTGCCCGATTTTGGGCCAGTGCGCCGATGCTTGCCATCAGCACGAGAACCCCAATCTGTGCCGCACACCGCAAATGCTTGCTCTTCATAACAGACCTCCAAATCTGAAGTAAATTGCTAGCGCGCTTATCGCTCAAAGACTGCCCGCTAAGCAATGCAGGTGCTATGAAGCAGAGGTAAAGGTTAGATAACCCCCTAAGTTGCTGGTGCAGTTGCTTCTTATCTTATTATGGCGCATGATTTCCAGCGACGCACGAGAGGATCCGTCCGGAGGATTTACGTCCCAAGAGTTCCATTTCGGGGATTTCACCCTCGATCAGTCGCGCTATCGGCTGCAACGAGGTACACGTTTGCTGCGGCTGGAAAAGCTCCCTATGGAATTACTGATCTTGTTGGTTCAACGTCGCGGGGAGTTAGTGTCACGCGATGACATTGCCGGTTGCCTTTGGGGCAAGGACGTCTTCCTTGATGTCGATCACAGCATCAACACCGCTGTCCGCAAAATCCGTGTGGCTCTGCGGGATGACCCCGAGAAGCCTCGATTCGTAGAAACCGTAGTCGGGAAAGGGTACCGCTTTGCCGCCACGGTGACCTGCAAAAATGGGGATTCGAATCCGCAAGTACAACCGCCACCGCCAGCTCAGGTACTTTCGGAATCGGCGGCTTTATCTACTCAAAAGATGTTTCTTTCTAACCGCCTGTGGGTGCTGCTCGTGGTAGCAGCGATACTGGCGGTAGGAGCAGGCCTGTGGCTTAAGAGGACGGAGTATTTTTGGCGAGACCCGATCGCGGCGGCGCGATTCCAGACGGTCACGGAGTTCGAGGGCGTAGAGCAGGCGGCTGCGGTGTCACGCGACGGACAGTTTGTGGCGTTTCTGTCGGATCGGGACGGACAGATGGACGTGTGGGTCACGCAGGTGGGTTCGGGGCGGTTCCACAACTTGACCCACGGGAGCCAATCGGAACTGGTTAATCCATCGGTCCGCACGCTGGGGTTCACACCCGATGGCTCTCAGGTTACATTTTGGGTTCGCAAGAAAGACGCTTCGAACGAAGGTGACATCAGCATTTGGGCCGTTCGGACGCTGGGGGGACAGCCGATGCCGTACCTTGAAGGTGCGGCAGAGCTCGACTGGTCGCACGACGGCTCGCGACTGACGTACCACACGCCAGGATCCGGAGATCCGTTGTTCGTGTCAGACGGCAACTGGCAGGCCAAGGCGCGGCCCATCTTCACCGCACCGGCGGGGATCCACGCGCATTTTCCGTTGTGGTCGCCTGACGATGAGTATATTTACTTCGTCCAAGGTTCTCTCCCCGACAAAATGGATATCTGGCGCATCCCTCCATCCGGCGGAACCCCTGAACGGATCACATCCCACGCCGGGCGCGTGAGTCATCCGGTTTTTCTGGATCGGCACACTTTGATGTACCTGGCGAGCGATCCGGACGGTAACGGACCGTGGCTTTATGGCATGGATGTCGAACGCCGCATTCCGCACCGGATGAGCTCTGGCCTTGACCGGTACACGTCACTGGCGGCGAGCACGAACGGTCGCCGTCTGGTGATCACGCTCGCCAGTCCGATGAATACACTTTGGCGGTCGCGGATCGCTGATTCACCCGCTGAGGCGTTGGCCCCTGTTCGAATCTCGCTGACGACCGGCAGAGGTTTCTCTCCACGACTCGGTCCAAATTTCTTTCTGTATGTTTCTGTGACGAGTACGAGCGAGACCATCTGGAAGCTCGCGGACGGGGCGGCCACGGAGTTGTGGAGTGGCCAGGGAGCGCAAGTCTTCGGCGGCCCGGCAATCGCTCCTGATGGAAATCACATCGCATTCTCGGTCCGCCAACGCGGGCAAACGTTCTTATACGTGATGCAAGCCGACGGCGCGAACGTGCGGGTTGCGACCGATGCTCTCGACCTGCAAGGTATTCCAGCGTGGGCACCCGACGGCCAGTCGGTCACCTCGGCGGCGAACGATCATGGCATCGCTCACCTTTTCCGTGTGCCGATCGATGGCCGGCCGCCCACTGCATTTGTGCAGGAGTATTCGGTCGATCCCGCATGGGCGCCCGACGGCCGCTTCGTTGTGTACTCGGGAGCTGACATCGGCACCGCATATCCGGTTAGAGCGGCGACTGCCGACGCCGTGGCGTATCCCTTGCCTGCCTGGACCCTGACTCGTGGCGCGCGGCGCCTGGCCTTCGTGCACGGAGGACGGGAGCTCGTGTTCCTGCGAGGAGATATTCGACACAAGAACCTATGGTCAATGGATATGGGGACGACCGCCGAACGGCAGTTGACTTACCTACCTGCGGACTTTGATATTTGCGACTTCGACATTTCCAAAGACGGCCCCGATGTTGTCCTCGAACGAGTGCAGGAGCATTCCGAAGTGGTGCTGGTGGATCTCCATCGACCAATTCCAAATAATGATGGGTGCCCCACTCTTTCCGTTGTCCTTTGCGGAAAGGATGGGAGCAACAATCCAGGGTTTCGCGGTCGAAACACTTGTCCCCAACCTCGCCTCATTTATTATTACTTATGGGCGACACCCCACTATGGGCAACGGACGACCAACAAGCCCGTCTTTCGGAGCTGACTGCCGAGACCTCGGACTCCGCCAAAGAACTCCCGCTCCGCCGTGATGTTCGCTCCTTGGGAATCCTGCTGGGCCGTGTCCTCGTAGAGCAATCCGGCAAAACCCTGCTGGACGTGGTCGAACATCTCCGCCGCCTTCTGATCCAGCATCGCGAGCCCGAACAAAAGAAAAGCGGCGACGATCTGATGGCCCAAGCGCGCGCCGTCATCGCCAATCTCACTGTCGAAGATGCCTACAAGCTCACCAAAGCTTTCGCAATTTATTTCGAGCTGACCAATTTGGCGGAGACCAATCACCGCAAGCGTCGCCGCCGCGCAGCACAATTGCACACGGATCACGCGCCTCTGGCCGGCTCTTTCCGTGGAACGCTCCGTCGATTGAAAGCGTCTGGCATCTCCGCGCAACAAGCGCTCGAAGCCTTGCAAAAAATTGAGGTCACGCCCGTCTTTACCGCGCATCCGACCGAGGTCGCGCGCCGAACCGTGCTCGGCAAGCGTCGCAACATCGCCGGCTTACTCGAGGATCTTGATCGTCTGCCGCTTTCGCATACGGACGCCGAAGACCTGGAAATCCAAATCGTCGCCCAGATCACTGCTCTCTGGCAGACCGACGAAGTGCGCCTCAGCAAGCCCAGTGTCACCGACGAGATCCGTATGGGCCTCGATCCCTACCCGATGACCCTTTTTGACACCGTCCCCAAAATTTACGCGGAGATGGCTGACTCTTTCGGCGAAGTCTACGGTCTCGCGCTTCAGGAGCGGGAATTACCCCGCATGCTTTCCTTCGGTTCGTGGATCGGTGGCGATCGCGATGGCAATCCATTTGTGACCGCGGAATGCACGCGTGACGCGCTGCAAATGGCGCGCAATGTGATTATCGACCACTACCTGCATCAGATCTCGAGGGCGATCGACCTTCTAAGCTCGTCCATGCGACAGGTCCGCATCTCGAGCGCGCTACGCCAACGGCTGAATGAGTACGAAGCGCTCATGTCGTCCGCCCACGCACGCAGGATTTCTGAGGCCGAACTGTGCCGCCTGTTCCTGGAACTTGTAGAGGCGCGACTCCGGGCATCGAGAAAAGTCCCTGCGACGTCTCCCGCTTACAAGGATTGTGGTGAATTTGCCTCGGATATCGAATTGCTCAGAGACAGCCTGTGCGAAAACCACGGTGGCCGCATGGTGAAACAAGCGATCGATCCTTTGCTGCGTGCGGTTCAAACCTTCGGATTCAATCTTCACACACTTGATATCCGTCAACATTCGCGCATTCTTTCGGAAAGCCTGGCTGAGTTGGCCGCAGCCGCCTCGGGAAGCCTGGAGGTAAAAGCCGCACGCGGACTCTCGGAAAGCTCGCGCGAAACCATGAATACCTTTCAGACCCTCGCGCACTTAAAACAGAATTATCCTCCCGCCTCGATTTGCACCTTCATTGTGAGCAACGCGCAATCCGAGCAGGACACCTTCAATGTGGTCCGCCTGGCCGCGGTCTGCGGACTGAGCATAGGCAGGACCGGGGACGATCCCGGCCTCATGCCGGTACCATTGTTCGAGTCAATCGAGGCTCTGCGTTCCTCCGCCTTGGTCATGCGCCGGCTGTGGAACTCGCGCGAATACGCCCCGTTGCTTGACTCCTGGGGACGTTCTCAGGAAGTCATGCTGGGTTATTCGGATTCCAACAAAGATGGCGGCATGTTCACCAGCACTTGGGAAATACACAAAGCTCATCACGCCCTGCATCAGGCGGCGCGAGAATGTGGCGTCAACTTGCGCCTGTTCCACGGTCGAGGCGGAACGGTGGGGCGTGGCGGCGGACCAACTCACGCAGCGATCCTCGCCCAGCCTGCCGAAGATTTTTCGGGTCGAATACGAATCACGGAGCAAGGCGAAGTGCTCAACTGGAAATATTCAGACCCGGTGCTCGCCGAATGGAATCTCGAGTTGATGATTGCTGCGTCGCTCGAAGCACTCGTCCGGCCGGATGCTCCGCAGGTGCAAGACAGCTCCCGCTGGCACGATGTGATGGAAAGCATGTCGCAAAGCGCCTTCGCCTACTACCGCGAGCACATCGCCGAGAACCCCGACGTGCTGCTTTACTTTGAACAAGCCACGCCAATCAGCGAACTCGAAAACATGCAGATCGGCTCCCGTCCGGCCAGGCGCAGCCAAAGCCGCTGCCTAGAAGATCTGCGGGCCATCCCCTGGGTCTTCGGATGGATGCAAAGCCGGCACGCGGTTCCCGCCTGGTTCGGGGTGGGCCATGCTATCGAGAAGTTCGTCGCACAGTCGCCTGGGAACGCCGGACTGCTTGGCGAGATGATGGCTCACTTCCCGTTGTTTTCTGAACTTGTCCGCAACGTCGAACTGGCCATGGCGAAAGCCGACCTCACCATCGCACGCCTTTACGCTGGCTTGGTCGAGGATAAGAATATTCGCGACCGCGTCTTCGCCCTGCTCGAAGAAGAATTTCTTCGCACAAGACAGGCCCTGCTCTCGATAACTGGTGAGAAGGAATTGCTTGAGGGCAATGCGGTACTATCGCGTTCGATTCGCTTGCGCAATCCCTACGTTGACCCCATGAGCATGGTCCAGGTCGACCTGCTGCGCAGAAAACGCGCCGGAAAGAATACAACCATGCTCGACTTCGCATTGGGCGCCACCATCAACGGAATCGCCGCCGGCCTGCACAACACCGGCTAGAGCGAGCGCCATGTATTTACTCTCCGGTGACTATATCTCGCAGCTTGTTTACCACACCTTCTAGGATATATACCTCAAAAAACGCGTTTTCCTGACAGATCTATGAAAACAAAGGGGCTACCTTGGAGATACCCTCGTAAAATATCCCTTCTAAATGACTTACGGAAGCAGGATATCCGAGCTGTTCCGCCTTGTAAGTCCCTTCTAAAGGACTTAGCCGTGGCAATTTGGAGGGAGGCAAGAGCTTTTTCGTTACCGAGACGCCCTTTGTCCGCTGATCTCGAAAATTGTCAAAGAACTGGGGAATCAAGTGCTGTTATCAAACAGCTAATGGAGTTGTCACCGCTTGCGAGTGTCTGGGTCAAGAGAAAAACGGTGGTGCGCAGCACGATCTGTGGGTCGGGCATGCAGCGGACGGCGGGTCGCGAAGAGCGGGTTTGCATCTTCTCCACCTACGGACACGCGTTCAACGAGGAAAATCCCCGCCCAAGCGGAGCTTGGACGGGGGCACCCTCGAAGGCAAAATGAAAACCGTCGTCTGGGCCGCGCGCCTCTCTCGCCAAAGTCAAAGGCCCCACCCTAACGTCGGAAAGCACGACGTTACGATGGGGCACCCCTACTGTTTATTATGTTGTTGTTTGACCGGCTCTATGAACCCTCAGGAGCGTGCAGCACGCGGAAGGTGTTGCCGCCATTGGACCAAACCAGGATCAATGCGTCTTTTCCTTTGGGCACACTTCCTAATGCCTGCTGAACATCAGACGCGCTTTGGACATCGTGCCGGTTGACCTGCACGATGACGTCGCCACGCTGCAGACCGGCATTGTCGGCCGGGCTGCCTGGCTGCACCTGCTCGATCACGGCTCCGTGAAGATCTTTGGGAGCCTGCAGTTGCTCCCGGATATCTGGAGTGATATCGCCGAGACCAACGCCCCAGTGCATTTTGCCGTGATCGTTTTCGCTAACTTCGTCGCCCTGCTTGTCACGGCTGCCCATCGCTTCGAGGGTGACTGGAACACTTACGCTCTTTCCCTCACGAACTACTTCCAGTTTGATGGTCGTGCCTGGGGTTTTCTGTCCGACTTCCATCTGAAGCTCGCCGGCATCGGTGACCTTCTTGCCGTTGAGCTCGGTGATGACATCGCCAATCTTCAAGCCGCCCTTGGCTGCGGGCGAACCGGATTCTACCGAGGTCACGACGGCGCCGCTGGCGTCGCTCACATCAAAGAACTTGGAGTTCTCGGGCGTGACATCGCTGATTCCGATTCCCATATAGCCGTGGGTTACTTTGCCATCGCGGATCAGTGTGTCCACGGTAGGCTTCACGATCTGAGCGGGGATGGCAAAACCCATTCCAGAAAAGGCTCCGGTAGAAGAGACCAGGAAGGTGTTGATCCCGACCACTTCACCGTGCGCATTCACGAGCGGGCCACCGGAATTGCCGGGGTTGATGGCTGCGTCGGTTTGAATGAATTCGCCGGGCTTGCGCGCGTTGTCAGAGTACGGGTTGGGACGGTTGAGCGCGCTGACAATTCCGCGGGTCACCGTGAAGCGAAATCCGAGAGGATTTCCGAACGCCAGGACAGTCTGTCCCGGATGCAGCGCGGTTGAGTCGCCCAACGGAATGCTGGGCAGGCTGCCGCCATCCACTTTGAGCACAGCCAGGTCGGTCAAGGAATCGGCTCCGACCAGCGTTGCCTTCATCGTCTTTCTATTGCTCATCGTAACGCGAATATCGACCGCGCCATCGATGACATGGTTGTTGGTCACGATATATCCATCAGGTGAAATAATTACACCGCTGCCGATGCCGTGCTCGATCTGCGGCTGAGGTCGGCCGTGCGGGCCAAAGAACTGACCGAACCCTTGACCGAAGAATTGCTGCATGTCATCAGGGATCTGCTGCTGTTCGGCCATATCTGTCTTGCCTTTTGCAGTGACGGCGACGTTCACAATGGCGGGAGTTACTCTCGCGGCCAAAGTTTCCATTGCCTGATCGAGTGAGAGCAACGCCCCCACGCTGTTGTCGTCGAGCGGTGCTGCAGCTGCGGCGACGGACGCTCGCGCGGCCATGGGCTTGGCGGTTTCGTAGGTTACGAGGGACGCGAGGGCTGCTATCGCGACTGCGGATAGAGCCATGCGGCCGATTGATGTTTTCCAGTTTTTCCACTTGCTCATTGGTTTTACCTTCTCCTTTTTTATGCAACTAATTATTTAGTTTTAGGACTCGAACTGATACTTTGCCTGCTTGATTGAACCTTTCTTAAATTTTCTTCGCGGGAATTCGCGTACGGGTTGAATCCACGACGGTCACGCGCCAGACGCAGACGCTCCAAACCGTGGGGCCGGATTCGTCGTACCGCGCGGTTTGCATGATTACGAATATTGTTTGTGGTGCGATGGCTTCATTTTCATCGTGTGTTGAACTCGCCGGGACGAACCGGGCTTCTAATGTTCTCTGTGTATTCGGCTGGCGATCATTTGCGCGTTTGGCCGCCGCGAAACTCGATTCCGCTGGACTTCTTGGCCTCAGGGGATGAAGCCCAGCTTCGTTACCAGCACGTTGGGGCACGGCTGAAGAACTCGATTCCGCTACCTCAGCGGCTAAAGCCTTCACTGATTCGCGAGCATTAACCGCAACGCTGGAAGCGGTGCGCCACCCAAAACCGAGTTTTTTCACAGACGGCACGCCTGAAGCCCTGCCCTCCCGAGCTGGCTGATTTGTTAATGCGTCGGGTCTTGCTTCATCCGATTTTGCTTCACCCAATCTTGCTTCATCCGATCTTGACTCGTCCAATCTGGATCCATCCGATCTGACGCGGAAGCTGGCGGGGGTTACTACTGGCGGTTTTGCGAAGGAATTCAGTTCGGTCGCGGCGGTTAGCGTTGCGCCCGCCGTCGCTGACGCCATCGTCTCTGGCGCCTGATCTCTGAACGCTACTAGTTCAGGCGCGTGCGATAACGACACCAGGCAGGCGATGAAAAACGCCGCTACCGAATAGAGAGCCGGTTTCCATACATGGGTCGCGCTGGAACGATTCACATCGAGAATTTGCGACACGCGCAGAGACGTCTGGCGCACGCGGTTGACGGCAGCTTGGGCCAGCGCAACACCACGGCGCATGAAACTCTTCTCCGCTACCGAGATCAGACATTTCGCGTAGCCTCTCGGATTGGCGATCTCAGCCAGGACTGCGTCGTCGCATGCCATCTCGCGTTCCAACGCGAGTTTGTTCTCGATCCACCACACGGCGGGATGGAAGAACAACAGCGCCTTCAGGACCTGCTGAGCAAGATTCGTCCAATCGTCCCACCGCCGAAGGTGAGCCAGTTCATGGAACAGAATCGAGTTCAGTTCGGTGGTTGAGAGTTCACGCATCGCCCAGCTTGGAATGACCACGATCGGTTTCAGAAAACCAATCGCAGTGGGCACGCGCAAGCGATCCGACTGGCAGAGCGTCACTCGCCTGATCGGTTGAAATGCTTGCAAGGTTGCCGACAACACTGGGTGCAAGGTTGCGTTATCAATTACCGAGCAACTGCGGCGCAGTTTGCGCAACTGCCAGAGGCCGATGCCCACCCTGAGGAGCGCTACGCCGGCAACCAGTGCCCACACAAAAAAAATAACGAGCGCCCACGAACCTGGGACCGTGATGGCAGAACCCGCGCTCCCTGCCCGGGCGCTCGATGCGGCAACGCTGAGGATGGGCAGCGCTGCTATCGCAAGTAAAGCGAAGAACCAGACTGCGAAACGAGTGCTGGAATTTCGGCGTCCCACAACCTTGAGGAGAATCCAGGCAAAAAGACCGATGGCGATGCCCTCGAGCATGCAGTTGAGCATGCTCTCGGCGGACATCCGGGCTAGTGCGTTCAGGTTGAGGGTAGCGATCATTTTTTACTCGTTCCGGTTACTTTGAGCTCGCGGGCTGAAGCCCCGTTTTTCTGGCTAGGCATCGGCACGGCTGAAGAAGCTGCGGGAAAATGTTGTTTACGCGAGGTACATCGAACCCCAGCGGCTAAAGCCGGACGCATTTTCAGCAACTTGCGGTATGCCTGAAGGCATACCCTGATACGAACCAAGGGTCTTTCCGCAGCCTGTGAAGCCGTGCCCTCGCGAAGGTCATTTTGTGAAAACGACTTATTCATTTCCCGTCTACTTGTCCCCGTCTGGCTGGGTCTGTTCTAAGAGTTGGCGGAGGCGGTTTAGTTCCTCGGAGTCGACGCCGCGGTCCTCCAGAATGTTCAGGACCAGCATTTCGTGCGAATTCTGGAAAAAGCGATGGGCGAGATGACGAATCTCGGACCGTGAGACCTCCTCGCGCTCGACCAACGCCCTGTAAATGTATGCACGGCCATCCTTTATGTGGCGAACGTATCCCTTCTTTTCAAGGATGCGGATGGTGGTCAGCACTGAGTTGTAGGCCAGTGGCGACTTGCCGGGAAGCGCTTCGAGCACCTGCTGAACGGTCGATGGCCCTTGCTGCCACAGTATGTCCATAAGCCGGAGTTCGGCTTCAGTCAAGGTTACAGATTTTGTCGGTGGCAAGAGCTCCTCCGTTCTCATTTATTAGACGCGCTGGAAGCCAGAACGTCAACTAATTATTTAGTTGCATGGGCAGGGGTGGATGGTTGCTTCGGTTGGACCGAGGGGCGCCCGAAAAGATGCAAGCGCTGGGAGCTGGTGCAGGGATCCTTCGCTGGGAGTCGTGCGCGAGCGTACGACTCCGCTTCCTCTAGGATGACCGAGTGGGCACGGAACAACATCGTTGGAGAGTTTTCAGAGATTGACGCTGACGTTCTGGGAGTCAAGCGCGGCGGACAGGAGTGTCCGCCCTACACTTGTTCGCTTCGCTTTGCTCGCGGGTCGGACGCGGGCGTACGGCCTACGTGTGCATTAGCTGCTGGACGTAGGGATCCTTCGTTGGGAGTCGTGCGGGGGGGCGCACGACTCCGCTTCCTCTAGGATGACAGCGTTGGTATAGGGCGACGCGGTTGGGTTCTCTACCCACTAACTTTGACATCCTTTGAGTCAAAGGCGACGGACAGGAGTGTCCGCCCTACATTTGCAAGCCTCGCTTTTGCTCGGGTGCCGGACGGGGGCATCCGGCCTACGTGTGTGTTGGCTCGGTAATGACGCGCTTTGGAACTTGGGCTTGCTGATTCACGTAACAGTTCCAGTGATCGTTCATTCGTGTCTCTGATACCGTGCTGCTATGATTTGACGTTCGCGATTCGCCGTTGCCGTATTCGTTATCTGCCGCTTCTCGAAGAGAGGGAGTTTCATTCATGGTTGTAGGTTTGAGGGTTGGGGTCTGCCTGCTAGCTGCTTTGGCTGTGCCTGTCGTCGCGCAGACGGACGGCGCAGCGGGGGTTGCGATTCCTGCTACTACGTCGGCGATCAACTCGGCCACTCCGTTGTCGCTGCGGGTTGTGGCTTATGACATGGACGCGAAGTACAACGCCAAGACGCATTCTCTCGATGCGACGGAAACGCTGACTTACCACAATCTGACTGGGCAGGCGTTGGACACGCTTCCCTTTCATCTTTATTTAAATGGGTTTCAGCCGACGTCGACCTGGATTCGGGAAGGAAAGCGGTGGAATTCTTATGGGCCGGACTTGGGAACGTGGGATCCCAAGAACTACGGGGCGGAGGAGATCAAGAGCTTTGAAGTTGTGGGGCAGGGCGATTTCACTTCGCAACTGCAATTCATCCATCCTGATGACGAGAACAAAGACGATCACACCGTAGTGCAAGTGCATTTATCGAAGCCAATTCCAGCGGATGGGTATGTGCAGTTCAAGATCAAGTTTCACGATCAATTTCCGGAGGCGTTGGCGCGGACCGGCTGGAATCACGACTTTATTCTTGGCGGGCAATGGTTTCCCAAGGTTGGCGTGTGGTGGCATGGCGCGTGGAACTGCCACCAATTTCACTTCGATACGGAGTTCTTTGCCGACTTTGGGGTTTATGACGTGAAGCTCACGGTGCCGCAGTATGAAGTGGTTGGAGCAAGCGGCATCGAAGTTGGAAGTGTGAATAATCCTGACGGGACGAAGACGGTTACCTATCACGGTGATGACATTCACGATTTTGCGTGGACGGCGAGCCCGCATTATCTGATCTATAACGACACGTTTCAGGGCAGCATGGGGCCGGTGAAGTTGCGGTTCCTGATGCAGTCGGCGCATTGGGGGCAGGCGGAGCGGCACGCGCGAATTGTCAAACAAACGATGGAACATTTTGATCGCTGGTATGGACCGTATCCGTACAAGACGCTCACGATCGTGGATCCGGAGGCGGGGTCAGCGGCCGGTGGCATGGAATATCCGACATTCATTACGGGCGACACCAGATGGTTCATCCCGAAAGGTCTGCTTTGGCCCGAAGATGCGCTTGAACACGAATTCGGACATCAGTACTGGTACGGCATGGTGGCAACCAACGAATTCGAAGACGCGTGGATGGATGAAGGGGTTAACCAGTACACGCAGATCAAAATCCTGGATTCGATTTTTGGAGCGTCCACTTCGCTCGTTAATATGTGGGGTCTCACTGCCGGACAAGTCGACGAGGCCAGGATTGACTACGAAGGTGTGGCCGATCTTGATCCCCTGGCGAGGAACGGCTGGCAGTATGCCGATTCTAATTCGTATGGCGGAATCACGTACTTCAAGACGGCGCTCAGTCTGCTCACTCTCGAGGGCGTGATTGGCGAAGATACCATGCGCCGCGCCATGCATACGTACTTCATGCGTTACCGCTTCACGCATCCCAGCAAAGAGGACTTCCTGAAGACGATTGAAGAAGTCTCGGGACAAGATCTACGCTGGTATTTCAACCAGGCAGTTTACGGCACGCAAGTGCTGGACTACGAAGTAATGAAGATCACTTCCGTGCCCGTGGATTGGTACAAAGAAAATCCGAACGAGAAAAAGGGAGAGACGGAGTACGTCTCCAATGTATGGATTCGCCGGAAAGGTGAGTTCGTGATCCCGATCGACGTTGAGGTTAAGTTCGCTAACGGGGACCGGGTGCGCGAGCACTGGGATGGACAAGACCGGTGGGTACGATATGAGTACCAGAAGAAGGCGAGGGTGGAGTCGGTCGAAGTCGATCGCGACCACAAGATCTACCTCGATCGCAATAACTTCAATAACAGTCGAACTGCGGAACCGAACGGCGAGCCGGCGAGCAAACTGACGAATTACTGGACCTGCATCAGCCAGTTCTTTGCGCAGTTCCTGGCCTGGTGGCTGGTATGAGGGGACATCTGAATGAACGGGAAAACGAGTCTGGTTGCCGCAGGTGCGGCCATCGTGCACCGCAACAAACGTTACGTTGTCTGGTTTTATCTGCTGAATCTGGCATTTGCCCACTTCGGAGCGAGTTCCTTCAGCGATGCCGCGCACGGTATTCTGGACCACAGCCTCTACGCCGACAAGCTGCTTCATGGATTCAGCCTGGGGGTATTCCTCGAATTGCTGGTGCGCCCGGAATTCGGAACGCTCCCCAGCGCAACACATCCGGCAATGATGTTCGCGGTCGTGTTCTTTTTTGCGAGCTTGCTGTTTATGCCCGGAGTGTTGCTGGGCTTCGCCTCGGACCACGGGCTTCTACGAGATGAGTTTTATCGCGCCTGCGGGCGGAATGTTTGGCGATTCGTTCGCCTGTCTTTATTCTTTACAATGATCGCGGGAAGCATCTCTGGCATTCTATTCGGGGTGTTGAACGCGCTGGTTAGTGCCGCGGATAAGACCTCCAATGAAAGGCTGCCACTGTTTACCCAACTCATTGGCACTGTGATCATTCTGCTGGTGCTGACAATCATCCGCATATGGTTTGATGTTGCTCAGACTGACGTGGTGCTGCGCGATCAGCCGGCGGTGCGCAAATCGATCGTGGCCGGCTTCCGCAAGACGCGACGGAACTTCGGCCGTCTGCTGGGCAGCTACCTCGTAATTGCAATCGTGGCCATCGCCGTTCTGGTGGCTGGAATCTTGCTGTGGTATGCGATCGTCCCACCCAGCAGCGTTCTGGGTGCATTCATCATCGGACAGGCGATAATGCTTCTGCTTCTCGCTATGCGCTTCTGGCAGCGCGCCACTGTGGTCGCATCCTATGTCAGAGAGATGACCGAGCCGGTTGTCGACCAAGCGCATCCCATCGCCGGCTTCGCCGCGCCATTGGTTTCCTGACCGACCGCTCTTTTAACCTAACCAACCTGTTCGCCTGCCTCCCGCATTGTGTGGCCGTAACCACACACTGTCTGCGAGCGAACACCATCCAGTCCAGACCCGCCGTGACAACTTATTCACTATCAACAATATGAGCATTGGCCCGCGGTGTGCCAGTTCCTTTCGCGTAAGCACGGTCCGGGGGGACGCAATGGAAACGCTAATGACCGCCATCACGGTGACCGCAGGCATGGCCTTCTCGTTGGCGGTCGCGATTCTGGTGGAAGAGTGGATTTTCGGAAAAGTCTTCGGCCTGTTCTTTTCTCAACCGTCGCTACAGGTTAAATCGGGGCAGGAGCGCTAGCGCGCGCACGGAGGATTTATGTTGTTGCTGAAATACTTGCTAATGTGGGGCGGCATCGGAATGATTGCGTTGGCCGCTAGAATACTGGCTTACGATTTTTATCTGGAAATGAAATACCGGCAGGCGCTTGCTTTGGCCGGTGCGGGACCGCTGCCTTCTGTTCCACAAGTTCGTTGGCGAACGTCGCTGGCGCTAGCATTGCTGGCTTGGGGCCCGATTGTGTTGTCTTTGGGCATCGTGGTTGTGCCCAGCGGCATGTCCGGAGTGCGGGTTAGCCAGACGAGCGGAACCTTGCCGGGGGCGCTGTATCCGGGCGCGCACTTCGTGGTGCCACTCGCAGAAAGTATCGCGCTCTTCGACACCCGCGACCAATTGTTTACTACCGGCGCCATCGAGGATGTGGGGAGTGCCGGTTCCGGCAAAGGCACAAAATCACAGCCGCTGAATGTGCAGGCAAAAGAGGGGCTCACCCTTGGCCTCTCGATTACGGTGCGATACCGCCTCGATCCGAAGCGACTGGATTATATTCAGAGCAACATGCCTCAGCCGGTTGAGAAGGAAATCGTGCCCGCGGTAGTGGCCAGCGCGTGGCGTGAGATGGTGCCTAACTACACCGTCCGGGATGTGTTTGCTGCGAAGCGTGAGGAAGTACGCAAGCGGGCATCGGATGTCATCACTCAGAAACTAGCAGCGGATGGAATTATTGTGAAAGAAGTGATGCTCCGGGATATCCAACTGCCACCCGAATACGCAAAGGGATTAGAAACGCTTTTGCTGAAGGAACAGGAAAGCGACCGCATGGGCGTGCAGACCGACATTCAGCAGAAGCAGGTACGGATCGCTGAACTTGAAGCCGAGGCCACAAAGGCTCAGCAGGTCAAGCAGGCGGAGGGAGAAGCCCAGGTGCGCGTGCTGCAGGCGAAAAGCGAGGCCGATGCCATGCAATACACTTTGCCGCTCAAACAGAAACAGATCGAACAATCCAAGCTGGAAGCCGAAGCTCGCAAGGAGACCACGGTCAAGAACGCAGAGGCGCAGGCGGAGGCCAAGGTGATCGATAGCAAGGCTGAGATGGAGCGCCGCAAGTTGCTGGCCGAAGCGGAGGCGGATCGCATTCGCGTGACCGCCACGGCGGACGCGGTGCGGATGCAGAGCGAAGGCGCGATCCTCAAGCAGAATCCGCTGCTGATTAACAAGATCGTGGCGGAACGGCTCTCGGACAAGCTGCAGATCATGATGGTGCCAGCGGATGGGAAATTCTTCTTCGCCAATGATGTGCTGCGCAGCATGAGCGTGGCAAACCATGCCAGTCAGGCGGAAGAACCGGATGAGCAGCAGCCGAAATAGGTTTTGGCGCTAGCGTGAAAAGCTCGGTGTCTACAAACAGTACAGGGCGATATGCCAAGTGCCAACCACAATGCGGTTTATAATTCGCGCATCCCGCACATGCGTGCCTGGTCATCACGGTTTCCACGGGCTGCCTGCCTCTGCGTGCTGATGTTGGCGCACCTGCCCGCGATCCTGGCGAGTGACTGGCGAGCACCTGAAGAACAACTGGCACAAAAGATTGCCGCGGCCACGGGTCGAGGAGCAGTTACGCTGGAGGTGGTGAACCGGTCTTCGCTCAGTCGGCCGGACGCGGAAACGATTCGTCGAGGGCTCAGCGCCCAGCTTGCAGCGCTCGGAGTGCATTTTGTGAATGCAGACCACGCCGCTGCCACGGTACAGATTACGCTTTCTGAAAATCTCCAGAGCTACCTTTGGGTCGCCGAGATTCATCAGGGTAACAACGAAGCGTCCGTCGTCATAGTCACTACGCCAAGGTTGGGGCCGCCGGTAGTCGAGAGCTCAACTGCTGCGTTCACGATTCAAAAGACACCGCTTTGGACAGAAGAGAATCGCATCCTGGATGTCGCACTGCTAAGCGGCGCACCGCAGCACATGATTCTTCTCGAACCGGAGAGCGTCGTACTTTTAAGGCTCCAGGATGGCCATTGGCAGCAGGAACAATCACTGACGATATCGCATTCGCATCCGTGGCCGCGTGATTTGAGGGGCCGATTGGCTTTGCGGAAGGATCACTTGTTCGACGCGTATTTGCCGGGCACTTTTTGCCGAAGCTCTGCGACCGCTCCTCTGTTTCTGAACTGCTATGACAGCGATGACCCCTGGCCGCTAGGAACAGATCAGCCCGGCCTGAGCGCATTCTTCGCTCCCACCAGGAACTTTTTTTCCGGAGCGCTTTCTCCGGGCATCGAGAAACAAACTACCGTGAAAGCATTTTATTCGGCTGCGATGTTAGCGAGGGAGAACTACAAGCTCTGGGTCTTTTCCACCGTCGATGGTCAGGTGCACTTGCTGGACGGAGTCACGGACCAAACTGCGGCCAAACTCATCTGGGGAAGCGACATTGCGAGCGTGCGGAGCGGTTGCGGGCTAGGCTGGCAAGTGTTGGTCATTGGCAACGGCGATGGCGCCGGCGAAACTGTCACAGCTTTCGAAATTGCTGATCGCGAGCCCGTCGCCGTGAGCCAGCCCGCCGATTTCAACGGGGTCATCACCGCGCTTTGGACCGAGTCGGACAGCACTGGGGTCATTGCAGTTTCACAGAATTCGGAAACAGGGAGATATGAGGCTTACCGGCTTTCCATTGCTTGTGACCATTAATCTGCTTTGCGCTCTCGGCGCTGGCGCTGCAACTCGACCGCATTATGGTGGAACTCTGCACGTTGAGATGCGGGCCGCGCCCACGTCTCTCGATCCTGCTGATGCCGCTCAACCGGATTGGTCCCGGTACCGTAATCTATCCAGTCTGATCTTTGACACTATGGTTTCGTTGGATGCGCAGGGCAAGCCTGAACCGGCATTGGCGACTTCATGGAAGGCAGAATCGGGCGATCAACGTTGGCAATTTTTGTTGCGTCGCGGAGTTACTTTCCAGGACGGAGCGCCGGTTACTCCAGATGCAGTCGCTGCTTCGTTGCGAAAGATGAATCCAACCTGGAAAGTATTCTCCGAGGGAGAGGCTGTCGTCATCGAGCGTGATTCCCCGGCTCCCAATCTTCCTGCCGAGCTGAGTTTGGCGCGCAATGCCGTTGCCAGACGCGAGGGCGGAAAGATTTCTGGCACCGGACCCTTTGCGGTTTCTCAATGGACTCCGGGGAAAAAACTCGGGCTGGTGGCGCGCGACAACTATTGGGGCGGTCGTCCGTTCCTTGATGCGATCGAAATTGAATTGGGAAAAAGTTTTGGCGAGCAGATGATTTCGTTCGACCTCGGCAAGACACAACTGATAGAAGTGGCGCCAGAACAAGCGCATCGGGAGATCGCGGAGGGTCGCCGCATCGAGAGTTCGTCCCCGATAGAGCTGATTGCGCTAGTCTTTGGGCGCGACCCGCGGTCGCCTGAGGATTCGCGGCAGCGCCAAGCTCTTGCCCTCAGCATTGATCGCGATTTGCTGAGTACGGTCGTGCTGCAAGGCGGAGGAGAACCTGCCGGCGGCCTTCTGCCGAATTGGATGACGGGGTATGCTTTTCTTTTTCCCTCGTCGATTGACCTGGCGGCGGCGCGTCAGGTGCGGAGCGAGATTCCACATACCACTTCATGGACCATGGGTTACGATCCGAGCGATCCCAGGGCACGCGTGATCGCCGAAAGAATCGTGCTCAATGCTCGCGATGCCGGCATGGGAATGCAGATCACGACTGCGAGTACCGCAGACCTGCGAATCGTTTGGCTACCGCTGATTTCGATCGATCCTCAAATCGCTCTTAATGAACTGGCCTCGGAGCTTGGATTGCCGCAGAGCAAATCTGCCTTCGGTTCCATTGACGATCTTTACGCCGCGGAGAACAAGCTGCTTCAATCACAACGCGTGATTCCTCTGCTGCATCTGCGGATGGCAAGCGGGGTGTCTAACACGCTGAGGAATTGGAGGACAGCCCGCGACGGGAGCTGGCGCATGCCCAACGTCTGGCTGGTCGCGGAGAAACCATGATTCGATTCACGGCTTTTCCTGCAACTGCAACGGCTCCTACCACTAGCGCACTCTATCCTGTGTTTATGCGGGTTGCAAGCACATTCTTATCTTCGGGTGCAGTGGCGAATTGTCGCCACAGTCTCCACAGTTCTCGTGTTTTCGGTAGGAGACGGTAGGAGGCGCTGAAGGGCAGACGGTCTTCTTTGGCGACGCAGTGGTTCGGGAATGATAGATAGCGTCGAGAATCGTCCATTGCGCGTCGGTCAGGTCTAGTCACAGTCTGAGGCATAGGTTTGATTGATGGAATCTCGGTAGGAATCGATCTGTTTGCTTCGTCCATTCGTCAATTAGACGAAAGCGGGCGCGGAGCCACGCACTGTGGCTCCGCCGTCCTGAGATTCATCCCCTTCGCAACCCCTAGTTGTTCGGTGAGCCCATGCCGGAAAAGCCACGCCGATGAGCCAATCGGCCATCTAGCCGGTCACGCAATCCCATGAACCTGTCTTGATTCTCATTTTCCACCCTGGAAGACTGTGCCGCTTGTGGAGCGCGAACTTGAGCTGCAGAGGTTGCGTCCACAAGGCTGTAGTCGCAGCCTTCGATGCCCCGATGACCGTCATCGCAGGGAATCAGCAGACAGGCGTGCGTGACGGTGTCGCTCGGGTCCAAGCCGAGGCAGCCAATTTCCGCACGATCGTTAATGATGACGGCGCTCGTTACCGTGAATTTGGAAGTGGGGACCACGAGCCGATTCAGGTCGACAATGGGACCGCCATTTTCCCACAGGAATCCATGGAGGTCACCTTGGCCAAAGGTAAACGAAGTGCCTGCAACCTGAACCTGCGAATTGATGCTGTACCCCTCACTATCCAGGTCCGTACCAATCGTCCCCAAATCAGTCATTGCTCCGTCGCGCCACAGAAACGCGTGGCCGACCGCATCGCCTTGAAGAAAGGAAAAACCTACCACGTCCCCTTCGTCGTTGATCGAGTCCGGGTGTCCGAAAGTCCCTCCCAGTGTGCCGAGGTCTTGCATGCCATTCCACCTACTCCAGATAAACGGGTGCTCGGTGGTATCACCGGCAAGGTTCGAGGCGCCGACGACTTGGCCTCGATTATTAAGCCAAGACGTAGACCCGTAGGTGCCTCCCAGACTGCCGAGGTCAATCATCTTTTCGTCCTCAGGACTCCAAAAGAAGGGATCCACGGTCGGCACGCCGCTCGAAGGATTGGCCACAAAGCTGGTAAAGGACCAGCCCGCAACTTCTCCGCAATCGTTGATGATCCAGGCGGTACTGTCGGGTCCGCCCAAAGTTTGCAAATCACGCAGAGAGCTGTTCTGCGACACAAAGGCGTGAGTTTCACTGGTGCCAGGGAAGAAAATAGTGCTAGTTGCGAATGTGGCACCACCACACAGCAAGCACGCGTTCAGGGGACTGTTTGCGAAAGGATCGGGAGTCGCATTCAGTGCCGCTCCCACTATTTGGCCGAAGTCATTGATAGCGTTTGCGATGCTCTGAGTTCCGCCGAGCGTCTGCAGATCAATAATTTGACCCCTTTCCCAGAGCACCGCATGCGATTCTGGCCAGCCGGTCAACGGATCGACAGCACCGTTCTGGGCTTGCCCGACAACCTGACCGGGGTCATTGATTGCAACGGCGAAACTGCTGAGGCCCGCGCCGCTCGGGGGTGGGACCAGTGGGGTTATTACGCCATCCCGCACCTGGAATCCAAGATCGACAAAGCAATCTGGAACGAAGCAATCTGGAGCGAAGGAATCTGGTGCGGAGGTGTCTGACACCCCAACGAGCGTCCCTCTGTTGTTGAGAGAGGGCGAGGAAGGGTTTGAAATGCCACCGCCGGGACCACCGAAAGTCCCTACGTCGATGAGCTTATAGTGATGGTGCTTGGTGTGCATCTCTTGTGCGGCCAGTTGAAGTGAGATCGCCAATACGGCGAACATGATCGCGACAACGTACATCAATTTTCGGGATTTCATATACGCTCCTTCTTCGCACTGTTTCGGCACCTCAATTTCTCTACGGCAGCCGACCTAAGAAATTGATTCGGGCCTCGAATTTGGCGGCTCTTGCTCCTCGCCGCAGGACTTGGAAGCTGCGCGCCATGTGGTGGGCGTGCGACTGCGGCAGTCGTAGAATTAACTACGCTGTAGTTGCAGCCCCGAAACCCTGGGTGATTCTCGTCGCAAGGAATCAGCAGGACGGCATGCTCATTCCCATTCTGGAGCAGACCGGTGGCGACGATCTCTCCACGATCGTTGATGGCGGCGCCAACTGCAACGTGCAGGTTGCTGCCCGGAGGTACGAGAGTGTTCAGGTCAACAATGGAGCCGTTCTCCCATAACCACGCGTTGTCGCTCGCATCGCCGACGACCTGACTCTTTGAATTGATGGAGTACGCCGTGCTGCGGAATTGGCCAGCCACCGTCCCGAGATCTGTCATCACGCCATGTCTCCAAAGAAATGCGTGGTGATCGGTGCTAGTTGGCGAAAAATCGGCCCTGCCGACGACCTCGCCGGCATCATTGGCGGACCACGCCTCTGAGTTATCTCCTCCCAATGTACCCAAGTCCATCAGCGATCCCCTCTCCCAGAGAAAGGCGTGATTTGTCAGGTCTCCTGCCAAAGTCATCGTGCCGACCACTTGACCCCGATTGTTGAGCCAATTAGGGTAACCGCACGTGCCGCCGAAGCTGCCGAGGTCGAAAAAGCCGCCGCGCCACCACAGGAAGGGATGCTGCGTTGGAACGCCTGTCCCAGAACAAGCGGGAGCACTGATCGGTGCATTCGGAGTCGAATTCGTGAAGGACTCCCCGGCTGTCTGCCCGTGTTCATTAACGAATTGCGCGGTACTGTCGGGGCCGCCCAAGGTGCCCAAGTCACTCATCGCCCCGTTCTCCCAAAGGAACGCATGCACCTGAGTTACGGCGGGGAAAGCTCCGTTGTTCAGGATGTAAGGGACAAGACCAGCCGTGAAGGCGTCAGCTATCGAATTAAGCGCGCCTCCAACGACTTGACCTCTGTTGTTGATGTTTTCCGCCGTGCTGGCGCCTCCCCCCAAGGTTCCAAGGTCACTGATCCCGTCATCTCCCCACAGAACTGCATGAACCTCAGGGAATCCGGTCAGCGGATCGATGACCCCGTTTTCCGAAACTCCGACCTCCTGACCACGATCATTAGACCCGTACGCGAAACTGCCGTTTCCGGCGCCCAGCAGCGCCCCCAAGTCACTCAGCATGCCGTTCTGCCATAGGAAGCCGTGGGCTAGGAAGCAATCAAAGAAGCAGTTCGGGTAGTAGGGATCGGGATTGGGGGTGTCCGCTATACCCACAACCGCTCCCCGTTTGCTGAGCAGTCGCTCCTGCGGTATACCGCCGGAAGCACCGCTATTCGGACCACCGAACGTGCCCAAATCGATCAGCTTATAGTGATGGTGCTTGGTGTGCATCTCTTGTGCAGCCAGTTGAAGTGAGATCGCCAATACGATGAACGTGATCGCAGTAAGCCACACTCGTTTCCTCAATTTCAATTGTGTCCCTCCTACGCACGGGCTTCAGCCATGTAGGCGGCGAGCGCAATTTCTGAGACGCAACTCTCGGGCAACAGCCCTCTTCCAGTCAATGGATCGCCGATAACCCGGCAGTAAATTCTTGGTCACGGGCCAAGTTGCTGATTTCTCCGCGCATAACAGACTCCCGTCGCACTCGGAGGGAAATTGGACGAGCGGTGATAAAATTACTGTTCCCCGTTCGCCAGGAGGTTCCGTGGCTCTCCAGGCTCAACCTTCGCAACGTTTTTTCTGTTTTGCCGCTTTTGAGGTTGATCTATGGGCCGGAGAACTGCGCAAAAACGGCACCAAGCTGAAGGTTCAGGAGCAACCCCTGAAGGTCTTGGCCATGCTCCTGGCTCGACCCGGCGAGCTAGTGACTCGCGAACAACTGCGGGACGGACTGTGGTCGAACGATACCTTCGTGGACTTCGATCGCGGGCTTAACACGGCGGTCAACCGGCTGCGTGCCGCTCTCAACGATTCGGCAGAGAAACCTCGCTTCGTTGAAACGGTGGGTAGACGCGGTTACCGCTTCATCGCTTCAGTAAAGAACTACCGTCCCGGAGAGCCGAGGACAGCACTCAAACAGTCAGCTCCGCCCGGACGTGTCTACGACTGGCCAGAAGACCGCGAGGAGATTCGTTCTCCCACGCCGAGGGTGGGAGGCGGAGCCATATCGAGGGCACCCATTCCGATCGCTTCGCGGAGCGCCCCCGTCGCCAATGACCACGGACAGGCGCCTGAATCCTTGGCCGAGGCAATTTCTGCCCAATCTGAGCAACGGTCGGAGCAGCTTCGTGGCTCGACCGAGAAGTACAGCGCCCTCCACTGGAAGGTTATGGTTTCCGTTTGCGCGCTGCTTACCGGAGTGCTGATTGCGACCGGTGTCCGTTACCGCCTGCACCAAGCTAAGCCACTGACCGACAAAGACACCATTGTGCTCGGCGATTTCACCAACAGGACAGGAGATACAGTCTTTGACGGGACCCTCCGGCTAGGACTTTCCGTGCAACTGGAACAATCACCATTTCTGAGCCTTGTCTCTGAAGAGCAAATCCAGCAGACATTGCGCATGATGGGTCAGCCGCGGAATGCCCGGCTCACCCCGGAGATCGCTCGGGAAGTCTGCCAACGAACTAGCAGCACAGCAGTCCTCGATGGCTCGATTGCGCAAATTGGCGCGCAGTACATCGTGATCCTCAAGGCGGTTAACTGTGCAACCGGGACAGTACTAGCAAGCACAGAAGCTAGTGCTGACGATAAAAACCACGTTCTCCACGCTCTCGGAGAGGTGGTTTCGGAGATGCGCAACAAGCTTGGGGAATCACTTAGCACAGTGCAAAAATACGACACACCCGTTTGGCAGGCGACGACGACGTCGCTTGAGGCGCTTCAGGCCTTCAGTCTGGCCCAAAAGACATTGCTAGAGACGAACGATAACGCCGAGGCTTTGTCTCTGGCCCAGAGAGCCGTGGAACTCGACCCCAATTTCGCCCTCGCTTACGCGGTAATGAGCGAGTGGTACTGGAACCTCGGGGAGACTACCAGTTCGGCTGGAACCGGCAGGCGGGCATTCGAACTGCGCCGGGGAGTGAGCGAGAATGAGAGGCTTATCATCGAGGGCAATTATCACCTCACCGTCACAGGCGACTTGATAAAGGCGCAAGAGATATTTGAAATTGGTGCACGAACCTTTCCCCGTGAGCCCTTCTTTCCGAATTTGCTGGGACCAGTCTCGTTCTGCCTTGGGCAATACGACAGAAGCCTGAGAGAATCTCTTGAGGGCGTGCGCCTTCTCCCTCAGAGTGCTGTTGCGTACGGCAATGTTATCTTGGCATATGTCTCATTGAACCGCATCAAGGAAGCGGAGGCTGCGACCAAAAAGGCTCACACGAAGGGTCTCGACTCCCCCGACGACCTTTATACTCTTGCCTTTTTGCGGAAAGACATAGCAGAAATGGCAAGGCTGGTGGACAGTGCCGCTGGCAAGCCAGGAGAGGAAGATTCGTTTTTGGCTCGGGAGGCCGATACCGCCGCCTATTTCGGGCATCTTGGAAGAGCACGTGAATTGTCTCGCCGGGCCATAGAGGCTGCGGACCGGACTAAGCGCAATGAAACCGCCGCTGCTTACGCGGCCGCCTCCGCCCTGCGAGAAGCAGTGTTCGGCAATTCCAGTGAGGCCCGGCGGCGAGCCATGTTGGCGTTGACGAGGTCGTCAGGGCGCGATGTGAAATATGGCGCGATGCTGGCTCTTGCTTATGCAGGGAACAAGGAGCGAGCGCGTGCATTTGCTGTTGAATTGGACAAGCAGTTCCCCGAAGACACAATTGTGCAGTTTAACTATCTGCCAACTCTCCGGGCCAAACTTGAGGTTAGCCGGAATCGAGCCGAACGGGCGGAGGAGATTCTCAGAGCTGCTACGCCGTACGAGCTAGGGTCGCCGGCTACTAACGGTTGGACCACGTTGTACCCCGTCTATGTTCGGGGGGAAGCCTATCTCGCTGCGCATGAGGGCAAAGGAGCCTCGACTGAGTTTCAGAGGATCCTCGATCAACCGGGCGTCGTTCTGAACGAACCCATCGGGGCGCTGGCGCGCCTCCAACTCGGTCGCGCCTATGCGATGAGCAGGGACAAAGCTAAAGCACAGATCGCCTACCAAGACTTCCTCACCCTCTGGAAAGACGCCGACCCCGACATCCCCATTCTGAAGGAAGCCAAGGCGGAGTACGCGAAGCTGCAATGAAGTCCGTGCATTGACATACCTATCCGCACGCCATAGCATTCGTGCAAATGATCGACCAAACCATCTCGCACTATCGCATCGTCGAGAAGCTCGGCGGCGGCGGGATGGGTGTGGTGTACAAGGCCGAGGATGTCAAACTCGGACGTTTTGTCGCCCTCAAGTTCCTGCCGGATAATTTGGCCAAAGATCCGCAAGCTCTGAGCCGCTTTCAAAGAGAAGCCAAAGCTGCCTCTGCACTGAACCATCCCAATATATGCACGATCTACGAGATTGACGATCAGCACGGACAAGCCTTCATCGCCATGGAGTTTCTGGACGGACTGACCTTGAAGCACCGAATTGCTGGGCGGCCAATGGAAACTGAGTTGGTTCTGTCGCTGACGATCGAGATCGCTGACGCTTTGGATGCGGCACATTCAAAGGGCATCGTGCATCGCGACATTAAGCCAGCCAACATCTTCGTGACGGAACGCGGGCACGCCAAGATTCTCGACTTCGGACTAGCGAAAGTGACACCCGTCCTCAGCAATGTAGAAGCTGCTGGTGTAACGGCCGAATCAACGGTGACGCCCGAAGAACATCTGACCAGTCCGGGAAGTCCACTGGGAACGATTGCCTATATGTCGCCAGAACAAGTCCGGGCCAAGAAGCTGGACGCACGCACCGACCTGTTTTCCTTCGGAGTAGTGCTCTACGAGATGGCGACCGGGGTGTTGCCTTTCCGTGGCGAAAGCACGTGGGAAGTTTTCGACTCCATCCTGAACCGTATCGCACCGCCTCTCCTGGTCCTCAACCCTGACCTGCCAGCAGAACTGGAGCGCATTATCAACAAGGCACTGGAAAAAGATCGCAACCTGCGCTACCAGCATGCTTCTGAGGTGCGCACTGACCTGCAACGGCTAAAGCGGGACAAGGATTCAATGACAATAAGTGCGAAGGCCGGAGCCGCAACTGGCGTCGGGAAACGCTGGCAGGCAATTGTTCCTGCTGCTGTGGCGGTGCTGGCGTTGTCAGTCGGTAGTTACTTCTATTTCCACCGCACGCCCAAGCTCACCGACAAGGACACAATTGTCCTCAGCGATTTCTCCAACTCCACCGCTGATCCCGTCTTCGACGATGCGCTCCGCCAAGCACTCGCCGCCGATCTGGCTCAGTCACCCTTCCTGAATCTTCTCTCTGACAACCGGATTCGCCAGACCCTTCGGCTGATGGGCCGGCAGGCAAGCGAGAAGCTTACGCCGGAGGTGGCGCAGGAGCTATGCCAGCGGGTCGGAAGCAAGGCCTATCTGGCCGGTTCGATCGCGGCGCTGGGGACCACCTACGTTGTAGGCCTCGACGCCGTGAACTGCCAGACCGGCGAAGCCCTGGCTCGCGAGCAGGCCCGAGCGGGAAGCAGGGAACACGTACTCGATGCTCTTGATCAGGCGGCACGGACGTTGCGGAGCGAACTGGGCGAATCACTGGTTTCGGTCGAGAAATACGACGTCCGGCTCGCGCAAGTTACCACGTCTTCCCTGGAGGCTCTGAAAGCTTACAGTCTGGGAGCGAAAGCCCATAACGAACAGGGCTCGGGCGCAGAGATTCCCTACCTTAAGCGAGCGATTGAAATCGATCCGAATTTCGCCATGGCGTATTCCGGTTTGGGAGCGGATTACGCTGATCTCGGCGAGACCAGCCTCGCTCGCGAGTACTTGAGCAAAGCCTACTACCTGAGCGAGCGGACTAGCGAGCGGGAAAAGCTGATGATCGCGGGTCAGTACTATTCGAACGTGAGGGGCGATCTTGAGCAGGCCAACCAGGTTTACGAAATGCGGATAGACAACTATCCACGTGGGGCCGCTGCATTCGTAAACCTCGGCTATGACTACGCCCTCGTAGGCCAATATGAAAAAGCTGCCGCTCTGACGCGCCAGGCACTAAACCTGGACCCCAACAATGTGAGCCGATATGGAAACCTCGCGGCCGCTGAGCTTGAGCTGGGTCGATTCGATGAGGCGCAAGCAGTAGTCGATCAAGCCTTCGCGCGCAAATTCGATAACTCGGACTTGCATCAGGTTCTTTACGCGCTAGCATTGCTGAAGGGAAGCGCCGAAGCGGTGGCGGAGCAGGCAGCTTGGGGCAAAGGCGAGCCGGGCGAAGAAGACCTCATGCTGTCGCTTCAGGCTGACACGGAAGCGCAGTCGGGTCATCTGGGCCGTGCGCGCGCCCTTTCCGAGCGCGCCACCGAAACCGCCAAGCGGGATCATCTGCCGGAAGAGGCGGCGAACTGGGAAGCGGAGGCGGCGCTACGCGAGGCTTTTGTCGGGAACACAGGATCAGCGAAAAAGGTAGCGCTGAGGGCACTGACGATTTCCCCAGGGCGAAACACGAAAGCAATGGTGGCGCTGGCCCTCGCGGTTGCCGGAGACAAAGCGAGAACCGAGAAGTCCACAAAGGAGCTCGAGAAGGAGTATCCGTCGGACACCCTGGTGAATGGATATTGGTTGCCTGCGATTCGGGCGGCGCTTGCTTACCAAGCGAAGCCCGCTGCGGCGATTGAAATCCTGCGGTCGGCAGAGCCAAATGAGTTGGGCACGGTAGTCGGCTATGTGGATTACGCGTGCCTGTATCCAGTGTACCTTCGCGGGGCAGCGTACCTAGGCCAACGTCAGGGAGTGGACGCGGAAGCGACTTTTCAGAAATATCTCGACCATCCCGGCGTGGTATGGAACTGCCCGCTCACGCCGCTCGCCCATCTCGGCCTGGGGCGCGCGTACGCTCAACAAGGTGACACAGCGAAAGCCCGCGCCGCCTATCACGACTTCCTCACCCTTTGGAAAGACGCTGACCCTGACATCCCCATCCTGAAGGAAGCCAAAGTGGAGTACGCGAAGCTGCAATAGCGGCAAAAGCTTTCTTTTCAGCTTAGTGTTTAGCGACAGTGTGCTTAAAAAGCCATTCTGCTTCTTGAGAATTACTGGCGCAAAATGCGATGGGTAGATTTACGCAACCTGAGTTTAGCAAGCTGGAGCGCCAAGGGCACGACGGTCGAGGAGAGGGCTCGAATCGCCCTAAGCTCAGAAGCTATTTCTGCGAATCCCTGATACCTGTCGATCACGTTTTTCGATAAACATCCCTCAATGACAGTACGTAGTCCTAGCGGCAGTCGCCCCGATAACGGCGCAGGAGATTGCTGCAGAATTGCTGCACCAACTGAAAAGGCCGTCTCCCCTCCGAACGGAAGGGCAGCTGCCGCTAATTCGTATAGCACGACTCCGAAAGACCACACGTCGCTGCGTTCGTCCGCAATGTTCCCGCGTAAGACTTCAGGTGCCAAGTACTGGATTGTGCCCACGATGATACCTAAGCTATGGTGCAGACCTAACGACACCGTGATCGCATCCGGCGGTTGGTGCTCAAAGCGTCTCGATAAGCCGAAATCGACCACCTTTACCACACCGTCTGCTCTGACGACCACATTCGAGCTCTTGAGGTCCCGATGGACGATTCCATGAGAATGCGCATGCTCCAGCGCGTCAGCGATCTGTACTCCGTAGCTAATGATATCTCCCGTCGGCAGGCTGCGTTCAGCTATGAGCCGACTAAGTGGTTGCCCGTCGATCAACTCCATAACCATGTAAATCTCATCATCAACTTCTCCAATGTCATAAATGGTGCAGATATTCGGGTGGTTCAGCGAGGAGGCATTCCTGGCTTCTTCCAACAGCTGAACGCGAGCGAGCTTGTCAGTGAGCCTCCGCGCATTCAACCTCTTCAGCGCGACCCTGCGGTTGAGACGTTCATCGAGAGCCATGTAGACCACTCCCATTCCACCAGCGCCTATCCTGGTAAGGATGCGATAGTGTCCCAACCGACGCCCTATTGCGAAAGTGCTATCCGCAGATGAAGCTCTCTCGAAATCGGAAGGTCGAGTGGCTTGGAGTTGCTGAGCAAGCAGTTTCTGTTGCGCCGGACGATTTGGGCTGAGCGCCTGGCTGCTATTCCGTAAAAAATTCTTGACTGATTTTACGGTGCTGATGCGCGCCTTCTCCGCTGCTCCCGAGTCAGCTCCAAGTGTATCGCTTTCGACGAGGTCGCCAGGTGGGTCGTTAACATCACTTTTTCTTGGAGTCGAATGAACGGGACGGAGAAGTGCTTTCACGCGGGCTGAAAGTTCTCGCATAGAAAACGGTCTGCTGACGTAGTCGGCAGCACCCAACTCATTTCCCTTTTCCTCGTCCGATGGATGGTGCCGGCCGGTGAGCACAATGACGGGAAGAAAGGGTCGTTTGGTCTTGAGTTCCACACATGTGATCTTGGGAAACATGACGTCGAGTAAAATAAGATCTGGGGAATCGTGGAGCGCATGCTTGATACCTTCGGAACCAGTTTCGGCAGTGATGACTTCGTAGCCCTCATATTCGAAGTTGTCGCGCAAGCCGACAACCATTCTCGGTTCATCTTCGATAATGAGAAGCTTGGCCATAAGTCCCAAAGCCCGATCCCACTTCGCTGCAGGCTTAGACGAAGAGAACTTGGTTCAAGTGTTATGTAGAAGTAAAACGATGTAAAAGATTGTGACAACGTCGGCCAACCACTTCGTCGAGTGAGCGCTCGTTAAGGTGTTCGTCTTTTGCCGGAGTCGATCCCGCGATGATGCACCTTGAATGGATTTTGGCGTTCGCTCAGATCGTGGTGAATCAACACACGGCAATCCAAGCTCGACGCCGGGCTTGCGAAGAATCGGCCACAATGGACTTACAGATCAGCGCACAAAATACGTTTGCACAAAGTGCGGTCGACCCAAGTAATCAAGTAAATAAGGAAGCTCAGAGAGTAGAGCAAGGGGTAGTCCGACCGCAGGAGATACGCAGATGGTACGGAAGTTGCACTGCACGGCAGCACGCAATGGCCAAGCCCAAGCCTTCCGTGCCGCCGCTCTGCCGTGCAATCGTGCTACGAAATTTAAACGCTGCGTAGGTCAGCTCCGTTCCACAGATGCCAGGTAGCAAACATACTCCTGAACTTGTGAAGCCAGAAGTCTTCCTTCTTGAGCCCGGCACGCTCAGCGACTGCCTTCAGCTCACGCAAGAAGTTCGTCCTAGGCCGACAGCTCGTAACAGGAAAAATTAGAGGACAGGCTGTGTCTCGGGCCGTCTTCGCTGTTTGCAGGCTCGTCATCAGTTGCTCAGGGATAGGAATCTCCCGTTCCTCATACGCCTTTGGTGTCCATCCGTACGCTGGCTTGTGTGTAACACTAACAGGAGCGGATCGAAAGTTTACGTCCGGCCGGGAGCAGTGTGAGACTTCCTGGTCGCGCATTCCCGTCATCAGGAAGAACTCGAACCACAACCGCTCTTCCGCATCACAGGCCGCGAACAGCGTATCCAGTTCTTCCTGTTCGTAGACCTCTGGCTCCTCTTGAACGTAGCGCGGCCAATCATTCTTACCGACCAGGCCACGAATTCCCTGTGCCTTCAGAAATATTAGGACATGCATGAACCTGTTGCGGACTGATCTCGGGCCATGGTCTTTGTCGTCGCGCAAGAACGCTGAGAACATCAGCAGATCACGGCGGTCGATGTCTTCTAGGTAGGCCTTCGTGCAGGATTCCTGGAAGTACGTCAACGTCTTCGTGTATGCTCCATGCGTCTTGCGCTTTTTACTCAGCCGTGTTTCCTCAAGGTATTCAGTGACAGCTGCTGGAAGGGAGCGGTGATTCGGGGCGGCATTGGGACTGAGCAAACTAGGCACGATCTCAACACCATGATTGGCCGCATTCAGCTCGAATGTCTTTCGGTCGCGCTGAGTCAACGCATCCTGTGCGTTCTAGCCGACAGAGAGTCGGACACGTTTACCATTCGACCGCCAATCAACGTAATACGCGCCTTCGGGGTGTCGCTCTTCTTTGTCACCCACCAACCCGACATCCTGCTTGATTCGACCGTTAGGTGCTACGACGGCGGGACAATATCGCGGACCAGCTGCGGTCTGAACATACTTCGTGAGATTTACTTTGACTCTGCGCAAGAGACTCCCTCCACAGGAAGTGGTATTAGTGCAGGTAGGAGGGTCTTGCAAGTGATAGATAACTAAAGTCATGATGGAAAGACCATGATTTTCCGGCGCAGACTTCTGGCGGTGTTCGCGCTTACCGTCCTGGTGTCGGTGGTAGCCGTTGCCTGGAGTATTTCTTCGTTCGCCCGCCGGGCTTTCGAAAAGGCCAATGAGGAGCGTAGCGCGGCTCTGGTCGCGCAGTTTCGCCACGAGTTCAATCGCCGAGGGGAAGAAGTCGCGCATCATGTCGATACGATTGCAGCGAGCGAAGGAACGACTCGCATGGCTCTAGCGCTGATGCGCGGCTCGCCTGACTACGGCGCTTACCTCAACGAAGCCAGGACGATTGCTGACAATCATCAGCTGGATTTTCTGGAGTTCATCGACAATCAGGGCACGATCATTTCTTCGGCGCAATGGCCGGCCAAGTTTGGCTACAAGGAAACTGCCAGTCTCGCGTCCACAATTACAAAAGGTACTTTCTTGAAGCAGGAGGAACTGCCGGATGGCGGCGCACTGGGGCTGTTCGCGGTGAGAGAGATGAGCCTGGGCGAGAAGCCACTATTCGTGGTGGGAGGCCGCCGCATTGATAAGGACTTCCTCACCAGCCTCGAGCTTCCGGCCGGTATGCGGGCCATGTTTTACCAGAATCTGGGAGCCGGCTTCTCTCCCCAATTTCTGATTGACGCATCAAGTTCAGCTCCGCAAGCAGATCGGATTGCGCCAATTATTCGGCAGCTTCAGCAACAACCGCGGGAGACCACAACGCTGGTGCATTGGTCTTCCAACCCGGCGGATGACGAGACCATCGACGCGATTCCGCTGACCGGACAGGACAATCACTTGCTCGGGGTCCTCCTGATTAGCAATTCGCGACGCCCTTACGTCGAACTTCGCCAACGCATCCGCACGGCGGCACTGTTGTGTGGTGGCGGTGGCATCTTGCTGGCGATTCTACTGAGCGGATGGGCGTCGGGCCGGGTCACGCGGCCGATAGAGCAACTTGCGCGCGCCGCTCGCGACGTCGCTTCCGGCAACTGGAACACGCAGGTATCCGTTACTTCGTCCGACGAAATTGGTGAGTTGGCGGAGTCGTTCAATGGCATGACCCGCGAACTGCGGGCACAACGAGAGCACCTCGTGCAGGCTGAACGGGTTGCGGCGTGGCGTGAGCTGGCCCGCAGACTGGCGCATGAATTGAAGAACCCTCTATTCCCACTGCAACTGACCGTCGAGAATTTGCTGCGGGCGCGTCAGCAGAGTCCGCAGCAATTTGAAGAGAGTTTTCAGGAAAGCTCCTCCACGTTGCTGGCCGAGATCGCGAATCTCAAAGGCATCATCCAGCGCTTCAGCGAGTTCTCCAGGATGCCACAACCGCAGTTTCAGCAAATACAACTCAATGACGTCGTCCAGAATGTAGCTCGGCTGTTTCAGGCGCAACTCCGTGCTCCGGAGCGTGCGCCCATTGAATGTAAACTGGAGTTGACCGAACCCATGGATTCCGTTGCCGCCGACGCCGACCTGCTGCACCGGGCACTCTCAAATCTCGTGTTGAATGCAATGGACGCGATGCCCCAGGGTGGCACACTCACGCTGCGCACACGCCAGGACGGTGGTCTCAGCCATGTGGAGGTTTCAGATACGGGAACTGGGCTCACGCCGGAAGAGTGCGAGCGTCTGTTCACTCCTTATTACACCAACAAACCGCATGGCACGGGGCTCGGGCTGGCGATCGTTCAGTCCGTAATCAGCGATCACGGTGGCAGAATTGCTGTTCGAAGTGAATCCGGACGCGGGACGACATTCGTGATTGAACTGCCGCGCAATCTGGACAAGCTGCAAACCACCGGTCAGCCGCTCGGCGTACCTGCGAGGAGCCACTAGTGCCGCAGAAAGCAAACCTTCTAATTGTGGATGACGAGCCCAACACGCTGGCCTCGCTTTCGCGAGCATTTCGTCTAGCGGGCCACGAAGCAACGGTTTGTGACAATGCGCTAAAGGCACTCGAATGTGCCAAGACACAGAGCTTTGATCTGATTTTTTCCGACGTGGTCATGCCCGCGAAAGATGGCCTTTCTTTTCTGGAGGACCTGAAATCGCAAGGAATCACGGTTCCCGTGGTTATGATGTCTGGCCAGGCACACATTGAAATGGCGGTTCGCGCCACGCAATTGGGGGCTCTCGACTTTCTGGAAAAACCGGTCTCCACCGAAAAGTTGCTGCTCACAGTGGAGAATGTGCTCAAACTGCGGCGTCTGGAATCGGAGAACCGTCAGCTTCGCCATCGCCTGGGCAAACACGAAATTGTTTGGACGTCGGACGTCATGCGCAAACTCATGGCACAGGTCGAGCGAGTGGCGGCAAGCGAGTCTCGAGTCTGCATTCTGGGAGAAACCGGCACGGGGAAAGAACTGGTTGCGCGTACCCTGCATGAGCGTAGCCCACGATCCGCAGGCCCTTTTGTTACTTTGAACTGTGCCGCGGTTCCAGCTGAGTTGATCGAATCAGAACTCTTTGGACACGAGAAGGGTGCGTTTACCGGAGCAGCCGCACGCCACACGGGAAAATTCGAGCAGGCCGAGCACGGGACCATCTTCCTGGATGAAATTGGCGATATGCCTCTCCCCATGCAAGCCAAACTGCTACGCGTGCTCGAGGAAGGCGAGGTAGAACACATTGGCGGAGACAAGCCTATTTCCGTCGACGTGCGCGTCCTGGTGGCTACCCATCGAAATTTGGAAGGCCTTCTGCGCGACGGCAAGTTTCGCCAGGACCTTTTTCATCGAGTGTACGTGTTTCCGCTCATCCTACCCCCGCTACGCGAACGCCACGAGGACATTCCGGTGCTGGTGGAACACTTTGCCCGGCAGGTGTGCGATCAGAATGGTTGGAAGCCGATTCCCTTCACTCGAGAGGCGATTGAGGCTCTTGCGGCCGATCCGTGGCCAGGCAACGTCCGCGAGTTGCGCAACGTGGTGGAGCGGTTGATGCTGCTGGCGACCGTAGACGAGGTAACGCTAGAAACAGTTCGCGCCGCCCTGCCTTCTACTCCAACCCGCCTTTCTTCCTTAGGAACGAGTTCAGGGCCGCTGGCCGAGCGGGTGCAAAAGTTCGAGCGGGAGGTGATTATCGCCGAACTCAAGCGCAGCAACTACCACATCACCAATGCTGCCAGATCGCTCGGACTGGAGCGGAGCCACCTCTACAAGAAAGCGGAGCAACTCGGAATCGATATTCAGAAGCAACGTCGCGAAGAAGAGTCCGACGCCTCCTAAAGATCAATCGAACGACTCGCCATTCTCCTACCGCCATATTTGATTTATGCTGTCCCACTCAGACATTTTCTGGAGGGTCTAGTGATTCGATTTCATCGCCTCATTCCGATTTTGCTCGCTGGCGGTTTCGCCATTTCGCCGCTTGGCATCAGCCAGGCACAGCAGTATCCGGAGAGCATGTATCAGGAAATGCGCTGGCGCATGATTGGGCCTTTTCGGGGAGGCCGGACGCGGGCGGTCGCCGGCGTACCGAACCAACCGAATCTTTTCTATATCGGCGCGGTGAATGGCGGGGTGTGGAAGTCGGACGACTATGGCCGCACCTGGACGCCGATCTTCGACCAGGAGCCCAGTCAATCGATCGGCGCCATCGCCGTCGCTCCGTCGGATCACAACATTATTTACGTCGCGAGCGGTGAAGGACTGCATCGTCCTGACCTCTCCGTCGGCAACGGAATCTACAAGTCCACGGACGCGGGCAAGACCTGGACTCATCTGGGCTTGCGTAACGGGCAGCAGATCCCAGCGCTCGTGGTCGACCCGCGCGACCCGAATAAGGTATTCGCAGCGGTCCTTGGCCATCCCTATGGTCCGAACCAGGAGCGCGGCATTTTTCGCTCGACTGACGGCGGAAGCACATGGCAAAAGATTCTGTACAAAGACGAGAACACTGGCGGTTCCGACATCGAGATTGACCTCTCAAATCCAGACGTCCTTTACGCGTCACTGTGGGAAGCACGCGAGGGACCGTGGGAGGATAACAACCAGTTTCAGGGAGTCGGCGGTGGCCTCTTCAAGTCCACGGACGCAGGTAATACTTGGCACCCTTTAACCAATGGTCTGCCCAAGAATGTTACGCAAATCAACTTGGCCATAGCAGCCAGTCAGCCGAACCGTCTCTACGCGGCGGTGGCAACTACTGATCATGGAGAATATGGTTCCGGCGCGGGTCTTGGTGTCTATCGCTCCGATGACGCCGGTGAAACCTGGCATGTGGCCACGACTGATCCGCGCCCCGCCATGCGCATCGGCGGCGGCGACCTTCCGGTTATAAGGGTGGACCCCAAGAATCCCGACGTGGTGCACAGCGCGAGCATCGTAACCGTGCGCTCCACGGATGGCGGCAAGACCTGGATGAGCATTCGCGGCGCACCCGGCGGGGATGACTACCAGAATCTCTGGATCAATCCCAATGATTCCAACATTATTCTTTTGGTCAGCGATCAGGGCGCGATTGTGACCGTCAACGGTGGGCTGACGTGGAGTTCGTGGTACAACCAACCGACCGCGCAGCTTTACCACGTTGGAGTCACCAATACTTTCCCTTACCGCGTTTGCGCTGGTCAGCAGGAGAGCGGCTCGGTATGCATCTTGAGCCGCGGCAACGACGGCGAAATCACGTTTCGCGATTGGCATCCCGTCGCCACCATCGAGTACGGTTACGTTGCGCCCGATCCGCTCGATCCCGATATTATTTACGGGGGCGGCCGGAGTGAGGTTTCGAAATATCACTGGTCTACCGGGCAGGTGCAAAACGTAACACCCATTCCAATCCGCAGTGCAAAGTTCCGCACCGATCGTACTGAGCCCACTTTGTTTTCGCCGATTGATCCTCACACTCTTTATTTTTCGTCCAACGTGCTGTTCAAGACGACAGATGGCGGACAGTCCTGGCAAACAATTAGCCCGGCCCTCACTCGCGAGAACCCGGGGGTTCCCTCGAGCGTGGGCACACTTGCCTCCAAGAATCCCGATGCAGGCAAGCAACGCGGAGTGATCTACGCTCTGGCTCCGTCATTCAAAGATATCAACACACTATGGGCGGGCACTGACGATGGCCTGATCTGGGTGACACGAGACAGTGGAAAGAATTGGAATAACATCACGCCGCCTGACTTGACCGCATGGAGCAAGGTCACTCAGGTTGAGGCGTCGCATTTCGACGACCAATCCGCCTACGCGTCCGCGAGCCGCTTCCGCATTGATGATTTGCACCCCTATATTTACCGCACTCACGATGGCGGCAAGACCTGGAAGCTGATTACAGGCGGACTTCCCGATGATGCCCCGGCGGATACCGTGCGTGAGGACCCGGTCCGCAAGGGCCTGCTATTTGCGGGCACTGAAAACAGCGTCTGGGTCTCATTTGACGACGGCGATCACTGGCAGTCCCTGCAATTAAACCTGCCCCACACTTCGATGCGGGACTTGGCGATTCACGAGAATGACTTGATCGTTGCCACTCACGGCCGATCGTTCTGGATACTCGACGACATCACTCCCTTACGACAACTCGCCGAATCCATGGCGAAATCAGGTGCTTATCTTTTCAAACCCGAAGCGGCCTACCGCGTCCGGCGCAGCACAAATCCCGACACTCCGATCCCGCCCGACGAACCGGCTGGCCAGAATCCTCCGGACGGCGCGATTCTTGACTACTTCCTGGCGCAGCCCGTATCTGGCGCGGTAACACTTGAGATCGTCGATGCGCATGGCAAGGTCGTGCGGCGATTTTCCAGTATGGACAAGCCGGAAGTAACCCAAGCTGAACTAGAGAAGCAACTGATTCCGTTGTACTGGCTCCGGATGCCGAAGATTCTTTCGGCAAGCGCCGGAATGCACCGCTGGGTATGGGATTTGCACTATCTCTCTCCTGCTTCCTTGCAACACCAGTATCCCATCTCAGCCGTACCTTCCGACACGCCCAGAACGCCGCAGGGGCCAATCGCGCTACCCGGAGAATACACAGCTCGACTCGCCGTGAATGGAAACACCTTCACAGCATCGCTGACGGTGAAGATAGACCCTCGAGTAAATACGTCACCCGGCGACCTCGAAAAACAATTCAATCTGGAGATGCGCCTGGCCTCCGAGTTGACTACCAGCACAGAAACGGTCACGCAGGCGCGCTCAGTCGTCGATCAACTTCACAAGCTTGGAAATCAGTCCGGCGCGATGGCGGAATCGATCAAAGCCCTCGAACAGCAAGTGGGAACAATTCTACGAGGGCCGACTCCGGCCGTCCCCGGAACATCCGAACCAACTCTTACTAGGGCGAGTGCCGCAGTGGACGCGCTCTATACCAGCGTTGGACAGGCGGACGCCGCGCCGACCACAGCGCAAATAAACGCGGCGGCGGATACCGAGCGGGACCTTTCCGCGTTAGTGAAACGTTGGGAGGAAATCAAGAATTCCGACCTGCCGGCCCTGAATCGACAACTTAACAGTGTCAACTTACCTGAGATTCATCTCGAGTCAAAGGCTCCAACGGATGAATCCCAAGCCGATATCGAGTAGACCCATGATCACAGGTCATTCGGCAATTAACAGGTTTTCCGCGAATGGCCATTCTTCATCAATCCACTGCGCGTCACAACGGAAGCCGGCCTGCTCGGCAATTCGAAACACTTCGGGGAGAGAATATTTGTGACTGCTCTCCGTCCAGATGGTTTCGCCTTCGAAGAACGTAACGGACAAGGAAGCAGCGGGTATGCTGACGATTTGTTTCTTGCGGGAACGAAGGTGCATCTCTACGCTGCCTGCGTCCGGATTGAACCGAGCCACGTGTTCGAATTGCTCAAGGACGAAGTCGGCATCAAGTTCCCGATTGATTCGTCCTAGCAGGTTCAAATTGAAGGCCGCCGTCACGCCGAGCGGATCATCATACGCATCGAGCAGTTGATGAATCGGTTTCGCGAGGTCGGTACCCAGGAGCAACGCGTCGCCCGCTCGCAGGATCTCCCGCATTTGACGCAGGAACTTTACGTCCGCCGGATGCTCAAAGTTGCCAATCGTGCTCCCCAGGAACAGCACCAGCAACTGTTCTCCGGCCTGGCGTTGAGCCGCCACCTCCAAAAGTCCATCAAGATATTCGCGCTCGAACCCAACGATGCTCACCGAATCAATGTCACCCAGTTCGCGTTCACACATTGTGAGCGCAGCCCGCGAGATTTCGATTGGGCAATACGAAATGTGCTGATGCCGGCTCAGCGCCTCTAGCATCCAGCGCGTCTTCTTGCCGCTACCACTGCCCAACTCGGCCACCACCGTCGGAGGAGTGAGTCTCGCCACGATGTCCTCCGAATGCCGACGCAGCAGGCGCTCGTCAGCACGAGTCAATCCGTACTCTGGAAGAACGCTGATGACCTCGAAAAGCGCGGACCCAACGCCGTCATACAAGTATTTCGAAGGGAGTTCTTTCTGCCCGGACTTGGTCAAGCCCAGGCGCATATCGGTGATAAGATCGGAATTTGTGCCGGTAGTAAAAGCCTGCGTCAGCATGCTGTCCTCCGAAATCGATTAGTTGCGCACACAACGAAATCCCGCGTAAACGTACTGGTAGTGGGGTTGGAACCAGTTGCGAAAAGAGCGGCGCAGCATGCACGCGCCCGTGCGTGCGGATGCACCTTTCATCACGAAGTGTTTGCCATCAAAGAAGTCCGCGGAATAGCCCGGATAAAACGAAAACCGCTGGAAGCCGGGAAATGGTTCGAACCGACTCGACGTCCACTCCCACCCATTGCCCAGCAAATCAGCGACGCCAAATGTGCTCTCGCCCTCCGGAGACGCCGCAACTGAAGTTGGGTCCCAACTGTGGAAATCAAAATTACCCCTGCTCGAGTTCGGCGCCTGAATGCCCCACGGAAATGGCCTCTCAGTATTTGTCTCTGTTCCGTAAGCGGCTCGATGCCACTGTGCTTCGGTCGGTAGCGACTTCCCTGCCCAGCGAGCATACGCGTTCGCTTCGGCTTGGCTCACGTACACGGGCCAGTCCAGAGGCAAAGGGATCTCGTCGAACATGGTGCGGCAATACCAACGGTCGCGAGTGCGGCTCCAAAACACAGGATGAAGAACGCCTTGCGCGGATCGCCACTTCCAATCCTCTTCCGTCCAACACGCTGGATTCTTGTAGCCCCCCGCCGACACGAAATCAAGGTACTGACCGTTTGTCACTTTATACTTGTCGATTGCGAACGCCGCGACGTCGACGGTCTGCGCTTCAAATTCGTTATCCCAACCAAACGTGTTCTTATCGTCCCGCGAGAGTCCGAGCGTCACGCGCCCGGCGGGAATCTCAATCAGTGAGGGTGAAATGGGGGGGACAATTAGTTCGGGCTTACGTTGCTTTCGAATCTTACGATCAAGCGGCAACTGGTGCAGCATGTAGGCCAGCGTTTCCGCATGCATCAGACGATGCTCAATCGCCACGTCAAGCAATATCTCAGCAGAATAATCCGCACCAACCGGGTTCGAAGTCCAATCAGCAGACGTTAACGCTGCCAGCCCATCATCGATGCTTCCTCGGATTCGCTTGACGTAATAACGAGCATCCGCGACCGAAGGCCAATCGATCGGTTGGTCGGACGGAAGAGCTCCATTGATCGGATCAATCCCGAAGGCGAATAACCGGTCGAAATCGGCATGGAAAGTCTTAAGGCCCAGAACTCGCTCGCGCAAAAGATTCCAATCGAATGCTTCCAAATGCCCGAGATAAAAAATGATTCGATGTCTTTCTGGAATAGGCCGCTCGTACAGAGAGTCGGGCCGGACAATGTCAAAAATCTCATCCGTTCGAACCCGCGCCTCGGACAGCCGCTCAAGCAGTTCGTGCGGAACTTCGACTTTCTTTTGCGCGACGAGCATCTTTGCCTCCAAAGCCGCTTGCTGACGCTAAGTTCACGTGGCGCGCTTCCGATCCAAATCAACGCGCAGCTTTCCCACTCAGCTCGTTCTGAGTATTTACCCGCGCCCGCGCTATCAGGCGGGCTGGGGTCCCTCGGTCTCTCGTCCTGCCATTCGGTAAAATTCGCCTCAACCTTAGATGCCCGTCGACACAGGTAGGTACATTGATTTTGTGGCAATTGCGAATCTTTTCGAAAACGGCCGGCAAATGAGCAAGATACGCGGCGCTGATATAGAGAACTTGGAACCCATTTCCCCTCGTCGTGGCTCGGAGTGCAGTAAAATGTGTACCTGTTTTGCGCATCGCGTTTCTCATCAGGAGGCCGTATGAACGTCCAGACCATAGCTCCTGCCCTGTGGCCGGAGTTACCGCTTAACGCTTGGAAGGACACCTACGCGACCCTGCACATGTGGACCCAGGTCGTGGGCAAAGTCCGCCTGGCCTTGTCTCCAAGACTCAATCATTGGTGGGAAGTACCGCTGTACGTCACTTCGCTCGGACTCACAACCTCTCCGATCCCCTACGGCAATGAGATTTTTGAGGTTCACTTCGATTTCATCCACCACAAGCTCGTCATTCGGACGAGTAAGGATGCGGAAAAAGTGATGGCGCTCGCGCCGCGATCCGTCGCTGATTTTTTCAAGGAATTCATGAAGTGCTTGGGCGCACTCGATATTCACGTAAAATTTTGGAAGATGCCGTGCGAAGTTCCCGACCCGATTGCTTTTGATAAGGATACAAAGCACGCATCGTACGCCCCGGAATACGCAAACCGGTTCTGGCGGATCCTTGTCCTCACCGATGAGATCTTCAAGGAATTTCGATCACGTTATATCGGCAAGAACAGCCCAGTCCATTTCTTCTGGGGCAGCTTCGATCTTGCGGTCACGCGCTTTTCAGGTCGAAGGGCACCACCACGTGAAGGGGCAGACCCGATCACTCGAGAGGCATACTCCCACGAAGTGATCAGCGCCGGTTTCTGGCCCGGCGGCGGCGACATAAAGGGCCCGGCATTCTACGCGTATGCGGCTCCGGAACCGGTGGGGTTCGCCGAAGCCCGCATCGGCCCGACGAAAGCTTTCTATCATCCACAGAGGCGTGAATTCTTTCTCATGTACGACGACGTTCGGAATGCGGCATCGCCCAAGGTCGCCCTTCTTGAATTCTTGCAGACGACCTATGACGCAGGCGCGAGCCTCGGGAAATGGAATCGCGAGGAACTGGAGCGGCCTGCGGCTTGACTGGTGATCACGGTGCTATGGAAACGTTTGTGCGGGATGGACGGTTGCTCCGCCTCTCGTAAACTCGAATCTCAGAATCCATTCGCTCGGCACACTCCGCCCATCCACCTGAGGCGGATTGAATTTCCACTGCCGCGCAGCCTCCAGAGTTCGCTCCGCAAAATACTTGCTCGGCCCTCGAGAGTCAAACTTCGCGAGCACCACATTGCCGGATGAATCCACTGTGACTTTAATCCTGACCTTTAGCTTGCCCTGAACGGTTCTCAACGCGGCATTCAACACCTCGGGCATGACCTGGTGGGCCACTGTGCCCTGACTCCGAGCGCCAGCGGAATTCTTCGCGGCGACAGGCGGAGCAGTCGCGGAGGCAGGCGCACTGGAAGCTTCCTTATTTATTGAGTTCTGCCCCGGCGTGTTCTGCGCAGACCGTCCAACTTCAGGGTTCTGTTGAGATGCTGCCTGGTCGTCACTGGTATGGTGATGCAACACTTTAGAGCCCAAAACTGCCAGCAGCACCAGACCGACTGCGATCGCTGGCGCCAGATAACCCCACTTCGTAAAAGAGCTCTGGGGCTGAACAACCTCTCTTTTCTGAGTTGCGAGCGGAGCCTGATTCAACCTTTCCGCGATTTCAGGAACTGTCCATCGCTGCTGCGGGTTCCGTCGCAAACAATGACTTGCGATGTCGAAAAATGGCAAAGTTTCTGGCAACACCAGTTCCGCCTGCTCGGTTCCTTTCCAGACCGGCGGATTCTGAGTTAGAGCTTCGACCAACGTTACGCCCAGCGACCAAACATCAGCAGCGGGCGCCATGCCTGCACCGTCCGCAATCTCCGGCGCAGCGTAGCCGTTCGTCGCTCCCAGAACCCGGCTCGATTCGCCAACTCCGCAAAGACCGTCGCTCGAAACCTTTATCAGATCGCCAACCGCCATTACATTTGCCGGCTTGATGTGGCCATGCACGAAACCTTTCGCGTGAATGTAAGCCAGAACATCGAGAAGAGGCCAGAGCGTGTCCCGTGCTTCCTCCGGGGTGAGCGGTCGATAAGGAAGAATCTGCGAAAGGCTTTCTTCGGCGTATTCGGTTACGGCGTAAAGCAGCTGTGTACCCTCGAGTTCACAGTGGCCAGTTTGAAAGAGGCGAAGCAAGTGCGGATGGGATAATTTCGCAGCGAGTTCCCACCAGGAGACCTGAAGTTCAGGATTCTCAGCATTGGCCAGAATCAGTTTGATCGCCACGTCCTGAGGCTCGCGATCCGCGCGTTTGGTGAGAAACACAGCGCTGCGCTCCGAGCCGCCCAGATACCGCAGCAACGGGAACTCCTCATTGACGACTTGGCCTTCCCACTTCTTCCAGGCCTCGGGCATTCTCCTCCACCGTATACCGCTTGTGCGGGTCAAGGTATTGTAACCGAGCAAACGTGCCGCGCCCGGATCAGCGTGCTTGCTTCATTTTATTGGCGGGGAATGCCGGGCTTCATAAGCCGCGATATCGGATTCATGTTTTAGAGTGAGTCCGATGTCGTCCAGCCCTTCGAGCAGGCAATGGCGGGTGAATTCGTCGATCTGGAATGCAGCGGACAATCCATGATCGTCGTGCACCTTGCACTGCTCGAGATCGACCGTAATCTCATAGTCAGGATGCTCTGCCGCCCGCCGAGCGATCTCAGCGACTTTGTCCTCGCTCAGAACCACGGTCAGCACGCCGTTCTTCACACAATTGTTGGCGAAGATATCGGCGAACGATGGTGCGATGACGACACGGAACCCGAAATCTTCCAACGCCCAGACGGCATGTTCCCGCGAAGATCCGCAACCGAAATTCTTTCCCACAACCAGAACACTTGCACCCGTGTAGCTTGGATGGTTCAGAACAAATGATGGATCGTGCTTGCCCTCGCTTGTGCGACGCCAATCGAAAAATAGAAACTTGCCGAAACCGGTGCGCTCGATTCGTTTCAGAAATTGCTTGGGAATGATCTGGTCGGTATCGACGTTCGCCCGATGAAGCGGCGCAACACGACCTTTGTGGGTGCGAAAGGGTTTCATGGTTACCTCTTAGCTGGATTCCATCATAACTTTCAACGAAGCCGATGAAATTAACGGCTCGGTCGGAGGGCACGGCTTCACAGACTACTGAAAAAATCTCGATTCGTACCAGGGCATCGCTTTAGCGATGCCGTAACTGCCGCAAAATCAATAGCGCCTTCAGGCGCTGCCGCTCGCGATATTGACTTTTTCTGCAACCTATTCAGCCGTGCCAATCACGCCGCGAACGGCGCGCACTTTCGCCCCTGAGGTCAAAATCCAGGACGCAGTCATCTCAGTGAAAATGCCAGTTGCGAATATCCGTGAAGTGCCCTGCGATCGCCGCGGCGGCAGCCATCATCGGACTCACCAGATGCGTACGCCCGCCGCGTCCCTGGCGGCCTTCAAAATTGCGATTGCTGGTCGAAGCGCAACGTTCGCCGGGCTGCAGGATATCCGGATTCATCCCCAGACACATCGAGCACCCGGATTCTCTCCACTCGAACCCGGAGTCCAGAAAAATCCTGTGTAGGCCTTCCTGCTCCGCCGCGTGCTTCACCGCTTGCGACCCCGGTACCACCATGGCGCGCACTTTACGAGCAACGCGATGTCCCTTGGCGACGCGCGCCGCGGCCCGCAGGTCTTCGAGCCGCGAGTTGGTGCAAGAGCCGATAAAAACGCGATCGACGAAGATGTCTTCGATACGAGTGCCCGGTTCAAGTCCCATATATTCCAGCATGCGCTCGACGGCTGGACGATCCGCAGGCATCTTCAAATCTCGCAATTCAGGAATACAGCCATCGACTGGCGCAATCATTCCCGGATTCGTGCCCCAGGTAACAAACGGCGCCAGCCGCGAAGCGTCAACTTCCGCGACCGCGTCATAGCGTGTCCCCTGATCGGAAGCCAATCCGCGCCAGCGGACGACAGCTTCATCCCAATCCCTCGGGGCAAAGCGACGGCCCTTCATGTACGCAAAGGTAGTCTCATCGGGTGCGATCATCGCAGCTCGAGCACCGGCCTCAATGCTCATGTTGCACAACGTCATCCGGCCTTCCATGGAAAGGCTGCGAACCGCCGCGCCCGTGTACTCGATCACGTGGCCGGTGGCGCCGTCAATCCCAATCTGCCCAATCACTCCCAGGGCGAGATCCTTTGCGCTCACTCCTTCTCCCAGCTTGCCGCGAACTTCGATGCGCATGCTCCGCGGCTTCCGTTGCGGCAGACACTGCGTGGCGAGCACATGCTCGACTTCCGAAGTCCCAATGCCGAAGGCCAACGCCCCAAACGCACCATGCGTACTGGTGTGGCTGTCGCCGCAAACGATCGTTATCCCCGGCTGGGTTAATCCTAGTTCCGGACCGATCACGTGCACAATGCCCTGCTCGGACGAATCCATGTCGAACAAAGGCACGCCGAAATGCTTGCAGTTTTGCTGCAAGGCCTGAATCTGCCCCGCCGCAATGGGATCGGTGATGGGCGTGCCGCGCGGCTCGGTAGGAATGTTGTGGTCGACGGTCGCGACCGTGCGCTGAGGCTGCCGGACCTTGCGACCCGCCACTCGCAATCCCTCGAAGGCCTGCGGCGAAGTGACTTCGTGCACCAGGTGCAGATCGATGTAAAGTAGCGGCAGCCATCCGGCAGGAACACAAACCACGTGCTCGTTCCAGATTTTGTCGAATAGTGTGAACTTCTCTGTCATGGTTTTGGATTGATCCAATCTAACTCGCGAGCGGTAGTTTTTCAAAGGGCGGAGCTTGCGGCCTATTTAAAGGACCTAATATCTCGTAGTTGGCATCTACCGCCCGATCTTTTGGAATGATAGGGTTAGGCCAGACCGCCCCAGATAATGCGCGACTTAATTTGTGTCAGTCACTGATCGCACCTCTAGGTCACCTTGTTGAGTCGCAATGGAAACACGGCGCTGTAGCGGAGGAAATCTTGGTCAGTAGTGAAAGCTTGCCAGCCTCGGCGGAGAGCGGCGGCGCAAATGAGGAAGTCGATCGCAGCTCCGGCGATTCCTCGTGCGCGGCATTGATTGTTCAGTTGAGCGGCTTCTTCGTAGTCAGAGAAGTCGAAAGAGACCTGCTCAAAGGCTCGGAGTTGGTCCCGTACTTGAAGCTTGCTTCTTCACGCAGGCCGGAAAGTAATTCTTGACGGACCGGGCCCACCAGTTGAGCGCGCCCGTCCTGAATGAGTTCCCGCAAGGTTGAGTGAAGCGCTGCTCGCGCGAGTTCAGGTCTGCACCTTTGCGGCGCAGAGCAAGCAACAACTCTGTTACCAAAGTAATCTGGCAGCCAGCTCGATAGACGAGCAAAATGGTGGACCTATTTGAACGGGGCCCCTAGATCGCGAGTTGATCTTTCCCCCGGGGAGCGGTTTCATGATCGAGCGCAGAGTTGACCATCTGACGCGCAAGCGAGTAGCGGAGATGTCTCCAGAAGAAATGAGACGCGCCTTGTTAGTCTCCGAAAAGACTGGCGGGCCGAACCGGCGCGCTTTTGATGACGGGCCGGCGAGCCCGTTCATCGCCATGAGCGATGTCGACGGCCTGAAGGCGTTGAACGACCAATACGGTTACTCCGCCGGCGATATTCTCATCCGCAGATTTGCGGACGTACTCACAAGCGTTGATCTAGACGCCTATCACGACAAAGGCGATGAGTTCCTGTGCAAAGGAGAGTCCTATCAGGAGCTAAACACGAAACTCACAGAAGCACAGCAACGTTTGCGGCGCGAGCCCCTTGCAGTTTGCGGATTGGACGATCGCATCACCACGATCGAGGGCGCGGATTTTTGCTTCGGGATCGGTACCAACCTGGAGGAAGCCGAGGTTTCTCTGAAGCATCAGAAAGAGCTGCAGAAGGTATCGAAGTAGGCTGTCTGAGAGGCTCGTTCTTCCGGCGCGCCGCTAAGTCCCACAATATCAAAGGTTTTGCTGCCTTCCCCAGCCGTAACCGGGGCACCGATTACCGTAGATTTCAATATGGCCTGAAAGTGCCATTCCCGCCCGAGCGGCCTACTGCTACATTAGTCCTCGAGCAGACTTCGGGGGAGGGCTGCTTCGACGAACGTCCCAGAAACTCTAACGAGTGCTGGGGCGTTTTGTTTTGTGCGCGAATGTAGGCGCGGGCGTCCAGGCCCGTGCGAACTCAAAATAATGTCCTCAGTGTTCTCGCTGAAAGCGGTATCTTCCGCGGCGCTCTCGTGCAATTGTCTCAGCCACTTTAAGGAACGCACGCGCTGCGTGCGATAGGCTCGCGGTTTTGCGATAGATCAATCGCAGCTTGCGATGCAGGCCCAATTCGCGCACGGGGATCCGAATCAGTTCGCCGTGGGCCAGTTCGTTCTCCACACTGATCTCGGGAACCAGCGCGACTCCGTTACCCATCACCACGAAGCGTTTGATGGCTTGCAGGGTGGGCAGTTCGATGTCCATGTGCAACGGCGTCTTGTGCCGTTTGAAGGCCTGGATTACCTTTTCGCGATAGGGGGAAGCAACATTGTGGGCAACAAACGACTCGGCCCCCAGTTGCCGAATGCTGACCTGATGCGCACTAGCCAGCGGATGACTCGGAGGAACCACGAAAATCAGCTCGTCCAGGTAGACAATTGTTGAACAAAGCTGCGGCTCCTGCGGGTCGTAGGTGAGGACGCCGAGCTCAGTGCTGTGGCGCAGCACGTCGTCGGGGATGTGGCTGCCCAGCGACCGCTGCACCGTGATTCGTATCATGGGATGCAGGCGGCGAAATTCCGCCAGCACCGGCAGCAGGTACAGCGCGGTGAATTCGTTGGCCGCGATCGCCAACTTGCCTTTCTGCAACTCTCTTAGTTCCACCAGCGCTTCCTGGGCGTCTCCGCGCAGATTCAACAATCTCTCCGCGTATTCCTGGAGCACGCGGCCTGCATCTGTCAACACGCCTTCTCGCGAGGAGCGATCGAACAGCGGTTCGCCCAGTTCGTCTTCAAGTTTGCGGATCGACTGGCTCACCGCCGACTGCGTTCGGTAAAGCTTTTCGGCCGCGCGCGAGAATCGCCCCTCTCTGGCCACCGCCAAAAACACTTCGAGTTGCGCCAGATCCATCGATCCATTCCTTTAGCAGAACTTAAAGCCTCATTAACTCCGCTTATGATGATAACTATAACTAATGATAATTGAAGGATTATAAGCTTGCTTAATACGTTTGTCTACGTAGGATTGACTTCAGATCCCCTTAGGAGGGCCAGCGATGGAACGCATCACGATTTTCGACACGACTTTGCGCGACGGCGAGCAGTCGCCAGGTTGCAGCATGAATGTGCCGGAGAAGCTGCGCATGGCGCATCATCTCGACCGCTTGGGAGTCGATGTGATCGAGGCCGGATTTCCCATCGCGTCCGAAGGTGACTTCGCCGCCGTGCAAGCCATCGCCGCGGTCGTGCGCCGTCCGATTATTGCGGGTCTTGCGCGCGCCTGCTCCAAGGACATCGAACGCGCCTGGCAGGCGCTTCAAGGCGCCGCCCGTCCACGCATTCATGTGTTCCTCGCTACCTCCGACATCCATCTTAAATACAAGTTTCGCATTTCGCGCCAGCAGTGCCTGGAACAAGCCATCGAAGCGGTACGCCTGGCCAAGAGTTTGTGTGACGATGTCGAATTTTCTCCCGAGGACGCCACCCGCACCGATCCCGGATTCCTGTGTCAGGTCGTGGAGGCGGTCGTAGCCGCAGGCGCCACCACGGTAAATATTCCAGACACTGTTGGATTTACGACGCCGGTAGAATTTGGCGAACTGATCTGCACCATCCGCGAAAACGTTCGCGGAATCGAGAATGTCACCATCTCCGCCCACTGCCACGACGATCTCGGACTCGCTGTCGCTAACTCGTTATCGGCGGTCGCTGCTGGGGCAAGGCAAGTGGAATGCACCATCAATGGCATCGGCGAACGCGCGGGAAATGCGTCGCTCGAAGAAATTGTCATGGCCATGCGCGTACGCCCCGACCGGCTTGCCTATGAAACCGAAATAGTGAGCGAGGAGTTGTTTCCTGCAAGCCAGATGCTCAGCGAGATCACGGGAGTTGCGGTCCAACCCAACAAGGCAATCATCGGGCGCAACGCCTTTGCCCACGAAGCCGGGATTCACCAGGACGGCATGCTCAAGAATCCGTTGACCTACGAAATCATGACCCCGCAATCGGTCGGCGTGCCCGATTCGAAGCTGGTGCTTGGCAAACATTCGGGACGGCACGCGCTGGGCCTGCGCTGCGAACAATTGGGCCATCAATTCGATCGGCATCAACTCGATGAAGTCTATAGGCAGTTCGTAGTGCTTGCGGATCAGATCAAGCACGTCGAGGATGTTCATCTACTCGAACTGATCTCGGCAGTTCAGAAGGACCGCGCCGCCGCAGCCGACGACCGGGCGCAGGTGAAATCAATTCCGCTCGATGTCCCGGCGTTCGCGGCTGCGCGCCCAGACAGCGGACATGGACATTCCAAACTTCTGCGTTCGATGTCTGTCTCCAGCGGAGCGGGACTTTCGAGTTTCCCTCTGAATCCGATGGCAGAACATCAGGGCGATCAGGAAGACTATTTGTGGGGCGTGTGACCTAGTAATGCCCACGTAGCCCCGGACGGCCCCGGACGGGCAGCGAGCGAAGCTCGCCACAAATTTCTCCGAAGGGCACGGCTTCACAGGTTGCAGAAAAATCCTCAATTCGTATCAGGGTATGCCTTCAGGCATACCCTGAGTAGCTGAAAATGGATTCGACTTTAGCCGCTGGGTTTCGATGTTCCTCATGTGAACAGCATTTTTCGCACGGAACATTCTTTAACCAACACCCACACGCCGACCGTTGAGCCCGCACTACAATAGAACCCATGCTCCTGAAGATCGCAATCCTCCCCGGGGACGGCATCGGTTCCGAAGTCACCGGTGAAGCCGTCCGTGTTCTTGAGGCCATCGCCACCACGTTTGCTCACGAACTCAGCCTGAAGAAAAAAGATGTCGGCGGCGCCGCGTATACGAGCAGCCGTGATCCGCTGCCACCAGATACCTTGCAAACTTGTCTTGCCTCCGGCGCCGTACTGTTGGGCGCAGTTGGAGGCCCAGCGTTCGACGATGTCCCAAAAGAACTGCGGCCCGAACGTGGTTTGCTTCGCCTGCGCAAGGAACTCGGCACCTTCGCCAACCTGCGCCCAGCAGTATGTTTTCCGGCATTGGAAGATTGCTCGCCGCTTCGCCCCGAAGTGGTCCGAGGCACTGACGTCCTGATCGTGCGCGAACTCCTGGGCGGAATTTATTTCGGCGAACCGAGATCGACCGAGGGCACCATTGGCAGCCGCACTGCGATCGACACCATGCGCTACCGTGAATCGGAAATCGAGCGCATTGCACGCGTTGCTTTTGAACTGGCCCAGTCTCGTCGTCGTCGCGTCACCTCCGTCGACAAAGCGAACGTCCTCGATTGCTCCCGGCTCTGGCGCGACGTGGTCACCCGCGTCGCCCAGCAATATCCCGAGGTGCAACTCCGCCACACTTATGTGGATTCAGCCGCCATGGCTCTGGTCTCAACTCCCACGGACTTCGACGTTCTGCTCACGGAAAACATGTTCGGCGACATTCTCTCAGACCAGGCCGGCGCCATCGTAGGCTCGATCGGGGTGCTAGGATCGGCCTCCATCGGCGGACCCGTCGCGCTCTACGAACCGGTACACGGCTCCGCACCAGACATTGCCGGGAAAGGCATTGCGAATCCACTAGGCGCAATTCTTTCGGTAGCAATGATGCTTCGTCACTCGTTCCACTTGAATGCCGAAGCTGATTGCATCGAAGCTGCGGTCGCGTCAGTCCTCGGCGCTGGTAAGCGCACCCGGGATCTAGCGAAAATCGCCCAACTCGCCATTGGCACCGCGGAAATGGGACGCAACATCGTAAGCGCAATAACCGAGCGTGCGCAGAAGGCCCAGCCGATAGCAGTTCATTGACCCAATTAATCGACTCTAACAATGAGGGTGCCCCATCCTTCCGCATTCTGTGCGGAGGGGTGGGAGACGAGAATGCAATCACCACCCGACATCAGACCTCACGGGGGATAAATCTCTGTAATCCGGAAGATTTCATTGAACGAGACCACAAGACACTACTCAGCCTTGGAAACCACCCCCGAAGCCTCAGCCTCCAGATACATCGCATCAATCTGGTTTCGATAGCGCTCCTCCACCACCCGCCGCCGCAACTTCATACTCGCGGTAAGCACGCCATTCTCGGGCGAAAATTCCTCCGCCACCAATATCACCTTCTTCAACTGTTCGAAGCGCGCAAGATCCCGATTCAGGTCCGCGACAATGCCTTCATAAAGCGCCTTCACCTTGGGATGCGCAACCAGTTCCTCGCGGGAAACGCAGCCCGCCTGGTTAGCCCGCGCCCAGTCCTCCAGCACCGGAAAATAAGGCGCAATCAGGACCGCGGGGAACTTGCGCTTCTCGCCGAGAACCACAGCTTCGCCGATCAGTGCATTGTGTTTGAGAGAGTTTTCGAGCGGCTGCGGAGCAATAAACTTTCCGCCGGAAGTCTTAATCAAATCTTTCTTCCGATCCGTCACGGATAGAAAGCCATCGCCATCGACATTGCCGATGTCGCCCGTCTTGAACCATCCATCCGTCAGCGCAGCTTGCGTTTCCTCCGGCCGCTTCCAGTACCCCTTAAAGACTGAAGGACCGCGCACCAGAATCTCGCCGTCCTCTGCGGTCCGAACCTCAACGTTGGCCAGGGGCTTGCCCACCGTCCCGAGTTTATGCGCCGCCGGGCTGTTGACCGCGATGACGGGCGAAGTCTCTGTCAATCCATAGCCTTCGTCGATGCGAATGCCAATGTCCACGTACCACTCCGCCAGTTCCCGTCCCAGCGGCGCTCCCCCGGAGATAAAAACTTCAGCGCGTCCACCCATGCCCGCGCGCACTTTCGAATAAACCAGCCGGTCACATAGCTTCCACGCTAACGATGTCGGCCTGCTATCAGCGAGAATCTCGCTCCGATTAGCCCGGCCGACCAACAGCGCCCAGCGATAGATAAACTTCTTGGGAAAGCCTTTCGCCTTGAGGTCCACTTGGGTGTGAATCTTTTCATAGACCCGCGGCACGCCAACGAAAATCGTGGGACGAACTTCCAACAAAGCCTGCGGAAGCTGATCGAGAAAGGAAACATAAGCCAACGTGACTCCGCGGGAGAGCATGGCAAAATCGACATGCCGCGCGGTAACGTGGGACAAAGGAAGGAACGAAACACTGATCTCCCCGCCACGAATGGCAAATCCGGAAAGTGAATGGGCGATGTTCGACGCCATGTTGCCATGAGTGAGCATGGCCCCTTTAGGTGTGCCTGTAGTTCCCGAGGTATAAATAATGGTGGCAAGATCATCGGACTCGAGGGCACGCGCAGCCGAGTCGAATTGCGCATCGCGCTCCTTCGGGCCCTCGTGCATGAGCCGCTGCATGTGTACAGCGTGGGCAGTCTCCACCCCATCCATTACCACGATTCGTTCGACCGCGGTTTGGTCTTGAATGCTTTGGACTTTTAGAAGATGCTTTTCGGTCGAGACAAAAATTGCGCGTGCCCCTGAATCATGCAGAATGTATGCCGTCTGTTCACCCGTCAAAGTGGTGTAGACAGGTACAACCACCGCGCCAATAAGCAGGCAAGCGAAATCCGCGATCGTCCATTCCGGTCGGTTTTCACTCAGAATGGCAACCCGGTCGCCCTTGGAGATGCCCCATCCCCGAAGAGCGCGAGCCACGCCCACAACACTCTGATAGAGCTCGGACGAAGAGATGGAAACCCACTGGATGGCCCGCCGGTGCATCACCACCACACGATCGTTCCGATCCACCACTGCGAAAAATATTTCGTTGAGAATTCGGGGACTCATGGGCAGGCCAATGAACCAATCCGCCGCCGCGGAGAAACGCACGCCTTCAGCCGCGAAGCGGTGTAAGAATACAGCGCACGGCGTAAGCCGTGGGTAATGGTTTTGGGAAGGGCACGGCTTCCAGCCGTGCTGCTGCCGGTTAACAAAAATCCGGGCTTTAGCCACTGAGGGGCCTTCACGTCCGCTCCGAGAACATTCATGAGACCAGCACTAGAATCTTGGCGCAACAACGGAACAAAGCCGCGGAGCTTCAGCCGCGAAGCGCCGTAAGAGTGCAGCCCACGGCGTAAGCCCTCGGTGAGACATCGGGCGACACCAAGCCCCGAAGGGGCGAAAGAAAAGTCACAACTTATATTTCGCACGACAAGATTCGATCTCCGAGAGCAATGTACTTGTTTCATAAACCGTTAGCAACAACCCGTCCCACTGGTGTTACCCCCCCTCCTGCTGAGACAATAAACACCCGCACTTGCGAAAGGAGTGAATTCGATGCCAAGACTTACGATTACAGCAATTGCAGCCTGGCTTCTGGTGGGGGGATGTCTCACCATCCCGCTGCGAGCCGTCGACAACAAATCAGCGTCACCACCACCTGCGCTGAAAGTCGGAGACGTCGCCCCCGACTTCAAGCTGCAATACTTCGACGGGAGCGATCTTAAAGATGTAACCCTGGACCAGTATCGCGGCAAGAAAAATGTAGTGCTGGCATTCTACGTCTTCGCTTTCACCGGCGGTTGAACCGAGCAAATGAAAAACTTCCAGAAGAACCTGCAAAAACTGGAAGCTACCGACACCCAGGTCCTGGGTGTGAGCATGGATAGCCCCTTCTCGAACAAAGCCTTCGCCGACCAAATTGGTGTGACCTTCCCCCTGCTGAGCGATTGGGGTGGAGACACAACCCGCAAGTACGGCGTCTACGTAGACAAATACAAAGCCGCACGCCGCATAAATTTTCTAATCGGAAAGGACGGAAAAATCCTCGAGGAGCAAATCGACAGCTCCGCCATCGACCCCACGAAAATAGTGGACGAATGCGAGCGCCCCAAGCTGAAAAATTGACGCTGCGTAGCACCGGTTGTTATGATGGATACGCGGGGTGGAGCAGTCTGGTAGCTCGTTGGGCTCATAACCCAAAGGTCGGTGGTTCAAATCCACCCCCCGCAACCAATCCTTTTAATCACTTACCCGCCTTCGCCACTCGAATTTGGCACCATTTGACACCAGAATTATGCGTTTCCCGCCGGAATGATCGCCGCGGTGGGCGAGCATGTAAGCAGTTCTCCGAATCGAGCCGCGATCTTGCGGCCGTCCTCGGAGATCACGTGTGTATATCTCATCGTCGTGCGCGCATCGGAGTGACCGAGGCGATTCTGTCGAGTCGCCATCGGAACACCCTCGCCGTCCATCACGGTCTCGTTCCCGTGGCGAAAAGCATGGAACCCGCAACGCTCGATCCCGAGCTTCTCGAGCAGGGGATAGAGTTTCCGCTTCCGAACGAGATCCGCGTCCCACGGCGTTCCGTTGCCCGTGGCGAAGAGCAAACCGAGCCGGTCCGATCGCCAGGTGCGAAGGTATCGGCGCAGATGCTCCGCGAGTTGCGGAGAAATTTCGCAGAGACGATTGCCCTTTTTCGACTTCACCGTTTCGATCTTCCCGTGCCAAACTTTCTGCTCGATTTTGATTGCTCCAGCATCGAGCAGTAAGTTCCGCGCCGGCAAGCCGCACGCTTCGCCACACCGGATCCCGGTCTCCGCCAGGATCCAATAGAACGTTTTGTAAGGCTCCGCCGCGCTGTCGATGACCAATCGCATCTCGTCCAGCGTGAGGCATCGCTCGTTGATGAGATCCGGATCCGGGAGGACGAGACTCGCGAAGGGGTCGAGCTGCGTGTAACCGTCTGCCCTTGCTTGAACCCACATCTCCCCGAGCAAAGCGATCAGGTTCCTCACGGATTTCGCCGAGAGAATCGTGGCTTTGCGTGCGACGAACGCTTGAAGTAATTCGCGGGAGATGTCCTTCATGCAAATGCTTCCGAGCTCTGGGTCCAAGTGCTTTCGGATCCGGGATTTGTCGGCCGATTGAGTTGAGCGTTTGTGTTGAGAGAGCACGTCCGTTTGCCACTTCTTCGCGAACTCCGAGAACGTAGCTGTGGGACGCGGTTTGTAGGTGAGTGAGTTGACGTCCGAGAGTCGCTGTTCCAGGGCGCGTTCGGCGAGCCGCCGTGTTTTGTACTCCTTTAACGTACCCAGAACCTCGCTCTTGCGAATGCGCCGTGTGGTGCCATCCGGTGCGATGACATCCTCCCGCCACATTGCGACCCATACCTTTTCCCTCTTGCCGCGAAGCCGTAGATGGCCTCGTTGATATCGCCGCCTTGCCATAGCTTCGAAACCTCCTCGAAGCTTGCCAGCGGAGTTTGCCTCAGGCGGAACAATAACACAGCCCAACTGCTGGGCGATCTGTGGAATCGTGTTGTTTCCGCTCGTGGCCATTGTGTCCATCAACCCTTGCGCGCGTTTATGCCCCAAGTACAGCCGATCAGCCTCTTTTCAGCCTGGTTCGAGTCCATCCGGGCCCACCATTAGGTTCACGCGGTTTCTTCTCTATTTTCATCCACCCAACCATTGAAACTTTCCCGCCTGAAAGCGCTGGTCGCGGGTGCCCGGCGATTTTGGGTGTCCCTCCAGCGGCTTAAATTGGGCCTTTGCAGGCCAATAAAAAACATTCGTTTCATAATTGGCGAGGGAAGGAGCGCAGGGAGGCGCTGTCAATCTCCGGAGCGGAGCGGAGCCTACGGGCGCGGAAGCGAGCACGGCGCGGTTTTGGGGTATGCGCCGCGCAGAGCTGCACAAGCGGGATTGACAGGAGGAGCCGACCGGAGCGGCAGACTTCGCCGTGAAACGAATGTGAGGAAGGAAGACCAGCCGAAGGCTGTACCGCTGAACCTGTGACCCGGAGAATTTGATCTTGTCTGGGCATATTTGTTGGAATGTCGGAGTTGTAAGAGCTCGTCAGTGTGTTTGGTGGGAGGGCGCGTAAACGCGTGAAATCGGGCTGGAGTTGGATTGGCTCAGTGACGACATCGAGCGTGCCTGTCCGATGGAAAGGACGAGTGCACCCCAGCCATCCGCAACCGCGCAGCCGACGGCTACCCAGAGCGAGTGTGCGTGGCGGCACTCGAGTACCCATTGGCAGAAACGCTGGGGGGCACGGCGAAGCCGGGATGGAGTCCGAGGAAGGGACGGCGTTTTGAGTTCCTTCCTCGGCGCAAGCCGTGTCGCAATACGGCCGATCAGCTGTCTCTTCTTTCAATCAACTTCGAATCCGCAGTTTCATGCCTCGCTGGTGCTTCAGGTGTGTGCTCTTGCGAGCCAATGAGGAAACTCTACGGCTCGCAAAGTTGGACAGATGGTCGCACGGGGCGACCGCAGATAGCTCATCCGGGCTTATCTCGGTCGCGATCACGAAACCCACAAAGGAAATATCACAATCGAACCATTCAGGGTCCCATGCGGGACCGGCAAGCCTACCAGACCAGAAAATTGCCCGAACGCTAATCCCGCATATCCCGCATGGAGTTAGCAGGGAGCCCAGCAATAGGCCTCGCGAAATGATCCATCGGAATCGAGCAGGGAGAGAGAGCATTGCGAGGCAACATCGGGAGTGGTTCCCTGATTCAAACTGTCATAGAAACTGTCCATGAGTTGCAGTGTGGAGGCGTCGGTTGCCCCCATGAAGCGGCAATCACAGCGTGGGTGCCGGCGCTGAGAAACACCCATGCCAAGCCGACAGGTCCTTCGCTAGCGTAGAAACGCTCGCCGGTGCTGTAGCCAGGCGGAAATCGTGACAGGTCAGCGTGCAGTGGAAGTTGTTTATTTTGCGCGTATAGAGTCTGAACGACATCCGATGCGGGCGCGGTCTCCATTGAGACGATTCCCACTTCGGTACTGTTGTGGAGCGAAGTCGAGATCGACGCATCCGACTGCCAGACGGTTGACGATCTTTACGACAAGCTGCCTGCGCTTTTCGGCAAGCTGGTTTCAGGGAGTCATGAACGTGTCACCGCGTTACGGGTGCGCATCGCTGGCAGCTCCGAGGCTCACACTGAGCTCAATCGTGATCCCGAAGTGGTACGCAATGAAGTGATGAGCCTCGCCAGCGAGTTTGGCAATGGATTGCTGTGGATCGAGCGCGTGCAGGTGGCGACGGCCGCGCCCATCAATCCCCAGGCTTTGCTCACTCGCGACGATCCGGTCGGCGAGGTCATGCGCGCACTGGCGGCGCTTCGTGAAGATCCGCCGCGAGCCGCCGACTGGGAAGGGATCGCAGAATTGAAGAAGCGGCTTCCCAAAGAAGGCGCTGACGACGCGGATCCGATTGTCCTGGATGTTCGGGCGCTGGCCACGGCCATCGACGAAGCCGAGGCACTGCTGCTTGCGCGTCTCTCGGCGCTGGAGTCCGCATGAGAATCGACCGCATCGATCTGATTCGCTACGGCCACTTCTTCCAGCGGGCGATCGACATCCCACAACGCCAGCCGGATTTCTTCGTCATCTATGGTGACAACGAAGCCGGCAAGTCAACGGTATTGCGCGGCATCTCCGCGCTGCTCTTCGGCGTGCCGCCGCGCACTCCTGACGTCCATAGCTGCAAAGGCCCGGAGTTGCGCATTGGCGCGACTATCTCCAACTCGACCGCGACCTTGTCTTTCCGGCGTCGCAAAGGCACGACAGGAACGCTGTTGAGCGAAGGCGAAACCCAAATACCAGAAGACAGGCTCAGCCCGTTTCTGCATGGGCTCGATCGCGCGCGCTTCGAGCAGTTCTTCGGACTCGATCACATTCGCCTGCGCGAAGGCGGCGAAGAGCTGCTGCGTGGTGAAGGCGAAATCGGCAGCGCGCTGTTTCAGGCCGCGGGATTCGATCTGCGCAAGCTGCTCGATACTCTCGACAAGGAAACCGGCGAGCTGTTTTCGCCGCGCTCGAAGTCGCGCGTAATTGGCAGCGCTTTAGAGGAATACAAGCAGGCGCGCGCACAGATGCGAAGGCTCTCGCTGAGCGGCGCCACAGTGAAAGAAAAGCAGGCGGAACTCGAGCGCGCGAAGGCGAGCCGCGATGCGCTGAACGCCGAGGCGGACTTGCTCCGCGAGCAATTGACGAAGCTGCACCGCATTGCGGGTAACAAGCCTGACGTAGCCCGCCTGCAAGAGCTGCGCACAGCTCTGGCGGTTCTGGAATGGGTGCCTGCGCTTCCGGCAAATGCGCGGCGGCAACGTGACCAGGCGGTTGCCGATCTCACCGACGCGACCGCGCAGATCGAGAGCCTCACCAACCAAATTGCACAACGCGCGGAAAAGATCAAAGCGCTTCCGATGAGCGACGCCTTCAAAGCTCATGCACAGGAAATCGAAGCTTTGAACGCCGGCACGCACGATTACCTGCGCGGCATCCTCGATCTGCCAAAGCGTTGCGACGATCGCAACAAGGTCATTCAGCGAGCCGAAATGGAATGGCGGACCATATGGCATCAGCGCCCAGTGAGCGATGCCGAGCAACTGCGTAGTGCATATGCGCGCAAAACAGAAGTTCATGCGCTCATCACGCAACACGCACGGTTGACGGTGTCATTGGAGCAGGCCGAAGACTCGTTGCGTTCGGACCGAAATGAGTACGAGCGACTCTCGCGCGAATTAGCGGCCAGTGATGAGCCACGCGATCCGGCCACGCTGCTCGCCAGCATCGAGCAGAGCAAAAGGCTCGGCGATACCGGCGAGGCAATAAGCCGGCTGCAGGCTGAATGCCAGCGGATTGCTGCGGAGATCGCGCGCGATCTAAGAAGCTTACCCTTATGGTCAGGGACAGACGAAGAGCTCGAATCTCTGCATGTGCCTATGCTCTCGACAGTCGAGCAGTACGCGCGCGACTGGGAAGAGCTTGCCGGCCATTGCCGGGATCTCTCCTCGCGAGAATCGAGCCTCGCCATATCAATTCGGGAAAAGCAGGCCGAGGTGGAGAGGCTTGGTTTGCAGGTCAGTACTGCGGGCGAGAAGGAACTCGCCGAAGCGCGCGCCCGGCGGAATCACCTCTGGGACCTGATTCGCGCTTTTGCTTTCGAGAAGATACTGACGAGCGAGGCCGCGCAGAACCAATCGGGCTCCTACGATCCGCTGCCGGAAGTCTTCGCGCAGCAGCTTCGACGAAGTGATGATATCGCCGACATGCGTTTCTCGAATGCCAAAGATGTTGCCATCCACGATCGTTTGGTTAAGGAAATTTCTTCGGTCAAAAACGAGCAGCAAAGTGTTGAAGCGGAATTGACCTCTACCCAAACTAACTTCAATGATCTCCGCGGTCGCTGGCGCAGCGAGTGGAGCTCGCTCGCTGTGGACCCGCTCTCGCCGGCGGAGATAAAGGAGTGGATCTCGCGGCGGCAAACCATCCTCGACAAACTGGAGCATCGTCGCAGCAAAGAAAAAGATCTACAGTTGATCGGGGAACGTGCGGCACTCGCAGCAGCTGAGATTCGCGTGCGCCTGTGTGAACTCGGATGTGATGCTGTCAAAGAAACCGACTCGCTCTCAATAGTACAGAATGTCGCAGAGGCGCTTGCTAGAGAGGTGCAGGAGCGGCGGCAAACCGTCCGCGACTTGCGTCGAAACCTACACTTGATTGACTTGGATAAGCAAGAAGCAGAGGTTGCTGAGTCTAAGGCAAAGCTGTCGGAGTGGGCACAGAAGTGGTCACCACTCATGAGTGGGTTGCTGCTGCCACCGACTGCGACTCCCGAGCAGGCGAGCGCGGCGCTCGATGTCCTGGAAAAGGTGTTTCTGCAACTTGAAAAAGGCAATGACCTGCAGCACCGTATTGATCGCATCCGCGAGAACATCGCCCAGTTTGAGGCGGATGCGGCTAAGCTGGCTGACTCCATCGATTCCTCGCTCACTTCGCTCAAGCCACAGGAGATTGCGGCATCCTTGCAGGAGCGCCTCCTCGAGACGGAGAAAGCTGAAACAAGGCGCATCGAACTTGAGACTCAAAATACGAGCGCCGAAGCGGCCATCGCAAGTTGTCGAGCCAAGGCACAGGTCGCTACCGCAACTCTCCAGCGGCTGATGGAGCTCGCGAGCTGCCAGCATGATCAGCAACTCGAAACCGCAATTGCTGCTGCGGAAGAGAAGGCCGAAAAGCAGGAACACTATAACCGCATTACTGCAGGTCTGGTGGAACGCAACGCTATTCCGGATCTGAAACAGATCGAAGAAGAGGCGTCCGCCTACGAGCTGGACTCACTGCACAATGAGGTCGCGCGTCATGAGGAGCGTCAGAAAGAGCTGCAGGAGCAGGTATTCAAGTCGGGCGCCGAGTATGGCAGGCTACAGCAGGAATATGAACGCCTCGAAGGCAGCGAGGATGCGGCCCTGCAGGCGCAGACGGCCGAAGATGCATTGGCGAAGGCTCGTCCGGCGATCGCGCAATACCTGCGTCTGCGAATAGCTGCGGGGGTGCTGCAAAGCGCAATGGATTCCTACCGCGAGAAGCACCAGGGACCTGTCCTAACACAGGCGAGCGAGCTATTTTCCCGATTGACTCTGGGCGAACACGACGGCCTTACGACTGCGTTCGGAGACGACGATAAGCCGGTTCTAGTTGCCATTCGAAAGAACAAGGAACAGGTTGAAGTAGCTGGACTGAGCGATGGCACGCGCGACCAGCTTTACCTCGCTCTTCGTTTGGCTGCAATCGAAGATCACGTAACCAGAGTTGCCCCGTGCCCGGTGATTCTCGACGACATCCTTATCCATAGCGACGATCTCCGCGCCTCAGCCGCCCTGGAAGTGCTGGCAATAATCGCCCAGCGGACGCAGGTGCTTTTCTTCACGCATCATTCGCGTCTCGCCGATTTGGGATTAAAAGCCGGGGCATCAGTGGTCCAATTGCAATCTTCAGCCGCGTCGGCACTGGCGTGATTGCGCGGCAGAAGCCAGAGTCAAGAATGGCGATGAAGCAAGGCGTATTACCTGGCTCGTCGTCAACAAACAACAGCTTGCCGGGGTGTTAGACGGGCAGTGCCTTCCAGGCCGAATTCGGCGCGAACCGTCTGCGCGTTGCGCGTAGGACATGAGATTAGGACATGAGATATGGATGCCAGGCAAAAAGGAAGTCTCCGTTTAGCGATTCGCCGTTTTTTAGCGAATGCTCATGTCTTCTCCGTGACGAAGCAGACGTGCCAATCTCGGGTTCAGGGTTGACCGCGCGTCGTTGTGATTTTTGAAATCACAGCCTTCGAATTGATCCTGGATCACGCGCAAACGGGAACTTGGCCCCTTCGAGGGCGGCGTTCGCAGCTCAACTTCCTGCTTGCCGAGTATCATGGCATGATCGGTGAAGGCTACGCCGTTTTGCGTGGACGGCGTTCGTCCTGATCGAGCACAAGGAGCACACGACCATGAAGCCAAAGAACACGATCTGCCTCTGGTTCGACAAGGACGCGCATGAGGCGGCGCGCTTCTACGCCGCCACCTTTCCGGATAGTGAAGTAACAGCGGTTCACGAGGCTCCCGGTGACTATCCGGGCGGCAAGAAGGGCGATGCGCTGACGGTGGAGTTCACCGTCCTGGGCATTCCCTGTCTCGGTCTCAACGGCGGCCCGGCGTTCAGGCACACCGAGGCCTTTTCCTTCCAGATCGCGACGGAGAATCAGGAAGAGACGGACCGTTACTGGAACGCGATCTTGGGCAATGGCGGCACGGAAAGCCAGTGCGGTTGGTGCAAGGACCGCTGGGGCCTCTCCTGGCAGATCACCCCGCGCGCGCTAACCGATGCGCTTGCGGCTGGTGGCGGTGAGGCAAAGCGTGCCTTCGAGGCGATGATGACGATGAAGAAGATCGACATCGCCGCGATCGAGGCCGCGCGGCGAGGCTGACGTGAACACGCCGACTGTGCTTATGAGTCCTGGATCACGCGCTAACCGGACACTGGCCGATTCCGGTGTGCCGTCGCAGTGTCCAGTTTGTTCATCTTGAAATTAGCGGTGAGTGCATCCGGGCCAACAACAGGGGCGTCGTTTTCCATCCTTAAGGCTTGAACAGCCCCACTCGATCCGGCGACTTCTTGTTTCTGCTTTCTTAGCTGACTCAATCCAACATATCCACTCATTGCGTGCGAGCGGTGTAATATCCTCCCACGCTGTTAACGCTTGCGGGTCGGATGTAAGAGCTTTTTTCAAATCTGCGGGCACTTGGTGTACGACACCGCCAGAAATCTTTTTCTGCGACATGGATAAGCTTTCCTTCGTACGCTCCAGCGGCGCGAGAATCTCCGAAAAGGATGTGAGGCGTTCGGACATGGCGAGGTCCTGACGCTCAGGTTAACTCAACGCTTAGGAATGCGTCGCGGTCGTGTGACGAGCAACTCTCACCTAATCCGGTAAGGTAAGGTTTGCCGTCAACCCGCGAATTGAATGCGAACAATCCTGTCCGGGTGCCAGGGCTGCGTTTTAAGTGTCCGAATTTGCAATATCGGTGTCCTGAAACGGACAGTGCGGACTAACTTATCGCACATTAAGTCGTGTAGAATGTGACACTTAGTGTTGGCAAGTGTGATGCTGATACTCGGCAGGCGAGGCTAAGAACATGTCCTTCGTTCGCGATCTGAGAGTTGCAGCTCACTCCTTAATTCGGACTCCAGGGCTGGCGATCGCCGTGGTTCTCACACTGTCGCTCGGCATCGGCGCCAATGCTGCGATTTTCACGCTAGTGCGCGGAGTCCTGCTCAAGCCTCTTGTCAACCGCGACGAGGACCGGCTGATCTATATCCGGCAGAGCGCTCTTGGCCTCGGCCAAGAAAACAGCGCGTTTTCCGTGCCCGAGATTCAGGATTTGCAGGCCAGCGTGAAAACCCTGAGCGCGATTGGCGACTTCTCCGCCATGGACTTCACCATGATCGGCCTCGGTGAGCCTCGTTCCATTCGAGGTGGCGTTGTCAGCGGCACGTATTTCGACGTGATGGGCCTTCGTCCCGTGCTCGGTCGCCTCATCGGACCTCAAGACGACGGTCCTAAAGCTGACGGCGTCGTGGTTCTTACGTACCGTTTCTGGACGACCGTTTTTCACAAGGACCCTTCGGTCATTGGCAAAACTGTTCGCCTCGGGAGCATCGGTGATCGGTCTGCGACAGTCATTGGCGTCCTCGAGCCTTGCGTCCCATATCCGCAAGATACCGAAATCATCGCCAACATCGTCACCAGCCCGCATCATCTTTCCGCAACCATGGTCACGGGCCGCATCCATCGCATGACTGAGCTTTTCGGCCGTCTCGCTCCCGGAGCCACTCTCGATCAGGCTCGTGCTGAGTTGCGCTCCGCCTACGCCGCGATGAAGAAGGACCACCCCGAAGCGTATGAACAGGAAGGGGACTTCCAGATTGGGGCCAAGATGCTTCGTGACGAGATCACGTCGGGCGCTCGGACTGTGCTGCTGGTGCTGCTCGCAGCCTCAGGGCTGATCTTCATCATCGCGTGTTCCAACGTCGCCAACTTGATTCTGGCGCGGACGGTCCGCCGCGAAGGCGAGCTGGCGGTCCGCGTGGCGCTGGGTGCAAGCACCGGCGCGTTGCGCCGCATGCTGTTGGCCGAAAGCCTTTTGCTCTGCGGCGCCGGCGCCGCGCTCGGTGTCCTGAGCGCGCACCCGATGGTGGCCGTCCTGGCGCGCTACGCCTCGCGCTTTTCGGTTCGCGCGCTCGATTTGACAGTCGATTCCAGCCTGCTCTGGGTGGGAGCCGCGCTGGCCGTCGTCGCGGCGGTGATTCTCGCATTCGTCCCGCGCCTGCCCTCGTCCGGCACGCCGAATGGACTGAGCCTAGCAAGCGGCAGTGTAGGGATCACCGGCAGCACCAGCCGCCGCCAGCGGATCTTCGCCGTGACCCAAATCGCCGCGTCCTTCGTGCTGCTGGCCGGCGCAAGTGCGTTGATCGCTACCATGATCGCACTGCAAAGGGCACAGACCGGTCTGGACACCCAGCGCGCCCTGGCGATCGATGTTCCCGCTATGTCCTACGGGAAGACCCTCAGCAGGTCGTGGATTTCTACAAGGAAGCGATCCGTCGCATTGACGCCCTGCCGGGCGTGAGTGGGACCGCGTTCGGCGACGTCGTTCCGTGGCGCGACGCTAATCCCGTGCCTTCTGGTCTCCAATTCTCCGCCGACGGACACGTCCATGCCGCCGGTGTAGAGGATCCCCGGGCGCAGTCGCGTGCCATCTCTCCCGGATTTTTTGCGGCGCTCGGCGTTCCCATCGTTGCCGGACGCGATTTCAACGTGCTCGATAACCGAGAGAATGCGGAGCCGGTCGTGATCGTCAGCCAGACCCTCGCGCAGCGCATCTTCCCCAATCAGGATGCGATCAATCGACATGTCTACTGGACCGATCCCGTGCTGCAATTCTTCCCCGGGACCGATGCCGAAAAGGCACGTCTTGTCGCGCCGCACCGCATCATCGGCGTCACCGCCGATATTGACGACGGACACGTCGTTCCTGGGCCCACACTGACCGTTTACAGCCCCTTTGGGGAGGGCATACTTTTTGGCGGTCGCCTTTTCATCCACACCGATGCAAATCCTTATGCGCTGGTCATGCCGGTCACGCGCGTCATTCGCGACATGTCCGCCGATCAGCCGGTTGAGCACGCCGCCACTCTCGAAGACATTCGTGCAGAGGTGCTTACCCCCGACCGTTTAAACTCGCTGGTGTTTGGCGTATTCGCGGCTCTCGCGTTGGCGATTGCAGTGGTGGGCGTCGCGGGCGTGTTGGCGTTTTCGGTGAGCGCGCGGACGCGGGAATTCGGTATCCGCCTGGCCCTCGGATCGGAGCCGCGGCGACTCCTCAAGGGCGTGATCCGAGAGGGCACCGTGATGGCCGCGGCGGGCGTGCTCGCAGGCGCGGCGTTCGGGTTCGTGCTGGCGCGTTTAGCGGGAAGATATTTCCTGGACGTCAAGATGCCGGCCGCATTGCCTGTGTTTGTCTCTGCGTTCGTGCTGATGGCGGTCGCAGTTATCGCGTCGGCTCTGCCCGCGGCACGCGCAGCGCGCGTCGATGTTATGCAAGCGTTGCGCTCCGAGTGACCGTCGGACGGGCGGATCAGGGTTACCGGCAACTTCAAACGTGAGATGAATCTCACTAACAGTTCCTCCTCTTCCAAGCTTTTCCGAACGCGATGCGCCTTTTGTTCGCCAGATAGGCGAACGGAAAGCGCAAGCTTGTGCTAACGCGATGTTACGTCAACAACCCTCTCGGGATACCGGCAAATCAGGGTAGCCCGGCGCACGCGACCCTTGCGAGGTAGGCAAAAGAGGAGCAGAATTAGTCCGAAATACGCCTGTGAGATTGGTGCATGATGCTGTCCGCGCTCGTTGCCCACGCAGCCACAATTCTCCTGCTCGTGCAAAGTCCCGCTTCAGCTTCCAAACCGGCGGACAAGGCCCCTCCTCCGTGTACCGTGTCGGGACGCGTGGTAGCTGCTGCTGAAGGAACTCCGGTAGCTTCCTCGCGAGTGGCGCTCATACTGGAGCACGAACGGCGAGAGTCGCAGGTGTACGCGGCCATATCGGACAGCAGCGGTCGATTCAAGATCAGCGACGTTCCAGCAGGCCGTTATCGATTCCTTGCCACCCGCACGGGCTATGTGGATCAACACTATCAATCCACCGGCGGGGACACAGGCGCGATCCTTGCACTCCAGGCCGGACAGGAGGTGAAAGATGTTCTCTTTCGGATGACGTTGGCCGCCGTCTTCATGGGGCGCGTAAACGACGAGGATGGCGAGCCGATGGCCTTGATGCAGGTGGTTGCTTTGCGCAAGCCGACTGATGAAGAGATGGAAGACCGGGAAGATTCACCATCGACGGGGCAGGAATTGCGTCCCGCCGGATTCGCACAGACGGACGATCGCGGGCAATACCGCATTTTCGGACTCAAAGCCGGGGAGTACTACATCAAAGCAGTAGACGACTACGAACCCATAAATCACACCATTGTTGGCAGCGAATGGGAGGTGCGCCAAGCCCTCGGCACCCAGTACGCCCCCGTGTACTATCCCGGCGTGACGCAGATTAGCCAGGCGAAACTTCTGGTCCTAAGCCCGGGAGAGGAAGATCAAGTTGACCTTGTTTTGCGGCGCATAAAAACGGTGCGAATCTCCGGCCGCGTGATTGGCGCAGACGGAAAACCCGCGACGGACGCGTACGTGTATTTAGAGGAACAGCCAGAGGGGGACTACGGCATCACTCAAGGCATTGAGACCGATTCGAAGGGTGAGTTCAAAGTGAAGGGCGTGGCTCCGGGCAGCTATCTTCTGCACGCGCAACAGCATTCGACTGAAGAAGCAAACTATCATGCGAGTCAAAAGATTGAGGTCGGCAACGACGACATCGATTCTGTCATGCTTGCCTTGGGAAGAGGTGTGAATTTTCTCGGCCGACTCGAAGTGTCAGGGGCGGGCACCATACGATTCGAGCGGACGCTTATTGATTTGACCTCTCATGGGGACCAAACGGAAGGTGCGTGGGCACGAGTTAAGAAAGATGGCACATTTCGATTGTTGGATGTACCCGACGGTACCTTCTCGTTTTTTATGAACGGGCTGGAGCAGGGATGGTACGTGAAGTCAGTGCGTCTAGGCACCACTGACCTCTTGGCAAATGGGTTGGAAGTCGAAAAGGGAAAAACCGGGGGCACAATCCAAGTGATGGTCAGTAACGGCGGCTCGGAACTGGCTGGATCGGTGACCCAGGATGACAAGCCGATGATCGGAGCGCGGGTTCGTATTACTCCCGATCCAGAGACTCTATACAATCGTCTGCGAACGCGCACCGCGAATACCGATCAGAGCGGCCGCTTCTCTTTTATTGGCATTGCTCCTGGTCAATACCGTGTTATAGCGAAAGTTTCAGATCCAGACGTCGTCGCTTCCGATCCGAAAAGCGTCAATCTTTCGGAACATGATCACAAAACAATCGAGCTGACGGTTGCATCGCCGCAAACGCACTGACTCCGGGTAGGCTTTCCGAGTGAACGGGCAAACCGAAATCTATGTCACAGAAAGCATTTCGACGCTCATCTAGTGTGGCTCGTCCGACTAGGTGCGAAGGCATGTCTATATCTACCTCAAAGGGGAGGTGGACATAACCAACAACATATGTCGGGTAAGGACTTGGCTGGGCACGTGCAAAGAACTCCTCCTGAAAGGGAATCAGTGCACCCGCGAGCGTTTAGTATCAACCTGTTATCGAACGGTCCGAGAATGAACGCCCCAGGTTTTGTATCACGAGAATCCAGATCTTGGGAGAAATCAATGGGACGGAAGGGACTCAGGACGTTTGTAGGGAGAAGTCTCGCGTTAGTTGTCGTGCTAGGCGCGGCGTGGAAGGCGCAAGCACAAGATATCAAGACAACGTATCCGAGCATGGCCCCGCTTGACCAATACCTAATGGAGCGAAATGCCGAAATAGCACTGGCGCAGAGCGCGGCGCCTGCTGCCATCTCGAGCGAGGCGACGGTCCTGGTGTTCGGACGAAAGGGCTACGAAACCGCGGTCGAAGGTAAGAACGGGTTTGTATGTCTCGTGGAACGATCCTGGACGTCTCTCAACGACAACGATCCAGAATTTTGGAACCCCAAGGAACGCTTTCCCATTTGCTACAACTCGCCCGCCTCCCGTTTTTTTCTGCCGCTCACTTTTAACAAGACAGAAATGGCATTGGCGGGACAGTCCCACACTCAGATCATCGACGGGGTCAAGGCATTCGGCAGGAAAGAACTGCCACCTTTGGAACCGGGAGCGATGTGCTACATGATGTCGAAACAAGCGTACCTCACCGACGCCGCCCTCACCAACAATGGAGCCCACAGCGTTGCTCACCTGATGTTTTACGTCCCACAAGGTGTAAGTTGGGGCGGAAATGCGCATGGCTCCCCGGTCCTGCAGGGTCCACAAAACTTTCCAGGACCCCCGGAGCCGGTGAGCATATTCGTGATTATGGCGCCTACGTGGTCGGACGGAACGGCTGCGCCGCTAAACTGATGGGCGTCGACGAGTGAGGAACACAACTGAACCAAAAAGAAACAAAGGGAGAACGTGCAATGACAAAGCTATGGTTTGCCCTCCTTGCCCTAGGAGCGATTTCGGCATTTGCGCAGGACGCTTTCAATGGAACCTGGCGCGCGAATAATCAGAGCATGGAATATCACGGGGCCAATCAATACTCTCTGCAGAATGGGATTTGGCGGTGTGACACCTGTGTCCCGAAAATCGTGATCAAAGCAGACGGCCGCGACCACAGAATAAACAGCTCACTCTACTATGGCGCACCCTACGCTGACATGGAGAGCGTGCGTGAAGTGAACGATCACAGCATCGAGATTACCGACAAACTAAACGGGAAAATAGTCGTAACCGATAAATTCACCACGTCTGATGATGGTAAAACTCTGACTACGGATTGGAAGACTATCTCTCAAAGCGGCGATCTGAATGAGGGACAATTTGAGTCCCAGCGTGTAGGAGATGTTCCGGCACAAGGCAACAAGGTCTCGGGCGAGTGGAGGCCAGTAAAAACCAATACTTCCGAAGATGAAATCACTACCACCTACAAGGTGACCGTCGACGGATTGTCCATGAGCGATCCCACCGGTGATTTCTACACCGCAAAGTTCGACGGAAGGGAATATCCCTATAAGGGCGATCCGGGAATCACCAGCGTTTCTTTAAAAAGAATCGATGAGCACACGATAGAAGAAACGGACTTGCGAAAGGGTAAAGTGATTACCGTTTCGCGCATGACCGTTGATCGAGACGGAAAGACCATGAGGATTACGGTTGAGGACAAACTGCGCAATGCCACGATCAGCTGGACCACATACAAACTGTAGGCTATTTCGGAGATCAACTAGGGCGGTAGATTGTGGCTGTCGTCGTAGGAATTTGAGTGCGACCGTCAAAAAAACGACACGTGATGGAGAAAGTTAATGAACCGCGAGAACGTCAAGACAATCACATTGGGAAGCTTCGCGCTGTTGATCGTGCTAAGCCTGCCATGGCCGGCCCGAGCACAGGACTCGGGTCCGTTGTATGAGCGCATGGCCCCGATTGAACAGTATCTCATGACCGATCGAAATACCGAGGTAGCCTTTGCACGAACCGCAGCTCCGGAGTCCATCTCACGCGACGCCGAGGTCTTGGTCCTCGGGCGGCATGGTTACGAAACTGCAGTCAAGGGCAACAACGGGTGGGTGTGCGTTGTGGAGCGATCGTGGATGGCTCCATTCGACGACCCAGAGTTTTTGAACCCCGATCAGCGCGTTCCGCTTTGTCTCAATCCGCCAGGCGCGCGGACCCACCTGCCACTCACTTTCAAAACGACAGAGTTGGCAATGGCTGGACAATCCAAAACTCAGATGTACGACAGTATCAAGGCCGCATACGACAAAAAGGAACTGCCGCTGCCGGAACCGGGCGCGATGTGCTACATGATGTCGAAACAACAGTATTTTAGCCGCAAGGCTGGGAACGCCGATCCCCATCTCATGTTTTGGTTTCCCAAAACAGACGATATGTTTTGGGGCGCAGCTTTCCCCGATTCGCCTATAGACGTACATCAGTACTCCCCGCAGCCAATTACCGAGTTCGATATTTCGGTGTCCAAGTGGTCGGACGGAACGGCTGCGCCGGCGGATGCACATTAATTGATCGTCTGAACGCCCAGAAACATCAATAGGCACAAAAGTGAACCCGTTCTGAGGGGGTCAGTTGGCGACAATAGTGCAGAAGTAACTGACATTCATGGCGCAAACCCCTTCGCCATTCGGTTTGACCGTCACAAAATCGTCTGTATGCCCGCAGGCCAGACTTTAACTCCGATCTATGGCCTATCGATTTTCCCGCACCTGAAACATCCAACGAACGAAGCATGGCGGAGCAAGCAGGTCGTGAGTTGCCTGGGATTGAAAACCGGATATGTCGGTGTGGACCGGCTCTGTATTTGAATAGCAATAGATGACCGCGTTCAATTAGTGTTTAGCGTGGACAACATGAACGCCAAGGTGTCCTGGCGCGAGTCCTTGAACTGCGCGGCCGAACCTGGACGGTAACAGTTCAGGCTGTTCGGCTCGGTAACAGTGTAGCGGCTCGCAGATAACGGCGGTGCGCTGCAATGGCCACCGAGAGATAGGCCAGGATATTGAGTTTTTGTAGATCACAGGTTTCAGCAACGGTCAGCAGTCGAGCCGTGGCTAACTCGCCGGTAGTGCTACGATTTCCGAAGCAGATTTTTCTCCATTGCACACCGGTGCGCAGGGCCCGTTCCGCGCTATTGTTGGTGGGCTCGACGCCTTCCTGTTCGAGAAAAGTAAAGAGGCGCTCGTTATGCTCCCACAGAGCGAGAGAAAGGTTCCCCACCTCGCGATGGGAACTGTTTAAGTGTTGCTCGGCGAGAGTGAAGATTCGTTTTTGAATGGGGATGGAACGGACCATTAGTTGCTGGCGATCGATCTGGCCGCCGCGAAACTTGTGCCAGAGGCGAAAGAGTCGGGCATGTGCCGCCAGTGCGTCCCGGCAGAATCGCTCTACCGCGCTGTTCTTGGTGAGATCCATAATGCCCAGTAAATTTCGCTTGAGATGCGCCCAACAAAACTGCGCTTTGCCGGAGTGATACTTTAAGTACGCGCTAAAACGGTCGCTGCACAGCACCCCGCGGAATGTGGCTCCTAGCAAACGGACTAAGACTTCGCTACCACGGCTGGCCACGGTATAGACCACAAACCGCCAGGCCACAAACGCCCACAGATAACGTTTATCGCCATTGGTACGCCAGCCGGTCTCGTCCACGTTCAGCACCGGTTCATCCTTTAATTGCTCTTCCAGTTCCTGACAGGGAAGGGCGACGGCCTGACTAGCTTCCTCCCAGCATTTCTGAGTACTTCCCAAACTCATCTCCACCCCCAATACTTGCTCGAGAAGCGCTTCCACCACGCGCCGGGGCATGCGACAAACCACCGTCAAATAGGCCACCAGTGCCGTCAGTTGGGGTCCGAAGTTCCCTTGCAGCTCCCGGGGCAACACCGCACGTGTGCTCGCGCCACACTTCTCACAGGCTACGCAATGCAACTGATATTCAGTGACATGTGCGCCCATGGCCGGCAACTCGGTCACCTGATGTCGTTGGGGAGTACTCACCGTTTGCGCGTGTTCGAGCTCCGTGGGTAGAGCCTCTCCGCAACCCTGGCACTGCTCGGGTAGGATGGGGCAAACTTGGTTGACTCTCTCGGCCGGAACCAAGGACCGATGCGCTCCCTGGTGGCCCGGCTGTCCGCCTGGCTTACGTCGGCTCTTCTTGCGTCGGGCCCGCAGACGCTGCTCACCAGCTAATCCATCGGAAGACGGTGGCTTGGAGGAATTGGTGGAGTTCTGTTTGCGCAGCGCTAATTGCCGCTCCAAATCGGCAATCTGTTTTTCTTTCTCACCAATCTGTTTTTCTTTCTCACCAATCTGCTTTTCTTTCTCACCAATCTGCTTTTCTTTCTCACCAATCTGCTTTTGCAGCTCGGCGATTCTTTCGTCTCGCTCTTTTACCTCTTCGCGTAAACGTTCCAACTCCCGTTGCTGCCGCTCAGGATTGGATTCCGGGTGGCGAGGCTTATGCGAGAATAGACCAGCGCTAGCACGGCCACCTATGCCTGCAATTCGTCGCCCAATTCTCGCACTCATCCACCATAGCTTTGCTAATCGGTCCTGATTTGTCCAGCACTAAGCAAGTAGGTACCTGAACTGTTACCCTGGACGCGATCTCCTGGAAATTGATGTCTTCGATGGCACAAAATCCGTGCGAACGAAGAATCGCTGCAATGCCAGCCGGCTCGAAACAGTTGACCGAACGTTCACCAATTTTCTCGAGCTGTTTGGTCCGCTCGGTTTCTAATTGCCTTAGCTCTTCTGAGGATGCCTCGGGAGGTTCCATGTAGTCGAACACCACCTCCGAGTTCTGGATGGACGATATGTAGCCCAGAGTGCGGCCGATAGCGTCCTGCGTCAGATATGGCACAACCCCGAGCCAAGTGAAAAACGCGGACGAGTTCTGCTGGAAGCCTGCGGCGACGAGCTTCTCTCCCACATCGTCCCGCTCGAAATCGACTGGCACGAGAACAAGCCATGGCGGAAATGCGATTTGAGCTTCCGCAAAGCGCTGGCGTTTCCATGCCTGCGTCGCGGGGTGGTCCACCTCATAGATACGGATTTGTCGTGTGCCATGGGGATTCCGGAGAGCGAAAGTGTCGAGTCCGGCGCCAAGAATGACGATCTGCCGAATCCCTTTTTCTACAGCTCTTGACAAAGCATCTTCCGCAATCCGGCTTCGCGCGGCGGTGCACAGACGTCCGATGCTGGCCAAAGGGTGTGCGTTCGCAAATTGCAGCACGTCCTTTTCGTCTTCACCCAGAATCTTCATAGCCCATGGGTCATCGAGGATTGCGCCTTGATCGAGCACCTGATGAGCAGCTCGTTGTCGGGCGATCATCAGGGCTGTACGGCTGGGTTCATTAGGCTTCATGTTCGAGGTCAATTAGATACCTCCCGAATCCGCTCACCCACGTAGGAACCACAACGGCCATGGCTTATGGTTGCAGAAGTATGACCGGAAATGGCTAAGTGCCGATTGCTAAGCGAACGGCAGACTTTCTTCCCTGCAAATTCAGCCGCCAGTAGTCGAGCAGGAAAGCCGGGTTGTCGCTGGCGGCCTGACGAGTTAGCTCGGCGAGAAGCTGGTCGCGCAGGGCGCGATCCGGAATGCGGTCCAGGTGGTTGCGCAGGACTACGCTTTCGACGAACTGCTGAAATTCTTTCGCATTCGGAAACTTGGTAGGGACCTCTTCGAGGCTGGTTTCGATTTCTTCGAAGCCGGCGTGGCACAGGCGTGAGGCTGCGGTCTCGGCATCCGAGAATTCCCAGGGGTACGGGTATCCAACGAAATGTTGGGCGTAGGGCTGGGCTGCGATGAGTGTGTGTACACGCCCCAGGAAACGGGCGAGGTTCTTGGCGCCACCGCACTGGGCGCACAGCCAGGCACCAGGTCGAAGAGCAACATCGCTTGCGGAACCGCATCATCAGGATTCCCGTGGCGAGGATCGCGATGGCTAAGATGGCTCCGGTGCTCATGGCTGACTTTCTAGAACGGCATCCGCCTCGATTTCGACTAGCCAATCCGGGTCGATGAAGCGCACGACTTGCATAATCGTGTTCGCAGGACGAACATCGCCGAAAAATTCGCCATGCACTGCCGCGACGTGTTCCCAGTCCTCTATGCGGGTCAACAAAACTCTGGTGCGGATCACGTCACTGAGCTTGCCACCGAGTCCCTCAATCGCGGATTGGATAATCTCGAAACATCTCCGCGCTTGAGCCGCAGGATCGCCTCTCGCCACCGTTTTTCCATCAGGACCCAGCGGAGCCGTACCTGTGACCGCGATGATGCTCCCGCTGCGCACTGCGCGAGAAATCCCAACTTTTGGTTCGAAAGGCGATCCGGTCGAAACACGCTGGCGTGATGGTTGCTTCATACTCCACCCCTAGATTTTGCCGTATGCCCTGCGTTACCAAGCGTGGCAGTCTTACGCCGCGATAGCAGAAGGTTGCTCGACTGACTGCTTCGCCGGAGCCAGCACGATCAGGGCTACGCCGATGACAACAAGCACAGCAGAGCCGACGAGTTCTCCGCGTTTGATCAGATTAGCGAAAGCCTGCCCCGCCATAAGCATCGCATGGGCAAAGCTCGACCATGCAGTGAAAGCAATCAGGCTGCGGTTCGCGGACGGGTTGTGGGACGCAAGCAGCAAGAAGATGCCGAGCGTGACATAAAGGCTGAGCATCATCGCCAGCGCAGGCTCTTGCTTCACAAACAGCACCAAGGGATAGACCAATGCGGTAAACAGCAATCCCACCAACACAAGCACGACCTTCAGCGCCCGTTCTTGACGCATCATGCCCTCCTCGCGGTCACGAACTTGTGAGCCATGCCGAGCAAATCCCGCAGGACGCTGGGTGTGACGCGGGACAGGCGAACCAGCACGGAGGTGTAGTTGAGATAGTGGTCGGTCACGTAGTAAACATCCGGGTCTGCTGCGAGCAGTTCGGCGCGGTCGTCGAAGCCGACGCGAACCACAAGCGAACCCGGCTCAGCCGAACGATGAGCAGGCATGCATGCCAAGAGTTTTCCGCGAACCTTGAGCGCGGGTGACCCGTAGGCTGTGCTCTCTTCCACGCCGGGCAATGCCAAGCCGATCTTTCGCACCGTATCGAACTTAATTGTGTTCCCGTGTTTCTTCGAGGTTCTGATCTGTTTCGACGACCTTCCAGTCGCTTTTGATCTAGACTTCGACGTTCGTGCGCCCGGAATTTTGCCGATCCGAGGGTCTCCAGCCAGCACAAGCTTGCATGCCCGCAGTGGCGCTGATTCAAAGTCAGAGGCATCGACTGGCAAGACCTGCCAACCCGTTACGCGTTTGCCCAATACTTGAATGGATCGCATGTTCGGGAACTCACGCCGCAAGCTCTGGTGGTGTTCTTGGGTAGTGGCGAGCCATACTCCGTTATCCGCAGTGCTTTTATGCTTGTCCCGTAGGATCAACACGATTTTGTCTACTGCAATGTCCACCAAATCGGTGATCTTGCAGCGCCGTCAAGGGAGATGTTCGATGTTCTCAAGCGCGAGCAGCCCGACAAATTGGTGATTGACCTTCGGAACAGCGGTGGCGACTATAACGTAGGTCTGAAGTATCTTATTGAACCGCTGCGCAAAGAGAGCAAGATCAACCGAAGAGGTCACCTGTTTGTGTTGATCGGCGCAGATACATTTTCGGCTGCGATGTCAAACGCCGCACAGTTCCGCGCAATGACCAACGCCATGCTGGTTGGTCAGCCCATCGGTGAAAGAGCCAAGGCAGTTCACGCTACCTAATT
>CAWCKL010000034.1:0-192846 GCA_963796095.1 uncultured Acidobacteriota bacterium
TAGCCCACGATGGCGTGCGCAGCGGACTGGTGTGCGTGCTCAGCTGCGTCGAACCCTGCTGGACATTCCAGATCCATCGCAATCGCGAGAACAAAAGGCTCGAGCTCCAACTACGCCCCGGCAAATGTCTGTTTCTCTATCACTATCAAATCCACCCCATCTTCGGCTTCCTCAATGCCCGTATCCAAACCTGGTTCCCCTTCTCCATTCAGATCTGCCTCAACGGCCGGGAATGGCTGGCCCGACAGATGCAAGCCGCCGGTCTCGACTACCTGCAGCAGGACAACTGCTTTCCCTGGATTTCGGACTGGAGCAAAGCTCAGCGCCTGATGGATAGTCAACTCAAAACCCCATGGCCCAAACTGCTCAACGGCATCGCCCGACAGCTCAACCCCATTCATACCGAGATCTTCCCTAAACACCCCATCTCCTACTACTGGTCCACTTACCAGCACGAGTGGGCTCTCGATGTGGTCTTCCACCACGCGGCCGATCTGCGGCGCTTCTATCCACGCTGGGTCAACCATGCTATGACCACCTTCTCCAGCCCCGATGTCATGCGTTTTCTGGGTAAGCCCATCACCCTGAGCGGCCAGCTACGCCAGGACTTCTCCGGAGAAGTAGTCAGTGACTTCAAACGCCGGGCCGAGGGAGTACGCGTCAAGCATAGCGTCAACGGCAACTCCGTGAAACTTTACGACAAGGCCTATACTTCCAAAGGCAGCGTCCTGCGCGCCGAGGCCACCTTCCATAACGGCGACGACTTCCGCGTTTACCGGCGCAAGGAGGGCGACCGCAAAGGGCCCCGCGCCTGGCGTCCACTACGCCGGGGCATCGCCGACCTGCACCGCCGAGCCCAGCTTTCCCACAAAGCCGCAGCGCGCTATCTCGACGCCTTCGCTACCGTCGACGACTCCACGACTCTCGACCAACTGCTCCAGCGGCTAGAACAACCCCGGCAATGGCGCGGCCGCCGAGTGCGTGCCCTCCGTCCCTTAGCCGACGACCGGGCACTGCTGTCCGCCATCAATCACGGCGAGTTCACCATCAACGGCTTCCGCAATCGCGACCTCCGCGCCCTCTTCTTTCCCCAGACCAACCACGACAAAAAGGAGATCCGCCGTCGCTCTGCCTGGATCAGCCGCAAACTCCGCCTGCTGCGGGCTCACGCCCTCATCACCAAGATCACCGGCACACACCGCTACCAACTAACCTCCACCGGTCGCAAAACCATCGTCGCTATCCTCAGTGCTCTACGATCCACGGTTGCCCAACTCACGCCTGTAACAGCACAACTAACCGCTCTCGCTGCCTAGACATCATGAAAAATCTTTGCAAACGGAAAAGATTTTCGATGTTAGTAATACAGGAAGCGAATCTGTATTGATCTGGATTTAAAACGAAGACCGGGGGATGTGTGGTTTTTGTCAGTTCTTGCGGGTCATACAAAGCTTCGCGCGAAACTATTCTCCGCCCCTCGACAGGGCTACAACCGTGTCCGTCTCGTCCCGCGCTCCGTTTTCCAACACTTTAATCGTGAAGTTCACGGTGATTCTCGCTTGCGTCTCGACTGGCTGCCCGTTCTGCAGGTAAGGCTTGAATTGCCAACGGCGCGCAGCTTCTCGCGCCGCTGATGCCAGGATCGCCGGACCATTGAGCACGCGCAAATCGCGGATCATGCCGTCAGCGCCTATCAGTGCCTGGAGCAGCACGGAACCTTGGACCTTCATCTGCCGACCGAGCAAAGGGTAAGGCGACTCAGGTGCCTGCGGTGGGATCTGCGCTTTCGCGAGGGACATCTGAACGCGCTCCGCTGCAACCGTGGCGGGGCCACGCTCGGCTACCGTCGAATCCGCTGCTCCCGACCTCGAGTCGGGAGCCATTTCAATCTTCAGCGCCTTGCTGCCGAGTTGAACGCTGTTGCGCGTTTCGCCAGCGATGACTTCGACTTCGAGCGGCGGAATTACGGCCGGAGCGGAGGTCCGGTTGGTTGCGATTTCGGGCCGAAGCGTTGTTGCGGGTGCGGCGGCAGTCTTGGCAGAAGTCATGTGCGTTTTCGGTTGGGCTGCCGGTTGGGCTGCGGGAGTTGGCGTCTGAAACACTTTGTTCGGGATCCACTCGGGAGTCGTCTCTTCGGCAACCGAGGCGTCAGAGTCGCCAAACCAGAAATCGCGATCCTTGACCACCAGAACAACCAGCGCAACCAGCAGAAGAGCGAGAGCCAGGGACAGACGGCTGCGATCCCGATTGTAAGATGGGCCAGCGTTCGTTCCAGCTTTGCGTCTTGTGGTTTGCTCCAGCATTTTTCTGCTTCTTCTTACTTTGCTCGCCTGCACTACTAAGATGATACGTTTCAGAACAGAGGGCAATGGCACGAGGGGGGATGGGCATAGCACGATCGGGCCATATGACTCTTAGGGCTGGATTTAGAGTGTATTCGGGCCACGAGCTGCCTTCCCGGCCATGCCCTCGGGTGGGCTTACGGTGGGTCGCTAAACGTAGTATTCTCCGTCACTTTTCAACACTTTCGTGGAAAACGTTGTGGAAAAGGGGGGAAGTATCTTTCTAACTGTCTCAGCGAGAGACGCTTCTACACCTTGCACTGAGTTGGTTGCTGGCACTTTAGTGTAAGTTGAAAGGCTCACGAGACAGAACACGACGGGGACGAATTGAAAATCAGGCTCGACAAGTTACTTTTGGAGCGTGGCCTGGCAAGCTCGCGCGAGCGAGCCCAGGCGCTGATCCTGGCCGGCAAGGTTTTGGTTGGGGGGCAAAAAATAGAGAAGGCCGGCACAGGAGTGGACGCAGCGGCGGATGTTCGTCTTCTGGGCGAAGACTTGAAATACGTGGGACGCGGCGGCCTTAAGCTCGAAAAGGCGCTTGAAAATTGGCACATCGAGGTTGCCGGTAAAATCTGTCTCGACGTGGGAGCCTCGACGGGCGGCTTCACGGATTGCTTACTCCAACACGGAGCGGCGAGTGTGATTGCCGTCGACACAGGCCACGGCCAGATTGATTTCCGTTTGCGCCAGGACTCACGCGTGCGTTTATTGGAGAAGACCAACGCGCGCTACTTAACACGGGAACAAGTCGGTGGAGTGGTGGACGTTATCTCGATGGACGTTTCCTTCATCTCTGCGACCCTGGTGCTCCCCGCCGTCATCGCGGCGGCATTTCCCGCTTCTCCCGGGGAACGTCGGGACCGGCAAATGATTGTGCTGGTGAAGCCGCAATTCGAGGCGGGCCGTGAACGAGTAGGGAAGGGCGGCATCGTGCGCGACCAGGCCACACAGATGGCTGCAGTGGAGAAGGTGCGCTTTGCGCTGGTGGCGCAAGGCTGCGCACGTACTGACGTGATCGAGTCTCCGATCCAAGGTGCGGAAGGGAATCGGGAATTCCTGCTATTTGCCGTTTTCTGACCTTTTTCTCTCGTCGCGAAGCGCTGCAGGCAAACCTTTTCCGGCGATTTCGGTACAATTCAAAGTTCACCATGGATATTGGGAAGGCTCCACTCGCAAACGGCAAAGCTGCAGCCATCGTTTCCAAGCCGGACAAGCCAGAACTGGCGAACATCGTGCCCGGGCTGGTTCAGTGGTTCCGTCAGCGTCAGTACCGGGTCATCGTGGACGCGGAGACTGCGCCGTACGCGGTCGGTATCGAGGTTCTGACCCGCGATGAAATGGCCTCGCGACCGATGAGCCTGGTGGTCGTACTCGGTGGGGACGGAACGTTGCTTTCCGCGGCTCGCTCTATGGCCAAGGTGGGAATCCCCGTGCTGGGTGTGAATTTGGGTTCTCTCGGATTCTTGACCGAAGTTCCCTTGGAGGAACTCTACCCAACTCTGCAGGGCATTGAAGAAGGTTGCTGTAATGTGGAAGCCCGTTCGATGGTGCATTGCGAAGTGCTTCGCAAAGATTTGCTGGTCGCCAGCTATGATGCGCTCAACGATATTGTCGTGGGAAAGGGGACCATTTCCCGCCTCAACCATTGCGATGTGTACATTGACGGGGCGTTCGTTTCCGTCTACAAAGCTGACAGTCTGATCATCTCCAGTCCTACGGGCTCGACCGCTTACTCGTTGGCGGCCGGGGGACCAATCCTGATGCCGTCGGTGGATGCGTTCGTGGTGACACCGGTTGCAGCTCACTCGCTGACGCTTCGCCCTCTAGTCGTGCCCGACACATCGAAGATCGATATCGTAGTCAACACCGGTCAGGATGAGGCCTATTTGAGCATCGACGGTCAGGTTGGCATGCCGATGTACGACGGAGACCGAGTCGCTTGCCGTAAGTCCGAGCATCAGGTCAAGTTGCTGCGGATTAAGGGAACATTCTTCGATTTGCTGCGCGCCAAGCTGAAGTGGGGACAGAGGTGAAGGATAGTTGGGGCGTTCGCGTTCCCTGTGCACGTAATCCCGAAAATTAAGAGATAAGAATGAAATCCACAATCCTGTTGTTGAGTTGTGCGCTGTCAAGCAATCTGCTGGCTCAGGTCAAACCGAATGCCGATCTCATTATCACCAATGCCAAGGTTTGGACCGCGGACAGGGCGAATCCGACCGCCCAGGCGGTAGCTGTTCTAGGCGATCGCATTATTGCGGTGGGTTCGAACGCCGACGTGGAAGCTTTGCGCAGCCCGGCCACAAGAGTGATCGATGCGGGCGGCAAGCTGCTTTTGCCCGGCTTCAACGACGCGCACGTGCACTTCGTAAGCGGTGGCATGCAACTCGACTCCGTGCAACTCAATGACGCTGCCAGCGCCGATGAATTCATCCGGCGAATTGGCGAACAAGCGAAGAGAACGCCAAAAGGAGAATGGATTCAGGGCGGCGATTGGGACGAAACGAAATGGAGCCTGCCGGCTCTGCCTACGAGGCAGCTGATTGACCCGGTGACCCCGAATAATCCGGTGTTTATCAGTCGCTACGACGGCCACTCGGCGCTGGCGAATTCCGCCGCGCTGCGGTTGGCGGGGGTCACGTCTCAAACTCCTGACCCTCCTGGCGGTGCCATCGTCCGCGATGCGCAGGGCAATCCTACGGGTGATCTGAAGGATGCGGCAATGGACCTCGTGTTCAAGGTAATTCCTCCTGTGACTCATGAGCAGCGCCTTCGCTCCATGAGGCGTGCTTTAGAGCACGCGGCCCACGTGGGTGTGACCAGCTTTCAGGACATGAACGATGAGAATGACAGCTTTGACGATATTCGCGCTTACGGCGAATTGTTACAGGCCGGGGAACTGACGGCGCGGGTGTACGTTGCCCCGGGGATCGCGGATTGGCAGGAACTGGCTAAGGTCGGAATTCGGCACGCTTTCGGGTCTTCGTTTTTGCGCACCGGTGCGCTGAAGGGATTTGCAGACGGCTCCCTGGGCTCCCGCACAGCATATTTTTTTCAGCCGTTCAGCGACGATCCTAATAATTCAGGTTTGCTTGGCAAGCAGATGCAACCGCTTTCGCAGATGCGGAACCGCATGACGCGGGCGGATGCCGCCGGTCTGCAAATCTGCACTCATGCCATTGGTGATCGCGCGATTTCGACTGTGCTCGATTTGTACGCGGATTTGGTCAAATCTAATCCCGGAATTGACCGCAGGCTCCGTATCGAACACGCGCAGCACATGGCGGAGAAGGATTTCGCCCGCTTCGCGCAATTGAACGTGATTGCCTCGGTCCAGCCCTATCACGCCATCGACGACGGGCGCTGGGCTGAGGCCTACATCGGCCACGAACGCGCCAGCCGAACCTACGCTTTCCGCACATTCTTGAATAACGGCGTACATCTGGCCTTCGGAACCGATTGGGATGTGGCGCCGCTTAACCCGATATTAACGGTCTATGCCGCGGTTACTCGGGCGACTCTGGATGGAAAGAATCCCAACGGATGGTTTCCCGAACAGAAGCTCACTGTGGCGGAAGCGGTCGAGGCGTACACCATGGGTTCGGCATATGCTGAATTTCAGGAGAAGGAAAAAGGTTCCATCACGCCCGGCAAACTGGCAGATATGGTTTTGCTGAGTGACGACATCTTCTCGATCGATCCGGCAAAGATTCGCGACGTGAAGGTTCTGAAGACGACGGTCGGCGGAAGAGTTGTCTGGGATCAGGACCGGAAGAAGCAGTATTCCACGGCGAACTAAGTTTCACCGCGCACCAGGTCTGCGATGGTTTCGCGTCTTCGGATCACCTTGGCTGATTTTCCATCCACTAACACCTCCGCGGGACGCCGCCGAGTGTTGTAGTTGGAAGCGAGCACCATTCCGTAAGCGCCGGTGTCGAGCAGCGCCAGCAGATCTCCTTCGTGCGTGATCGGCAATTCACGGTCGCGGGCAAAGAAGTCTCCGGTCTCGCAGATCGGCCCAACGACATCCACGGTCTCGTGCGGATCTTCTTTTGCTGATGCGTGGGACGACCGGACGGAGACGATTTCGTGATGGGCGCGATACAGCGACGGCCGCAACAAATCATTCATAGCCGCATCGACCACCAGAAACTTCTTGTTGCCGTTGGTCTTCCGGTATAGCAGGCGCGTGATCAGCGCCCCGGCCGGTCCGACGATAGAGCGGCCGGGTTCGAGCAGAAGGTGTACCTTCAAGCCTTTCAGCGGTGCTAGCAGTGCATCTGCGTAGGAAGTAACCTGCACGGCAAAGCCGGGCAGGCTGTGATTCTCGTAAGCGATACCAAGACCGCCGCCGGCATCCACGTAGTCGATCGTATGACCGTCCGCACGCAGAGCCCGCGTCAGTTCTGCGACCCGCTCCATGGTCGCCGCGAAAGGCTTTATGTCGGTGATCTGTGAACCTATGTGGACGCTTACACCAGCAATTTCGACAAACTTCATTTCGGCCGCTCGCGCGTACAACCGGCGAGCTTGCTCAATCGGTATGCCGAATTTGTGTTGATGCAAACCGGTGGAAATATACGGATGGGTCTCGGCAGAGACGTCGGGATTTACGCGCAGTGCAATGCGGGCTGTTTTCTTTGTTCGAGCGGCGCATTCCGCGAGCGCAGACAACTCCGATTCGCTTTCTACGTTGAACAGTAAGACTTGAGCCCTCAGTGCCAATTGCATCTCATCCGAAGTTTTTCCGACACCAGAGAAGACGACTTTTTTCGCGGCTCTCCGGTTGATGCGCAACACTCTCTCCAGCTCTCCGCCGGACACCACATCGAAACCGCAACCCATCCCGGCCAGGAGACGCAGAATGCTGAGGTTCGAATTCGCTTTCACCGAGTAGCAGACGGTGTGTGGAACCTTGCCAAAGGCGCGTTCGAAGGCGCGCATGCGCTCACGAATTGTCGACGCCGAGTACACGTATAAGGGCGTGCCGAAGTGCTCCGCCAAATCCGCGAGAGGTACTCGGTCACAATGAAGGACTGACCCCGGAGAGCGCTCCGAAACATCACTGTTCCGGGCACGGCGGTATGAAAAAGCTGGCGGACGGCCTTGGCCTCGGTTTCCGGCGCGCATCACTTGCGCTTCCCGGGAGTGCCTTTGACCCGAATCGCGACCACGGTCTGATCGTCGAACGCTTCCTCTCCGGACGCGTGTTCAGCCACTGCTTTGAAGATCAATTTCACAACCTCGTCGGCCGAAGCATTGGGGTTCGCCGCAACAATCTCGCCAACCCGCTCGCGACCAAAGAGTTCCTCCGCTTTGTTGCTAGCATCCAGGATGCCATCGCTGAAGAATACGAACATGTCTCCGGGTTTGGCTCGGAAACTGAGCTCGTCATAGTCGGCCTCATCGAACAGTCCCAGGGGCAAGCCTGTGGCTTCGATGGTCTCAATCTTCCCATCGTGACAGTAAATCGGGCGCGGCAAGCCGGAGTTGGCTACCTGCAAGGTGCGATTTCGGTCGTCCCATACGGCGTAGATCAGTGACACAAACTGGCCGTCAATGCGACGTTCGCCCAGCGAAAAGTTGACCGCGGACAGCATTTCTGCAGGCCCCGGCTCAATGGGTGCATGGGAACGCAAGATTCCGCTAACCAATGCAGCGTAAATCGCCGCCGGCGCACCTTTGCCGCTGACGTCGCCAACCACAATGGCCGTGCGCGACATGGAATAGCTGACGAAATCGTAAAGGTCGCCCCCAATAGCGCGCGCTGGAACGAACTTCGCGGCGATGTCAAGATGCGAGAGCTTGGGCAGCGTCGGTGGTAGGAGCCGGAACTGCAACTGGCGGGCCATCGCCAGGTCGCGTTCGAGGCGCTTTTCTTGGCGGGCAATCTGCTCGTACAGTTGCGCGTTTTCAATGGCAATGGCAACTTGCGCGGCCAGAGTCGTCACAGTTCGTTTGTGATCGTCCGTGAAAAAGCCGCGCCGCGTGTGCTCAAGGTCCAGGACCCCGATCACCTTGTCCTTGTACACGAGCGGCACCGCCAGTTCCGAGCGGGTCTCCGGATTGGCTTTAACATACCGCGAGTCCTTATTTACATCAGGGACCAATACCGCCTGTTTGTGTTGCGCAGCGTAGCCGACCACGCCTCTGCCTAATGGAATTTCGTGTTTGAGTTGAATATTTTCCTGGAAGCGCTGCGAAAAACGATGCTGCAGTTTCTCTCCGGTGGCATCGAGCAGCAGAATGCTGAAAATCTGATAATCGATCAGCCGACTGAGCAGTTCCGCGATTCGCTTCAGCAACTCGTCGACGTTGAGAATGGATGTCAGCTCGCGCGCGATTTCATTCAGCAACACCAAAGTCCTCGCCTGACGCGTGGTACGCGTGTACAAGCGGGCATTTTCGATGCCAACGGCCATCCGCGAAGCAATCAGCATCAGCAACCGCTTGTGCTCTTCGGTAAAGTGGTTCGGCTGCGGCGACTCGATATCAATAACTCCGATGAGCCGGTTCTTGATGATCAGCGGAACCGCCAACTCCGAACGCACATTGGGGACAGCGGAAATGTACCGGGGATCGGTGGAGACATCATCGACCAGAATTGCTTCCCGCCGTTGGGCTGCGATTCCGGTAACGCCCTCGCCGACTTTGATGCGCATGCGCTCGGCAATTTCGCGCGCATATCCCACCTGAAATCGGAAGTATAGCTCCTGGGTCTTCTCGTTGAGCAGCAGGATGCCGAAGATTTCATAATCGATGACCTTGCGTACGAGTTCGGCGACGCGACGCAGCGTGGTGTCCAAGTCGAGAGTGGTGTTGACCACGTCCGCCACTTCGAGCAGAAGTGGATCGACCTTGGATTGAAAATCAGCTTTGGTTGCAACCATTTCCACTTTCCTATGATATCAGTCGCAATTTGCGTGCTCTGGCCGCTGCCTTGAACGTGGGGCAATGCAGTCTGGGCAATGCGCGATCAGCCTTCTCTTGGGACTACGCAGATGTCCGGCAAGTTGCGGTATTTTTCCGCGTAGTCCAGCCCGTATCCGACGACGAACTCGTCGGGAATGCTGAAGCCCACATAATCAGCCTTAATCGGTTGCTTTCGTCGCGATGGCTTGTCCAGTAACGCGGCAATGCGGAGGGCCTTCGGCTGGTGGCCTAGGACAATCCTTTTTAGGTAATTTAGCGTGAGGCCGGTGTCCAGAATGTCCTCGACCAGGATCACATTTCGATGTTTCATCGATTGGTCCACATCCTTGGTCAGCTGCACTTCTCCGGTAGAGTCCCATCCGAACTGCAACTCATGAGCTGGGCTGGGGCGGTTTCCGTAGCTGGAGACTCCAATGAAATCGAAAGTAGCGTCGAGTTGGATTTGTCGTGCCAGGTCGCTGAGGAAAATGGTGGCGCCTTTGAGGACGCCCACCAGGATCACGGCTTCCCCCGCGAAGTCGTGGGTGATCTCAGCGCCCATGGCGGCCACACGATGCGCGATTTGCTCACGCGAGATTAGAACCTTCAGTTCAGTCACGGCGAACTATATTAAACTAGCATTTAGCATTTGGCACTTAGCATTTAGCCGTCGAATGTTCTTGCCGGATTCGACGAGCCGATTGAAGGACCAAGTGCCAATTGCCAAGTGCTAAATGCTTGGATTTTCCATACTATGAACCTCAACGGAATCAAACTCACATGGTTAGGCCACGCAACTTTTCGGGTTGAAACGCCTGGTGGCAAGACAGTCTTAATCGATCCCTGGGTCATGGGAAACCCCATGTGTCCGGAGAAGGAAAAGAGCGTCAAGAAAGTCGACGTGTTGCTCTGCACCCACGGCCATTTTGATCACATCGGAGACGCGGTCGAAATCGCCAAAAAGCACAGTCCCGAGGTGGTCGGTATTCCTGAGTTGTGCGGATGGCTGGAAAAAAAAGGCGTGAAGCACGCCGCATCCATGAACAAGGGCGGCACGCAAACCGTTGGCGACATCAAGGTGACGATGGTTCACGCCGACCACTCCTGTGGCATCCAAGACGGGGATGAGATTGTTTACGGTGGTGAAGCATGCGGGTACGTCGTCGAGTTCGCCACTGGAGTAAAGATTTATCACGCGGGCGACACCAACGTCTTCGGCGATATGCAGATCATCCGTGAACTTTATGCGCCAGAGATCGCTTTGATTCCGATTGGCGATCACTTCACAATGGGGCCGCGCGAAGCTGCCTACGCCTGCAAGCTGCTGCGGCCGAAAACGGTCATCCCCATGCACTTCGGAACATTCCCGGTGCTGACGGGAAGGCCGAGCGAGTTGCACAAGCTTGCTCCCGAAGTAGAAGTCAGAGAAATGAAGCCCGGCGAAACAATTTCGTGATCTTATGGAGACGGGCGTCCCCGCCCGTGTGACCGCGGTTGTGCAGGAAAAGGAGACGAATTGCCGAAGTCGAAAGCAACAAAGCCAGACTGGCAGATGTCGGGAATCACCGCCGGACCTGTCGAAGACTACCTCTATTCCATGCTTCCTCCGCGTGACGAAGTGCTCACGAAGATAGAGGAGGAAGCCGCCAAGCGAAAGATCCCAATCGTGGGTCCGGCTGTCGGCCGCATCCTGCATCAACTGGCTCTGATGACTGGTGCGAAAACGGTTTTCGAGATGGGCTCAGCGATCGGATACTCGACCATCTGGTGGGCACGCGCCGTGGGTGAAGGTGGACTTGTGTTCTACACCGATGGCGATCGGAAGAACGCCGATGAAGCGCGAGGATATTTCGAGAAAGCGGGCGTCGCATCGCGAATCAACATGACCACCGGCGATGCCCTGGAAGTTCTCTCCGAACACAAGCAGGAGTTTGACATTATCTTCAACGACGTCGATAAAGAAGATTATCCGCGAGTATTCCGGCTGGCTTTGCCGCGTCTGCGGAGAGGCGGGCTGTTTGTCACGGACAACGTCCTGTGGAGCGGAAAGGTCACCCAGAAAACGCCGCCGGATGCTTCGACCAAAGCCATTCTTGAGTACAACCGGTTGCTCTACAACTCTCCAGATCTGTTTACGACAATCCTACCAATTCGCGACGGCGTGGCCGTGGCTGTAAAGCGTTAGACGAGAGCGGTCCAGATAGTAAGAATGATCTGCAGGCGGAGCGGGTAGATCGAAAGTTAGCAGCTTCCAATTTTGCAGTGAAGATACGTCTTACGGCTAGGGGTGTTTGGGAAGCCATTGAAAGGGCTGAACGCATTCTGCCCGGGCGGGCTGCCGCCGAAGGACGACGTGATCCGAGGTGGCAGGCGATCATCGCGATCGAGGACTTTGTCCAAGAAGAACCCGATGCCGTCTGGTCATTCATCCTGCGTTGGGGCAACAGCGTAGATGAGGACCTTCGCAGCGCAATCGCAACCGGCTTGCTTGAGCATTTGTTAGAGCACCACTTTAGGCGATTCTTTCCGCGCGTCGAGGAAGCAGTGCGAACTAATTCGATGCTCGCAGACACATTCTTGAAGTACTGGAAGTTTGGGCAGGCGAAAGAGGAGGACAACGCCAAACGCTTCGATGGCCTCCGAGCTGAACGTAGCAAACTGAGATCCTAAACATAGTTGTGAGAGCGAAGTCAGACCGACTTCACCGGAATCGTCATCAGATCTTCCACCAAGCCCACTTCTTTCTGGAGAAACGGTTCCGCGTAGGTCACGCCTCCCAGGAGGCCATAGATGCGTGCCATAGCTTCAATGCGAGCGCGAATTTCGGCCTGAGCGGGAAACAGATCCTTACCCGCTTCCTGATCGCTGAACTGCGACTTGTACGCCATCAGTGCTTGAAAGCGCGCTTCGAACAGTTCGGTGATGTCGACGACGAACGTAGGACGCACGTCGTAATAAAGCGTCGCATAAATTATTTTGAACGGCCGGTGCGGCTTCGTAGCGCCGGCATCCTGCCGGCTGTCCTGAGGGCGTCCCGCCCTCAGCCCTGCGGACGCGTCGGCCGCATCCACACTAAAGTCCAGCTTTGCTAGCCCCGCCAGAAAGCAGGCTTCGTATCCCAGTGTCGAAGCGGTGTAGTGGTCCGGATGGCGTCCTTTCCAGTAGGGAAGGATCACAACTCGCGGCCGCTGCTCGCGGATTACGCGCGCGACTTTCAGCTTGTTCTCCCATGTGTTTTCGACCCGCCCATCCGGGATATCGAGAGCCTGCCTCCACGAAACGCGTAGTATCTTCGCCGCCTCCGCCGCTTCTTGCGCACGGTCCTCGGCGGTGCCTCTCGTTCCCATCTCTCCCTGAGTGAGATCTAGGATGCCAGTGCGCCGTCCGCGCTGCGCCATTTTCAACATCGTGCCGCCGCAGGTCTGTTCGACGTCATCGCGATGAGCCGCGATGGCTAGGACATCTAGCGGCGCATCGTCAGTGGAAAGAGTTGACATATCAGTCGAGGCTTCCTTGTTCCAGCACCACGCTTTCACGAACGATCAGACGATGAGCAGCCATCTCTTTTAACGTAGGCAGAACGCGGTTCACGTGCTCATCCGTATCCACGAAGATGATGATCACGGGGAGCTTTCCCCCGGCGTCTACCAGGTGACTGGTTTGCACCCGCCGTCGACCAAGAAACCCGGCCACGGCGTGGATTGTGGTTGCGGCATAAACGTTTTCCCGTCGCAGGTAGTTAAGGATTTCCACATGCAACGGCCGGTGATGCCACGGGTCGGCTTCGTTGAGATAGATCGTGACCTGAACCGCCATCGCGTCTGGCATTTTACAGCACCCGGGCCAGAGCCATGCCGGCTAGCGCTCCCCCCAGGCATAGCAAGTTGTTGGTGAGTACGTTTCGTGAGCATCAGTAGCCACTGTCCTTGTTCGAAGTACGCCATTGTCTCAAATGCGTAGCTGGAGAAAGTCGTAAACGAGCCGCAGAAGCCGACCACCACCAGCAGGCGCCAGCGCGGGTCGGCCAACACCCGTCCCGCGGTCCAGACAACGAAGAAACCAACGATCAGGCTGCCTGCGATGTTGATGAACAGTGTGCCGTAGGGGAAAACTGGACCCAGTTCTTTGGCCGCGAACCGGCTCAAGAGATAACGGGCATTTGCGCCGACGACTGCGCCTATCGAAATGATGAGCAGATCGATCACGATGGAGCTCTCCCTACAAAGTTTGTAGGAGTCATCAGCCGGAGCCTACTTGATCCAGGCGGTTATGGCGCACTCCATCGCCGGAGCCATCATACCAAAATCTGCTTTGTAGCGCCGCCCTCCCGGCGGCGCTACTTCTTTCGTTCCACTAGGAATCGCGCCAGCGCTTTCAGCGTATTCGCTCGCGCATCGAAGCTATCCAGCGAGCCTAACGCGGTTTCGACTAGCGCATCGGCTTTCTTCACTGACTCGTCGACGCCGAAGAGTGCGGGATACGTCGCTTTTTCCGCTGCTGTGTCCTTGCCAGCGGTCTTTCCCAATTGCTCTGAAGTCTGAGTGACGTCGAGTACGTCATCCACGATCTGAAATGCCAGCCCGATCGATTTCCCGAAAGTCCTTAGGTTCTCGACCGCACCGTCGTCCCCTCCAGCATAAAGACCACCGCTGACCACGCTGGCCGTGATCAGCGCGGCAGTCTTGGCGCGATGGATGTATTCCAGTATCTTCAAATCTGGTTTAGTGTGCTCGGCTTCCAGATCGACAACCTGGCCGCCGATCATGCCGTCCACGGTACCAGTGGCGCGAGCAATCTCTTCGATGATGCGCACGCGGGCTTCCGCCGAACATCGCAGCCGCGCCAGTGTTTCATACGCCTGAGTTTGCAGCGCGTCGCCGGCCAAAATTGCGATTGCCTCGCCAAAAACTTTGTGGCAAGTGGGACGGCCGCGTCGTAAGTCATCGTTGTCCAGCGCCGGAAGGTCGTCGTGGATCAAGGAATAGGTATGGAGCATCTCCAGCGTAGCGCCCAGGTCTTCGATTCCAGCGGGAAGAGCACCGGCGACCATCCGCCCGGCTTCCATACACAGAATCGGACGCAACCGCTTGCCGCCGGCAAAAACGCTGTGGCGCATCGCGCGATGAATGGAAACCGGACGCTGTGTGGCCGGCGGCAACAGGCGCTGCAGAGCCGTATCGGTCAGCTCTCGGCCTGCCTCCAGGGTGTCTTTGAGCATGACGGTGAGTATAGCAAGTGCGCTTTGGTCTTTGCGGTCACCACCATGGTTGCGAAATAAAAAGGACGCCCACAGGCGTCCTTGATGGTTAGCGTTTGTTTCTATGCGGCTGCAGAATTCGTGATGGAGGCATTTCGCAACGCAGTGCGGACGATGCCCCGGGTATCGGATGGAGGACAAACGTCGGCAGCGCCGGCGTTCACCGCCGCCGTCCACATGTCTTCGTCGGCCAATCGATGCGTGCAAACGATACACGCTTTGGGAAACTCACGGGACAGGCGTTCCACATCGGAAATCGAAGCTGTCTCCATGTCCAGAATTGCAATACCCGCACGGTGCTTGGCAATGCTGGTGCGTAATTCCCTCAGGGACTGGACTTGGCGGACCGAATTGAAAGTGTTGGCAAGGGCGGAAACGAGAGATTGCGCCACCCTCGAGTCGCTCTGGAGGAGTACCACATTGAGAGGCTGCATTACTTCCCTCTGGCTTCTACCGCTAGGCACGGCGACCGGGCTGTTTGGGCGTTGCACGGGAGTGAACGCGTCACAGACGTTAATACTGATTGAGCGGTGTAGCGACCGATGCGGCCTCTTACCTCTTCGAGGCCACACTTTCGATCAAGGGCTCAAACGACTCAGCCTGGAGCTTCCCGTTTTGCTTCAGCAGGATTTCCACTTTGCCCTCGGCCTGCTCCAATTCTTTCCGGCAAGTGGCTGAAAGTTGCATGCCTTCCTCAAAAAGCGTCAGAGATTTTTCCAGGGGTACTTCGCCCTTTTCAAGTTCCTGAACGATCTTCTCCAGACGCTGGAGGCAATCTTCAAATTTTGCCAACGGATTCTGCTCCTGGCCCTATTTTAATCCACTTGAGGGCGAAATGTGTCCAGTAGAAAGCACACTTTAAAGAAGATTTAACAAATGGTCATACCGAAGTGGGACGCGAAGTTCCCAAAGCTTCCAGAACATCCACCGCCAAGGCGTAGCGACCTAGCGGGGCGCTGATCTGCGCTCCCTGAGTCATTTCACGTACCGCGATCAACATCTCGCGCGCGATCGCGATGCCTTCCTCGCGCGCGGCCTCCGGAGTTTTGGCGGCTGCCATGCGCTGGAGGATGGAATCCGGGACCGAGACTCGCAGTTCGTTCTTCATGAATTCCGCATTGCGCACGCTCACCAGCGGCCAGATTCCGGCGACCACTGGAATTCGGCAATGCTCGATGCGGCGCAGGAAACTTTCCAGCAAGCTGAGATCGAAGACGGGTTGGGTCACGACATACTCGGCGCCCGCCTGCACCTTGTACTCGAAGCGCCGGATCTCTTCATCCATGTCGCTCAGCCCCGGGTTGGCGCCGACGCCGATCACGAAGCTCGTACCCGTTCCGATCGGGTTACCACCCAGGTCGAGGCCACGATTCAGGTTGTGAACGATGTTGACCAATCCGATGGCATCCACGTCGAACACAGCAGTGGCGTCCGGATAGCTGCCCATCTTCGGCGGATCGCCAGTGATGCAGATCAGATTGCGGATGCCCGTGGCCGCGGCCCCCAGCAAATCCGATTGAATGCCGAGCACGTTGCGATCGCGGCAGGTGTAGTGCAGGATTGCCTCGATACCCACTTCCTGCTGGATGAGCAACGACAGTGCCTGATTACTCATGCGAGCCGAGGCCCGCGGACTATCCGGGACGTTGATTCCATCGACGCCCACCGACTTGACCAAGCGCGCACCTTCGATTTCCTTGCGAATGTCCGTTCCTTTGGGTGGAACGATCTCGACCATCGTCAGGAATTCTCCCGCAGCGAGCTTGGCGCCAAGCCGGGATCGCTGCTCTGTAGGTACGGCGGCAGTTGCGGCAGGCTTGGCCTGACCCGTAGCGGGCGCCGAGCTTACCTTCGCCCGGGCATCTCCTACTCGCAGAGCGGATTTCATCACCCGGATGTGGTCCGGAGTGGTACCGCAACAGCCGCCCACAATGCGTACACCCGCAGCCACGAACTTGCGGGCATAACTGGCCATGTATTCCGGGGAACAAAGATAAATGTTCCGGCCCTCGACGGAACGTGGCATACCGGCATTGGGCTGCGCCGCCAGGGGCAGGGAAGTGGCAGCTCGCATACGCTCAACCGCGTCGAGCATCGCTACCGGGCCCACACTGCAATTACAGCCGATGACGTCCACGCCCCACTCTTCCAGCCGCGGAGTGAACGTCTCCGGGGTTGAACCGTCGAGACAATTTCCATCCTCGTCGATGGTGACGTGCGCCACCAGCGGAATCTGCGGATTGACATCACGCGCTGCCAGTATGGCTTGATGAAGTTCTTCCAGGTAGCCGAATGTTTCCAGCACCAGCAGATCCACTCCGCCTTCGACCAGAGCCGCGATTTGCTCGCGGAAGGCAGTACGGGCTTCCTCAAAAGATGTTTTACCCAGCGGTTCAATGCGCACGCCGAGTGGCCCGACCGATCCGGCAACCCAGACGTCGAAACTCTTGGCTGCTTCGCGCGCCAGCCGCGCTCCCGCAAAGTTGATCTCGCGTACCTGGCTAGCCATGCTGTGCCGCGCCAAGCGGAATGAATTTCCACCGAAAGTATTGGTTTCAATAATCTCCGCACCTGCTTGCAGATACTCGTGGTGGATGCCCCGAATCAGGTCAGGCTGCGAAACGTTCAACTCGTCATAGCTGCGATTGATGAAGATTCCCTTGGCATAGAGCAGGGTTCCCATCGCGCCGTCGCACAGGACGGCGGACTGTTTTATCCGGGCCAGTAGATCAGTCGCCATTCTGTCCAGAATACAAGAGGACTGTTGCTTTTGCATATTGGCGACTGACAGGTCCGACCATGCGCCAAATTTCCCGAAGGCGCTCTGTTATAATCCGATTTCTTGCATCTAAATCTCTGTCCCTCATGCTCTTCGGAGTCCCAGGTTTGAAGAGAATCTTAATAAGCATCTTTGTGCTCATAGCTGCCAGTGTGACCATTATTTCCTGCGGAGGTTATAACAGCTCTTCCAGCACTGCCAGCTCTTCCAGTTCTTCCAGCACCACTCCAAAAAAGCCTAGCGGAATCAAATTCCGGGTCTTCATTTCGAATCCCCTCTTCCCGCAAGGGAATGGTACCGCAGCCGTGTCGAATACGCAGGTGCTGAACATTGTGGATGCAACGTTAGACAAGCTTTCTCTTACTTTTTTCGTTCCATTGACCGGCATCAGCTTGCAGCCCTCGCTCATGACGCTTGCCCCCAATGGGAAGTACACCGCGGTTTTCAGCCCCAATGGCAACACGGTGGCAATCGTCGACAACGCGACTGAGGCCATAGCAGTCCCCACCGGATCCACCACGCCCTTGCCTGCCATCACCCTGCCCGGCTTGACCGAGAGCCTCGTGCTCAGTAATTTCGCGACCACCGCCTATGCCGCCGTACCCACAGCCCCGATCGCGGGACAGTCTCCGGGAGCCGTCATAGTGATGAGTTTACAAACCGGATCCGTATCCGCAACCATCCCCGTGCCTGGCGCGCACTTTATCGTGCTCAGCCCGGACGGTAACCACCTCCTGGTGTTTAGCGACAACTCCGACACGGTGACCGTGATTACGACACCCTTGATCGGTACCGCCACCGATCCCCGGAGTTCCATTACCGGCTTCGATCGGCCGGTGTGGGGTATTTTCACCAGCAACGCCATGGCATACATCTTGAATTGCGGTGCCCAATGCGGCGGGACAGCGGCGGGAGTCAGCATCGCCGACGTGGGCGCCACTACCGCTTCGAGCACCATTCCGGTAAGCGCTGCCACTTTTGGTTTGGTGAGTGGTTCCACTCTGTACGTGGCGGGAACTCCGCCCGGAACCAACACTTGTACCGGGAGCGTAACGGCGGCCACTACATGCGGCAGGCTGAGCGCCATTGATACCAACTCGATGACCCTTACTGCCTCGGCCATCATCACCGATGGCTACCACGGTCGCATGCAGATAAGCCAGAACGGGCAGCTTTTCATCGGTTCCTACGCCTGCGCCAACATCAATATCGTCGGTGGCGAGGTTCGCGGCTGTTTATCCATCTTCAACACAAATACTGGCGGCGTCGTGATTCCGCCAAGCAACGGCAATGTAACCGGCCTGCAGCAAATCACGGGCCGCGATACGGTTTATGTCATCCAGAACGCGGAACTGGGCATCTACGACTCGACGACGGACAAGTTGCAAGTGACCCCCGCCAACGGTAACAATAACGATGGCCAGATTGATGTCGTTGGCCAGCCGTTCGACGTGAAGCTGGTAAATTGAGAGAGCTTCACGCTGTGACTTCCAATGCGCACTTGCTTCCATCTGCTGGTTGCCCTTTCCATTCTGCCGGCATCGGCCAGCGCCCAGACCCCGGTCGGTACTACAACCGTATTTCATAGCGATCACCAGCCCATTACTGTCGAGCGCTTCGATCCTAAAAGCGGAAGCTCTCACCTCGCGGTATTGCTGGCGCACGGCGGAGGAGGGCCGCAAGGGGACTGGAGAAAGACCGGAATTCTCGAAGCGCTCACCACGGCCGGCTACTCTGTCTTCGTTCCTCACTTTTTCGATGGGCCCGGGCAGTGGAGTCCTTCGGTTAAGCCACAGATGTTCCTTGCCTATATCAGGACATTGAACGATGCCACTCGTTACATCGCGGCGCAACCGGAAATCCGGAATAAGGGAATCGGGGTCGTCGGCTTCTCGCTGGGAGGCTATCTGGGGCTTGCTCTGGCGGAAGAGGAGTGCAGCCATCCTCCGCCGTTACGTTCGCCGGAAATCAAGGCTGTGGTCGAGTTCTTTGGTGGAATGCCAGGCTTCGCGGAAGATCGTTTTACCACGATGCCGCCGGTATTAATCCTGCACGGTGAAGACGATGACGTTGTTCCGGTCAGCAACGCCTACGATTTGGAAAGATTGCTCAAGAACAAAGCTGTCCCGTACGAAATCAAAATTTACCCTCATCAGGGACACAGCTTCAGCGGCGACGCGGTGGAGGATTCCAAGAAGCGGACAGTTTCGTTCTTGTCCGCTCACTTGCACTAGAACGACTCGCGAGCCTGAAACCGTTCTACCTTTCCGGCTCCAGCACCAACTCATGCGCCCGCGCCTTGTCCACCGCCGGTCCTGAAAACGGCCAAGCGAAAGTGAAGCCCTCGTACCAGGCGTTCCACTGGTCCAAGTAATACGGGCTGAGCAGATTCCCCGCTTCGCCCGTCACCAGATTCAGAGTGGACTGATCGAGATTTGCGAGATCGACCGTCATTCGTTCCGACGGTCCGTGACTGCGCGAGACTGCCTTTACGGTGTATTCGCTTCCCGATTGGGGCTGCAATCCCGGTCCCGTCCAGCGCCGCAAAACGGGGATCCTGCTATAGATGGGGTGCTGAATCTCGACGGGATGAAAGTTCCCCCACTTCCAGGAGTTCAGGTCCTGCGGCGCATCCGAACCGTGTGCCGGATTCGAATCGATGGCAGCCTCAACCACTGCGGTTAGAAGGTCGTCGTAGTTCGCGTAGGTCTCCGGCAGCCAGCGTTTCGGCTGATGCTGGACAACGTTCTCCAGCCAAACCGAACTCATCATCCATCGATAGCTCTTCCAACTAAGAGTCGTTTCGAGTTCTTTAGGATCCTTCGGTGCTGCGCCCAGCTTTGGTTCGAGCAATAGACGGGTTAATTGCTGGCGCGCCTCGACGGCGATCGTGGGAGCTGGCGAGTTCTCAATCATCCTTCCGTCCCACTGGCGCAGGATCTCTGCCGCTGCCTTTGCCCGAATCGAGGGATTCTTTGCGTGGTCAACCGCATACACAAACCGCTCCCCGAAAAAGCGATCCAGCTCGGAATAAATGTCGGTTTCAAGCGCCAGCATGTCAGCCGCAGAAAACTTCTTGCCCGACTCCAGCACGCGATAAATGCGAGCTGACCGCCACGGAGCTTCCCATTCCGTGCTGAGAGAATATCGAAACCCATCTGGTGTGATCCGGCTGTTTGCCGTTGCGATGATTCCGGTGGGCGGATTGAATATGCTGGGCAGCTTGTCGAACGGAATGTAGCCTATCCATTCATGAGCATTGTCGCTGCCATTCTCCGGCAAACTGCCATCACCCGCGGCGCGGATAGGAATCTTTCCGGTAGCTTGATAGCCGATGTTGCCATCGACGTCGGCATACACAACGTTTTGGCCGGGTGCATCAAGCTCTGAAAAAGCGCGCCTGAACTCCTCCCACTTCTGCGCCGAATCGACCGCGAAGAAGGGACTGCGCATGCCCTCGTACAAAGTCCAACGCAACGCCAGTTTGCGCGCTTCGCCCGGGACCATGTCGGTAACGATTGGTCCATGGCGCGTCAACACCACGTCTACAATTACATCCGGTTTTTCCTTCGTGTGAATTACCTCGCGACGATGCTCAGGCTGCTTCCATCCCTCCGGCGTCAGATATTGACCGTCCGAGTTGAAAGTCTCAACGTACACGTCCTCGACCGTCGGCCCGAGATTGGTGAATCCCCAGGCGATTCGCTGGTTGTGCCCGACAATCACATAGGGATATCCCGGGAGCGTAACTCCAGCCACATCGAAGTTGCCGGACGCGCAACGAAGATGAGCTTCATACCAGAGGTTCGGCATCCGATTGTGCAGATGCATATCGTTCGACAGCAGCGGCTTGCCCGAAACCGTATGCGCCCCGGAGACCACCCAATTATTCGACCCCAGAACCAAGGCCCGCTCGGCCAAAAACATTTCTGGGAGCGAAAGCAAGGCAGGAACATCCGGTGGCGGCGTCAAGCCGGTAACTGAGCTGTCCGCGCCCGAATCATCGTCTTCATCCTCATCATCGTTCTGATCATCGTCTTTGATCTCTTGATCGAGCGTGGGCCGCGATACCGTCGGCGGCCGATCGTGCCAGGAAGAGTTCACATACAGATCCGCTGCCAGCTCCGGGCCCAGCTTGGCCAAAATCTTCTCGCGCATCAGCGCATGGCGTGGACTCGTGCTCAAATCCTCCACCATTTGGACCCCGATGAGGGTCGAGTCTTCCGGTGTCCACGGCCGCGGCGAATACTGCCGAATGCGAAATTCTAGCGGCAACCGATCACGATGCGCTTCAATGTATGCATTTACGCCCCGCGCGTAAGCTTCGAAACGAGAGCGATCCTCGGTCGGCAAAGTTTCCACCGTTTTTTGAGCAACCACTTTCAGCCCGAGAATTCTCTGCTGCCGATCGTGGTCCAGATAATCGCTGCCGAAAACTTCCGATAGCTCTCCCGCCGCGAACCTTCGCATTCCGTCCATCTGGAACAACCGGTCTTGCGCCGTCACGTAGCCCTGAGCGAAAAAGAGATCATTAAAGTTTGCTGCATCAATCGTGGGCGCTCCGTGTCCATCGCGAATAACCTTCACGGTCGCCGTAAGGCCCGTCAGTCGAAGCCTGCCGTCCAGTTGCGGTAAAGCAGACCGTGCCATCGAATAAAACCAGCCGGAGAGGCCAAGCACGGCCAACAATATCAGGCTCAGAACGAAAGCAACGACACGCAAAATTCGCAGACGCGGACGAGGATAAGCCAGACTAGTGACGGTCGCCATAAGGGACACTCGATTCTAGGGCTTGACTGCGCCGCAAGACAAACGGTAAGCAGAGGCGTCATTCTGAGTTCGGCTTCAGCCGGACGAAGGATCTCGCCCGCAGTGGAATTGAACGGATGCCCACCGAAAAAGTTGGCTCATTTTGCAAAGGTCAGTATTATTCAGGAGACCGCCAAGTTTTGCCGAAACTCCATGCTGCAAAAGCGCATTGACGACCAGCCCAGCATCTCCCCCGAGATGGTCCATGAAGCGCAGCAGATTCTGCATCGGCATCTCAAGCGTGTTGGCCTGAAACATACGGCGCAGCGCGACACCATCCTGCGAACCTTCCTCGAAACCCGCGAGCACCTCTCTACTAACGAACTGCACCGGCTGGTGCAGAAGAAAGATGCCCGCATCGGTTTCACCACGGTTTACCGGACCCTGAAACTGCTGGCCGAATGCGGGCTGGCCAGCGAAGTCGCTTTTCATGATGGCATCGCCCGCTACGAGCATCAGTACAACCGCCGCAGCCACCATCATATGGTCTGCACCGGCTGCGGCAGTTCGGTAGAATTTTTCTCGCCCGAGGTTGATGGTCTGGAACAGGAGATCGGAAACCGATATCACTACGCAACCACCCGCCACACCTTTCAGATTTATGGAGTCTGCGAGGACTGCCGCAAGCAGAACGCTTCGCGCCGCTTGGCCTAAGAAAAACCATGCCCATCACCTGTCCACAATGTCACGCCGAAATGCCCGACAATGTTGCCTTTTGCCCGGGTTGCGGTCGTAGGATGTGGGTTCCCGGTCAGGAGGTAAAGAGGCCCGCAGCCAGCCCGCCTGTCCTCCGCACGCCTGCCGTGCCTCCCGTAACCGGGACTGCCGCGAGCGTTCCCAGTCGGTTCAAGGACAATCTTGTCGCCGCGTTGGCTTACATCACGTTCATCCCCGCCGTTGTCTTCGTTCTCATTGAGCCCTTTAAACGGGATCGGTTCATTCGATTTCACTCCTTCCAATCCATCTTCCTGACGGTCGCCACAATCGTGATCGCAATCGCCTTGCGAATCCTGTATTCCATACTTACTCTCGTCCCGGTTGTGGGGTACTTGATGGCATGGCTGGCCGTGGCCGTGGCGGTACTGGGCTGGGGAATTCTCTGGCTGGTGCTGCTGGTCAAGGCCCTGCAGGGTCACAGCTTCCGGCTGCCTGTGATCGGAAGCCTCGCCGAAAAAGCCTAGAGGGCTGCTTCAGCGCGCCCGGCGCGATTTCGTTTGCCTTGGGGATGCATTTCTGCTAACGTGCGCCCGTTCTGCGGATGTGGGTCAAAACGAATACTTGAGGGGGGACGACATGGCTTTTTGCACGGTGTGTGGTGCTCAAACACCCGATGGTTCCACGATTTGTCCGGCGTGTAGCCGCTCGGCAGCTCCGGCGGCGCGGCCTGCCGCAGCCACTGCGGGCGGGCTGACCGACAACGTAGCCGGGATGCTGGCTTACGTGACCATCATTCCCGCGATCGTGTTCCTCGTAATGGAGCCTTACAACCGGAGCCGATTTATCCGCTTCCACGCCTTCCAATGCATCTTTTTCCATATTGCGTGGACCGCTTTGTGGATTGTGCTGAACATCATCGCTCACATTCCTTTGCTCGGTTGGCTGACCATCCTCATATGGCCGCTGGTCGGATTAGCGGGCTTCGTGATCTGGCTCGTTCTTCTGCTCAAGGCCAATCAGGGCCAGATGTGGAAACTGCCGATCATCGGGGATCTGGCTGAGAAACAAGCCGGCGCCTAGTCTGCAGTAGTTTTGCGAAAACCTCTCACACCTCCCGCCCGAGGGAAAGCATCTTCCTGTTCACTATCAGAGCGACTGCGCACTGAGCTGCTATCGAGGCATTTTTCGCTTGACCTGAGGGTTGAGTTACATCAGTCATTAACACGTTTTAATAAGCCATTTCTCCCGCTTTCTGATCCCGGCCAGATGCTTCTCTCGGAGCGCAGTTGCACGGGTTCATGATCGGGTTGCAGGGATTTGTGGTAAGCGGTAGGTTTCGGTATTCCACTTGCGTCAAGTATCAGGGAGTTTCATATGAAGTCCCGTCTCCTGTGGTTCTGTATCTTTGCATTCTGCGTTCCCGTAGCGCTCTTTGCGCAGGATACTGCGTCCATTACCGGCACCGTGACCGACCCCACCGGAGCAGCCATTCCTGGCGCTCAAGTGACCCTGACCAGTGTGGAGCACGGCATCAACCGCGCTGCCACGAGCAACTCGACCGGCGATTACCTCTTTGCCGCATTGCCGATCGGGTCGTATAACCTCACCGTCGTCGCCTCCGGCTTCAAGATGTTTCAGGCTGCAGGCATTGTCGTGCGTGTAGCTCAGAAATCCCGTGTCGATGTCGCGATGCAGGTCGGCGCCGCCAGCACTGAGGTGACGGTTCAGGGAACGGGCACGGTAGCTGCTCGGCTTTTGATAGAGTTCGGGGCGGATCCAAAAATTGCCATTCAATCTGTTCGTAAGGCACGTCCTGACGCGATAGAGAACGACTTGCAAGAACAGTACATCCTAGGGCTGGGAAAAAAGGAATGATGCGACTTAGGTTCTCTCCAGGCTTTGCGATTTGTAGACTCAAGGAGGAGTCTTGGCCGCCTACGGTAGTGGCCAGAGGATTCGTTTTAGACGTTGGATCTACAGGGCCTGTTTAACAAATGACAATGGGGTAACTTGAGTGGACGCCACGACTAGATCAGGCACTAGAGTTTCTCAAAGAACTGGAAAAGACACTGCATAGGCAGTTGCCCGGCCCTACCGCCATGGAGCCTTGGATTCGCCGCACGGTCGCAGCGGCGAAGACTGATGATAAGCAGAAGCATCTGCGTCTTCCGGAAGCGGCCTTTCTCAACGGGAAGGCTCTTCCGGTACTTTTCGACGTACTCCAGACTCACGGTGGGCTGACCAAACAGCAGGCGCTAAGGGCATTGCTTAATGAGTACCACCGGATGATGCCGGACATCTCGCAGCAGTCGCCCATTCGATGGGAGCGCCACCCCTTGCAAAAGCTTCTGGGCGCCAGCCCCAGTGAAATCTACCAGGGTTGGACGGACCCCGAGAAAGGTCACGCGTTGACACAGAGCTGCCCGGACTTCTCCCTCCGAGATCCGTTTCCGCATTCCATCTTGTTCGAGGGAAAATATTTCCCCAGGCCAGGTCGAAGGAACCGCTTTGCACATTCGCTCAGAAAATAAACTTCAGCGCCAACTGCAGGATGCGTGGGTTGTGAGCCGCATTGGGCTGAAGGAATCCATTTCCAAGGCAACTCGGATCGCCGGCTGAATTGTTTGCGCCGCCATAGCAACCCACACCGTTTGCGGTGGTAACTCCCGTGCCATTCACGTTATTTGCAGCGGAGCCAGCGTCGCCACCTAGCCACGCATACTCCCTATGGTTGAAAACGTTGAAAGCTTCCGTCCGGAATTCGAAGTATTTCGTTTCGGTAACGGCGATGTGTTTCAGCAGCGCCATGTCAAAGTTGGTGCGCCAGGGATTGTGTAGAATGTTTCTTCCGGCGTTGCCGAAGGTGAGTCCTGTAGGAGCGACAAACGCCACCGGATTATAGAGCAAGGGCGGGTTACCAGGCGGAAGTGCGGGTATGCCAGCGCTCGGATTGCCCACGAGATCGGGGTACGATCCGGCAGTCGCAAACGAGTTGGAGACTCCGGCGTTGTCAGTGGGAATGCTGCCCACGCCCTCGTTATAAACGCTAAACGGTGTTCCACTTTCAATGTCCGTGATGCCGGACCACTGCCACCCTCCCAAAAACCTGTTGGCGAGGCCCTTGCCCTTGAAGAAAGGCAGATCATAAACGTAGCCAATGTTAATGATGTGCCGCTCATCGAAATTAGAGCTCGCCCGGTAGGCGTTCAGGCTGTAGGTATCGAGGAAGCCCGAGTCGTAGTTGTCGGAAGAGTCGTCAATCGAGTGGCTGTAGGTGTAAGCTGCGTTCAACTGCAGCCCCCCTATACTGTGCCGCAAAGAAGCCTGCAGGGCATTGTAGTTCGAAGATCCCGTCTGATCCTTTCGGGTGATGCTTCCGATCCCCACGTAGGGCAGGTAAGGATTGGCGTTGTTGCCGCAAGCCACCGCCAGATTATTAGCCCAACCGCCCGTCGTCGTATTGCCGCTGACAGTCGCGGTCGCCTGCCCGCTAGTGGGATCTATTGAAACGGAGTTGCAGTCATTTTGGCTGATGACCTGGCCCGGTGCATACGGGTTCTGGCTCGCCGGCACCGAGTGCATCTGGTTGGAGTCGTACGAACGGGTCAGATGTACTCCGGCGCTCCCGACGTATGCCAGGGTCGCAACTGTGTTCTTCCCGATATCGTGCTGCACGTCGAGATGCCACTGCTGCACGTAGGGCCAGACGGCTTTGCTCGGAATCGACACAAAAGATAGCGGAGTCGTGCCACCACCGAGGAGACCGGAATTGAGGCTGGCATATCCCGCGACATTCACGACGCTGGTGGTCTGGGTGTTGATGTTGTACTGCTCGAGCGACTCGGTATTGGCCTCATTGCCGTTGGTATGCTCGAAGAAAATGCCGTAACCACCGCGAATAGCCCACTTTCCGTTCCCAAGAGGGTCAAACGCAAAACCAATGCGGGGCGCGGGGTTCCACCAATGGTTGGTCATACAGCTTGCCGGGATCCCGGGCGTAACTCCGCAGTCGACCCACCCGTTGTACGGATTGCCGATCACCAGGCCCGTGTCTGGATCCACGCTGCTGGCGCCTGGAACGTAGCGTGCGGGATCGAAATTCCAGGCAAGACGATTCTTTTCGGAATAGGTTCCCAAAAAGCTCATCCGCAGTCCCAGGTTCAGCGTCAGGCGCGAAGTTGCGCGCCAATCATCCTGAACAAAGGGCTCAAAGATATGGTATTGCTCGTGCATCTTGAGCGCGGCTTGTTCCTGGGTGAAGGTACCGACATTTCCCAGAAGCAGATCGGCAAACGCATTCCCGGTCGTGACAGTACTGCCGGTATTGAACTGCAACAGTCCATTCACGCCATAGCCAGGCTGCGGAATTTCATTCTTGTGAGCGTTCACCACATAGATTCCGAACTGCAGATTATGCTCGCCAATGCTCTTAGTGACGTTATCGCGGAAGGTGAAAGTCGGATTGGAGTTTAGAGGGCCATCGGGAACATAGCCTGGATCTTCGGCAAAGTTATACTGGCCGCCAGACAGGCTAATGCCAGGTACCTTACCACCAAAGCCGTTGACATAGATTCCGATCGGGGGAAACCCGGCAGGGCGCTGCCAAGGTCCAATCAAGCTCGTGGTGATATGGTCCGTCGTGTAGCTGGCAACGAATTCATTCAGGAGGGTAGGCGAGGCCGTGGCCGTAACCCGCGCCACCATGCTCACGCCGGGGCCGTTGAAGTTGGTTTGAATGGTGGGAAAGCTGGTGCCGCTGGTCCATAAGGGAACGGGATAGTCCTGGTCCCAGGAATCATGGATGTACCGAAAAGTGGCACGGACTTTATCGGTGACGTTTTGATCGATGCGGAAGAGTTCTTCCCGCCAATTGGTGGGCAGCGATGGAGTCGCATACCACGAACTCGGACCAAAATTCGGGCTGGGGATCATTGCCAGGAGACCATTGACTACTGTCGGATTAGCGATCGGCACCTGGTTGCCTGGGAAATAGCCACCTGTTTGAGGATCGACGGGACAGTTTGGATAGTTAGCAGCATTAACCGCCGAGTTCGGAGCGGGACATACATCGCTGAAATTCCCGGTTCGCTCGGGCAATGTGGGAACAGTGGTCACGCTGAAAAAACTTGTCGCCGGCACAACCTCGCGGCGCCACTCTTCCGACCAGAAGAAGAACGTTTTCTGCTTATCCGTATTGTAGTGTCCGGGAATGTACACCGGCCCACCGATGGTGAAGCCAAAGTCGTTCTTCTTGTAGGCGGGAGGGGCAGTCTGAAACTCAGGCGTGGCGTTGAAGAAGTCGTTGCGGACAAATTCGTATACGTCGCCGTGGAAGCTGCTCGTGCCGGACTTTGTTTCGACCTCAACTGTGCCGGAACCATTGCGGCCATACTGGGCACCGTAGTTGGAAGTAAGCACCTTGAATTCGGCAATGGCGTCAATGCTGGGATAGACGTTGAGAGTGAGGTTGCTGCCGTTGTCCATAGCATCGCCGCCGTCCATTTCCCAGTTGTTGTACTCGGTGCGGCCGCCGTTGACGCTGAAGGCGACACTACCCGCAACGCCGACCCCGGCATCATCCTGCCCGGTCTGGTTGCTCACGCCCGGCACCAGCGTGATGAGCTGAGTGAAGTTGCGGCCGTTCAGTTCGAGCTGAGAAATTTCTTTACCAGTAACCGTGCCACCGAGATCAGAGGATTGGGTTTCGACCTGGGCGACTTGCTGGCCCTGCACCACCACCTCGGTGTTGATGGCGCCCACTTGCAGCACGACGTTGACGCGAGTCTTTTCTGCGACGCGCAGGATGATGCCCTTGGCTTCGTGTTTCCTGAATCCCGCCTCGCTGACCGTGAGATCGTATGCGCCGATGGGAAGCGAGGCGAACAGGTAATCGCCGCTGCCGTTGGTGGCGGTGGTGCGATTGATCCCGCGTTCGCCGCTGATCAGAGTGACCTGAGCGTTGGCGACAGCCGCCCCCGATGGATCGGTGACCGTGCCGGTAATTGACGCAGTATCCTGCGCAACGACCGCGACGGGAAGACAGAATGAGAACACGAGGAGGCAAAACCACAGGAGAGCGGATTTCATGTGCAACTCCCTAATACTTGAAACGTAATTGGAAAACCGGGCCAGGACCTCACCCCGGAAACCAATGCATCATCCCACGCTCAAGCCGGAACACCTTGCTTTGCGCACCTGCAGTCGCCCAGCGACTCATTGTCGGTGCACTCTCCGAATAGGGCACGGTGCGCGGATCGCAAACCTTGAAAACCGCTTATTAAAACGTGTTAATAGTGCTGCAGGTCAACCTCCATGTCAAGTAAAAAAAACGGAAAATACTGAAAAGGGCAACCTGAGCGCAGCCCTAAAGGTCACAATAGGCTTCGGGTCGATTCCCGTATCGCGAGTTCCGGCGCTACCTTGCGGTGTACCGCGGAGACTTCTCGCTTCTCCTGAGCCGCATTGATGCCGTCGGCGACAATGCTGACCGCCATCGTTCCCATAACTTCCATGGGCTGACGGACTGTGGTCAGGGAGGGCGTGTACAGACTGGAAACGGCCACGTCATCGAAGCCGATGACCGAACAGTATTCCGGAACCCGCAGGCCGGCTTTCGCCAGCGCCCGTATTGCTCCAAACGCGGTCATATCGTCAAAGGCCATCAGGGCGGTAACAACTCGTTTGCGACCGCCGGATCGTTCCCCGATGTCGTGGGTAATCCGAGCGTTGGAATACCGAAACTCCCGCCTGGCAACTCACCTTTGGTCTACAACCCCGCGGCCTTCGTCGCTCCCACTGGGCTTACGTTCGGTGATGCCGGAAGAAACAATCTCCGCAATCCGTGGCGCACCAACTTCGATATGGCGTTGCTGAAGCACATCGCTGTTACCGAGAGTAAATACTTCGAATGCCGAGCTGAAGCCTTCAACGTGTTTAACCATAGGGAGTATGCGTGGCTGGGCAGCGACGCCGGCTCGGCTGCCGACAACGCGAACGGCTCGGGAGTCACCGACGGCAAACTCCGCAGGCTGCTACGGCGGAAGCAACAGTTCAGCGGGCGATCCGAGCTGCTTCGGAAGCGGGCTCCTTCAGCCCAATGCAGCGCACAACCCACGCATCCTGCAGCTAGCGCTGAAGTTTATTTTCTGATCGAGTGTGCAAAGCTGTTCCTCCGACCTGGCCTCCCGTGAGGCCAGGATTTTTTTTCGCGGGGTGGGCTTGGCGCCGATCAAGAGGTAGTGATTGAGCTCCCTACCTGACCTGCGCGTGCTGCCGAGACGAGCTCATCGCTGCAAACGCGTGCTCCAGGTCAGCGATCAGGTCGTCCGCATTCTCGATTCCTACCGACACCCGGATTAACTGCTCAGTCACGCCCGTCTTCTGGCGTTGTTCGGCTGAAATCATGGCGTGGGAAGTGAGCACCGGGATGGAAACCAGGGAATCCACTCCGCCTAGGCTGGGGGCCAAGGTGAACAGGCGTAGCGATTCGGTTAGGCGGCGAGCATCTTCTCCCGTGCCATCCACCTCGAAACTCAGCATGCCGCCGCCTCCGCGCAGCTGTGCCATAGCAACCGCTCGTTGCGGGTGACCTTCGAGAAAAGGGTAGTGCACGCGTCGGACCTTGGAGTGCTGAGCCAGAAATTGTGCGATACGCAGAGCGTTCTCATTCTGGCGTTGAACACGAACCGCCAGCGTCTTGATACCGCGAAGGAGCAACCACGCCGCGTGTGGATCCATAACGCCACCCAATGTTGTACGGGTTTCGTGAATCTTCTCGATCAAATCCTTACGCCCAGCAATAACGCCGGCAATCAGGTCGGAGTGCCCGCCGAAATACTTCGTGCCGGAGTGCATCACCAGATCAATGCCAAATTCGACGGGGCGCTGGTTGATCGGCGTGGCAAATGTGCTATCGATCATAGAAATGAGACCGTGCTTTTTCGCCAAGCCGGCAGCCTTGTGCAAGTCAACGATCCGCACCGTGGGATTGGTCGGTGACTCGAGGTACAGCAACTTGGTATTGGGTTGGATGGCGCGCGCATGCTGATCGTACTCGGTGGTATCGACCAATGTAGTTTCGATGCCCAGTTTTGGAAGCCATTGGGTGAGGAATTTCGTTGCGCCGCCGTAGATGTCTCGCTGCGCTACGATGTGCTCGCCGTTCTTCAGCAGGGCCAGAATGGAAGTAGTAATCGCACTCATGCCCGACGCGAAAAGCAAGGCGGCATCGGCACCCTCCAGTTCGGCGATTGCAGACTCAGCGACGGTGTTGGTCGGGTTCCCGTAGCGCGTGTAAAACATATCGGTGTGCGTTGCCCGCAGTTGCTGCTCATTGTCAGTGACCTCGAACGTCGAAGTCTGGTAGATGGGAGTGGCGAGGGGACCATTCTTTTTATCAAGGCTGGTCCCGCCGTGAACGGCTTCGGTTTCGGGCCGTTGCGTATGTTTTTTCATGAAAACTCCCTCGCCTATTTCGCCCAATCGCCGGGCGGCAATGATACGTCAAGGGTATCTTCCACCGGCGAAGTGAGCAATAGCACAGTCTCGACCGGCCCAGTCAGGACAACGTACTTTATAATTTGAGCACCATGGACACAGGTCTGAAAGGCCGAGTGGCGATCGTCGCCGCCTCGAGCCAGGGGATCGGTCGCGCGACGGCGGAGGCCTTCGCCGCCGAGGGCTGCCGGATCGCAATGTGTGCTCGCAATGCTCAAACGCTGCGGGCTGCTGTAGAGCACGTCGAGAAACAATACAGAACCGAAGTATTTGCCCAGGCTCTGGATGTAACCAATGCGGAGGCGGTACACCGCTTTGTCGATGCAGTGGTTTCCAAGTTTGGCGGCGTCGACATTTGCGTCACCAACGCTGGAGGTCCGCCGGCGAAAGGATTTCTTGCTGCCAGCCTCGAAGAATGGCGAAAGGCCGTGGATGCCAACTTTCTCAGCACGGTCTATTTCGCCCGCGAAGTGATTCCTCACATGCAACGCAAACATTGGGGGCGAATCATCACCATTACTTCGATCACCACCAAACAGCCGGTGCCGGACCTGGTACTTTCCAACGCGGTGCGTGCTGCGGTCGTCGGGCTGGTGAAAAGTCTGGCCAACGAGTTCGGTAAAGATGGCATACTCGTAAATAACGTAGGGCCGGGCTACACTGCGACCGATCGGCTGAAAGATTTGGCCAAGGCCCGCTCTGCCACCTCGGGCAAGAGTGAAAAAGAAATCTCCGAGGGATGGAGCGCGGACACGCCGCTGAAACGTCTCGGCGAACCCCGCGAGGTTGCGGACGCGATTGTGTGGCTGGCTTCCGAGCGCGCTTCGTATGTGACGGGGCAGACCGTGCTCGTGGACGGCGGCCTCTACAAAGGGCTGTAAATGGAGGACGAACCTCTGGGCCAGCCGGGCGTGGACGTCCGACCTCCATTTGCAAGAGAAGTCTGAAAGGGCAAAACATGCGACCGCTAGCTTCTCGAATGGCAGTGATGACGGGTGAGGGCGCTTTGTCGGTTTATGCGCGCGCCAAGGAGCTGGAACGCGAGGGCCGCTCCATCGTTCATCTCGAACTCGGCGAGCCTGACTTCCACCCCTCCGCATTGGTGAACGCCGCACTTAAGCAGGCTCTCGACGAAGGCAAGGACCGCTATTGCGCAGTTGCCGGCATCCTGACTCTGCGAGAAGCAATCGCGAATTATCTTCATGAAACCCGCAATCTGACGGTTTCAGCGGATCACGTCGTGATCGCGCCGGGCTGCAAGATCGCCCTCTTCATGGCAATGATGGCGCTCATCGATCTCGGAGACGAAGTGTTGTACCCCGACCCGGGCTTTCCCGGCTACCCCTCCATCACTCTCGGGCTGGGGGGCGTCGCTGTGCCCTTTGAGCTTTCCGAACGAAATCGGTTCCAACCGGATCCCGACGAACTTGCCGCCAAGATCACGCCGCGCACAAAACTTCTGATTACAAACTCTCCCAGCAATCCGACCGGCACTGTTTACACTGACGACGTGCAGCGACAGCTCGCGGAGCTGGCCGTAGAGCATGATCTAATCGTCCTCTCCGATGAAATCTATGCCCGGATCATTTACGGCGGGCAATACCGCTCACTGATGGGCTATCCGGGAATGGAAGAGCGCACGCTGATCATCGATGGCTTCTCCAAGAGTTTTGCTATGACGGGATGGCGGCTGGGATATGCCATTGCCCCACTGCGCGTTGCCGCAGCGTTACAGATGCTGGCAGTCAACAGCTATACCTGCGTTGCGGAGTTCAGCCAGCATGCAGCCATCGAGGCACTTAAGGATCGAGACGGCAGAACCCCTCGCATGGTGAGCGAGTTTGGCAAGCGACGCGAGCAGTTCATTCGCGACCTGAATCGCATTTCCGGATTCCGCTGCTCGCCGCCGGAAGGCGCGTTCTATGCGTGGTGAATATTTCGGAGACGGGAATGCGTGCTGAGGAGCTCTGCCGCATCATGCTCGAAGATGCCGGTGTCGGAGCGATTCCCGGCGCGGCGTTTGGAGCGGCTGGAGCTGATTTCATCCGCTTCTCATTTGCATCCTCGACCGCAACACTGCGGGAGGCAGTGGAGCGCATTCTCAAAGTCTCTGCCGCTTGGCAGGGAACTGCGGTGCGCTAACGCGAGCCATGTCAGGATATTCGTTGCGATCACGACAAAATGGAGACTTCATGAGGCGAAGGGTTTGGCGCTTGCTATCTTTGCCAGTGATTTGTGGACTGTCGGTTTTGGCTGCGGCTCAAGCGCGTCCACTGCCCGGCCCTGACGTGCAACAAATCTACCAACGGTTGTTGCCTCAGATCGAGAAGATTCCCATCTTTGATCATCATGCGCATCCCGGATTCTCCGACGATCCCGACTTAGATGCCATGGCCGCACCTCCCGGAATCTACGCGCTCCGTTTACGTGACACGAACCCCGAACTCATTGCCGCCGCCAAAGCGCTTTTCGGATATCCCTACGACGATCTCTCGCCTGAGCACGCCAAGTGGCTGATCCAAAAGAAAGCAGAACTCAAGAAGGAAAAAGGCAACGCCTATTTTTCTGACATTCTCGACAAGTTGAATATCGAGCAGGGCGTCGCGAACCGCGCGATGATGGCCGATTACCTTGATCCCAAGCGATTTGTGTGGGTATTCTTCGCGGACTCATTCATGTGGCCGTTTGACAATCAGCGGGAAACCTCCCGCAACGCCGACGAGGCGGTTTACATCCCACTGCAGGAGAAGATGCTACATCGCTGGGTGCAACAGGAGGGACTGAGCAGGTTGCCTTCGGATTTTGTGGAGTATCTGAAGTTCGTGAGCCGTACGCTGGAAGACAATCAGAAGAAGAGTGCGATCGCAATGAAATTTGAAGTGGCGTATTTTCGCTCAACTAAGTTCAGCGATCCCAGCCGTGAGGATGCGCAGGATATCTATGAGCGGTTCGTGGCGGGTGGAATTCCCAGCAAGGACGAATACCGCACCTTTCAGGATTACATGTTCCGATACCTGATTCGCGATGCTGGCCGCCTACATCTCGCTGTACACGTTCATTCTGCGGTCGGCCCCGGCGATTACTTCAACCTCACCGAAAGCAACATCATGAATTTGGAAAACATTCTGCGCGATCCGCGCTATTCGAATGTCACGTTTGTCATGATCCACGGCGGATTTCCTTACGATCGTCAAGCCATCTGGCTGGCTGCGGTGAAAAACGTGTATCTGGATTCGTCGGAGACTGAATTTCTGCTCTACCCCTCTGAGTTTAAGAATACGCTCAAGCTCTGGCTCGAGACTTTCCCTGAGAAAATTACGTTCGGTACCGACGCATTCCCTTACAACGAAGTTCTGGGTGCGGAGGAGAGCTACTGGCTAGGAGTACAGTCATCGCGTACGGCGCTGGCCGCTGCATTGGCCGAAATGATTTCCATGGGCGAAATCAGTGAGACTCAGGCGATGCAAATGGCGCACGGTTACTTGCACGACAACGCAGTCGGACTCTACGCGGGAAAGGTGCACTGATGGCGAACATGACGCGAGCGAAGAAGGCAGCCCCAAAGATCAAGAAGCCCAGAAGGGCAACGACGCGAACCGCAGCGAAGGTCGAGTTGAAACCTATTCCGTGGAACTCGATCGAACTTGAAGACCTAAATCCCCTGCTGCAGCGCCAGTTCATAGTGGGCCAAAACGTTATGGTGGCGCGCGTGCTGTTGAAGAAAGGCTGCATTGTGCCCGAGCACAGCCACCACAACGAACAGATTACCTATATTCTGGAAGGGGCCTTGAAATTTTGGATCGACGGCAAAGAGATCGTAGTCAATGCGGGCGAGGTGCTGACCATACCGCCGCATATGCCCCACAAAGCGGAAGCCGTGGAGGATACGGTGGACCTTGACATATTCAACCCACCGCGCACCGACTGGATTAACAAGACCGACAAATATTTGCGCGGTGGGAAGTAGATTGCGCTGGAAATGTTCTGCTGGCCTCAATCCGGATGACCGACCACAGCTCACCTGAATCCAATCTCGTACAGACTTCGCAACTGCGATGCATTAGTTGCGACGTCGTGTGCGAGAAAGCCGCGCAGAACTTCCGCTGTGCTGCTTGTGGCGATCTGCTGGAAATCGTATATCCCGGTTGGGACCGGCAGCTTGTGGACGCCGCTGCGCTACGAGCAGTCTGGCGCCGGCGGCGCACTTCCGGACTTCCGGTCGACGAAAGCGGCGTCTGGCGTTTCCGTGAACTGTTGCCCAGGTTCCATGACGGGCAACAGATCATCACCCTGCGTGAGGGAAATACTCCGCTGTATGAAATGCCCGGCTGCGCCCGCATTGCCGGATTGCAACGACTCTACGCCAAGCACCAGGGCATGAATCCCACGGGATCGTTCAAGGACACCGGCATGACCATGGCCGCGTCGGTCGCGCGGCGTGAAGGATTCCGTTGGGTAGCTTGCGCCTCCACCGGAAACACGTCCGCTTCCATGGCGGCCTATGCTGCGCGTGGAGGAGTGCACAGCCTGGTGTTGATCCCGGAAGGCAAAGTCTCGTGGGGCAAACTTTCTCAGGCGCTCGACTATGGTGCGATGACCTGCCAGTTGAAAACCGATTTCGATGGCTGCATGCGGGTGCTGAACGAGGTTGTTCAGCGGATGCCGGTTTATCTCCTGAACTCGGTCAATCCTTATCGTCTCGAAGGACAGAAGACGGCGGCGATCGAACTGATGGAACAGTTCGATTGGCAGACACCCGATCACGTCATTGTTCCCGGGGGAAACCTGGGAAATTCCTCGGCGCTAGGGAAGGCGTTCCTCGAGATGAAGCAACTGGGTTTCATCTCGACGTTGCCGAAGATATCTATCATTCAGGCGGCAGGCGCCAATCCATTGGTGCGGACGATGCGCGAAACTCGGGGAAAGACGCTGATCCCGATGCATGCTGAAACGGCGGCCAGTGCCATTCGCATCGGAAGTCCCGCATCGTGGAAAAAGGCAGTGCGGGTATTGCAGGCGACCGGTGGCACCGTCGAACAGGGCAGCGAAGTTGAGATCGCTTTGGCCAAAGCGGAAATTGGAGCAGATGGCATTGGCTGTGAACCGGCTTCCGCCGTTACCCTTGCGGGACTCAAGAAGTTAGTGAAGCAAGGCTTCATCAAGCCGGGAGAAACCGTAGTATTGATCTTGACCGGACATCTGCTAAAAGATCCGGAATTCACTTTGAATTTTCATCGCGGTGATTTGTTCGTCGGCACTGAGAGCGAAGCAGACACGGGTATTCTCAAGCCTCAGCAGCGCGCACCGATCGTGCTCGATGCCGACGTGGATGCTGTCATTCGAATCTTGAGGAAAGCGGACAACCGGCTAGAAACTCAGCAAGCTACGTTTCCACAGCTGTAGAGAGGTTGTTTCTAACGTCTCGCTTTGTGCATGACTGATGGCACTGCCAAAACGCGGACCAAACGACCACAGTCCTGTGAGATTGTTCTGCCGGCGACTTCCGCGAACCTCGGTCCGGCCTTCGATGCGGCGGCGTTAGCGTTTTCGATGTTTCTTAGAGTCCGGGCAAAGGCCGCAAACGAATTCTCTATCACGGCACGCGGTCGCGATCGCGAAATCTGCGCCCAAATCGATAACCATCTTATTGTCACAGCGTATCGTGGGGTGCTGCAGGCGGAAGGAAAGCCGGTGCAACCGCTGGCGCTCCGCATCGAGAATGAGATTCCTATCGGCAAGGGATGCGGATCCTCCGCGGCCGCGCGGCTAGCCGGAATCGCCCTGGCGGTACACTTTAGCCGATTGCGCTGGACCGATAATCGGATCGTGTACGAAGCCGCCCTGCGTGAGAATCATCCCGACAATGCCGCGGCGTGCTGGATGGGCGGTTTGGCAATTGCACGAATCTCCGCGGCCGGCGAAATGCAAATCGCACATGCAAGGCCGCAAGGGAAGTGGCCATTATTACTCGCTGTCCCCAACGAGAGCCTTTCGACCGAGGATGCTCGCCGGGTCCTGCCGACTGAATATTCGCGTGCTGACGCCGTGGCCAACATCCAGAACTCTATGCTGCTGTTGGCGGCGTTCCTTCAGGGGCGAAAGGACTGGCTTCCCTCCGCATTGGAAGATCGGATCCACCAGCCCTACCGCGCATCCCTGTGCCCTCTTCTGCCCGCGTTACGGAAGCTGACCGGAACTCGCGGAATCTTGGGAAGCGCTCTGAGCGGGGCTGGACCTTCCGTACTGATCTTTCTGGACTCGAACTCCAGCGTGAATCAGGCCAGAATGCGGGTGCGCGACCACTTGCGAGCGCATGCACTCAACCCGGAGTTAATTCTCACGGAGATCACCCCGCGAGGAGCGAGGCAGCGGATTCGCTGACAAGAGCGGGGAGAGAACGAGCCGAATCGTCAACTACGCGAATCTTCGTCTCTGCGGGGCGGAGGTTCTGCGGTCACAACGTTGGAAAGGTGCTGCTGGAAACTCAAGTAAGGTTCGCGGGCGAACCGGTCCGGGTAAGAATTAACGGCTCGAAGAAAACCGTCTATTTCTCGTTGGACTTCGTTTTCTCGTTCGGCGTCAGAAACCCGTAAATCTGTCGCGTGATGCTTCTTAATCTTCATCTACTTCTCCCTACAATCCGGCTAGCCTTGCTTTTGGCCCACCCGGACACTCAGAGCGACACACTGCTCCCTTTTAAGGGTTAAGCGCGCATCGCAAAATTTCCAAGCAAGAGGGGCAAGCTGAGAGTATTTCTCATTCTTGGACATGTAAATGGCACTTTGGTGCCATAGGGAATCCCCGATGGCGAGCATGGGAAAAAGACCGGGCGCGCTCCGGTCTTTTGTCGGTTCGGTCGTGGTTGCGCGATTTAACGGCTGGCAGGAGGAACAATGCCATTCATGCGCAGGTACTCCACCATCTGCCCGTAGTGATCGAAGCAGTGACCTACGATCAATGTGGCCATGCCGAGGCGTGTCGTCATGCCCCCGCCAAAGGGGCTTTTGATGGGGGACAGCAGGTTTCCATCGTTGATTGTGCCGGCAGCTTTGTGGACATAGGCGAACGAGTCCTTGAGGAATTTCACAATATCTGCTTTGGTCTTCACCGAATCCGGTCCGTTTTCGCCGCCGAGATCGAGCGGCGGTTTCTCTTCGAGGATGGCTGCTCCTACCATGTAATTGACGGCCGCAACGTGCTTCACCTGTTGCGCGAAGCTGCGCACGCCTTTGAATTCTCCGTTCGTGGGCACAAATGAATATTTATCCTCAGGCATGGCGTCGGCAGCGGGAACGAATTCGTTTTCCACGCCGGTTACGCTGCGATCGAGCACTTGAGCGACAGTGCGATGATCCGCGGGCTTGGCATCCTGCGCCCGAGTAAGACCGCTGCTTGTCAGCAGAAGCATGGATGCAAACAGCCACTTGGTCTTTTTCATGAGAAATCTCCTGATTGGAATTGTGGAACCTGGTCTTGTCAGTCGCGCACCACAGACGGCGCGAACTGTAATTCCTGCGACGTCAGCGGATAGCGTCGCACACTCACCAGCCCGACCACAAGCGCGACCGCAGACCACAGGAATGCGGTTGGGATTCCGACTCGGCTGGCCAGAGCGCCCCAAAGCGCGCTGCCTATCGCCATCCCTCCCTGAAGTACCAACAGGTACAAAGATAGCGCCCGTGCCCGCAGAAACGGAGGTGACATGGTCTGCGCTGCAACATTCAGACAGGCTAGGATTCCAATCCACGCGGTTCCACTGGTGAACAATACAAGTTCGAGCCAGCCAAATGTCTGTACTCGTCCTGCGGCAAATGTCATGGCTGCAAATACCAGAATCGCGACTGTTACAACTCCGTCCACTGACAGCGTACTTCGCAGTCGAGGCAGCACGGCCGCGCCGGCCAACGCGCCCAGCCCGAATGACCCGAGCAACAGGCCGTAACCGGTGGCTCCATGAGGACGGGCAACGATCGGGAGGAGCGCCAGAAGGGAACTCGCGGCCAGGCTGAACGCCCCGGTGCGGATCAGTACACAGCGCACCACCGAAGCGTCGCGGCCATACCGCAGGCCGGTGAGGATGGCATCGGTGACGCGACCCTTTTCCCCATTCTCGAAGTGGGGACGCTTCCAGCGATAAAGAAAAAATATGACTCCGAAAAACGAAGCGGCATTCAGGAGAAAAGCCACGCCCGATCCTGCGATCGCGATCACGATTCCGCCTAACGCCGGGCCCACCGCGCGAGCCACGTTGAACCCAACTGAGTTCAAAGCCACCGCTGGCGCGTGCTGTCTGGGAGAAACTATGTCTGGTGTGATGGCCTGCCACGCCGGATCGTTCATCACTGCGCCCAATCCGAGCACGAAGGTGAACAAAAGAAGAATCCACGGCGTCACATTTCCCAAGAGTGTGAAAATGCCCAGGAGCGCCGCGGCTGCGACCATCCAACCCTGCGTAATCAGCAGCAATCGCCGCCGATCCACCATGTCTGCCAGAGCACCCGCCGGCAAGATGACGAGAAAAACGGGAAGCGTCGTCGCCGCCTGCACCAAGCCCACCATCAACGGAGACATTGTGAGCTGCGTCATTAGCCAGCCGGCGCCCACGTTCTGCATCCAGGTTCCGGTATACGAGATCACCGCGGCAACCCAGAGCGAACGAAAGAGCGGCTCGCCCAGCGGAGCCCAGGCCGAACCGTTCGTGGTCCTCGGCAGACTCGATGGCATCGACGTTTTTACCGCTTCTGCCATGGTCAGTTGCTCGCAACCCCTTCGGCTGAGACGTGCTCTTCAAACGGCCACTCCCTATGACGCCAGGCACGCACCAGATAGATGACCAGGCCGCTGATCAGGATCAGCACGGCGTAACGAATCTGGGTGAGTGAGTTCGTGCGCGAGATAAGTACAAACAAAAACCCGACGGATGCGGCTAAGGCGGGCAGCGGATAGAGCCACATTCGAAATGGCCGCGGCAGATCGGGACGGTGGATGCGCAACCCAATCAAACCGATCGCCTGCACCAGGAATTGCAGCATGATACGAATTACTACCAACCCTGCGATTACATCCGCCAACGATAGAAAACAAAACAGCGCAGCGACCGTGGCCAGAGCGAGCAGCGATACGTAGGGAAACCGTCCCTCGACGTGTAGGCGGGCAAACGCTTTGAAGTAATTTCCATCAAGAGCGGCCGCGAACGGCACCCGCGAGTATCCCAGCATCAGTGAAAAAACCGAGGCGAATGCTGTCCACATCACCAATCCGGTCGCCAGATTCGCAGCCCATGGCCCGTAAATCTTCTGCATGAAAATCGATACAACGTACAAGCCGTGGTTGTCTTGCCCCGCTTGAATTTCCTGCCACGGCACCACGCCCAGAATGCTGATGTTCATTACCACGTATAGACAGGCCACGAGAAAAATGGATAGCAGGATCGCTCGTGGGATCGTCTTCGCCGGTTCCTTTATCTCGTCGCCTAGGAAAGCGACGTTGTAATAGCCCCAATAATCATAGGTAGCGACCAACATGGCCGAGCCGAGTCCCAGAAAAAGATTGTGCGACAGAGTAAACGCGCCCGGCGGAAAACTGAAGGCTCGGGAAGCGTCGAAGTGGCTGAGTCCCGCAAGAATAATCCAGAACATTGTTCCAAGCACGCCGGCCAGCAGCAGTTTTGAAATCCATGCAATGCTCGTGATCTTGCGATACAGGAGCACCGTGGCCAGAGCAACCATGCCGATCGCCACGAAGGTCGCTCCCGAAACCAGCCAGTGCAGTTGCAGCCGACCGAGCAGCGGCAAAGGCAAGCTCCAATGGCGCGCGGTGTATTGCTTTTCCAGTCCCGGCCAAAAGTAAGATGCGTACCCGGCAAGGCCAATCGAGCCCGACGCAATCGAGAGCGGCGCGCTGAAGGAAAGTTGCCACACAAAGAGAAAGGAAATCAGCCGCCCCAGGCTTTTGGGACCGTAAATCTCGCGCAAATAACCGTAGGAACCGCCCGAGTGGGGCATGGCCGCTCCCAGTTCCGCCCAGACCAGACCATCGCACATGGCAAAGATCGCGCCCAAAATCCAGCCGAGCATGGCCTGTGGCCCACCCATAGCGCTCACCATCAGCGGTATGGTGATGAAAGGCCCTACGCCGATCATGTCAATCATGTTCAGCGCAGTCGCACTTCCTAAGCCCACCCCGCGAATCAGCTGCGGAGAACTCTGACCGGTCTGAGATGCAGGCTGCATGGCGCGAACAACTGAGAACCAAGAACTGAAATCTGGGAGCTAGCTACGGGCCACTGCTCTTCTCCTGTTCCGCACTCAACAAGTTGACATAAAGGCGGATCGCACCCGGCACCCCCGCAGGTAACTGGCGAAAGAACGCGTATCCGGCGTAGAGATATGTGCCCTTGCCATACTGAGCGCGCAACAACCCGCCCTTCTGTGGCGACTCTCCAGGATCGTGGGACGCGAGTAGTGGCCTGAAGCTGGTGTCCCACTGATCCATGAAATACAACCCGCGTTCTTGCACCCATCCATCAAAGTCGTGCTCCTTGATCTGGTTGGGGTAATGAAAGATGCCATCCTCTGGCGCGAGAATTTCGACCGCAGCCTCTTCAACCGAAACACGGACTCGGCTAAGTTGTGCGGGGTAAGGCGTGAATTTCCCCTTGTTGAAATCGGCGACGCCGGTTTCATATTGTGCGACGAGCGTACCGCCGCTAAAGACAAAATCCAGTAGCTTCTTGTTGTTGGCCGCGAGATCCTTTTGGGTATCGTAAGCCCGAATTCCCAGAACAATCGTCTGGTACTGACTCAGATTCTGGCCGGCGAGTTTGTCCGCCGGAATCAAAGTAACCTTGATTCCGATCTGCGTGAGCACGGTCGGAATGTCATCGCCCGCACCCATAATGTAGCCGACGCTCAAATCCTTTGGCACTTTCACATCGACGATGCTGATGCGCTGGAGCGCAGGCTGGTAATAGTAAAAGCTGTCGAGATCCTCGCGAGTGACCAGACTGTAACCCTCGGCGTAATTCACTCCCCCCGACTCGAACACCGCACGGATGTTCGCGCGTCCCTCCTTCAAACTAGCGGGAGATATTTTGAACTCAAATTCTTGTTTCTCGCCTCGCTTGTGAAACTCCATAGCCAATTTGGCCGGGTCGACGCCCCAGCCGGCCGGTACCTCCAGATGAAGATTCCCCTTGTTGCCGCCAGACAAATTGCTCGAAACCACGACTTTCACACGTTTTTCCCCGTCGCCTGCTGTGGGAATCACCTGCTGCCCGGGCTCGAGCATCACGGAAAATGCGGGGACGATCGCGAGTGTTCGACTTCGCTCCACACCTTTGTCATCCACAAACTGCGCGACCACTGGAGATGAGATCTCAGTCTCGGGTCCGTTCGCTCCTCCCAATTCATGCGTCCCACCGAACAGGGTCAGGTCGTGCGGCGAGCGATGAGTGTGGTACTGGACGGTCGCGTGGAAGGGGGGCGGTGGGAAGGGCAGCGTGACGTATCGCTCATCGTCGATGGTGTTGAGGCTTTCGGTTTCCGGGTTGGCGCGATGCCAGTAAGGACGCGTGTAATAGTGCCCGTCGGCAGCTTGAACAGGAATCTGCACGAGGAAGTTGGCATACTGATCCTTGCCCGGAGCGACGACCAGAACAGCTTGTTCATCAATCTGCTTGGCCCATCCTTGCGGCGCGTCGAGCCGTACTCGGTCCAGACCTAACTTGTTTTTTGAGCCGTTGTGAAACTTAACCCTCACCAGGAACTTCTGTCCAGGAGACGCCGTAGTTAATGCGTCTTCCTCCTTCGGCAGTGCGCCCGCCGCGTTTTGGGGCGGAGCGACCGTCGCTTCCACCGTGACGCCCATCGCCAGGTTGATTGCTGTCCGCGCCTGTTCCAGCTTCTCGCGAAGTATTTCTACCAAGTCCTCTTTCAGCGGCGAGCTAATCTGGCTGCTTTGCACACGGCCTGTCAAGGAGTCCAGGCTTTGCAACGCAGCTAGCAGCGGTCCGGCTGCGTCGCTGGCATCTTTCTCGCTGCGTTGAGCCGCCTCCTGGACGCGATTTGCCAGGTCCACGAGTTCTGATCGCAACCACGGTACCTTTGACTCTTCGGCCCCCAATCGAGCAGCAAGCCCCGGAAAACTGGTGTCAATCCCGTCAAAGAAATCCTGCTCATGACCGTCTTTGTCTGTTGTCGCCGGCAGAACCGAATCGACCAGTTTGTAGTAGGTGTAACGAGGGCCAGGATCCACTGACCAGCCTCCCGCTCCCTGCGAAAGCTGATGCCGTAATCCCTCTAAGGCGAATTGGATGTAGGACATTCCCAGCCTGGGATTCTGTTCTCCGACATTCAGCCTGACCGTGTAGTTCTCTGCCGGGCAGGTTTGAGCCCCAAATCCACATACGTTCCCGATGTAAAGCTTTTTAGCCTGCCACGGCAGCAGGCCCTCGGCGATCTGCTCCGGAAATCGACTGGGATCGGCCGCCGCGCGAAAGGCTTCACGAGTAAGAATCGACGAAGCCTGGTGATGGCCGTGTCCGTCACGATCAGTGCCCGAAAAGCGAGCGACCAAAACATCGGGCCGGAAGGTGCGAATTACCCCCACCATATCTCCGAGCGCGATATCGTGACCCTGCCACTTCTGGAATGTTTCGTCGGCATTTTTGGAAAAGCCAAAATCCGCAACCCGGGTGAAGCGCTGCTGCACGCCGTAATAGCGGTCTGCTCCCAGCAGTTCCAGCGTCCGCAAAACGCCGAGCACATCGAACAAATTACTGCCTACCTTGTTCTGTCCGCCTTCGCCGCGATTCAGGGTCAGCAGCAGGACGGTCGCACCCTTCCCGCGCGACTCGAGGGTCAGCATACCGCCGTCTTCGTCATCGGGATGCGCCACAGTTTGCATCAGGTGCGCGGTTGTCCGGAGGCGCAACAGCATTTCCTGCAAGCCGGCCGCGCCTGTGTCCTGAGGTAAAGGATTTACAAACTGAGGGTCGTTTGGGCTTGCCGGTTTTGCCGCGGTTTGCCAAACCGCGGCGACGGTCACCAGCAGAATCGGAAGAAGGGCAAGCAAAACCTGTAGAGAGCCGGGTCGCATGCGTTGGTGCCAGACCCCACGGTCATCGTCAGTCATAAATAAAGGATTGTTGTTCTTGCAGACGGGAGCCAATATTTTTCCTGATATAGCGTCTTAATCATCGACTGATTGGGAAAGAAAAGGGTAGCCAGCCCACTGACCATCCTACCTGATTTCACTGCTCCTGCGGGTTGCGAACGCTCTCCTGGCACTCATGCGCAGCGGTCAGCACGGCATCAAACTCCTTGCTGCTGCGCAGTTTCGCCAGCAATGGGTCGGACAACAGAGCCGAATAGGAGCAGTAGTTCTGGTCAACCGCGGCCTTGATCATGTGAAGAGCAATGTCAGGTTTTCCGCAGAATGCCATCACGGTTCCTTCGTAGTACCAGCGTTCGGGATCGGGCTCTGCGAGCACGGAGGCTTCCACTTGGTTCGTGATTTTATCCAACTCGGACGGCGGCCGCATCCCCAGGCATGCCTCTAGCAGTTCGCGATGGTAATGCTCCGCCGTCGACACTTTCTTCACACTGTCTCGCGCTTCCGCCAGTTTCCCATCGCGCAGCAGAATCAACGGGGTCGCGAAGTTGGCCCATTCTGAGCCTGCATCCAGACGCACAAAATCCATCGCGCGCTTCGTCTGGCCCAACTCCATGAATCCCCACGCGCACGAGCGCCATTGGTAGTTTCCGGGAGAGATCTCGAGCGCGATGTCACATTCGCGCACCGATTCCTCTTGCATCCCGGCATAACGGAGAACATAGGCAAGGGTAAAATGAGCCTGGCCACTTTCCGGACGGCTCTTAACCAGGGCCTCGGCCGCCGCGTAGGCCTTGGTCAACTCACCCCTCTCCACGCGGTTTGTTATCAGCTGGCTCGCAGCCACCAATCGGTTGGGATCAAGAGCGACTGCACGTTCCGACGCTTGATTGGAACGCTGGAACATCTTTTCTCCGCCGTTGGAATAGTCCGCGTCATAATAGGAACGCAGGCCGAGTTCCTCCCAGGCGGGAGCATAGTTCGGATCGGTTTCGACAACATGCTCCAGTACTGCGATCGCATCCTTGTTCGGTCCAGCGTCATGGGGCAGCGCCAGGCTATGCAGGTAAAGGTCGTACGCTTCTTGGCTCTTCGGCCGAGTGCCGGTATCGAGATAAGTACCGGCCGCACCCAGAATCGGCAATAAACCTTGGCGGACCTGACTGGCAAGCTTCTCTTGTAAGGCGATCAAGTCCTCGCTGGACGCTGTGAAATTTGTCTGCCACAACATCCGATTACTTTTCGTTTCCGTGGCTTCGAGCGTTACCAGTAGATGGTCTCCCTGCCGCAGGTAATGCCCGGTCAGGACGCTGCCCACGTGCAGTTGCCGCCCCACTTGTTGCGGGTCAATGTCTGAACTGACATATTTCCGCGTTACCCCGGAGGGACGAACGTCCAGCGAGCGGCTGTGGGTCAGCACATTGGAAATTTCGTCCGCCAACGCGAAGCGCAGGTAATCGACGCTGAAGTCGCCGTTCAGGTTCTGCAGGGGAAGTACCGCAATCGCACTAACTCCGGTGCTCGCAGCCGGGCTGCGATGCTTGAGCCACCACGCTCCGACGGCCGCCAGCACCGCGATCAAAAGCCCGGCCATCCCCAGCAGCAAATATTTCTGCCACGCACTGGAAGTCTGGAATGCATTTGTGGCCACGCGCAGCGGCGCTTCCCGCGAATTCGTTTTGACCGCACCCGATTCTGTTTGCTTCTTCAGACGCTGCAGGTCGGCTTTCATTTGCGCCGCACTGGCATAGCGCTTGTCGCGGTCCTTTTCCATCGCCTTCCCGATAATGCCCTCGATCTGAGGCGGGAGAACGGGGTTCAGGCTCCGGGGTGGGGCGGGCTTGTGATGCAGCATCGCATCCAGCGTGGTTACTACGTTCGCTCCCTGAAACGGCTTCTTGCCGGTAGCCATTTCGTAGAGCACCACGCCAAAGGAAAACAGGTCGCTCCGCGGGTCGAGTTCCTCGCTGCGTGCCTGTTCCGGCGACATATAAACCGCTGTTCCGGGAACTACTCCGATCGCCGTGAGCGAATCCTCATAAGGGGTGTCCTCACTTGCCGCCACGCCTTGGTCGCGCGACAGTTTGGCCAACCCAAAGTCCAGAATCTTCACCTGCCCGGTGTTCGTAATAAACAGATTGGCAGGCTTGATATCGCGATGAATGATTCCCTTGGCGTGAAATGCTTCAAGGGCCTCCGACACCTGTATGGCCACATCGAGAAGTTCTTCAAACTCCAGCGGTTTCCCGTGAATGCGCTGCTTCAGACTCTCGCCTTCGAGCCTTTCCATGACGATGAAGGGATGGCCGCCGTTATCGTCGATTTCATGGATGGTGCAAACGTTGGGGTGATTCAACCGCGAGGCGGCGCGGGCTTCGCGCTCGAAACGGTCCAGGGACTTACGGTCGCCCAGTAGATTGTCGGGAACGAACTTCAGGGCAACATGGCGTCCGAGGCGCACGTCTTCCGCCTCATAGACAATGCCCATGCCTCCACCGCCGATTTTTCCCAGAATGCGATAGTGGGAGACTGTCTGGCCGACCATGAGGGACCGCTCGCGGCTATGTTAGGCCGCCCCGGGGCTGGGGTCAACCATTACGTGGAAAACTTGGAAAAATGAGAATTGAAAGGCGGGAACCAAGGACTAGGTTTAGGAACCACGGCCAAAAGGACAGGAAACTCAAGCCCCGAAGCCTAATCCGTATAAAACCCTGCCGACGACCCTACCCATTGCATATTCTTATTGTGGTCTACGCCCATCATCAGTCCGCGGCCGATCCGGACGATGGTCATGACCGGCAGCAGTTCGTCCAGCCAGATATACATGATACGGATCTCCGCCTTGGTCCCACCTAAAGGCGTTTCAATCACCGGCTCAAACTGCATCCGTTCCTGCAGGATGTATTGCGAACGTTTCGCCTTGGGGATGTTCGCCAAGTCTGCTTTTGTGGGATTGAGAATGACGCCTAACCCGGCGAACGAAAACAGCGGCTTGATCACGTAGTTTTCCAGATCCTGAGGCACCGGTTCCACCCGATCAAGAAAGGAAGTCTTGGGCACGCACTCGTGGTGCAGGAAAGGCAGGGAGAACTTGCTCATGCGAAAGTACCAGTTAGGGTGCCCCGCCCACTCCACTTCCAGTTCATCCGTGAAGTTAAAGGAAAACTTGAGCTTCTTGCGCACTAGCTCATCGACGATTGCGCGGTTGTAGATCCGGCGAATGGGAGTGCGCTGGCCTCCGCGATCGTAAAACAGCTCATTGCCTCGTTTCTCGATTTCGGTTATGTCGACGGTTGCAATTCCAAGCAGCTTTTCCGTGAGCAGAAAATCCGGCAGCGTCTTTTGGTGACTAGGATCGATCTCCATGAGAATCACATTTTGCGGGTCCTGATCGCCCACAATGGCTCGCCGCAGCAGCTTCTTGTATCCCTCCCAATCCAGCCCGCCCAGCAGATACTTGAGGTTCTCATCGAGTTCAAAGACCTCCATGTAAATCTGCGAAATCATCGCCTGATATGCGTAGAGAGAAGGGAAGCCCTGCAACTCAACCAGCTTGGGTTGCAGCTTGCCGGCAGCATCCCGCACCAATCCAAAATCCACTTGGATGAATAAGGGATGGGGCGATTCACGGGGCACATTGAAATCGGGCGGGATTGCGTCGAACGAGGCTTTGCGGTATTCCAACCCGCCCAACTGTTGGATCAGCTCTTTGCCATACTGCGACATCTGATCCAACAGCGGTTTGGGAAAGAAGCAGGGCGTCTCCGAAACCTGGAACCTGACCGGGGTACCGCAGCGCTCTTCCATCAACTTCAAAAAAGCCTGGTACTTCTTCGGGGTGAAGGTCGAGTTGAACTGCTGTCGCAGGCCAGGAATCATGATTTCTCAGGAGCTGTCACGCTGAGCGGACGAGCGCTTCTCACTATATGATCCGATGCTTACGCTTCCAGCAAGAACTTTCCATCGCGCATGATCTGCTCACTGTCTACCCAAATATCAAACTTCCTCCCCACCACGTCGATGTGGGTAGACGAATACCACTCCGCTCCCGTGTGCGCCCCGTAAGGATTGCCAAACGCAATGTGCACCCCAGGATATTTTTCGTCCTGAAGAATCTGCCCAATCACATCCTTCAATTCAATGTTCGTGCCAATCGCGAATTCGCCCACGCGATCACTGTTCTCGTCAGTATGGGTGTAACTCCAGAAATCACTCTCTAGGTCATGGTTCGCGGAATGAGCTTCAACCAGGCGATTTCCCTTCACTCGAATGGTCAGCGGATTCTCGTGCAAACTCCCAAACTTGGCGCAAAGCCAATCGCCGACGACGCCATCAATCACAAACGTCCCATTGACCTCGCCCGGGGTAGTGAAAACTTCCCCTCCCGGCAGGTTTCCCCATTTATCCGGACTGATGATGCCGCTGGTCTTCACCCAACGATAATTTGGATTCAAATCCGCAACCAGATCGGTTCCCGCCGGCGTTTTGGCTCGGACTTGGTTTGCTCGCCGCACCATGTCAACCACCTTGACGCTGATGCGATCCACCTTGACAAAATCCGCTCGCATGCCCTCCAGCATGATCTGCCGGTTGACGTTCACCATATGAGCGTGGCGGATCTTGCGCCGGTTGACCACGTCGGTCATTTGCATGCGTGAATGCAATTCGTTGGCCTGCGCCTGCACGGCAAAGATGCTGACTTGGCTGCTCTCGAGATCCTCCACGATCTCTCGCGGAAGATCGCCCAACGGTCGCGACGCCAAGTCCTCCAGCACCCACGAGTGGTACGAGGCCTGCACCGCCTCCAATTCGCGCACCATGCTGGCCGCGATTTCCTTAGTGGCCTCGTCGGTGATGACCGTGACTTTCTCGCCGGGCTGTACGCGCAAACAAACCTTGACCGCGTTGCGTGCGCCGGGAGTAAGTTCAGGATCGAAGGGAATCGTATTAAACTTCCGGTTGGCTTGACTGACAGGGACGCTCATTACCCTACTTTTCTAGCGGAAGCCGTGACCGGCGATTCGGTCAATCCCACTTCCGTCTCATCAATGATGTAATCCACTACCCTTTTCAGGTCACCGGTCTCCTTGAACACGCGCAACTGGCGGTCGGCCCCGGTTCCAATTTGCAGGATCTCGTGAATGTAGTTTAACTCCTCGCGTGAATCCAGTTCGTCCACCACATCGTCCACAAAATCCAAATACTCCAATATCAGATCGCGCGCTGAAACTTCTTCTTGCTTTCCGAAATCGACGAGTTTTCCTTCCAGGCCGTAACGCGAGGCGCGCCACTTATTTTCCATAACCAACGCCCGCCGATAAAGCCGGAAGCCCTGATTCGCCGAATGGAGCTTGTAAAGTTTGGCAACCGTAGCTTGGATGAGGGCAGCTAGGGCAATGGTTTCATCCACGCGCATCGGAATATCGCAAATCCGGAACTCCAGCGTGTTAAAGAATGGGTGCGGCCGAATGTCCCACCAGATCTTTTTCGCGTTGTCGATGCAATTGGTCTTGATCAGCAGCTTGATAAAGTTTTCGTATTCTCCCCAACTGGGAAAATAATCCGGAATGTTGGTCCGCGGAAACTTGTCGAAAACCTTGCACCGGTAGGATTTCAGCCCGGTATTCATTCCCAGCCAGAAAGGTGAGTTGGTGGAAAGCGCCAGGATATGCGGCAGAAAGTATCGCGCATGATTCATCAACTGGATGGCAGTCTCGCGATCCTCCACTCCGATATGCACATGCAGACCAAAAATCAGGTTGGCGCGCGCCACCAGTTGCATGTCCTCAACGATGTGCTTATAACGCTCGTCCGGCGTGATCTCCTGCACGCGCCAGTCAGCAAAGGGATGGGTCGCGGCCGAGGCCAACCTGAGACCATTGTCCCGTGCCAGTTTGATCATGTTCCGGCGCAGAGTTTTCACCTCGGCCTTGGCGTCTTTAATACCAGTGCAAACCGAGGTCCCGACCTCGACTACTGCCTGGTGCATCTCCGCCTTCACGCGTTCCTGAAGGCGCATCCGTCCCTGCTCCATCATTTCGGTATGGATGTGCGAACGTAGATCGCGGGTAACCGGATCGACGGTCTGGTATTCCTCTTCGATCCCGATAGTGAACGTAGGTCGCATCGTCAAAAACTCAACTCGATCTGACAGTATAACAATCCGACCCCAAATTAAGCCCGATGATTCTGCTTGTACCAGACACTGGAGGACGGGCCTCTCGCCCGTCCGGACCGGGCAAGGACGCCCGGCCTCCATTAAGCCCGAATGCGCTTCCGAGCCGAAGGCTTCGCCGCAGCAACAGCTACCGGCCCTTCGCCCGCCAGAAACGCCGCCCAGCGCAACTCCCGAGCCAGGTTCTCATCGCTAAGCGCCTTTTTTACAGCCATTTCCGCCGTAGCATTCACCACCCACTCGAAGTTCTCCTGGCCCACCGAGGTAGCCTCAGCGTCCGGCGCTGGATTCATAAAGTCGATCGCGTAAGGAATCCCGTCCTCCACCGCAAACTCAACCGTGTTCAGGTCATATCCGAGCGCGCGGCACAACGTTAACGCGTCCTTCTCCACGCGTTCCAACAACTTCGCATCGGGCGGAACAGGATTGCGCACGTAGCGCTCATGGAACGGCGCCCGCGGATCGTAATACATAATCCGCACTTTCTCCTGCCCAACCACATAGCAGCGGAAATATTCTTTGAACTCAACCCCGTGCTGCAAAGTCATGCACAGGTCGCCGGTCTGGTTGTAGTGGTAGAAGAACTCTTCCGGCGAATGCACCTTGTAAACGTGTTTCCAACCTCCGCCCGAGTATGGTTTCAGGAAAGCAGGGAAGCCGACGTACTCAAAGATCGCGTCCCAGTTCAACGGAAAGATCAAGTTGCGCATGGACTGGTCGGTAGTGCCCTCGGGGTGCTTGTTGTGGGGCAAGAGCACCGTTGGCGGAATCGCCACGCCCAGCTTGGGCGCGAGGGCATAGTTGAAAAACTTATCGTCGGCCGTCCACCAGAACGGGTTGTTGATCACGATCGTTCCGTTCAGCACAGCGTTCTTCAGATAAGCCCGGTAGAAAGGAATGTCCTGCGAAATCCGGTCAACGATCACCCGATACCCGCTGGAATCCGCCATCTTCACCCCGCCCAGCTTCACGAACTCAGCCGTCACGCCATCGACGTTCATGTTGTTGACTTTCTCGACGAAAGCCGGTGGAAAAGTGTTTTCCATGCCAAACAAAATCCCGATTTTCTTCATGACAATCTCCCTGTAGAGAGGTCGTTCTGTAACGTCTCAGACCGCACACAAATAGCCCTTGTCATTCCGAGCATCGAAGCGACGAGGAATCCGGTTCTGGCAGAACCTAGATCCCTCGCTTTGCTCGGGATGACAACTACTGGGATTCTGTGACCAGTCAAGCGATCAACGCCCTACTTTAAAAATACTTCCCTGCCATCCGTTCCCACAACGGCCAGTCATGCTGCAAATGATCGCCGAACGAATCCAGCCAATTCGGAACTCCCTTTTCATTCAGCATCGCCGACATCTTCACGTTCTGATCCAGACATATATCCCAATCTGCCGACCCCAGTACGATCTTCATCTGCCGCCATCGTCTCAGAAACCAGTCGTCGCTCATCTTCGGCACGTAATCCGACGGACAATTGAAATAGCAATCGTCGTCGTAATACCCGTCCAGAAACTGGTGGATGTCATAGGCTCCGCTCATGCTGACAGAATGGGTCACCACGTCAGGATGCTTCAACGCAAAGTTGACCGCATGATACCCACCGAAGCTACATCCGGTTACCGCCAGCCTTGGCGTGTGATTTTTCCAGCGCAGGAAGGGAAGGAATTCATGGAGAATATAGCGTTCATATTGCAAATGCCGCAGCACGCGCTGTCGCGGATGAATACTTTTGTTGTACCAGCTCTCGGTGTCCACTGCATCGGGGCAAAACACCTGCAACTCGCCGTTCTCAATCTTCGGCGCGAGCACCCTAATCATGCCCCGATCTTCATATTCGAAGAACCTGCCCATGGACGTCGGAAATACGAGCAGCGGCGACCCGCCGTGCCCGAAGACCAGCGCTTCCATGTCACGATGAAGTTCCTGGCTATAACCTCTGTGATATTCACGATTCATTTGTCAGCGGAGCGAACGACGAAGTATCTTACCTGATTCGGCCGTTGTGTGGTGACGGACGAACCGCACATCCGGGTCTCCGTCGCTCCCATCTGCAAAAAAGAAAAGGCCCGCTTCCCGAGAAGCGGGCCACGGCAACCAACCTGAATCCTAGCTGCCATTCTGACAAACACTCAACGATTCACCCTGGAAGGTGAAAAAGCCGTTCACCGACGTGCTCGCTGGCGCCCCGAAGCAGGGCAGAGTTACCAGATCCTGCAGGTTGTAGGTAAATCCGTTTAGCACGTACGGATAACCACCATAGTTCGGGTTGCCCTCCAACGGATCTTCTACTTCCAGAATCCCGCACGGAGTGTTGTTGCCATTGGTATTGCCCACCAGCGGATCGTCCGCCCACTCGCCCACTTCGTGCGACAACGCCGAAACTTCGTGAGCAAACTCGCCCGGGTGATCCACGTAGGTGGCATGCGCATAAGCCTGGGGATTGCTGATGCTGCCTTCGGAGCTGTGATAGCCGCCAATGCAGCACTGTCCGCTTTCCGTGAGGTAGACGTCACAGGTAAGGAAGATGGGCAGAGTGTTGGGCTGAATCTGGGTGAACTTACTGATGATGCTCTGCAATTGCGCATCAAACCAGTTGATGTCTACCAGTCCGGCGGTGAATCCGAAGGGAGATCCAGTGGTCCCATACGCCGAAGGCGGACTTAGAGTCGGTTCCGCCAGCACCGTGGGCCCACCCAAGAGCAGATGATAGTTTGGATTGCTCTTCACCGTGCCCCAGAAATTGGCCCGTTGGTAAGCATCAATAGTATTGCGTGGTGCCCACGTTCACCCCGCCTTGAACATAGGTCGTGCTCGAATTGAAAATCGGTGATCCAACCGTGTTGCTGGTCACCGTTTTCCCGTTCGAGAGCACGTGCGCCGGGTCGAAAGTGGTCTTAGTCCGTCGGCGCGTGATCACCACCTGGAGCGGAATGACATAAACCTGAACCGTTGTCGACGCATTCGTCGAAGGAGCCGTGCCGACCATGTTGTAGGCATAGTTTGTGCCCTGGTACGTGAAAGCACCGATCCAGGTCTGCAACGAAACCGCCGGAGCCTTCAGGTCATAGCGCAGCCGCGCCGGCAAAACCACGTATCTCCCCTTTGGCTGTGCCTTAACATCCTGAGCTGGGGCGATGCTGGCGAGGCAAGCGCAGACCAGCACCAGTAAAGTGAGATGTACAAAACGAGTCTTCATTGTTTTTCTAATCTCCTCCTTAGGAAGTGGCTTAATGGCGGATCAACATCTCGAGGTTTTCTCCATGAGTTCCTCACCATCCAGGGGGAACTGGACGTCGAGAGGAACAACGGCCACGATTCTTAATCTGCTTGTTATGGATTTGAATGTTAATTCGGTACCCCACACTGCTTTGATTTCAAATCAGGACACTTAGGAGATTTTGGGGCCGCTTCTGCTGTCTGAATCTTAGACAAACGGCCCTCCCGTCCGACGGAGCCTGGATTCCCGCAAAGTCCACGTAGCCCCGGACGCCTCGTCCGGGGCGAGAAGAGCGAACAGTCAAAACTGTCGAACCTGTCTCAATCCAGCTAAAATCAACTGATGCGTGCCATGCTCCTCGAACGTCCGCAGCCCGTTCGAGACTCCCCGCTGCTGTCGCGAGATCTTCCCACGCCAACTCCTGGCAACGGAGAGATCCGCGTACGCGTGCGCTGTTGCGGAATCTGCCACACCGATCTGCACACCGTCGAAGGCGACCTGCAATTGCCCAAGCTGCCAGTCGTGCCCGGCCACCAAATCGTCGGTGTTGTGGATGCCCTCGGTCCGGGCGCCCAAATTTTCAAGCCAGGAGATCGCGTCGGCATTCCCTGGCTGCACTCCACCGACAATCAATGCGACTACTGTCGGCGAGGGCTGGAGAATCTCTGCGACCAGGCGCAGTTCACCGGATATCACGTCGACGGTGGCTACGCCGACTACACGATCGTCCACGAGAACTACGCGTATCGCATCCCGGAAGTATTTTCCGACGACAACGCCGCCCCGCTGCTCTGTGCCGGAATCATCGGATACCGCTCTTACCGTTTGAGTGGTGTTACTGCGAGTCAGCGGTTGGGACTCTACGGTTTCGGAGCATCAGCCCACCTGGTTTTGCAACTTGCACGCCATGAGGGCTGCGAGGTCTACGTCTTCACCCGTACCCCAATTCATCGAGAATTTGCCCAACGTCTTGGTGCCGCATGGGTAGGCAGCGCGGAGGATGCGCCGCCCCACCAGGTCGATGCCGCCATCATTTTTGCCCCTGCAGGCGCTCTCGTTCCCCAAGCTCTGCGGGTCCTGCGCAAAGCCGGCACGCTCGCGCTAGCCGGCATCACCATGAGTTCCATTCCGTCCATGGATTACTCGCTGCTCTACCATGAACGCGTGGTTCGCAGCGTCGCCAATAGCACCCGTCAGGATGCCCGCGAATTCCTGCAGTTGGCTGCCGAGGTTCCTCTCGAAACCGAAGTCGAACTGTTCGACTTGGAACAAGCGAACCAAGCCTTGCAAGCCTTGAAAAAAAGTGAAATCAAAGGCGCAGCCGTTCTGCGAATGTAGGCGTGAGCGTCCACGCTCGTGCGGATCTATTGGAAATTGAAGTTCAGTCGGAGTCGTTAGTGCTTCCCTGCATCGAACGGCCGCAAGAAAACCGCGGGCTGAAACTTGAAGTAGGCGGGCGGCGCATGAACTTCTTTGCCATTCACCGATAGCACGTTGAACGAAGATCCCCGCCCCTTGGCCGCTTTGTTCAGAGTGGCCGACCCAAGCTCGGGCCAGTTGCCGATCTCCAAACGGCTGATTAGAGCTCCGAAGGCGACTACCGTCTCAGCCGGAGTGAACTCACAATGCCCCGCGCGATGCACAAACAGCTGACGGAGAAATGCACCGTCATGCTCCTCGTCGACGACATCCTTGTAAGCACTCTCGTCTTCCACCACGACCAGCCCATCGCCCTTGGTGTGCAAAGTCAGCACGGGAATATGAATCTGGCCATCGAAAATAATGTTGTGCTCGAGGTAAGCGACCGAGGATTGTTTCGCCTTGATCCGCGCGGCATTGTTCAGAGCCTGAACATCGTCATCCAGATTGAGGCCAGCCTTCTGGTAAAGCGCCTGAACCTCAGCATAGTCGACAGAATTCTGGAGCTGTTTCTCGTAGTCGACGCCGTTGTTCCACGACGGATTGCCGCCGGCGCGACCCTCGAGTTCGGCCCGAAAATCGAAACCAAAAAGAAAGTCGATATTCGCCAGCCAAAGATATTGGTTCGCTTCCTGAGTGACGTAATCGGTAGGGGATGGTTCGGGAGACAGCGGATCGTACCAGCCTGGAGTGTCGTCAAGCGCCGCGGTCAAAGCGATTCGCGCCTTTCCCCGGGCGGTTTTTTGTGCCTCCGCGAGGAGCCCTTCGGCTATCTGGATGTTTTTCGGATCGGTGATATTCACCACTTGCAATCCCGAATTCGTCCCGAACAACACGTCGAAAGCAAAAGCCGAATCCAGAGCCTGATTCCAGGTGCCCACCCCTCCCGCTACAACTCCGCACATAGGAAGCGCCGCGTCAAAGCGCGTGGGATATCTCTGCACTAGACCGGCCGTGACCATGCCGCCTAGCGAATGCCCCCACGCGATGGTTCGGGTGGGGGTTCCGACCCGGGTCTTGAACGTGTCCAGCACTTTAATCTGATCCGGCAAGGCCTGTTGGATGGCCCACCCGGTCGTGGCATAAGAAGATCCCGCCAGGGCATAACCGTTGGCGAGAAGATACGCGCCTGTGATCGGATCCCCAACATCCTCCGCCGGATTCGGGGATCCCGGCACTACATATCCGTGGCTATACAGGACCAGGGTTCCATTCCACTTCGAAGGCACTTGCATCAGGTAGGTCGCACCATCCGCAAATTGGCCTTTATAGGTCTTAACACCCGAGGGCTCGGCAACTCCGGCGGATAGCGACAGAGACAGCGCCGAACATGCCACCAAGAAAATTGTCTGCCTGATCGTCCTCCACATGGCCTACCTCCTGGTGGGAAAAGTCGCGGGGTTATGGATGAATCGGAGCAAAACTTTATCCTCGATGAGAGGCTTTTGTCAAACGGGCTTCAAAGTTGAAAAGTGTAGTTTCTTCGTGTCCGGTTCAGCCCCGCGCAGAAGAATATTTGTAAAGAACGGAGAATAGGTTCCGCAACTCACTTTCCTTCCGATACAACTCCACTCCCGGTAACGACGCCCGACTGGGGTTTGGGCGGATTTTGCTTAGGAAGCTTTGGCGTCAACTTTTTGATTACGAATTCCTGCAAGATATTGGCGGCGGCACCCTGACCAATCCCGATTAGCGCATTTTCAAAGGTTAATCCAACTCCATCGCGATCTGTCGATGGATAATAGAGATTCGAGAGGCCCCCGGAGGCGAGCGCTCCGAGGATACCCGAGTAATTTACCTGCCAGCGTCGATTGTCGCCCTTGCAAATCACTGAATTGGCAATGGCGTATAAAAGCCGTGATCGCGTACTGCCCGTTCCCTTGTAGAAATAACGCGGGTCTTGCTTGAGCAGCGATGGCAGAATAGCGCCTCCGATGAAAGTACTTGAAACGGTGTCCGCATACGACGCGCCAAAGCGTTTGGCATAACCTTGCGCGCCTTGTCCATATCCACTGAACTCATCGGTCGCCTGCTGCACTCCCGCAACGCCCCCGTTTAGCACGAGAGTGACTGGATCGATTGTTGTCTTCCAGGCAAGCTCAAACTTTTGCCTCGCGGTGAGTGGAACTGGATCGGGGACATAGCTGACATAGAAATTTGGAATGACGCCGAGCACACGCTGCCTCTCTTGATCCTTGATCTGCTCTTCCGCCACCTCCTCCGGCGAAAGGACGACCTCCACATCAGTGATGGCCGTTGCAACGGCCAACGCGATTGGCGGCGATGTGTAGATCTCTCCCGCATGCAGCATTGCAGTGGAAGCTTGGGTCGCGAACCCTGCGCAGGTAATTGTCAGTTGGAAGGGCCCGGGAGCGATGTTGGCAAAGGAGAATTGCCCATCCTGGCCTGTTGCCACCACCTGGGCCGGGGAGTAATCTTCACGAGTGAGGCTCACTCGGGCTCCAGCGAGGACCGCTCCCGTACGATCAACAACCGTTCCGCTGATGCTCCCTATCAATTGTTGGTCGGGCGCCTGCTGGCCAGTAGGGTGGCCCATCCCCTGATCTTCGGAGCCGGACAGGGGCATTTGCTGAACGGTCTGGCCGAAGCCGATCGACGTGCAACCCAGAGTGGCAAGCGCAAAAACGATGAGTCTAGATCTAAAACGGAGAGCCATGAATGTTTCTTTCCACTGTTCTACTTCTATCGAGATCCCAGAAGTCTTTCAAGGGAATCCGTCCCTGCGCCTCCCGCCCAAAAGTGCAGCGCTGGTTACAGAATACAAGAATCGCGGGCTGTGAAGAGACACCTAACGAAGCCTAGGCGGTTACCCTTGTGTGACGCAAACACTGCTCGTCAGACACGGACTGTCGACCGCGTACCCTGCCAAGTTGCATCCGTCGAGCATCTCCATGTGTGACGCTATTCAATACGTTTTGCGATTTCCTGGCCCGCCCTCGTGCTTCACGTACCGCTACCCCGCCAACAGCCAACTTCTTAGGTCGACCCTCGGCTGGTGATACGACACTTGAAACCTGAAGGTTTAACGCTAGATGTGACGCACTAAGATGCTGATCTTCATGCACTTGGAGACATAGCTAAGAACTGACTCCACGCGTAAGATTGCTGCCGTAGGGGCCGCTGGTAAGGAGAAGATCAGCCCCAAATTTACCTCCATTTTTCAGCTCCAAATAATTTCTAGTGCGGAATGCACGAAAAGATCTTGGATTAAGGCGAGGGATGGTTTATCGTGGCCGACACGAAAGTAAGGAACAGGATGGGTCAGCCGAACTCGGGTGAGGCCAGGATCATTCGGTTCCTCGGTTCAGTCAAGAATTGGCCGTAACGTAGCCAAGGTTCGGAGAGGGACTCCAGCCATGAAATTTCCTCGTTGTCTGCCCACCTTTTCTCTACTTCTTCTATCGATCTGTCTGTACACGTGTTTCTCGGCAAAGGCTTGGAGCGCGGATGCCTCTTCCAGGTCAGAGGAGCGGGATGCAAAGCCGTCCGAAGCCGAAAGTGTCATCATTCCGGGCCCTCTGCGTTCTTTCATGCGGATGGCCGGCATCAGCCAGAAAGCCACGCCTGAAGAAGTTCTTCCTCTGCTCGCGCACAACGTGTTCGCGCAGGGCTACGAGGGCGCTCGGGACGGGGGCCGTCCCACGGAATTTCTTATTCTGTTGAGCCGCTACGTCCATCAGGCGAAAGAACTGGCGACTCTTGCGGGTCCAGACGGGAGTATCCACGTCTCGAATTGTGATGAGGCGAAGCCCTTGCTTCACACCCTTGGTTACCGGGTGCGCCAGGACTGTGGAACCAAGAACACCGCCCTGGTGACCGCCGATCCGGAACGAGCCTTTGTCACGATTGACTCCGGCTTCCCTCTGCCCGAGCTGGAACTGACTCTGCGGGGAGGCAAGCCCTTCGCTTATGCATTCCCCGCTTCCCGGGTTCCTGTGCTGTTTACGGAAAGCGACTGGACAACCATCAGCAGTGAAAACAGAAAAGCTTCGAGAGATCTAATCGAAACCCTTCTGCACGATCCTGTGTTGTGCCGTCTTTACTGGGCGCTGAGTCGAACCGATGCCGAAACCCGGGTTGCCTTGCAGCGATCCGTGGGGCTTGGGACACTGCTTCCAGTCGCTGCCGTCCTAGATTTTTACGGAAGCCATATTTGCGTTCGGTCCGGCCGCGTGATCGTGCCGGGGGGAGGGGGCGCGTCCTCTGCCTGGAAGGATCTGACGGGCGCGAGCCCAGATTCGCCGAGAGAGTTTGTTGGCCGGTTGCTCGCCAAGGACAATGGCTGGCTGGCGGCTTATTTTGATGCTTTGTCGCGGGTCAATCAAGCTCAACAGACCCACTTCACGGAAGTTCGGCTGCGACGTTTCTACGAAAGTTTTCGCGGCCAGTCGATTTCTCCCGATGCGGCCAGACCAGCGTTTCGGCCGGCTCCGGCACTCCTGCTTCTAATGACCCGGCTGCAGTGGCAGCTGAACGGCGAACCCTACGTCCCCGGAAATCTGGAGGTTTGGAAAGAAATCCTCCAGCAGAAAAGCGATTCCAAGATTGTTCGTGACTCGGGCAAGCGCGCCGGTCACATGAAAAATCCCGAACAGCTGGCGGAAACGATGTTCGCCCTTTGTCGCGTCGAGACAGAGACCGGGCCGCTGCAAATCTATCTCATGTTGAGTGAACTGGACAGCAAACGGTCTCCGGAGAATCGCTTGAGTCCGCAGACCGTTCTCTTGATGGCCAGCCGGTTCGCCGACTTCAGCAATCAATATTTGATCTTCTCAGAGTTCCCGGAGTTGAACGACACATCCATCACGCGCTTTCTGAATGTGGCCGAAAGCCTGGGAAAAATTCCCAACCACACCTTGCGAGGCAACGCCATGGGGATATTCCAGGCCAACATCGGGATGTGGCAAGTCCTGGCTCGTCAGGGGCAGATCAAGAGCGCCGCGCTCAATGATTCCTGGCAGAACGTGATTAAGCCTTTTGGCAAGGTCCTTTCGTCGCCCCAGCTTTTCGATGCCGGCAGCGGCTCAGTGGGCGAGTTGCTGCTGGCGACAACCGGCCAGCGGAGCGGTTCTCAGGACGAAATCATCGACTTGCTCGCGGGTCCGCGGCAAGCAAGCCCGGAAGGCCAAAGGATGCATCAGGAAGTTGCGAATCAAATTCGGTCGGTGATGGACGGCCAGCGCCTGGTTTCTCTGGATGCGATCCTGGGCCTGGGCGACGGCTTAAATGCAATGGCGCACGGAGCGGCTGTGGGCGATAGTTTGGTCCCGTTGGCTGGAGAGCTTCGGGAATTTGAGATGCCGCGCCCGATTTTCAGCAGTGGTGAGAGAACTCAATGGGCGACCGGAGTCTACAACAACCGTCACACCGATCTGCAGATGCGGACGGACCTAACGAAAGTGATCAAGGCGCCCGGTTCGAAGCAGCAATTGGAAGACGCCCGAGGGCAGCTCTGTCCGTTTCTGCGGGACACCCTTGTGGGCTTGAACTATGCGTATTACGAACCACCGGGAGCTCAGGTTTTACACATCAATCCACTCTTCGTTCGCTCTCATGACTTTTCCGGGGATACGGTCGCGGGCGTGGACCGAGTCTGGCAAGCTCCCCAGTTGTTTGGGGAAGGTTCTCCCGCAGGAGGCGGAGCTCATCTGGTTGGTTCACTTGCTGACTTGCCATACGTCCTGGCACAGGTGGAGCAGGACTTCATTGCCCCAGAAAATGTTCAGGCCCTGATCTGGAGGGAGTTGGTCCCGGGCCTTTTGATCAACGCAACCTTACCCCGCTGGTGGGGCGTAAGCCAGAGTGAACTTCATGCCGTCACGCTCTATCAGCGATCCGGAGAGGAGCTTTTGACGGCTTCAGTAGGAGATCCACAACTGCGGATCAAAGTGATGACGATCCTATCCGACCGCATGGATCCGCAAGTCTCCGCCCGAGTGGAGACGGCCTTGGTTACGGGACATCTGGCTGACGTAGATCCTCAAATGACGCCGGCAGACTCGTTCTACCTGGCGGCAGAGTTTCGTCGAAGGTTCGCTGGAGAGACTGATTCCTTGGGACCCGCCAATCAGGAATTGGAAAGCCTGAGTCGCCGGAATCCCACAGAGCTAAGCTGGGAGCGGCTTTCGCAAGACTTCGGTGTACCTCATCCAATCCTGGCGCAGAGCTATTCCCGCGAATTGCTGAATCTGAAACCGTTTCCTGCTTTCGAGGGCTATTCCAGCCGCTTGCTGGCTGAGACTTGGGATTCGAACAATTTGTATTGGGCCCGGTTGGCGGATGAAAAGGGCTACTCAGCGGTGATGCTAAACGTCCTGGTTCCCCAACTGACGCATCGTATGGTCGAAAAGATTTTTGCCAGTGACTTCGAGGATTGGCCGGCTATGCTTCGCGCCATGAGGGAAACCGGAGAAGAATTTCGGCAGGGCAAGATTGCTTCGTTATCAACGAGTGGCGCGCTCACCCAACCGTGAACCGTTTTCTTGGAGAAGTGTCGCCTTGGAGAAAAGAGAAGCCTTAAAGCTGTTACACCAACACCAAGCCGCCTGACGGAACAGGTATATATGACAAAGAAATCGTTTTTGTTTCTCGCGTTAGTTCTGATCCTCTTCTCCAGCCCCGGGATCCGAGTGGTCGCTCAGGAAAGCGCACCGAACATTCGCGTCGTCGTCGACATGGTGCAGTTGAATGTCGCGGTGACGGACAATAAGGGAAACTACGTTACCGGCCTTCATCCCTCGGATTTCGCAATCGTCGAGGATAACATTCCGCAAAAACTAGCAACTTTCGGCGAAGGCAACGAACCCGCCTACAGAGTGGCGGACACTTCGTCGACGGGCGAAAAAACCTCGGCGAAGGCTGCCGGGCAACAACCTCAAGCGGATCCCAAGTCGGCCGGAGACCCTGTTTTTCAAAGCTTGGGTTCAATGGTGGCTGGCGCTAACGTTTTCCTGCTCTTCGATACCAGCAACTACATGTACCGTGGCTTTGTCTTCGCGCAAGATGCTATCGCCGATTTCGTGCGTTCCCTGGAAAGCGCGGATAAAGTGGCCTTCTATTCCTATAGTCGCGATCTTTCCCGGTCGGCTCCGCTAACTCCTGACCGGGACGCGGTCCTGCGAGGTGTCCGTGCGACTGTGGCCGGAGACGACGCCGCACTCTACAACTGCCTGTTGCTGACCATAAAAGATGCGTCTCACTTTACCGGAAGAAAAGTGGTGGTTGTCTTCTCAAACGGCCCGGACAATTCCAGTATGGTGCCTCCCGAGGATGTTGCCGAGTTGGCCCAGTCCACGGGGACAGCTATTTACATGATCAGCACTCAGTTGGCTAGGCTCGAGCCAGTTTCCACGGCAGTTTTTGAACGGATGACCGCAGCCACGGGAGGCAAAGCGTATTTTGCCAAGAACTGGAGAGACGAACAACGAGCGTTTGCTTCGATACGGGATGACCTCGCGCATCTCTATTCGCTCAGCTACTATCCTCAGCCAAATCCGAACCGAGGCTGGCGCGGCATCACGGTAAAATTGCTGGGCGAGCATCTGAAGAAATACCACATCCGGACGCGAAATGGGTATCGTCCGCAACCGAACCGGTTCGCGGCGGCAACTACCACAGCCTCTGCGTCGGAGGCTGACTCGAGTAATCAGTAGTATGCGTCGGTGAATTCTGAGTCGGATTGTCTGGTTATAGTCTGATATCTCGCAATTTCTGCGCCGCATATTCTGGCGCGATATCACGCTGCGCCGATCCCAGCAGTTCAAAGCCAACCATAAACTTCCGGATACTCGCAGACCTGAGAAGAGGGGGGTAAAAGTGCGCGTGGAAATGCCATTCGCCATGCTTCGTTTCGGCGGTCGGTTGCTGGTGGAATCCCATTGAATACGGGCAAGAAACCTGGAACAAACCGTCGTATCGGCTGGTGACGCGCTTCAAAATATCGGCCAACGCGGATCGGCCTTGTTCATCGAGAGCACCCAGGTTGCCCACGTGTTGCTTGGAGGCCACCAGGATTTCATACGGCCAGACCGCCCAGAAGGGCACCACCGCCAGAAAATGCTCGTTGCTGCAAACAAAGCGGTCTCCGGATGCTTCTTCCAAACCGATGTAATCGCACAGAAGGCAGGTGCCTCGCCGCTTTTGATACTCGGCAAAGGCTTCTTGCTCTTTGCGAGGTTGGTTCGGCATCGTTGAGGTTGCCCAAATCTGGCCGTGCGGATGGGGATTACTGCATCCCATCATCAGCCCACGGTTCTCGAAGATTTGCACATAGTTGATACCGGCACGTCGACCTAGATTTTCGAACTCCTGCACCCAGACGTCGATCAAGGCACGGGTTTCTGTCGGCGACATCCGCGCCAGGGTTAAATGGTGGCGTGGGGAGAAGCACACAACCCGGCAGATGCCAGGCTCAGTCTGCGCAACAAGAATTCCCCTACCTTCGACATCCACGTGCGCCGTTGGTGTGTCGGGTTTCAACGCGGCGAAATCGTTATCGAAGACGAAGGTGTGGGAATAGGATGGATTCCGCGCGCCTCCGGCGCGAACGTTTCCCGGGCAGAGATAACAATTCGGATCATAGGGCGGGATGGAGTTTTGTTCCTGAGGCTCGGTCTGGCCTTGCCAGGGCCGCTCGGCCCGGTGGGGTGAGACCAAAACCCACTCCCGCGTGAGCGGATTGAATCTTCGATGCGGAGAACTCTGCATGACCTGACTGGTCAGATCGGATGTCGGCGGATAGCTCATTCAGTTGGCTCATTGGATTCCGGTGGGGCTTCTGGTACAGTTCCGGCGCCATGCGAGGCTTCGCAGATCAAGATCGTGGGGCTCAGCCCCGTTCTTGCCTCGTAATCCTGTTCAAGTCTTTGCTGGACTTCTTGCGCGTGCGCGGCATCTACGAGGTTAATCGTACATCCTCCGAAACCCCCACCCGTCATGCGCGCGCCGTACACACCCTCTTGGCCATTCGCCAACTCAACCATCAGATTAAGCTCCGATGTACTGACCTCGTAGTCGTCGCGAAGGCTGCGATGGGAGTCCGCCATAAGCCGACCGAACTCAGCAATATCGCCCGTTTCTAAAGCGGTCGCAGCCCTCTTTACCCGATCATTTTCCGTCACGACATGACGCACCCTTTTGTAAATAACACCGCTTAAGCGGTTTGAATGGTTTTCGAGATCATCGGGAGTCACATCGCGGAGAGCGCGTATTCCCGGAAGAACCGCGGTCAGTGCGCGGAAACCATCTTCGCACTCGTGCCGCCGGGTATTGTAGCCGCTACCCGCGTGCTCATGTCTGACCATGGTATTGCACGCCATGAGCCGTACGTGACGTGGTACGGGAAGAAGCTGGAAATCGAGAGAACGGCAGTCCAACATGAGGGCGTGCCCCGCGCGGCCGTGGCATGAGATGAACTGGTCCATGATCCCACATCTCATCTCGGCGTAAAGATGTTCTGCCTTCTGGCACAGTTTCGCGACTGTCGTGAGATCGACACTGATCTGGGAGTTGCTTAGAAGCGCCAATGCAGTGGACACTTCGAGGGCAGCGGACGAGCTCAACCCGGCTCCCAGTGGCACTTCGCTCATGATGGCCAGATCAGCACCACGCAGTCGGTATCCCGTGGATTCAAGCACGCCGGCCACTCCACGAACGTAATCGCTCCAGTGACCAGAGCTTCCGGGACGGATCAAGTCCAGATCAAGGTCACACATGTCACCCAGGTTCTCGGAATAGACTCGCAATCTCCGGTCTGAGCGCGGACTCACGGCGACGTACGTGTACAAGTCGAGAGCGGCGGGCATGACGAAGCCATCGTTATAGTCAGTGTGCTCGCCGATGAGATTAACTCTCCCAGGCGCTCGGTAGATGGTAGGAATTGCGCCATACTGCTCAGTGAATAAAGCTTTCAACCCGCGCACTAAGGCGGCCCCAGATGGTCTGATTGGAGCAACCGTATCGCCCGAAGGTCTGTCGATTCGTCTCACAGAGAGTTAAGACTAAGGCTTAACCGTAACCATCACGACGCCATGAGACGCGACTGAAGCAGTAAACTTGCCGGTAAATCTGCCCGCGTCCTTCATCAGCCATAAATCGCGGACAGCCGCATGCAAGTGATTGGGATAGCCCAGATCCTCCCAGCTCACGGTGATGTCATGCTCCGCACTTCCGCGATTGAACAAAACCACGGCACGGGTACCATCTTTCATTTGCTTGGCCCACACTTCCAAGTCGCCATTCTTCCGCACTCGCTTGCCTTCGCTGCCGAGCGGGTCCTGATCGACGGCGATCACTTCCTTGTTAGTCAGGATCGCGTGAATCTCCGGACGCATGTCACGCAAATCATTGCCGGAGATCAGCGGGGCAGCAAGGACGGCCCACAGGCTGAAGTGGGAACGATATTCGGTATCGCTCATGCCTCCATTGCCAACCTCGAGCATGTCGGGATCGTTCCAATGGCCGGGTCCAGCAAAGCCATCGAGACCTTCCTGCAGATCGACGATGTCTACAACGCCGTTTGAACAGCAATCGCCGTTTGACCACTTGACCCGGCCTTCCCACCTGTCCTGGATATCGCCAGTTGTGCGCCAAAGATTGCCGCCGGCATCTTTGCCCCAGAGCCAGGGTTTATGGGTGCCCCACTCGCAGATGCTCAGCACGATTGGACGGCCGGACGCATCGAGTGCCTGGCGAATCAGTGCATAACCTGCGGGGGCATCTTGCGTGGTCGTATTGCACCAGTCGTATTTCAAATAATCCACACTCCACGCGGCATACTGGCGTGCATCCTGATATTCGTATCCGTGACTGCCCGGCCGACCGGCGCAAGTATTGCTTCCCGCGTCAGAATAAATCCCGAACTTCAAGCCCAGAGAATGGACGTAATCTGCGAGCGCTTTTATCCCGGAAGGGAAGCGCTGAGGATCAGCGATGATGTTGCCGTCTTTGTCACGCGCAACCTGCCAGCAATCGTCGATCACAATGTACTGGTAACCGGCGTCCTTCATGCCAGATTTCACCATGGCGTCGGCCATTTGCCGGATCAGGTCTTCGCTGACGTTGCACGCGAATTTGTTCCAGCTATTCCATCCCATCGGCGGCGTGGGTGTGAGCGTGTTCACGGAAGGCTTGCCTTCCTGGGCGAGGAGGCTTGCGCTCGCACTGGTCAAGACGAAAATCATCGATAGATTTCGCATCGCCGTCTTCGTTGCGTTCTTTTTCATCATAGCGGTTGCTTACGCCTGACAAGATAGACTGCGGATGCGGTTTGCGAGTATGCTAGGGCGCAAATCTTGTGATGTGCGACTTCCATGAACTTCAAATCATCTTGGCCGAACCGTATAGTTCTCGCGTTCGCCGTTTTGGCTTTCGGATCCGACGCACGTTCCCAAGCTGCAAAGCCACAGCTGCCGTCAGACCAGTTAGGCCTGTTCGAAGCCCACGCTGATGTGGGCATTGCGCCGTTGCAAAGGGTTAAAGCCAGTGCTGCCACTGGCGAATATCGTATCACCGGAAGCGGGGCCAAGATCTGGGGTCCGGCCGACGCGTTTCAGCCGCTTGGTGCGAATGTGCTTGAGGCGGCCGTGTCTTCAGACGTAAATACCCAAAAACCTGCGCCCGCCGAGCAAAATCAGAACCCCAGCAATGTCCGCAGTAAAATTTCGACCTATGATCTGGACAGCAAGAGCATCCGGGTCGTTTACACGGCGGACAAGCTTTGGGAAGCGCCGAACTGGTCTCCCGATGGCAAATATCTGCTGGCGAATTCTGGTGGTGCACTCTACCGGCTCGAGCTTAACGCTGATGGAAAGGCGCAGCCAGAGAAGCTGTCTCTCGACGCCGCCTATGAATGTAACAACGATCACGGCATCACTCGCGATGGCAAGCTGCTGGCGTTTTCCGCGAAACACGGATCTTCCCAGGAATCGCAAGTGTTCGTCGCCTCTGCGGACGGCGCCAACCCCCGGTTGCTTACGCCGAACAGTCCGAGCTATTTCCACGGCTGGTCTCCCGAGGGGAAATGGCTGGCCTTTGTGGGCAAGCGTGGCGACTACTTCAACATCTTTCGGATTCCTGTAGGAAGCGGAAGCGAACAGCGGCTTACTTCCAGTCCTGTCGCCGATGACGGACCCGACTATTCGCCGGATGGCAAGTGGATCTATATCAATTCCAACCGCTCCGGTGGATGGGACATTTGGCGATTCCCCCCGGAAGGCGCTGGTCCAGGCGATGCTAAGGCTGAGCGCATCACCAGCGATGAATTGGAAGACTGGTTCCCGCATCCTTCGCCCGACGGCAAGTGGCTGGTCTTTTTGTCCTTTCCCAAGGGCACTCCAGGGCACAATGTCAAAACTAACGTTCAGCTTCGCATAATTCCTATGCCTCAAGACACCGCGGGCAAGGGAGCAGCCAGTTCGATTCGAGTTCTGACGCAGATTTTTGGCGGCCAGGGCACCATCAACGTCAACTCGTGGTCGCCTGATTCCAAGAAATTTGCTTTTGTCAGCTATGAGTTGCTGCCGTAACGCCGATGCGACGGTTCTGAGAGAAGCTGGCCCATGATAAGATTAAGACCGATTCGGATACCGAACTTCATACTTTCCCCCCTACGTTTTTGACTGGGCCGGAAGTATAAGGACGCTGTAACGCGGAAGTGGTGGAACTGGCAGACACACCATCTGCCTGTATAGCTTTAGCAATTCTCTACAAGCTTCTGATAATAAACCTTCTACCTTTCGCCTCAATCACTTGCGCTAACATCCCTCGGAACGGCCAGTAGCCGCCAGTAAGCCCCGAATGCAGGCAGTCGGTGCAAAATCCGGTGCAGGTTGGGCGCCAGGGTCGTGACTGATCTTCTCAATCAGAACACCCCCCTCGAAGAGGCTCAGTATCTCTCGCAGCATCGAGCTGAGAGTGGGTTCCAAACCGGCGATGCTCTGCCGGTCAGAAGCGCGACGGAGCCTTTTTCATGCCGAGAACTCGCGGGGACGGCGACAATTCCATTCGCTTTGGTGGCAGGCGTTGGGGCGCATATTTGCGGAGGAACATTCGAACGTATTCGTTTACGAGCCGGGACACATTGTCGGCTCTCATGATCACGCAAGTTTTGAAGCACACCGATGCATCGGAAATCGGCTTTACGACCACGCCGGCAGCATGAAAGCCCGTCGCCGTAAGTTGCGTAAGGATAGCGACGCCTGCGTGCTCCGATACGAGGTCCACTGCCTGCGGTGGCGCAATGACATCGTGAGCGTGCTTGGGAGCGATGGACACACGTTGTGCTGCATCCATGATTGCCTCAAACACTATCGGATCAAAACGTTTCGGAAACAGAATCCACTCATCCTTGGCCAGATCCCGGAGAACCAGGCGTTCTTTGCGAGCAGCGGGGGTGGTTCTCTGGAAGTACAGCGTAGAGCGGAGCCGGAGCAAATGGCACAGCGGTGATTTGGGCACCCTGCGGTGGCGCTGTCACCAGGGCGAGGTTGACTTCGCCAACAAGGACGCTGTGGACTGACTCCATTGCAAACTGAGTCTTTAGTCGAATTCCGAGCCTCGGATATAAAGGAAGCCGTATCGCAAGCATCGCGGAAACCCAGTCGTGATTGGCATAGGGTGAGTGCCCGATCGTCAAGATGCTATCGGACCCCTCGTGCGCGGCACGAGCGAGATGCACGGCCCGCTCCGTATGTGAGAGCGCAGAGCGGGCCTCTTCGACGAAGACACGCCCGGCATCCGTGAGTTCCACAATCCGTCGCTTATTGCGAGTGAACAAGTAAAATCGGTGCTCGGCTTCGAGGTCGGTAATCTGTTTGCTGAGCGCAGGCTGGGTGATGTGCAATCTGTCTGCGGCCCGCGTGAAGTTCAGCTCTTCGGCCAAAGCAATGACCGCGTGCAAGTGGCGTACTTCGACGTTGGGGAACACTGCTCCAACCCCTGCTCAAGAGTTTGGTGAACCAGAAGTTTCGTCCTGTCATGTGTGCGTAAAACGACGAGTGGTTACGAGTTTGGAACCCGTCCAGTTGTGAAAAGTTTCTCCACGAGCCAACAAATCTAAATCCCTTGCATCTGAAACCCGCTCCAGACGGAGGTTCTGGGACATCGCGTCCATGCAAAGCGACTTAGGACGGGGATTGATTTGGACGCTATCATGCTCGCAACCGGCCTAATCGGTATAGACGCGTGTGCGCGGGCATTTTAGGTGTGGTAAGAAGTGAGAAGGGGCGACCAAGAGTAGTTGACCGTAATTGTATTCCTGTATGCCTTGTGCAAGCTCATGAGCGCAGCCTTTTCAGATCTCGTTCAACCTGAACCTACAACTACTTGCAGGTTGCGGGAGACCGCCAAGTACCTGCAAATGCGTGCAGGACCTACCAATCCTGGGGGCTGGAATCATGAGGCATTTTCGTCGCCTGTGGGACCCGTAAACCATCGCGACGGTACGGAGAACGCTACGGAGTTCTCGTCCTTTCCAAAATCTTTATCCATCCGCAAAAGGTTCACTGCAGCTTCGCGTACTCCGCCTTGGCTTCCAGTAGAGGTCCACTGAGCCATCGGTGTTTTTAGGTTAGGTGTTCGTGGACTCAGCGCACACGTCGGGCCTCAAAACCAAACGGTGCAGGAGTTGGCGTGTTATGCGGCTGCCGCGAGTGGCGCTGGCTCGGGAGCAATGCCCCCGAGGATCACGGCAGCGGTGTTGAACGGCTTCCAAGCTCTCGCGCAGAAGACTGGCGTCACCGTGCCAAAGCTGGATGTAGTCCTGGGATGAAGTTCCGTTCTGAAGCCCGACAGATTGGCAGACCACAAAGGCTACGGCTTCGACCTCGGTTTCGCGGACTTGTTTGGTGGTCAGGGTGCGGCGGTCGCCACGATGCAACATTTCGTGGGCAATCTCATGGACAAGCGTCGAAAACTCCTCGGCGGGCTGCATCCCTGATAGCAGGGTGATCTTCCCGCCATACGAGAGACCCTTCGCGGGAGCAATTCTCTCGGAGAAACTGATCTCGACGCTTTGCGCTTCCACGAACTTGAACAGCCGTTCGCGGTATCCGCTCACGTCGCCATTGACTTCGGTCAGGGTTGGGAGTTCTTTGCCTTCGGTCTGACTGACATCGAAAACGTAGACGGCTCGGAACCCGTACAGCGTCCGCTGACCCTCCGTGGTTGCGTCTTCGCTCGGCTCGTCGGTCGCTACATCCTTCGTGCTTCGTTTTCCCACCATCGGGGCGAGAATGAAAATGCCCTTTTCCCCCCGTTTAACGAAGCGGCCAAGCGAGTTCCATGTCCGAAGCCCGGCAACGTTGGTAGCGTCGGGCTTCTGGCGTGCGATGAGCATGATGTTGCCGAAGCTGTAGGTGTGAAACTTCGCCATTGCTCCGAGGTATGCGGTGAGAACTTCACTGTGACCGGACTCCAGAGCTGCGACGAGGAAATCCACGGCCTCTTTGGTTCGTGTGTTGACTTCTTCTAATTTCATGTTTTTTCCCTTTCTGCCGTTTCCGGCTTGTTTCTTCTTCACTAGAGCGGCAGCGGGAAGAAACAAGGCGGAACGGTGAAAGGGACAGAACGGAGGCCGAAGGAGGGTGGCAGGGCGTGAGTGAAAGCGCGGTTCGTGACAAACCGCTTACGGTTTATGGTTTGGCGCGAAACCGGCGCAGTCCGAAACGCCCGTGCGAGCCGCGGCCAAGCGGCGGCCACCCGGAAGAGGGCGAAGTGGAACGGACGCTGCGTAGCCTCTCTGCATAGGGCTTCGGATCTTCTGTAGACTGTTGATTCTTGACGACAAATGAGTTGTGGACTATATATCCTAGAACTGGGATAATGTGAATGGCGCGAGAAAAGAGGGTTCCGGGCGAAAAGCCGCTGTTTTGGATAGGATCAGCGAAGAGTGATTTGCTGGACTTTCCTGAGGCTGTGAAGGACGAAATTGGTGTTGCTTTAAGCGTTGCGCAGTTTGGTGGAAAGCACGCGAGCGCAAAGCCGTGGAAAGGCGAGGGAGCGGGCGTTCTAGAAATAGTTGAGGACTATAGGGGAGACACTTACCGGGCGGTGTACACCGTAAAGTTCGAGAATGCTGCGTACGTGCTACATGCGTTCCAGAAGAAATCGCCGAAGGGCATAAAGACGGCCCAAACGGATGTGGAATTGGTTTCTCGGAGGCTCAAGGTGGCGAGTGAGGATTACGAGGCGCGATATGGCAAACGAAAGAGATAGCGAAGTTGTCGTTCAAAGTTCAGGTAACGTGTTTGCAGACCTTGGTCTACGCGATGCCGGCGAGAAGCAAACACGAGTGCGCCTGGCGGTCGCTATCAATCAGATCATAGAGGCACGTCATCTATCGCAGACTGCAGCGGCACGCCTCCTCGCCATCAATCAGCCGAAGATTTCTGCTTTGGTGAATTATCGGTTGGAGGGGTTCTCGGTAGAACGGCTGATGAATTTCTTGAACGCGCTTGACCGTGATGTAGAAATCGTGATCAGAAAGAAGCCTCGATCGAAGAGGGCGGCGAGAATTATGGTGACGGGCCCCCAATTGTCCCACGTCGTGTGACTCTTTAATCTAGTGATTCGCTAAATACTTCACACCCGATGAGCGGGAGATTCAATGTCGCTGAAGTGGTCGGCGTCGTGGAAAAGACCCGGTCGAGTATTGACATCAGAACCGCAAAGATGGCGTCTGTATCACCTGCTTTCGTCCTCCTTTAGTGCTCAATGTCCGAGAGGGCCCTATAGTGACGTTTACTTTCATTGATACAGAAATGACTGCTGTCGTCATTGACAACTGACACTCCGGAAGCCGAGTTGGCTGTTCTTGCAAGTGGTACTGGGACAAGAGAAGCCTCAAGTCGCGAGGAAAAGGTCCACGGTATTAGAGTCTGCTCCTAGTTCACGTAATCGCATTATAAAAGGGCGCCCTTTTGGAGTAGGTTGTGATCGTTGGCATCATCACCTACAGAAAGGAGCACCCTCGTGAACGATGAAAAGTATATTGGGCTGGACGTTCATCAAGCAACCATCGTGGTCGCGGTCATGGATTCAACCGGCAAGTTGGTCATGGAATCCATCCTGGAGACCAAAGCGGCAACCATTCTTCAGTTCTTTGCCGGCTTGCGCGGAACCTTGGCGGTGACCTTCGAAGAAGGAACTTGGTCGGCCTGGCTGTACGATCTGCTGCACGCCCGCGTCGCCAAACTGGTGGTGTGCAATCCGCGCAAGAACGCGCTGCTCAAAGACGGGAACAAGAGCGATCGCATCGATGCGCGCAAGCTGGCCGAACTGCTACGCGGCAACCAACTCAAACCCGTCTACCACGGCGAGACCGGCGTGCGCATGTTGCGCGAACTATCGCGGAGTTATCTGACCATCGTCAAAGACCTGTCGCGAGTGATGAATCGGTTGAAAGCGGTGTACCGCAGCTGGGCGATTCCCTGTGCGGGCAGAGATGGGTACTACCGCCGGCATCGAGAGCAGTGGCTGGCCAAGATCCGCGAAGCCGGGGTGCGGCGGCGAGCGGAACGGCTCTATGAGCAACTGGACATGTTGCAACACTTGCGACCGCAAGCGCGGCGCGAACGGTTAGCGGAAAGTCGCAAGCATACCATCACCGCGAAGCTGCGACAGATTCCGTATCTAGGACCGATTCGAGTGGCACTGGCGGTGGCTCTGATCCAGACTCCGCATCGTTTCCGCAGCAAGCGGCAACTCTGGGCCTATAGCGGGTTGGCCTTGGAGACGCGCACCAGCGCGGAATACCGTTTTGTCGAAGGTCAGGTGCGACGCTCGAAGAAACTGCTTTCCATTCGGGGTCTGAACAAAGACCACAACCATGATCTGAAAGGCTTATTCAAAGGTGCGGCTACCATGGCCAGCGTGCGTCCCGGACCTTTCCAGGACTTCTACCAGGCTGCGCTGGCCAAAGGCATAAAGCCGACCATGGCGCGGCTCACACTGGCGCGCAAGATCGCAGCCATTACGCTGACGCTTTGGAAGAAAGGAGAAAACTTCGACGCCGAAAAACTGAAATCGCAAGCCGCTTGAGCGTCTCGGGTGAAGAGCCCTTCCATCTCCGGTGATCTTCTCGGGTGGTGGTCCATCGGTTCTTTGAGACGCTCGGGTTCGAGGGTGAGTATGACAATGGCCTGTAGACGGTACGGGTGCCGATGGCATCCAGTCTCCGTGTAATCCCTATGCCCCCTCGGACAACCCGAAAAAGCACTAGGCCACGAGCCTCAGATAGATCCATGGTTGACACCTTACAACCGCAGGGCTTGCTCAGTTTCGAAGCCGATCGGCGTCGTCGCTACTAAAGAAGATGCCAACTGAGATAGGACGACCCAAATCAACTGCAGGGCACGACACCAGACCAGCGTCTTCCAATGGCGAGAGGGCTGGATGGCGCGAACTCTACCGCGCCCCCGGTGGAGGGAGAAAAATGTTCTTGACATCCCCTTTTATAGACCAGGCCCATTTCACGCGCATTAACAGCCACTCGTCCCTGATGATCAAGAATTCTAGCTCGTGCAAAATATGCGATTATATCGTATATTTTGCTTATGTGGATTCCACGCGCAGTTGAACCCCGCCTGCAACGCTCCGCGAAGACACGGCCAGTGGTCGTTCTAACCGGAGCCAGGCAGACCGGCAAAACCTCCACCTTTTTGCGCCTGTTCCCGAAACATGCGTTTGTCTCCCTCGACCTCCCCGCCGAAGCCGAGCAGGCTGAAAAGGAACCGGGAACTTTTCTCCAGCGTCATCCTCCGCCCGTCCTTATTGATGAGGTCCAATATGCGCCCGGCCTGTTTCGGCACCTCAAGGTGGCCGTCGATGCCCACCGGACACGCAATGGGCAATTCCTGCTTACTGGTTCGCAGAAGTTCACTCTGATGAAGAACGTATCCGAATCGCTGGCAGGCAGGGCCGACATCGCGGAACTTGAAACCCTTTCCCTCGCCGAGATTCAAGCGGCATTGCCGCAAACAAGGATCGAATCAGCCATCGTGCGCGGTGGTTTCCCGGAGCTTTACGCCAACCCAGACATTGATTCTGCTGCTTTTTACAATTCGTATCTCGCCACTTATCTCGAACGCGATGTGCGCTCCTTAACCAATGTTGGCAGCCTGCGAGACTTCGAGAGATTCCTGCGGGCCTGCGCACTCCGCTCTGCAAACCTGTTGAACAAAGCCGACCTAGCACGCGATGTCGGGATTGCCCCATCAACTGCAAATCATTGGTTATCCATGCTGGAAGCGTCCGGTCAGGTCGTACTGCTCGAACCGTGGTTCTCGAATCGAACCAAGTCCATCGTCAAGAGTCCAAAACTCTATCTCGCTGACACTGGTCTGCTTTGCGCGCTGCTGAATATTCGGTCTGAGGAAGCTCTTCAGCAGTCGCCGGCGGTAGGCGCAGTCTGGGAAACGTTTGTCTTTGCCCAGCTTCGAGACCGCGAACGCAGCGGAGGGCGCACGGGTAGCCTGTTCTTCTGGCGTGACCGAACCCGCGAAGTGGACTTCGTGGTGGATTCGGGCGGACGCCTGGAGCTGTTCGAAGCGAAGTGGACGGAGTTGCCGGATGTCGGTGATACAGTAAATCTCGACTTCGTGCGTAACGTCGTGGGCAAATCAAAGGTGGCAGCAGGAGCGGTCGTGTGCCGCACACCAAACGGCTTTCCGGTTGCGAATGGATTTCGAGCTCTACCCGTAACAGAGCTCAGATGAATGAAAGCGTCGTCGGCAAACTTAATGGCGCCTATTTTTCCCCCGAGTTTACCTTCTCAACCAACACTTTCAAGCCAAATCCTGCCAGCGAATTGGAGCTAGGGACACTCTGAATAAGCGCTCATGCTAAGGAAGGCGAAGTTCGTTGCCCAACTCCAAGAGAAAGTCCGTGAGATGCTGGATGAGTGCTTGCTCCATGTCTGACTCGGAGTATTCGTCCTTGAGGTCGAGGAATTCGAGAACGAACGGGTCCTTAATGGCCCCTTCAGGCGTCACCAAATCGCTGGTTCAGAGTTTTCTGCTTTCGCCAGCATGCATGCTTTGTTCTTTGAGAGCGCAAGGCGTTCATAAAATTGACTGCTGATCTGACGGTCCAATTGCCGCACGGACCAGCCCGAACGTAGCGCCTCGGTCTCGCAGAAGTTCGCGCCTCTTGACTCTTTACCGAAAGCAATCGGACGTAGGCGGACCAGGGCAATGGGAACTGGTTAGCGAGGGCTGGATTAGTTGAAAATTTCCCCGATATTTCATTGATCAAGCTAGGGGCAGAAGATTTTGCAGACGGTGTCTGCAAAATCTTGCTCTGAGGCCAAGATAGATAAAAGCTCCTCACCTGGGCGAGATTCCGTGGTCCAAAGCCTCCCCCAAATGAGGCCGATAGGTCTCTGGCCAATCGGTTGATGAGCAATTCGCCGTACTCAGCCCTCTGCTCTCCAGCTTGCTCGGACTGGACGATCCTTCGCCCGATCTCCCAGTAGGTGGACGTCATCAGGGCATTCACGTTCCGGGCAGCAGCCGATCGGGCTGTTTTGAGCAGTTCGACGATTCCGGCGCGGATGTTGCTGTAATTCTCGGGAATGGTTGTCATCTTCGTCATCGCGATTCGTCCATCTTAATGGTTGGGACTGTCAGAGCCCTATCCCAATTCCTTGGACGATGGATGGGGCTTGACCGATTTCCAAAGCGGATGTCTTGGAGACATCGGCTCCGAGGTGGGGGCCGAGTTTTGCTATGTCGTCTGTGAAGAGGGTGGCCTCGTGACTGGCGCGAGAGATAGAGACGTAGCCGAACCTGAAGTTGAGCAGGTCTGGGTGGACGCTAGTGTCGGCGTGAACGAGGACACGTTCGGCGGTAAGGCCCTGGGAGCTGTGACTCGTGACGGCATAGCCGTGGTCGAAATGACGATGCTCGTTAGCGTTAAACTCTATCTGGCGGTTGTTGTCGAGGCGGGCAGAGAGCCGACCATTGGCATTGATGGCATCGATGGCAGCGAGATCGCGATTGGCGACACCGAGTGACTTGTCGGGTGCGGTGAACTGGATGCGGTCGCCTACGGAAAACTCGCGTTGGATCTCTTGGTAGACGCTGACGCCTGTAAGGCGGCGGGGATCGTATGTCGCAAGCTCTCCGTTCGCTTTTTTGACCGTGAGTTCGTTTGCGGATGGGTTGATCGCTGCGACCGATGCGTAGACGGCAGCTTCGATTCCGATGGCTTTGCTGCCACGTGTGTAGCGAACTACGTCGTTGATCTCGTAGTGGCTTGCCCATGATCGTTCTGCTCCGGCCTCGTTGAGTTGGCGAGCAGCGCGTGAGGTCGGGGCGAAGCCTTCGCGCGGCGCGGGAACGGTCTCAACATCAAAATAAAGGACACACCCCATCGTCGCTTGTACCATCTGCGAGTACTCACATATTTCCGGGCAACCGGCGGCGATCGTTCTGAATAGCACTGCGAGATGCCGAGTCCGATCGCTGCCTCAACGAATCTCAGGCGTTCTTGGCGAATGACTTCCTTCTGTAAGCCCGCTTGTTCAATAGGTTCTCGACCCGCGCAGTGCTTTGTCAGCGGGAATTGGATGTGACGAATCAGGCTAGCCTTGTCTTTAATAACTTGCAGGAATGAACTCAATCCGAAAAGTTATTGGACACGGCGGCAGGAATGAATCAAATTGGTTAACATCGCCCGGCCCCGTAGCGACTTGACCAGCCGAGGACGGCAGTTGTCGGTTCCGAATCGCCGTCTCATAAGCCGACGCGGGGGCGCATCGCGGGAGACCCGCGGTTCCCCGGAAGGAGGCACGTCATGGCATTGCACGAAGCGATGCCCCCAGCCTTTGCATCCGATCCCATCGAACCCTTGCTCGACGTGAGCAGAGCTGCCCATTTGCTAGGCATTTCGATCAAGACCTTGCGTGACTGGATTCAGGGTCGTAGGATCGACTATGTGAAAGTCGGCACAAGAGTCATGATTCAGCCGGAAACTATCCGTCAGTTCGTGACAAGCAACACCCGACGTGCGGCAGGCTGATGAAAGTATTCAAACGCTCCGGAAGCTCGTACTACGCCTACAAATTCCAGTACCGAGGCAAGGAATACTACCGCTCGACTGGGACCGAAAACCGGCGTGAAGCAGAGGCTATCGCGGGTGCGGCGCGAGCTCGCATTGTTCGCCAGGCCGCTGGCCTCGAAGAACCCGAGCCGCAGCGGAAATCTTCCGCGAGTGATGAAAAGCCCAGGCGCATTCCTACGCTGAGACAGTTCCAAACAACTTTCGATGAGTGGGTTGCCACAGCCAAAGCCGAACAAACCGGCACAGTTAAGTTTTATCAGGAGAGCTATCGGAAGCTGCTCAGTTACGGTCCTTGGGTTGATCTACCCCTCGACCAGATCGACGAAGCTCACATCGAAGCGTTCAAAACTTGGGCTTTGAAGCACGCGGGGCGACGGCGTGACGGAAAACCTACGCCGGTGGGCAAAACCACGGTGAATCGCTATTTGGCCACTTTCCGCAAGGCCCTGCGTTATGCGCACCTCAAGCTTAAGTTGATTGCCAAAGTGCCGACGGTCGACCAGTACACGAAGGACGAAGGAGCAGAGCGTGAAACGGACTACATCTTCAGCGCGGCGGAGTATGCGCAATGGACTTCGCGTTCCGCCGAACCTTTGCGATCGGCTTCTATTCTGGCGCGGCACTCCGGTATCTGTCGTAACGAGATGCTAAAGCTGATGAAGGATTGCGTTCGCCTCCACTCGCAGCAGCGTGCAGATGGGAAAATCTGCGGAGAGCTAATAATCAAGCGCGGTCTGAAACGGCGAGCGCGAAAGCGCAAGCTGGTGATTGATCACGAAATGAAGGAAGTACTCGAACGGCTTCTGAAAGACTCCCAGTGCGACTATGTCTTCACGAGCCCGCAAGATCCGACAAAGCCTCTGGGGCCTTGGGTGCTGGAGGAACAGATAGGCCAGATACGAAAAAAGATCAAGACTCATCCCGATGCCGGCCTGCACGCTCTGCGTCATACTTTTCTGACCGAGGCCGGAGAGTACACGGACCCGTTTACGTTGCAGTACGTCGCCGGACACGATAACATCAAGACCACAATGCGCTACGTACACCCGAGGGAGGCTGCGGTCCACAAGTTGTTTGCGCGACTGGCAGACTTGCAGCGGCCGGACGAGCGCATTGCGTGCGAGAAGTCGGTGCAAAATCCGGTGCAGTTGGAAATGCTGTCGCAGGACGAACTTGTTAAGCTATTGAGTACAAGTAATTTACAAAGTGCGGAAGTGGTGGAACTGGCAGACACACCATCTTGAGGGGGTGGCGCCGAAAGGCATGGGGGTTCAAATCCCCCCTTCCGCACCAATTTTAACGCTGTAGATTTAATACGTTACAGGCAGCTACCCAGTTTCGTACAATTATCGTCCAATGCTTCCGGCGGGCTCACCTTCTCCCGGAGGCATTTATGCTCAGCGTCTACACTCCTCACTACCCTTCTTGCGCGTAGACTGATCCTATTACCGACGTTGCCACTGCCCGAAATGGATCATGGGCACGATTGAAGCCACTGGCGCCTTCGTGCGCGTCAGCGCCCGCACCCACGCCTGGGAGCGGGCGGAAAAGAAGGCCCGGTTGATGGACGCAAATGCGGCCGACCCCCCGCCGGCCCGAGTCACCGTGGAGGCCGCGCTCGACGCATTCATCGCCAGGAAGCAGGGACAGCGGCTCTCGCACAGCTGGCTTTATGAGTTTTCGCTGATGCAGCGTGAGCTGGTTAGCTTTGCGCGCGGTCGAGGTCTGAGCTACATTGACGAATTCAGCGACGATGAACTCGGCCTGCTTAGTCGATCTTGGAAGGTCGCACCCATTACCGCCCAGAAACGGCAGGAACGCTGGCACTCGTTTTTCTCCTATTGTGTGCGTAAGCGGTGGCTGAAACAGAACCCTGTGTCGAGGAATTGGGTCCGATCAAGGTCAGACCAGTGCCCATTGATTATTTTTCGCAAGAAGAGTTTCAGAAATTGGTGAACGTAACTTACGATCTGTCTCATTAGAGCACGAACCCCGGACACCGAGTTCGGGTGCGGGCTCTCTTGCTTCTCATGCGCTACAGCGGACTCCGCCAGAATGATTCGGTGACGCTTCCTTAAATGAAACGCCGCTCTCGCGCCGCCAGTAAAACTACTCGGAGACAGATCCCCTGAAAACAGAGTTGTTGTAATATCGCGTGGCTGTTGAAAAACTCTTCCAGGGCGTTTCCACCGCCGAAGTTGGTTCGTAAGTTGTTGAATGTTAGTTCGCGGTGGACGCTGAAATTCGCTGAAATTATTGCTTTGGTTCCTTCTTCATCTTCTTCGTACAGCCATGCCTCATTTCGTCACTTAATCACTGAACAACGGTGACGTATATCCACGTTGACTCAACGGGACATACACGTGCCATACGGCGCCTTCGCTGTGGCATACACCATATCTACTAGCATGTTTGCCAGTTGCTTAGCTGAAGTGCAGATGCGACCCTAGCGCCAATACTAGTGGCGTCCGACGAGCGATTCCGTGCGGTTTGCAGATTCGGGCCGTCTGGCTGGATGGGAAAATCACAACCGAAAAGGAAAGTGATTTATGAAACCTAAATTTGCATTATGCGCGATGCTCGCGTGCCTCCTGTCCGCGATTGGCTGCAATCAAGCGGCGTCTCCGGTGCAGCAGACGGAATCCACCGCGCCAGAAGCTGTCATTAAAGATGCCGTAGCGGCTTATCTTTACCTGTATCCCCTCGTCGTCTTCGGCGTTTCTACGGAGGCTCTAACTAACGTCGAGAAGCCGACATGGGAAACGTTATCCGCGCCGATCAATCAGTTCATGAGCGTCCGTGAAAGCCGTCGGCTTACCCTTCTGTCGAAGTCGGTTCTTCAACCGGATGACTCCGAGGCAACGTATTTCGATGTCACGGGAAACTCGACATCCGACAGCACGCCGGTTGGAAGCATCAATCGGGCCCGCCAGCCTGCGGAGGTTGCCAGCAGAAAAGCACGCATGTGGGCGGACAGCAGTTGTAAACCCCATATAGCCACCAAGAAAGTGGGTTAGTAGCTGTCGAGAGCAAGCCACCCGTGATTGAAGGATGCGACCTTTCGTCAAGCTCGTGTTGTCAGCTGCGATTGCAGTATGTTCTCTGCAGCTACTTCGCGCTCAGGACTTGGCGCCGAGGGCTTATGTCATCACCGCCGTGCATTCGAACGCGGTCACGCTGACGTGGGCCTTCTACGACGGAGGCCTTAATTTTAACGGAACCATTCCCATAACAGGTGCCACGGGCACGTACAGTGTGCCCGTCTTCAGCTATTACCACTCGTTCAGTTTCTTTGGCCGCTCGGCGAATATCACCGCTTCGTTGCCATACGCGGTGGGAACTTTCTCGGGAAGCGTGCTGGGCGCGCAAAGATCGATTTACCGGTCAGGCCTGCTGGATTTCTCAGCCCGGCTCTCCGTGAACCTCAAGGGCGGTCCAGCAATGCCCGCGCAGACATTCGTCAAATGGAAGCAGAAGATGCTGCTTGGTGCCAGTTTGAAGATCATCGCACCGACCGGTCAATACGACCCCACGAAGCTAATCAACTGGGGTATTAACCGCTGGGCCTTCAAGCCGGAGTTCGGCTATTCCCAACGCTGGGGTTATTGGGTGCTCGATGGATATGCAGGGGTATGGTTTTACACCGCCAACAACGCGTTCTTCGACATTCCTGTTCCTAAGCCGCAAACCGAAGCACCCGTCGGCTCCTTTGAAGGACACCTGAGTCGCGATTTCAAGAGAAACCGGCTTTGGGTCTCCCTCGATGGCAACTTCTGGGTGGGTGGCATCACGAGCTTGAACGGCATACGCAATCTCGAATCCAAGCAGACCGGTTCCCGCATCGGAGGCACCTTCTCCGTCCCGGTGTCAAAGCATCAATCCCTGAAATTCAGCTACAGCAATGGCGCCTACATCCGGTTTGGCGGGAACTACCAGAACGTCTCCGTAGCGTGGCAATATTCCTGGCTGGGCAGACCGAAATAAACCAATCTCGAGCGGTTGGTACGACCAATTCCTCACTATGTCGCACCTCGTCTAGCGCCATGAAATCTCCACTGGCATTTTTGGTGCCATCAACTGTTACTTTCGCCAGTTCCTCATTCTTGGTTCAGCCCCTACCGTGAACCGGAGTCATTGGCAATACGAATCAGCGATGGTCGACCAAAAAACCAGAAGATGTTCGAGCAGTGGCCGATATGAGCGCATGCTGTGATCCCAGCCAAGTGGATCACCAAGGGACGAGGAGAAAATCATGATCAAACGTTCTTACCTTTTCACACTGTTGATCGCACTTCTTTACGTGAGCGTGGCCAACGCCCAATACCCGGTCGTGGACGCCATCGCCAACAAGGTGGCCCAGAAGTACCAGACGTCTAGCTGCGAGCAGTTGTGGGTGCAGAAATCCCAGAAAAAGCCACCGTCACAACAAGAGCAGGAAGCCATGACGATGTTACGCAACGATCCGAAAATGCGCGCTTCATTCGTCAATATCGTTGCGGCGCCCGTGGTCAACAAAATGATCGAATGCGGCATGATCCCATGAAGGTCGGTGCCGACGATCTCGAACTCGTTGCTCGAGGAGGTCCGTGATGACCGGACGCAAACTATTTGGTGGGGCACTATTGATGTCCCTGGTGGGCTTTTCTTTTGGCGGTGAGACCGCATACGCTCAGGGCTCGAAGCCTGTCCTCGAACCGAAGGCAATCGAACTGCTGAAAGCCGCAAGCAATCGCCTGGCGGCAGCGCATACGATGTCGTTCACGACCGTCGTCACTTACGAGAGTCCCAGCCGCCTGGGCATACCGCTCGCCTACACCACGAAGTCTGATGTTGCCATGCAGCGGCCTGACAAGCTGCGGGTGATCACTTCGGGCGACGGTCCGGCGTCGGAGTTCTATTACGATGGCAAAATCATGATGGCCTACGCGCCGGCCGAGGATTTGGTTGCCATCGCCGACGCGCCGCCTACGATTGACGAGACCATGGAGGTGGCCTACCACGTTGCCGCCATTTACTTCCCCTTTGACGACGTAATCGTCTCCGATCCTTACAAGGACATCGCTGAGAACCTGCGCCTGGCCTTCTATGTTGGCCAGTCCAACGTGATCGGCGGAACGACGACGGACATCGTGGCCTACGACACCGGAGGGGTGTTCGTGGAGATTTGGATCGGCGCCGAGGACAAACTGCCGCGCCTGCTTCGCGCCATCTATGTGGATGATCCCTTGCGGCTGCGCCATCAACTCGAGCTTTCTAACTGGAAAATTGACCCGACTTTATCTGCGGACGTCTTTGGCTCAGCAAAGGCCACCGCCGCAAAACACATCAAGTTCGCCCGACCTGATGCTCCGCTCCCGCCTACTGGCAAGGCGAAGCCAAAGGCTGCCATGCAGACTCCGGCCACGCCGGTCAATCTCAGTAACTAGGAGTAACCGTCATGAAAAAAGTATTTGTCAGTCTGCTAAGCATTCTAATCACGCTACTTCCCTGTGTAAGGGCCTCCGGGTATGGGCACGCGAACGCCTACGGCGGGGGCGCTACATACCACGCGCCCGGGTCGGACTCCACCACGCGCACCAATGCTTACGGGGGAACTGCGACCCACACCGAGGGCGAGGGAACGACTGCTTCCAACAAATACGGTGCCTCTGCATCGCATGCCGAAGGGTCGGGAATGACGACCGGTTCCAACGCCTACGGTGGGAGCGCGACCCATTACGCTGGACAAGGCACTACCGCTACGAGCGCATACGGCGGCACTGCCTACCACCAGGAAGGCTCCGGCACGACCACCGCGACCGGCGCCTATGGTGGCACGGCCACGCATTACGCCGGCGTAGGAACCGTCGGTACGACTGCCTCTGGCCAGACGGCTTATGCCAGCGACCACTATTACGGCGGCACTTACGGCGCGGCATATCATCCACCCGGGGCTGCGGTTCCATATTACGGGGCGTACCATCCCCCCGTCGTGGTCAACTCTTATTCAACCGGCTGCTCCAACTGCGGCGGTTGGGCCGTAGCGGGAGCCGCAGTCACAGGTGCCGTCGTGGGAGCGGCGGTCGCCTCCGCCAATAGCAGTGCTGCCGCGTCGAACGCCTACACCCAGGGTTATGTTGCGGGCGCCACTACCAGCGCTGCCAACACCAATGTGGCCGTAGTCAACGCGGACGCTGCCGCAGCGAACGCCAATGCAGCGGCTGCGAACGCAAATGCCGCAGCGGCCTCTGCCAACCTCACGTATTCGATGGGCGAAATCGTGCCGACCGTTCCTGCTGGCTGCACGACTCCCAATGTGCAGGGAACAACCTACTATCTTTGCGGCAACACCTGGTTCAGCCCGTCTTACGGCGCGAACGGAGTGTACTACCGTGTGGTCCCAACTCCCTGAGTGAACCGGGCCCCATCGGCTTGGGACGTGACCTGAATTCGAATTGGTGGAGGAGCAAACTGAAACGGGAAGTTCTTTGTGCGCGAACTGAATTTCAAAGGTGAATCCTGGGTTACGTTCACAGGGGTCGCAACTTACGGGATGAATGGCGTAGACAGCCGCGTGATCCTCAGGCCCGAATACAAGGCTCGGTTGCTGTGCAAACTCTATCTACCAAAAGTGCAAGAAAGCTAAGAAACAACGGATCGTAAACTGAGTGCGAATAACAGGAGAGTCCTAATGAATCGAACTACCATCACTACCCACGCGATGCAGTCTGCCACCAACACATCTCGCGATAGCTATAAACGCGGGCTGCTTATCGCCGCAGCGGTGCTGACCGTTATCGTCCCGGTGACTGCCCAGATGGGTGGGACATCGGGGGGAGAACTGCAGGAGAAAATAGCAGCTGTGAAGCAGGCGACTGCCGAAAATCAGCAGAAACTGCACCAGTATCAATGGATGGAAACAACCCAGCTTACGCTCAACGGTGAAGCCAAGCCTCCTAAGACATCAATGTGCCGTTACGGCCCAGACGGGACGGTGCAGAAGACTCCGATCGGGCCACCGCCCCAACCTCCAAGCGGAGGGAGAATGAAGCAGAGGATCATTGAGAAGAAGACGGAAGAAATGCAAGAGTACATGGGACAGGTGAAAAGCCTTCTCAGCATGTACGTGCCCCCCGACCCACAGAAAATGGGACAAACTTTTCAGGCCGGCAACGCTTCATTGAATCCGCAAGCGGCGGACATTGTCTTCAAGAACTACGCTCAGCCCGGCGATCAGATGACGCTTTCGTTCAATGCGGCCGCAAAAAAGATCAGCGCGGTGAACGTGAACACCTATATGGATAATCCGAAAGACACAGTCACATTGGCAGTTCAGATGGCTAGCCTGCCCGACGGCACTAACTATGTGCAGCAGTCGGTTCTCGACGCAACTGCCAAGAAGCTCCAGGTGACGACGACAAATTCCAATTACCAGTCGATCGGAGCGCAATGATGCCACACGAAAATCGGGCCGTTGCGAAATGTCGGACGGGTATCCGAGATGCTCCGGGCGAAACGTGACTTTCCGAGCTGCCGAATGAACCGTCCACCATGGGGTAGAAACCTTCGCGAATGTGCTCAGCTCCAATCGTCGTACTGCATTTGTGGAAGGGTGAAATGCGATATGCAACGCGAAAGGCCATATGGGTTGACAGGTATGGTTTAAGAACGGGGTGGTAGTAAATCCGGCGACACAAGCGCCGTCAATTTCTAGGGAAACGAGGATCTCTTTATGAAAACCAAACTCGCATTGTGTGCACTGGCCGTATGCTTGATTTCGACGATCGCCATGGGGCAGCAGGTCTCGGTGAACTACAACCACAGCCAGAGTTTCGCGCAGTATCACACTTATGCCTGGGGTTCGAACAACGCCAACCAGGTCCAGAATTCGATATTGGCGCAGGTCGCACAGCAGGATATCGATTCGGCGCTGCAGGGCAAGGGGCTGCAGAAGGTGCAGGAGAATCAGAATCCCGACCTGATCGTTACCGCCAACGGCGGGATGAGACAGCAGACTTCCTACAGTGCGTGGGGCATGCGCGGGATCGGCGGGGGTATGGGCGGCATCACTCCGGAGCAAAATGTGGAGGGAACCTTGGTCGTGGATCTCTATGACGCGAAGAGCCAAAGTTTGGTCTGGCGGGGGATCGGTCAAAATACCTTGAACAAAAACGGTAATAAAAATCAGCAGATGGTCGAGAAAGCCATCCAGAAGATGTTCAAGCAGTGGCCGGGTTGATCTTCGAATTACGGTGGCCGCTTGGGGAGGTTGGACTTCCGAGGCTTCGGTACGTGCGGACCTTGCCCCGGTTCGTGTTGCTGAGCCCTCCGAGTCCAATCGGTGTTCTTCGCCATCCAGAACCGAATTGGGAATTCAAACAGAGGCATTCCAGATGACCGTCCGAACCAAATTTCGATTTGTCATTCTTGCAAGCATCATCCTGGGCTGTGTTTCAGGCTTGTTGGCACAACAAAAAGGGCAATACGTGCCTGGGCAATATGGGCTCAATGCGGGCGTCGCGCCCGATCCCGGATTTACATATGCCAACTTAACGATCAATTACTCTGCCGATTCTCTGAAAGATTCAAACGGAAATTCGGTGCCAGGGGTCACGGGAAACTATGGTTTCTGGGTAACGGAAAACATCTTCTATTACGTGCCGGCACATAAGATTCTCGGTGGCAGATTCTTCACCATGGCTGCGTTGAATCTGGCGAATGGTTCTCTGACTGCGGACATAACACGAGCTCAATTCGGTCTTAGCGGCGGCGGCGAAGGCATGGCCGATACTTGGGTACAGCCTGCGAACCTGGTTTGGAATTTGAAGCGAGCGGACATTTGGGTGGGCTACGCCTTTGTCGCCCCCACGGGAAAGTTTTCTCCCGGAGCCAGCAATAACGTCGGTTCCGGATACTGGGGGAACAACTTCGCCACCGGGACCACGGTCTACCTGACAAAAAACAAGGGAACCAGCTTGAGCCTAGCCACGGACTGGGAGATCCATGGGCAAAAAAGACAAATCAACATAACACCGGGTCAAGCCTTCACCGATGAGTGGGGTCTAGGGCAGATTCTTCCCTTGAAAAAGGACTTCAGCCGTCTGCTTCAGCTCGGCGTGGTTGGATACGACCAGTGGCAGGTTACGGCTAATCAAGGTCTTACTGCCGCGTTTCCTTACTACTCGGTTCATGCCGTCGGTGTACAAAGCAATTTCATTCTTCCGCCTAAGGGTCTGAATCTCTTCTTCAAGTATGAGGACGAGTATCTGGCAAAGGCCCGTCCGGAAGGCCGGACCTTCGTGTTCGGCTTTTCGTGGACGCTTCGGGATCCGAAGCCGCAGCCTGCAAAAAAGCCATAGCGACGATGCGCCGAACTTGCGTGGACATCGTGTTCTGAGAAAGGGTCAATTGATGAACACCACGTTTGTTGTTCTGGCTACCGTCTTAGTGATCGCTTTCCTCCTGTTCGTCGATAAGAAGGAGGAAGACCGTCGGCCAGATCGGGCACTGTCGTGAAGGACGTCGTCACGTGTGACGGCACCCGCTCTGATAAATTCGGCCGCCAGCGCCAGAGCAGTTTTCGGAGTTCGGGCAAGATCGTCTTCAATTTCGGTGCCAGATAAATACCCCTCGAAATCGAACTTGAACGTCTGCCGGCAGGCAGAGAAGGAGATCAAAATGTGCATGACAACGAAGCTTTCGAAAATTGCCATTGAGAGCCTGTTAGTGCTGGGTTTCGTGATGAGCGGAAGTATTCCCGGCTTTGCGAGAGACAAGGATGAAACCATCGACGTCACGGCCTTCGGCACGGGCACCCAATTGGGACAGAACATCGGCGTGACATTGAATATTTATCAGTTCTCGACCCCCGCGGACAGGCAGGTTCTCGTTCAGGCGTATGAAAAGGGCCAGAACCAAGGACTGGCAAACGCGCTGCAGCGGATGAAGGCCGTAGGCCACGTCGAGATCACTGGCACACTCGGTTACGACTGCTCCTATATCAAGATGACTCCAACGGCGACGGGACGGAAAATTGTCTTTGTGACCAATCGCCAGATCCGCTTTGCCGAGGCTTGGGCGGACAGCCAATCAATGTCCTTCGATCTTACCGCCGGCATGATTGAAATCAACGACCAGGACAAGAGCAAGAGCACAGGGGTCTTGTATCCAGCGGCGCAACTCGTCCTCGACAAACAGGGCGAACTGCAGTTGGATCTGAATCAGAACCCGTGGAGACTGGTTGACATTCTCGATTGGAAAGGAACTCCTGGCGTCAACTAACGCCTCGGCATGCAACGTGGTAGTTCAGCTTAACAACGGCCTCGAGGGGAGGAGTGACACATGCGAAATAACTGTCCTCACATAATGATTGCTGACGATCACATCTTCATGGCCGAGGCGTGCAAGAAGCTACTCGAACCGGAATTCGATGTGGTCGCTACGGTGGGTGACGGGCGCGCACTGGTGCGCATTGCCGCTACTTTAAAGCCGCAGATAATCATCATGACGTCGGCATGCCGCTGCTGAACGGTCTCGACGCCGGCTATCAGGCGAAGCAATTGCTGGGTTCGGTAAAGTTGTTGTTCTTGACGATGAATGCCGATCCCACCTTGGCCGCCGAGGCGTTCCGGCGCAGAGCCTCAGGGTATGTTCTGAAGACTTGCGCCGCCGCGGAACTGATACGTGCCGTCCGGGGTTCTGAAGGGCAGGTCCTATCTCTCCCCTGCAATCGTCAAAGAAACAGTCGATGTCTTGTTGCACCATGGCAGGAATCCATTGAGGAAGGGCGACGGCTCAGCGAACGGCAGCGCGAGGTCTTGCAGTTGCTGACTGAAGGAAAGTCGATGAAGGGAGTCGCGTATGTCTTGAACGTGACGACGTCAACGGTTGCCTTTCATAAGCTCCGGATCAAGGAAATATTGGATGCCAAGAACGATACTCCGTAGAGCGCGAACTCATCGCTAACCGTATCAATCTCTATCTCGCATTGGGTGGAGCGTTCTAGTCCGAAGGGAGCCGGCTCTGCCGGGGCAAGCATCGCTTGGCAGCGTTGACGCGGTTCAAAGCCGGAATCGAGCGGCCTTTTTCGAGCGACTCGCAAGAAAATGAGTAAATTTCGAAATTTTTCGATCGGTTTTAGCGGGCCGACAAAGCAAGAAGCCGTAACCTGGAGGGTGCGGGAATCGGCCTCGCGATTGCACAATGGATTGTGCAGCAACACAACGGATCAATCACGGTGCAAAGCTCCCCGGGTAAGGGCTCGACATTTCTGGTGCAATTACCAATTCAAGCAACGAAATTGGAGCCATCCAAGACCTCCGCGGTGGTCTTCTCCACGTGAAACGTCGGCCAATATCTCAAGGACCTGCCGAACGAATCTCAGCGTTGAGGTGTGGGCTCTTGCCCTAGACTAGACGGGGGGAATACGAAACGCTCCTGAACATCCCGAGCCAGCTTTGGTTTCAGCGGGGAGGCCTGTTCGTCGTCCCACACAGACGTTCAATAACCTCGTCCATTCGTCGGCGATCCAGAAGGAGTCTTCGCTTTGCGGCGCTCCGGCTAATTCCGAGAATCGCTGCAGCTTCGGCAACGCTATGTCGTTGGATGTCGCAGAGGAGAAATACCTCTCGACAACTCCGGCGTAACTGCAAGGCGTGCATCAGCACGGCCTGCATCACTCCCGACGGAATACTTGGCTGCTCAGTCGACAAACGCTCCCGAAAACCATTTACCTGAAGTGGTTCGATCATAGTTAAAGTTGACGTTGAGCTCGACATCCGGTTACTGGTTACCCCGTTTCCTAGCGCAAGATCGATGACATGCACTTCTGTTACGGCCGCGGGAAAGCGTCCCGACTGACGCCGAAGCCGTCAAGAACGGCTCCGGCGAAGCTGAAGAACGACGCCTCTCCCCCCGGCGGCAATCGTCCTCCATCGGGATGCTGGTAACCCGGCGAAGCGGTTTGCTCCCTGGGTGGACCTGCGAACAAGCATCGGGGCCCATCAGTCACGGTGGTCCCGATCAGATGCTCATTGCCATGGTGCGTCCAGAGCGATTTTCGTTTCAGGTGAAATAGTGCCGGGAGCGAACGCCTCAGCGCCCCCATGGCAGTCGTTTCGCGGGGGACGGGTGTAGAATAGCTGCCACTTGCTCGCACGCTGAGGCCAGAGCCTTGCAATTCCAAGAATTCAACCAGTCTTACTTAGAACGGCTATGTTCGGGCGATTTCCGGACAGAGAGTCATTTTGTCGCCTATTTCAGTGAATTGATCCAATTGAAACTGCGCTCGCGGGTAAATTCTCCCCAAGCCGTCGAGGATCTAAGGCAGGAAACCTTTGCGCGAGTCTTCGTTGCTTTGCGTACTGAGGGGAAGTTAAGAAACCCGGAACGACTAGGAGCCTTTGTGAATTCCGTTTGCAACAACGTGTTGCTCGAACATTATCGTGCGTCTTCCCGGGAGGATCCGATCGAAGACGAAGAGAGTACGAACATTCCCGATCCGTCGCTGGACGTGGTATCGATTCTGTCGCACAAGGAGATGCAACAGAAGGTCCGTCAGGTTCTGGACGAGTTGTCAGAGCGGGACCGGCGCCTGCTGCGGGAAATCTTCCTGGAAGAACGCGACAAAGATGCGGTCTGTCACGACTTTGGTGTGGACCGGGACTATCTCAGGGTCCTGCTTCATCGCGCCAAGCAGGCCTTTAAGGCAGTCTATCTGAAGAAGTTACCCGCCGGCATAAGGGGCACAGCTGCGGATTGACACTATGAAACGATTTGTCTTGTTCTTTCACTATCCATACGAAGGACATATCTAGACATGGACCACAGCGAATCAATTCGCTTGATGGCTGCCGAGAAATACCTGCTCGGTGAGCTTACCCTTGAACTGCGCGAACAGTTCGAGGAGCACTTCTTCGACTGCCAGGAGTGCGCTCTCGACGTTCGGGTGGGCGCCGCATTGGTGGAACACAGCAAAGTCGTGTTGTCGGAGCCACTCGCCGTACCTCCGGCAAGGGTCACGGCCCCAGCCCGCGCGAAACCGGGCTGGCTCGCGTGGTTGCGTCCTGCCTTGGTTGTCCCTGTTTTGGCGGCCCTACTGGTGGCGATTGGATATCAGAATCTGGTGACGTATCCACAATTGAAGCAAATGGCCAGCAGTCCGCAGATTTTGCCGTGGGCCTCGATCAACGTCAGCACCCGCGGGGCGAGTACGACCCAGATCTCGCCACACCCTGGCCAGGGCTTCCATCTGCTCGTGAACATCCCTCCGGAAAGCCGCTACACCTCTTACACTTTTGACCTTTCGAGCCCGTCAGGAAGACTAGAATGGTCGCGCACGATTCCCGCGTCCTCATCCGACGAGGCCCGGTCGATTTATGTTCCGGCAGCCAATCAGGAGCAAGGCGTGTACACGCTGGCGGTACGCGGTGGTACGGCAACCAACGAGAGTTCAGACCTCGGTCATTATTCGATTGAAGTGCAAATTCAGAGATAGCTCAAACGGGAGGAGCTAAAAATATGGCCACAAATCCGAAATCACCAGTTGTGCCGCAATCAGACCGGTCACCCTACCACGTGTATCACGCCGAAGCCCACGTGCTAAGTGGCAACCTGAAACATCCTGTTGATCAGCCGATCGAACGCAAGGCACGGGTCGTATTAGAGAAGACACGCCGCGACGGCCATGTCAGCCAGTCGGTCGCAGAGGATACCATGGAGGGCCTGATTTCCTTCAAGGCGGGCCACACTCGTGCGTCGGGCACCAAGATCGAGAAAAAAGATCTTTGGGGCAACGATCATTCTGGCTGGGTGACACTGTCAACGTCGGTACTTGAAGGCTTGAACGTGTTTGAAGTCATCACGGTCGATCGAGTGGTGGCCCAGGTTTCTACCGAGCATCCAATCACCGACGGCCACGTTCCTCGAGTCACATTCCTGGGCACGCGCTTCGAAAACCTCCGAATCGGCGGGTATCCCGTGGAGGTAGAGCTTGACCTCGGAATTTGCGGTAGCAAACCGGACGGCGACCGGCCCTATCTGCAAGACCGCGGTTTCCTTGACCGCGTCCAGCGTCAATTCAATGACTTCGCCGGGGCCAAGGGTCTTCCTGACAGTCTGGAGAAACAGTATGATGCCAAGATCGCGTACATCGACGATTTAAAGAAGCGAGCAAATGGGCGCGGGAAAGGGGAGCGGAACGGCTATTCTAAGCTGCAATGCTCTCTGGTCAAAAGCATCGGGCCAATTCCGATTCCCGGAGTCAAGACGTTTGGCAACGTCATTTTCATCCCGGACTTTGGGACCGTGTCCTTGGCCGAAGTCGAGGTCGGAATCGAAGCCGGCTACGACGGCTATTCGGAGAGATCGGGAGCTGGTTCTCCGCAGGGGCCACGCGACAGCAACTACTTCGCACTGGACATGCTGAACATGCATCTGGGCTGCATCGGCGGCGGGGACGTAAAGGCTGGCAGCGCAAGGACCAACGGTCAAACAAATCCCTAGGTTCTTCTTTTCTTGTATGCGTGATCGTCGCCTGCGGGTTGGCTTGTAGTCATCGCGACAACCCGCAGGCTACATTTGAAGATACTTATAAAGCCTTTCTGCGCGGAGATCTAAGAAAGAGTCAAGAAGAAGCTGGTCGAGAATGCCAGCGACTCCGGAATTCAAACCCAGAATGGGCTTGGAAGTTCAGAGTTCTGGAAGCCAAGTCCCTTTTGTGGCGCGGGATGTACGAAGAGGCGTTGACCCTTCTTAACACCCTGCCGACTCGACCCGACAACAAAGATTCGATGATTGAGATTCTTTCGCTCGAGGGCGTGGCCCATGCCCGACTTCATCAGTTCCACGAAGCGGATGAAAAGCTCAGGCAAGCAACGCAAATCTGCCTAGGGTCCTCGGCCGCCACATGCGGCGATGTCACGCGGGCTCGCGGCATTCTGGCTGTACAACGTGGGCAGCTTGCCGCCGCGAAGCAATTGTTTGAGCAATCGTTGGAATTCGCTCGCGCCCGCAGCGAGGGTTTCCTGGAAGCGACGGCTCTACTCAACCTCGGGTTGACGGCACTACAAGAAGAACATTTTGACGAAGCTATCGATTGGACCGATGCCGCGTATAGAGCGTCGACGGCCATGGGTGCTGGTAACATTACGCAAACGGCTCTCGGCAATCTTGGTTGGGCCTACTACAAACTTGGCGACTCTGACAGATCATTGGAGTTGTCTCTGGAAGCCGAAAAGCGTGCCAGTCAGGTGGGGAACGTAATCCTACAGCTATCTTGGATTACGAATGCCGGATACGTCTACGCGCGCCTTGGCGATCTTGGCCGTGCCAAACAGTCGTATCTTAAAGCGCTTAATCTCGCTACCACTATCAATGGCAGAGAAGACATCTACAATGCCCTTCGGGCGTTGGCGCTTGTATCGCTTGAGAGCGGCGAGCTGGAGGAGGCTCGCAACTACTCCGATCAGGCCATCGCGATTGCACGGGCCGACAACAACCGGCTGGACGAACTCTACCCACTTTTGGTCAAGGGTCTAATTGCTGCCCGGTCGGGTGATTCGGCAGGCGCAGAGCACATATTGCGCGAGGTTGAAAACGACCCGAACGCGAACTCCTCGCTCACCTTGCGGACTCAGCATGCGCTCGCGCGACTCTATGAAGGTGAAGGTCGCTCCGATGACGCAGATCGTGAATATCGGGCAGCGCTGGGGACCTTCGAAGCGGCTCGATCGTCGCTACAGCGTAGCGATTCGAAGCTGCCGTTTTCTAACAACGCCTCCCGCATCTACGACGACTACGTTCATTTTCTGGTGGCGCGCGGCAAGACGGACGACGCCCTGCGCTGGGCCGACTACAGCCGTGCACGCACCCTGGCTGAGGGATTGGGACAGCTGACGATGGGGGCTGCCTCTGGGCCTCCGCCGTTGAAACCTCAACAAATCGCACGGCAAGCGGACGGAACGGTTCTTTTTTATTGGCTGGGCGAGAAGCAATCCTATTTGTGGGCGATCACGCCGCAGAAAACCAGCTTGTTTACTCTTCCACCCGGATCTGAAATCGATGCGGCTGTGCAGCGGTATCGCAAAGCTTTGATTGGGCCACAGGATATTCTCGAAACCGCTAGCCCTGACGGGACCGGGTTGTACCAAATGCTCGTCGCCCCTGCGCAAACTCTGCTGACGAAGGACACGCAAGTCTTCGTCATCCCGGACGGCAGCTTGAATGGCCTGAATTTTGAGACCTTGCTGGTGCCGGATCCCAAACTGCACTATTGGATTGAAGATGCGACCATTGCCGACGCCAGCTCACTTCGGCTCCTCGCAGCGTCACATAACTCGCTGCATAACGCAAAGATTGGCCCGGGCAAACTTCTGCTCATCGGGGATGCCGTCTCCCCCAATGCCGATTATGCCGAGTTGCCTAAGGCCGGTGTTGAGATCGAAAATATCGAAAAACATTTTGCTCCCGCAGGGCGTGAGGTTCTTACCCGAGCTCAAGCCACTGCTCCGGCCTACCTCGCGAGCGCGCCGGAGCAGTTCGCTTATATCCATTTCGTCGCCCACGGCACAGCCAGCCGCCTTAGTCCGTTGGACTCCGCCGTCATATTGTCAAAGGCATCTACGGAGGAGGATTCCTTCAAGCTTTACGCACGCGACATCATTCGCCACCCTTTACACGCGGAGCTGGTGACGATTTCGACCTGCTACGGTGCGGGAGCCCGGGCCTACACGGGTGAGGGACTAGTGGGACTCTCATGGGCATTTCGGCGCGCTGGCGCTCACAACGTGATCGGCGCGCTTTGGGAGGTCAGCGATGCCTCGACGCCCCGCCTCATGGACCAACTCTATGACGAGCTGAAGAAGGGCCGAACGCCGGAAGCGGCTCTTCGCTCCGCAAAGCTTTCCTTGCTGCACTCTGACGGTGTCTTCCGTAAGCCATTCTACTGGGCCCCGTTTCAGCTTTATACGGGCACTTAGAAAATTCGTTTGCTTGTGGTGAAGATCACGTTCACAAAGCCGCGCATCACTTGTTTCTACGCGCTTCAGCTTCTGCGAGCCAGCCCCGCCGTAACTTCTCTGCTGGGACGCTTGACAGGTAAGGCTTGATATCCAGAATCGGAGTCCCGTCAAGCATGTCTATGCCGCGTACGTGTAGCCGTGTGCCGTCTCGACTAAGAAGCTCGACAATAGTCAGGCCGACAGGGTTGGGACGCCTTGGGGACCGCGTGGCGAACACGCCGTGCGGTCGATTATCGCTCGGTGGTGTGCCCAGCAAGTCGAACCCTTGCGAGTGATCGAATACCCACATGATGATGAGGTGAGAGAAACCCTCGATATCAGTAAGTCCGGGCCCGAATTCTGGCAATACTTCAAGGACACCTTCCGCGTCGTGTTTCGCGCCCAATCCTTTGGGAATCTCGCGAGTGTCCTTGTACGAGCTTCTGACATACCCAATGGGCTGCGGTGTGAACAAAGTCACTTGCCCTCCTCGTTCGGCAACTTTCAGGTGGCGTCCAACTGGCACACGCCACAGCGTAGTCCGCCCGTATCGTGGAACATTCCGCTCACCAGCGGTTTCAGATGGAACTTGCGCGGCACCCAACGCCGGAATTGCGACGGAGCGGCTCCCATTGTAGATAGGTTAGCGATCGCCACAACCATTCTAGTGGTCCAAATAAGAAGTGGCGCAACCAGATTGGAGACAGTAACAACTGAACCGCCCAAATCACGAGGACGATAGCGAGCTGCCCCACTCGCGATACTTTACCAATCAAGCCAAGGCCGTGACCGTAGAAAACAGTGGTGCACACTACCGTATGCATAATATAGTTCGTAAACGCCATCCGGCCGACTGCAGCCAGTCGACGGGTTAACGGAACTAAGGCTGTCGCCTTCGACGCGAGCATGATTGCGCCTACCCAACCCAGGCTGACCAATAAACTCGCCCAGTAATTGAATTGCGTGCCGTAGAAGAAGGAATAGAGGAAGTCCCAGCCAGCGGCGAAGTCGCGGTATGTTCCGTAGAGCGTCACAGGAATGCCGATGAGCAATCCGCAAGCGATCATCATCCTGTAGAAAGACGATGGCCTTTTGGCACTGAAAACTCCCAACTTGAAAAGTGCCATGCCAACCAGCATTAACCCGGTGACGCGCCAAAATGTGAACGCCACAAAGAAGATGGTTTCCATTTGCAGGGAGTCCGGCACCCGAAAAGTCATTTGCGCCGCCCAACTTCCTCGATAGGCCGCGATCTCCTTCGCTGCCATCGCGGGGGTGGGCATCCACAACTGTTCGCGAGCTGCTTGTACTTGTGCGGGAGGCCAATGCTGCGACCACAGGCCGTACGCCGTCATCGAAGCGGACGCGACGGCGATGGCCAAAACCCCCATTATCAACAGCGTGCGGGGCCTGAATCTGCGGCAAAGGTAGACCAACAGCCCGCACATTCCATAGGCGACCAAAATATCTCCGCTCCACAGAAGGTAGGCGTGCGCCAGGCCAAACAGGATCAGCCAGCCCATGCGCCGGTAGTGCAGAGCTGCAGAGGGCTTGCCTGTGGCCTCGACGCGGCCGGTCATGAGCAGAATTCCGGCTCCGAACAACATGGAGAAGATCGTCATGAACTTCTCGTCTGCCAAGACATGGCTGAGCAACCAGACCCAGAAATTTGCGCCACGCAGATCGCCGTATGCAGTGGGATTCCAGTAGGCGGCGCTGATCATTGAGAAATATTGAATGTTCATGGGGAGAATGCCCAACAAGGCGAATCCGCGCAACACATCGATGCTGACGATGCGCTCTTTTTCGGCTATCGCTGAGGGCTTTCACTGACGCATTCTCCGGCAAGCCCTGGCGTCGAACCCTTCAACATGACTGTTTCGCTCACTGTTCCACCTGTTTGGAGACCTTGGCATCACCGCTTGCATCAGTATTCGGGGAGTGGATCTGTTGGAAGACATCCGTGGAGGCCTTGAGATAATCGCTGAACTCGTCCACCTGGCGGATACGAAATCCCGCGACGAGTTGCCGTCCTTGGGCTACAAATTCTTGATGGCTGGGTAGCCAAATCTCATCATGCACTCTTTGCTGCTCGATGAAACCCGCAAACCCCTTCACGCTGCCGAGAAGACCCAGTCCGAGGCTCAGCGATGAGACGCTGCTGAACTCCATGCGAGCGATTTCCGCGTCATCCGGGCTGATCCACATTGTTCCCTTCATGTCCCCGGCGACTTTGCCCGCGAGGTTTCCCTGGCGTTGGGGAGGTGATTTCGGTTCAAAGGCGTAGACGATCATGCGCTTTCCATGAATGTCGTCCCAGCGCAGAGGCGTGAATCGAGACTTCAAAATGATGTCGGAAAACAGAATATCGTTCTTGGGATGAACCTCGCCGGGCTTCTGCGCTTTTTGTTCATACTGGCGTATTTTGTGTTCGATTTCTTTTTCCTGTTTTTGCAGATCGCTCTGCGACACCGGCTTTCCATCGTGGCTGACGTGGAGGGTGAAGAACTCGTAAGGCGTTGGCGTGATGTAGTACGTATCCGCGTGTTGGCTTCGGACTCGTCCATTTTTGTCGAGTGTGTAGGCCGTGATCCGGTCCGTGAAAGTGTATTGGCTGAGCAGGGATTCGAGATCCTTTTGATGCTGGGCGACGCGGGTCATGAACCGATCGGTATCACGGAAGGAATCCTGGGCTTGCTGCGCTGGTTGGCTCTGCGTATAGCCTTCCGCGCAGAGCAGCAGGGCAACAAGCATGGTCAAGGTGGTGATCGCCCGGACGGAGATTCCCGCGTGGCATCTACTTCTGACGACTGCTAAGAGCACTTTCGTTTCTCCTCTCCATCGGTTGATTGATCTCATCATTGGTGGAGATTAACCCAGGCCGGCCTGGCCGGTTGCTGCTAGTCCGTGGGCAGCTTGAGTGGTGCGATAGGCCGCAGGTTCTGCGCGACGAACTGACGTGGAACGGCCGCGTTCTTGGGCTAGAATACTGATCATGCTTAAGCGCGACGACCTCGGTTTTCCATCGTTCTGGCAGCTCCAGATGATGGGATGGGTGTGCCTGTACGTTCTGGTGCTGGTGGGATCGATCCCTGACTTCTTAAGGCGGCCCGGAGCGCTGCGCGATGAAACTGTGGCTGTAGTTTTCATGTTCCTCGCCACTTTTGTGCTGCGTCCAATTTGCCGATCGTTGCGCCGCCGTTTGCTTCCTTTGCTGGCATTCGAGACACGAGTGTTCGTTTGGTCGCTGTTGTTGGGAACTGTCGGCGCGTTTGCGGCCGAGTTGACGGTGTTAGGATCCCGCAAAATGGATTGGCCCGACTTGGCGGGGAATTCCGTGCAGTTCGCGGTCGTGCTGTTCCTGTGGTGCAGTTTGTACTTCAGCATCAAGCACTGGCAGCAATCGGCTCAGGAAAGGGAACGCCTGCTTCGGGCCGAGGCTGAGGCGCGCGAGGCCCGGCTCAGTGCTTTGCGCTACCAGTTGAATCCGCATTTTCTGTTCAATTCTCTGAACGCCGTCTCGACCCTTGTCCTGGATGGCGACGTTCCCGCCGCGACCCGCATGCTGGCGCAGATTGGGGAACTTCTAAGAACTAGCCTGGACAATGAGACGGTTCTGGAAGTGCCGCTCTCCCAGGAGATTGCCTTCACCGAGCAGTATCTTGCGATCGAGCAGATCAGACTCGGAGAACGCTTGAGAGTTGACCTCGCGATTTCTCCGGAAACACTGGACGCTCTGGTTCCGAGTATGTTGCTGCAGCCTTTGGTGGAGAATGCGGTACGGCATGGCATTGCTCCCGTTGTCGAAGGCGGAAGCATTCAAATCCGAAGCGAGTTTCACGATGATCAATTGCAGATCGTCGTCAAGAACTCGGGCGCAGTTGCTGCAAGGGAAGACAAGCCCATGAACGGGATTGGCTTGTCCAACACCATAGAGCGTCTAAAGACGCTCTATGGTGTTGACCAGAAGTTTACGCTGGGATGGCCTCGCACAGGCGGCTGCGAGGTTACCGTGGAACTGCCCTTTCGAAAGAATACCCAAGAACAAGAGGTCCTCTTGTGCGCGCGTTGATTGTGGATGATGAACCATTGGCTCGCCGCGGCGTTGCACTGAGGCTGGAAAAGTGTAGTGATGTCGAGATCGTAGGCGAATGCGGGGATGGTTCGTCGGCAGTAGAGAAGATATTCGAGCTTTCGCCCGACGTTGTGTTCCTTGACGTGCAAATGCCAGGCATGGACGGATTCGAGGTTCTCCGCACCCTACCCAAGGAGAATCTGCCTGGGGTCATCTTTCTCACGGCGTATGAACAGCACGCCTTGCGTGCATTCGAAGTTCACGCACTGGACTATCTGCTCAAGCCGGTGGACGACGAACGTTTTGCTGCCGCGGTGAATCGCGCGCGCAAGCTTGTGGATTCGACTTCGAGGGCCGCGATCACTGAACGTATTTTGCGCATGCTCGACCGCAACTCTGAGAAGTACGTTTCACGCTTCACGGTGCGGACCGGATCACGGATTCAGATCGTGCTCGCGGAGGACGTCGAATGGATTGGGGCTGCCGGAGATTATGCGGAGCTGCATACTCGCAGCCGTTCTCACTTATTGCGCGAAACCATGAGTTCGTTGGAACAAAAGCTTGACCCCTCGAAGTTTCTTCGCATCCATCGTTCGCGAATTGTGCGCACCGCAAGCATTCTGGAGCTTCGATCCATCGAAAACCGCGAGTTCACCGTGAAGCTTGCGGACGGTTCCGAACACCGCTCCAGCCGAACCTACGCCGACCAACTCGAGAACTGGCTGTCTTCAGGAAAAGGTTGATCGAGACGATCTCAAATGGTTCGAGCTTGAGCTTTAAATCGTCTTTCCGCGTTGAGTGTGGCAACTCCGGGAACGTGATCCGCGCGGGCTGATAAATCTCGTTTATGTGCTCCATAAATTTAAATTGCAGAGATATTTCCGATGCGTGTGATAAGAACTATGCATTGGACGATGGCTGGATTGGTCTTTTACTGTCGTGCTGAGTAGCTACGGATTCACCGAGTTTACTCGCAGATGAGCGGTTCGGGCAGAACGTGAGCAGTTTGTGAAATGTAGTTCCCCCAATAGACCTGTCAAGGAGCGATGCGATGCGTGCTTTTCCGCAGAGCCGGAAGAAATTGTCTCTAGCCGAGAGATTCTCCCGTTTGGCGGTCCGGTTGCGAGATCCGGAATGGCAGCGCTACGGAAAGCTGTTGCTTCTCGGGAAGGCTGTCGGCGTTGCTGTGGTTCTGCTCTTCATCACCGTCGTTTCGAGCCTACTCTTCGGACGCGTCTATGCCGCCGATGCTGAAGTAAAAGCCGCAGACATCGTCAATCCGATTAACACCGTTTGGACGCTGATCGCGGCCTTTCTGGTGTTCGGAATGCAAGTGGGATTCACCATGCTGGAAGCCGGCTTCTGCCGCTCCCGCGAGACGGTGAATGTCCTGATGGAGTGCATCGTTGATACCTGCCTGTGCGGCTTGCTCTTCTGGGCCTTTGGCTTCTCCTTCATGTTCAGCCACGGCAATGGCTTCATCGGCTACCACTGGTTTTTCCTGAAAGATGTTCCAGCAACCTACGAAACTAGCGGCGTCGCGTTTCTGGCCTTCTGGCTTTTCCAGTTTGCCTTCGCCGACACGTGCTCGACGATCACTTCGGGGGCAATGATCGGACGCACTGGCTTCGTTGGCGACCTGCTGTACAGCGTCGCAGTTTCTGGTTTCATTTATCCGATCATTGGTCACTGGGCGTGGGGCCCTGACGGCTTCCTGGCCCTGATGGGCAGCGACGGTCATTTCTTTCCTTCGCTGGGCACAGGGTTTCACGATTTCGCCGGATCGACGGTTGTGCATACCATTGGAGGCGTCATCGCTTTGGCTGGCTCCATCGTTCTTGGCCCACGTCTGGGACGCAAATTCAAGCGCGATGGCGGCGGTCCAATGTTGCCTCATGACCTGACGATCGCAGCCAGCGGTGGCTTGCTGCTATGGTTCGGCTGGTACGGCTTCAATCCCGGAAGCACACTTTCCGCGATGGATTTCGTAGGGATTGGTCGAGTGGCAACGAACACCACACTGGCTGCGTGCGCGGCTGGACTGACCGCGATGCTTTACTCTTACATCCCGAATAAAAAGTGGGATTTGAGTTTCACCATTAATGGATTCCTTGCTGGGTTGGTAGCCATCACTTGTCCGTGCTACTGGGTGAGCCCGACGGGAGCGATTCTTCTCGGCGGCGTAGCTGGCGTCGTGGTGGTCGCGGGCGTCGAGTTGCTGGAGTGGCTGCGCATTGATGATCCCATCGGCGCGGTTCCCGTGCATGGGATGTGCGGCATCTGGGGAACGCTTTCGCTAGGTTTATTCGCATGCGGCAAATACGGATCGACCGGCCCGGTTGCGCCCGACAATTCAGCAGCGCTCAAGGGGCTGCTCTACGGCGGAGGCATGCAGGTGCTGACGGCACAGGCGCTCGGGAGTCTGATTATCACGACCACTACTTTCGCGGTTGCCTACGCCGTGATGTATCTGGTAAATGCGACCGGCACGCTGCGGGTGTCGCGTGAGGGAGAGCTTTACGGCTTAGACTTGCATGAACACGGGATTTCCGCGTATCCGGAATATATCATTTCTTCCGCCGGGTCGCCGGTTGATCTAGCAGACGAACCGGCTAGCCGGTCGCCGGGTGCGATGAAGTTTGAGTCCGCGATACTGCAACGGAACGAGAATTAATAATCAGGGCTCACCAGCTTCGGAGATTTTGGCGTAGGATTGATACGAATCACGATGACCAAAGTCGAAGCAATCATCCAAGTCTCCAAGCTGGAAAGCATAAAGAGTTCGCTGCACGAGATTGGCATCGAAGGCATGACCGTACTTGAGGCTCGCGGCCATGGAAGACAGAAGGGACACACCGAGTTCTACCGCGGACGGGAATACACCGTCGATCTTATCCCCAAGATCAAGCTCGAGTTGGTCGTCGCCGACACCATGGTCGAAAAAGTTGTGCAGGCAATTTCTGCGGCCGCTCGCACCGGGAAAATCGGTGACGGAAAAATTTTTCTTTCGCACATCGATGAAATCATTCGCATCCGCAATGATGAGCGCGGAGAAGATGCTCTGTGAGACGGCAAGAGCGAGGAACATAGATCGACTCAACATCCCCCCAGCCACAAGAACGCTGCTAAGTGCGTGAGGTTCGGCCCGGATCAAACGGTATGACCACGGCAGGCTCATTAAGCAGCGAACTACGGGATCTCTACACGGTAGAATCGGCGAGGATTCGGGAGGACTTTGCTGCTACGGGCAATGGTTGGGCGGCCATCTCACAGCGGACGGCGCTGGTAGAAAAGATTGCTCTTCATCTCTGGAAAGAAATCATCTGTCCAGCGGAGCAAGGTCCACAGAAGTTTGCTCTTGTTGCCCTGGGCGGATTCGGGCGCGGGTGGCTTTTTCCGCACTCTGATATCGACCTGCTTTTTCTTTACACCGATCACGAAACCGAAGAAGCTTTCAAGGATCAGGTTCGAGGCTTTTCGCAGGGCTTGTGGGACCTGCGCCTGAAGGTAAGTCCGGGCACGCGCGTCCTGCAGGAATGCGACCGCTTCGACCCCGCCAACGTCGAGTTTGCCATCTCATTGCTCGACTGCCGCTATCTTGCAGGGGATCGCGATCTGTTCACGCGGTTGCACGACAAGGTCATCCCAAAGTTGATGATCACGGAGGCGCAGCCTCTGGTGCAGAGGCTGGCCGACGTCACGCGCAAGCGCTATGAGAGATTCGGCAACACAATCTTCCATCTCGAACCCGACGTTAAAGACACTCCCGGTGGCCTGCGGGATTGCAGTGTCGCGCTTTGGCTCAGCCTGCTCTCCTCCATGGAGAAGCTGCACGACTGGCCCGATCCCAAGTCGCTGCTGTCATCTTCGGCACGGAAGCAGTTCGAGCCCGCGCTCGATTTTCTGATATCGGTCCGGTGCTTCCTGCATCTTCGCTACGGGCGCGACGACAATATGCTGTCCTGGGAAGCGCAGGAGGAAGCAGCCAAGCGCGGAATCGGCGTGTATGACGCACACGAACTTGCTCCCGCCGACTGGATGCGCATCTATTTCAGCCACGCCCGCTCGGTGCATCGCACCGCCACGCAGTTGCTGGAAGAAATTCCTGCGGCGTGGTCTTCGCTGTCGCGGCACTTTCACAATTTACGGGCGCGCGTCTCCGACGCCGACTTCTCAGTGGTCGATGGCCTGGTTTTCCTGCGGCAATCGTCGGCGCTGCAGGATTCGGAAGTATTGCTCCGTCTTTTCCATTTCATAGCGCATCATGACGTGCGGCTCAGCACGACGACGGAATACAAGATTGAGCAAGTGCTGCCATCGCTGGCGGCGACGCCGCCGAGGGGAGCAGAGCTTTGGCTTTATTTGGGAGAAATTCTGACCCAGCCGCATGCTGCCCAGGCCCTGCGAGCCATGAATTCGCTGCGTTTGTTGACTCTGCTTCTGCCGGAATTGAAGGCGATCGACTCGCTGGTGGTGCGCGATTTCTACCATCGCTTCACCGTCGACGAGCATTCGTTTTTGGCAATTGAAAGCCTGCACCGGTTGCGGCAGTCGCACTCGGAATGGGAAAAGCAATATGCGGAAATCCTGAACGAACTCGAACAACCGGAGTTGTTGTACTTGTCTCTCTTGTTGCACGACACCGGTAAAGGCGCACCTTCCGAAAATCACGTTGTAGGCAGCCTGGCGATAGCGGAACAATGCCTGGAACGTTTGGACCTGGAAGCGTCGGAACGCGAAACCGTGCTCTTTCTGATTGGCAATCACCTGGAAATGTCGGCCGCACTGCGACGCGATATTTTCGATTCGGCAACCGTCGCTGCATTCGCTGAAAAAGTAGGCACTCCGGAGCGGCTGAAGATGCTTTGCCTCTTCACCTATGCGGACATCAAGGCGGTTAATCCCGACGCGCTGACTCCCTGGAAGGCTGAGAACGTTTGGCAGCTTTACATTTCAGCCGCGAATCAACTCAATCGCAATGTGGATCAGCGACTACACTCCGGTGCCGACCTCGATGACGAGAAAGTCTCCCGCCTGCGCGTTCTGGCTCCTGGCGCAGGCAAGAAAGTAAAGGCTTTTTTGGAGGGGTTGCCGCAGCGCTACTTGAGAACTTATGCGGCGAACGAAGTGTTGCATCATCTGCAAATGTCGGAAAGCCTGGGGAAGCATCCCATCCAGCTTGTTCTAAAGCGGGGCCGCCACTGGTTCGAAATGACGCTGGTTACGACCGACCGCCCCTTCCTTTTCGGCAAGGTTGCAGGAGCCCTGGCGGCATGGGGCATGAATATTGTGAAGGCCACAGCTTTCTCGAACCAGGCCGGAACAGTCGTCGACACGTTCTATTTCACCGATCGCTTCCGAACCCTTGAACTGAACCTCTCGGAATGGGAGCGCTTCAAACGCGGCATCAGCGAAGTTTTGACGGGAGAGACGGATCTCGACCGCATGCTGAAGAGCCGCATGCAGGCAGAGGAGAGGAAAAACATCCCCAAGGTAAAGATTAAAACCTCGATTGAGTTTGACGAGAAGTGCTCCTCGAACAGTACGCTAGTACAGGTGGTGACGCAGGACCGTCCCGGCCTCTTGTACACGGTCGCGTCCTGCTTTTCCCATCACAAGTGCAACATCGAAATTGCCTTGATCGACACCGAAGGGCAAATGGCAATCGATGTTTTCTATCTCACCGCTCAGCGGAAGAAATTGACAGGCGACCAAATGAAACAAGTGGAGACCGCTCTGGGCGATGCGTTGCGGAGCGGACATTCGCAAGTACCGCCCTCCACGTTGAAGCCAGTGACTCGTTAGAGGGACAGCCTTTTGGTCGAGTGATCCGGGTGCTTCTCGTTCTCCCCGAAAAATCCATTGCCACCATCGAAATTCTTGATTGTACTTTCCAGCCCTACAGAGGGTACACAATGTAAGATGACACGCAGTTTCGCTACCCTCGATCACGATGCTTGTGGGGTGGGATTCGTGGCGCAACTTGGCAGCCCAGGTTCCCGCGAGGTGGTGGAGCGGGCGCTCGAGGCTCTACGCCGGCTCGGCCACCGCGGCGGGCTGGATGCGGACGGCCGGAGCGGTGACGGCGCCGGTCTGCTTACTCCCATTCCTGACAGGTTTATCCGAAGGTGGGCCCGCGGAGCCGGGATCGAACTGCCATCCGTGTATGCATTAGGGATGGTTTTCTTGCCTCGCGAGGAAGAAGCCGCCGCGCGCGAGTTGATCGCTCAGCTTGCACGAAGTCGTGGTCTCCGATTATTGGGATGGCGTGTCGTGCCAACCGATCCTTCGATTGTTGGCCCTCGTGCCCTGGAAACACTTCCCGTCATCCAGCAATGCTTTTTCGCTCCCATGGACGAAGCCGCCGACTTGGAATCGAATCTCTTTGGACTGCGCAAAGAACTGGAATCCGTCGCTCCGAAGGGAGCTTATTTCTGCTCTCTCTCTTCGCAAACCGTCGTCTACAAGGGTTTATTGACTCCGGAGCAATTGCCGGCATTTTATTCCGATCTGGCGGATCCGGATTTTGCCAGTCCTTTCGCGATCTTTCATCAACGTTACTCTACCAACACGAATCCCAGTTGGTCGCTGGCGCAACCGTTCCGCTTCGTCGCCCACAACGGCGAAATCAATACGATCAGCGCGAACCGCCGATGGCTTCGAGCCAAAGAATCGTCGCTGCGCCAGAAGCTCGCGCTGCCGGCGACCGTGAGGTTGCTTGAGGAGCATGTCAGCGACTCCGCGAGCTTCGACAATGGGCTGGAAGTCTTTCTGCGCAAGGGCTACAGTCCGGCCGCCGCGATGTGGAGCATGGTTCCGCCAGCGGAGGAAGGTGATTCGGGCGTCCCGTCGGACTTTCAGTCCTTTCTCGAAGCCCAGGCACGCGAGCAAGAGCCATGGGACGGTCCCGCTGCGCTGATCTTTACGGATGGCTTCACGGTGGGCGCCAAGCTCGACCGTAACGGCTTGCGGCCGCTGCGGTACACGCTGACCTCGGATGGCTTGCTCGTTGCGGGTTCAGAGGTGGGGATTGCCGATTTGCACGACAAGCAGGTGATCGAACGGCAGCGATTAGGTCCGGGCGAAATGTTGGTGGCCGATCCCGCAAAGGGTAGATTTCTTCGTCCTGGAAGTGTTCCTGAACTCGGCGAATGGCGGCCATTTGTTTCCGATAATACGGCGGTGCGGATCGACCCGTCCAACGAAGTTTCTATCACATCGACACCCGAGCGGACGAAGGTCTTAGCGGCGCTCGGCTGGAGCGACGATCAATTTCGATTGTTGTTTCAGCCGCTCATTCAAAATGGCCAAGAAGCGGTGTGGAGCATGGGTGATGACGCACCCTCCGCGTTTCTGTCGAGCATGCAGCGCCCGCTGTGGGAACATTGCAAGCAGCGCTTCGCGCAGGTTACGAATCCGCCTATCGATCCCTTGCGCGAAGCCCACGTGATGTCGCTGGATGTTCATCTGGGCGATACTCTACTGCTTTCTTCACCGCTGCTGGACTCCGGCCAACTGCAATTGATACGGGAGAAGCTGCAGCCGATTAAAGTTATCGACTTCACCTTTCCGATCGCCGACGGAATTGAAGGGGCAAAGCAAGTTTTGCAGAGTCTCGAACAGGCGATTACAGCAGATGCTTGTCCCCGCCTGGTCCTGCTGAGTGATCGCGGCGTGAATGCGAACAATGCAGCCTTGCCCGCACTGCTTGCTTTAGCTGCGCTTTGGAAATCGATGGTAAACGCAGAAGAATGGAATGTGCCCCTGATCATCGAAACGGGGCAGGTTGTCGATACGCACCATATTGCCTTGCTGATCGCGGCAGGCGCCAGCGCAGTGCTGCCCTATGCTGCCTTGGAGCAGGCGGCGAGGCTGCGTCCTGACGGCGTGGCCGCTTATCGTCTCGCAGTGGAAAAGGGTCTGCGCAAGGCAATGGCGCGCATGGGAATTTCGACGATTGCAAGCTACCGCAACAGCCAGCTCTTTGAAACCATAGGTCTGGACGAAGAGCTTCGGGCAAACTTCTTTGAAGATGCGGGCGGCGCTCTCGGCGGCAAAGGGCTCGACCAACTTCTCGAAGATTGCATTGAGCGTCATGCCGCGGGGTTTAGAAACGAGAATTCGCAACTGCGCGATCTCGGACTGTACCGATTCCGTCGCGAAGGAGAACGCCACGCTACTTCACCGGATCTGGTGCGGCGAATGCATCACTACATCAAATCGCCGACGCCGGAGAATTACCGGGCGTTCACCGAGATTGCCGGAAAAAGAGAGCCAGTCGCCATTCGCGATCTCTTGGAGATCGCACCCGACGTCCCAGTGCCTCTGCAGCAGGTTGAATCGGACGCTTCCATCCTCAGCCGTTTTAGTACTCAGGCCATGTCGCTGGGAGCGATTTCTCCTGAAACCCATCGCACGCTGGCTATCGCCATGAACCGGTTGGGCGCGCGCAGCAATACAGGCGAAGGTGGCGAAGATCCGGAAGTGTATGATGAGCAACCTGAGGCCAACAACCGGGTCAAGCAGGTGGCCTCGGCGCGATTTGGCGTGACCGCCGAATACCTCGTCCACGCCGATGAGTTGGAGATCAAAATCGCGCAGGGGGCAAAGCCCGGCGAGGGTGGCCAACTTCCCGCAGGCAAGGTGACGGCATACATCGCGCGGCTGAGGCATTCGGTGCCGAACACGATGCTGATTTCCCCGCCGCCGCATCACGACATCTACAGCATCGAGGATCTGGAGCAACTGATCTACGATCTGCGGGCGGTAAATCCTCATGCGCGTATTGGAGTCAAACTGGTCTCAAGCACCGGGGTAGGCATTGTGGCTACGGGCGTCGCCAAGGCTGGGGCGGACGTTATTACGATCAGCGGCTACGACGGCGGTACGGGCGCGTCCCCTCTGACTTCTATCAAGAACACGGGAATGCCCTGGGAAATTGGACTGCGTGATGCGCACGGCGCGCTGGTGCGTGCAGGTTTACGTCGCCGGGTTCGCTTGCGCGTTGATGGTGGATTCAAATTTGGACGGGATGTCATCGTGGGCGCGCTCTTGGGGGCTGACGAATTCGGTTTCGGTACGGCAGCTTTGCTCGCCCTAGGGTGTGTTATGGCCCGCCAATGCCACCTGAACACTTGTCCGGTGGGAATTGCGACTCAAGACGAAAAGCTGAGGATGCGGTTTACGGGAAAACCGGGAATGGTAGAAGACTACTTCCGCGCTGTGGCTGGGGAGGTTCGAGAACTGCTCGCGTCCCTGGGAGCCCGCTCGATCGAGGCGATCGTGGGCGCCGTCGATCGACTTCAGCCGCGCAACCCGCAGGCTGCTCGCGCCTTGGCAGAACTGCTTGAGCCGATCACCACGCCGCCACAAACCGCTTGCTTGCGCGAGCCCGCCGGCGCACTTCAGGTTGCCTTGAGCCGGAGGCTGGCGGGGAGGAACACCAATCGTTCGCGACGTTTCCGTATTACCAACGCTGACCGCGCCGTAGGGACTCATCTGTCTGGCGAGACCTTGCGCCAACGCACCGGAATCATTACGCCAGTTGAGTACGATTTCGTGGGTACGGCCGGCCAGAGTTTCGGTGCGTTCTTGATCTCTGGAATTACGCTGCGGCTGTTCGGCGAGGCCAACGACTATGTCGGCAAGGGTCTATCGGGCGGCAACATCGCTATTACGGGGGGCGAAGAAGCTTCCCTGCGTGGAGATGTTTTAGCCGGTAACACCGTACTGTATGGCGCGACGAGCGGAGAATTGTATATTTCTGGCCGAGCGGGAGAACGATTTGCCGTACGCAACAGTGGTGCGCTGGCTGTAGTCGAAGGCGTGGGCCAACATGCGTGCGAATACATGACCGCAGGTGTGACGGTCATTCTCGGTCCTGCCGGGATTAACCTCGGAGCCGGACTGACGGGCGGGCTGGCTTACCTGCTGCGCGATTCCGCCGGACGACACGTACACAACGAGCAGTCCGTCAGGATAGTCCCTATTGAACTCAAAGAAGAGCTGTGGCTGCGCCGTGTCCTCCGCAAACACGAACGGCTCACGGGAAGTCCGCGCGCTGCGCAGTTGTTGCGGAGCGAACGGCCGCTACCGTTCAGTCGCGTCGAGCCTCTTTCTCCGTCCTGTTCGATCCTGGAAACTTGGGAAGCGATCCTGAATCGCTTCGGGAGACGCAAGACTCCGGTTTCCGATGTCGCGCGGCTCGTCCCGCTTGATGGCCTGCCGTCGTATCACAAACAGCGAGCGCTCCAGGGAAATCGATGACCTTTTTGGCGTAAGCCGCACGTCCGTCCAGATATAATCACACACTAATTATGGACTTTGACCAACTAGTCACATTTCTACAAGTCGCCAAGCAGGGTAGTTTCTCGCGCGCAGGAGAGAAGGTCTTCCGATCGCAATCGGCGGTGAGTAGTCAGATCCGGCTGCTCGAGCAGGAATACGGAGACAAGCTGCTCGACCGCTCCGGAAAGTCGGTAAGGCTCACGCCAGCGGGAAGAGTATTGTTCGGCTATTCAGAGCGGCTTTTGAGGATGCGCGATGAGTCTCTGCTGGCGGTAGCCGATCAAGGTGCAACACCTCGCGGAACTCTCTTGATTGGCGCCAACGAGGCTACATGTCTGTACGTCTTGCCGGAGGTGTTCGCCGAGTACTGCCGGCTCTATCCAGGTGTTCAAATCAGCATCTACCGCAACTTCAGCTACAAGATTATCGAGAAGCTGGAGAACGGCTCGATTGACGTCGGTATTGTTACTTTACCCGTCAAATCTCCCAGCCTGAAAATTCACTCCATTTTTCGCGATCAGCTTATGCTGATGGTCAATCCGCAGAATCCGCTGGCCAAGCATAGACACGTCTCCGTCGCGGACATCGTGACGCAACCGCTGCTATTACCAAGAACCGGCTACAGTCGACGAGTCATGGACAAGCTATTCCGGCCTTACCGTGCTCATCTTCAAGTCAGAATGGAATTACCCAGCATTGGGATGATCAAGAGCTTTGTCGCCGCGGGACTTGGGGTCTCGCTGATCAGCTCAAGCTTCGCACGGGACCAGGTGCTGGCGGAACGAGTCAAGCTGATTCCTCTTCAAGGCGTGGAGCTGTGGCGGGAACTTGGGCTGGCTTACCGGCGGGATCGAACCCACACCCGTCCCACAACTACATTCATCGCTACGGTCAGACAGCTTTCCTCAGGCGCAAAATAGTCGTTGCGATTCTCCGATCGGCCCACGGAAAAAGGGCACAGCATTTGTGCCCTTTTTCTGACCGAGCTAAAAGTAACCGAAGCAGTTCCCTTACTGCCCGATGAACGTCATTCCGTGGGGGCTAACCATGCCCGTTACCACCGGAGTGAGCACGCCGGTGTGGGTGTTGAGTCGGCCTACAAACGTCGGCCCGGCAGAATAGGCTTCGCTTGGTCCGAAAAATGGCGCCGTGATGGAGTAAACGGTCTCGCCATCCTGATCCGAAACCAGAATCACGCCTTGCGATGAATATGCCAAGACCGTATCGTCAATTTGAGCCGAAGTGTGCCCGGAGGTAAGCGCCAGGTGAAACACGCCCTGATCCGTGAATCCTGGGTGATGAACGAAGATCAGTTCGGCGTCGGCCTGACTGTCAAGAATCAAGTAGCCCCCCGGATCAGTAATCATGGAATCTGGGTCCTGGAGATTGAGTTGAATCGGGTGGCCGGAGGTGATGTCGGTGGCGATGGCGTTACCGAGAAGCACCGGGTTACAGCAACTCTGTCGCCAACCAGTGTGGCCTTGACAATAGCCTGCTTTGGTATTGGGGTTGTTCGAGGGGTTGGACGCGCTGATATAAACGTCGTTCCCGATAAACGCCATATCGTCGTAACCGCCACCGTGGGCGGGTTCGCGAAGGCATATTTCGTCGATTTCCACGTTTTCCGATCGAAGATAACCAGGTTCGGACGTGCGTCTTCGTTCTGCAGGGCCCACAAGAGATTGGTTTTCGGATCCACTTTCAGTCCGTCGTTGCGGCCCTTGACTCTGACTTTATGAAGCACCTTTCCGTCCATGGAGTATTCGACAATCGTGCTGTAACCGAAGGTACCATCGGGCTTGGCGTTGTTTCCGTAGCCAATGACCACATTACCGTTCCAGTTGTAGAATTGTGCAAAGCGGACGCAGAGGGAGTGTAGGTCTTGCGCCCGCGGGCTTGGTTAACGACAGGTTAATAATTGGCTACCGTTTCGCTGTTACTGGAAAGCCTGGCATTACAGCGTAATCGTGAGCTAAGCGCCTAATACTTCACGATTGCAGCGAACGATTTCGGATCGAGGCTGGCACCGCCGACCAGGGCGCCGTCGATTTCTTCTTCAGCCATAAGCGCCTTGGCATTCTCTGGTTTCACGGAGCCCCCGTAGAGGATGCGAAGGTTTTCCGCGAACTCCTGCCCGAAAGCTTTGGCTGCTTCTCCACGGATCAAGCTGTGGGATTCGGCGGCAAGCTGCGGCGTGGCTGTCTTGCCGGTTCCAATGGCCCAGACTGGCTCGTAAGCGACGACCAGTTTGGCGGCTTTCTTGCCAGAGATGGCGTGGAAGGCACGAAGGCATTGGCGGCGGAGTACATCTTCGGTCAGCCCAGCTTCGCGTTCTTCCAGAACCTCGCCCACGCAAACGATTGGCGTAAGCCCAGCTTCAAGGGCGGCTTTGAGTTTGAAATTCACCATATCGTCAGTCTCACCGAAATACTGCCGGCGTTCGGAATGGCCGAGGATCGCGTGAGTACAGCCGACGGCGAGCAGCATGCTGGGACAGACTTCGCCGGTATAAGCGCCTTGCTTTTCCCAGTACAGATTTTGGGCGCCAATTGCCACATTCGATCCTTTGACAGCATCCACTGCAGCGCAGAGATCAACGTAAGGTGGACAGACGGCGATTTCGTCACGATCGTGGTTGGCTACCAAGGGAAGAAAGTCACGAAAGAAATCGAGAGCTTCGTCAGGCGTTTTATACATCTTCCAGTTGGCGGCGATGAGTTTCTTTCTCATGGGGATCCCTTTTCGATTCGGTATGCAAAAACGGGGTTCAGGTTCTGTCGCTGTTCGGCGGCGCGCGTGTACATTCGCAAAGTCGCAACGTCGAAAAGAACAAATCGAACCCGACTTACATGGCTGGTGGCGGCCAGAGCCTCAACTGTGGAAGAAATCGCGATAGATGCGGCTTCCGAAGCCGGGTATCCGAAAGCCCCAGTCGAAATAGCAGGAAAAGACAGAGACTGAATGGCGTGCTGATCGGCTAGCCGGATCGATTCGCGGTGACAACTTGCCAGCTTTTCAGCTTCTCCGCTTTCTCCGTCGCGATAGACCGGGCCCACGGTGTGGATCACGTGTTTTGCGGTTAGGCGTCCGCCGGTGGTGATCACCGCCTGCCCCGCGGGCAGGCTTCCAATCTGACCCACAATTCGCCTGCATTCGGCCAGTACCGCTGGTCCACCAGCTTCGTGAATGGCGCCATCCACTCCGCCTCCGCCCAGAAGAGACGAGTTGGCCGCGTTTACCACTGCGTCGGTCGTCTCGTGAGTAATATCGGCCGGACCGTGGAATTCTATGGTCCTCCCCCGGTCCAATAGGATACGAATTTCGGAACCCTGCACATGGTCTCCAGGCGGGTCAACGCTTATCGGTGAGCGCCTCAACCCCTGGAAGCTTCTTGCCTTCCAGGAATTCAAGTGACGCTCCGCCACCGGTCGAGATGTGCGTCATCTTGTCGGCAACTCCGGCGGCGTGTACGGCGGATACTGAATCGCCACCGCCCACAATCGAAATCGCACCTGCGTTTTCGGCGATGGCGTGAGCGATCTTGGAAGTTCCCCTGCTGAACGGCGAAACCTCGAATACCCCCATGGGACCGTTCCAGACGATGGTGCGGGCGCGGGAAATCTCTTCCGAGAAGAGTTCTACGGTCTGAGGCCCGATATCAAGACCCATCATGTTGGGCGGGATCGGTTGTCCGCTGTTCACAATGTGGACCACAGCGTTGACATCAATTCGGTCAGCCACGATGTGATCGACCGGCAACAAGAACTTCAGCTTGTGGCTTTTGGCTTCCTGCAGAAGCTGGCGGGCGAGGTCGAGTTTGTCTTCCTCCACGCGCGACTTGCCGACATTCTCGCCCTGAGCTTTCAGCAATGTATAAGCCATGGCCCCGCCGATGAGGAGGGTGTCCACTTTGCTCATCAGGTTCTGGATCACGGCGATCTTGTCGCTCACTTTGGCGCCGCCCAGAATAGCGATGAAAGGCTCTTCGGGATGCTGCAGGGCTTTGCCCAGGTAGCGAAGTTCCTTCTCCATGAGCAGTCCAGCGGCAGACTTCTTCACAAACTTTGTGACGCCAACCGTGGAGGCATGGGCGCGATGGGCGGTCCCGAAAGCGTCGTTCACGTAGTAGTCGGCGAGGTTCGCAAGTTGCTTGGAAAACTTCTCGTCGTTGGCTTCTTCTTCGGTGTGAAAGCGAAGGTTTTCCAGAAGCAGGGTTTGTCCTTTTTCCAACTTGCCAGCTATTTCTTCGGCCTCCGCGCCGACGCAGTCGGGAGAGAATCCGACGTTCTCGCCCCGGGCTAGTTCCTTGTCGAGGAGCATGCGCAGACGCTCAGCCACAGGCTTGAGGCTCATTTTGGGATTGGGCTTGCCCTTGGGACGGCCGAGGTGGGAGGCGAGAATGAGCCGCGCGCCGTGCCGCAACGCGTACTCAATGGTGGGCAGAGTTTCTCGGATACGGGTGTCGTCCATGACCCGGCCATCCTCCATGGGCACGTTGAAATCCACGCGCATCAGGATGCGGTGATCGTTGATGGCAAGATCGCGGATGGAAAGCTTGGACATTATGGATTCCTTAATCTAGCGCGGCCTTCGGCATCGTACGCGCTCCCAGCGAGGGCAGGATGCCCACGCGATAGCCAGTTGGATGCCGGCACTAGAAAAACCTTACAGGCCTTTCTTGCCGAGATAGTTGATCAGGTCGTGGACGCGGCACGAGTAGCCCCACTCGTTGTCGTACCACGAAATCACTTTGACCAAGTTTCCGCCGACTACGAGAGTCATCGGCGCATCCACGATGGAGGACCGCGAGTCACCGCGGAAATCAGCCGAGACCAGTTCGTTTTCTTCGTATCCTAGATAGCCCTTTAAAGGGCCTGCTTGCGATGCCTTTTGCAGGGCGGCGTTGACTTCTTCCCTGGAGGTCTTTTTCTCGACAAGTGCGACCAGGTCGACAACCGAGACGTTCGGTGTGGGAACGCGCATGGCGAAACCATCGAGCTTGCCGGCCATCTCGGGGATCACAAGTTTCAGTGCCTTGGCCGCGCCGGTCGAGGTCGGAATCATGGAAAGAGCGGCGGCCCGCGCACGGCGCAAGTCTTTGTGCGGGAAGTCGAGGATAACCTGGTCGTTGGTATAAGAATGAATGGTCGTCATCGAGCCGACGATGATCTTGAAATTGTCATGCACCACTTTCACAACGGGGGCTAAACAGTTGGTAGTGCAGGAGGCGTTCGAGATTATGTGATGCTTGGCCGGGTCGTAAACCTGTTCGTTGACACCGAGGACTAGAGTGACGTCTTCATTCTTCGCCGGAGCGGAGATGATGACCTTCTTGACCGGCCCGCGGAGATGCTTCTTGGCATCATTGGCATCGGTGAAATGGCCAGTGGATTCGAGTACGACCTGTGCACCGACGGATTCCCACGGAAGCTTGGCCGGGTCCTTTTCCGCGAAAACCCTAAAGCTCTTACCATCGACGGTGATGCTATTGGAACCGGCCGAGATCTGGTTGTGCAGGTTGCCGAGAATGGAATCGTACTTGAACAGGTGGGCGAGCGTCTTCGGGTCGGTGAGATCGTTGACGGCGACGAATTCAATGTTGGGGTCTTGGAGCGAGGCGCGCATTACGTTGCGCCCGATGCGTCCGAAGCCGTTAATGCCTACTTTTATTGCCATCTTGCCTCCGTGAGGATATGAAGATACGACTGAAAAGAATGCGGGCCAGGAACACAAAATGTTAACAGGGAAAGAGGAGGGCAGCAAATGTGGCCGCGGCGAAATGCCCGAGGTAGATCGCCCATTGGCAGAGGCCGATTCAAGTCCCTTGCGAGAAGAAATTATGGATGCGACGTGAAGCCACCGATCTCGATGTAGACGTTCTTCTTGCTCCAGAGAAACGAAATTCGCCCCAGCCAGTACTTCTTTTCGATCGTCTGGCGGGCACGTGGCCAGTCTTCGGGAGGGAGTATTCGCGCTGTGGCCGCGAACTCCGGACCGGTAATTTTGCCTCGGATGGTGCAAAGCGCGACTCGCACCTGGGGATTATTCCGGATGCGCTTGTACTTCCCGGAATCGCTGCGAGTCATCACGTAAAGCTTGTCGTCCTGTTCTCCAAACCACACCGGAGTGGCTACGGCGGCCCCGCTCTTGCGAAAGGTGGTAAGGCTAATATATTGCTGGCCCTGAATTTCGGGCGGGATCGGCATAGGGACATTGTACGGGAGATCCGAGGCGTGAAAGCGTCGGTTCGTCATGGCCCCCTAGACAGCCGAAGTCCGAGGTTTTCCCACAACTGAGATGTTTCAAACCTACGTCAAGGGGAGGGAAGGTGCGCTGTCAGGCTTGGTACCCGTGTGACGGCATACGTTGCCCGACAGGCTGCGGGTGTGTTACAAGCCAGACATGCGCAAATGGATGAGTGAGCGCCTGAAGCGCCGCAAGAAGGAGCCGGAGAATGCGGGAACCGATCCTGCGCAGGCCCCGCTGCAGCCTGCATTCTACGATACGGAGCCGGTGCACCCCGAGCCGGAAACCCAGAGACAAGCGGCAGCAGCGCCGCTGCAACCGGAGTCAACACACGAGTTGCCGTCGGTCGAGCCACAGCCGGCTCAACCACGCCAAGCCGAAAACGGAGATGTAGCCAAACGCCGGAGACGGCGCGGTAGAGGTGGTCGCGGCCGCGGCCGCAACGGCGCTCCGCCGGTAGAATCGGCAGGGACGGGTGGCGAGCCACAGCCGTTGCAAACTGCCTCGAACGCAAGTCTGGCACCTATGGCCCTAGCCGCGCACGGTCGGGCAAGCGCAAAAGCTCCATCGACCCCGCCCCAGGCCGAGGCGCCGCGTCCTTCGAAAGGTGTGGTGGTGCTGGCGATTGGGTTGCCAGGGTCGGGCAAGAGTTCATGGTTTAAACGCCACAACATCACTCCACTCTCGAGCGATCTCTTGCGCGCGCTTCTGTTTGACGACCCCACCGAACAGCGCTTCCAGGATCTGATTTTTTCCAACCTGCGCTCCATGCTGAAGGCGCGGCTGATTGCGCGGCGTCCGACGAATTATGTGGACGCCACCAACCTATCGCCCCACGAGCGCGGCGGGTGGATCAAGCTGGCCAAGGACTACGGCTATGAAGTGCAGGCAGTTTTCTTTGATGTGCCAGTGGAAGTGTGCCTGGCCCGCAATCAACGCCGCGAACGCAATGTGCCGGAAGACGCGATGCGGCGCATGGCTGGAAAATTAAAGCAGCCCACGTTTGAGGAAGGATTTTCGAAGATCACCGTGGTAAAGGTGAAGCAGAAAGAGTGAAAGTTTCGAGTCATGAGCGCGCCCTAAAATCAGGCAGGAGAATTGGCAATCGGGAACTGCTGAGTGCACTATCCCTTGAGATAAGGTAGCAATTCTTTGAATGCGGGCGCCCCTGACGAACGCAACAGTTCGTAGATGATCATCTCGGTTGACGAGATCACCGCGCCAGCCGCGCGCATGCGTTCGAGACCAATCTTCCAGTTCCATTCAGTGCGCGAACTCACGGCATCCGAAGCCACGTGGGCCATGTAGCCTTCGCGGAGGGCCGCTAGCGCGGTTTGAGTCACGCAAATGTGACTTTCCATTCCACACAACAACAGCGTGTTGCGGTTTCCCGGCAACCGCTTCAGCAGAGAGCAGAAAACATCGCTGCCGAAGCAGGAGAACATTTGTTTGTCGATAGCATGGGTTTCCGGCAGCAGGGAAGCGATCTCGGGTACGGTGGCGCCCAGACCCTTGGCATATTGCGTAGTCATAAGAGCGGGAAGTTTCAGGATTCCGGCAAGCCGAATGAGCAGTTGGGAGTTCCTGATGAGCTGTTCTTTTTGAAAGATTGGGGGCAGAAGTTTTTCTTGGATATCGACCACGAGGAGCGCACAGCGGTCTGCCTCGAGAGGAGTGCGTGCGATTTCGCTATAGTCGCTGGCCTGCGGAGTGATGTTGCCAAGGGTGGTAACCATGAATGTTCTCCTGGGGTGAATCTTAAAGGTGAATCTTAAACCGTAAGCTCGCTAACTAACAGTTCGGACGGAGTGCGCTGGAGAAACGGGAAGTGTCGTCCGCCAGAGACAATGCAGCAATTGTTGACCACAACGCGATAGCGCCAATAGAATCAAGGTGGCGGTTTTTTCCCGCCCTACAAGTCACTCTGCCCCCTCGTTCAATGGTAGGACACCTGCCTCTGGAGCAGGTTATCGGGGTTCGAATCCCTGGGGGGCAGCCAAATTTCCCTCTTCGCTGTTAACGTCACGCCTGAAGTTTTAGTACGCCCCTGTCGCCAATTGATGCGGAGTGGTCTCAGAGTCACGCCAGCTATGCTAGGATACCGAGCAATCCCTCACCAGATTGGAGATGTTTCATGATGCGCGCCCTGTGGGTCGGTTTTCTGTTGATCGGGACTAAGTGTGGGCAAGGAACAGCGGACAGCAGCTGCGGCCGCATCGAAGCCGTCGGCGCCCGCGGACAAGCATGGTGATGACGCGCAGAAATCACCTACAGCAACAGACATTGCGGCGGACGCTCCGGTCCTTACCGTCAAGGGCTTGTGCGCGCCCGTGACGACGACCGGAGCAGAACGCACCCAATCGGTCTGCCAGACAGTCGTCATTCGGGCTCAATTCGAAAAGCTGTTCGATGATCTTCGCCCTGGCATGGACGTGGAGTCCAAGCGCCATCTGGCCATGGCGTACCCCGCAGTTTCTTGTGCTGGCCCATGAGGCGGAACAGCGTGGCTTGGATAAACCACCACGGTTTGAGGAGAGACTGGATTTTGCCAGGCTTCAGATCCTTTCCCAGGAACTAATACGGCAGGTTCAAGAGGAAGCTGCCCAGGTGCCTGCAGGGGATGTCAAGGACTACTATCGGAAAAACATCGGGGAGTTCGAGGTGGCTAGCTTCGAGCGTATCGTCATCCCCAACCGCTCCGCAATTGCCTCAACCGGGTGCGGCGCGGGGCAACGCGGCCGAGGATCTGATGACCAAGGAGGCCGAGCTTCTCCGCATCCGCGGCGCTGCGGCGAGGATTTCAGCAAGCTGCAAACCCAGGCATACGCGGCCGCTGGGGTCAGCGGCGACAACGTACCCAACCCTACGATGGACAAGATACGACGAAGAAGCTTGCCCTCGCCCATGCCTCAGTTTTCGACTTGAAACTCAACGAGGTGTCGCCAGTGCTCAGCGATCCCACCGGACACTACATATACAAGCTTGACTGGAAGGGAACCGAATCTTTGGACGCGGCAAAAAACGAAATCAGCAATACTCCGCACGGACAGCGTGTCCGGGAGATGATGGAAAGCCTGGAGCAACCTTATACGATCGAGGTCAATGAGGCGTACTTCGGACCAGACGCGAATAGCGACTCCGACTGAAACGGCGAGGGATTGGCCGTCGCTGAAGCTTCACTGCCCAAACCCGACCATGTACACATTGTGCGGGTTACCCGGGGCGTTATCCGCGATCGCGACATATACTGTCTGGGATCCAACCGCGCTGGGTTGAAACTTGATGGTGATCGAACAACTCTTGCCGGACTAGCAGCGACCCTTTGCAGGAATTAGTCTCCGAGAAATTACTGGTGTTTGTGCCCGTGATTGTCAGGCCAGTGATCTGCATCGTGGCGCTCCCGCTGTTGGTCAACTGGAGAGTATACGGAAGGCTGGTCGTGTTCACCTTCTGGCTCGAAAAGACGTGACAAGGCGCTGACAGAAAGACATTCGGATTTGACGATGAACCCAGAAGCCCAAAAATATCCAACTCGTTCTGCGTGCTCACGTAGACCTTGCCATTAGCAATCGTGGGTACCTGGAACCTTTCAGCACATCCTCCCTGGTCTCTCGACGGAACCTGGGCGCTGCTGTAGAGCATGGTGGAAATATTCGTGGCGTCGTAGGCGTACAAGATCGCGGGTAAATGTCCAGGGATGTTCAACTGCTCCAACCGCTCGATGACCCAGACAATGCCGTTGGAAGTGCCACGCGCCGAGATGGAAGGCGTCGCTCCAATGGTAAAGGTATTCGCACTCTGGGCCACCGAGGAAGTGGAAAACATTCCCTGCGAAACGCTATACATCTTCAAGTAATCCCCTTTGCCGCTTTCTGCAACCAGGCCGGCCATGTAGAGGTACTATTTGATCCTGCTTCGCATCGTACTTGCCCAGGTTGTCCTGATTCAGCAGATAAATCGGGGCCGTGCCGCTCTGATCGCACGGATTACCTCCCTTGCCCGCAATCACCAGTTCGTTGGGAACAGAGCCGGCTTGTTTGGGCAAAACTATGGACCTCGCGGAGCCCAGATCCATATCGTTCGTGACCCGGCCGGCTTGACCCATGGGCGCAAAATAATCCTGGACGCTCAGGTTGTCGTGGAATCTCAGGACGCTATCGCCGTAATCTGTGCCGCCGCTATTGGCATCAAACGCACCGTCGCCGAAGGCACGTAAATATTTCCGCGAGCGTCCGTGGCTAAACCGCTCCCAGCCTGCCAGACGCCGCCTCGACTGGCGTTCGGCGTTGGGGAGAAAAACCAGTGGCGAATGGGATGGTTTATGTCGGCTCATACGACAAGAACGTCTACGCGCAGAACGCCAAGACTGGAGCCAAGCTGTGGAGCTACACCACGGGCGGCGTAGTGTACTCCTCGCCCGCGGTGGCGAATGGGGTGGTTTACGTCGGCTCGTACGACAAAAACGTCTACGCGCTGGATGCCAAGTCTGGCACCAAGCTGTGGAGCTACACCACGGGCGGCGGGGTGTACACCTCGCCCCCGCCGGCTTCCGCAGGGCTTAGCCTAAAGATTGCTCAAGAAAATAATAGTGCGCTAGCGGCAAACCACCTCCGGAGCACGGGGCCGCCACTAGTTCCCGGATCAGATACAACAGAACCCAGTATTCGCGTCGGTTTGAGGCGCTCACCCAATCGTGCGGGTTGTTCCAGGGGCTTTGGGCTGGTACACTTCGGCAAGGCACAGGCGTCCAAAGCCAGAATTCCTTGGCTGATCCATTGTGTGGGGTGAAAACGATTTGGCCGTACGTCCGTTTGTTGAACACGACATCCCACAAGTGGCGGATCTGTTCTGGACTGTCATGCGTGGTCGCAAGGGATCCGCTCCGCCCGCAACTCAGTCTTTTTTCCGAGAGCTCTACTTCACAAATCCGTGGGTCGACAACAGTATTCCTTCTCTTGTTTATGAAGACAAATGCGGCAGGATTGTCGGCTTCTTAGGCGTCATCCTACGCAAGATGTTGGTATGCGGCGATCCCATTCGCGTCGCCTTTGGCGGTAATTTTGTAGTGGACCCGGAGGCCCGGTCCAACCTGGCAGGCATGCGCCTGTTGGGAACCTACATGGCAGGAGACCAGGATCTCTCGCAGACAGATTCAGCCAACAACGTGTCCCGGAGTTTGCTGGAACGACTCGGCTTCCGCACCATCCTGCCCTTGAGCGTTCACTGGGCGCGCCCGCTGCGGCCGGGTCACTATGCAGTATATGCCTTGTCCCGCTTGACCGGACCCGCACTTTCCGCCGGCTTAAGATTCGCCGCGAAGCCCTTTTGTAGCGTCGCGGACAGCATGGCCGTGAAATTTGCCTCCAGTCCGTTCCGTCAGACCGAGCCCACTCTGCACGGCGCGGAACTTGATGTCGAAACGCTCCTTCACTGCCTGACGGAATTCCGCGCGGGCTATTCGCTCTGGCCCGAATATGACGTCCATTCGCTGACCTGGCTTCTGGCCTTCATGGGCCAAATGCAAACTCGTGGAGATCTCCGCAAGCTTGTTCTTCGCGATGACAGCCAGAAGATCATCGGCTGGTATATTTACTACGTCAAACCGGGCGCGGTTGGTGAAGTGGTGCAAATCGGCGGTGAGCGGCAATTCACCAAGGACATTCTCGATCATCTTTTCTACGACGCCTGGAAACGCGGAGTACTTGGACTTCACGGGATGGTGGAGAGCAGCTTGATGGGCGACTTCTCGGAGAAGAACTGTTTCTTTACATGCCGCGGCGGTTGGACGGTCGCACATTCCCGCAAGCCCGAACTCCTCGAACTCCTCAATCGTGGTGATGCTTTCCTCTCGCGCCTTGATGGCGAATGGTGCCTGGCTTTTGGTGGCTGATCTCAGGCTTCGCTCGCCGTACGGGCGATGTGTGCTGCCATAATCGTTTCCATTGTCGCGGCGACCCGTTACGCACTGTCATCCCGACCGGAATGGAGGGACCTGCTGTTGGTGCAATCTACAGCAATGCTGAAGATGCTCTAGCTAGCTAGCTTTTGAGGATAGCCGAGAAGATAGACACGGCATCCAATGCTTGCACTTTCTGGGAGAGCACCACGAATTCTTCCCGTTTCGTCAGCCTGTTCGTAATCCTCATCAGCGTACAGGCGCTAGCGCAGTCCAAAAGAGCTTTTCTTGGCAATCAAACGAACGGGCCGATGGTTGTCCGGGAATCAAATCAGGGAGCGCCACAGATGTTATCTATGGCCGGGCGCGAGGCTCGGGCATCGAAGGCGACCGCTCGCATGTCCAACGCCTCGCCAGCGCCGGGGCTGAACTTTGCCAGCACCGTATCGTACCTCTCAGGTGGGAATGGCGCCAATGCGGTAGTCATAGCGGATGTAAACGGAGATGGCAAGCCGGACCTGGTGGTGACGAACTGGTGCGCGTACACCAGCTGCACAGTTTCCGGGAATCATGTAGGAGTGTTGTTGGGAAACGAAGACGGAACCTTCCAAGCCGCGGTGGTCTACGCGTCGGGCGGGCTTTTTGCGGACTACGTCGCAGTAACGGACCTGAACGGGGATGGCAAGCCTGACCTGGTCGTGGCGAACTGCGGGTCTTACAGCCAAGCCAACTGCGTCACTACCAGGAACAGCGGCAACGTAGCAGTGCTGTTGGGAAACGGCGACGGAATCTTCCAGACGGCCGTCACTTACTCCTTGGGTGCAAATGGTGCTACCTCGGTGGCTGTAGCGGATGTCCACGGGGACGGCAAACCCGATCTGATCGTGGCTACCGATTCGAACACCGAGGGCTTATTATAGTGGGCGTGCTGTTGGGCAACGGCGACGAGAAGCCCGCAAAAAGTTAAATTGTCGGGAACCGGTACGTGATTCTCCCGCGTACCAGCACAGGTAACGGACTGTCATCCCGACCGGAGCTTCTCATTCCCGCAGGGGTTGAGAAGCGCAGTGGAGGGACCTGCTGTTGGTGCGGGCTACATCTTCGGTACACTCATCATGCGAAGTTATATTCATGAGTAAACATCAACGAGGCTGAGTCCAACATACATTGTTATCTTAAGAGATCAACCGCTGTAGGGAGCTGAAGCAAATGAGGATTCGAGTTGCAGGCAGGGCACTCGCAGAGGTAACCCGATGAAGGTGCTTCTGATTGGCTCCAACGGGCAGCTGGGCAGCGATCTGCTCAAGGTTCTTCAAGCCGCAGACGACACTGTCGTACCGGTGACTCACGCCCAGTTGGATGTTTGCTCCGGGGAGCGAGTGGCCGAAGCCATGTCTCAGGCCAAGCCTGATGTGGTGATAAGCACTGCAGCCTACCACCGCGTCGAGGAATGTGAAACTAACGCCGCGCTGGCATTCCAGGTGAATGGTATCGGTGCGATGAATCTGGCTAGAGCTTGCCAGCGATCGGGCGCCGTTCTGGCGAACTTCAGCACCGATTACGTTTTCGATGGGAAGAAGAACGGCGCGTATGAGGAAATCGACCTGCCTTCACCGCTGAGTGTGTACGGTGCTTCCAAGGTGCTGGGAGAAAACCTCGTCGCCGCGTATGCCGACCGCTATTTCGTAATCCGCACTTGCGGCCTCTACGGAGTTGCCGGAAGCAGTGGGAAGGGCGGCAATTTTGTCGAGACCATGCTGAAGAAGGCGATGTCGGGAGATGCGATTCGTGTGGTCGACGACCAGGTTCTTACTCCCACGTACACGGCCGACCTGGCGAAGGCGACACGCCAGTTGATCCTGACCGGAAAATATGGGCTGTATCACATCAGCTCCGAAGGCCAATGCTCGTGGTACGAATTTACCCGTTACATCTTCGAGCGTGCCAGCCTCGACGCAAAGCTGTCGCCGGTCAACTCGTCGGAGTTCGCGAGTCCGGTCAAACGTCCGGCGAATTCGGTGCTCTCGAAGGCGAAACTTCGCGCGCTGGGCATATCCATTCCATCCTGGAAGGACGCCCTGCCCAGATACCTCGAGGAGAGATCGAGGAAGAATGTGCCCGCCGCCCCGGTTGGCGTTTTCTGATTGGTACGTGGGTGGCCGGGCAGGGAATTTGACGCTACTTGCCTCTCCCCTGCATCCATCTCTACGCGGTTGAGACGCTGTCCCGCAGCGAGCGCGTAGTCTTCCATTGCAAGAGCTGCTGCGCGCGTCTCGGATCTGCCACCAGGGCTGGCGGATCACCTGGACGCCGCGGGACGATTTTCGTCGGAACTTTCTTTCCTGTCACTTCTTCCACCGACGCAATCACTTCCTTCACCGAACCTTCGCCAGTACCCAAATTCACGGTGAAAGAAGGATTTCCCGCCTGCAGATGCTGCAGAGCCTTCACGTGCGCTCCGGCGAGATCAACGACGTTCGTGTAATCGCGGACGCAGGTGCCGTCCGAGGTGGGATAGTCGGTGCCGAAGACTTGTAGTTCGGGGCCGAATCCGGCGGCTGCGCTCAGCGCCAGTGGGATGAGGTGGGGCTCGGGCTCATGACACTCGCCAACCTCTCCGCTTTCATCGGCTCCGGCGGCGTTGAAGTAGCGCAAGCTGGCGCAACGAATTCCGTAGGCCGTGTCATAGGACTACAGCGCTTGTTCGAAAAAGAGTTTGGAAACTCCGTAGGGATTTATCGGGGCGAGCGGACAATCCTCGCTGATGGGCATTTTGGCAGGAGAGCCGCAGACCGCGCACGTGGAAGAGAAGATGACGATACTTTTCTTGCCCGCCTCCAGCACCGTGTTCAAAAGGGAAAGGCCGCCTTCCAGGTTATTGCGAAAATACTTTTGAGATTGACCACGGATTCTCCGACGAAGTGATTGGCGACGAAATGCATCACCGCATCTGACTCCTTCACCGCCGGTAAAAGTTTCTTGCTGTCGTGGACGTCGCCGACAATGGTTTCGAAACCATGGGCCAGAAAATCAAAGCCGGTCGAAAGGTTTATCGTAGTGAGGACTCCAGGCCGGCCTTTCGTAACACCCGCGCCGTATGACTTCCGATGTACCCGGCGCCTCCTACCAACAAAACCTTCAATTAAACCCTCCTAATTCTCGCGATTCGACCGGGATTAAAGCAGCCTCTACACGAGCCAAGCGCCTCTAATCGGAATCTTTAAGATAAGCGACGGGCAAAATGCCGTCAAACAAAGCCCTCGTAGAGCCGAAGCATTTAGCAGATTCGGTGAGACCCCAGTGCCAGCATTTCCCCGCCTCCGACTAAGAACGGACGTATGTCTTTCAATCGGTTAACCAAGTCTATTCATGGCCTTGAGGCATATTCAGGTGAAAAACGTTCATCTGATACCTTCGTGGTAAAGCCTGGGCACGGAGCCTTGACATACAATGGTAACCAAGGCGTTCAGTCAAATCCGATCAGTTCCGGCAATGGACGACACCCGACGTAAACAGCGAAAGAGACATCTTGCGCGCCGAAGCTAGTTCTGAGAGAGTTTTCCGGATGAATGGCGGAAAGGGGCTCATGAGGATAAGAAACTGCGTGCTCATGCTGTTTGTGTTCACCAGTGTCTATTCGATGGGCCAAAGCTGCCAGGGCGACTGCCAGACGGGAGCAATCGCCGGCCCATACGTCGCAGCACAGACTGCTGAGAACACGGCCGTCGACTTTCCGCAGTGCGTTGGTTCGTCTTGCGGCACAGGCTGGAACGGAAACCAGTTCGAAGGCATCGACGCCCAGCAGAATATCGGCACCCAGTATCAATTCTACGATCAGAATTACTACAACATCGACGCCAATATCGCCGTCGGCCCAACCGTGAGTGGCGAAAATGCGCAAGTTTTGGAGTGGGTCAATGGCCAGTACGTTCAGGCTTTCGACAAAGTAACAGGTCAGCCCATCTTCACCCTGGGAGCCGGATCGACAGGTGTGCCGGTCAGCGTGTCTACCTTGTGGTCCAGTTCGACGCAACCGGAATGCCAGGACAGTACCGGGAACGTGCAAGTCATCTACGACCGTCTGGACAATGCGTTTGCGATCAACCGGCGCATCACGTACAACGACGCCAACAACATCAGTCATTACGCGTGGTGCGTTGCGCTGAGTTCGGGCAGCGACCTTTCCAACCCCAGCACTCAATGGTTCGCGTACGAGTTTAAGATGGACACGGCAATTCCTTGCCTACCGAGTTCGAACGGCTGCACCACTGGAACCGCTTGGTACTACTATCCCGACTGGCCCCGGATCGGGACTTGGTCAAATGGCTTTTACGTCACTTTTGATTTGGTGGACCCGACGGTTTCTAACTATCAAGTTGGCTTTGAAGCTTGCCAGTTGGACCGTGCAGACATGGTGCTCGGCCAATCCGCGAACCCGATGACGTGCTTCACCTACATGGTTCCGGAGAACGATGAGCCCAGCCTCATCCACTCGGTCGATGTGGGGGATATCGACAGCGCGACCGGACCTCCAACAAACGGGGAGCCTGAATATTTTCTCTCCATCGTCAATCCCAGCAACCTACAGCAGGGGAAGGACGGACAGGGCGTTTGCACCAGCACGACCACGCCTTGCACATCCAACCAGTTGGCCTTGTTTACCTGGGGAGCGAGTGGTTTGGCGGGGCCGACCTTCGTCACGGTGAACCCATACACCCCGGGCTGCTACGACACCTCAAAAGCAGGGAGCGAGATCAACACGATATGCGTGCCGGTGCCGAGTACGAATCTGTCCCACATCGGAGCCTATGGCGCCCTTCTTTGTGGGGACTATGGACCGCCGTGTCTCGACTCGCTGGGTGACAGGATGGCGAACCGCCTGACCTACAATAACCTGACTTCGTCGGGCGGCGGGCCGAGCGGGACCTACCTGACAGCGTCCCATGTGGTGATGGAAAGCGCCAGCAACGAGCGTACCGGTATTCGCTATTACATTCTGAAGGTTTCAAACGGGGCGGCAACGGTGCTGGTGAATAGTGGGGGAAGTTCGGGTCCGCCGGATTTGCAGGATCCGAATGCGACCCTCTTTTACTTCATGCCGAGCGCCGCTCTCGATAAGAATGGCAATCTGGCAATGGTGTACACGACATCCGGGTCCTACTGTTCCAGTTGTCAGACTCAATACAATCCCGCTGTCAATTTTGACGTGCTGCCTTGGGGCGCTTCCGCCTTCAACACACCGGCCCTGATCATCCAGGGATCTGGCGACGAGGAGAACACGACGCACTGGGGCCAGTACGCCGCCACGGTAATCGATCCGACAGACAATCTGACCTTCTACGGCATGGGCGAATATTTCAATACCAGCCAAACCGGCGTTCCCCCTTGCGGCGCCCCGTCGAGCAATTGCTTCACCTGGCAAACTCGTATCTTCCGGAGTCAGAGTCCGTTGCCAGCAGTTTCTCTGGTTCCCCCAAGCCTAACTTTCGGGCAGCAGACAATCGGCACTACCAGTTCACCCCAGACAACCACGCTAACAAATACGGGCACGGTCACCCTCAACATCGCCTCGATTGCTTTGCAGGCCGGGACGCAGTTTTCCATCAGTGCGAAAACTTGCGGCACGACTCTCGGGGCGGGCCTCTCCTGCACCGTGACCATCGTCTTTACGCCTCTCACTGTTGGCGCGCAGTTGGACAATCTTCTCTTCACCGACAACGCCAGCGGGAGCCCCCAGGCCGTTCCACTGTCCGGTACGGGCGTATCGAACGGGGTATCCTTTTCCCCCGCGAGTCTCGCCTTTGGGAATGATTCGGTCGGCAATCCAACCCCCGGCAAAACCACAACCATGACGAACAACGGAGGATCGGCAGTCACCATTACCTCGATTGCCCTTCAGTCGGGGACACAATTCGCCATCACGGCCAATACCTGCGGGGCAACTCTGGAGGCGGGCCTTTCGTGCAATGTCACCGCGACTTTCACACCGCTGCTGACGGGTGCTCTCTCGGACAATATGGTCTTCACCGACAGCGCAGCCGGTAGCCCGCAGATGGTGACACTCACCGGAACGGGACAAGATTTCGAGGTTGCTGCTTCCGGCTCAGCGACGGCTACGGTCGCTCCGGGACAGACCGCCAACTATACGATCGCAATCACGCCTGACGGCGGATTCGATCAAACCGTGATGCTGAGTTGTAGCGGAGCGCCACCACAGTCCGCGTGCTCTCTCTCCCCTAATTCGGTTGCGCTCCACGGTTCTACGGCAGCGTCAGTCACCGTCGCGGTAAGAACGGCCGGAACCACGGCGAGTCTCGCGCATCCCGCTGGTTCTACTCCTGACAGCGGAAGGCTTGCGCTATGGTTGACCCTTTCTGGCTGGTCCGGGCTGGTGCTAGGCTCCTGTGGTCGGTCCCGCAAGCGGCACGGTCGATTGCTGTACGGACTAGCCTTCCTTTGCTTGTTCTCACTCGGAATCACGTTTTCCTCCTGTGGCGGCGGGAGCACGGGCACGGGAAATAACACCACCAGCAGCAGCCCGCCCGCGACCCCAACCCCGGCTGGCTCCTACGATCTCACCGTGACCGGCACTTTCACATCCGGCTCGACTAGGCTGATCCACGCTACGAAGCTTACTTTGGTCGTGCAATAAACCATCCCCAGGCGGCAATGTTCTGCGATGCGTGCGCGGCCAGGTCAAGAAATTTCCTAGCCTGGAGATTCCAGTTCATTCATGAATTCAGCCCCTTCGGAGTGAATCCCCCCAAGCGGCTCCGGCTGCGGGACTTTGCGCGGAGTGATCTCTCGTTGCTCTCTTCTGAAGCCTGAGGGAATCTCCATCCTAAAAAAATCTTTTGGGATCGTGAGGGAATTGACCTGGGGATGTCGCCTTTATAAGTGAGCGGGAAAATAATCGGCCAGACGGCCAATTCCGATCATAACGCAAACAAAAAGAGGAGAAAAAAGATGAAACTCAAGTCGCTTGCTCGCAGCTTAGGATTCGCAGTGCTGGCCGCTGTCTCGATGTCGGCCCAGACTTCCTACAACTTTAGGACGATCAACTATCCCCACGACACCTTTACACAGCTTCTGGGTATCAACGTGAAAGGCGAAATCGCTGGCTACCACAACGTGAACGATAACAAAGGGTTCACCTATGAGCTGTCCACCAAGAAGTTCAAGAATGAAAATTTCCCTGGCTCGACTGCCACTCAGGTCATCGGCATCGACGGGCTGGGTGGGACGTGCGGCTTCTATGTCGATCAGGCAGGCGTCACTCACGGTTTCATCGACGACAACAACGCCTTCAAGTCGGTCGATTTTCCGGGAACACCTTTCAACCAACTGCTCGGCCGCAACGACCTGGCGCAGGTGGCCGGCTACTATAGCCAAACCGCAAACGGCAGCGGACCTTTCGTCCCCTACATTTACGACATCAACGGCGGCGTCTGGGAAGTAATCACTATCCCGGGATCGACCAGCGCGCAGGCCACTGACATTAACTTCAAGCAGCAGGTTACCGGATTCTTCATCGACGCCAAAGGCGTCAACCACGGCTGGTGGCTGAATGCGGGAACGCTGCTTCAGCTCGATTATCCGGGCGCGATCTTCACCCAGGCGACCGGTGAGAACAACAAGGGGCTGGTGGTTGGCACCTACCAGGATTCGTCTGGCGCCTCTCACGGCTTCGTCTATAACGGCAATACCGCGACCTACACTTCGGTGGATGATCCCAGGGGAGTGGGCTTCACCCTCGTGAACGGTGTCAACGATGAGGGCATGCTCGTCGGTTTCACGATGCCAACCAGCACCACGGCGCAGGGATTCGTGGCGACTCCCAAGTAGTACGGGTCAAAGCAACCGATTTAAATCTAATGTCTGTTTCCTGCCGTCGGTAAAGCGCCTTGGAAGCCTGCAAACCAGCAGGCTCCAAGGCGCGGTTTCTTGCATCCCGAATCGTTAACGTATCGTAGTATCTCGAAACAGCGCGACTTCACACGACAGCGCTGGCTTTATGCCTGATGGACTCTCTCGCTGTTGGCGTAATACTCAGCCGTTCCCGGTTCCAGCCGCCGGCCATCCGGGCTGAAAATTCGGAAGTGAGCCAGGCCGAATCTCTGCAACGCGAATTGCAGCGTGGTGGTTAGCACTCCGATGCCGTACTTTACGCTGCGCCTGAAGTTGATGGAGGAGGCATCGTCAAAATACTTGGTCGGACACGATACTTCTCCGATGCGGGAACCGAAATGCACACATTGCGCCAGCATCTGGTTGTCGAAGACGAAGTCGTCGGAGTCCTCGAGAAGCGGCAGGCGGGTGAGTACTTCGCGGCTGAACGCTCGATACCCGCTGTGATATTCAGAGAGCTTAACCCGCAAAAAGAAGTTCTCGAACGCAGTCAGAAAACGATTGGCGATGTATTTCCAGATGGGCATGCCTCCGCGCAGGGCTTGTCCTCCCAGAATGCGCGACCCCAAAACCACGTCGTAGACCTCATACGCAACCATGCTGGCCATGGCAGTAACCAGTAGCGGCGTGTATTGGTAGTCCGGATGCAGCATGATGACAACGTCCGCGCCCGCAGCCAGGGCCTCGCGGTAACAAGTCTGCTGGTTGCGCCCGTAACCATAATTTGCGTTGTGCACGAAGAACTGCAATCCCAGTTGCTTGGCGACTTCGACAGTGCGGTCAGAACTGTGATCATCCACCAGGATGCGAATGTCCACCAGATCCGGCAGCTCGCGTACCGTCGCTTCCAGAGTCTTCTCCGCGTTGTATGCGGGCAACACTACCGCGATGCGTTTGCCGTTTATCATTCCTTACCCTTAGAGGTCATGATACCTGTGCGCTGCGCGTTCCCGTCAAAAGCAAGCCTGGTGGCAGATTTGGTCAACGCGTGACTCAGGTCCTGGAGATGGCGTTCTTCGGTGAGGTAACTGATCACCATCATACGCAGTACGCTATATCCATTCACCTTGGTTTCCGAGATCCAGCGCCGGCCATCGCGTGTGACTTCTTCAACGATCCTGGCATGTGCCTCGGCAAGGTCTTGCTGGCTAAGGTTTCGCTTAAACCGGAACGCGACAATGGGCAGAATTTGGGGAGCGGCCAGCTCGAAATGCTCCGAGGCCCTTATCCATGAGGCGAAGCCTTGCGCCAAACCGAGTTGACGATCGATGTGTTCCTCGTAGGCTTGCCTCCCGTGGACTCGCAGCGTGAGCCACAGTTTGAGCGAGTTCATGCGCCGCGTCCACTGGCTGCTGATGCGGGAATTGTCGAGGCCCTTAGACTCGGCCGCTTTCGGCATGTACGGAGCAGAGACGGCGAAGGCTCGCTCCAGCATTTCGGGATGGCAAGTCAGGATTACGCCGGCCGCCAGCGGCATAGCCAACCATTTGTGCGGGTCGATCGTGATCGAATCGGCTTGCTCGATGCCGCGAAGCAGGCTCCGGTGTTGATCGGAGAAGATTGCCGATCCGCCGTAGGCGCCGTCGACATGCAGCCACAAATCGTAGCGCCGGCATATCTCGGCAACGGCCACGAGATCGTCCACCGCACCGGTGTTGGTGGTTCCGGCTGTAGCGACTACGCAGAAAGGCTTCTTTCCGGAAGCCAGGTCGGCCTCTATTGTCTGTTCGAGAATTCGCGGATCTAGCTGCATATTTTCATTCACGGGGATTCTCCGCAGCGCTTTGCGCCCAACTCCGAGCAGGCCAGCTGACTTATCGATCGAGTGGTGCGCCTCGTCGGAGGCATAGAGAACGGGCTGCGAACCAATCGAAGCGATGCCTTCCTCGATCGCATCCGGAAATTTCGCGGCCAGGGCCAGTGCCAGTCCGGTGAAGTTCGCCTCATTGCCACCCGAAGTAAACGTTCCGTTGAATTCGCCTGGCCAGCGCACGCGTTCTCCGATCCACCGCACGGTTTCATGCTCGATCTTCGAAGCCAGCTGCGAACGTTTGACCGTGGCAAGCTGTGGATTGAGCGCGGCCACCAAGGCCTCCGCCATAACGCCGATGTAAGTGGGCGTGGGGTTCATTAGTCCGAAATAGTTGCCGCTGGGAACATGAAAACCTCTATCGACCATCTCGCGAAAGATTTCGTCGAGTACCTTGTCAGCGTCTTCGCCTTGCTCGGGTAGGAGATTGTTCAGAGCAGCGAACGTCCTCTGCTCGGCCGGAAGTTGCACCGGGCGGTCGGGCAGGGAAGCCAGGAAACTGTCGATTTGATCAATGAGGTGGTAGCCAAGACGGCGGCGAGTGGCAGAGTCCAGGTCGAAGCGCATGACAGTTTGATTCTAGCTATTGGGATAAAGAAGCAGTCTATCCGAACCTTGGGGTCAAAGCGCGCTGGCGCACAAAACACAGTGGCTCTCTCATTGTGAGCGAAGCGACGAATCCATGTGATTTGCTAGTGCGACCAGGTATCCTGCTAGCGCGACAAGCTCTATTCCTTTGCGTCCTCGGCGTTGGATGCTTTCTCTGGTCTCAGCAGCGGGAACAGAATCACATCGCGAATGGTGTGGGAATCAGTCAAGAGCATGGCCAGCCGGTCCACACCTACACCCACGCCTCCGGCCGGCGGCATGCCGTACGAGAGCGCACGGATGTAGTCTTCGTCCATCTGGTGAGCCTCCTCGTCTCCGCGCGCGCGTTCCTTGAGTTGCTGTTCGAAACGGCGACGCTGATCTTCGGGGTCGTTCAGTTCGCTGAAGCCATTGGCAATTTCCATTTGCCCTGCAAAGATCTCCCAGCGCTCCGTCCAGTCAGGCTCGTCAGCTTTTCGCTTGGACAGCGGAGAGACTGCGGTAGGGAACTCGTAGATGATCGTGGGCCGAGTCAGATGCTCTTCCGCCACAGCATCAAACAGATTGGCGATGGTCTTTCCGACTGGCTCGCTTGGGTCGTACGCGATATGCGAGTGGGCACCGTTGAAGCGCGACACGAGGGTCTTCACCGAATCTTCAGAGCCGAAGTCCAGCAACGTCGGCTTCGCCCCTGCGGCTTCTGGCCAATAGTAAATGATGGCTTCGCGCATGGTCATGCGCCGCCAGTTCGATCCCGCCCAATCGATCTCTTGCTCGCCCCACTTAGACTTCGTGGTGCCGTTAACATCGATGGCTGCTTGCTCGATCAACTTCTGCGTCAGATCCATGACGCCGCGGTAATCGGTATAAGCCTGGTAGAACTCGAGCATGGTGAATTCTGGATTCCATCGCCAGCCCAACCCCTCGTTGCGGAAGTTGCGGTTGATTTCGTAAACCCGGTCGAATCCACCGACGGTCAGCCGCTTAAGGTAAAGCTCAGGAGCGATGCGCAGATACAAATCCAGGTCGAGAGTGTTGTGATGGGTGACAAACGGTTTGGCGACTGCGCCGCCAGCGATTGGTTGCATCATCGGCGTCTCGACCTCGATGAAGTGGTGCGCGTCAAGGAACCGCCTCATGGATTGCACCAGCTTGCTGCGTTTGAGAAATACCTCGCGCACCTCCGGATTCATGACGAGATCGACATAGCGTTGCCGGTATCGCAATTCAACATCGGTCAGGCCATGCCACTTTTCCGGTAGTGGCAGCAGGTCCTTGGATAGGAACGTAATCTCCTCGACGTGAACGCTGAGTTCACCAGTGCGGGTGCGAAACAAATACCCGCTGACCCCAACGTGGTCTCCGAGGTCGAGCAACTTGTAGAGTTCGAACCCTTTCTCCCCCACCGCATCTTTCTTCACGTAAATCTGCAACTTCTGCCCGCCCTGCTGCAGATGCGCGAACCCGGCTTTGCCCATCAAGCGAATTGCCATGATGCGGCCGGCAACCCTTACATTGACTCGCGATGCCCCGAGTTCCTCTGCCGACTTTCCCGAGTCGTCCGCCAGAATTGCGGGAATCGTGTGCGTAAATTCGTACCTGGTCGGGTAGCATCGTTGTCCAAGCGCTTCAATCTGCTTCAGTTTCTCACGCCGCAGGTCGTAAATTTTCTCGTCGAGTGCCAATGGGTTCCTTTGATCCGCAGAGATGGAGAATCGATTATAAACAAGCGCCTGATGGGTAGCGCCCCGGATTGCTCGGGCGGCCGTTCTCCGCGGTCTCTGCGGCGGCTCTCGGCGACCTCCGCGATTTAAGATTTTGTGTTCGGCCGCCCAAACGCAGTGAGCGCTAAGACGAGCCGCCGAGTGCGTGGAGAGCAAATTGCTCGTTGCATCTTCGAGATTACTGCAATTGGGAGACTGTTTGGTGACGAGAGTCCTTGAAGCCAGCGGCGGTCGGCGGTAATATGAAGTGCTTCCGCGTTTTGTCAATCGAGCTGGAAGTCGAGACCTATGCCGCAAAACTACGTTCCGCTATTCATCTTCATCGCCGTGGTTGGGGTGTTGATCCCTATCACACTGCTAGCAGCCAAGCTGGTTCGTCCCGAGAATCCGAATCGTCAGAAATTGATGCCATACGAATGCGGCATCGATCCCATCGACAGTGCCCGAGGACGTTACACCGTTCGTTACTACATTATCGCCATCCTGTTCGTGGTCTTCGACGTGGAGACCATCTTTCTGTTTCCGTGGGCGGTGAAGTTCAAGGCGCTGGGAACATTCGGGTTGGTTGAGATGCTCATCTTCCTTGGCATCCTGATCGTCGGTTACATCTGGATCTGGGGTAAAGGAGCGTTGGAGTGGGTGTAGAGGAGCATTCTGCACTCCGCACTTCGCATTCAGCCAGGAAGGATTGATGCGAGGACCGCACTCTTCCAATGATTTATGACTAACGCAACTCTCGCCGGTGAAACTTTCGTTGCCAGCCGTTGGACGAAAGGGAACTTGCTTTTCCCGATTCGCATCGTGGTGAATTCGCTTCATGTGAGCAAGGTGAAGCCGCGGTTTTTCGGCACGAGCGAGGAAAGCATCGCCATCGCGCAGGTCGCATCGGTGCAAATTTCAACTGGAATCGTGTGGTCGAACATCCGGATCGACTCGTCAGGCGGGACGAACCCGATCACCAGCCACGGGCATCGCAAGGCAGATGCGCAGCGTATTCGTGACCTGATCGAGACGTATCAGGCCGCAGCTCGTCGGACGTGAAGCGGCGCTTCAAGACGAATTGCACACTCGTCGTTGACACAGTATCCGCAAGCTGTTAGAAGTTAACGTTCTCCAAACCTGTTGCAGCGCCGGAGGTCTGTGCCTTCGTAGCTATGCCCGAGGAAACCAAACCGTCCACGCCGCCGCCGGGCGGTGAGTCGAAACCGGTCGCCGGTCATGCGCCCACAGCGCCGGCTAAGCCTGCTGGCCCTACCCCCATTCCCTGGGAGTCTCCCATGGTTGCCAAGCTCAAGGGTCAATACGGCTCGGGCGTCCGCGAAGCAAGTACTTACCTCGGACAAGACTACATGGTCGTGGAGCCCTCTATCGTTTCCGAGTTGTTACAGATTCTGCGCGACCGCGAGCAATTTGACTATTGCGTAGACATCACCGCGGTTCACTATCCTGAACGCGAGAAGCAGTTCGATCTCCTCTGGATTCTCTATTCCTTCCCCAGGAACGAACGCATTCGTGTCAAAATCATGATCGCGGATGGCGAAAGCGTCCCGAGCGCTGTCTCGATCTGGGCCACCGCAAACTGGCTGGAGCGTGAAGTTTACGACATGTTTGGTATCCGCTTCGACGGGCATCCCGACTTGAAGCGCATCTTGCTGCCCGATGGCTGGAAGGGCCATCCGCTCCGCAAAGACTACGGCATCATTCAACAGGATCAGGAATGGGTGCAGGCCAACCTGGGGATCGAGAGCGGCCAATAACCATGACCGATCGCACCCTGATTGACTCGAAGGCGATTGATCCGAAAACGACGGCCTCGAAGGCCGCCGATCCTTACCTGTCGCACTTGGAACTCGATCAGCCCGACAAGACCTTTCTCGACAGCAACGAGCTGGTCATCAACATGGGGCCGCAGCATCCGGCGACTCACGGCGTGCTGCGCGTAATTCTCAAGCTGGATGGCGAGAAAGTTCTGGGCACAGAATGCGTGATCGGTTACCTCCATCGCGGGGTGGAGAAGATTGCCGAGAATCGCACCTACACCATGTTCAATCCGTATGTCGATCGCATGGATTATGTGGCCGCGGTCTCGAACGGGCTGGGCTACTGTGAAGCGGTTGAAAAACTCCTCAACGTTGAAGCGCCGCCGCGGGCCAAGTACATCCGCGTCATTCTTACGGAACTGAACCGGATGGCGAGCCATCAGCTGTGGCTGGGTACGCACGCTCTCGACATCGGCGCCATGACGCCGCTCTTTTACACCTTCCGCGACCGGGAAGAGATTCTGAAGATTTTTGAAAAGTATTGCGGCGCTCGGCTGACTACGCATGCTTTCCGCATTGGCGGCTGCCAGTACGAAACCTACGAGGGCTTTGAGCGCGACGTAACCAAGTTCCTCGATTTCGTCCCCCCCAAAATCGACGAATACGAAGAACTCCTCACTACCAATCGAATCTGGCTGGAGAGAACAAAGAATGTCGGCGTGATCTCCCGCGCAGATGCCATCGCGCTCGGCGTCACCGGCCCAGTGCTGCGAGCCAGCGGCGTGAAATGGGATCTCCGCAAAGCCCAGCCCTATGCGGCATACTCGGATTTTGACTTCGAAATCCCCATTGGCGCAAACGGCGACACCTACGATCGGTACACGGTGCGCATGGAGGAGATGCGGCAGTCTCTTCGCATCATTCGGCAGGCGGTCGAGCGAATTCCCGAGGGCCCGATCATGGCGAAGGTTCCCAAGGTGATAAAGCCGCCGGTCGGCGAAGTGTACCACTCGATCGAAGCACCCAAGGGCGAGTTGGGATACTTTATTGTCAGCGATGGATCGACGCAACCCTACCGTGTACGAGTAAGACCGCCATCGTTTGTGAACCTCCAGGCGCTGGACGTTATGGTCCGTGGAGCCCTCGTCGCCGACGTCATCGCGGTAATCGGCACGCTGGACATTGTGCTGGGCGAGGTTGATCGCTGATGCTCAACTACATTACCTCCTATCTCAGCAGCAATACCACGCCAGGGCAGGCGGGGAATGTGTTTTGGGCGCTCGTCTACATCATGATCGTCTTTGGCGGTGTGTCGGTTGCGGTTATGGCGATGAACTGGCTGGAGCGTAAAGCTCTGGCGCATTTTCAGATCCGCCTCGGCCCCATGCGCGTCGGCCCGCACGGCTTGCTGCAGCCGATTGCCGACGCGATCAAGCTGATGACCAAAGAAGACATTATTCCGGCCGAAGCCGACAAGTTTGTCTTCTGGATCGCGCCGCTGATCATTCTGTGCGCTTCTTTTGCCGTGTACATTGTCGTCCCCTTCGGCCCCACTCACGCGATTACCGACTTGAACATCGGTATCCTGTTCATGCTCGGTGTTTCTTCGCTGAGCGTGTTGGGGATCGTGATGGCAGGCTGGGCGTCGAACTCGCATTACCCGCTGATCGGCGCACTCCGATCCAGCGCTCAGATGGTTTCCTACGAAGTAGCCATGGGCATGGCCGTGGTTTCCGCGGTGCTCATGACCAGCCTGCACGGGCTGGGGCCTTATGGAGTCGGCGTCGGCACGTCCGGGACAGGGACGCTGAGCATGATTGGTATCGTCCAGGCACAGCAAGAGCAGCATGTCTGGTTCCTGTTCAAATTTTTCCCGCTTGGCTTTATTGCGTTTGGCATCTTTGCCATCGCGATGGTTGCAGAGACGAACCGTGCGCCATTTGATTTGCCGGAAGCAGAATCGGAACTGACCGCTGGCTTCCACACCGAATATAGCGGCCTGCGCTGGTCGCTCTTCATGCTGGGCGAGTACGCGGCGATGATCGCGGTGTCGTCGATTGCCGTGACTCTGTGGCTGGGCGGATGGTACCGGCCTTTTCCCAACACGCTGACTGGCGAGACCTGGGATCTCGTGTTCTCGCTGTTTCCCGGATTGACCTTCCTGGCATTGGCAGCTATTGCTTTCGTCGGCGTTCGTCGCATGCCAAAGCATCCCTACTTCCGGGTGCAGACCATCGGCCTTGCAGGATTCGGAGCCGTGCTGGCTTTGATCGGACTGATATTGTTTGCGCCTCCGGTACGCGACCGCGTGCAGGACATCTTCTGGTTCGTCGCGAAGGTGGCTGGCTTCATGTATCTCTATATCTGGTATCGCGCCACGTTCCCGCGCTACCGCTTCGATCAGCTCATGAAAGTAGGATGGAAGGTGCTGTTGCCGATCGGAATTGGTGTGCTCATCCTGACGGCTATTTTGGGAGTAGTGCTCTAGTATGCAGCAAGTAGTCCAACCCGGTATGCAGCCGGTAGCCACGACGTTCTTCTTTTATTTCTTGTCCGGCCTAACCCTGCTTAGCGGTGTTTTCGTTATCACGCGCAAAAATCCAGTGCATTCCGCGCTGGCGTTGATTCTCGGCCTGCTGGCGCAAGCCGGACTTTACTTGATGCTGTATGCGCCGTTCGTCGCCGGCGTCCAGATCATTCTTTATGCGGGCGGGATCATGGTGCTCTTCCTGTTTGTGATCATGTTGGTAAACATCGAACGCTCACAGAGAGAAGAGCAATTCAATAAGCAATGGGTGGTTGGGCTCCTGGCTGCCGTCGCCCTTGGTGCGCTGTTCATAGTGGTGTACGTGAAGGGCAAAGCCTTGTTTCCATACCGCATTGCTCAGCCGGTAGAGAGCAGCAACACGCAGCAGATCGGCGTCATGCTTTATGGGCAGTACATGTTCGCGTTCGAGATCGCGTCGCTCCTCCTGTTGGTAGCGATTATCGGCGCAGTGGTGATGGCGAAGAAAAGAATTTGATGTATCTCGTAGAGACGTAGCTAGCTATGTCCCTACAGCGAGTGATTATGGCTCCAATCGGCACACTTCATTATCTTGTGACGGCCGCGGCCCTGTTTATCCTGGGTGTGATCGGCGTGCTGACGCGCCGTAACGTGGTCATCATTCTGATGTCGATTGAACTTATCTTGAACGCAGTCAACTTGAACCTGGTGGCGTTTTCTCGATTGTGGGGATTGCACGGTCAGGTGTTTGCGATTTTTGTGATCACCGACGCAGCAGCGGAAGCGGCAGTGGGCCTGGGAATCTTGATCGCCTTCTTCCGCAATAAAGAAACGGTGAATGTGGATGAAGTGGATTTGTTGAAGTGGTAAGGCAGCTTTTGGCCATTGGTTCTTGGCCTTTGGCTTGAAAGCGCTAGTGCGTAAGCTAAGCGCCAAGAGCTAACAGCTAAGAGTCGACTTTCTAACTCATGTTTTTCTTAGACCACATCTGGCTGATTCCTCTCCTGCCGGCTTTCGGTGCGGCGATGATGTTCTTCGTTGGCCGCAAGCTGCAGAAGACAACCATCAACGCCGTCTGCGTCGGTGTCGTGGTCCTTTCATTCCTGTTCGCTTGTGGCGCGGTTTGGCAATACACGGATTACGCCCACGATAAGCCCGGCAAGCCCTACCAAACCATTGTCTACACCTGGTTGGGAACCGACACAGGGCAAATGAACTATGTGATGCGCGACGGAAAGCCAGCGCCGTTTCAGGCCGATGTGGGCTTCCTGCTGGATCCGCTCTCCAGCATTTGGCTGCTCTTCGTAACCGGCGTCGGAGCTCTGATCCATATTTACTCGACGGGCTACATGGCGCATGAACACGGATATTACCGTTTCTTCGGATACCTCAACCTGTTCATGTTCTCCATGCTCACGCTCATTCTCGGGAACAATTACGCGCTGATGTTTGTGGGGTGGGAGGGAGTGGGCCTGTGCTCGTATCTGCTGATCGGGTTCTATTTCCATCGCCATTCCGCCAGCACCGCAGCCAACAAAGCATTCATCGTAAACCGCATTGGAGACGCCGGCTTCCTGCTGGGAATGTTCACCATCGCCTGGTATTTCGGATCGCTGCGATTCACTGAGGTCACGCATCTGGCACGTAGCGGGCGTTTCGCTATTGGCGATCCCGTTATTACCACTGCGACTTTGCTTTTGTTCATCGGCGCCTGCGGAAAGTCGGCGCAGATTCCCCTTTATGTTTGGCTGCCCGATGCGATGGAGGGTCCCACGCCAGTTTCCGCGCTGATCCATGCCGCGACCATGGTGACCGCGGGAGTCTACATGGTGGCGCGGTCGAACGCGTTGTTCGTGCTTGCGCCCGCTTCGATGAAGACAGTTGCCATTATCGGTGCGCTGACGGCGATCTTCGCTGCATCGATTGGCTTGGTGCAGAACGACATCAAGCGCGTGCTGGCGTATTCCACGGTGTCGCAACTGGGATACATGTTTCTTGCTCTGGGCGTCGGCGCATTCTCTGCGGGCGTATTCCACGTATTTACGCACGCTTTTTTCAAGGCGCTGCTATTCCTCGGATCAGGGTCGGTAATTCATGCCATGAGTGGTGAGCAGGACATGCGCAACATGGGAGATCTGCACAAGCGCATCCCCATCACGCATTGGACAATGTTCATTGCGACCTTCGCGATTGCCGGAATCCCGCCGTTTGCAGGGTTTTTCTCCAAAGACGAAATTCTCTGGCAGGCATGGTCTTCCGAAGGCGGAGCCTATCGTCTGCTCTGGTTCGTTGGGTTCATTACTGCATTGATGACCGCCTTCTACATGTTCCGGTTGATGTTCCTGACTTTCCACGGGCGGCCGCGGATGACTCACGAGGTCGAACACCACATCCATGAATCCCCGAAATCGATGACGGTACCGTTGGTAATTCTGGCAGTCTGTGCCGTCGGCGCGGGCTGGCTCGGTTGGCCACACAGTATCGGTGGATCCGATCATTTTGCGAAGTTCATGGATCCTGTTTTTGCCCGCGAAGCGAAAGTCTTCCAGGAAGAAGGGAAGACCACCCAGTTGGTTGCTGGCGAGAGGGAAGAAGAACATACGAGTCCTATTGAATACGGACTGATGTTCCTTTCGGTAGGCGCAGCGGTGACTGGTTGGGGGATGGCTTGGCGCGCATATCGTCACGCGGATAAGGGCTATGTCGAGCCCATTGCGGCTGCGGCGCCGCCACTTTACGACGTGCTCTATAACAAATATTACGTCGACGAAGGCTACGACTACGCCTTCACCGGTCGCCGCAAATTAGGAGACGTGCGCCTGGGCGCGATGGGCCTGGGAGAAGCGGCCTCATGGTTCGACTCGCACATCATCGATGGGATAGTCAATGGAACGGGATGGGCCACCCGTGCGTTCGGGACGCTGTCGAGTTGGTGGGATAAATGGATCATCGATGGTGTATTGGTCAATGGTCCCGCGATACTTTCACGAATGTTGTCATACCCGGTGCGGTTGCTGGAATGGGGATTGGTTCAGTGGTATGCGCTGGTGATGGTGATGGGGTTGGTAGGGTTCGTCGCCTATTATGCGTGGCGATGAGTGATTGTGTGGCGCGGGCGCCCTGGCCCGCATAATGGACAAAAATGCAAAGCCATATTCTCTCGATCATCTTATTCACGCCGCTCGCCGGCGCTCTCTTGCTCATGTTTGTTCCGAAGGAGCAAAAGGACGCAATTCGCTGGATCGCGAACATTTTTGCTTTGGCCGGCCTTTTAGTCTCGATCCCGCTGGTGCCGTGGTTCTGGGCACAGCGCTTCGAGCCTGGATTTAAGTTTATGGAGGGCACGCCCAACAACTGGATTCCCTCCATCGGCGCCGGATACGTGCTCGGAATCGACGGCATTTCTTTTCTGCTGATCATGCTCACCACGCTGCTGGGATGGATTTCCATCCTCTCGTCATGGAGCGCGATCGAGAACCGGGTGAAGGAATACTACATCTGGTTTCTGGTGTTGCAGACGGGAATGCTTGGCGTCTTCATGGCGCTCGATTTCTTCCTGTTCTTCGTTTTTTGGGAAGCCATGCTGGTTCCGATGTACCTGCTCATCGGCATCTGGGGAGGTCCGCGTAAGCTTTATGCCGCTATTAAATTCTTTCTGTATACCCTGCTTGGTTCAGTCTTGATGCTGCTGTCCGTCCTGTTTCTGTATTTCTACAACTTCCGCCAGACCGGCCAGTATACGTTCAGCATCCAGGCGCTTTATAAGACCGCGCCACATATTTTCCACGATCCCGCGTATGGTTCGTCGTTTGCTATTTTGTTGTTCCTGGCATTCTTCGTGGCCTTCGCCATCAAGGTGCCGATGTTCCCGTTCCACACCTGGCTACCGGATGCGCACGTGGAGGCGCCCACAGCGGGTTCCGTCATCCTGGCCGGCGTTCTGCTGAAAATGGGGACGTATGGTTTTATTCGATTTGCCTTGCCGTTCTTCCCCGACGTGGTGATGCATCCCAAGGTGCGCTTCTGGATGATCTTTCTCTCCATTATCGGAATCATCTACGGCGCATTAGTTTCGCTGATGCAGAAGGACATGAAGAAACTCGTGGCCTACTCGTCCGTGAGTCACTTGGGTTTTTGCACTCTAGGCATTTTTGCCTTGAATCCGATGGGACTGGCCGGGTCGGTGTTGCAGCAAATCAACCACGGCATCTCGACTGGCGCGCTGTTCTTGATCGTCGGCATTCTGTATGAACGGCGGCACACGCGCGAGATTTCCGAGTACGGAGGCATCTCGAATGTGATGCCGCTGTATGCCACGATCACGATGATCATGTTTCTCTCTTCCATGGGTTTGCCATTGTTGAACGGCTTCGTGGGCGAGTTCACCATCCTGCAGGGCACGTTCATGGAGAATTGGAAGTGGGCGGCGTGGGCTGTGCCGGGTGTGATTCTGGCAGCGGCTTACCTGCTGTGGTTGTACCAGCGAGTCTTCTTCGGAACCGTAACCAATCCGAAGAACGAGAAATTGCATGACCTTACGCCGCGCGAGGTGCTGACCTTCGCGCCCCTGCTCATCGTAGCTTTCTGGATCGGGTTGTATCCCAAGCCGTTCTTCGAGATCCTGGAAAAACCGGTGAACCAGTTGGTGCTGACCGTCCGGCCCGATTATCCAGGGATCGGCGGGGCGGTGAATGCGTCCGCTCAGTCACAAGAACCACTCACGGCAAACACCCAAGCGGTATTGGCTTCCGGCATCTCGAAGGGGAACAAATAAGTGCCTGGTATGCCACAATACTTCACCGGTACGGACTACCTCCTGTCCCTTCCCATCGTCATGCTCACGGTGTTCGCGCTGGGCATTCTGCTGATCGACCTCATGATTCCGCCGGAATGGAAGTGGACGAATGCGCTAACCGCGCTAATGGGCATTCTTTTCTCCGCAGCCGGAGTGCTGAAGATCCAGTACGCGCAATTCGAAGCTGCAAAACTTGGCCGCTCGCTCGAAGTCGCCTTCGTGCACTCCATGGTGCTCGATCACTTCTCGATTTATTTCTACTACCTTTTTCTCGGCGGAGCCGCCCTGTCGATTTTGATTTCGGTGCGCTACCTCGAGATCGAACATGAAAACCACGGCGAGTTTTACGCGCTGATCCTGTTTTCGGTGGTGGGCATGATGTGCATGGCCTCAGGCTTCGACATTGTGCTTATCTTCATTGGCCTTGAGCTCATGGCGATCTCCACCTATGTGCTGGTTGGATTCCTGCGCAGCGATCGCCGATCTAATGAGGCCGCGCTGAAATATTTGCTGCTGGGAGCGTTTTCGTCAGGAATCTTTGCTTACGGCTTGTCTCTTCTGTATGGGCTCACCGGCTCCACGGACCTGGGGAACATCAGGCAGGCCCTCACAATACAGATGGCACAGAACGCGAACCATGTCAGTCCGGTGGCGGTCATTGCGCTGCTGACCACGGCGACCGGGCTGTTTTTTAAGATTGCTGCCATTCCGTTTCATCAGTGGCTGCCTGACGCTTACGAGGGCGCGCCGACCAGCGTTACGGGATTCATGTCCGTGGCGGTGAAAGCTGCGGCCTGGGCAATGTTATTGCGTATCTCCCTGTGGGGCTTGTATCCCTTGCGCACGGTGTACGTGCCGTTGCTGATGTTTGTTTCGATCCTCACCATGACCGGAGCGAATTTGGCGGCGCTGACGCAGAACAATCTCAAGCGGCTGCTGGCCTACTCCTCGATCGCTCACGTCGGTTACATGCTCCTTGGTTTGGTCGCGCTGGCTTCAGTGGATTATCCGGCTCCTGCTTTTTTTGATGGCTTCAAGGGAATTCTGCTGTATTTGCTCGTCTACACCTTCATGAACCTTGGCGCCTTCGCCGTCGTCACTTCGCTGCGGCAGCGGAATGTGATTGGCGACGAGATCGATGACATTGCCGGACTCTTCTCACGCGCCCCGACCGAAGCCGTCCTGATGCTGATTTTTCTTCTATCCCTCGCAGGGATTCCGCCTCTGGCGGGCTTCTACGGGAAGTATTTTATTTTCCTGAGCCTGGTGGAGAGCGGCCACTATATTCTCGCGTCCTTGGCTGTGCTCTACGCGGTTTTCGGGCTTTATTACTACATGCGTATCGCGAATGCCATGTTCATGAGCGAGGCTTTGGATAAAACCAGGCTGCCCATCAGCGTGGCGATGCGGGTGGCGCTTGGCGTAACCGCATTCGCTACTGTCATCATCGGCATCTTCCCCGAGCGATTCATCCGAGTCGTGACCTGGTCGATGGGCCTCGGTTAGAGTGGGAGACGTTGCTTGCTGCGTCTCTTGCGCAGCACGATATCCAGGTTTAGAAAGTCTGCAATCTATGCCTCCCCGCGACGACCATCCTCCTGCCAAGAAGAGCATGTTGGTCCAACTGGCGAACTATAGCCAGTTGGCATTCACTCTTCCGGCGGCAACCGTTGCCGGATGGCTGATCGGCCTGGCACTGGATCACTGGTTGCACACCACCTGGCTGTATTTGGCTGGGCTGATCCTGGGCATCGTTGCCGGTTTCGTGGAACTGATCCGCACTGTCACCTCTTCCGACTCAAAGAATTCATGATGCGCGACGATGCTGAGAGCCGGGCCGAGTGGTTCTACTCTGGCGCGCTGGCGCGCATTCCACGGTTCATGATCGCGCTGGCCCTGCTTCTCAGCGGAGCGGGCTGGCTACATTTTGGCTGGCGCGTTGCCGCCGGATTCGCCTGCGGATGCGCCATCGCATATCTCAATTTTCATTGGCTTGAGCGGGTTGTGGCCGCCTTGGCGGACCGCGCCACCCAGACCGCCTATAAACAATCGAGCGGGGGAATCGTGTTTCGATTCTTGGTGCGGTACTTTTTGATGGCAGCAGCCGCGTATGCTATATTCAGTGTTTCTCCCGCGAGTCTTTATGGGCTCTTTGCGGGCCTGTTTCTGCCCGTAGGGGGCATCGCGTGCGAAGCGGCTTTTGAGCTTTACATGGCTTTGGCACGCGGATTCTAAATACCCCAGCACAGAGTTTGGTAACAAAGCCAAGAGCTAGGAGCTAATAGCTAGAAGCTGGATCATGCACGAACAACTCTGGTTTACGGCATTCCTAAATCACCTTTTTGCCGGCCCGGTTACCGGGCTGCTGCGGACGCTCCACCTCGAACCGAAATATCCGGATGCCCCCATCGCTAATTCGGTGGCGATGGAGCTTCTGGTATTCATCTTCCTGGTGGTCGTATTTGCTCTTGTGCGCTCCCGGCTTTCGGTCGACAGGCCGGGCGCACTGCAGCATATCTTCGAAGGCGCCCACGGATTCGTTCAGGGCCAGAGCAACGAAATCATCGGTCATCACAGCGAGGGCTTCACGCCATTTCTGATAGCGTTGGGCCTGTTCATCTTGATCTGCAACTTGCTTGGCGTCATTCCCAGTTTTGAATCACCTACAGCGGTCCCGGTCGTTCCACTAGGGTTAGCAATTTGTGCTTTCGTTTATTACCAGACCCAAGGGTTCAAACACGCGGGGATCGCATATGTGAAACACTTTTTGGGTCCGGTTTGGTGGCTGGCGTGGCTTTTGTTGCCGATAGAACTCATTAGCCATATCGCGCGAGTGCTTTCGCTGACCATTCGTCTTTACGCCAACATGTTCGCCGGCGACATGGTCACTTTGGTCTTCTTTTCGCTTGTGCCAATAGGCTTTCCTATTTTGTTCCTGGGATTGCACATTTTCGTGTCGTTGCTCCAAACGTACATCTTTGTTCTGCTGACGACGGTATATTTGGCTGGAGCAGTGGCGGAAGAGTACTAGACTGTCGCGCTGAGAGATGTAGCCAGCTACGTCTCTATGGGCAAAGAGTCAGATTTTTACGTTTCAGAGGTTTGATGTTCAGCGGTCCCACCGTTCAGCGTGAGGGCGTCTGCAAGGTATGACGTCAACCACCCACTGGCGGTAATTCATAGTCCACGAGGAGAAACACGATGCGTAAACTGAGTAATCTGTTCATGGTGTTGTCGTTGTTATGCTTTGCCGTCCCTGTGTTCGCGCAGGGCGGGGAAGCGGCCGCTGGTGGGGTTAACTGGGTCGCAATCGCCGCTGGATTTTCCATGGCGTTCGCTTCCGGCATTTGCGCCTTGGCGCAGGGCAAAGCCACGGCCGCAGCGGCTGAAGGCTTGGCTCGCAATCCTGCAGCCCGGCCTGGCATTCAGCTGGCGCTGATTCTTGGTCTGGCCCTGATCGAATCACTGGCGCTGTACACGCTGGTTATCATCTTCGCCAAAGTGAAGTAGAAGCGCTTCCTGAAAATGCAAAAGCCCCAGCTCGATTTGAGTCGGGGCTTTTTGTTTGCCTACGATTTCAAGAAGGCAGAAGCTAGCTAGACCTTGCGCTCACCCTGCCACTCGCTACCGCGTATTTCGGGAGCACGCTCCACCGCTTCCATCAAAATTGCGCGCAAGCGAAGACGACTTTCTAGGTCAGTATTCACAATTTCAAATCCGACTTCGTTGACCCGGGCGCGGCGCAGCAAGACCTGCCCGCGAATGTGCCGGACGCCAACGGAAATGTCGATGTTTGCTTCCGAGCCAACGCGGAGATTGTCTTCCTTCGTGCCCATCCCGCCGCCTAAGCTCAGTTCGCGAAGGGAGATGCTGGACTTTCCCCAAGAGCTGCTGATAATCGCGGACAGAGATTTACGCAAAACAATTCGTTCATAACGCCGCTGCCGCACCCAAGGGCATGCCGGAGCGGCGTCGAGCGGCGCAATCGCCAGTTCGCCCGGCGCCAATCCGCTATCCGACATCACCTGGCCTGCGTACCGCGGATCGATCTTGGCCAAGGCTTGTGCGGCTGCGATTCGCAGTTCGCGATGATTGGCCCACTTCCACATCTTCTTGGTCTCGAGCAAATTGCGCAGTACAGGAATGGATTCGGGTTCGCGCAGTCTTCCCAGGGACTCCACTGCCTTGATCTGGATGATCGCGGAGCGACCTTGGGATTCGCCAGCCTCCGCCATGACCATGAGTGGGGGCACCGTGGTACGGTCGCCGCTCATGCCGATCTCGTCGATGGCCTGGGGCAAGACCAGCGCATCCAGATGCTCCAAAATTTCGAGCAGAGTACGTCCACGATCCGGAGCGGCGCCGTAGGCGATTTGGCGAACCACGATATCGTGATAGAACCGGTTCCATTCCGGCAGACGGATGGGCAGCAACTCCAGCAACGTCGGTACGTCCAGACGGCTCAACAGCCCGACTACTGCTGACGCTTGCCGCACCGCCCCCATCCGCAGCATCTCTCGCGCTTGTTGCAATGCGTTGGGGCCAAGATCCCTGACGATCTCTACCATCCGGTCGCACTCTTCGCGTCGCATGCAGCGGAAGAATCTGTCGGCCAGATGTTCCACGGCCGCTTGCGAAGTGCGACGCAGCACGAGGATGAGGTCGGGGGGAACTTGAGGCAGTCGCAACGCCTCTTCGATGAACTCTGGCAGCCGATTCTCCACTCCAATGCGTGGGCGCAGCTCGTTGGCGAGTGCCGGACGCTGCTTGGCTACGCCCTCAATGGCTACGCAAACCTCACTCAAGGCGGCAAACTGCTTGCGATTTCCGGCCTCTGAACTCAGCCGTACAAAGGCCGCGCTAAGCAGACTTTGCACTTCTGGATCGGGATCCCTGACCAGAGCCTCACCGATTTTGTGAACGATGGGGCCGATCAAATCAATACCGGGGCTGGCAAACAAATCGGCCAACTGGCTCAGTCCGATGGCTGCTTTGCGACGAGGTTCCGCATCTTTGGCAGTGAGGCAATTCGAGTAGTTCTGCAGGATGGAGGTGGCGCTCTCCAGGTCTCCGCGCTCCAGCAAAACCTCGATAAACTGGCGAATGTTGCGCGGTGGCACGCAGGGCGCCTCGCTCGACAGCAGTACGCTTTTCTTCCCCGCCTCCGGCACTTCCGCCCAGAACATTCGATCCAGAATGTCGGCGTGGGACTCGACCAGAATCCCCGCCTTGCTCATCTTGTCTTCGTGCACCCGCAAAATCTGCCGCAAGGTATCCATCTGCCGGCTCATATGTTCCAGCATCTGGTGCACGGCGTTGACCTTGATGTCGCCCTTTTGGAAGCGTTCCATGGCGAAACGGATCGCCATGTGCTCGGCCGCCTTCATCAAAAGAGGCGTATCGTTCTTTTCCGTGGGATTCTTTGCAGCCAGGCTTTCCAGCAGTTGTTGGAGGTTGAGCTTGGTGTTGGGATCTGCCTGGGTCAGTTCGTTCTGCAGCGATTCTGTCTTAGCACCAGGATCGGCACCGACTTCCCCGAACTTGGTAAGCAGGCGGATCGCCTGCATCACTTCTTCTTCCTGAAGCGGCACAACTCCGCCCGCCCAGGTCCCCCTGCCCGAGGCAGTGCCATCGCCGGCGCCAGCATCAGCGTTGCCCGCGTTACTGCTGGGGATATTCGGGACACTGCCAATCGGGACGGTGCCCCCTGCACCGCCGGAGCGGGAGCCTTCGGCGGCGGCAATGAGTTGCAGCAACTTCTGTGGATCATTCAGCCATTCTTTGAATTCGGGGCCGAGACTCTGGGCTGCAATTTGCGCCGCAATGGTCACATCGGCCGAGCCCGGATCAGCCGCTACAAATTTCACTTCGTTGATCCGAATCGTCGAGCTCTTATTGTCTCCGAAGATGTCTTTGATCTGCTGGACTACATCCTGAGCTTTGGAACCGCCCACGGCAAAGGCTTTGATCAGGCGGGCAAAATCGTCGACCGTGACTCCCTTTGAAAAGTGAATGCTGGCAAGCCCTGCCGCGGTCAGAAGTTGGGCGAAACTGCGTTCGGCTTGTCCCGTTTCAAGGGCTACGCCGTCCAGCAGGAGGCGGTTATCGGAAACTCCTAGGAGGAAACCACTGTCAGGCAAGCCCTGCTGCAGTTCGTTCCAGGTGACTTCAAATTGGCCTTCTGTGCGCTTGTGTTGAAAACCATAAAGCCGCACATATTTCACCAGGATGTTCAGGCTGTGAATAAAAGCACGAGCGGACGCATTCCGATCTTCTCTCTTGGTTGTGGCGGCGGTGGAAATACGTGGCTCCTGAAACTCCGATCTAAGGTTAATGCACAAGGTAAGGGGATGCATGTTACGGAGGTAATGGGGCCTCCAGTGGGCTTCAGGAGCGCCTCTGTCGCAGGCCAAACGTGAATTCTGAGCGGTTCGGATGTCTTTTTCCCCTGCCCAAAGGGTTCGCGAAATAGGACCCGTTCAGCACTGGAATTAATTCTCTCTAGCGGCGAGAATGGTTGGTGATGCTGCAACCTCAGAAACCACGATGCCTCTGCCGGTAGCCGTCGCCACAGCAATCAACGCGCAGAAAAAAGCGGGCCTCGCCCTCTGGATGGAACGGGTGCTGGAGGAATGCGACCGCGCCAGCGTGGAGTTTGCAGCCGAGCCGGTCCACCATCTGCGTGTGGCGCTGCGCCGCTGCCGTTCCATGGCTGACGGGCTTCGCGTCATGGATCCCAATCCCGCGTGGAAAGAGATGAAGAAAGCAGGTAGGCAACTCTTCCGCGAGCTGGGGGAACTGCGAGATGCGCAGGTGATGGAAGAGTGGGTACGACGTCTGGGCAGTCCCGATGACCCGGTGGCCATCGCCCTACTGCAGTTTCTCGCCGGCCGCGAAGCGCATCTCAAGCAGCAAGCTGCCCAGGCATTACAGGACTTCGATCGCAAGCAGTGGAAGCGATGGATCGTCTCCTTGCCTCGCCGAGCGGCCAGAGTACGAACGGGAAGCGCCCTGTTCAAACACCTCGCCCTCGAGCGTTGGACCGAAGCATACCGCTTGCATCACTTCGCCCTCCGGAGTCGCTCCCATATCGCATTCCACCGCCTGCGTATCGGATTGAAGCGCTTCCGCTACATCGTGGAGAACTTCCTGCCGGAGCAACATGCCGTATGGAGCGATGATCTCAAGGAATTACAAGACGTGTTGGGCGAGCTCCACGACCTCGATGTGCTTTGGACAAGGGCACTCCAGGTCAGCGCTTTTCCCGACGCTGACGCAAGGTCCAAGTGGCATTCCCGGATCCTCGAAGAGCGCACACGGAGGGTCGAGAAATACCGTAGCAAGATGCTGGGCAAGTCCTCGCTATGGCAAGTCTGGCGAGCCGAATTACCGGCCGGTAAGCAGATCGAATCTGCCGCGCTGAGCCGCCTCAAGCTGTGGGCTTCGCTTCTCGATCCTGACTTCAAACGTTCGATTCGTGTTGCTCGATTAGCGCTTCAGCTTTATGACGGATTACCAGTTCAGAGGGCGCCTGCGGACTCCGGGCCGGGAGATGAACGCACCATCCTGCAGGTGGCCGCTTTGCTGCACGATGTTGGCCTCGCCAAGGATGAAAAAGGGCATCACAAAGCTACTTACAATCTGATCCGGCGTTTGACGCCTCCCTTGGGCTGGAGTGCAGAGAAGATGCGCTGGGTTGGCATCGTCGCCCGTTATCATCGGGGGGCCCTGCCTAGAGCTGGGCAGAAAACGATCCTGGGGCTAAGCCAAGCCCAACGCCAGGCTGTCCTGAAGTTAGCGGGGATTCTACGCTTGGCCAACGCATTCGACAGCGAGCGAAACGGACGGATCCAGCGTCTCCAAGTCCACGAGCACAACGGCTTCTTTGAGATCGCCGCGCAAGGTTACTCTTGGCGCGATAGTGTGGCAGAGAACGTCGCGGCCGCGCGCCACCTCCTCGAAACCGTCTATCGCCGCCCGGTGCTGGTGAAGCCACTGAGAGCTCCGAGGCCTAAGCCAGCAGCTAGAAGCTAGAAGCTTTCGAGTCACTTCCATCTTCGCTTGCCAGCGAGTACAACCGAACCATCTCTATGACTCACGCCCAACTGGTTCAGAAAGCCGTCGCTTGGCTGCGCTCCTATCGTTGCGGTGTTGTTCTGTCCGAGCAAGCTTGCCTCAGTGGCGAAATGCCCGACGCGATCGGATGGAAGCGAGCCTGCCACTCCGTGCTCGTCGAATGCAAGATCTCGCGTGCTGACTTTCTCGCCGACCGCGATAAGCCCTTCCGCCGGAAACAGGAGCTGGGCTTGGGCTGTGAGCGCTTCTACCTGACGCCCTCAGCCATGCTTCGTGCTGAGGAACTACCTGCCGGCTGGGGTCTGCTCGAATGCCACAATCGGAAAATCAAACTGCTGCAGACCGCCGCAAAAAACTTGCGCACTGCAACCGGCGTTCGCTATGAAATGAATCTGCTGCTCGCCAGTCTCCGACGCGTGGAAATCCGCATCGAACCCCGGAACCTCACCGAGTTCCTGAAGTGGAAGAATCGCCTGGCCGAGTATAACCGCGGCCAATTGCCGGAAGGCGTCGTGCCCGCCGACGAAGAACCAAATTTGTTTCTAGAAACGGAAGCCGTCTCCAATTAGCGCGTCGGCTAGCAATCCAGTTCTTATCCCCCGGAATCCGAGTGGATCCGTGGCTGGGTTTTAATGGCCAAAAAAGAAAACCGGGCTGGTTGGCCCGGCTCCTTACAGCGTCGAGTTGAGATGCGGTTACATCACAGCGCGGCGCAAGCTGACGCGGGATTTGCACGTCGGGTCAGCCAAGAATTGCTATCCAACATCGGAGAAGACGAAGGAAACATTGCTGAGGTAAGTGCAACTCTAAGGCCAGGATAGAAGTTATCCACCGCTTCATGAGATATCCGCAAGTCTATGGAGCGTAACTGTTTATCTGTGCCTCGGCTGGTGCTGCAAAGGTTGCGCGCGCCTAGCTTTCCAGCCAAGATGCAAGTGTTTGCACATCTTGGAGAGCGACAATCACAACTCCCGCCGGCCCTCCATCGACTTCAGCATGGTGATCTCGTCGGCATATTCGATGTCGCTGCCCACAGGAATGCCCATGGCAATTCGCGTCACCTTGAGCCCTGCCCGTCGCAATTGCCCCGAAAGATAGGTCGCGGTGGCTTCGCCCTCGACCGTCGGATTGGTGGCAATAATGACTTCATCGACCTGGCCGTCCTCGACCCGCCGCATCAGATTGGAGATGCGTAACTGCTCAGGGCCTACGCCGTGCAACGGGGAAATCGAACCATGCAGCACGTGATAAACCCCGTTGAAGTGTTTGGTCTTCTCGATGGCTCCGATATTGGTGGGTTCCTCGACGACGCACACCATTCGCTGGTTGCGGGTAGCGCTGCTGCAGTACACGCAAGGATCAACATCTGTAATATTGTTGCAGATGGAACACAGACGCAGCTTGGCCTTCACGTCGCGCACCGCCGCAGCCAGCGCCTCCGCATCCTCATCATTCGAGCGCAGGATGTGAAACCCGAGCCGCTGTGCGGTCTTGCTGCCAATCCCCGGCAGCTTCTTGAGTTCATCGATCAGCCGTGCCATCGGCTCTGCAAATTTAGACATAGATAACTGACTGATTAATCCGGTGATTGAGTAATTGGGTAATTGAAAAGTCGAGAAAGAAGAGGACAATGACCCAATTACTTAATTGCCAAATTTCACATTCCAGGTATTCCCAACCCACCCAGCATGCCGCCCATGGTGGATTGCATGGCTTCATCCACTTTCCGGCTCGCTCCGTTGATCGCCGCAGTCACCAGATCCTGCAACATTTCAACGTCGCCGCTCTTCACCGCCTCGGGATCGATCTTCATGCTCAACACCTGCTTGCGGCCGTCCATCTTGACCACGACGGTGCCCCCGCCGGACGAACCCTCGACCACGGTCTCCTCCATCTTCTTTTGCAGCACTTCATATTGCCGTTTTGCCTGCGACATCAGTTCCTGCAAGTTAAATCCGCCCATGTCGTCCTTCCCAGTGAAACTCAAACTCCAGAAGCCTCGAAGCCTATCGCCAGCCTCAACGCTTTTCTTTGTAATCGATAATCGTCCGAATTTCCGCTCCAAACTTTTCCTTCATACGGCGGACAATCGGATCCTGTTCCGCCCGGCTGCGCCCTCCGCCGTTGGAGGACGGCCGGCTCGTCGCCGTGCTCGCTGCTCTGTTACTAGGGATCACCTTCAGCTTAAGCGCGCGTCCAGCAACTCCACTGGCCGTCGCGATGGCAAGCCGTCTGGCATCGGCTCCAAGCGTCATGTCGATCACAGTCGCCGACGATGCCACCTTGATCACTAACTCGTTTCCTTCGATCTGCCATTCTCCACTTTCCAGCATCGAAACCAGCATTTGGTGGCCGCCAGCTGCCAACGCGTTGAGCACCGGGTTACGCAGAGAATCGTGCGGAAGGTCGTCTTTCCGAGCCGGTTGTCTTTCTGGAAGGCTCTCGGGTCCCACGGATACTTCGGGTAGGGCCTCAGCGACCGCTGCGGGAGCTGCCGCCCCCATCACCACGCTTGGCGCGGCCCGACCGGTTCCAGATGCAGGAACACCTGCTGGGGGACTATCGTCAGCTAAGAGCTGCGGCTTCCCACTTTTTCGCGCCGAATCCGCCGCGAAAGGTGAAACTTGATTCGCACGAGCAAGCGTTGTCGATTCCAACTTCTTCGCATCGGGAACCACCGTTGGCTTGCCCGCGGTTCTCGGACCGCTAGTCACGGCTCCCCCGGCAACGCTCAACAACTCTTCGATCGGCAGCAAGCGTTGCGCGTGCGACATCTTCAGCAGGCCTAATTCCAGATGAAAGCGTTGTTCCTGCCGGTATCCAAGTTCACCATGAGTGCGCAACATGATCTGCAGATGCCGCGCCAGATCCTCTTCGCTGAACAATTGGGCGACCCGCGCCACCCGGGCCCGTTCATCTCCCGAAATCTGCAGCAGGGAAGAGTCTCCCCCGGCGATCTTGGCCACTACTGAGTTGCGTAGAAACCGCACCATCTGCCGCGCAAAATGAGTGGGACTGTGGCCCTCGCTGATCAGCCGGTCAACCAGCCGCAAAACTTCCTCGCTCGAACTGCGGGCTACCGCCTGCATTACTTCTTCGAGCACCGTGGAAGGGGCTGCACCGGCCAGCTGCCGCACAGCATCGGCCGTGAGGCGTCCGTTGCAAGAGGCAATGGCTTGATCCAGAATAGAGAGCGCGTCGCGTATCGATCCGTCGCCAGCTTCAGCTAACAACGCCAGCGCATCTTCGTCGGCTTCAATCTTCTCCCGGCCCGCCAGATCCTTCAGTTGGCCAAGAATGTCCTCAAAGCGAACCGCCCGGAAACTGAAATGCTGGCAGCGCGAGCGAATCGTCTGAGGAATATCTTCCGGCTGAGTCGTGGCCAGCATAAAAACCACGTGGCTGGGCGGCTCCTCCAAGGTTTTCAGCAGGGCATTGAAGGCCGCATCCGTAATCTGATGAGCTTCATCAAGTATGTAGATTTTGAAGCGATCGCGCGCCGGGCGATAACGCGCCGCTTCGCGCAATTCCCGAATCTCATCGATGCCCCGGTTGGTGGCTGCGTCGATCTCGATCACATCCACCGAGTTTCCCGCCCGAATCTCGGTGCAAGACTCGCAAACGCCGCACGGTTCAGTTACCGGCTTGTCCGAAGACCGGCAGTTCAGCGCCATAGCCAAAATACGGGCCACGGTGGTCTTGCCGATGCCCCGGTGCCCGCTGAAAATATATCCATGGGCCGAACGTCCCTGCTCAATGGCGTTCTTTAACGTCCGTGTAACGTGCTCCTGCCCAATGACTTCAGAAAAGTTTTGCGGACGGTATTTGCGTGCCAGAACCTGATAGCTCATGGTGTGGAAGCTCGATTATACGTGATGCTGGAAACTCGCGGAGAGTATCAGACTGCAGAAAAAACACAAAGCTTGCACCAGCCCGACGCAGCGTCCCGGACGCTGGAGCGAACTCGGAAAAGTGCAACGAAGTCCTTGCAGAAAAGATACCCTACAGAGTAGGCTTCTGTGTTGGCTTTCTGGCCGAAAGGGGCTCCAATGCAACTGAAACTTACTGTCCGTACGGTGGATGATATTGTGGTGGTCGATTGCGCGGGTCGCATCGTTTTTGGCGAAGAGTCTGCAGACCTGCGCGACACGGTGAGAATGGTGATCACGCAGAGCAAGCGCGTCGTACTCAATTTGTCAGGCGTAACCTACATCGATAGCGGCGGCCTGGGAACGTTGGTGGCCCTATACACAACCGCCCGTAACAACGACGGCTCGATCAAGCTGGCCAATCTGACCCAGCGCGTGGGAGACCTGCTGCAGGTAACCAAGCTTGTGACCATTTTCGATGTCTATGACAGCGAAGAAAAGGCCCTAGAGTCATTCCGCAAGGGCGCAGCCGCGTGATGCCGGATCGTGTGGGGCGGAGACTCTTGTCCGCGTCTGTCTTTAAGGGCAAGCCGTCTCAATTAAAATCGCGAGTGATCTGCCGAGAAAAGCCTATCGCCGACTGCTGATATGACGAGGGACAGCCGCATCCGGGAGACAATCCGCAAAATCCCTCGCGGTAAGGTTTCAACCTACGGGGCAATCGCGCGCGCCGCAGGATATCCCGGAGCCACCAGACAGGTAGTTGGAACGCTGCGCCATTCCGTTGACCTTCCGTGGCAAAGAGTGCTGGGCGCCGGAGGCGAGATCAAGCTACGTGGAGATTCGGCGATCGAACAACGCCTGCGCCTGGAAACTGAAGGAGTAGCCTTTCGAGGACGTCGCGTAGATATGAAGCAATACGAATTCAAGTTCGCGAAAGGCAAGACAACGGCCAAACCAAAGAAGAAACGAACCCCGACTAAAAACAAACGACCAACGACTAACGACCGCTCTTAAACTGCTCGTCGATTTCCACCTGATATCCCGCGCTCAACCGGTTGGTTTCATTTGCCATGCCCACCACCGCCATCAACTCCTTAAATATCTCGTCCGTCATACCCTTTTTTCTGGCCGACACGGTGTGTGAAGCAATGCAATAATCGCACTGGTTGCTGACGCTGACCGCAACGTAAATCAACTCCTTGGTCAACGGGTCGAGCGCTCCCGGCGCCATAATTTGCTTGATGTCTTCCCAAGTCCGTTTCAGGGTCGCCGGATCGTTTGCAATGGCCTTCCAGAAATTATTGATCCAATCGGTCTTCCGCACGGCCATGATGTCGTCGTAGACCGCCCGCACTTCCGGGCTCGCGTCTTTGTACTCGACCAATCCAAGGGTCGCCATTCTGTCTCCGAGTAAATTTGTTACAGACCAGATTTTCTCAGCGCACTCCGCGGATCTTCTCAGCGAACTCTGCGATAAGCTTTGGACCGATTAGCCCTTCGGCACCTGCCCACTCAACAATTTCCCTAACTCGCTCGACCCGCACCGCAACCCAACATAAAACGTCCCAAACAAGGCATACACCGCACTCACTTCATCAAACCGCATCTCGTAGATCAGCTTCTTGAACACGAGAGGATCATCGGCAAACAAGTCGACTCCCCACTCCCAATCGTCAAATCCAATCGACCCGGTGATGATCTGTTTCACCTCGCCGGCATACCGCCGGCCCACCAGACCATGCTGGTTCATTTGCCGCGCCCGCTCTTCGATGGGAACGGTGTACCAGTTCTTGTCTTCTCCGCGACGCCGGTCCATAGGATAGAAACAGATATAACGGTGCCGCGGCAGTTCGGGAAACAAACGTGGTCGCATGGCCTCGCGCTGCCTCGCCAGAGTCTCCTTGATCGCGCGATTCCATTCCTCCGAGTGCGGCTCTACTCCGCGTTCCGCAAGCTCGCTGTACACCTTGATCGTAGACTCATACAGCCCCAGTTCAATGACCGAAAGATACGACGTCGTCGGCTCAAGATAATCGCTCAACCGAAGCCGGGCTATCTGCATTTCCGCCTGATTCAATTCGTCGAACGACTGCCGGAAATGGACAAACATCAGATCGCCCTTATGTCCTATCAAGGAATAAAGCCCGGACTGTGTCGACGCATTCTGCTCCATCTTCGCCAGCACACTACTGGCCTCGTGGATGACCTTCGCTTTTTGTGCTGGACGCAGCAATCGCCAGGCTGACCAGCGAAACCGCATCATCTGGTGCAGCACGCTGTAACCTTCAATCGTTAGCGGGACAGGGGGAATCTCGCTTGAAACCGTGGTCGCACGCGCGCGTTCCGGTTGAGCAGTGCGGGAAACGGGCATAGGTTTTCCTCGTCGAACCTATTGTACCCGCGAAGCGAACAATGTAGGCGCGAGCGTCCGCGCGGCTACGTCGGAAATTTACGCACAGTCACAAGTATTCCGTGCAGAGGCGTCATCTTGAACACGCCAGTCTGCCGCTACCAGAGTCCTGAGGAGTTGCTCGCAAAGGAGCAAACTGAGAAGTACGGCGAATCAACGCGCTCAGTGCACTCGGTTATACAGCACAGCCTCGACGTAAGTCACCGCATCGCAAACATCCAGTCCAGAAGCCAGCAGACAAGTCACATCGTCTTCGGTCAAGCCCGCTTGCTGCGATGCCGCCTGCAATCTCTCTACCGCAACAAAGATGGGTACCCTGCATTTATTTTCCATGATTTCAGCCCTCCTTTTTGCCGGTTCGCATGAATCTGGTTCACATGAGTCTAGAAAGGGGCAGTACAGAAAACACCGGGTCCTCCCCCGAAGACCTAGTCAGCCACCGAACTGCCCCTTTCTTGCCCTGAAAATCCAGAGCAAGCCTGAATGCAATCTTGGTGGAACTTCTAGCAGCGGAGCGAGCGATAGAGGAGTGGTAAGAAGCTGGATCCCGTATGAGCAAACTCCCGGGAGTGCTCACGGCGGCGTGATGCGGTTTGAGCAGGAAAACTAAACGGTACAACCGTGCTCACGCTCAACAAGGCGGGCGCGGATGTGACCTGAGCATGTACGTCAACCGGAGCCGTGCCTCGATGAAAGGCAGTGTCCGGAAGGTCCACTTCCGGCAACACAAGAATCAACACGATAAGGAACAGCAGGGTCATCAGAACGAATAAATATGACGGTTTTATCGTCCAGCGTCCCATGGCACAGAAGGTACCACAAACTCCAGCCGCGTCAAACCCCACGAACGTGCCACGCATCTACGAGGACGCATAGTAGGATAGCGAGCATCCACAGATCGAATAGACCCAACCCGAGTCGCAAACAACGCAGACTAACTCACACCGCGCACAGCACGATCATGCTGGCGTCATCCTGAAAACGCCCGCCGCAGTGCTCCGATGCCGCCTGCATCAACAATGTCTTCAGCTCCTCTGCGCCAGCACTCCGATTCTCCTGCGCAATCCTGATCACGCATTCCTCACCAAACGGTTCGTCCTCCCGATCACAGGCTTCGACCACTCCATCGGTGAACAGCATCAGCGTGTCCCCGGTCTGCAGTTGCACATCGCTCTGCTCATAAACCCAATCGGAGAATTGTCCGAGCACCGCTCCTGCCGCACTAAGTTCGCTGGCCGCTCCATTCGCCCGCACCAGCACCGGAGGATTGTGTCCGGCATTGCAGTAGGTCAAGCGATTGTCCTTGCTGTCGAGCACGCCGTAGAAGAACGACACGAACTTACCCACAGGAGCGATCTCGCACAGAATGCGATTGAGCCTCCGGCACAACTCGCGCGGCGATCGCGTGTCCCACATAAGCGGTTTCAGCGCCGCCTGCAAGCTGGACATCAACAACGCCGCCGGTAATCCTTTACCCGAGACATCGGCAATACAAAGCACGGTCTCTGTCTCAGTGATGCGAACCACATCATAAAAGTCTCCGCCGACGTAGCGCACCGGCTGGGTCATGCCGGCAATTTCGTAGTCTTTTACTTGCGGGATCTTCTTGGGTAGCAGATTGCTCTGGATTTCGCGCGCGTCCTTGAGTTCGTCCTCCCGTTGACGCCGTGCCTGACGCAGCGACCGGCAGCGCTCCACTTGCGTCTCCAGCTTTTCCAGCAGCACCTGATTCGCCCAAGGTTTCTGTACGAAATCAGAAGCCCCGCGCCGCATCGCTTCCACGGCCAGGTCCACGCTACTCCAGGCAGTCATCACTACCAATGGAAGGTCCTCGTCGATCAATCGAATCTGCGAAACCAGTTCTAGGCCCTCGCCGCCCGCAGTCGTGTCACGCGTGTAGTTCAAGTCCATGAGCACGACATCGAACTCACGCGCTCGCAGTGCCTGCAACACTCGCGCAGGATGCGTCACCGCCTCGGTCCGATATCCGTGGCTCTTGAGTAACAACTGCAGAGCATCCAAAACATGTGGCTGATCGTCCGCCACCAGAACGCGCCCGGCAACGGAACCTCCGGCTGCGATCTCGGCTCGATTAGACGGGAAGGATTGTAGGCTTTCCATGCAGAAGGGAATTGCACCCCGTGGGCCAGCTGAACTCAAGTGTAAGCTGCTGATTTCACAGGGGACAGCAGCTTGGGACAAGATCGAACTCAGGGCATGACTGTGCGGGCCCGAAACTACGTGTCCGAAAACGAACAGCTATACCATGGAACTTTGAACCCTCAACCGCCAGACTCGGACCAGCCAAACGGCGGTCACCCTGAGCAAAGCGAAGGATCCATCGCTGGTTTCACAAATGGTTTGTGGAAGAATACGGTTTCCAGCCATGTCTCCAAGACCCGCTATTGAACAAGGTACTGTAGTGTTGCCAGCCCTCCGTATCCAGCCCTCCTTATCCAGCCCTCCTTATAATATTTGTTGGGACTTGTCACGAATGGTGACTACAGTGTTCACTGTATTGTCGGCAGCCCGACCGTGAGTTATGGTCTCTTCAAGGTTCAACCTTAGCGGTCATGGGTTAGCGCCGGTGGCATCGACATTCGACCCTCACGATCGCTCTACAGCCCTGACTCAAACCCGCACGTTTCAGGCCGGACCTACGGAGGGTCGGGCCTTTTTTTTCACCCGATCTCAGATGCGCCGATGATTGCGTTAACGGCTCACCTCCCTGGTATCCGTAAGTCGTAACCGGATCCGACTCCAGCGGAATATAATCCTTGTGGAGAAATACGGGATTCCGCCCAAAGGCCCTGATGTAACTGACTGCGTCACCACTTTGACTATTATCTGAGCCGGACAGAGGTATTCATCGACTCCGTCCTCGCGGTGTTGCTGGCTGTCACGGCTCTGCTGGCAACCGCGCCTGCGGTCCAAACCCTATGGATCGGCCTTAGTCACTGGACGGTCGCGGCCCAGACTCTCAGGGTATGGAACGAACTCCTCATTGTGCTGATGCTGGTGGAGATTCTGCATAGTGCGCATCTCCATTCGCTCGCATATTCTGGTTACGGAACCTTTCTTGGTGGTTGGGCTGATTGCCTCGATTCGGCGCATTCTGGTGATTACTCTCGAAGCAGCCACGCTCACCAACGAACGACGGATGGACCACCGAAGGCGCGAGGGGCATCTTCCACTCTTCTATGATTGAGCTTGCCTTGCTCGGGCTGCTGGTTCTTGTTTTAGTAACATAATCATGTGCTTGGATCCAATCGAGGTTTGACCCACCTTTCCCAAAAAATGCGAAAGGGACGCCGAGCTCTGGCCAGCTCCGTTCGATTTCTAACGGGCCGACGGGCCGCTACTCGGGGAAGACCCGGCAGGGTCAAGATTTTCGACAGGAACCAGAACAATCGCGCATCCGGAAGGGCCGCAGGACAGAGCCGCTTTGCGGACAATCTTTATCGACGAGACATCCGGGAACTTAACCGCGAAGTGCTGAGCGCGCAACTGGTCGCTGGCGGTGCGCAGGGCGACGTCGCCCTCCACGTATTCGGCTCGTTCGGGTTGGCTCGAGTTGTCAAAGACGAGGGCGAATTGTGCGGAGACAGTGGCACTGGTGATCACAGGCAGTTTTACTGTACGCATTTGCAACAGTTCCGCAGCCGCGTCACTAATCTCCTTGTCCGCCGCCTCTGGACCAGTGGAAAGTCGCAATGCTGCCTGTTTCGATTCCTGAGCGTCACCGCCGCCGGCGGCGACGGACAGAGCAAACATATGACGTGCTTTGTCGTGCTGATTCTCCTTCTCCAAGACGCGGGCCAGACGGTTGCCTACGGTTCCTGACTGGTCCAGCATCCACGCCGACGTTAAATATTGCATCGCGTCCAAAATTTCCCCCTGCTGAAACCTTGCCCAGCCGATCCGCGCCCATGCAAGGGCGACAAGATTCATGGATGAAAACGCCGATGGTCCCAGCCGGTCATACTCGCCGGAGTCGAACTGGTCACCAATATTGTCAAGTGTCTGCCGGGCATCGTGTAACGCCTGGGTCGGATTCACATCATCGCGAAGTGCGGCAGCAAACATATCCGCTCCAGGGGAGATCGCAGTTCCACCGGTCACGCTCTTCATCAGTGCTTCGGCTTTCCCTGGATTCCCCGTGCGCGAATACACCTGCGCCAACCTAATTGTCACTTGGGGGTCATCAGGCGGAATCGCGGCTGCGGCTTCGAGTTCGGTAAGAGCCTGATCGTCATGCTTCATCTGGATTAGAAGCAAACCCAGGTTCTTGTGGGCCAATTTGTCCGATGGCGTAATCTCGAGCTGTTTGCGATAGGCGGCGATGGCGTCATCGGATTTCCCTTGTTCTTGCAGTTCTATAGCAAGATCGCTGTTGGCGCGCGAGTTATAGGGGTCTATCTCGATCTGCTTGCGAAAGGCGCGAATAGCTTCGTCGCGATTGTTCAGCCCCGCGTAAGCGCGTCCCAGATCGTCCCAGGCATCTTTCTGGGTGGCGTCCTGATCAAGGGAGCGCTGCAGCAGAGTCGCCGCCGTCGTAAAGTCCTGGCGCTGCAGTGCGGCAGACCCAGCCTTTCGGATTTGCTCGGGCGTGCCCGTCGTATTGGCCGCCGCCGCAATCGCCGCCGCCGAGGCAGGCGCGATGCTGCACCACAGGCCTTGCTCGACCATGCTACCGCTCGTCGTGCGGAAGCTTGCGTAATCTGCGCGCCGGGGAGCTGGGAGTTCATTCACCTTCAGCAGCATTCGGCGCTCGGCGTCAAGAACATTCCGCGTGAGTTGATAGGAGGAAGAGTACTCGCCGAAGTCACGCGTCATTTTGACTGCCGGCGGAACATGAACCGTAAAGTTCGCCGGAAACTGAATGTGGGCGCGGTAGATCAGTTCCTGGGCGGGGCCGACGTCGAGCGGTTGCGAAGCTCTCTTCTTGTCCGCCGGGGCGGGAACGCGGAGAGGGAGAGGTGGGAGAATTCCGAAATTGATGCCCGAGTTAGGAACTGTGAAGTAGTTATCCCGATGAAAATGATAAGTCAGATGAAAAGGTTTGCTGGTGTCTTCCAGGGAATCAAAGTGGACATCAGACACATCCCCGGCAAGTCCCCATGCCTTGGACAGGTACTCCAATGCGCGTTGCCAGTCGGCTTGCGAAACACGGCGTAAAACGGCTCGCAGGGGAATATCGCTGTCGCCCTGTGCGGTCATGTCAATGGCAGCATCCAGCGCTCCGGTTTCGGTGAATTCGCCGTCGATTTTCATGACCACCAAATCTTTCAAAGGGGAGTCGGCCGGAGTGCGGACCAGACCAGCGAATGAGTCATCCGACGCAAGTACCGCTTGCTTATTACGCAATTGATACATGATCAGACCGTAGGGTGCCACTTCAGCGGTTGAATCCAGCCAGGTGAAGTCTCCATTCTGGCCCAGCCGAACGGCGGTAATCACGTGATCAAACTGTGCGGGAGACGGCACGTCCGGGTCAAGTTTACGGAAGCTATTAATCAGCACCGGGTAGGACGAAATGCCCTCAGCACGTAGCAGGGTCTCAAGCAACGTGTGCTTATCCTTGCAGTCGCCGTAGCCGTTCTGCAAAACCTCGGAAGGCAAATGCGGTTGGTATCGGCCCACACCAAAAGAGAGACTGACATAGCGAATGTTGCGGGCGACATAATCGTAGATCCGGCGCGTTTTCTCGGTGGGTGTGGTGGCGCCACGGGTCAGTTCAGCGGCTTTCTTGCGGATACTCTCATCTACCACGACGCGCTCGCCCTGAAGCTTTGCGTACCAGTGCGCCACTTGCTGCCAGCCAGCGAAAGTGGACAGCTGCACATCGGCTTCGAAGTCGCTGCCATCAACCCCGTCTTCTTCCCGGTTGAGCTTCCTGCTCGGAGTGAAATCTTTGACCGTCCAGATGTAAATGCGGCGGTCACCCGCCTCCCGCATTTCGTATTTGTGATCCGGACTCTTCAGCCTTATTTCTCTCGACTTGGGGATATCAACTTCCAGGCTTTCATCCTGAACTGCGTCGCGTTTGGGGAAAATATGCTCGTACCAGAATTCACCCGGTGCGAGGGGCTTTATCTGCGTGATGGTGTGGTACTCCAGGACGTCGCCAGGCTGAAGGCCGACAACCGAGATGTGCCGCTGCCGGTAGTCGCTGTACATTGGAGCCTCTCTGAGTACGTCGGGCGCGAAATCCTGCGCGCTCGAAGGCGGCGTGTCCACCACTTGCCCGCCGGGTTTTCGCACCCGAACGTAGTCAACTTGCAAGTTCTCGGTGGCTGAGGAGTATCCGAAAATGAGCTGCCCCAGCTCTTGAATGGCGGCTTGACTTTGAACCCGGATCACAGCCGTGCTGTCCCGCACCCCGGTTCCGTCATTTTCAAGACGCACTAGGTCATGCAGGCGCTCAAAAACCAGGGCTTCCTGCGAAATGTCTGGCTGACCGGTCCGAGGCGATGTCTGTCCACCTAGAGAAATGCTGAGAGCTATGCAGAAAAGGACTACCAAAAGACGCCGTGGCATGGATGGTTTCTAATACGAAACCAGGAAAAAATCAATCAAGAACGGCTTTTCCCGCCCGGCGGAATCTTTCTCGAGCCTGTTCTTGCGTGAAGGGCAGAGGTTGCGGGGCGGCCAAACCCGTAGCGCGGGTCCGAAACTGGCCCGCCAAGAGGGCTGCAAAGCCCAAAAAGCAATCCGCTGCCGAAAACTTGTCAAGCCCCCTAAATCGCCCATTTTCTCCCAAGCCACTGATTCAGATAGAAATACAAATCTCAAAAGTTGGCGGGTTTACTCCCCAATTTGCTAGTCTAGAAATAGACGTAAAAACGATCAGGCGCGACCGGAAATCCGGCTCGCGCCTTTTTTATTGGAGTTCAACTGGAAAAGGAAGCAAAGAAGTTAGCCCAACCGCGCCCGCCGCTTACGCCCTTTACCCGCAGAAGACCGAACCTGCTAATAGAAAGGGAACTCGCAGAAATCGCCTTCCTGCACAAAGCCTCAGCCCTAGGATTTGGTGACGCGAAACCCTTTGGAGACAGTGAACCTTACGATTTCGTCCTCGATTCCGGCGAGCGTTTGTGGCGAGTCCAGTTGAAATCGCTACCTATGCCTTCGGCGGTGGTCACCGATACCGTACCGCCAGTTGCCACAGTCGCGACAGCTATAAAGACCTGCCCTACACCGCCGACGATATCGACTTCCTCGTTGCCTACATCGTTCCGCGAGACTTTTGGTTAGTTCCCGTGAAACCGGTACCGCCGGTCGTCGGCATGTGCTTCTATCCCCTGGGATGCAGAAGAGGCGGTTACTGCGAAGCTTACCGCGATGCCTGGCATCTCATGGCGCCAGGCGGAGACCTAAAACTGCAACCGATAATACCGATCCGCGTGCCCCCAATCGCTCGCTCCCGGAACTGCCAAGCCGACGCAAAGCCCAGGAAGTAAGAATCCCCGCGAGACAAACAATGGAGGACGGGCGTCCCCGCCCGTCCTTGTTAATAGATGAAATTAACCCTGGGTGCCCCGCCCTTTCGTGTTCTTTGCGAAGGGTGAGAGCTTAGAGCTAAACAAGCAACCGGCACGCGGCCTACAGCGCCGTGCACACTGCCTTGACTTCCGTGTACTGCTCCAACACTTCATGACCCATTTCGCGCCCCCAACCCGACTGTTTATAACCGCCAAAGGGCAGGGCAGCATCGAAGATGTTGTAGCAGTTGATCCAGACCGTACCGGCGCGGAGTTGGGAAGCCAGACGATGCGCCTTTGAGATATCGCGCGTCCAAATCCCTGCGGCCAACCCATAAACCGAATCATTGGCCTGCGTGACCAACTCTGCTGGATCGCTGAACGGAATGGCCGTGACGACTGGCCCGAAGATCTCCTCCCGCACAACCTTCATCTTTTCAGTGGTGTTCACCAGAATCGTCGGCTTGACAAAATAGCCTTTGTCGCCGTGCCGGCTGCCTCCGACAACGGCCTTGGCGCCTTCGGACAATCCCGACTCGAGATATCCGCAGACCCGATTCAGTTGTTCGGCGGAAACCAACGGACCCATATCGGTTGACTCATCCTGCCCCGATCCGACGTTGATTTTCCTGGCGTGCTCGGCGACGCCTTCGACAACCTTATCGAAGACTTTGTTCTCAACATAGAGACGCGAACCCGCGCAGCAGCATTGTCCGTGATTAAAGAAGATCGCGCTGGCAGCCCCCGCAATCGCGACATCAAGATCGACGTCAGCAAACACAACATTCGGAGACTTGCCGCCCAATTCGAGCGAGACCTTTTTCAGATTCCCCGCGGCTGCTTGCAGAATGAGCTTGCCGACTTCCGTCGAGCCGGTGAACGCAACCTTGTCCACGCCCGAATGAGCAGCCAGCGCGGCCCCAGCAGTCTCGCCATAGCCCGGGACGATGTTCACCACACCATCCGGAATTCCGGCTTCCTGAATCAGTTCACCCAGACGCAGTGCGGTAAGCGGCGTCTGCTCCGCCGGTTTAAGTACTACCGTGTTCCCCGTAGCCAACGCCGGACCCAACTTCCACGCAGCCATCAGCAAGGGAAAATTCCACGGAATAATCTGGCCGACCACACCCACAGGCTCGCGCAAAGTGTAAGCCAGAAACTTCGCTCCAGGCGCATAAGGCACCGAAATCGGAATAGAATTCCCCTCAATCTTCGTAGCCCACCCCGCAAAGTATCTGAATAGGTCTACGGCTAGGGGGACGTCGGCTGCGCGGGCTATTTTTAGGGGTTTTCCGTTGTCTAGGGATTCCAGTTCGGCGAACTCTTCGAGATTTTCTTCGAGCAGGTCGGCGAGCTTCCAGATGGCGCGGCCACGCTCGGAGGGAGTTAGCTGCGACCATCGGCCGGTCTCGAATGCATCGCGAGCGGCTTTGACGGCACGATCGATGTCCTCGCGGTCGCCCTCAGCAACGCGAGCAAGAACCTCGCCGGTCGCCGGGTTATACGTGGCGAAGGTTTTACCGGATGCTGCTTCCACCCATTTGCCGTTGATCAGGATTTTGTGCGTGCGGGAGATGAAGTTGTGGATCTTGTCTTCTAGCGGATCGATTTTCAAAGCTGTTGCCATATTTCCTCCTGGCGTGCGGATGTTTAGCGGATTTCATGAGTACCTGCGATAGCTGGACGCTATCAATTGTTCTTTCCCCCCTGTGGGGCTTGACGTTTTTTCGCTTCCAAATCCACGGCTTGCGCCGTGGGCTGCATTCTCTTCGCCGCTTCGCGGCTGTTGCGGGCGCTCCCGTTCTATTCTTACCTCGGCAGTTGCAAATTGTAGCTCATTTCACTGGCTCAGGGACGCCCCTTTCTGTCCGATCATGATTGCCTCCTGCATCTGGCGGAACAGGTCGCCGATGGCGGCCGGTGAATGAGACATAAATATGGTGTTGCTCTTATCGTTGGCGCCAATTTCCTTCATGGTGTCGAGGTACTGGGTGACGAGGACGAGCATCATCACGTCATGCGGTGTAGAACCTTCGACTGCCTTCGAGAAAGCCTCGACTGAGTCTTTCAGACCTTCGATGATTGCCTTGCGCTGGTTGGCGATGCCCTGGCCTTGCAACGCTTTGCTCTGGGCCTCGGCTTCGGCCTGCTTCACTTTTAGAATTTTCTCGGCTTCGCCGCGTGCGGTGGCAGCCACCTGCTCACGCTGGGCGGCATTGATGTCATTCATCGCGGCCTTTACCTTTTCATCCGGCTCGATGTCGGTCACCAGAGCCTGATCGATGGCGTATCCGTACGTTTTCATCACATCGTCCAACCCCTCTTTGATGGCAATCGCAATGTCAGATTGCTGTAGGAAGGCATCGTCGAGGATCATCTTGGGGACGTGGCCGAGTATCACGTTGAACACGTAGGAAGAAATCTGCTGCTTGGGATTTGCCAGCTTATAGAAAGCCTCATACACCTTCTCTGGAATCACGTGATACTGGACGGAGACGGGAATCTTCACGAATACGTTATCTTTGGTTTTGGTTTCGACGTCGAGGGCCAGTTGCTGGACACGCAAGTCGATGCGGCCAGCGATCTGATCGAGCCATGGCAACTTGAAATTGATGCCAGCATTGGCAACACGAAGGAACTTCCCCACGCGCTGGATCACAACAGCTTCGGCGGTTCTCACTTGGAAGAACCCGCTCAGGATGGTGCCAACAGCGAAAATAGCCACTATCGCGTAGAAGAAAACCTCGAAGCCTTGCGAAACGTCCATCGGTAGTCCTCCGTCCAGTTCTTGAGGTTGCTGGCAGACGGCTGCCGGCCGCAGGCTAGCACGAACGGGAATCGGAAGCATGATAGCGGTTAGGAGGACTTCCCACAATTCTTAAATGGCAGTTGCGCTGTTGGTTGCCAGTCGTGTAGCTGCGCCTCATGGATTACAAAGGATGGCCTCCCCAGACAAATTCTGATTAAATATGAACTTCAAATAAGTGCCGCGCGGGCGTGGACGCTCGCGCCTACATTCGCTCAACAGGAAAGGTGGATCATGAAGAATCCGTCGAGGTTTTCCCGGCGTGAGTTCGTGACCCTGGCCGCGGCGGGACTCAGTCTGGCTGTCCCCAAGGGGCTGCTTGCATTTGCGCAGAAAGAATCTACCAGTAAAGCGCGGCCGCCCATCAGTGCGGACGAAGCATTGCGCCAACTCATCGAGGGCAACGCGCGTTTTGTGAAAGGGCAGCCCGCGAGCCCGCGGCGCAGTCCAGAAGATTTTCGTGCACTAGCTGAAGCCCAGTATCCCGAGGCTGTCATCGTGAGCTGTGCGGATTCCCGAGTGGCGCCGGAAATCCTGTTTGACGTCGGTGTGGGCGACATCTTCGTAGTTCGAATAGCGGGCAATGTCGTAAGCGGCGCGGGGGTTACGGTCAAAGGCAGTATTGAGTACGCCGTCGCAGAACTCAATGTGCCGCTTATCGTCGTGTTGGGCCACAGCGGTTGCGGAGCGGTCAAGGCGGCTATGAAGCACATTGATGCCAAGGATTCGCTACCGGGAGCGATCGATGGCCTGGTGGAGCTGATCAAACCCGCCGTAACCCAGAGCAAGGGAGAATCCGGCGACGCGCTGGAAAACGCGATTCGGAAGAATGTGGAGATCGGGGTGGACCGCCTCAGGGAACTGCAGCCGATCCTGGCGCCGCGGGTTAAGGACGGAGAGTTGAAGGTCGTGGGCGGTGTGTACGACCTGCGCACAGGGGCGGTGACGCTGTTGGATCACGTGAAAGCTTAAGAGAGTTGCGCCCCACGGCATTCTAATTGGGCCGCACGGGCGTCGACGCCCACGCTTACATTGGATTATTGCGGAAGCGGTGGCGGAGTTGTTTCAGTCAACATCTTTCCTGGCGGTGGCACGGTAGCCACGACATAGCAGGGCAAAGGGCTCTGCCAGGGTAGCGTGGTAGAAGGGAAGTTCTGGGCGTAGGTAAGCGAATACTTCGTTTCCACAAACTGGCCATGCGGAGCGAAAACGGCACGCCTGGAAATGTTTTCGAGGGTATCGTCGCAGCTCACGTCCCTTACCGCTGTAAGTTTATAGAGCTTTGAATAGTCGAGGCCGAAGACCGGCAGGTGGGGCTGATAGATGAGAAATGTGTTGGAGAGGGTCACGAACTGAGATCCGGTGGGTGAGAACATTTCAAAGACATAGGATTCGCGATTCATCCCGAAACCGGTCAACGGAGGGCCGTCGACCCGGGCCACAAATTTGCCCGTGAGGACCGTCCCCAATGGTTTCGCGGATCGGGCGGCACAATCAATCTCCGCGGTTGCGCAAAACATCACCAGGAATATCACAGCCGAAGTTCGCAGGCGTCGCGTAATGTACGGGTTTATCGCCAAGTTCAGTTCCAAATGTAAAGATTTCGATAGCGAACGTCAATAGCGGGCGCTACTGAAGTTCGCTATCGAGGTGGAATTCAATTCCCGGCAGACAGTCCTTTGTTTACCAGCACCTTTACTTCGACCCGGCGATTTTCTGCCCGGCCAGCAGCCGTCTCGTTGGGTGCCGTCGGATCTGCCGTGCCCATGGCTCCGGGCGCCACGATGTGCCGCACGGGTACATTGCAGTCCTGCAACAGGAACGCGATGACTTCCTGGGCGCGATCCATACTCAGACTCTGGTTCATCGCGGCATTGCCTGAGGAGTCGGCATAACCTTTAACCTCGATGATATAGCCAGTAAGGCCCGTAGCACTCTGCGCCAGTTGCTTGAGCGAGGCCTTGTCGGAAGCCGAAATTGTTGCGCTCCCGACCGCGAAGTTGACCGTTGCCTGGCCCTTGTTCTCATAGTCAGTAAGATCATCGAAACGCTTCGTGGTTGCCTGAATCTCCTGCTGGTTGGCGTCGATCTGCTCCTGGTTGTTAGCAATCTGCTGCTTGTTGGCCGCAGTCTGCACCTGATTCGCTGCAATGCCTTGGGCATTGGTTTGAGTAGCTTGTTTGTTCGCCGCGATGTTTTGCTGATTGGTCGCGACTGCCTGCTTGGTTGGCGTCAAGCCCGCTTGAATGGCCTCGGCCGTCTCCAGGTCGTCCGAGTTGAAGTTAATGGTTTTGGCAACGACGTGGCTTTGGGCATCGCCCACGCCGTCGACTGAGATTTTCAGGCCCGGAACCAGAACGGTCGCCGACATCTGCTTCTTGCGGAGGCCGAGACCTTTTGGCTGTTGCACTTTGGTGTCATCGTTGAGGACAACGGTGACAGTGCTGCCGTCAGTGGTTTTGATGGTCACAGATTCCCCGGTTCTTCCGGTGATCATTCCCTGGACTTTGACCTTCTCGCCGTTTGATGCGCCGTAGGCCATTCCGACTGCGAGGCAAAGCACCAACGCGGCGTATCCGATTCTTGTTTTGCGGTTCTGCATCATAGTGTCATCCTTTCGTTTTGGTTGGTCCGTGAGGCTGGCTGGCGTTGCAGTCAGCCTCACGGAATTGTGGTTACACGCTTCTACTCAGCAGGCGGGGTGGATGCAGCGGCTTGTTGTTTCGAAGCTTTCGTCTTCTTCGGAGCACCGGTTTTATCCGCTGGTAAGGAGCTCTCGTCCACAACGACGGTGTCCTTCACGGTGAATGTTCCGCCTTCAGGGACAAAGTAGAACTGTGCTTTGGCGCCAGTGTCCCGGGCGTCGCTCTTGCGAACCTCTATACGACTGGGGTCGATCTGCTGTTTGGCTTCTCCGCCAGTGAGATACGACTTTGCATTGTACGCCCGAAGAGACTCAACGTTGTTGACCTTAACTTCCTCTTGCTCGTCGGCATAGCCCACGACTACGAGTTTGCCATTGGGTTCATGCTGCAGGCGAAGAGCAACTTCGTCCAGCACGGCCTTGCATTCGTTGTCGATGCGCGCAAGCTTCTTTGCATTTTTGAACTCGCAATCGCTGATGAGGCTTTCGCTGACTATGGTGACCGGCGCCGGGAGCGCTTCCACGTTAGCGGTTGCTACGCAGGTAGCGCTTAGTCCGTGCACGTCGGTGACGTTGACCGTGACATTCAGCGGTCCCGGTGGAGCGTTGCTGGTGTCGAGAACGGCAGTGGATGAGAATTGGCCGGGCTGTCCGCCCGCTGTGGTCTCGCCTTCCTTGACGGATCCGGCGCTAGCCGAGAAATTACGGTCCTTAATCGGGCTCCCGTCAGGACTGCTGCCCTGGACACTGAGGTTCACCGCATCGCCGGGATGTACGGTCGTCGGAGTAGCCGAGCAAGCCACCTGAGGTGGTTGCGGCTGTTTCACGGTGAACGATGCCGAGCAGGAAGCAGAGTTCATTTTCTTCTCTTTTGGATCGGTGACAACCGCAGTGACGGTATAGCTGCCCGGCGCCAGCGTCGTAGTATCTACCGTGGCTGAAGTGTTGTCCCCATTAACGCTTCCGCCCGTACCCTTCCAGTCGGTGGTTATAGAGTGTTTGGGATTAAAGTCCGCGGTTTGCAGAGAAGCTTTCACCGGTCCCTGCCAGGGCAGCACTTCCGTGGGGGAAACGGAACAGGAAGCCTTGGGCGGCGGCGGCGGCGCCCCTCCAAACCGGAAACTGAGCCCGGCGGAGTAGCGAAGGTTTTGCTGCCACTTGGTGCTGTTGATGTTTCCCGGTGCGTTGACAATATTAAATGGAGAGAAATGGGTCGGCAGGTAGTCGAGTTGAATCGGGCGAAAACTGATCAGCCGACTCAGCCGGATGTCGATGCCTCCGCCCGCAGCCAGCGCAGCTGCGTTCTGCGTGCTGGCAAATTTTGTGGTCGTGGGGCCAGGGGTTACCGTGACCCCCGACGGAGCAGTGGAACCTATGGGAATGAGCGAGTTAGGGACAGAGAAACTTCTCGAATTGTGTACGCCCCCGGCCAGGAACTCCAGGAACGGGGAAACCACGCCGGCCTTGTTAAAAAAAACACGCGGCCCGAACAGATAGGTGAAGGCAGTTTGGTCGGGTGTGAGGGTGCCGCTGCTGCTGATGCTCAGCGCGCCGTTGTGAACACCGCCCAGTTCCCCTACAATGCCAATCCACTTATTGAAGTTGTACTGGAAGGAGCCGACCCCGCCGTTTGCGGTGAAGGCGTTGACAGGAGCCGAAGCGTTAAACCGAACGAAGGTGTAACCGCCGTAGACTTCGGCCTTGGGTATATCTTGTGCAACCGAACAGATCGCAAACAGCAATACAAACGCGAAGCTCACAATTTGCCTATTCATGTAAGTTTCCTTCTTCTCCCACTCAACCGTACATTTGTCGAGACTGAAAGTGCGCCTGAATCCTGTAAGCCGATCTCTCAAACAAAAGCATGGCCAGTTGGACAGATTTACCTCCCTGCACTGAGGGAATGTTAGAAAGCTATCTGCTTCTCGCACACTACTAAATGTGCTAGTTTGCGGGGGAGATTCTGCCAGTTTGTCTCGAATGCCGGCACTCGAGGGCAATTACGGATCCATGCGAGGAAAAAATCCAGCCGGATCTGTCAACAAAACCGCCTCTATGAGAATGCCCCGAGCCGGTTACGACCTATGCAAACAGTTCGGGCTGCGCAAAGGGGTGCAGGGCGAAAGACTGGCAGAAGTAGTAGGTATATCGCGAGGCGTTTGCGGCTAGCATTTCCGTGACGAAGCCACCAGACCTCGAAAGATGGGGCCAATTGGATGTGGCCCGGCATCGAGTTGAGGCGCGGCGAATGAGGGACAAGTCCACCCTCCTTAATACGGGACAGAATCGCGACGAGGGCCGGCCCCGTGGGCAAGGTATGGTCATGGAACGTCACAAGCGAGCGCGGCTGCTGATTGCGGATGATCATCTTTTGCTGGCTGAGGCCTGCAAGAATCTGTTGGAGCCAGAATTTGAAGTGGTCGCCATCGTGGGCGATGGACGTGCTCTGTTGCAGATGGCGGCTGAGCTCAAACCGGATGTTGTGATCGTGGATATTGCCATGCCGCAGTTGAATGGATTGGATGCAGGCGAGCAGGTCAAACATTTCCTGCCGTCGGTCAAGCTTGTATTCCTGACCATGAGTCTGGAGTCGGACGTGGCAGCAGAGGCGTTTCGGCGCGGGGCCTCGGGATACGTAGTCAAAACCTCCGCCGCTGAAGAACTGATCCTGGCCATCCGGCGTGTCTTGAAAGGCGAATCCTACTTGTCGCCCATGATCACGCAGGACACGGTCAATTTCCTGCTTCGCAGCGGGCAGATCTACGATGCCGAAAAACGAATTTCGGCCCGGCAGCGGGAAGTCCTGCAGTTGCTGGCGGAGGGCAAGTCGATGAAGGAAATCGCCAACATTTTGAACTTGAAGCCCGGGACTGTGGCGTTTCACAAGTACAGCATTATGGAACGGCTCGGGTTGAAGACCAATGCTGAACTGCTGCAGTACGCGATCAAGCGCCACATCATTCCTTCGTAAAAAGCAGCGTTCCGCCTGTTCATTCAGCCCTAAACAATTTCGCAAGGCTGTCCAGGCCAGCGGCACTCGCATCGCCGATCACGAAATATCGCAGCCCCCCTTGACTCCATGTTTCCATATTGAACGGCAGATTCTTGCGCGAGACTGACTCCGCGTCCAAATTGGCCCGCAGTGCTCCATCGGAGGCGATTGTTGCACCGCCGGTCTGGTGCAGACACTGTCATGCGTCCTTCCCGTTTGCGGGTGCGACAAAAGGTGGTACCTTTACCGGCGCGGGTCAGTCTTATCGACGAGATCTGGGTCATCACATAGACAACCGACCTTCAAGCAATCGCCAACCACGGCTGCTTGGATCACAGACTGACCCGTTTCTACGTGGCTAGCCCTGCCGAACCCTATTTTCATGCTTGCGGGTGCGCCAGAGGCGCATAAGGTCTTATCGAAAACGCCTCGGTTCGATCCCATCGCTCCACTCCAGAAGTCTGCCCGAGGCGTTTCCGATCAAGGCTAGCGACAAATCGGGAACCATCTCGTTCTGCGACCTCGGAGCGAGATGTCTTACTGCGACACCTTCTAGTTAGGAGTTCAATTGCTTCCACTTCAGAGCTAGAGGGGCTTTCCAGCGCCGTCAGTTGGAAGAGAGCGTTGGTATACGCTTCAAGTTCGGCGTCATTGTGTATGACATGGGGAGCGCCGCGCGCAATCAGTTCCGCAGGGCTTGCGAGAACTGTGCTCATTTTGTTCCAAACCTATCCAGAAACGCTTGGAGGAGATCAATGGCTATCTCCTCAAAGCCGACTTCTGGACAGCGGTCGACGGAGTCCGCGGTAGGACTTAACTTCCGGTTAGCCTGTCACCCGGGAGTGGCTGCGATCTGTGGTCACCCGCTTCATAGTCCGTGTATTTGAGCCCATCAAGGAAAGATATCACTGAAATCACCGATTCGCGTGTGTGGAGTCGGCGGCTGAGGACGCTTCCCGATTCGATCGCAGAGCAAAACCTGTACGCCAGCGGTGCTTGCAGCATCGAGTTCCGCTAAGACGTCAGAGATGAAGGCCATCTCATGGGCCGACCGCTCCAGACTGACCGCGATTTCTTCATAGCTGCTGGCATAGATCTTGGCGCCCGTCGTCGTGTCGAAGTATGCAGAAATATAGGGCGTCAGGTCGCCTGCGGTCGTGTGTGAGAAAAGCAGTTGCTGCGCCAGCACACTCCCGGACGAAAAGATTGCGATAGTCCGGTTCTGTCTGCACCAACGATCGAAAGCACGGGGGACGTCATCAAAAACTGGAGCGAGTAACGTGCCGCTCTGATATCCCTCCTCCCAGATCTTCCCTTGCAGCGACTTCAACGCTGTGGACTTCCGATCGCGGGCCATGAGCCATTCAAGGTAGGCGATGGTCGATTCCAGTTGTGATTCGGATGAATCGTCGTCCATAGTGGGTGGACTGAGTGCAGCTTGCATGTCTGCCCAATTCTCTTGCCGCAAGCCAGCTAAGTCAGCGCGCACATCTAGGGACGCGCGATGTTGCTCCAGAAAGTCTTTGATGTGGGATCGAGCGTAGGGGAAAAGCGTGTCGTGCACAAATGCGAGGGGAGTCGTGGTGCCTTCGATGTCCAAGAGTATGGTGCGGACCGGCTCTCGCAGCAAGACGATCCTCAGGACCGAAACCCACCCTTGTCCGACAGAACGGGCGATGACGGCAGATATGATGGCCCCAAGCAGACGGGCTCGTAGTCGCGATCGACGCCACTCTCGGTATAGTGCGGCGTCCAGCCGGAAGCATCCTGGAACAAGCGAATGGCGCGGATTGTCCGGTCCCCGCACAAGTCAAACCAGTGCCGGGTGCCCCGGGGCACGCGAATCAGGTCACCGGCCTCCACTTCGATCGCCGTCAGCGGCCCTTTGGACGGATGGATATGGAACAAGCCCCTGCCATGGACAATGAAACGCACCTCGTCTTCGTCGTGCCAATGCTCACGATTGAACTTTGCCAGCATCGTCTCGAGATTCGGAGTCGCGGGGCTGACATCAATCACATCCGCGGTGACATATCCCCCCCGTTCCTTGAGCGCCCGTATTTCTGTCGAGTAAGTAGCGAGGATCTCTTCGGGCGGACCGTCAGGCGCAACCGGGCGCTTGGTTTCCCAGCGCTCGTAGTCGATCTGAATATTCGCCAAACAAGCCCTGATCTCCGCCACTTCACGGAGGGCCCGATTCTCGTCGGGTATCCTAACGATCGCCATGATGTTGCCTCCGATTAACCTCGTGCTGTATTCGAAGCTTCGACGAAGCTTGTTCGCCCAAGCACTTCCATCAAGAATTCCAGTATCTCAAGATGCCGCTTTGCTTCGCTAAGATTCTCGCCCCACGTGTACAGACCGTGCTTTCGCAACAAAAACCCGTGTGCGTAAGGATGTTCATCCAGGACCCTCTCAACCTCGCGCGCCAACTTCGGAATATCCTGATCGTTTTCCAGAATGGGTAGCCATTCGCGATGTTGGTGCGAGGTCACGCCTTTCAGCCCTTTCAACATTTCATAACCCTCTACCCACAGGCCGCGCTCTCTGGCGTGACGTTCGGAAAGTATTGTGCTCCAGACCGAGTGGGTGTGCAATATAATATCGGCCCGGCAAAGCCGTGCCACAACTAAATGCAAGGCGGTTTCGGCCGATGGCCTGCCAGTGCCATGGACGACAGAACCGCTTGCGTCGACGCGCACAAATTGATCAGCTGTGAGCGCGCCTTTGTCGAGTCCCGTGGAAGTAATGGCCAGTCGAAAAGGGTCCCGGCTCACAACCGAACTGAAGTTGCCGCTGGTGCCGAGCAGCCAGCCTCGCGCGTAGAAACTCCTCGCCAATTTCACTAGCTGCATTTCGGGTTTGAAAGCGAAACGCGGTGCGGTTTTTCTAGACTTGTCTGCGGATTTGCTGGAGGCGCTCATGGGAGAAATGCGACGATGTGCTCAGAGACCCACGCTGACTGTCTCCTCAGTCAGATACTCGAAGATTGTATCGTTCCGGGTATAGCAAACGCGGAGTTGCTCAAACCAACGCCGTGCGACGCATGGAGGCGCGGGGCGGAATCGAACCGCCGATGAGGGTTTTGCAGACCCTTGCCTTGCCCTTTGGCTACCGCGCCAATGTTCTATTCGGGTTGCAACGAACTTCGCCTTCCTTCATCACTCAAGATTATGGCCTGTGCGACTTCTTTCATCGGGCGGCACTTCTGCCGGCTTTGGGGTTCGAGGAAGAAATAGGCTTCTTCCTCACTCAATCCGAGGTCACGCTGCAGGATGCCTTTCCCGGCTCGACAAGCTTCCGCGTTTCCAACTGCAACAGAAGATCAGAGTTCTCGCTCCCGAACTGCGAGATCCGAATATCGGTGCCCAATATACGTCCGATGCTCGATAGAAGATTGCATTCGCGGCGGCTGTAGGGACGCGGGTTCCGGTGTTGGAGATGGAGTGCTCCGAGCAGCCTGGATCTTGCCACAAGCGGGATCCATACGGATGTCTCTCCCGGATGGGTTGACCATGCGCTGAAGTCTTTGACTTGAGGAGCCGTGCCAACCCCTTGAGAGACCGCGATTGGCTGCAGATGCTCGGACAGTACTCCAACATAACCGTGACCGATAGGGAGTCTGGATTGCTCTATCGACCTATCTCCCGAGTACTTCCAGACGGTGCTCAGCGCGTAAACGGGTAACATCACGACGCCCAGCACGGTCAGGAAGATCAGCCAATCATAGGGAGACGGTTTTTCGTAAAGGGCGTGCAGCCATGGCACCGGAGGCGAAACGACATTGCCGATGAACAGCGAGTACAAGATGACGGTGAAAGGGTTTATGGGCTGGCCAATTGCCCAGAAAATCGCGCCGACAACGAAAGCAATGAATAGATAAATGCCCTGATCGCGAAAGAAAACGGTCAACGATTTGGAGTCAAGGGTCATGTGGACAGGAATTTCCGATTTGGACCTCTGGTTTTGTGCAGAGTACGCTTCCCCTGCCCTCGACACAACGAATTGGCCACCAAAGCAGGCCCCGGCGAGATCAGCGCGGTTCCGACGGCTCGCTTTTGCCTGTCTGATCGCATCCCAACCCTTTTATGCTCCTCAGAGGAGCTGGCTGGTGGAGCCTGGCAATGGCTTGACGAACTTCCCGCGTAAGAGAGAATACGCGGCTCAGTGAAGCAGTTGGAAGCGTTGCGGCATCGGAAAAGGGGATTAACCCGAGTCGTCGGTGAACGGGAAGTAATCGGCCGAGCCACAACCTTAAGGAGTAGCAGATCAACTACGAGATCCTGAAGCGGGCTTGAGGGAGATCAATGGCGATCTCCTCGGAGAGGACTTCAGCGGAAGCAGGCGTTAGACTTCAACGTGACGTACACACTCCCTGAGGGAACCAGCTCTGGGTAATGCGCCACATATCGACCGAGACCATGTCGTCCCGGGCGCGTCCTAGATGGCTACAATGACAGCGGCCGAAACCGAAGACGGACGGCTCGCGTGGAGGTCTCCGAAAAATGCCTTCGGGCGATGCTCAGCGAACTTGGTTTCCAGAAATGGTCGCGCGGGTGCGCGCGGAATGGCGCGAGGGAATGTCGATTCCGGCCCTCATCGACCTGCGGGACGAATTAGACGAAATGCTCCACCGGATTCGGGCTGGCCGGAACATCCAGACACCGATTATCACTTGCCGCAAGTGTGGGATGACGGGGCACGCGGCGGAACCTCGGGTCAGCGTACGTGCCTTGATCCTGGCTTTGGCCCGGTTCGAAATCGCGTCGCGGGATCAAACCCGCGTACTCGAGAAAGAATGGGCAGCATACCGCGAGCAACATCGGCTGGACATCGAAGGAAGAGCCTTGATAGCGGCCCCGCAAAGCTGCTCGCATTGAAGATCGCGGGCGAGGGTTCCCGCCCCAGAACTTGTGGAAGCGAGTTTTGTGAAGCCGCCGGGCGGCGGACTAATGACGCAACCCGTCTGCGTTCACGCTTTGTCGTTGGATGAGGTCAGGCAGCTTTGAATTGCTCAGACGGTCCAAACAGCCGACCGCAGTTGTTCAACGAAAACCATTGGTGAGCAGGTTCATTAGTGAGTCGCGGATGCCATGCCATGAAATATGGAAAGGACTTGATCTCACGAGGCGCTTCCACGACGCGTACACCAGGCCATGACCGCAGTGATCTTTGCCAATCTGCGCGGCACGGTGAGAATCAAGTCGTGCCCGCGATCTTTGCCATCGCACAGACTGGCAGAGTAAACGCGACACGCCGTTTTGCGCCAAGCTGCGACAGAGCGCGATCCACTAAAGCCTGTTACCCCTTCCGTAGTAACGACCAGGACGTGCTCAAATTCCAGATATTGTTTCAGCGTAAGGCGACGAGCACGAACCCGCAGAGCCGCGCCAACGAGACAGACAAAATCTAAAGTAAAGAGCACTTCGGACTCCAGGGAAAGGGGCGCTTCTTCTGCGCAAAGAAACGTATCGATTCTTCCCGCCGCGACATCCTCATAATCATAAGTCTCAGCTCCAGACGCGGACACTTCCAGTCTTACGTGAGTCGCTGCCCTCCTCGGGCTCGCCAAGAGCGATGGCAGCACGATCATCGAGGCATGGTCGCTCATGGCCACGCGAAACACTTCCTGGCTTCGGGCTGGATCGAATTTTTCTCCTCGCACCATATCCTCAAGCCGGGGCATGAGCGACTCCAACTCTCGCAGCACACGTTCTCCCCGCACCGCGCACTCATAACCGCGGTCGTTACGAACAAGGAGAGCGTCTCCGAACGTATCGTGTAACCGCTCCAGCGCCCTGCTCATCGCCGACTGATTTAGGAGACTTCGTTTTGCCGCACGGGTGACGTAGCACTCCTCCAAAAGCGCGTCCGAGTAACTAAGAAAAACGTGGAAAGACAAAAAAGGAGAAACACATGATCCGTACTAACGTTTGGATAAAGCTACTCACAACTGTTTTTCTGGCGGCAGTCACCGCCTTCGCTTAGTCGTCAGATCGATTGCCGGTGACTGAGGCGGAGAAGATCGCGGATGCACTGCGAGGCGGTCCCGCATTCATCACCAAGGACGCGACTGTGCGCGATTGGCCCTCGACGCCTGGAGGTGAATACCGGCTACTCCGCGAAGGATCGAACGAATGGACCTGTCTTCCGGCTATTCCTGGATATTCGCACGATGAGCCAGGGTGCTTCGACCCGATATTCCTGCGCTGGATGCAGGACAGCCTTGCCGGCCGAACGCCGCAGATTGATCGCATCGGCATCTCGTACATGTATTTCGGCGCTTGGCAATTGAAAGATGGTTCACTCGGGCCACGAGTTCGACGTTGGCCCGCACCTGATGATTGTCAGTCCCCATCAAGACGATTTTCAGGAATTCAATCGTGATCCATCGAACGGAATGCCCTACGTGGCACATTTGCCCCATCGCACCGAACTATACCTGGTTATGCCAGTGCGGCAATGGAATGAATGACGGGCTGGCTACAGGGATCTCGTGTAATGAGAACTTTTCGTTCAGCGGAAGAACGACCAGAAACAAGAGAACAATCTATGCGAATGATGAGAGCGAGGGGATTCAAGATGTTGTTTTTCGGTACCTGATGTATGAAACTCGCGCAACTTCCAATCAAACGAAAGGAGATGGTAATAAAATGACTTGTCTGAATGATTTAGGCCGCCGGAGTTCGGGTCCCCAATCACGTTCCACAAGCCGACTTCACCGGACCGATATTTCAGCACCGGCAAACACTACGGACGCAACCTCAGCGATTCGTTTTAGGGCTGGCCGAGTCTTTCCCGCCTTCGCAGCAATCCTTATTCCTGCCAGCGTGCTTTCAAAAAAATCGGCGAGACTCTCAAGGTCCATCTGAGCGTCGAGTTCGCCTTCCATCTGAGCTCGTCTCAATGCGTCCATGAGCGTGTGGCGCTGTATCCTGGCCGCACTGCGGGTAATTCGTGTGACGTCTTCATCTCGCATCCCGAACTCACAGATGGCATTAATGCCCATGCAACCATCTGTACTGGAAAGATCTCTGCGTTCTGCAAAGTGGACAAGTGCCCTCCGGATTGAAGCAAGGGGCGACCCTGGGGTCTGGAACTCCACATTAATGGATCCAACCTTTTCCGTGACATAGACTTCGAGAGCCTTTAGAAAGAGGGCACGTTTGTCCCCGAAGGTGTCATACATGCTCTGTCGTCCGACATCCATCGCGCGCATCAGGTCGTCGGTTGATGTGGCGGCAAAGCCCTTTTGAGAGAAGATGGATATGGCACGGTGAAGAGCTCTTACTTGATCAAACTCCTTCGGTCGGGCCATATGCTTTTCTCCTCGCTTTCAATTACGCGATGTATCCGCCATCGATTGTGAGGCTGGCACCTGTAATGAATCCAGCTTCATTGGAGGCGAGATACGAGACAAAACCTGCAATCTCTGACACATCCGCCATGCGTTCTAGCGGAATCAGGGTCTTTACCGCTTCGGCGTGTGGCGCACTCATGTCAGTCGCTGTCGGACCAGGCTGGACATTGTTGACAGTAATGGCCCGAGGAGCGAGATCGATGGCGGCCCCTCGCACCAATCCGGTGAGGGCCGCTTTTGTCATGCTATAGACGCTAGCTCCGGGAAACGCCGTGCGGACGGCGGTGTTACTGCCAATTAGGATGATCCTTCCTCCTCCCTTCATATGCTCCGAAGCCGCTTGTATGCCGACAAATGCTGCGCGGACATTAATGGCCAGCATGCGATCGAAGTCTTCGAGACTGTAGCTATCGATGGTTCCCCGGATCATAATTCCGGCATTATTGACGAAAATATCCAGTTCACCCAACTTTTTTGCGACTTGATCAACTGCTGCGCGAACCTCCTCGGCAGAGGCGCTATCTGCCTTAATCGGGAGTGCGTTGCCTCCCGCAACTTCTATTTCGCTGGCGAGCCGCTTTGCTTTTTCTTCCGAGCTGGAATAGGTAAATGCGACCACTGCGCCGTCTGCAGCAAGCCGCCTCACGATTCCTTCGCCAATTCCTCGTGAGCCGCCGGTCACGAGAGCTACCTTGCCGGCAAATGATCGACCGAGTTTTTCCGTCATGTCCATCCTCCTGGTTGAGTGCAACCTGACGTTCTGGATTAGATGATCCAGAATAGGATTCAAATTATCTGACTGGTGCGATGACGCGGGTGGCTCCGTAAAACCTTGTAAGGAACGTCTGGAAACGATTATTGGACAGTTAGAGGACAGGCGAAGTTTTCGACGCTTGTAAACCTGCGACGGCGTACGAAGTCTGCGTCTCACGTCTAGTTGATTGGCCGCGAACCGGTGATGAGGATGTCCACGAGTCTCCTGGCGCTTTGCTGCCAGTCAGGGCCGGATGCCACGTGGGAGACGCCGATAAGTGCGCGGAGCAGATCGAATGGCTCCAGATCTCTACGAATGTCGCAGCTCTTGATTGCGCGCTTCACCAACGAATCAATCGCTCCCTGGATCTGACCGCGTGAACCTTCATACAGCTTCGAAGGCCCTCCGACGAGCGAATTTAGAGCGGGGCCGATGATCTGTTTTGTCGCGATGTAGTCGACGAAGAGTAACATCCATGCTCGCAAGGCCTCGATGGGGGGAAGGCTTTCGGAGAACTTCTTCTCGGCTGCGGCCAGTTTTTCCACTTCTGTCCGATAGACCGCTTCGATCAGTGCATCTCGCGTGGGAAAGTGTCGATACAGAGTTCCCGCGCCAACACCTGCCTCTTTAGCAATGTCGTCGAGGCTGGCGTTCGCGCCGGACCGAGTAAACGCCTCCTTCGCCACCTCCAAAATGCGCTCGCGGTTCCGCTGCGCGTCGGTGCGCGGTTTTCGCGGGGCAATTTTCTGATTTTTGGTCGGCATATAAAAAGTTGCAACCGGAGGCAGTCTCCGGTTATCTTATCTACTGATTCGGAGACACTCTCCGTTTTAGTCGGAACCCGGCGCCCTGTCAATAGCGGTTCCCGATTATTCCGGCTTCGAGAGGTGGGGAATATGAATTCACTCGCTCCTTACAAACCGTCAAGAAATTTCAACCCCTGTTGCGCCGACTTCATGACGATGGCGGAGCGAGAGTTGTCAGCATTCTTTAACGCCGTCGTCCAGTTGTTCGGGTTAGAGCAGGCGAAGCTCTCTGCAGAACACTGGCTGCTGGAGTTGACCGAGACCGAAGGACTGCCCACTTCAGCCCGCGAATGGCGGTTGATCACAGCAAGAGTTTCGACTCGGCTCGCGAGTCAAGCGAACGCTTCGTCTGTATCGAACGAATTAACAAATGCTTAGGAGGAAAAGAATATGCGTGTTTTTGTTACCGGCGCTACAGGCTTCATTGGTACGGCAGTCGTCCGAGAACTGATCGACGCCGGTCATCAAGTGCTCGGTCTCGCTCGCTCGGATGCGGCCGCTAAGTCCCTTGTCGCGGCGGGAGCCCGCGTACATCGCGGTTCGCTCGAAAATCTCGAAAGCCTTCGCAGCGGCGCAGCGGCTGCCGACGGAGTGATCCACACCGCTTTTATCCACGATTTCTCAAACTATGGCCCTGCCGCCGAGGCGGATAGGCGTGCCATCGAGACGCTCGGCGGCGCGCTCGCGGGCTCTGATCGCCCGTTGATCGTCACATCAGGGACCCTGCTCGTTCAACGCCAGGGTTCGCTGGCAACAGAAGAGGATGCACACAATCCCAGCTTCCCCCGTAAGTCGGAGGAGGAGGCGCTTACGCTGGCAGCACGCGGAGTCCGCGCATCTGTGCTGCGGCTTCCCCCGTCGGTCCACGGCAACGGTGATCACGGTTTTGTACCACGCCTGGTCGGCATTGCACGTGAAAAGGGCATTTCCGCATTTGTAGGCGACGGGCTCAACCGCTGGCCCGCGGTGCATCGGCTCGATGCTGCTCATCTCTACAGGCTCGCGCTTGAGGAAGGCTCCACCGCCGCCCGATATCACGGCGTGGCCGATGAAGGCGTGCCGACCCGAGAGATCGCTGAGGTCATCGGCCGGCATTTGAACGTACGGGTCGTCAGCAAGTCTCGCGAGGACGCAGCCGATCATTTTGGCTGGATCGCTCTCTTCTTTGGTATGGACGGCCCGGCTTCGAGCGCGCAAACGCAGGAACAGCTTGGATGGCGACCGGTTCAGTGCGGGCTCATTGCCGATCTGAACGCGGCGCACTATTTCGAACACGCTGCGGACGCCGTCCCTTTGCACGGCTAGCGCGTAACCGGATCCATAACCGTAATATCGGACGTGTCAGTACAAGGAGGCAGAAAATGACGAACATACTTGAGGCAACTTCATTTGGTGCAACTTCGACCACAGATGACGTTTTGTCCAGCGTGAATCTGAAGGGCAAACGAATTCTCGTAACAGGTGTTTCGGCCGGCCTCGGCGTTGAAACGGCGCGCTCCCTGGCCGCCCACGGCGCTCAGGTTGTAGGCGCGGCTCGGGATTTGAACAAGGCCAAAGCTGCAACCGAGCAGGTGCGCAAGGACGCAGCGGCCAATGGCGGAAGCTTCGAACTGGTTGAACTCGATCTTGCCGACCTGAAGAGCGTGCGTGCCTGCGCCGACCGGTTGCTGGCAAAGGGAGAAGCGTTCGACGTGGTCATTGCAAATGCCGGAGTGATGGCCACACCGTTCGGGCACACAGCCGACGGCTTTGAAACGCAGTTCGGAACGAATCACCTCGGACACTTTGTCCTGGTTAACCGGATTGCGGCGCTCATTCGGACGGGAGGACGCTTGATCAACGTGTCTTCTGCGGGTCACCGCTACGCGAATGTGGACCTCGACGATCCCAGCTTTGAACGCACGCCTTATGACCCGCTCGTTGCTTACGGCAGGTCCAAAACCGCGAACATCCTCTTCGCCGTTGCCTTCGACAAACGGCACCGGGACCGAGGCGCGCGCGCGGCCGCTGTGCACCCAGGTGGTATTCAGACCGAACTGGGTCGTTATCAGGATCCAAGCCGCATAAGAAAGATGATCGACCAGATAAATCAGCAGCGTGTAGCTCAAGGCAAAGGTCCCTTCCGGTGGAAGACGATTCCCCAGGGAGCCGCAACTTCAGTGTGGGCGGCTGTCGTTGCTTCCGCTGAGGAGATCGGCGGCCAATACTGCGAAGACTGCCACGTAGGCCATATCGTTCCGGACGACCTGCCCGTTGGCATAAACGAAAGCGTGCGCAGGTATGCGCTCGATCCAAACAACGCAGAGGCGCTCTGGAAGAAAAGCGAAGAAATGGTTGGAGAGTCTTTTTAGCTTTCCTCATTACTACCGAGGAACACCGCACCAGGAGGAATCAAAATGATTGAACAAAACGACCTCGCCGGCAGTTTCACCCTGCCCGGCAATTCGATGACATTAAGGCATGGGCTACGGGGCCATGCAACTGGCTGGCCCGGGCGTCTGGGGACCGCCGCAGGATGCTAATACCGCCATTGCTGTTCTGCGAGAGGCGGTAGAGTCGGGCGTGAACCACATTGACACCAGCGACTACTACGGACCTCATGTGAGCAATCAGCTTATCAAGCAGGCGCTCTATCCTTATGCCAAAGATCTCGTGATCGTCACCAAAATAGGCGCTCGTCGAGGTCCAGACAAATCCTGGCTTCACGCTCTTTCCCGCCAGGAGCTAGTGGATGCCGTTCATGACAACCTGAGAAATCTTGGGCTCGACCGTCTTGATGTCGTCAATCTTCGGGTCGGCGGAATCACGGAACCGGGGCAGGAATCGATCGAAGAGCCCCTGACCATGCTCGTCAAACTCAAGCGTGAGGGACTGATCCGTCACATCGGTCTGAGCAACAATTCTCCCCAACAGTTGGCCGAAGCTCAAGCCATGACAGAGATCGTTTGCGTGCAGAATTTCTACAACGTGGCCCACAGGAACGACGATGCTTTCATCGACGACCTGGCGGCGCAAGGTATAGCGTATGTTCCGTTTTTCCCGCTGGGAGGTTTCACTCCATTACAGTCGTCGGCGATTGGCGCGCCGCCGCCGCGTCGCTCGAGGCTACACCGATGCAGGTTGCGCTTGCCTGGCTTCTCCAGCGCTCGCCCAATATCCTGCTGATTCCTGGCACATCTTCCCTCGAACATCTTCGCGAGAATTCCAGGCTTCGACGCTGCAAATTCCCTCTGAAGTGATCGCCGATCTCGACGCAATCGGCGGAACTGCCTGAAAATGAGAGGCGAACGATCCCGCTTTTCCATGAGTAAGTGCAGCGGAAGGCCCTTAGGGCTTTGCGGGCAGCGGCTGCCAGAGCTCAATCTTATTCCCATCCAGGTCATAGATCCAGGCAAAGCGACCGTAGGATTCATCCATTCGTTTGGCGTCAATCTTTACTCCCTCTTGTTTTAAGCGGTCGAGCAAAGCATCCATATCGTCCACGATGTAGTTGATCATGAACGGTGCGGGGCTGGGATCGAAATACTTAGTGGAGGCGGGAAAAACGGTCCAAACTGTAACGTGTTCCTTTTGCGGGTCGTCGTGTTCGCGCCACGGAAGCATCGCGCCTTGGCCTTTGTCAGCGAGTCCAAGATGCTTCGAATACCATTCGCGCATCTGATCACGGTTAGCGGATTTGAAGAAGACACCGCCGATTCCAACGATGCGCCCCCGCTGCTCCATTTTGACAGGCGGCTTCGACTTTTCAGGTTGCGGAGATTGCACGTCCTGTCCTCCTATTGAGCGGGCCGAGCTGAGCAACAGCGAGCCGAGCGCAATTGTGCTCCACGGTATTCCTTGCATCGGCGGATTGTACATAAGTTTCGATTCGAATGGAGAAATCGGTTCGCTCAAGGTTCGCCGCGATTCACCGTTTCTAGATCGCACAGGAGGTCTCGAACTGGCTTGGCATCGCCCGTAGAGAACCAGGCTTGCGAGATCGAAAAGTATCCCAGATTGCGTGTTCATCGGCACGAGGCATGGATGACTCCTGCAAAACGCCGTAGGCATCCGCAAAATAGTGCCATCCTCGTCGCCCTACTAGCGCCCGCTCTGTTTGATCCCACGCGAGAGAAAAGCCATTTCCGCATCTCAGGCCCAGAGATTCTCCATCCTGGGTAGAAGTCCCTCAAGTTCGTCAAGAATCTTTCGACCTCGCAAAGTGAGTTCGAAGCCGTGCGGCGATCGAACCAGAAGATCATCCTGAAACATCGCGCGTGCGCGCTGGCAGGGCCCGGCTCACGGCGGGCTGACTGAGCAATAGTCGGGATGCTGCTGCGGTAATGCTTTTCTCCTCGGCAATCGCAGCAAACGTAACCAGGAGATTCAAATCAGCCTAACGTAATTTCTCTAGACGCATGGGCATCATGCTTATTATGCATGATTCGCATGCGTGTGTCTGCTCATCTGTAGCTCTGTAAGCCGAGAGAAGGCACAGACGGAGAATTCAATGCCACGAGAAAACGGTTTCGACAATAAGCGGGTGGTTATTGTGGGCGGGTCGTCGGGAATTGGTTTGGCCGTCGCCGGAGAGGCGGCATCGCAGGGAGCCGAGGTCGTCATCGTCTCCAGTAAAGCAGAACGAGTTCAGGAAGCTATCCAATCCATCGCAGGAGAAGCACGGGGCCAGGCGGTGGACGTTTCCGACGAAAAGGCTGTGGAAAGCTTTTTCACGAACCTTGGTGCCTTTGATCACCTGGTTTTCACTGCAGGTGACAGCCTGCAATTGCACGAGCTTGCTGATACCGATCTCAAGCAGGCCAGATGCGCGTTTGAACTCCGCTATTGGTCTGCACTTGCCACGGTCAAATACGGGAGTCCACAAATTCGCAAGGGCGGCTCTATCGTTCTCACGACCGGAGTCGCGGGCCGCCGCCCGCACAGTGGATGGGTAATTGCCGCAAGCGTCTGCGGAACTATCGAAGCTTTGACACGTGCACTGGCGATTGAACTGGCGCCGATCCGGGTTAACGCCGTATCCCCTGGAGTCGTCCGGACGAACCTGTGGCAGAACATGAGCTCAGCAGAAAGGGAGCAGCTCTTTGAAAGCGTGGGCAAGCGGCTGCCTGTGGGGCGAGTCGGCGAAGCTCATGACATTGCACAAGCCTATCTGTTTCTGATGCAAGAAGGTTTCGGCACCGGCCAGACCGTTGTGGTCGATGGGGGTACGGTCCTGGTTTAGCACCCTAAACGTGTTTTTCCGATTGGGTACAACCGACAACTTCGCTCGCAAAGGAGATATCCAGTGAGTATTACGTCTCAGAAGAAAGAATCACTTACGCAGCAGAGGCTCGGGTCCAATCTAAAGCCGCAATACGACTTCATCGTCTGTGGCTCAGGCTCATCGGGGTCGGTGATGGCGCGCCGCCTGGCCGAAAATCCCGACGTCAGCGTGCTCTTGCTCGAAGCAGGCGGCAGCGACGAGGTGCCAAGCGTGACAGAAGCGGCTCGCTGGGTTGAAAACCTAGGGACCGAGCGCGATTGAATTTTGTGGGCCAACCCAATCCACACCTCAAAGGACGTTCCATGCTGCTAAGTATGGGCAAGGTGCTGGGCGGGGGATCCAGCATCAATGGGATGGGTTGGGCACGCGGACATAAGAACGATTGGGATTTCTTCGCATCCGAGTCCGGCGACACAGCATGGAACTATGAGTCGGTACTGAAGATCTATCGCCGGATTGAAGACTGGCAGGGCGCACCAGACCCCACCCGCCGCGGAACCGGTGGATTGGTTTTTGTGCAGTCCGCGGCTGACCCGAATCCGATCGCTCCCGCCATGCTGGAAGGAGCGCGTTCCATCGGAATGCCGACCTTCGATAGCAATAATGGCCGTCTGATGGAAGACGGCGGCGGGGCCTCTATTATCGATGTGCGCGCCCGCGACGGAAAGCGCCTATCCGTCTTTCGAACTTATGTCTTCTCTTACCTGGACCGGCCCAATCTGACTGTACTCACGCACGCATTGGTTACCAAGCTTACCTTAGAGGGAAAGCGAGCCACCGGTGTGGAGATCGCTTGTGACGGGAAAATCCAACGGATTACGGCTGGACTCGAGGTTGTTCTTTCGTTGGGCGCGATGCACACGCCAAAGGTGCTGATGCTTTCTGGCATTGGCGATGAGGCTGAGCTACGACGCCTGCGCATACCGGTGGTGCAACACCTTCCAGGTGTAGGACAGAACTTTCAGGATCATTTTGCTGTCGGGTGTATGTGGGAGTATCAGGAACCGCTTGCTCCCCGCAACAATGGAGGCGAGGCAACGTTCTTCTGGAAGAGCAATCCTGGTCTTGACACTCCGGATTTGCAGACCTGCCAGGTGGAAGTTCCGCTGTGCAGCCCGGAGACAGGCGCTAAGTTCAATCCACCCGCGGCTTCTTGGACCTTGTATGGAGGTGTCGTAGGCCCGCAAAGCCGAGGCCAGATTCGCTTGACCGGACCCAACCCCGACGACCCTATACAGATCGAGGCCAATACGCTGTCCCACCCGGACGACCTGAAGGCCGCAGTAGCGTGCGTGGACCTTTGTCGCGAGATTGGCAATTCGGCTGCGCTTCGACCCTTCACAAAACGCGAAGTCATGCCTGGCAACCTGAGAGGAGCTGCACTCGAAGACTTCATTCGCGATGCGGCCTCCACTTACCACCATCAGACGTGTACCTCGAAAATGGGGCGCGATTCGATGTCGGTCGTAGACGGTCAACTTAAGGTCTATGGGATCGAAAACCTTCGCATTGCAGACGGCTCGATCATGCCGCGCGTGACCACCGGCAATACCATGGCTCCCTGCATCATCATCGGGGAGCGTGCCGCAGAAATCCTCCGGGAGGAACACAAACTGGAGGCAGAGATGTAGATGAAAGGAGATCAGGGATGAGTGAAGTGTCAATTCAGACGTTATCGCCGCAAAGAGTCGTATCGGCGTATCTGTGCTGCGGAATGCCGACGGTATTCTGCTGACACTGATGTACGACAAGCGCATGACTGCAGAGCAGGGATATCCCGGAATATTTCACGTCGGCTTTCTTCAGCCCACGCAGCATGCTGTGGACCTCATGCACGATGCCTTGAGCGCTCGCAACTACATGGCGCGGAAGCCGGCGAAGCTGCAGCGCGGCGGGCCGCCAACTTATGGCTTCTACTACGACGCCCTGGGCGGTGTAATAGTGGAAGTCAGCACGATGAACATTGCCACCCGCCTAACCGCAGCCCTTGGCGGAGCGGGTGAGAATCTGCATTCTCACCCGCCGCTCATTTTCTACACGCACATCGGTCTGTTGCTGGTGTCTGCTCGCCGCAATGGCGGATACAGCTCGTTCACAAAACGAAAGACGCTGCTGGTCATTCGCTTCCGGATCGTCGGCTACTCAGCCGCTGGCGTCCCGCGGAAAGTCCCTGAGGACTTTACGCTGCTGCTGTGGCTCCTTGAACCGCTTTTGCGGCGGCACGGATTACATCGATCACCACGTTGGGGTGGGAGAGCATGGGGACGTGGCTGCTGGCGACCTCAGTCACTTTGGCGCCCATCCGCTTAGCAACGAACCGTTCCATGTCGGGGTGGACGGTGCGGTCGTTCTTGGCGACGATGTACCAGCTTGGCTTCGATTTCCAGGCAGTTCCTTCGACTTTCGCGTTGAACAGGTCGGGAGCCGGCACGCACTGGGTCGCCCAAACGAGCTTCTTTTCCTGCTCGGACAAATCGCCTGCGAAACAGTCGATGCCTTCCGGACGCAGCCAGATACGTCGGTCCGCGACTTCAATGTAAGAGAAGACGTCCGTCGTCGGGAACTTAGACTGCTGTGTCTGAGATGTCTCGTCGGCATCCGGAGCGAGCGCGGCGATGTAAACCAGTCCGGCGACGCGGTCGTCGGTTCCGGCGCCGGTGATGACGCTTCCGCCGTAAGAGTGACCGACGAGAATGGCCGGGCTGCTGACCCGCCTCAGCGTGCTTCTTACGGTGGCAATGTCGTCTTCGATTGTGTTGAGCCCGTACTGGGCGGCGATTACCTGGTGACCTTCTGCCTGAAGTGCGGGGATCACCTTGCTAAAGCACGAGCCGTCTGCCCAGAGCCCGTGGCAGAACACGATGCTAGGTTTAGTCTGCGTTGATTTCGCTGTCATTAGTTGTTCTCCTTTTTCCCTTTCATTTCTTTTCACGCGCATCTGCTTTTGTGAGCCGACCCTCGTTCGTCCGACATTAGGTCCGTTACCACGGTTCTGGATGCTCTTTCGGCCGACCTCGCTCCTGCAGCATCCATTCCCTGATGTAAGGCGAACAGTGCAGGATCGAGACGCCCTTCGCCTCACATCCATTGAGAAAACGAACACCTTCGAGATCGATGAGATCCAATTCCTCCAAATCCAAAACGATTGGCGATTCGCAGCGCTCGATTTCGGTTTTCACTTGATCCAAGTGCCCAAATCGAAGTTCGCCGCTGAGTCGAATCCGCCCTTTGACCCGTTCAATCCGCAGCGTCATGCTTGTCGGCTCCGGAAGACGGTGAACGGCAGTGCAAGTCGCAGACCACTTGCAATAGCCTCTGGCAGTTGGGCTTAGACTGGCGTATCGTCCTGATTGTTCAGGAATTCCTCTTTGATCAGGAAAAGATGGCCGTCTTATAATCGGCCAATGGCTTCCGTGACACGCCAGCGATCCCAAGAGGCACTCAGCAGCGCGCTGGAGGATCTAAAGAACTCGGAACGAAAACTTCGGCAGGTGATCGATACGATCCCCACGCTGGCCTGGTGCAATCTGCCGGATGGTTCGAACGAGTTCCTTAACAAGCGCTGGCACGAGTACACCGGCCTGTCTCCCGAAGAGTCGCACGGTTGGGGTTGGCAAACTGCGATCCATCCCGAGGATCGAGCGCCATTGACGGAGAAGTGGCGAGGACTCTTGGTCATAGGTGAACCCGGCGAAATGGAAGCGCGTCTCCGTCGCCATGACGGAGTGTTTCGCTGATTTCTCATGAGGGTTGAGCCACTACGGGACGAGAGTGGCAAGATTGTCAGGTGGTACGGAACATGCACCGACATCGAAACCCTCAAGCAAACAGAAGCAAAGCTCCGAGAAGATGAGCGCGAGCTCCGTCGTATCACCGACGTAATCCCGCAGGCGATTGTTGTTCAGGATCCCTCGGGCGCACCCGTCTACGCCAACCAAGCAACGCTCGACTACACGGGTCTGGCCGCGGAAGATGTGGTTGCTCCGCGATTTCGGGAACGAATTTTCCACCCCGACGACCTGGAGAGATTACGCGACGAGCGCAAGGCTGCTCTCGCTCGCGGGGTTCCATTCGAAATTGAACAGCGGGCTCGCCGGAAAGGCGGCCAATATCGTTGGTTTCTCATTCGTTACAACCCTTTCCGAAATGACCAGGGGGAAGTGACTCGCTGGTACGCAACGGGAACTGACATCGATGACCGCGTCCGAGCGGAGCAAAGGACACGCAATGAAAACCTGGCATTGCGAGAGCAAATCGATCGTGACTCGATGTTCGAGGACATCGTCGGCTCCTCGGAAGCGCTACGGAAACTATTACGCCAAATCGCTAAGCTAGGTTCTTCCGATTCGACAGTCTTGATTCTCGGCGAAACCGGTACAGGAAAGGAGTTGATAGCTCGCAGCATCCACAAGCGATCCAATCGCGCGGATCGGGCATTCATCGGCGTGAATTGCGCCGCAATCCCACAATCGCTGATTGCTTCCGAGCTTTTCGGTCACGAGAAGGGCGCTTTCACCGGCGCAACCCAACGACGCCTCGGACGGTTCGAATCGGCCAACGGCGGGACAATTTTTCTGGACGAAGTCGGCGACTTGCCTCCCGAGATCCAAGTCGCGCTGTTACGGGTGCTGCAGGAACGTGAAATCGAGCGCGTGGGTAGCAATAAGGCAATTCCCATCGACGTCAGGGTGGTCGCGGCTACTCATCGTGATTTGAACGCGCTCATAGCCGAAGGCAAATTCCGTGAAGATCTCCTATATAGACTGAATGTAGTCCCTATCGATGTGCCGCCGTTGCGCGAACGCGTAGCTGACATTCCCTTGCTGGTTGAGTATTTCATCGACCGCTTCGGCAAGAAAGCTGGAAAGAAATTCAGAACGATCGACAAGAAGAGTCTTGGATTATTGCAGGCCTACGACTGGCCTGGGAACATTCGTGAACTACAAAACGTAATTGAGCGTGCCGTTATTCTGTGCGAGGGCGACACCTTTTCGGTGGACGAGACCTGGCTTCGCCCAGAACTCCCAGTTGCCCGTAGCCGACGGAGTACGCTTAATGGTGTCCTCGCTCGGCAGGAGAAGGAAATGATTGAAGCCGCACTAGCGGAGTGTTATGGACGGGTCTCGGGCGCGTTGGGCGCAGCCACGAAACTAGGGCTGCCGGCGCGAACCCTCGATTCGAAAATCAAGCGTTTCAAAATCAACAAATATCGGTTCAAAGTGCCACGCGCTAGCTGAGTCGATTCTGCCACTTTCGAATCGCCTCCACCAACGCCTTTCTATCACCCGATCGGTACCGTTAAATAAGCTCATCGCCACTAATTACCAATTGTTCGGAAAACGGGAGATGCGTCCGCCGCGCCAGCGGCTTAGTACTGGTCGGGCTCACGGAAGTAATGTTGGTGCCCAAGTTGGTCGACGCCATCAATTTCCGAATTGCCCGTCATCCAAGAGTTTCTGAGATCGATTCTCACCCCTTGGATCCCCCCGCACGGGGATGAACCGACTCGACCATGGCGCGGATGTCACGGTTCTCGAAAACCATCCGCCACTCCCGCCGTTCCCCGGACGACGGCATCCACCATGGCCCGGGCCAAGTCGTCGGCCCGAATCACCTGGTTAGGGAACAGCACCCGAAACGCGGGGTAGATCGCGCGCAACAGGCGGTAGCTGAAATTCGGTTCCTTCCGCGGCTCCACGGGGTAGATGTACGCGGGCCGGAAGATGTAAATGTGGGGGAATCCCGCCGCGAGTAGCGCGTTCTCGGCCTCTCCCTTGTAGCGTGCGAAGGGTATCCGACTTCGTCCGGTCGGGTCCGCGCCATTCCCGCTCAAGAATGAGAACGCCGCGTCGGGGCTGCTGCGCGTGGAGAACCCGCGCGAACTCGACCGTATAGTCCACGGTTATCGTGCGGAGTTCCGCGTCCGAACCGCCCCGGTATACGCGCCCAGGCAAAAGACCGCTGCGTCCTGACCCGAGAGCGTCTCCGCGAGTGCAGAGCAGTCCGCGAAGTCTCGATGCAGAACCTCTGTTAGCTTGGGGTGCGAGATGCCGGCTTCTTGCGCCCGATTGACGTCACACGTTCCGACAGCAGGATGCTCAAGCGCGTAGCGAAGGGCGTATCCGCCGACCATTCCCGTTGCGCCCACAATTACAAGGCGTTTCTGGCCCGCTATCGGAACGTTCATGGACCCCGCCTGAGCGCTCGTTACGTCTGTCATGAGAGTACGCGCTCCTCGATCCAGTCGACGTACAGCTGGCGTTCCGCAAATAGCCACACGCCGTCCATCTTCACGAAGGTGTCGGCGTAGCGAAGAGCGGCGATCATCAGCCGTCGCTTTTCGCCGTCGATCGTGAGGTGATGAGGCATGCAATAAGTTCCCCCGTGCCTCGATCGCGGTCAGCGCGAGGATCGTGGTCTGTCCAAGGAAGTGCATGGTCGCGGCGTATTGGTTCAGGTCCGCAAAAACTGGAGCGAGCGCCTCGCGTGAGTGCAGCTCTTGTGATGGCGTCGGATCCTTGGCGTTCATGTACACCACGAAGTGCGTAT
>CAWCKL010000035.1:0-86395 GCA_963796095.1 uncultured Acidobacteriota bacterium
TGCCGGACGGATACACTTGATTTGCTTCGTTTTGATCCGATCTGCACCGTTTTGAACGTGGAACTACTACAGTTTTACTACAGCTCAATTCCCGCCCCCACCGGTGGAATCTGAGACTGGTTCCGCTTCCTCGCAGCTTCCATGCTTCAGATTGTATGGGACAGTAGTGGCAAGTTAGGAGGCACAATTCGAGGCACAGAGCGAAGTCGCCTAGCCAGTCGCGCAAGACTTGCAAGCAGGATGATGGTAGCGCCCATCTACACAAACAATCCGGAAACATCATGCGTCGGTTCGGGCCAGAAATGATCGGACGGCTTAGCCATGATTAGAGCGTCCCCAAGAACTATATGTTCATTAGCTCCCGTTACGGCCGTTTTCCTTATCGCACCTCCGAACTCGGCGGTTCGCCTCGTCATATGAAGACGAGCAAACGCAGTCCATGGTGCGTTGCCATTTGAAACGGCAGATCACAGACGGCTAAACGAGACCGACCAACGACGTTTGCCACTTGATAATCGCTTCTCACCACGCTTGTCCACCATCAGCAATTCCGATTGGACTCGGGATGCCGCACACTCGCAGCTGCTTATCGAGAACCCGATCAACCGCTTACCTCATCAACTCGACGATGTCGCCGAGCATGAAGAAGAACTATCTCGCACTACCGCATTCTCGACAAGCTCGGCGGTGGCGGCATGGGAGTCGTTTTCAGGGCAGAGAGTCCAGCACAGCGGGAGGCTGTCACAACAGATCCCTGTAGCGCTCCAATGCGAGTCGAACGAGCTGGCTGCGGTTCCGAACTTCGGTCTTCGCGTACATGTGGTGGAGCGTGCTCTTGACCACATTTTCTGAGAGGTTTAGCCGGGACGCAATGCTTCTATTCGCCAGACCCTGTACAAGCAGCCGGAGCACTTCCGATTCGCGATTGTTCAAGGGGATCCTCTTCCGGTGATTAAACGCACCCGAATCCGACTCTGTGATGGCGCTCCGTTCTTCGGTGACATCGGCGATGATGGCGGCTAGCCTGAAGGTCGTTCCTTCTTTATAACTGGAGAACCACACGTCCGCCAGAAACGGCTTTCCGTTGCCTCGATGCCCCCGGCATTGCATCGATGTCTTAATCTGTGGTCTTTCTTCTCGGCACAATGTGTGATGTAGTTCGGGTATGAACGCCGCGATCGGCTGCCGGATCAGATCTCCGTCCCGCGGAGCCATGAGTTCAGCAGCGGCCCGATTCGCGAGTTCGATGAAGCCGTGCTCATCGACCGTGACAATTGCGGCAGGACTGGTTTCTACCAGGACGTGCAATTGCTCCTGGGACGTTTGTCTCAACAGGCGGTGGCGCAGGACCTCCGAGATGAACAGTCCGGAGCCGACCAGTGCCAACGCTTCAAAGCTGGAACGGAGGGAAGCGTCCGCTGGTCCCAGGTTGCTGAGACGCTCGCTAAGTAACGCACAGGCAATACCCATGAGAGCGATTCCCCATCTTGGCAGGAATCCAGCCGCGAGCATGACGGGAAAAAGATAGAGAAAACCCAGCGAGATATGCAGTTTCATCCACCACTGCACCCCCGCGATCGCCAGGACGATGCTTACGCTCGTGAGCACAACGACCGTGCGGTTTCGTGGTTCCCAGATGCATCCCAAGTTCAACATAGATCGATTGAATCGGCGATCACTCCATATCCATAGTGTTGCGCTTCCTGACCTAATCAAACGATCACCAGCTGGCGAGTCGTTGCGGTCCCCAAATTCTGGCTGCCCAATGACGTGAGATGGCGACAAAAGTCCCGAGCGCCATGGCGACAGCACTCACCAAAAGGTTTGCCGCCGTTAGAAGGCCACTGCTTAAGAGGGCAATTAGTACCACCTTCATAGTCAGCTCTTCGGGATATCGGTACGGTTCCACCATCCGCCGCCAAGGGCCTGAAACAACGCGGCCGTGTCGGCATAGCGATTCGACTGAGCTTGCACAAGGTTGATCAAAGCTTGTTGATAGGCTTGTTCTGCGCTCAAAAGTGCAAGGTAGTTAGCGTAGCCGGCCTCAAGCTGTTTCTTCGTCAAGTCGAGGGTGACGCTGGCGGCATTTTTTGCGGCTGCTGCGGCCTCTAGGCCGTCGGCGTCCTGCTGGAGGGCATTCAGCGTGTCGGCGACATTCTGAAAAGCGGTCAGGACCGTGCTGCGATATTGTTCGGATGCCTGCGTATAAGCGGCTCTGGCGGCGCGCTCGCGGTGCATGAGCATCCCGCCTTCAAAGATAGGCTGCGCGACGCCGGCCCCGACATCCCAAAAACCAGTGCCCCCCGAGAACAAGTGGCCGAGGACAACCGCCATGCTGCCAGCATCCGCGGTCAAGGCGAAGCTCGGGAGACGATTGGCACGTGCAACTCCAATCTGCGCGCTGGCTGAATGCAGGTTCTCTTCGGCTTGGCGCACATCCGGACGTTGCTCCACGAGTTGCGAAGGAAGGCTTACCGGCAGTTCCTGCGGCAGTTGCAGGCTCGACAGTTCAAACTTTTCGACTAAATCTTTATTCGGGAATCCGCCCGAGAGCACGGCTAGCAGGTCCCGTTGTTGCGCCAACTGCTTAAGGAGCGGAGGCAGGGTGGCGGTGACTTGTGCGAGCTGCGATTCCTGTGCCGCCACGTCGAGCTGGCTCGCATACCCCTTCACATATTGGTCCCGCAAAATCTGCAGCATGTTGGTGTTGATGGTAATCAGTTCATGGGTCGTGTCAATCTGCCCTCGCAATTGCGCCTCTTGAATGGCGGCAGCGGCGACGTTTGAGCTCAGCGTGATATGCGTTGCGGCTAAGGCAAAACGCGCCTGCTGTTCCTGCGCTTGCAGCGACTCCACGGTTCTGCGGTTCAGACCGAAAACGTCCGGCACATACGAGACGCTGACCTGCGGCGTGTAGAGGCTGTAGTTCAAGGCGCTGGTGTTGGTTACAGGGGAGATTTCGGCGGATGACTTTGCCCGGCTCGCTGAAAAACCGCCATTGATACTGGGATAGTAAGCGCCACGTTGCGCCAGAACATTCTCCCTAGCAACCAACAGTGATGCCTGCGCCGCCTTGAGATCGGGATTGGCTTTAAGCGAGCGTTCAATCAGATCGTTGAGGGGCTTGGAGTGAAATAATGTCCACCACTCGCCCGGAATGTCTTGCCCTTCGACCAGGTGTTGCGATTCTCCACCGGCGACGTTGCTGGTGCTGCTGGTGGTCGAAATGGGAGCGGGTGTATAACCGCTAACATCCGGAGTCGGAGGCTTCTTGAACTTAGGCCCAACCACGCAACCTGTCGCTAGCAGCAAGGCCGACGCCGCGATGAGCTGGGTGAGGCGCGATTTGTAAATGCGAATCATACGAGTGCGTTCCTTAAGGCCTGCGGTGCATGCTGGTTCCATTGATCGTCCCGACGCTCCTGCTAGCTGGATTAGCTGATCCACCAACGACCGCCGGGGCTGGTCCGTGGTGGTGCACATTGTCGGGCGACGGCTTGAGCGATGCCACGGTGGGCCGGACCACACTTGGCGGTCGAACAGGCGACGTGTTGCTGAGTGTTTCGTTCTGGCTCAATCTGCCCTTTGGAGCACCACCGGATTTCTCTGGACCCGGCTCATGAAGATTCGGCGCACTCAGAGGTGCGGAACGTTTCTGGCTATTCGGAAGCTCCTTAGGACGAGTTGGGGCGGTCGCACTTGCGCGTCTGCGCGGGCGATTCTCGTGAGAAGCGTGCTTTGCGTCGTGCGGATGATCGCTGGCTACATTCGCAGAACTCTCGTTCGTGGAACTGCCAGCCGATGGTTGTTGGGACGAGGCCGCGTAACCTGTGCCAAGCATCAGCCCGGCACAGCCCACGGTTAGGAAAAGGACCCACGTGATCCTCATATCAAATCCTCTGATGCCGGGTGCGGGTGATTGTCGCGGCCTAGAAATATCATTCTCAGCGCGGGCACAGCGAGAAGCAGCATCACGGGGCCGACTAACATGCCGCCCACGATTACCGTGGCGAGCGGACGTTGTACCTGACTGCCAATACCCGTGGAAATTGCCGCAGGAAAGAGGCCGATGCAGGCTGAGAGCGAGGTCATCAGCAATGGGCGCATGCGAGTGGATGCGGCACGGTACATCGCATCCACCGGCGCCAGACCCTGAGATCGTTCATGGTTGTAGAAAGTAATCATCAGGATGCCGTCCATGACGGAAACGCCGAAAAGCGAGACGAAGCCGATGGCGGCGGAGATGCTGAAATTGAGACCGGAGACATAAAGCGCGAGGATGCCTCCGACTATAGCGTCGGGAATGCCCGCGAGTGCCAGAAGGCTGTCGCGAAAGTTATTGAACAAGCTGTAGAGCGCCCCAGCAATCAGTATGAAGCTGATCGGCACGATGATTTCCAGGCGTTTCTTGGCTTCCTGAAGGTCTCCAAACTCACCTGCCCACACCAGCCGGTATCCAGGCGGAAGGTTCACGTTCTTCGCGATTCGCTGCTGCGCCTCTTCGACCGTGCCGCCAAGGTCGCGACCACGAACGCTGAACTTGACCGGAATGAAGCGCTGCACGCTCTCGTGATAAATCCAGGCCGCTCCTGTATCTAATGTGATCGTCGCGAGCTCGCTTAACGGTATATAGGCGTTGGCGTTGCTGCTGGTCGTGTAGGCAACTTTAATATCGCGGATCTTGTCGATGCTGTCGCGGTAGTCAGGCGTATAGCGGACGACGAGATCGAACTGCCGGTCGCCTTCCAGAACCGAAGTCGCTACCGCTCCGCCCATGGCTGCCTGGATGACCGAGTTAACGTCCCCGGAATTGAGACCATAGCGGGCAGCCTTGGCACGATCTATCTTGATGTTCAGATTGGGCTGCCCCAATACCGGGAAGATGCCAAGGTCTGCAATGCCGCGCACCTGGCTCATTTGATCCCGAACTTGCTCGGCCAGCTTGGTCAACACTTCGAGATTGGGGCCAATGATTTTGACCGAATTGACGCCTTTGACCCCCGAGATGCCTTCCTCGATGTTGTCCTCGATGTATTGCGAGAAATTGAAGACGACTCCGGGCAACTCGTTGTTGAACTCGGCTTGCACCTGCTCGGTCAATTTCTCCTTGTTCAAGCCACGTGGCCATTCGTCAAACGGCTTCAGCGGTGCGAATAATTCAACGTTCGAGAATGGCGAAGCGTCGCTGCCGTCGTCGGGCCGGCCATGCTGAGAAGCCACCGTAAGCACTTCGGGATGTCGCAGCAGAATCTCGCGCATCTTTCGCGAGGCTGCCTCACCGTCTTCAAGCGAGAGCGTCGTCGGCATGGAAGCGCGAATCCAAAAATTGCCTTCTTCCAGATGGGGAAGAAATTCGCTGCCCAGTCTCGGCGCTATCAGGAAGAAGGTTCCTAGAGAAAGGGCAAGTTCGATTCCTACTACGAGAGCGCGGTGGGTGAGGGCAAAACGCAGCGCAGGATTGTAGACACGGTGCAATAAGCGAACGACTATCGTTTCGGTTTCTTTCAGGCGCTCGGGGAGTAGGAAGGAAGCGATGACGGGCGTGACGGTGAAGGTTGCGATTAAAGCCCCGGCCAGCGCGTAACCGTAGGTGCGCGCCATGGGCCCGAAAATCTGACCCTCAACTCCTTGCATCGTGAACAGCGGCACAAAACCGGCCACGGTGATGAGTGCCGAGAATAGAACGGCCTTGTCCACTTGTAGGGCACTAATCAGAATCAGACGCAAACGGTCCGTCCATCCGTGGCCCGGCGTTGCATCTCCGGGAATTCTCGTCGGGTCAGGTCCCCAATGGCCCTCCGACAAACGTTGAAGCAGGCCCTGTCTTTCTTCCTGATTTCGTTGGAAGTTGCGGAAGATGTTCTCGACCAGGATCACGGCCGAATCCACGATGATGCCGAAATCGACTGCGCCCACCGACAGCAGGTTCGCGCTTTCTCCAAGAATCACCAGGAGTATGGTGGCGAAGAACAATGCGAAGGGGATGTTCAAACCTACGATGATTGCGCTGCGGAGATTGCCTAGGAAAATCCACTGGATCAGGAAGACCAGCAGGCATCCGAAGATCAAGTTATGCAGAACGGTGTGCGTGGTAATGGCGATCAGCGATGAGCGATCATAAAAAGGAACAACCCTTACTCCCGGCGGCAGGCTTCCGTCGCTATTCAGCTTGTCGATTGCCGCCTCGACTTGCGGAATCATGTCGGCGGTCTTTTCCGTGCGCCTCTGCACTACGATCGCCCCGACGACATCGTCCTGGTGGTCGCGTCCCAGAATGCCGAGCCTTGGCCTGTAGCCGACCGAAACCTTCCCAATATCCTTTACCAACACTGGGACGCCGTTTTCCTGGGTCAGAACCACATTTTCGATGTCATCAACTTTGTAGCCTTGGGCCACGTCGTCGTTGCCGCCGTCATCAATCAAACCCACGCCACGGATGTTGATTGACTGCTGGCCAACGCGGATTTCGCGTCCCCCTACGTTGATGTTCGCGTTGCCTAGCGCGGTCAGGATTTGGGGAACCGTGACGCTGTAGCCTTCGAGCTTGTGAGGGTCGACTTCGACCTGGAATTCTTTCGTAGGACCGCCCCAGCTGTTGACGGCTGCGATGCCGGGAATAGTCAACAATCGGCGCGCCACGATCCAATCCTGAACTGTGCGCAGATTCGTGATGCCGAAATGCTTCGGACCTACAACCTGATATCGATAGATTTCCCCGGTAGAACTATTCGCCTGGATGTTTGGAATCTGGCCGCCCGGCAGGCTGACGTTCTGCTGCATCGCAATCGACGCCTGGGCGAAAGCAAAGTTATAATCCACGCCATATTTGAAGGTGACGCGAACGAAGGACAGGCCATAAAACGAAGTGGAACGGATGATGTCAATTCCCGGCGTGGAGTAGAGCCCAATCTCTGTGGGACGTGTGTAGTAACGTTCCATCTCCTCGGCAGAAAGGCCCGGCGCCTGCGCTGTGATTTCCAAGATGACGGGCGTTGGGTTCGGATACGCCTCGATGTTGAGCATCTTGAAAGCAACCAACCCGGCGCCGGCAAACAAAAGCAATCCCAGCACCACAATCGGGCGGCGGCTGAGGCAAAATGCGATGAGAGACTTGAACATGGCGGTTTGTGTTAGTTGAATGGTAGTCGGCAGTACCTAGTCGCTTGGCGGCGCCTGCAGCATGTTGCTGAGAAATACGGCGCCATCTGCCACGACCAGTTCTCCGGGCTGCAAACCGTCGAGAACCTGAACCCGGTCGTCGTTTCGTAAGCCAATCTTGATGATTCTTTGTTCAAAGCGGTGGCGATCGGATGTTACCCAGGCCGTCATCGTGCCATCGGCTTCGCGGACTACGCCGTTCGCCGGTATAGCGGTGGCTTCCACCGGGCCGTCGACACGAATGACGAAGTTAGCGAGCATTCCCGGGCGCAGCTCATCCCTGGGGTCGGCGATTTCTGAGCGGATTGTTACTCGATGAGTGTTCGGATCGACCATGGCGTAGATCTTCGAAATCTTGCCATTAAACACACGGTCGGGATAGGCCATCACCTTGACTTGAACTGGCTGGCCCAGCTGAAAGAATGGGATCTCACTTTCGCTAACATTCGCCAGCATCCATTTGATCGAGACGTTGGCGACCGAATAAGGCGCTGGTGGATTCCCCGGTTGTACCATGAGCCCCGGTGGCCCATTGAATGATGTGACTTTGCCGGAAATGGGACTGCGTACGACCAGCGCAGGGTCAGTCCTGCGTGACGCGATCATCTGATCGATTTCGGCATCCGTCTTGCCAAAGACGAGGACTGCGTCCCGTGCGGCTTTGAGAGCGCCCTCAGCGGTTTGTTGATCCGATATCGCCTGTTCTTTCTCGCGCTCGGCAATTCCGCCAAGCCCCTGGACGCGCGCCAGTTCTTTGTTCGTCAGTTCAAAAGTTGCTGCTGCGCCGATTAAGTTTGACTCTGCCTGGATGAGATCGGGACTTTTAATCGTGTAGAGGGGCTGATCCTTCTGAACCTGAGCGCCAAGTTCCACAAAAGTCTTGATGATGGTTCCTTGATAAGGCGGGAAGACCTGGACCGAGAGGTCGTCGGCAAAATCAATGTTGCCGACCGCTTGCTTCTCGACGGGAAATCCGTATGTTCCGACCGGCTCGATCTTGACTGAGTTCAGTTGGCTCGGCGACAGGTCTAAGATGGGATCGGACGGGGACACGTTGGCTTTCGCACCGGATTCCTTCGGAGCATTCGCGTTTGCGGCTTGACCACGACTGCAGCCGGATCCCAGAAGGCCCGTTGCGATAACAATTGCCGCGACCGCAAACACAACTGCAGTCCTGTTGCTACGAATCGAATGTTTCATCGTCTTCGTTCGACCCTCAATTTCCGAGTCCTGCTTCTAAGGCAAAAATGCATTGGATGTGGCAGTGCTTATTCTGCAAGCCTCTGTGCGTGAAGGGGAACCCTATCTTTGGTACTCCAACACTACCTTTCGACGGCGCAGAACCTATCTTTTGGCTAGTTCTTGAAAAGGCAGTTTCTTGGCGCGCGAAGATGGCGCACCATTAGAATTGGCCATGAAAGACGCTCTTCCGATCTATGCACCGCCTGTGAAAGACCCTCTGTCCATCTACGCCTCGGCGAACCGCAGCAAGCTGATTGTTCTTGCCGGTTTCTTGATAGCTGCTATCGCAGTGGTCGACTGGGCGACGAAGCCTTACATCTCCCTGGGATTCCTTTACCTGTTTCCCATCATGATTCTTGGCGGGTTCTTGTCGAGGGCTCAGATTTTGGGCGTGGCACTGGTTTGTGCCGTCCTGCAGGAAGCGTTTAGCAATTTGCCCGAAAACGAAGCTGTGATCCGATTGCTATTTAGCTCAGCTGGATTTGTCGGCACGGGACTGTTTGTTTCTGAGCTGATCCGCAATCGGCGAATTACGATGACGCACGTCCAAGAACTCGAAGGGCAGATCAAGTTACGCGAAGACGCCGAGGAGCAATTGCGTTCGCTCATCGAAAGTAGTCCCGCAGCAATCGTCACAATTGATTCAGGCGGCAACGTTCTATTGGCGAATGAAGCAGCTCAACACCTGCTCGCTCCTGAAGGGAAGCCTTTGCAAGGCCAGGAAATTAATTCTTATCTCCCTGCTTTACAGACGGTTCTCAAAACCCAACAGCCGCGAGTTTTCCGGACCACTCTGCAGTGCACTGGGAAAAGGAGTGACGGAGAGGTCTTTCTGGCCGGTGTTTGGTTTTCGACCTACAGCACAATATCGGGCCCACGTTTGGCGGCGATCGTCGTTGACCTTTCTGAGGATCTGCGGAATCGCGAGGATCTCAGCCTGGATTATCTACTGAAGAACACGAGAATTCTGATGAGCGCTGTGGCCCATGAAATCCGTAATCTCTGCGGAGCAGTGATTGTTGTGCATAAGAACCTCTCCCGAGTTCAGGAGCTTGAATCGAACGAAGACTTTAAAGCTTTGGGGAGCTTAATCCAGAGCTTGGAAAGAGTGTCTGCTTTGGAGTTGGGTTCGCCCGCATCTCAGAATGGTGAGGTGGTTGAGCTTACCTCTGTCCTTGACGAATTCCGTATATTGATCGAAGCCGCTTATCACGAATCAAAGATCGAAATGCACTGGGATGTTCAGGAATCATTGCCATTGGTCTGGGCTGACCGTTACGGACTGATTCAGGTTTTCTTAAATCTAGCGAAGAATAGTCGTCGGGCCATGGCCTCTACCGAAAAGAAGCAACTTCGAATATCGGTCCGAGAGGAGAAAGGGACGGTCACAATTCGATTCGAGGACACAGGAACGGGCGTCTCTTCACCAGAAAACCTCTTCCGTCCGTTCCAACGCGGCGCTGAGTCTAGCGGGCTCGGGCTCTACGTTTCGAGGGCGATCATGCGTAGCTTTGGTGGGGAACTTCGCTGTGAGGCGAAATCGGAAGGTTGCTGTTTCGCTGTGGTGTTGCCTTTACAGGCTGCGGCGAAGGTCACAATCGATGTCTGAAACCGTAGAAAAGGCGATTCACATTCTGCTGTTGGACGATCACGCCTTGTTCCGGGAAAGTGTAGCGCGGCTTCTTGCTGCGGAGCCGGGATTCGACATTGCTGGGCACTGCGGGACTATGAAGGAAGCCCTGCAAGTCTTGAAACAGAAATCGATTGACGTGGTACTTCTCGATTTCGATCTTGGCGAGCAGGATGGCCGAGAGTTTATCCGGCTGGCAAAGGCACAAGGATTCAAGGGAAAAGTTCTGGTCGTAACAGCTGGTCTGGATCGAGGGGCGGCAGCGGAACTAATCCGCTGCGGAACTTCCGGGGTTTTTCTGAAGCGTGACTCCGCGGTATTGCTTGCACAGGGAATCCGTGATGTGATGGCTGGCAAGGTGTGGCTGGACCAGGAACTACTACAGAACGCCCTCATCACGGCTGAGCTCGCAACCCCACAGGAAACTCGAACTAAGAGCTTAAGCCAAAATAAAGTTTACTTTTATTGAAAATATATGGCACGATGGCCTTATGGAGATTGCTCATCGTGCCATCATGCTCAAAGTGCTTAAGACATTGAACGAAGCGCAGGCCCGGTGGTATGTGGCAAAGGAAGCCTTGGCGCTGGGTCGTGGGGGTTTAAAGGCGATGCACGAGTTGACCGGGATGTCGCGCCCCACAATTCTGAAAGGGATAAGGGATTTAAGGCAAAAACGCTTGCTGGGAGAGAGCGGAAGACTTCGCCGACCGGGAGGTGGACGCAAAGCCCTAGAAACATCCGATCCGCCCTTGCAGAAGGCCTTAAGAAAGATCATGGAAGAGACCACGGCAGGGGATCCCATGAGTCCGTTGCGATGGACCAGTAAATCGACCTATCGCATTGCAGAAGAGCTGACCCAACAGGGGCATGGGGTGAGCCAACGAAGCGTGCATCGTAAACTGAGCGACTTGGGCTACTCCTTGCAAGGCAACGCCAAGAACAAAGAGGGCAGCGCCCCTGCGAACCGGGATGCGCAATTTCGTGCGATCAATGCGCGTATCCGCCATTTCCTCCACCAGGGAAACCCGGTGCTATCAATCGACACCAAGAAGAAAGAGCGGGTGGGAAATTTTAAGAATGCGGGACGGACGTGGCGTCCGCAAGGCGACCCGCGAGAGGTAAACACGTATGACTTCCCGAGCCTGGCCGTGGGGACCGCCATTCCGTACGGCGCTTACGATGTTCGCCGGAATCAAGGATTTGTGAACGTCGGGATGACTCATGATACCGCTGAATTCGCAGTCGAAAGTCTTCGTCAGTGGTGGATGGGGGTGGGACGGCGATATTATCCCCAGGCCACCCAATGGCTTTTGTGTGCGGACAGTGGGGGCAGCAACAGCAACCGAAGTCGGGCGTGGAAGTATTACCTGCAACAACTTTCCGATCAATTGGCCATCGGCATGGGAGTTTGTCATTATCCACCGGGAACCAGTAAGTGGAACAAGGTGGAGCATCGCTTGTTTTCGTTTATCAGCTTGAATTGGAAAGGAGAACCCCTGGTGAGCTATGAAACCGTGGTGAATCTGATTGGATCGACCCGAACGAAGAAGGGTCTGCGCGTGAAAGCGAAACTGGACAAGAAACAGTACGACACCGGCAAGAAAATTTCGGATGACGAGATGGATCAGCTCAATATCAAATACGACAAAGTAAACCCGCAGTGGAACTATACCATCTACCCGCGGACCAAGAAAAAGAAGGCCGAAAAGTAAACTTTATTTTGGCTTAAGCCCTAAGCCATTCACCCAGCGAGAACAGCAGGTGCTCTCCTGCGTATTTGAGGGTCTTGCGAACAAAGAAATTGCGGCTCAAATCGGGGTCTCCGAGAGCTCAGTCAAAGCCACACTTCAACAACTTTTCTCGAAGACCGGGGTCCGGACGCGTAGTCAATTGGTGCGCATTGTCTTGGAGCAACATCGAGATCAGATCTAGGACCGCAAGACGCGAGAAGGTCGGCCATGGCACACAGGGAAGTGCGATGCAGCGTTTTGGCTCTAGTCCTGGTCGCAACAGCCTTCCTCGTGGCAACCAGATACTCAAACGGTTCAGCGCCTCCGCTGAGTTCGTCGAGTGAAGGCCAGCAGATCGGCAAAATGCTCAGCGTGCGAAAAGTTCTGGGGAACCGCTATTTTGTGCCTCGCTATCCCCAAATCCACTATTACCTGCTCTATTTTGCAATTCGCGTTTCCGACAAAACGTACTGTAATCAGTACGAAACCCCAGTGCTCGATGAGGTTGATGATTTATTTTCTGCGAAGGACAAAGATGTCGAGTTTGCCCTCAAGGGCAATAACCTCACGCTCAGAACACCGCGCGGGCGGAAAATCAAGGCTCACCTGGTGGACGAAAAGCAGTGCTAACCGCACCGAAAGATTCGGACCGAGACTCGGGCCTCAACTCAGCTCATGATCTCAGCCCACGATTGGTGCGCATTGCTCGCCAGTCATTGACCAGAATTTCCGGCGCAACCTAGGTTAGAAAACTACTCTTTTCGTACGCTAGGAGTGGAAATCAAGAAGTTCAATCTTTACGCGGTTTCGATGGATGGTCTCCCCGTTGCCATCTGTGTCGAGAGCGCTACTCCTCACGAGGTGAAGTTAGCTACCAACACGCTCGTCCAGATGGTCATCCCAAATGCGCCCCAAAATCTAGTAGGCGACAATGCCTATGACTCCGACAAATTGGATAGCGAGCTTCGCCGATACGGAATCGAACTGATCGCCCCACACCGCATGAATCGAAAAAATACGACCCAGGACCTGCGTCGCCTGCGACGGTATCGCCGACGTTGGAAGATTGAACGGCTGTTTGCGTGGCTACAAAATTTCCGCAGGTTGGTTGTTCGTTACGAACGCTACGCTGAAAACTTTTTTGGAATGCCCCACTTAGGCTGCTGTTTGATCTTGCTGAGGCATTTATGAGATGGGTAGTAGTTTTCTAATCCAAGTTGCACTAGCGCGATACGGGCGGAATCGAGGAATCGAGTCCGGCGACACGACTCATCACAGTATGTAGTAGCGTGGTCTGCATGATCATTACCCCACACCTCTTCGAGGCCTACCTCAAGTGCCCCACCAAATGCTTTCTTCGGTCGCTCGGCGAGACTGGAGCGGGGAACGCCTATGCCGACTGGGTCTTTGCTCAAAACACTTTCTACGAACGCGAGGCGAGCAGACGGCTGCAGGAAGGAGTCGCAAACGACGAATGCGCTATCGGCCCGCTCGATAGAAAAGAGTTGAACTCCGCAACATGGCGCATAGCCACAGAGATCAAGGTGTACGCGCAAAATCTCGAGTGTACCCTTCACGCCGTCGAACGGTTGCCAAGCGACACGCCAGGCACACCTGCGCAGTTCACTCCGACTCGATTTATCTTCACCAACAAACTCGGTAGGTACGACAAGCTATTGTTGGCATTCGATGCACTCGTGCTCTCTGAAACGCTGGGTCGAGAGGTGGCTCTCGGCAAGATTATTCACGGCGACGACTTCGTCACTCTCAAAGTGAAGACCTCTGCCCTGGAAAGCGAGGTGTTGAGGATCACCGCGAAGATTGCGACGTTGATTTCGGACAAAAAGCCGCCAGACCTCGTTCTGAACCGACATTGTCCTGAGTGCGAATTTCGTGACGGTTGCAGCCAGAAGGCAACTGGGACAGACGACCTCAGCCTGCTGACTGGTATCACGGAGGACGAACGCATCAGGTACCGCAGTAAGGGGATCTTCACCGTCACACAGTTGTCCTACACGTTCCACCCGCGCAGGACGCCGAAGCGAGCGAAGAACCCTGGTAGGTTGCGTTACCCCGCATTGCAAGCGCTCGCGATTCGGGAGAACACCGTGTACATCCACGGGAACGCTCGCCTCCCCGACTCCGATGCCCAGGTGTATCTGGATATCGAAGGGCTGCCTGACACCGACTCCTACTATTTGATCAGCGCTTTGGTTGTCTGTGAGGGACAGGAAACCTTCCACACCTTCTGGGCGGATCAAGGATCAGACGAACCAACCATGTTCGCCCAATTTGCCGATGCCATCTGTGAATTGCCCGATTTTCGAGTCCTGCATTTCGGGGGGTTTTACCAGCACAACCGACGCCGCGCCGCGCGCCTTGTTCTCTTCGAAGACGTGAGTAGATACGGCGTATCCCCGAGGTTGACACGGTAACTGTTGTGGTTTTCGTAAACTTGAGCCGCAGCCAACTTTTGCAGGGCGTTTATCTGAATCTTGGCAGCATCGAGCGTGCTGCCGTGGCGTACAGCGGCCGGCATCAGCCGTGAGCGTAAATTCCGTATAGATGAGGTGAGAAACGTTGTCGAAGTCGCTCATCATGTGGCTGTAGTGAATGGGGACGGGCGTCGAAGCGTCTGTACCCGGCGAGCAAATCAGTTTGCCATTGCGAACCGTGAAATTGAGATCACGCTCGAATGAGGCGGGAAGCGCGAAGGAGAAGAGCTGGCTGCCCGTGTGGGCGTCTATTCCGATGAGGTGGACGGATGAGGCATCCTTCTCTTGCTCGACGAAGTACAACGCTCCTGACATGTTGTAGGCAAATTCCCTTCCGCTGAAGCCGGGAGCCGGAATACGCCAGCGTTCCTGTCCATTGGAGTCGAGATCGAGAAGCGCGGTGGAGGTACCGTCGCCGAGACGGAGAAGTACTCCGTTGTAGATGTCACCGCAAATCAAATGCAGGGCCGAAGCGGTTTTGTCGGCGGGCCATTGCCACACTTGCAATCCGTTTTTGCCGATGGCGCGCAGATGCGAACCGCTGGCACCGTGATCCTCATAGAAATAAGCAGGATCATTCTCGGTCGCGGAATCGGCGTCGTTTGCAGAGCCGCCCCACGCCCCGGTCGCCCAGAGTACGGACGTAAATTCTCCGTCGATCGGCTGTAAAGTCCAATTGGCATGGGTCGAAGGCCACCCCTCGACTGCCTCGGGGTCGACCGCATCGATCTCGGCCTGGACGCCGTCGCCGCTGCGTAGCGCGACGTGACCCTTCGCTTTGGAAGTGAGAATGGCGTGCGCACCATCGACCTGCAGATCGGCGATGTCGGGATCACTCACGGTCCAGTTGCCAGCGTTGATCTCCTGACCATCGCGACCGAGCAGCTGAAAAGTTTGGGATTGTCCGATGACTAGGGCGGCATGGGCAGGTTCGATCACCGACGAGGTCGGGTCTTGGGCCGCGGCCGAGAGAGAGACGCCACCACAATCGAGCACACAAACAGCTTTCGCATGGTCATCGAAGCCAATTCGTTGCTGCTGTGGTCTAGGATTTTGTCCCTGGTTTCGTCACTTAACTTCGTTTGGCGATGGTTTGGGCTTACAATGCCGCTTGATCGGTAAATGCCTTTTGGCGACGCCGCCGAGGAGGAGGAAATGTATGTCGAGCAATAGAAAAAGATTGTCGACCCTGGGAGCAGTTATGCTCGTGGTCATCATAGTAATTCCCGTGTTGACTCCGGGCGCTTGGGCGCAGAGCACTTACAAAACGCTGCATAAGTTCAGCGGAGGCGCGGACGGCGACTTCCCCTCGGGTGTAATTTTCGATAGAGCAGGAAACCTTTACGGGACAACGTTGCTCGGCGGCGCTTTGGGATATGGCGTGGTCTTCGAGCTGATGCCAAACTCGAACGGGACCTGGACGGAGAGCGTGCTCTATCAGTTCATGGGTGGTCACGATGGGGCTTATCCGTTGTCCAGCCTGATCTTCGACGGAGCAGGAAATCTCTATGGTGCTACCGAAGGCGGGGGCGACCCACAACATTGTTCAGTCAACCTTCTCGATGGTTGCGGAGTCATCTTCGAGCTGATGCCGAACTCGAATGGGACCTGGACGGAGAGCGCGCTGTATCAATTCACGGGTGGTAACGACGGAGCATTCCCCGCGGCCAGCCTGATCTTCGACGGAACAGGAAATCTTTACGGCACAACGTCGCAGGGCGGCGCTAAGACTCTCGGTGTAGTCTTTAAGCTATCGCCGTCGACCGGCGGCTGGACAGAGAGCGTCCTCCGCAGCTTTGGGCGGAGGGGTGCCTTTCCGGGCAGCCTGATCTTTGACGCTGCAGGCAATCTCTATGGCACGAGCGCAGGCCTCGGGTACCCTGGCTTGGCCTTCCAGCTAACACCGACATCGACCGGAGTTTGGACGTATCATCTGCTGCATCGGTTCGCGGGCGGCAACGACGGAAGCACGCCCAACGGCGGCCTGATCTTCGACTCCGCAGGCAATCTCTACGGGACGACCGGCGGCGGCGGTGTTTACGGGTATGGCAACGTCTTCAGGCTAACGCCCAACTCCAACGGAGGATGGACCGAGCATGCACTCCATCAATTCACAGGTGGCAAACAAGGGGCTCAACCTGCGGCCGGGCTGACCCACGACGCGAAAGGGAATCTGTACGGAACGACCTACTACGGAGGCAACCTTTCAAATTGCAGGAGCGGTTGCGGAGTGGCCTTTGAGCTAACCCGGAACTCGAACGGCGGATGGAACGAAATTGTGCTGCACACTTTCCTCGACCATCCAGGAGCCCATCCCGCAGCCGGCTTGGTCCTCGACACAACAGGCAATTTGTACGGCACATCGGTGGGGGACAGCACCACGACCTTTGGCTCCGTATTTGAGATCGCGCCGTAACAGGGTTCGAGCACCCAGGGCCGGGGGGGCGATGCGGAGTTTTGGCTCCGCGATCTGATTATTTCTGGGGCGAGATTTAACTTCTCCGGTTTCTTCTTGCTGACCTTTACGAGCTATTCGTGCATTTCCCACTTTTTGGCATCGGTAATCAAAAACACTCCTGAGCCTAGGGGAAGTTTTTCCCGCGGACCCTCACAACCGCGCTCTACTCGCGCATTTCCTGCTTTTCCGAATCAGCACTCAGAAACACTCGCGAGCGTCCCGCTTTTCGGCATCGGCACTCAAAAACACTCGTGAGCTTGTGCTGTGGGGTATGAAGGAAACGTGAGTACCTCCTCGCTGCAACTTCAACCAGCGGCCGAGAGAGCCAGTCTGAGAACAAAGATAGTACAGCTGTGGCGTTCAGACGTGTTTCATCCGCTCTCATCACAAACAGCTCGTCGGGGTTTCAGGTACGAGTGACGGCGAAGATGCGGGCACGAACGCAGCATAGCATCAAATATCCATTCATCATCACCATGTGGAGCTATCCCAAAGTTGTAAGGATTCATGAAGATATTGATTCAGCGTTTTGGGCACCCCCCTTCCGGTAGAGTCACCTTTTCTCAATGGTGATCAATCTGCGTGACTTTGGTCTCAAGAAAGGCCTCGATCGTCTCGACGCCGTGCGTACCCGATTCCAGATCATTACCGATCGCTTTGCCACCTTCCAGGCCCAATCCCTCAACGTCCACGTCGACTTTCCACTGTTGCAGCGCTTGGCCCTGCCCCTCACCGTCGGCTCGGTCCGCTATCCCGGAATCAAGATCCACGACACCCGCATCATCCGCTTACTGGAAGTTCTCCTGCATGCCAGTCCGACCCTCGGCGGCTGGACCGCCAAACAAATCCATCAGGCCGTTCTCACCACCTTTCAGCTTTCCCTCAAAACCTACGGCCTCAATCAGCTCCGCTACGATCTGCGAAAACTGAAGGGGCACGGTCTGCTGCAACGCGACGGCTCCGGCTATGCCTACCGGCTCACCCCCAAAGGTGTTCAGGTGGCGCTCCTGTTTCTATTCTTCCACAAGCGTCTCTGCGGTCCCCTGGCCAACAGCCGCTTTCACCACACCCCCGACCCAGCTCACGCACCCCATAGCAAACTCGAGCGTGCCTATTACAAAGCCGACAAGGCCATCCAGAACATCGTCGACTTGCTCGCTGCCGCATAACTTAACTTACAGCTTCAAATGTTGAAGTATTCTTGTTTAAGATCTTTCATCCAAGAATCTAAAAGGTAAAAGGAAGGAGGCCGGGGACGACTCCGGCCTGTATTGCGGATTGGTGGCGGGATGGTACTGCGGCGATTGAAAAGAAACATCGCCAAATTAGTCCGCAGATCGGGAACGAGCAATATGCGCGACACTGTAGGTGGGTGGAGAAAACGCCGGAGAAGTGCGGAGGCATCTGCACCATTTCAAGCCAGATCCTCTCCGGCCCCACGCTTTGTCACACTACATCAGGACTCCCCCAAAGAACTACTGGCAGAAGTATGGGGGAACCGCGGAAATGTTTTGCGGTCGGGTGCGGCCAACTGTCCTCACCATCTTACCCGCGCCATTCGGCGCGAGCGTGCGTTGGACCGTGATCTCGAACAAGTCCAACGCTACCCGTTAAGAACAAAGGCCGAACTCGGTGAGCCCGGCCCGAAACATCCGAATCGTTAACCTGCCTTAGCCTCTCACTTCTTCGGAGTGGCTACGAATCCCGACGCCGTCGTGCTGGTCGGCATCGTGAAACCGACGAGCATACCCTTGTCGTTGACACTGTTCACGAAGGTCACACCGACTCCGCGGGGATCATCCACGGAAGAGTACGTCGAGGTATTGCTGTCGTACACGAAGCCGTGCGAGGCACCAGCAGAATCCTGGTAAGTGCCCACCACCAGCCCGAAGTTGTTCTCGCCAGTCGCCTGAGTAAAGATCGAGCCCGGAAAATCCAACTGAAGCAACGTCCCCGCGTTCAACCACCAGCCATGGTTCACCCCTTTGGAGTCGATGAAGAATCCCGTAACCTGCTGTTTGAAGTTAATGTCAGTCGCCTGCGCACTTACCGACTTGGGAATCCTGATTACCTCAAAGACGCCGCCGTTGATGTCGTATATGTAGGGTACAAACGGTCCAGTGCCATTTGCGGTCTTGCTATAGTAGCCGGCTGCCTGAGCCAGGTTGTTCCGGCCGAGCAGTTGGTTGAAGGGCGTTCCCGGAAAGTCGACCTTTTTGAAGGCGTTATTGTCGTCTAGGAACCCATGAGTGACACCCGCTTGGTCGACATAAAAACCACACGTCCCACCGAATCCGTTGATACCGATCACCTGAGTCGCGGTGGAGCCCGGGAAATTCTCGTTGGTGAACTTTTTGGTGGACAGCTTATAGGTGAACCCTTTGTTATCGTTCACATTGTGGTAGCCAGCGATTTCGCCGCTTACGTTGATCCCCAAGAGCTGGGTAAAGGTGTCGTGTGAATAGTTGATGGTCTGAAAGTTGTAGGATGTCTGAGCGAACGTGGACACGCAGGCCAGAACCGCGAATCCTAAGCCGAGGGCGAATGACTTGAGTTTCATTTTGTTCTCCTCTTTTTTCTGTTATGTGCGTGATCGAAATTGGCCGTCTGGGTCGTTTATCTTCCCGTTGATTTAGCTTTTGACTACAACCCGAAAGTTTCTCTCAATCTTGGGCGGGACTACTGTAAGAGTCCGCCCGAGTTGAGGGAGGCATTTGAATGCTAGCGAGCCCGTGAAGCGTTAAATCGCAGCGTGGACGGCGTTACTGTGCCCCAACACAAGCTGAATGTATTGGTGTTCGAAGTTCCGGGTCAATACGACAATCACCCTAGGCCAGAAGTGCAATTCGAGCCTGTCTTTCGCCACCTCGAGTGTGATGGAGGCAGCGGCCAACTACCGCAAGGCCGAACGCTGTGGATCGTTCAGCCTCAAACGTGCGGGTTTGTGGTAGGGGGCAGTCGTGAGGGTCGAATGTGACGGCGAAAATAAGATGACGTGCTGCCGCCGTAACCCATGACCGCCCGCCGAAACGTGCACCATCTGAGTAACGCCGCTGCCGGATGAGGGCAATACAGCGAATACTGTAGTCACGTTTAGTGATCTTCTCGCCACGGCAATCATCAATATCTACGAGGGTATAAAGCGATACAGCGATGATTATTCAGATCGTTTCAGGAGAAAAGCAAATGAAGGCTAGCCAAACATATTTGAAATTTCCGAACTAACCGGCTCGGGCGATCTTCTGCGTGGGATACCCGAGGATGGTTCTGACCCGTCCCGAGTCACGATCGGCGTAGATGAAGGCAGTCCCCTCAATGCGATACTTTCCCTTCCATCCGATGGCGAAGCTGGTGTCAGTCTCCTCCAGGTGAAGCGGCTCCGGATCACCATCCCGAGCCAGGGGCGCAGCCAGTTGATCGGCGACGTCCAGCAACCAGGCGTCTCCGGTATCGGTGGAAAACAGGATTAGTTGACCGAGAGTAACCACCCGCCCATCATGCTCGGCAGCCTTGTTCTGGATGTAACGAACTTCCTCCGCCAAGCGGAAGCCTTTCCCCTCGACCGATTGCTTTCCCGATCCGCGCTTCATGGTTCTGGCCTCTCCTCTCGGTTCTCCTCGGTGCTTCCTGGCGAGTATAGTGCGGGACCATGGAAGAGTTCACGCAGTTATTCGGAAACCTGCTGGCCTTCGTCTATCACTGCTTCGACCGAATCGTCATTCACGGCTACTTGAGCGGTCTGTCTCGACCCGAGCAGGTGGTGTATTTCGTCCGTCAGGTTCTGGGCCTCCCGGTGGTGAACAAAGAAGTGCTCAGCCAACGCACCGGGGATTACCGGGACTGGGTGGAAGCCTACGCCCGCAACCATCACCTCCCTGTTGAGTGGGCGGAAAAGGGAGTGCGCAAAGAAGATTACGTGTCCCCCCGCCTGCATCGTCTGATCAAGAACAATGCCTACGGGGTCTATTTCATCTTCAAGAGCATGGAACAGGGTCGGACCTTCCGCATCAGCGTCCCGAAATATCCCACTCCCGATCCGAACTATCGCATCCTGGCCCACCAGCGCAGCCGTTTCACGCACTACTACTTCTATATCCGGGATGAGGTTCTGGGGCCGATCGTGCTGCGCGTAGCCTCCTTCTTTCCCTTTCACGCCACCTACTGGCTCAACGGCCACTCCTTCATGGAGCAGGAACTGAATCGATCTCGCATCGGCTTCCATAAGAGCGACAACGCCTTTCTCGCCGTCGACGACGTGGCTGCTCTGCAGGCAGCGGCGGATCGGCTGAGCCCGCAGATCATCCGCAAACAGCTGGATTACTGGACCTTCCTGTTGGGCCCGAAGTTCTCCAAAAAAGAACGCAGCCAGATGAACCTGTCCCGCTTCTACGCCATCACTCAGATTGAGTATTGCCGCAACTTTATTTTTAAGCGCCACTTTCCCATTCACAAGATCTTCGAGCGCAGCTGTGAGATCGGCTTGTGGCGCCTCACCGCCAACCGCATTAGTGAGATCTTCGGCGTCCGGCTGAACAAGAGGCTACGGGGAAAGCTGGCCACCGTCCTCGATCAGATCGAGCATGGCCATCACGTCTTCCGCGCCTACTGGAAGAACGCCTTTCTCAAACAGTATGAAAAGTTCTCCCGCTACCTGCGCAATGAACTCTGCTCCAACAATCTGCGCGACTTTGGTCTGAAGAAAGGCCTCGATCATCTCGACGCCGTGCGTACCCGATTCCAGGTCATTACCGACCGCTTTGCCGGCTTCCAGGCCCAGTGCCTCAATGTCCACGTCGACTTTCCCTTGCTGCAGCGCCTGGCCCTGCCCCTCACCGTCGGCTCGGTCCGCTATCCCGGAATCAAGATCCACGACACCCGCATCATCCGTTTACTTGAGGTCTTGCTCCATGGCGGCAATACCGTCGGCGGATGGACCGCGAAACAGATCCACCAAGCCGTCCTCACCACCTTTCAGCTTTCCCCCAAAACCTACGGCCTCAACCAACTCCGCTACGATCTGCGCAAACTCAAGGGCCACGGCCTGCTGCAACGCGACGGCTCCCGCTATGCCTACCGGCTCACTCCCAAAGGCGTCCAGGTGGCCCTGCTGTTCTTGTTCTTCCACAAGCGCCTCTGCGGCCCCCTCGCAAACAGCCGCTTTCACCACACTCCCGACCCGGCTCACGCACCCGACAGCAAACTCGAACTTGCCTATTACAAAGCCGACAAGGCCATCCAGAACATCGTCGACTTACTCGCCGCTGCATGATGTTACAGATTCAATTGTTGAAGTATTCTTGTTTAAGATCTTTGATCCAAGAATCTAAGACTAAATTCGCCTCAATTCTTATGGCAGCGTGCATCTTGGTTTTTCTGGGTCTGCCTGCGTTTGCACGCCCCGCGAATCTGCCTCAGGATCAGGGAACGGCCCAGACGGAATCCGCGCAGAAGGGCGAGAAGCAGAAGGTTGAGCGTAGCACCGGCAAGGAAATAGGCAAGGGCGGTGAGGACATTGGCAAAGGCGCAGGCAACGGCACAGAGAGTCTGGGTAAGGGAACTGCCGGGGCCGCTGGCAATCTCGTTACCTTGCATCCCGGCAACGCCGCCGACGATCTCGGCAAAGGCGCAGGAGGCGCTGCCAAGGACGTCGGAGTCGGCGCCGGAAAAGGCGCGGCCAAGATCAGCAAAGGAAGTGGCAAGGGAATAGGGAAGCTGGGCAAGAAGATTTTTGGCAAGGGCGGCAAGAACAAGAATGAATCCGACATCGAGAATTGACCAACTACACTTCATCCTCCCTTCCCACGGTCGTCCACGATCTCTTCCTGGCGTGCGTTCAGATAATACACTGCCGAGGAATAGAACCGCAGCGACTAGCTCATAACCGATGAGAAATGAGGCGGCCCGTGAGGCCGCCTCTGCGGATTAGAAGGTAAACTTCGCTTGCAATTCGATTACCCGTGGTGACGCGTCCCGCACCCCAGACCGGAGCCATAAATGGTCGTGGGCTGACTGACGGTCTGGGTGATTTGTCCGAACTGTCCGCTGTCCGCATTTGTGTTGGGGAAGGCAAAGTTCGGATGATTGAAAAGATTGAAGAATCTTGCGCCAATGGAGAGCTGCGCGCTCTCCCATTTCGGTACGACAAAAGACTTCTCCACGCTGAAGTCAGTGTCGAAATATCCTGGTCCACGGAACTGGTTACGGCGCCGGGTTCCGAAATCATTGGTTGGGTCAGCGAAATTGGCGGCGCTGTAGCACGGATTGGGCAACCCGTTCACCAACTGAACAGCTGAGCCACCGCAGTTGATGTTAGGAGAGCCCACGACGCGCGATAGTGCAAAATGCGATTCGCACGATGGCGCCCCGTCCCAACTACACCGCTCGGACAATAGGCAGTCCGGACCTTGGGGACAAGATCCGAGGCACCCAAGACGCCGAGTCCAGGAACGCGCCCACTCTTTGAATACGGAGCTACTTTTTACAAGGTCCTCGATACCGGCGACGAAGCAGTGCTCTGCCTTCTCGAGAGTACCCGTTAATAGTGAAGGGATGGACATTCTCCGGAACGATCTTCAAGCACAACGGATTCCCGTACTCGATCTGGAGCAGCAACGCGACCGCCACCCTGCAAGGCAGCTTGTTCGGCAGTACCAGTCCCGCCACCACCACAGCGGTGCTCGCCAACGAAACAAATGCGGTAATCGCATCCGTGCTCGCACTGGAAGACTTCGAGCGTTTTGTTTTTGTCTTGTCGGCTCGCGCTTCCGTAGCCGCCCATATCCGTCGTTGCCTCTCCGATAACACGTCGCGCAAAGTTTCGTACTTTTCACAAACCGTCTCAACTAGTCCCCTTAGCTTCATTCAACTAGCTTATAAGACACAGATGAAATGGGCAAGTTATTTATGCGCACTCCCTTAGTTCAAGAATCAGTCTTAAGCGGTCCTGCGCTTGCGTTGAAGAATAGAGATTGACCGCGGCATCGATCGCCAGCGCTATCTGATCTGCAACTAGTCGGAGAAAATCAACTTCTTCCTCCGGATAAGAATAAGGATGCTTGCTGCCCACGCCGATCGTACCCAAACGCCGCTGCCCTCTTGTCAAAGGCAAGGCGCAGGTTGACGCAATTCCGTGTTCCCGGAGAAATTGTTTGTGCCCCGAGAATCGCGTCTCTCGACTCCAATCGTCAGCGAGGTGAAGTTGTTGGTGTTGGTGCACCCACGTGATCGGTGTATCTTCGTGCTGGGTTAGCCCATCTAGTCTTTCGCCATTCACTTCCAGCACTTGCCATTCTGCAGCATTGGTCTGGGCATTAAACGCGACGACCTGCAAGTAGTCGAAGGAAACAATTTCCCGCAACTGCCGACAAAGTTCGTTTCCAGCGTTTTCGCAGTCGTTGCAGGTCGCGATGGATCTGCCAGCCCGAAGAAGGGCTTCGTAGCGCGCCGTTTGGTTCGTTGGGATGATTCGTGCCAGCGTTGCCATGAAGCGTCAGCCCCCGGTTTGCTATAGTCCCAGTTTGCAAGTTCCTCCTCCGGCCAAAAAAACGGGGAGGATCGACGTTAGACATACTGATGTGGCCGACTGGCAAAAAGGTTCTGAAAGTGTCATAGGGGCTCGACATTTGTCGAGCCCGGTGTCGACGGCTCGACAAGCTTTCTCCCCCGCACGCCTTGGAGTCAGCAGCTCAATTGATTCTTAGGGCTTAAGCCAAAATAAAGTTTACTTTTCGGCCTTCTTTTTCTTGGTCCGCGGGTAGATGGTATAGTTCCACTGCGGGTTTACTTTGTCGTATTTGATATTGAGCTGATCCATCTCGTCATCCGAAATTTTCTTGCCGGTGTCGTACTGTTTCTTGTCCAGTTTCGCTTTCACGCGCAGACCCTTCTTCGTTCGGGTCGATCCAATCAGATTCACCACGGTTTCATAGCTCACCAGGGGTTCTCCTTTCCAATTCAAGCTGATAAACGAAAACAAGCGATGCTCCACCTTGTTCCACTTACTGGTTCCCGGTGGATAATGACAAACTCCCATGCCGATGGCCAATTGATCGGAAAGTTGTTGCAGGTAATACTTCCACGCCCGACTTCGGTTGCTGTTGCTGCCCCCACTGTCCGCACACAAAAGCCATTGGGTGGCCTGGGGATAATATCGCCGTCCCACCCCCATCCACCACTGACGAAGACTTTCGACTGCGAATTCAGCGGTATCATGAGTCATCCCGACGTTCACAAATCCTTGATTCCGGCGAACATCGTAAGCGCCGTACGGAATGGCGGTCCCCACGGCCAGGCTCGGGAAGTCATACGTGTTTACCTCTCGCGGGTCGCCTTGCGGACGCCACGTCCGTCCCGCATTCTTAAAATTTCCCACCCGCTCTTTCTTCTTGGTGTCGATTGATAGCACCGGGTTTCCCTGGTGGAGGAAATGGCGGATACGCGCATTGATCGCACGAAATTGCGCATCCCGGTTCGCAGGGGCGCTGCCCTCTTTGTTCTTGGCGTTGCCTTGCAAGGAGTAGCCCAAGTCGCTCAGTTTACGATGCACGCTTCGTTGGCTCACCCCATGCCCCTGTTGGGTCAGCTCTTCTGCAATGCGATAGGTCGATTTACTGGTCCATCGCAACGGACTCATGGGATCCCCTGCCGTGGTCTCTTCCATGATCTTTCTTAAGGCCTTCTGCAAGGGCGGATCGGATGTTTCTAGGGCTTTGCGTCCACCTCCCGGTCGGCGAAGTCTTCCGCTCTCTCCCAGCAAGCGTTTTTGCCTTAAATCCCTTATCCCTTTCAGAATTGTGGGGCGCGACATCCCGGTCAACTCGTGCATCGCCTTTAAACCCCCACGACCCAGCGCCAAGGCTTCCTTTGCCACATACCACCGGGCCTGCGCTTCGTTCAATGTCTTAAGCACTTTGAGCATGATGGCACGATGAGCAATCTCCATAAGGCCATCGTGCCATATATTTTCAATAAAAGTAAACTTTATTTTGGCTTAAGCTCTTAGCCAAGGACTTCTACACGGATCGGCTCCGGCATCGCGTTTGGCAGATGTACTGCTCTATTCCATCGGAACAATGGATGCCGGATCAGTCAAATTCACCAAGCCGATCCGGAGAGTCTGCAGATAAACATGGAAGAATTAGTCCGTTATGCGGGGACGAAACGAGAATTTTGTTCTCGTTGTAACGTTGTAACCAGTTGTTGCATCCTCGGGATTCGCTGGGATATCAAGGGCGAAGCCCTTGTCTAGTTAGTCGATGCGCAGATTGCTTGTCATCATTACGGCTCTTGTCATGTTGCCGGTAGCGTCCATCGCCCAGGAGGGACGTTCAGAACTCAGCTTGCAAGGCACTGGTTTCTTCACGAAGGACTCCAGCGGCCAGGGAATCCAGCAGCGAAGCACGGAAAGCGGTGGATTCACTTTGGGATACCGTTATCACTTTAACCGTTGGCTTGCGGTGGAAAGCAACTACGGTTACGACCGAAATACGCAGGAGTATTTTGGCGGTTTCGGAGAGTCGAGAGTCCAGGCCAACGTGTACGCAGTGACGGGCGATTTGGTATTGAAGCTTCCACTGCCCAATCAGAAGGATCAGTACTTACGCGCTCGCCGGGGGCGGCGGTCTGATCTTTGATCCCACTGGCAACAGTGGCGGATCTGTTCCGGGCGCCAGCACACAGGGGGAAGGCACCTTCTTGTATACAAGAGTCCGGACTTCAGACTCAGTGCCTTGAACACTGACAGCTGGACGCACACGGCTCAACCATCCGCTGGAATCGTTTTCCGGTTTTAAGCGGGTCGGGGCAGCCGGGTAATCATACCCTTTCCTGTTTTTCCCCGGATGCCCAATGATCAGGTGAAGATCATGCGCGAAAAGGATCTGTTATGAGAGTCATTTGGCGGAATGACTCCAAGAAGAATCTCCATCCTTAACGCTGGCAGGGTGGAGAGAGTTCGCCATAGATACCTCGAAGGCGCCACTAGATACGGAGGGACGCGCATGCTGGAAAGCATTGTTGAGTTGCTTTGCGATCTATTCTTGTCCGCTCTGACTTTAATGATCAGTTCTTTTATCGTCGGCTCGATGGTTGCGGGCCTGCGAGCGGTCAGCCGCGGGAGCGCTACGAGGTTCGGGTCTCTGGCTGGAGTGACTATCTCGAGGCACCACGACCACCATACTCCCGTACAAGAACGCACAGTCTTGGGAGAGATTCACTATGAATGAAGGAGAGCGCAAGAACTGGAGGGAGTTGTGTAGGGCCGCCCTCGAAGCAAGGGATCCCGATGAGTTGCTGAAGATTCTTCAGGAACTCAAGAAAGCGTTAAAGCGCGAAGAGCAGGTTCGTCGTGATTTCAGGGAGGCTGTTAGAGCAAAAGAAGCGCTCTGGCAAAACCCGCTTTAGCAACCGTCGGAAGAGCACGACCCAAGAGGATATTTACAGCACGAAGAATCGGACAGAGCGAATAACTAATGAGCGTCGCTAGAGTACTTTGCGTTGAGAATCACCCTGAATACATGGGCGCGCTGAAATACATACTGGAAAAAGCTGGCTACGAGGTCACGCCCGCGACGACTGGCGACCAGGCTCTGCGCCTTTTGACAACTCTGAATGTGGACGGCGTCCTCCTAGAATACGACCTACAGGATGCGACTGGCAGCGTTTTGCGGACGGAGATGAAGCGGATAAAGCCCTACGTTCCAGTCCTGCTGTTCGCCGGCATAGGCAGCCAAACGCCGTTCCTACTTCGTTTTCTTGATGCTTATCTTCAGCATCCCGAGAGGCCCGAGGGCGGTCTTCGCGACTCAGACGGATAGCAGTTGCAATCGACTGCTGACGTCGCTTGCACTCCTGAACCGAGGCAGTCGACGCCACGGCGAGCTGCGTACAGCGGCACAGTTGCACCGCTCTTCCCAGGGTCCCTTGCCCGATCCGGTGGCTCCGAGCCAATCGTCGACGGCATGCAACTCGTGCTGCTGCCTGGTCATACCCCGGGACACACCGGCTATGAATTTTCGTCAAAAGGGACAAATAATCTTGTTCTTGGGCGACATCGTCCATGCAATGCGCGTCCGGTTGCAACATCCCGAGGTCAAGGTGGTCGTCGACATCGACCAGACTGCGGCTGCGGCGACTCGGCATCAATTGCTGCCTAAGCTCGCGCGCGAGGATGTTTGGATCGCGGGGCCGTATATGAATTTTCCTGACCTGGATCGCTTGCACCAGGAGGGAAGTGGGTAGAGCCGGGCGCCGGTGGTATTTACCGATCAATGGGAGAGCACGGGCCTTCACCGCAAGAGTAGCAATGCTGCAGGGCAAGCCAACATGTCAAGTTGAGCGATAGACTGGAAACTTATGCGACCGACCGGTCTCATCAGCATCCAACTATTGACAGGACAATGACCAAGGAACATAGCTTCGTCGCCTGCTGCCAAGTAAATCAATTCAGTACCCCGACAGCAATCATGGTGCGAGGTGCCAATACCCAGAGCTGTCGGTCGAGCACATTGCGCAGTTCCTGAAGGACTGAGCGCTGGTACCAAACGCATCGGGGCATGGAGAGTTCGTTACAACTCGGCAACAACGGAGAACAAAGAATGTCCAAAAAGCTTAAAGACAAGATCGCGCTCATCACAGGCGGCACCGAAGGGATTGGGTTGGCCACGGCAAAGCTGTTCGTGAAGGAGGGGGCGTACGTCTTCATCACGGGCCGTCGCCAGAAAGAACTCGAGGAGGCCGTAAAGGCAATCGGCAGCAATGTTTCTGGCGTTCAGGGAGACATTGCCAATCTGGCCGACCTTGATCGTCTCTACGAAACGGTTTCTAAGGTGAAGGGGCGAATCGATATCGTTTTTGCCAACGCCGGTGTTGGCGAATTTGTTCCCTTGGGGGCCGTAACCGAACAGCATTTCGACAAGCTGTTCAACATCAATGTGAGGGGAACGCTGTTTACAGTGCAAAAGGCATTGCCGCTCCTGAAGGATGGTGGCTCTATCATTCTCAACGGCTCCGTCGCGAGTGTTAAGGGTACTGCCGCCTTCGGCGTCTACGCCGCGAGTAAGGCTGCAATCCGCTCTTTGGTGCGAACCTGGACTACAGATCTCAAGGACCGTCGTATCCGCTCAAACGTTGTTAGTCCGGGTCCGATCAATACGCCACTGGCGAGTCGGCAATCCTCAGACGTGCTTGCGCGGATTGTGTCCACCATCCCGATGGGACGCATGGGCGAGCCCGATGAAGTTGCAAAGGTGGCGTTGTTTCTGGCTTCGGATGACTCCAGTTTCGTCACGGGTATCGAGCTGTTCGTTGACGGCGGCAGAGCGCAGATCTAACCGCCAGGTTGACATTCGGTTATTGCTAATAAGGATGGCAGGAATCCAAAGAGGGGCTTGTGTCAATGACATCCAACAGATTATCCGTGCAGGTGGCAATCAATTCCTGGCGACTCGTCGTGGAGAGAACCAACACAATATTTTCAAGTCTCACACAAGACGAGCTCTTGAAAGAGGTCGCACCTGGGAGGAACCGTGTCATCTATCTATGGGGACACCTTACTGCCATTCACGACGCCATGTTCCCGATTCTCGGTCTAGGAGAGCGATTGCACCCTGAACTCGATGCGATCTTCGTTTCCAGTCCTGACAAGACAGGGGCACAGCTGCCCCCTGTGGAGGAGCTGAGAAAATATTGGGACGAAGTGAACGGTAAACTACTCTCGCAGTTTGCCAGTCTTTCCGCGGACGAATGGTTGCAGCGGCACTGCGCAATGTCCGAGGAAGACTATGCCAAAGATCCGAGCCGGAACCGATTGGCTGTTCTGCTGAGTCGAACCAGCCACACGTCATACCACTTGGGGCAGATAACTCTGGCTCTCAAATAGCGGGTTCTTGGTCGCCTGGATCGCAGCGAAGAATGGCACTGGTAGGGTCCGTATTGTGAGGAAGTGTTCTCTGCCCGAGACCCTGGCGGTTATTCTGAGGAGCTCCACAGTAATCCTAGACGGTGCCCAACGAGAATTGATGCGCCGACCGGTCTCTTCTGTCATCAAGGGTTCCAGATAAGTGAATGAGGAGAGTTGGCCTTCTAACAGAATCTCTGTGCTGCACGCGGACACTGAGCTTCGGTCAACGTCCCCATATTGTTCGGGATGTGCTAGCGTTGGCGGTGGTACTCGCCCGCGCTCCAATATGGGAGAAAGCAAGGGCAAGGTTTAGACTTCGCAGAATGTCAATGAGCGGTCAACCTAGTTTCGTCTCAGTCGATTGAGTTTCATCCCGATCCGTTCACACAATCTCGGACTGGGGAGCGTACTTTAAATGCACCTATAGTCCGTGCTGACATCGCCCGAAACTACGAAGAAATATCTAGAGGTCTTCGAGGCGTTTTATGCCGACAATATCGAGGGACGCAGCGAAACCATGGAAGACCCGATTCGAGGAAAGGCGAGAGTGCGGCTACTTGTTTTCAGCTTCCTGGTTCGCCTTCATGCAATGGCCGAGGTCGGTGGTGTCTCGATATCCATTCGAGAAACGCCGATTCCTGGAGATGTTATCGACGAGACCCATTCGGCGTGGACGCTGGAGTTGATCGGTGTGTCCGGCAAAATCTGCACTGTGAGCTGGCGCATCCTCCGAAAATGCAACGAGTTACGTGTGGTGATGGAGCATCATTACGACCAGCAGCAAAGCGGTGAGCCGCTGACCCACGATGACCTCAGGTTCGATGCGCCTGAGGCTGCTATAGAGTTTCAAAGACCCTCGTAAACGGACTGGGGGGGTGTTGCCGAAGCGAGACGTGGTTATTTGAAAATGGATAGTTCCTCTCACTGGTCGCATATCAAATGCGACCTGGGACCGGTCGGTCTCATCCAACCACTTGTATCGTGCGGTCAGCAACCTTAGGATCGCTGAATTGGTATTCTCTGGGAGCAGGACGTGCGCAAAGGCGAGCTAACGCGGCAAGAAATCATTCGTAAGGCAGCGCAGATCTTCAATCAAAAAGGGTATGACGGCGCTGCGCTTTCTGATCTCATGCGAGCGACCGGGTTAGAAAAGGGCGGAATCTACCGGCATTTTGGGAGCAAGCAAGAGCTAGCGGGAGACGCCATCGACCACGCTTGGAAAATCGCAATGGATACGCGCTTCGAAGGTACAGAGCAGATTCCGAATACCGTTGACCGCCTCAAACAAATCGTGCGGAACTTTCGAGACCGTCGCACCGGGCTGGTGCCGGGAGGCTGCCCGCTGTTGAACACGGCCACCGATTGCGACGACGGCAATCCAAAGTTGCGAGCCAAAGCTCGCCAGGCTCTCAGTTCTTGGCTTGACCGTCTGCAATCAATTGCCGAGGACGGACAACGACATGGCGAGGTCCGTTCCGATGTCGATTCGGGGAAATTGGCCACCCTGATTGCCAGCACACTTGAAGGCAGCGGGATGGTGAGTCGTCTGCAGCGGAATACAAAGCCTCTTGACCTCGCCTGCCGTCATCTGGAGGAATACCTCGAAACCAAAGTTCGTGCACGGAAATCGAAGACCGGAGTCGACAAGTCATGAGTACTCAAGAAATTCCCTCGCAAGCGGACTTTAGGGAACGAGCAAAAACGAACGACGTTCCAATCGCGCGTCTGATTGGATTTGAGGCGAAAGACATTGCTGACGGACGGGCGACGGTCGTCTTGACAGCCGGACCACAACATGCAAATCCCATGGGAACTTTGCACGGCGGTGTTCTTTGCGATATAGCCGATGCCGCGATGGGCATTGCGTTTGCGAGCACTCTCGCGCCGGACGAATCTTTCACTACGGTTGAACTGAAAATCAATTTCTTTCGTCCCGTCTGGCAGGCACAACTCAAAGCGGAAGGAACGGTCGTGCGGCGGGGCCACATGATCGGCTACGTGGAGTGCACCATAACCGACGAGGAGAACCGATTGGTCGCGAAAGCGGCTTCCACGTGTATGGCGCTTCGCGGCCAGAAGGCCGCGGGGCGGTAATCCTTTTACGTTGTCCCCTGCTTCGCTTAATGCAGCAAACTCTGCTCAGAGAACAGGTCTCTCAGCTTACCTCTCAATAATACATAGTCCTTTGTTCGAACTCGTCCAACAAATTTAAATTGCTTTCGCTGCGACCGATCGGTCTCATCCGTCATCTGATCGGGCTGAGAGGTGGGTTGAGATCGAGAGAATTGCAAATGGCCCTGGCCCGGCACGAACGCGAGGGGTGGATGCAGCTTCCATTCCACTGGCATGCGAGGTTTGCCGCGAAAGACCAGCCGTGAACCTGGTTGTGGATTTCATCTTCGCCTGTGATCCGTGCGCCAAGAGGATTTCGACCGCGCTCTGGCATGGAGGCCAAGAGCGCGTAAGTGGCGGAGAGAGTTTCTCCTTTGATCGCGAAACAAACCCGGGGGTCTATCGATTTCAAGTTACATGCAAAACGGTCAGCAAAAGGCGGGATATATGAAGCGTGCAAAAACGAACACTTTCCTTCCTCGCGGTTGCCACCGCCATGCTCGTAGTCACAGAGACGAATTTAGGACGGTCGGTTCAGGCGAGAACTCTGGTTCAAAACTCTACAACGGAGGCGAGCGATACTTCGCAAGCCAAAATAGCGCGGGCGATGTCCGCCGGACCTGATGCGGAAGGCAATACTGTAGTCCTGCGCGAGGGCAGTAACGGTCTCACCTGTGTGCCTGGAAACTCTAAGCTGATCGGAGAGCCGTCCATGTGTGTAGACCCGGTTTCGTTGCAGCGGTTCGCCGATGCCAAAGCCCATAAACCCAGGCCGACCAACACGGTCCCGGGTATCACTTACATGCTCGCAGGCGCCACACAGAGGAGCGATTCCGACCCCAATGACAAAACCAGTCCGCCAATCACCGTGGGACCGCACTGGATCGCCAAGGCCGTGGTCTTTCTCGCGTCGGACGACAGCAGCTACGTCACTGGAACGGAATTGTTTGTGGATGGTGGTATTGCGTAAGTGTAGGAAATTCGGCTTTCAGAATAAAGGAAAGGTCCATGAGTCGGAATGATACGCTTGAAATCGCGAGGAGTTCTTGGGTCGCATGAGCGGTGGCGTTGAACCGGCCGAGATCGCCAAGCGGTTCAGCGAAAATATGGAATGGGAAATCGCGGGAGATACCGGCGTTCTGGCGTGGATTGGACAACAAGTCCTACACACCTTTCAACACATCATCGTCGTCTTCCGGGAGAACCGAACGCCGGACAATCTCTTCGGAAGTAGCCCCACCTTCGAAACCGGAGTAGGGTTTCAGACACCTGCCAGCGGCCACTGGTGTCTGGGAGCATGTTTCGACTCCAACCACTCCCATCAGGCTTGGGAAAACATGTGGAACACCGACGCCTACGGCCTGCCTATTACGACACACGGAACGACTCAGCAACGTCGCTACCTTGAAGCTTGTGATTAGAAAGAAAACGGGCAGCCGCCAGAGCGGCGTTCTCCCTAGTCACCCGCTTCACTGTGAAGCACGAGACTGTGGGCGAGTGCTTTACTCGATTGGCTGGTCGTCGCCGGTATCTTCCTCTGGTTCTTCGATCTTTTGCCAGCTGGAATCGGGATTGTATTCCGTCCAACTCTTGGCATGGGCCTCGGTCTTTTTTCCGAGGTCTTTCTGATAGACCACTCCATCCGCGCCAACGATGAATGTCATCACTCCAGACGACCTGTATTCCGCAGGATAAGCCACAAAAGCGAAGCCCTCAGTCATTTTGCCATTGACGATGTAGTTCTTCGCCCCGCCGTGAGCAGTTTTTCCTTGACGCGTGAGAATGCGGTAAAAGTAGCCGCGGAAAGGAGTCGGAACTTTGTTTTGATCTTTTGGATACCCCTCGGCGACAGCGGAGGCGACGAGGGGGCCAATCGGACTCTTGGGTTCGCCGTCTGCGGCCTTCCAATAAAGGCCATCATGCTGTCCTTCATCGCTGAAGATTTTCTGCGCGTACTCGTTATGCTGTGAAGCGTAGTATTGTTTTTGCGCCGCTGCCAGTTGCTGGCAAACTGCGATCGTCGACATCTCATTGCGCCCGATGCGCCGGAACAAAATCTCTTTCTTGGCTGCACCCGTGTCGAAATACCACACGGTCCCTTTGTTCACTAGTGGGATTGGCGTAGGCCAATTCTCGGCGCCAATGTAGAGAGTGACCGTTCCATCCGGTTCTCTTAGCAGACGGTGCATTTCTTCATATTTCTTTACGAAGACAGCGCGGTTGTCGCTGTCCTCGGTGTCGTCTCCCGAGGAAACGATTTGCTTCTCGTCTGGTCCAAGGATCTCGAGCATGACTTTTTCATCGTTGTTCTCGGTCGCCACGAAAAGCGCGTTGCTTGCTTCCTCCGCGGACGAGAATGTTTTCTGCCCTGATTGTTGCGCTATCGAACGAACGGACAAGCATCCCGTCAAAAGTAAAGCGGCCACAGCTAGTTTAGGCAGATCGGATCCAGGAAATCTGTCGAATCTCAGCTTCGTTCGCAGCATATAGCTCTCTCCATTCGCAAATTCATGAAGTCACAAGATGAAGTAACACCCATCAGCGTCGGCCGCCACCACCACCGCCTCCGCCATGAAAGCCACCGCCACCGCCGCCTCCGTGGAAGCCTCCGCCGCCGAAGCTGGCGTTGCCACGCGAGGAAAAACTCCTGACCTGTCCGCCGCGGTCGTACCCGCTGAAGGCTCCCGAGTGAACTCCGCTCTGTCCGCCGCGGGATTCCGCATAACCTCGCGCAGCCTGGCTATTTCCGTTCTGTCCGCCGTGGGGTTCCGCGTATCCTCGCGCAGCCTGGCTATTTCCGTTGAATGGTCTAGGGACTGCTCCCGGGTGGTTGTAAACTCCACCGCCGTAGGCTCCGTGTCCGCTGTAGCCGTAAGGTCCGCGTCCTGCACGGTAGAAATTGTTTCGGTTGTAGAACGTTCTACTCCCGGAGTAGTACCGGTGGCCGCCATAGATTGGATATCCGCCGCGCCAGTTGAATCCCCAATGCGGCCAGCCCCACCCAAAGCCGCCGAACCAGCCAATTCCAAATCCGAGTCCGAACGAGAGGTACGGCCCGCCAAACCAGATGCCAGGGTACGCGTACCATCCGGGCCACGGATAAATTGGTCCCCCGTAAACCAGCCACGGGTCATATGCGGGAACGTAAACGATGTCGGGATTGGCCGGTTGAATGATGACAGTCGAGCCTTGCGTGGTGACAGTCTGCTGCGGCGTGGTTTTCAGATTGCCGGCATCTTCTGCCCTCTTGCGCATCACCTGAATGGCGTCCATTACATCCTGCTGCTGGTTGTAGTAAGCGTCGCCCAGCGATGACGTCCACGAGAGGTTCTTGTCCATATTTCCAAGAACGCTTGGAAATGCCGTGAGCGCCTTGACGCTCGGATCCCAGGGTTGCTGGTCCACAGCTTTACCCAACGCGTCACCCTTCAAATCAGGATGTGCCTGCACCCATCTATCCGCCTCGACCACCTGTTCGGGGAACGTAGATGCGGCCAAGATTTGCGCCACCAGCGAATCCGGATACAGCGCAATCGGAGCTACCAGTTGCTGCAACTGCGCGGGAGTCTGGGGTGTGTAAGGAGGCGCCTGCGCCTGGGCCTGTCCGCCTTGCAGAGTAGCTTGAGCGGGCGGCGCTTGGGTCTGTGGGTCTTCATACGCCAAGAGACTCTGAGGCCAAGTCGCGAACAAAACAGTCAACGACAACAGGGCAACTAAACTTTGCTTGAATAATTCATGCCTTGCGAACCCGGCTGCGCCTCCGAAGATGTTCATGTTCCTGAACCTCCTATGCAAAACCGTTCCTTACATGGTTAGACGCAACAATTTGGCGCGGCGTTGCAGAATCATGCGAAGGGAGCGACGCGCCCGGCGTCGGGTTTCGTCGTGAACCGTGTTAGAAATTCGGGCATAACGTTAATGAAAATCGCCCCCGCTTTGTGACGCAGGATACGTGCGAACATCTACTGTGTTAACGGCCTACCGAGGCATTCCTTGCTGTTTAACCGCCTGTGGAATCACACTGCCCAGACCTTCGACAATAGGTGACCGCAGCGTCCTGGGAGTGCATTGAGGGGTCCAAGCACAGGCGTTCGCTTCGGCGCAGGGCCAGGGACAGTTCTTCCGAGCGCGACAAACAAATACGTCAGCCAGGGATGGTAAGCAGCGCCCGCGATTCACACTTAGGCTTGTATTCAACCTGCTCTACCGCCACGAACCGAACATGCAAATCGAGCGTTGTAAACCCGCAAACTCCGGGCTGCACGGTTTGGACCGCGCAGCCGAGCGCGAGGAGTCGAGCCGCGCGAGGAGCCAGCCTCCATGCACGGTTCCGAGGTATTGTATTGCCATTCGGCCGGAGAACCCTCGAAGATGGAGCGGCGCTCGGCCGCATTAACGAGTGAAATGCCTAACGTCGCAATGATCGGTAGAGTCGGCAGCTTACTCCGCAAAACAAGTGGAGAATTGGCCGGTATTCTCGTTGCCCGCCACGGGGACCGTTCCGAAACCTCCGCCAGAACTGCTGTTGGAAGCGCCGCTGGTCGTGACGGGAGATACTCCTGCCTGGGTCGCCAGTAGATCCGTGTAGCTACGGCCATAGAGCGGCACTTCCGCCACATGCTGGCTATTGATGGTTTCGCCGATCTCGGTATCAGACATCTGAATTGTGACAATGCTATCGTTGACCCTACTGTCTGAGTGTTTTGCCCGATTTGCAAGGTCGCGTCGATTTGCAGTGCACTGTTTATGTCAATCACCACTCCAATCTTCTTATACGGCTCAAAGCCCGGAGAGCTAACCTCCAGTCGATACCTTCCGACCGGTACGACCGGGAACGAATATTGCCCTTGGTCGTTAGTGGTTGTGGTCAGTTTAGTTCCATTACCCAAGTTGTTGAGAGTAACTGTCGCGCCAGCAACGAAACCGCCACTGGGATCACTGACCATTCCCGAGATTCTTCCTGCCAGGTCGGCCCATGAGGTGTTGAGCAAAAGACAAAGCACAAACAACAGCCCCATGAAAGCCACTTCATCGCCGAGCAGACCGTAACTTGCATTTCTCTCCTCCTGATCGGAGTGATGGACAACTGCCCGGCGAAGAGCCCCTCCTGGGGAAGTGACTCGGCTGGGGCTTCAGGTTCGCTTTCATCATCCGTCGCGCGAATCGGTGCATCTATCTTCACGTCAACGAAACTGCGGAGTTCGGGATCGATCCAGACGCGATCGAGTGGATGCGCTGGATTTCCCGTCGCGATCCAAACGCAATACAGTGGTTGACGTTTCAAGGTTGGAATAAAAGTGTTGGTCATCGCCGCCTCCAAAACAGAGACACGTCTCGCGTTCGAGCGCCGGGCTTGTCTGTGGCGTCAGGAGAGTGTCTCAGCAAGAAATTTAGGAGGAGTGAGTCAAGCCGTTAACAGTCGGCGGATTCGCTCGCTCAGGTCAGAGGTCAGGTGCTGTGACGAGCGAGGAAGAGGGGAGCCTACAAGAACGCTAGGTGCTTCTTCGACAAGGCTGTTTACAGCACAGTTCAACCCTCGGGCTACCCGGAGGGTCTTGCACAGATTCAATGTTCATAGTGCTTCTATAATTCTCCGTTGAGTCTCATGGGGAGTCTCGACCCCAATTCTTATATCATATCCCCCTAGCATATAGGCAAGGGAAAAATGTCGCATCTTGAAAAAGAAAAGCAGAAGCTGATAGCTCGCATAAAGCGGATTCGTGGGCAGGTTGACTCTATCGAACGTTCGTTGACAACGGACGACGATTGCGCAGACGTTCTGATGCTCCTTGCGAACGTGCGTGGAGGGATCAACAGCCTCATGGCTGAGGTCCTCGAAGACCACATTCGTCTGCACATGTTGAGCGACGAAAAAGGTTCCATGCCCGCCGCTGAACTGGCAGAAGATCTTATTGGTCTGGTCCGTGCGTACCTGAAGTAGAGCGATCATAGACTTAAACACCAGGTTGCAGCCGCGAACTTTCAGGTGCAACCACGGCCACAGCGGCCGATGAGGGTGGCGCGTGAGAGTTGCGCTCGCGCGGGCATCATTATTGGCCACGTCCTTATTGTGTTTCGGCCAGCCAATCGGCTTGCCATCAGTTCAATGGCCTGTATAGTATTGAGTATACACTCAGTTATATAGGAACTAAGTGGCTCGTCCCAAGAGCGAAGACAAGCGAAATGCGATCCTCGACGCCGCGACTCGCGTCTTTGCGGAGCGCGGTCTTGCCGCTGCCCCAACGTCGGAGATATCAAAACAGGCCGGCGTCGCTGAGGGAACTCTGTTTACGTACTTCAAGACGAAGGATGATTTGATCAATGCCCTTTACCGCGAGACTAAGTTAAGTTAGAGCTCGCGGATGCGATGATGTCAGGTTTTCCGCGCAAGAAGAGTGTTCGCGCCAGGTTGCGACATGTGTGGGACGGCTACGTGAATTGGGGGGTAACGAATCCGGAGGAGCGCAGAGTCCTCGCCCAATTGCAGGTCTCGGGAATGATTTTGAAAGAGTCGATCGAAGCCGGAAGCGCCCCCTTCGTTGAGATGCAGAATGTGATTCGCGATGCGATTGAGCAGCATATTCTCCGAGCGGACCTTCCGATTGAGTTGATTTCGAAGATAATGGCGGCTTCAGCGGAAGCAGCCATGGACTAATCGTGTTGAAACCAGCCATGGCAAACAACTATCGCAATGGTGGATTCGAGATCTATTGGGCCGGCATCGCCCGAAAATAATTCTTTGCATCCACTAGATGAGTGAGTAATTAGATATCAAATAGGTGGACAAAGATGGCGGTTTCGAGAAAGTCGACAGGTCGGGCGTTCGCGGGGCTTTCGTGAAGCGGTAGTAGCAGGCCGTCGAAAGTAATGATTGAGGAGGGTTTCATGGAGAAAGTCTGGTTGATCACTGGCTGCAGCCGCGGGCTTGGGCGGGTGCTGTCTGAGGCGGTCCTCGCGTCCGGAGATAAGCTCGTGGCCACGGCGCGCACGCCCGCACAATTGGCCGATCTCGTGGACCGGTACGGCGCTCAGGTTCGGACCGTTGCACTCGACGTGACCGACGAAGGCGAAGCAGTTAACGCCGTCCAGGGCGCCATAAATGCCTTTGGCAGCCTCGACGTGCTCGTCAACAACGCTGGCTACGCAAACATCAATTCGATTGAGGATATGGCAGCAGAAGACTTTCGCGAACAGATCGAGACGAACTTCTTCGGTGTGGTGAATGTTACACGCGCAGCGCTGCCAGTTTTCCGCACACAACGCGGCGGTCACATCATCCAGATTTCTTCTTTGGGAGGACGGCTCGCGACGCCCGGTCTCTCGGCTTACCAAAGCGCAAAGTGGGCAGTCGGAGGATTCTCGGAGGTGCTGGCGAAGGAAGTTGGACCTCTGGGCATCAAAGTGACGGTCGTCGAACCAGGCGGTATGCGCACTGATTGGGCGGGATCGTCGATGCGAGTGGGTGCGGTTGAGCCCGACTACCAGAAAACGGTGGGAGCAATGATCGAGGCACGCAGTGCGAATGCCGACATCATGCGCGGCGATCCAGTGAGGGTTGCGCAGGCGATTCTGCGTATAGCCTCGGAAAAACGCCCACCTCTCCGTCTCCTCCTGGGTTCGGATGCCGTGTTCCTCGCCTCTCTCTTCTCGGCGGAACGTGCAAAAGAAGATGCGGAGTGGAAGGAACTCAGCCTTTCGACCGACTTCGACGGCTTGGTCGATTTCTCCGAGACGCCCATCGCCAAGATGCTGGCAGAAAAGAGCTGATGAACATGTTGATTGCAGCAATACAGCGGATGAAAGGAGCACGGTTATGAAATACAGATTATTAGGCAACAGCGGACTTCGGGTGTCCGAAGCATCTCTAGGTACGATGACCTTCGGCCAGGATTGGGGATGGGGATCGTCGAAGGACGAAGCGCAAAAAATCTATGAGACCTACCGCGAGGCAGGGGGAAACTTCATTGACACAGCGAATGTCTACACCAACGGCACGAGCGAAAAATTCGTTGGTGAGTTTATTCGGGGCCATCGCGAGAGTGTCGCATTGGCCACAAAATACTCCAACGCTGCATCCGGTAGTGATCCCAACGCGGCGGGCAATCACCGCAAGAACATGATGCAAGCCCTGGAGGCCAGTCTGAAACGATTGCAGACCGACTACATCGACCTGTACTGGGTCCATATCTGGGATGGGATCACACCCGTGGAAGAAGTCATGCGCGGTCTCGACGATCTCGTTCGCCAAGGCAAGGTTCTTTACGTCGGCATCTCGGACGCTCCCGCTTGGTGGATCGCCCAGGCAAATACTCTGGCCGAGCTTCGGGGCTGGACACAGTTCACGGGGTTACAGATCGAGTACAGCCTCATTGAGCGGACGGTCGAGCGCGAACTGATTCCCATGGCGAAAGCTTTGAACCTGGGGGTACTAGCTTGGTCTCCCTTGGCGAATGGAGTTTTAACCGGCAAATATCACGGCGAGGGCAAGGCCGACGGCGGCCGGATGACCAATGAGGCAATTAAAGCCTTTCTTCCTGAGGAACAACGCTGGGCGGGGATCATTTCAGCGTTAAAGTCGGTCGCCGAACAGGCTGGTCGCAGCATGGCGCAAGTTGCACTCGCCTGGCTGCGCCATCAAACGGTGCAGGTGATTCCGATCATTGGAGCGCGGAAGCTATCTCAACTTCAGGACAACCTCGCTAGTTTGGATCTGGAGCTCTCCGCCGAACAATTGAAATCCCTCAATGGAGCAAGCCGAATCGACCTCGGATTCCCACAGAGTATTTACGCCAAGGAAATGGTTCGTGCATTTAGGTATGGCGGCGTGTGGGACCGCCTCCTACTCGAGTGCGACAGTTTCGGGGTCGCGATTCCTCGGGGGTGACCACCGACAAGCGCGTGGAAGCCTTCCTGAAGAGTGCCGACGCGGTCTGGTTTAACACGATCTTGCTCAAGGCCCACGAAAAGGGTGGGCACTTCGTGCCATTCGAGAACCCCGAGGCCATCATCGCCGACATTCGTGAGACCTTTCAAATGCTGAGATGAATCGCTCTAATCACGTTTGAATGAGATGTCAAGAGAGGGAAAAAACGCGAAATCGCTTTTTCGTTCTGCTTCTATTGGCCGAACGAGTAGACAAATAATCGCACACAGTAACACACCCCATTTGGTCGCCATCGCTACAAGAAAGGAAGCCGATACTTCGGCCACAGGAAACGGGCAGTGATTCCAACCAAGCAAGACAATGCGAACGCGACACCCATGGATCAGACCTTCAATATGTTTGGAGTTCTGTTAAATTTCTTAGTCACACCTGATGAGACCGGACATGAGGTCAGCCTTTTCAAAGGCACTCTCCCTCCCGGAGTGGTGATCCCTCTTCACAGCCACGCTGAGCCTGAGGTCTTCTACGTGCTTGAGGGATCGCTGGAGGTCTATCGGGAGAGCGGCCGGTCACAAGGATGGTCCAACACTCAACCAAGTGGCGTGCTCGCGATTCCCGGCAAAGTGAAACACGCGTTATGGAACACCGGTTCGACACCAACGACTGTAATTCTCGTGACGCAAGAAGAACTCTACAACTTCTTCCGCTCAGTAGCGAAGCCCTTCGAGGCTGGGCAGATGCCTGCACCTCCGTCGCCTGAGAACATGCAGCAGCTCTTCGCTGCAGCCGCCAAATATCACTACTGGATGGGCTCGCCCGAAGAGAACGCAAAAATTGGGATCTCCCTTGGCTAGTCGCATGTTGCATATCTCTTGTGAGGAATGGATAGACTGTCATTCTCACGCAATCAAATTTAATTCTCTTCTGATGCTTTGGAATAAAGGTAATTTCGATGTGTCCTAACTGCATAAGGAGCCATATCAATGAGTTCGCCGTCCAAACATCGCTTAGCAACACCGCAAATCCTGAGCCAAACATCGCGATGCCCGATTTCGTTGAGCAGGTCCGCGTCAACCAGAAGAAACTCGCTACGGAACTGAAATCACGTTACGACTTCATCGTCTGCGGGTTAGGTTCTTCCGGCTCGGTGGTGGCGCGTCGGCTGGCTGAGAATCCGGCTGTCAGCGTGCTGCTGCTTGAGGCAGGCGGAAGCGACGATGTACCCAGTGTTATGGAAGCGAATCAATGGCCGTTGAACCTTGGGAGCGAGCGCAACTGGGGCTTTTCGGGTAGTCAGAACTCGCACCTCAACGGATGCACCATGCCTCTCGCTATGGCAAGGTACTGGGAGGCGGTTCCAGCATCAACCTCATGGTTTGGTCGCACGGCCACAAAGATGACTGGGTTTTCTTCGCGGATGAAGTGGCCGATGCCGCATGGAACTACGAGTCGGGTTAAATATATATCGCCGCATCGAAGATTGGCATGGAGTGCCGGACTCGCAGTACCACGGAATCGGTGGGCCCGTCTTTGTTCAGCCTGCGCCTGATCCTAACCCGATAGCCCTTGCCATTATTGGAAGGAGCCCGTTCGATCGGGATCCCTATCTTTGAGACTCAAAATGGCTCCATGATGGAGGGTGGCGGCGGCTGCTCGATTCACGACATGCAGGTTCGTGATGGAAAGCGCGAGTCCATATTTCGGTCTTATATCTTTCCCTGATATGGACCGGGCAAACATTACCGTGCCCACAAACGCTTTGGTCAGCCGGGTTATTTTCGAAGGCAAGCGAGCCAAAGGGGTTGTTCCAATCAAGTTTGCCGGATGTATATGGTGACCCTGAGGTGTAGGCAATGAACAGAGAGCAGCAGGTGGCGGCACGGAGGCGACGGACGTGAGAAGGTACGTTCTCGGAAAGGATAGCGTTCACACGAGCCTGGCGGCAACGCAGCGTTTGATGGCGAGTCCGCACCCCTCCTCGGCGTACTGACATCAACGGTCGATTATGTTTTGTGGACAATGTCGCTCAGCTCTCACCGGTTGTGATGTGCATGAGCATTCCGTTTGCTGCCAAGGCAAATCGTACGCAGCATGCCGGCCGCCCGAGCACGACAGCCTATTCCATACAACAGGCAACCTGAAAAGGTAAACTTGCAAGTTAGACTGTTGTCGTGTAGGATCAAATAGCTATGCCGCGAAAGACACTTGAAGCCGCAGTAATCGACTTGATTCAAGCCATTGGGCTATTGGTGCGGCGCGTGCGCGCTGCGGCCGCCTCGCACGAGCTCTCTTTAACCGAGGCCGCCGTCATGAAGCGCCTGGCTACAGACGGGCCTGCAACCACCGCCAATCTGGCCCGCGCGGAAAGCATGAAACCGCAGTCGATGGGAACCACGATCGCGGCGCTTGAAGAAATGGGCATGGTTGAGCGCAAGCCGCATCCCACCGACGGCCGCCAAATGAATATTGAACTGACCGCCAAGGGCGCGGCCGTGCGGAATAGTGTCAAGGAAGCGAAGAAGACATGGCTGGCACAGGCCATCGCCCAACTCGACGAGCGGGAACGGGAAACGCTGTTCAAGGCGGGCGAGATTATCCAGCGCCTGGCTGAAAAGTGAATAAGGCTTTAAACAGCTTGGATCTAGCGGAGACCCCTCTGCTCGGTTCGATGGCGCACTCCTGGCGAGCGCTGCGACACCGCAACTTTCAGCTCTTCTTCGCGGGTCAGAGCATCTCTGTGATCGGCACCTGGATGACGCGGGTGGCAACAAGCTGGCTGGTCTATCAACTGACCCACTCGGCGCTGCTGCTTGGCATCGTGAGCTTCGCGGGGCAGATTGTTTCGTTTGCACTGGGACCATTCGCGGGCGTGTGGGTCGAGCGCCTCGATCGCCGCAAGCTGCTGGTGTGGACGCAAGCCGCTGCTGCCGTCCAGTCGCTTGCCTTGGCTGCGTTCACTCTGGCACATGTCATCACTCTGTGGGAAATCATCGTTCTCGCTTCCTTGCAGGGTTTGATCAATGCGTTCGACATGCCTGGGCGCCAGTCCTTCCTCGTACAGATGGTCGAGAACCGTAACGACCTCAGTAACGCCATCGCCATCAACTCCTCCATGGCAAATGGTGCTCGGCTGCTCGGCCCAGCCATCGCCGGCCTGGTGATCGGAGCTCTCGGCGAAGGCTGGTGTTTCCTGATCGATGGAGTCAGTTACTTTGCCGTGATTGCATCCTTGCTGCTGATGCGCATCAAGCCCGTGGATATCCGCCGCGACGCGAGCAGCACGCTCGAACAAATGCGCGAGGGTTGGCAGTACGTTCGTACATTTCGTCCCATCCGCACCATCCTTTTGCTCTTTGCGCTTATCAGCCTGATGGGTTACCCCTACGGCGTGCTTCTGCCAATCTTTGCCGGCCAGGTGCTGCACGGCGGGGCGTACACACTCGGCTGGCTGACGACGGCTTCAGGAATCGGTGCGCTGGTGTCGGGGCTATCTCTGGCGGTCCGCAAGTCGGTCGTCGGGCTGACACGCATGGGTCAGATCGCGGTCGCGATTCTCGGAGGCGCGCTGATTCTCTTTGGCCTGTCGCATGCGCTCTGGCTATCGCTAATACTCATGGTCTTCGTCGGCTTCGGTTTGATGCAGGGCGCGGCCGTCAGCAATACGATCATCCAGTCGCTGGTGCCGGAAGACAAGCGCGCCCGCGTGATGAGCTATTACACGATGGCTTTTTTCGGAGCGGCTCCGTTCGGCAGCCTTCTGGCTGGCGCGCTGGCTCACCAGATAGGAGCGTCCCACACTGTCATCCTTACCGGAGCGTTCTGTGTCGCGGGCTCGCTATGGTTCACGTTCGAGCTACCCAAAATCAGAGCGGTCATGCGGCCGATCTACCAGGAGATGGGGTTGCTGCCTGCGCGCGATCTGGCCCTGATTTCCGACGTCCACGAACCCGCAATATGACCTTCCCATTAGAATGCACAACCCGCAAACAGAAAGAAAAAACGTGAATTGATATGACTACGTCGCTTGTTTCTTCGCTGGGATATTTCTCACGAACGTCGTGCCTCATTTTGTGCATGGCATTTCTGGTGACCGGTTTCCGACTCGATTCGCACACCCTCCCGGAAAAGGATTGTCAGCGCCAACGGTGAACGTCGTCTGGGCACGGTTTAATTTGGTCGTCGGGTACGTGCTTTTCCGAGTCGGAAAGGTTTCGAGCGCAGACAACTCAGCACTGCTCATTTTCTTCGCAGGCGTCGTTGCAATAAGCACAACGCTGAGCGTGCGATTTGCGAAGAAACAAGCCAGGTAACCGCCTCAGCGGCAGGATGTCCAACAGTACGCAACCGAAAGGAAAACCATGCCTCTCACAAAACTCGATACTATCCCTGCTCTAATCGTGATTGACCTGCAAAAGGGTATTGTCGGTCTGCCGACCGTGAGCCCTTCCGGCGAGATCATCGGCCGCGCTGCCCGACTTGCGAGCGCTTTTCGCGAGCGAGGTCTGCCGGTCGTTCTCGTAAACGTGTCGGGTAGAGCTCCCGGACGCACTGATGCCGGCGCTCCCAGATTTTCATTTCCGCAGGATTGGACCGACCTTGTACCTGAATTGGCGCAGCAACCCAGCGACTACATTGTAACCAAGCAACGAGTGGGGGCGTTCATCGGCACGTCGCTTGATGAAACCTTGCGACAGCGGGGCGTGACACAAGTGTTCCTGACGGGTGTTGCCACGAGTCTCGGTGTGGAATCGACAGCGCGGAGCGCCTACGACCATGGCTACAATGTTGTGTTTGTCGTGGATGCGATAACGGACCGGGACGCCGACGCGCACCGCTATTGCGTCGGGAAGATCTTCCCCCGACTCGGTGAGACGAGCACCACCGGCAACGTGCTGAAGGTGCTGAACGAGGCACCGGCTCGGTGAGCCGTCCGCACCCGACGAAGGGCTGAACGGACACGGCATTGGGCTGGCCCGCAGTTTTTCACTCAGGGAAGGCAAGGTACTGCAACTTGAGGCGCAAGCGTTCAATTTGTTCAACCACGCCAACTACTACGTGCAGAATGGCAACGGGATCAACCAGTTGCAATACATCCCGATTGGGACCAACTGCGGTGACGGCGCAACCCTGAAGCAGACCTGCTATCTATCTGTTGCCCAACTCCGGCCCGGGCAATTTTGGGACGCTGCAGGAAATTAGCCCGAACGGCCTTCCCCGCGTGTTGCAGTTTTCAGCACGGTTCTCGTTCTAGGTCACTGAAGGACTTGCCGCCGTGCCGTGCGCGACAGAACCAGCACCAGTGACAAATAATGATTCCTCAGGTCCTAAATCCCCGGTCGTCTCCTTGCGCCATCCCTCCGCCGCCGGCTGCCAAGGCTGCCCTCAGGCATCGCCCGTTGGGTGTGATGTGATCCCCGCACACGGGTTGGAGAACGTGTGAGGCTGTGTGCGACGCTCGGAGGCTCGATAGTGATGTAAAATCGCGATTTTACTCGTCCTATAGTACTTAAGCTCCAAAATCGATTTCGAGCCCGCATCCCGCGCGATGGCCGCGTGGACCTGAACCGAGATTGACACCATTGGTGCCCATCGCTGTGCTTCCTGCCGTTTCGGGCGTTGAAAGTGGAGTATGATGTGTCGAGGACGCTGGCTTCATCCTATTTAGCGAAGTAGTAAGGAGACGTTAGGCGGCTAATCTTAAGTAGCCGCAGCGGCTCCTGACGCATTCCGAGGAAGGGGGAGCCATGTGTCTTGCAAGTGAGGTCCGTCCCTGTAGGATTCTTTTCTTCGCGGTCTTTCTGGTGTCCTTGTGCCTTCTACCTGCGATCGCGCAAAAGAAGCAAGAACCAAGCCCTCCCAAGTACGATCTGCACACCGAGACGAAGATGAAAGCAACGGTGGAGGAGGTGATACTTCCTCCAAAGGGCAGCGAGAAGGAAGTCGCCCACCTGCAGGTGAAGATAGAAACAGACTCCGTCGACGTGTACCTTTGTCCCAAGTCTTTTTTCGACGACATGGGTATGAGTTTCAGCAAGGGCGACGAGGTTGCGCTCACCGGCTCGAAAGTGAAACACGGCGAGGTAGAGCTCGTTCTGGCGCGGGAAGTGGTGAGAGGGAACGACACATTCGTCCTGCGAGACGATAAAGGGAACCCAGTCTGGGGTTCTCAGCGCTGACTGCTGTCTCTAGAAAATCACCCAGACAAGTACCGTAGCACCGCTCAGGATACTTGTGTGCGTAGTCGCGCGGCGAAGCGGCGAGTGTCCATCTTTTCGCTCTAACGTCCAAATCGGGGTGGGGTGAATGGGCGATGCCATTATCTTCCGCAACCTCCTCGGTTTATAGTTTTGGAGTTCTTGAACTGGACGGCCGAACCGGCGAGTTACGCAGGGACGGCGTCAAGCTGAAACTGCAGGACCAGTTGTTTCAGGTGCTGCTCAGGCTTCTGGGACGCCCCGGCGAGATTGTTAGCCGGGACGAACTGCGGTCCGCTCTGTGGTCGGACGACACGTTTGTGGACTTCGACACCGGCCTCAACACCACCATCAAGCGGCTGCGGGAGACATTGGGAGACTCGGCGGACAATCCCATTTTCATCGAGAATTGCTCCGGTGAGCGAGTCCGGTTCCGTGCCGCCGTCGTCACCGCAACGAATTGAGGTCGCTCCCAAGAGCAAAGCGAGGACGGGTTTTCGGCTGGGCCTTGCTGTGGCTCTCACCGTATTGTTAGTTGCCTTCAGCTTCAAGCGCGTAAGCGTGTCCGGAGCGCCACCAGAAAGGATGTTGAGTTTTGTGCAACTCACCAGTGACGGGCAAACAAAGGTGGGGCCTCTTCTCACCGATGGTTCACGCATCTATTTCTCTGAAGTCTTACCCTCCGGATGGATTTTGTCACAGGTGTCGGTTCGGGGTGGACAAACAATTTCCATTCCGACTTCTCTGAGCGATCCGAGGCCGGTGGATATTTCTCCGGACCGGACCGAGTTACTGGTTTTGTCGGTGAAGGGACCAATGGCCAAGGAACTCCGCGGGATGGAACTGTGGGTGGTTCCGGTGGCGGGAGGTTCCGCCCGTCCCGTGGGTAATGTGCTGGCGAGAGACGCGGCGTGGGGCGCCGACGGAGAGACGATTCTCTACGGCGATGGCCACGAGATCGCCTGGTGAACAAGGATGGATCCAACCGACGAACGTTCCTCTCAGTTGCAGGTTATCCCGAGTACTTTCGCTGGTCCCCAGAGAGGCGGCGGCTGCGCTTTACCATGACGGACCACCACATGGGAGTATCGGCCTCATCGTGGGACGTGGCTGCGAATGGAAGCGGCCTGCATCGGCTGCTTCCTGAATTGAAATATCCGTCGGTATGCCGCGGAGATTGGACAGCACAGGGCGAGGATTTCGTATTTCAAGCTTCCAGCGGAGGCAGAACCGATCTTTGGGAAATGAGTTCCTGGGTCGTTGTCTTGAAGGTCTTGACTTGGCTCGTCACATTGCCTTCCACCATGTGACGGACACAAGCCACCACGGAGTCCTTATGAATATCCAGACCGGCACAATGCGCGTGCAAAACTTCCATCGCTCCTCCTCACGCGTCGCAGGCTTGGAACCTCTATCCTAGGAAATCTGACAAGCGTGCTCCGGGGCTGTCGCCAGCCCGTGGCATAATCCGGGGTGCTCAAAGGTTCCGGGTCCGACTCATTTACGGGCTCACTCGCACCAAGAGATGAACGACCTCTGTGCCCGCTGACGCTAAGAAACTCCACTACAAACTACAGGATCGAACTCCGTTTCATCCCTGCGGGTCGGCAACGCCGGTGATGACTCATTTGTAAAATCTTCGAAATATTGTCACATAAATGTCTCGACCACGCGCCAACGGGCATATACTTCCCGTTAAGCAGCCTTTGGGGGCCGGTCATGTTTTCCCCGCTTTTTCGTTGGGCTCTTCTCATTTTGGCGTTGAGTGTGTCGGTCCTGGCCCAAAGTCGCTCCGGCGGAGGCAGACCTTCCGGTGGTTCCCTGGGACCAACTACTGCCCCTCAGCCGGGGCAGGGGACCATTACCCCTCCTTCTTCGTCGTCCGCAATCTTTATTACCGGCAAAGTAGTTCTGGATGACGGATCTGAACTGACCGAGCCCGCCGTAATTCAGACCATCTGCCGCGGCCGGAGACATAGCGAGACCTACTCCGACGGACGGGGCAACTTCAGCTTCCGGTTTGGCGATCCGACTCCGAGTACAGCGGCCGCCATTAGCGATGCCAGCAGTTCAAATGTGGTCGACCGGTCGGGCATGCAGTCGACGACGAATATGCAGGATTGTCAACTCCAGGCCCAGTTGGCAGGCTTTTCTTCTCAACCAATCGAGCTCTCAAGCCACGCGGGTCTGACCAATAACCTCGACGTGGGCCACCTCACGTTGCGCCGCCTGGAACACGTTGACGGCACCAGCGTCAGTGTAACCAGTTATCTCGCCCCGCCTGCCGCCAAGAAGGCCTACCAGAAGGCGCTGGAGCAACAGAAAAAAGGCAAGTGGGATGAGGCCCAGAAGTCGTTCGAGAAGGCAGTTCAGATTTACCCTCGATATGCGACCGCCTGGTATCAGCTCGGAGGGCTGCAATTGCGCAACCAACCACCCACCGAGCAGGACTTGCAGGCGGCCAAGCACTCTTTCGAGCAGTCGGTGGCAGCTGATCCCAAGTACGTCAATCCCTACGACGGACTGGCGCAGATCGCGATGATGAAGCACGATTGGCCTGCTGTGGTTGACGCAACCGATAAGCTGGTTGCCTTGAACCCAGTAAACTTTCCTGACGCTTATTACGACAGCGCGGTGGCGAATTACTACCTGAAGAATTTCGATCAGGCGGAAAAGAGCGCGCTGCAAGGCGTCCGAGTCGATGAAGCTCATCAGATTCCGAAGATGCAATACCTGCTCGCCATGATCCTGCTGCAGAAGCAAAACTACCAGGCTGCCTCTGAACATATGCAGCAATTTCTCGGTCTGGCCAAACAGCCCGAGGACGTAGACCTCGCCAGGAAGGGCTTGGCCGAAATCGAAAAGGTCTCCGCCAGCGCCAAGCAGCCTCCGATTGTGGACCTCGACAAGTAATCTGGACTGCGCGCCCGGGGTCGGTTGCCCATCCTAACGTCGTGCCCTTCGGCATTAGAGTGGGGATTTTGACTTGGCTCTGGTCGCAGGAATCCAGTTTTACTTTAGTTGCGTCCGTGCCATCGTCTCCGTTAAGCTCACTTGCTCCTGAATTTTGCTGGAGGGGAGTCACAAGTGCGCGGTTTCTTGTCTAAAGCATCTCTGGTCACTCTGTTTTTTTCATCTCTAGCCAACGTCGCGGGCGCTCAGTCCATTCAACTGTCAGCCGATCTGAGCGACGCGCCTCGCAATATCTATCATTCGCAGCTCACCATCCCGGTGAAACCGGGTCCACTGACGCTGGTTTATCCGGAATGGATCCCCGGCAATCACCGTCCCGCCGGTCCCATTGCCAATGTTACCGGCATAAAGATGGAAGCCGGCGGGCAGACGCTGGCGTGGCAACGTGATCCTATTGACATGTATGCCTTCCACGTCGACGTGCCTGCGGGCGCGAGCGAGCTGAAGGTTTCGCTCGATACCATCACCAACGACGGCAGCGCCGGCGGGGGCGGACCGGCGGCGACGACCAACGTTCTCGACTTGAACTGGAATCAAGTCGTGCTTTATCCACAGGGAACGAGTTCGGATGCGGTGCAAGTTACGGCGGCGGTCACGCCGCCATACGGATGGAAATTCGCGACAGCTTTGCCAATTGCTACTGTGACAAAGGGCGGCAGCAATGAATTTATTGGGTTCAAGCCGGTCTCCTTGAGCACGCTGATCGATTCTCCACTGATTGCGGGAGACCATTACCGCAAGATCGAGTTAACCAAGCCGGGAGAAAGTCCGATGCACGTTATCGACATGGTCAGCGAGAGCGATTCGAGCCTGGGGATGACGGCGGCGGACGAGGCTGCGTATCGCAAGCTGGTCGCCGAGACTGGGGCTTTGTTCGGGGCGCGTCACTACCTTGAATATCATTTTCTTCTCACGCTCAGCGACGAGGCTGGCCATCACGGCGTTGAGCATCATCAGTCGAGCGACAACAGCGTAAAGGAGCGCACGCTGCTTGAACCCGATCTGCGCCTGACGGAAGCGGGCCTGCTGCCGCATGAGTTTACGCATTCGTGGAATGGCAAATACCGGCGGCCTGCGGGACTGGCAACGCGCAATTATCAGGATCCGATGGTTGGCGATTTGCTTTGGGTGTACGAGGGCCTGACCGAGTATCTCGGGGAGGTTCTGACGGCCCGCTCCGGGCTGTGGACACCCGAACAATATCGCGAAGCATTGGCGGAAACTGCGGCGATGCTCGACCATCGTACTGGACGAACCTGGCGTCCACTGGAGGACACGGCGCGGTCGGTACAAATTTTGCGCTTGCAGGGGCCGGAGTGGCAGAGCTGGCGGCGCGGCCTCGACTACTATCCTGAGGGGGAACTGATTTGGCTGGAGGTGGACACGACCATCCGCCAGCAGAGTCACGGCGAGAAGTCGCTCAATGATTTCTGTCGTTTTTTTTATGGTGGCGAAAGCGGTCCTCCGAAAGTCGTGCCTTACACCTTTGATGACGTGGTGCAGGCGTTGAACCAGGTCACGCCATATGACTGGGCGGGACTTTTAAAGACGCGGGTGAGTTCAACCAATCCCCACGCGCCACTTGGCGGCATCGAACGGGGCGGATGGCGACTGGTGTACAACGATCAGCCGAACCTGTTCATCCGCACGGGAGAGAAACTGCGCAAGTCGGTGGACGCTTCTTACTCCCTGGGTTTTGCGGTCAGGGAAGACGGCGTGCTCTCGGACGTGATTTTTGGATCGCCAGCTTACACGGCCGGGATTGGTCCGGGGATGAAGCTGGTCGCGGTCAACGGTCGAGCCTGGTCGAGAGATGTCTTGCTGGATGCGCTGCGCACTTCCAAAGACAGCCAGCAGACGATCGATTTGCTGGTAGAGAACGCGAAGTTCTTCAAGACCTGCTCCATTGCGTATCACGATGGAATCAGGAATCCTCATTTGGAGCGAATCGAAGGACCGGATGTGCTAGGGGAGATTTTAACGCCGTTGACGAAGTGAGCCGCGTCGTTCGTTTCTCAGGCTTCCCAAAGTGGGACAAGTTTACTGTTTAGTACCGGGCATCCCCCTCCCCCCTTGTGTGCAAAATCTAGAAAACAAAGGATTACTTTTGCGACTATGTGCTAGATCTTTGAGTTTACAGGAGTTACACGCAAAATCTAGAGAACATGGGAGTTGCGGGTGGCGCCGTCCCGTTTTGCACGCTATTCTTTTGCCTCCCTGGGGCTCAGGTTTCCTAGCCGTCGACCCACAGCTTGCGCTGTGGGCTGCATTCTTGCGCCGCTCCGCGGCTGGAGGCGGTTCTCAGATTAGTGTGAGGCGCAATCCCCCAGCGGCTGAAGCCGGAAGTTTGAGTCGCTCTTCCGGCATGGCTGAAGCCATGCCCTCCCACGTCTAGATCGATGCGTTGTAACGCCCCGAAACTGCTGGGTCAGATTGTCAAAGATCTTCATTATCCGATAGATAATGTATTTATACATATGTTATCTGGATTAGGGCGTAGGAGTCAACGACAAAGTCGCCGGTCAGGAGCAGGTAGTTTGGATTGGTTGCTACGGAGGGGTAATCAGGCGGACAGGAATGGGCGACGTGCCGGAGCCGCCGATGACTGGATTGGCGCCGTTATTGGCGGTGCTGCACCCGACGATATTAAGCACCGTGATGTTAATGCTGCCCTCAGGTGGCTGGCCGCTACCCGAGGGAGGGCCGTCAACTTGGTTGATGAATGCCTGCAGAAATCCATCCACTGTGACTACGCCGCCGCCGTGCGGAAGAGCGTTGGTTCTATCGAGAATCGGAATGGTCACTATCGAATTGCTGGTGGTGACGAGGGTTCCACTTTGCTGTTTTATCTGGTAAGGGGCGGAGAAGATAGGACTCGGCTCGGTGAGCACGTCCTGCCCACCCGCGCCCTCGCTTGACGCATGGATCAGGCATTGGCCTCCCAGCGAGGTGGCGTTGTTGCCCGGGGGCGCGCCTGGGTTTAGGCTGTCGTCCCATTGAATTTGAGTGGTCCCGCCTCCGCAGTTGAGAACCTGGTAGGAGGTTGCCACATCGGCGCACTCAATGCTTTGCTCAAAATCAGTTGTTCCCACGCAGGCGGGACAGATGTTTTGAGTGTTGGCCGTGTTAACCACCGCAGGCACATATTGAACTTGCGGGGTGAGGGCACCAGTGACGATGCCGGGAGGATTTGGCAGCGGACGACACTTGTTGGGACCAGGGTGCGTGCAGTCGGAAACCAAGTCGATCGATGGTCCCCCTATGATGCTGGAATCGACGACCCAAGTCGAAGTATTAACAAACGGCAAACTATCGACAGGGTTGACGTTCGCGACCAGCCATGGTTTCACACTTGTTGGAGCGATTGGCGTAATGGGTGTAGTGGTGGGCAAGTTGGCAGTATTGTAGGCCTCGGCGGTGGCAGTGGCGGTCACGCTAGCGGCGCTTCCTCCCCAGATTTTGGAGAAAAAAGTAGGCAGATTGGATGCCTTCAAGCTGATGGTAACGTGCGGATTGCCTTGGCGGCTCCAGTCAATGGGTATCGGCGTTAAGGTATTTAGTGTCGGAGCGTTTCCGGCCACCAAGTTGATCGCCGGGGCACTGAGGAGACTAGTGACTGCAGTCGTGGCCATGGTCTGAGCCAAGAATCGCGCGGCCGTGAGATCCGGGTCGGGCGGCGATATCTGAAGTGTAGTGACGCCGGAATCCGCGATGGCCTTGGCGGCGGCCAAGGCTGCGGCATCAGTGGCGCGCTGAATCTCACTGCGAGCTACATATAACGTGACGATGTCAATGGCCAATGCAGCCATGGCCAGCAAACTCACCAGCGATATGGCGACAAGTATGATGGTCTGGCCCTGTTCGTGGGGCCGCTGCCGCGAAAGAGTGTTCTTCTGCATGTGCAACCTCAATCCATGTTAATTGCGGTAGCATCGCTGTGAATATTTCCGAGAGTGTAATTGGCACCGGGCACCAACAACTGGATGACGTTATTGAAATGCCATTGATATGGGTAAACGATATTGACGGTAGTGCAGAGCACCGTTACTGTGTTTCCCCCCACTGTTTCCTGAACCTGAATTTGGCGGCTCACGGTCAGGGTTGTCGTACAACCGGTGTTACCAGTGAACCCCCAGGAGTATGCCGACACCAAAACTTCGGATGCCGTGCTTAGACCGCAGTCGTTGATTCCAGCGGTTTGCAAGTAGGAGTCGACAAGGTAGCGGATCGCGCTCACGGATGGCGGATTGGTCTGTCCCAGATCGTTGGAGGGCTGGCTGGCTCCGAAGCGCGCGCCTTCGCGCACCGCGTTGTTGAGTTTCTGTTTTAGGTTGAAGGCCCCACCAAAGTCGAAGATTCCCACGACTAGCACCACGAGCAAGGGTAGAGCGACAGCGAATTCGATGAGGGCGGCGGCGTCGGTCTCGCGAAGCAGGCAGAAACCCTGCCGAGGGCGCCTCGATGCGGCGCCCCTCTCGTCTTTCGATATGCTTTTATGCTGATTGGCCAGGATTTTTGGGGAGTCTGAAAGATTCGCCCTTATTACCTCAGCGGCTAAAGCCGTCTCTGATTGGAGGGCGCGGATCGCAGCGCTGAAAGCGCTGCGCCACCCAAATGCGAATGTCTCAAGATTTCCGCCGATGGGAATAACCGAGGTCCCTCGCTTCGCTCGGGATGACAACAATAAGCTCTCGTTCTCGCGGAACATGGGGTTAGTTTTCTCCCGTCATCTGCACGCCGGCGTTCAGCATGATTTTCTGCATGTTCAGAGAAGTGTACGGAAGGGCAAATTGATAGGGATATTGGAACTGAACCGCAATTCCGCAAGCAGGCGCGCCGGAACCGGAGGGTAATGTATTGGGGAGTTGCACATTGTAGTAGACGCAAATCTGGGGTTCCCCGAGGCCGCCGGGCGCTTGGCAGGCCGCATTCCCGCCTCCGCACGCGGTACGGTTAGCCGGTTCTCCGACGTTTGTGACCTGAGTTGGGTCGAGACTGGATGCCTGGAGCGACTGCTTAACTTGAGTGGCGATTGTATTCGGGGTAGGTTGAGTGTTGCCGCAGGTGGCGCAGGTCTGAGCAACCCCAACTCGGGCGCCCTCCCTGGCGGCGTGATTGATGGTGGCGTAGGTGTTGAAGGCACGGCCAAACCAGTAGATGCCCAACATGATCAGAAAGAAAATGGGTATCACCAGGGCGGCTTCGGCGATCTCTGAGCCGTTGGTTCCGGTCGCGAGTTTTTTCAGACTCACCACTTCTCATTCACTCTCGCACGCGCGAGAACGCGCGCGCCTACATATTCACTATGCGAATTTCGCATTGTCATTTCGAGCGCAGCAGGATCATCCGCAAAGGCGGATGATCCTGCGGAGTCGAGAAACCTGGTTTTCCGCCGGCGAAACAGCAGGTTCCCCGACCGCGTTCCATCCTCCGCTGAACGGAGGGCGGAACTTCGCTCGGAATGAACGGAGCGTGGTGGTTTGTCACCGTATTGTGCAAAGTCAGCAATCATGCAAATCCCCAGGCTTGCCGGCCCGTGTATAGAATAACCGCGATTGCCACGGCTACGCCGAACGGGACTTTCACCAAGTCTGGATTATCCAAAGTCAGGTCTGGTCCGGGCAAGTGTAGAGACAGGAACGCTGCCAGCATCCGCGCCAGGTTGCGGGCGGTCTCGCGGACGCGTTTTTTCCGGACAATCATGATTGCCGCCATCAGACCATTCACCAGAATTCCAAGCAACAATACTGTAAGCAGATTTTGCGGGCCTAGAAACGCTCCGAGCGCGCCCACGAATTTCCAGTCGCCGGCGCCCAGGCTACGGATCAGGACGAAGGGTAGAAGCAACGCCAAGCCGAGGGCTGCACCCAACAGGGAATCTCTGGCTCCGGGCCAGCCGCGCAGCGACGAATTCGTTGCGATCCCGAGCACGAGGGCGGGTACGGTCAGCCAGTTAGGAATGCGGCGGGAGCGGTAGTCGGTCCATCCGGCGGCGATGGCGAGTAATGCGGGCAAAATCAGTGCTCCTTCTCCGGCTATGGCCATGCGATTGTGGCCGTAATTTGCCGGGACTGCGGCGCTGGAGTATGCATCAGAAAGTTCGGGCAGGCAGCTCCGCGACGCAAGCAGCCCAAGCGATTATGGGCGGATTGTCACACACGGATTGAGGCAAGTCAATGTTACTGGAGCTTCGCCGTTGGCTGCTTGGAGCGGTTCAGTCTTCGCGTTTTTGCTTTCCCGGTTCCGTTTGTTTCGATCGCAACTAAGGCCGGGCGGGGACGCCCGTCCTCCATTTGGCCTGGTGCCAGGTTAAGGCGTGGACGCTAGCGCGCGCTGGGTGGCTTCCAGCAAAGCTTCTGGGCCCACGGGACGGCCGGTGGCGCGTTCCATCCATAGGTCGGGGGTGATGCGGCCCATCTTTGCCATGCGCTCGAACTCGGGGCCGATGCTGCCGGCTTTGTTCATCTGCTCTTCGATCTGGAAGGCGATCAGGTGACCGATGGGGTAATCGGGCAGGTAGAGGAACGAGTCGATCATGTGCGAATAAATTCCGAGCAGCACAACGTCGTTCTCGTGGAAGACGGGAGCGTAGTAGCGGTTCCAGATGTCCTTCGAGATTTGAACCGTGGCCTGGTCGAGTTGCTTCGGGCTGGCTTGCGGGTGATCGTACATCCAGTGCCAGACCGCCATATCCACTAGCGCGACTCCGGCAATTTCATACGTGCCCCAGAAGTCGTTGAGGGTTTTTTCCGCTTGGCTTTTGGCGTCGGGTGCGGGAAGGCCGAGCAGTTCGAGGTCGTGTCCCTGAAAGACGAACGCGAGGGCCTCGGTGAAAGCTGTGTTGGGCACGCCTTGCAGCAGGGTGAAATCGTTGTCATTGAGCGAGAAAGTTTGCTCCACGTTGTGTCCCATCTCATGCACGGCGATGTTGAAGCCCTTGTAGTTCATGCCAGTTTTTTCGATGCGGGTGCGGAGGTGGGCTTTCTCGGCGCGCATTCCGGCTCCCATGGCGTGGCCGGAGCCGCGGGCCGGATCGACGATGATGTTGGCGGCCACGTACTGCGCGCGGTCCGGAGAAAAGCCGAGCTTGATGAGCAGGTTGGGAATGTCTTTTTGGTAGGCTTCGGCGGTCGGATACTTTTTCGCGACGATCTCGTCCAACTGCGCTTCGGTGTACTGGCTGCCGGGACGAAAGCCGTTGTACCAGATATCGAAGGGCTCGAGCGGACGCCCGAGACGAGACTGAATCAGCTGCGCGGTTTGCGCCACCAGCGGGGAAGTCAGAACCTGCTCCAGCATGGCTTTCAGCTGCGCTTCGGGAATTTCACGGTCCTCCTGGAAGCGGCGGTCGATCAGCGTGGGTGCGGTTGGAGAATATGGATCGGCCTTGCGAGCGGCATTGAAATCTTTCAACAGGGTTGCGTAACGTGTGTCGGGTTCGGGCGTATTTGTGACTGCATTGCCGGTGGTGGTGGCGTCTGAATCTCTTGCCGCTGCGGGCTTGACTTCGTTGGTGTATGGATTCCAGTCGACGGCGGGATTGTTGATGACAACTTGCGGGATCGACTGAGTGACAATGCGCTCCATCACCTGCTCGATCATGCGTTGCTTGGCCAGACCGCTTTGGCGGTCGGAGTAGTCGGCTTTGATTTCATCGCGCAAGTTCCAGTGGCTTAGTAGGCGCATCTTGGGAGGGAAAGGGCGTTGGCCCTGGGGATCGAGCAGGTGGTACATCCAGATGTTGTACTGCGAGATGTATTGCCCGGATTCGGCGGCGGCCTGGGCGATAGCCAGGTTGACCTCGGCTGGAATGCGCTTGTCAAAGCGTTCTGCGAGCCGGACTTCGGCCCACTGGCGGTGGGTCCAGGTGGGCCCCTCTTTCAGGCGTTGGTCGAGCGTGGTGAGGGGGAAGTTCAGCAGAACCGTGAATGCCAGTTTGTTGTTGAAGAAATCATCAAGGACGTGGGCGGACGGGTCGTAGCCAGCGAAGACTTCGTCGAAAGCGAGCACCGGGCCCAGATCGAGATCGGATTGTTGATTAAACTCGCGGCGGATTTCGTGCATGTGGCCATCGAGTTGTTCGAGCATGTTCTGGAAACGATAAAACATGGTGTCGAGGGTGGTCTGGTCGCCAGCAAAATTGGCGCGAACGAATTCCTCGAACACGGTGGCATCGCCATCGTCCGCGCGCCAGAACTCGGCCACCTGGTGAAGACCACGCTCGAGCCGAGGTTTTTGTTGAGTGCCGTACTTCGCGGTCATTTCGTTTTGTAATTTGGTGGTCGAGGCGTTCATCCACGATGGAGCTGCCGCGGATGTCTTGGCGGTGGTGGAAGCGTTCTGCATCAAAATCTCCTCTGAACAAAGTGGCACGGTGACGCATAGGACAGCGATCATGAGTAGCGTCAAACCGCGAGGTTGGTTCATTTCCTGTTCCTCTTCATTATTATTTCTTGCTCCTTAAAGCTGACTCCGGTTGCGGGTAGGGCAAGGAATTGCTGAACTCGGAAATGTCGGCAGGTGCGTAATCGGGAAAGGGCAACTTGCTACTCCCTCGCCACTGTTGCACCTCGTGTGAGACCGCTGCAGCCTTCTGTTGGTCCAAGCCGGTGTCGCGACCGAGATAAAGAACGCGTGAGGGGAAGGCGAAAGTTGTGCCTGAAGCCTCGACGATATCCAGGATTCTGAGCAGAAGATCTTCCTGAATTGCGAGAAACTCCGCGCCGTCCCTGGTTAGTATGTAGCAGAAGACCTCCAGGTTTAGCGAACTGTTGTCGTATCCGATCAATCGAATGCGCGCGCCGTCGGTTTCGACCTTGGGATGTTCATAGAGCAGGCGGCGAATCTGGGCGAGCACGTAGCGCAACTGGTCCGCCGAGGTTTCGTAGCGCAGGCTCAGCTTGGTATTGAAAAGGATCTTATCGCGGCGGCTCAGATTGTCGATGTTCATGGTAGCGAGCGAGCCATTGGGAATGGAGAGCTCGCTTCGTTCGGGAGTGCGGATGCGAGTGGAGCGGAGGCTGATATCTTCCACCGTTCCGGTCTTGTCCCCAAAGCGGCAGATGTCGCCCACGCGGATGACTTCATCTCCCAGCAGAGAAACTCCGCCAAAGAGGTTCTCCAGGGTTTTCTGGGCGGCGAAGGCGATGGCGATTCCGCCGATGCCCAGTCCGGCGAGGGCGGTGGTCATGTTGACGCCGAGAGAGCTGAGTATGGCAAAGATCGCGGCGATGGAAATAATGGCTTTGAGGACACGTTCACCGAGAAGCAAGAGCGACCCAGTGCCGGTGCGGCCGGCGCGGATTGCTCGCTCTCGAACCCGCCGTGCTATCTGCTGAACGATTCGAGAGAACAACCAGGCCCATGCGACGATGAACGCCACGCCGATTACTTGCTGGTGGTGGTGGCGCGGCAATAAGGGCAAGCCGATTTGTCGCACGAACATGGCGTCATAAACGGTGGCAAAAACAAACCAGAGCGGGTTCGAAATCGCATTCCAGGCACCCGGTCGGGGTATTGGAGGATGGCGGCGCAGTTTTTGATACAGGCTCAACAACCGGACCGTGAGCCAACCCAAGGCCGCGGAGATGGGGATGGCCAGCAAGATAGCCAGCCATTGCCATATCGCGATCCCTAAAAACTCATACTGTACGAGGAAATCAGGCAGGTGGCTTTCCACCTGATGCACCTCGAGCCGGTCGTAAAGATCGGGAACTTTTGCCAGAGTGTCAGAGGAGATCAACCAGATTTTCACGCCTCCAGAATCAGTGACGCGAACGAGATTGAGGTCGGCATCAACATCACCGGCGGACAAAACGCCGATGTGCTGCTGGTTGGGAGAAGATCCTTCTGGAGATCCCTCCGGCAGATTGCTGATCTGCCTCAGGTTGCCGGAAAATGCGCGGTCCATCACACTCTTCAACTTGGTAGCGAGTTCCTCTCCTTGCGCCGCGCGCTTGGCGTTGGTCATTTGCAGATACTGCGCCGCAACGGAGTAGTTTCCCGCCTGAGCAGCGTGGAGAAATCCGTATATGGTGCCGTTAGGAGTGTCACGGCCCAGTGGATCCGGTGGGGGCGCCGGTTGAGTAGCGGATCCGTTGGCGGCGCCCGCTTGGTTTGGCAGCAGTTGTCCAGCGGCTGCCACCGAGACGGTTACGCACAAGAGAAGCCAGCCGGTTCGCTTAAAGAAAAAAGAAGACATGGTTCCTTCTCCAGAGGAAGGGCGCGAATTGATGCAAAATCGTGCGCCCGCGAAAGATGCCTGAGCGGAGCGAGAGTTCATTGTACCGAAAGGAAAGCCAACCTCGCGGAATCGGCTTGGGTTCTTAGGGACGTTTGGGCCGATAGACGTCAGTGCTGGTGCCAAAAAAAACCTCGGCTGATTCCATGATCGTTTCCGAGAGTGTGGGGTGCGGATGGATGGTGAGTGCGATGTCCTTCGCGAGCGCGCCCATTTCGATTGCAAGCACTCCTTCGACGATCAGTTCGCCTGCGCCGACGCCGACAATTCCTACCCCTAGCACGCGTTCGGTCTGCGGATCGATAATCAGCTTGGTCATACCTTCGGTTCGGTCGATGGTCATGGCGCGTCCCGAGGCTCCCCAGGGAAACTTAGCAATTTTGATTTCGCGATTGTCTTTCTGCGCCTGAGTTTCGGTGAGGCCGCACCAGGCGATCTCTGGGTCGGTGAAAACGACGGCAGGAATCGCGTTGGGTTCGAAGGCGACTTTGTCTCCGACGATGGCTTCAACCGCAGTGCGGCCTTCGTGGGAGGCTTTGTGGGCCAGCATGGGTTCGCCGACTACGTCACCGATGGCATAGATGGCGGGGTCGTTGGTCTGCAGTTGCTTGTTTACCTGAATGAACCCACGCTGGCCGACTTTGACTTGAGTTTTCTCGAGGCCCGGGATTTCGGAGTTGGGCTTGCGTCCCACAGAAACCAAAACCTTGTCGAATTGCTTCTCGCGTTCCTTTACTTCAGGGCCGTCTAAGGTAACGCGGATTCCGCCGGACTCTTCTTTCACCGCGGCGACGGTAGTGTTGAGCAGGATGGAATCGAAAATCTTCTCCAAGCGCTTGTGTAAGGGCAGGACAAGATCGCGATCCGCTCCTGGCAGAAGTCCGGAGAGCATTTCGACGACTGACACTCTGCAGCCGAGCGCGGCGTACACCGTGCCGAGTTCCAGGCCGATGTATCCTCCGCCGACTACGAGTAGTGTGTCGGGCACGTCGCTCAGGTCGAGAGCAGATGTGGAATCCATCATGCGCGAGGTTTCGAGTTTGAGGCTGGGGACTATCGCGGGCCGCGAGCCGGTGGCGATGACGATTCGGTCGAAGGTGAGAGAATCTTCGCTTCCATTCGTTCGGCTCACGCGCAGCGTATTCGAGTTCTCGAATGCTGCGCGGCCCTGGATGTATTCGACCTTTCTTTGTTTCGAAAGCACGCCTAAGCCACCGGTCAGTTTTTTGACTACGCCTTCTTTCCAGGAACGAAGGCGGGGCAGGTCGATCTTCGGGTTGGTGTAGTCGATCCCCCAATTCTTCGCGTGGCGGGTTTCGTCGATCAGCTTGGCGATGTGGAGAAGTGCCTTAGACGGGATACAGCCGCGGTAAAGGCAGACGCCACCCGGATTCAGTTCCGGGTCGATCAGCGTGACTTTGAGTCCGATATCGGCGGCGAGGAAGGCGGCGGCATAACCGCCTGGTCCTCCGCCAATTATCGCGATGTGTAGGTTCGAAGCGTCTGTCATAGAAAATCGTTAACCACAGAGGACACGAAGGTACACAAAGGAACGCGGGCTGCTCAGTTGGGTTTCAGGTTTTCCTTCGTGTAACTTTGTGTCCTTTGTGGTCTCTGGATTTTGGTTCTTATCCCTGAACAGACAACAAGAATGGTTGTTCAAAAGCTTCCGCGATCCAGCGCAGGAACCGGGCAGCGTCCGCGCCGTCGATCAGTCTGTGGTCGTAAGATAAAGACACAGGCAGCACCAGCCGCGGCTCGAACTTCCCATTGAGCCACACCGGTTCCATGCTGGAACGCGAGAGGCCGAGGATCGCAACCTCAGGATAATTTACGATAGGAGAGAATCCAGTGCCACCAATTCCGCCGAGGTTGGTGATGGTGAACGTGCCGCCTTCCATTTCCGCGAGGGTGAGCTTCTTTTCACGGGCCTTCTTGGAGAGCTGCGTGAGTTCGGCGGCAAGCTCGACGATGTTCTTCTTATCAACATCACGAATCACCGGCACCAGCAGACCGCGGTCGGTATCCACGGCGACGCCGATGTTGATGTATTGCTTGTAAACAATCTCATCTTTGGCCAGGTCGATGCTGGCATTGAATTGGGGAAAAATTTTCAGCGCGGACGAGCAGACCTTCAACGCGATGGCAGTGACCGTCATCTTGCCGCCGGCTTCTTCCGCCTTCGGAGCGAAGCGTGCACGCAAATGCTCGAGTTCCGTGATATCGGCCTTATCGTTCTGTGTGACGTGGGGGACCGTGGTCCAGGCCTGCCACAGATGTTCGGCGGTCTTGCGACGTACGCCTCGGATCGAGACGCGCTCGACCTTTCCCCACTTGGTAAAATCTGGCAACTCCGGCTGAGCGAATTGGGCTCCGCGCGGCGCTTGGGCAGCCGTCGTGACCGAAGCGAGGAGCGCCTTCGAATGTGACTTTACGTCGTGCTCACTGATGCGACCGCCGGGACCGGTTCCTTTCACATTGTGAATGTCGATACCGATCTCACGCGCTAATCGACGAACATGCGGGGCCGCGGGCACCGGCGTCCGATGTTCGGAGCCTGCTACCTTTTCGAGCTGAGCCGGCATGGTGAAGCTAGGCGGAGGCGATTGCGGTTGATCGCGTGGAAGCGCCTGTTCTTCGGTTTTGCCCTCGGCTTGGATGGCGGCCTGGAAAGCGAGGCGTGCTCCGTGCTGTCCGGAGACGTGCTCGACTGGAACGTGCCGTGGGCGCTCTGCCTGCGGCCCGGCGGCACCTTCGAGCGTAAAGATAACGTCGCCAACTCTAATCTTGTCGCCCTGCTTTACGCGGACCTCTTTGACGATTCCGCTGATGGAGGAGGGTACTTCGATAACCGCTTTGTCGGTTTCAAGTTCCATCACCGGCTGGCCTTCGGAGACCTTGATGCCAGGAGAAATCATGAGCCGGACGAGATCGCCCTGGGAGATGTTCTCTCCAAGTTCGGGAAGCTTGAACTCGGTTGGACCGGCGCTGGCAGACGGTCTCGAAGCTCGCCTGTCTGGTGTTGCAGCGGTTGAAGGCGGCGCGGCGGCTTGCCGCGCGGATGCAGGTTGGTCTGCGCTCCTGGGCAGTTGCATTGTGGACGTGGCGGCCGAAGCAGATGCCGCGGCTTGCCGCACTTTCGGCTCTGTAGGCCTCGATTTCGCACCCGCGCCATTCTCGAAGGTAAAAATCACCTGGCCGACCTTGATCTTCTCGCCTTCTTTAACGCGAATTTCTTTCACGACGCCACTCACGGTGGAGGGTACTTCGACGACTGCCTTGTCGGTTTCCAGTTCCATCACGGCCTGGCCTTGCGAGATGGTAGCGCCGGGCGAAATCATCAGACGGACGAGGTCCCCCTGGTCGATATTTTCGCCGAGTTCCGGTAGCTTGAATTCTGTCACTGTAGGTCTTTCTCCCATTAGTCGTAGCGCCGGGTTCTTGTAGTGCCGCCCTGCCGCCGACACTGCCCGGGGGTAAGATGCCCTCGGAACAGCTGGCAGGATGCCGGCGCTACTAAGTGTTGGCCGGGTTCGGCTTCTCCGGATTGATGCCCAGGTCTTTGATCGCTTTTTGGAGTATCTCCTGGCTGATCTGTTTATCACGGGCCAGCGCGTTCAACGTGGCCAGCACAATGTGCTTCGCATCTACTTCGAAGAAGTCGCGAAGCGAAGCACGACCCTCGCTGCGGCCGAAACCGTCCGTACCCAAGGCCACAAGCGGACGCGGCACCCACTGCGAGATCGATTCCGGAAGCACCTTCATATAATCCGATGCGGCCACAAAGACCCCAGGTGCTTCTTTTAAACATTGCGTGACAAATGGGACGCGCGGAGTCTCGCCGGGATGCAGCATGTTCCAGCGCTCACAGTCGTTTCCATCCTGATAAAGCCGTTTATAGCTGGTCACGCTCCAAACATCGGCTGCTACCCCGTATTTCTCTTCCAGAATCTGCTGCGCCTTGAGCACCTCGAACATGATGGTTCCACTACCGAAGAGCTGGGCGCGCAGCTTGGCGTCCTTTTTGCCGGACGCTTTGAAGCGATAGAGACCTTTCAGAATGCCGTCCCGGACCTCCGCACCATGGGGCATCTCGGGCATCGGCAATGGTTCATTGGTGACAGTGAGGTAATAAAAGATAGACTCCTGATCGACGTACATGCGCTTGATGCCATCCTGAATAATGATGGCAATTTCATAGGCGAAGGCTGGATCGTAGGCGAGCAGATTTGGCACGGAGAGTGCCAGCACGTGACTGTGGCCATCCTGATGCTGCAGGCCTTCGCCGGCAAGCGTAGTGCGGCCGGCCGTGCCTCCGATCAGGAATCCGCGAGTGCGCATATCGGCCGCGGCCCAGATCAAGTCGCCGATACGCTGGAAGCCGAACATCGAGTAGTAAATGAAAAACGGAATCGTATTGATTCCGTGATTCGCATACGCCGTGCCCGCAGCGATGAACGAGCACATCGAGCCGGCCTCGGTGATACCTTCCTCGAGGATCTGTCCGTTCTTGGCTTCTTTGTAGTAGAGCAGGGTGTCCATGTCGACCGGTTCGTAAAGCTGGCCGACGCTCGAGTAAATACCGACCTGGCGGAACAGCGCTTCCATGCCGAAGGTGCGGGCCTCGTCCGGGATAATGGGCACGATGAGCTTGCCGATCTCTGGGTCGCGCAGCAGCTTCCCCAGCAGGCGAACGAAGACCATGGTGGTGGCAACGTCGCGGCCCTCGGTGCCCTTGTAAAACTCCTCGAAGTGAGACTCCGAAACCGGGCTGATCGGTTTCGCTCGTACTTTGCGTTCCGGCAGGTAGCCGCCCAGTTGCTTGCGGCGCTCCTTCATGTAGGTGATTTCCGCGCTGTCGTCCGCGGGACGATAGAACGGAGCGTTGTGAAGTTCATCATCGGGGATGGGAATGCCGAAGCGTGAGCGGAACATTTGTAGCTCATCGTCATTCAGTTTTTTCTGCTGATGGGTGATGTTCTTGCCCTCGCCAGCCTCGCCCAGGCCATAGCCCTTGATGGTTTTCGCCAGAATGATGGTGGGCGAGCCGCGGTTCTCTACGGCTGCTTTATATGCTGCGTGGACTTTAATGGGATCGTGTCCTCCCAGCCGCATGCGTGCGAGTTGTTCGTCGGAAAGATGCTCGACCATCTTGAGCAGACGGGGATCGGTGCCGAAAAAGTTTTGCCGGAAGTAAGCGCCGCTCTCGACGAAATATTTTTGATACTGACCGTCACTAATCTCGCCCATACGCCTGACCAGCAGCCCATCGCGATCGCTTCGGATCAGGCTGTCCCAGTCACCGCCCCAGATCACCTTGATGACGTTCCAGCCGGCGCCACGGAAAATGGCTTCCAGTTCCTGAATGATCTTGCCGTTCCCGCGAACCGGGCCATCCAGCCGTTGCAGGTTGCAGTTCACCACGAAGATCAGATTGTCGAGCCGTTCCCGCGAAGCCAGCGTGATGGAGCCCAGAGACTCGGGCTCATCCATTTCTCCGTCGCCAAGAAAAGCCCAGACTTTGCCATCGCTTGACAACTTCAATCCGCGGTTTTCGAGATAGCGGATAAACCGGGCCTGATAGATCGCCTGGATAGGTCCCAATCCCATGGAAACCGTGGGGAACTCCCAGAAATCGGGCATGAGCCAGGGGTGAGGATAAGAAGAGAGGCCGCCGCCGGGTTTCAGTTCACGGCGAAAGTTCTCCAGTTTCTGGCGTGGTATGCGGCCTTCGAGATAGGCGCGAGCATACATACCGGGCGCAGCATGCCCCTGGAAATAGACCAGGTCGCGATCACCGGTTTCGGTCTGGGCGCGCAGGAAATGGTTAAACGCTACCTCGTAAAGAGTGGCCGCCGAAGCGAAAGTTGAAATATGTCCGCCAATGCCTTCCTGCAGCTTATTGGCACGCACCACCATGGCCAGCGCGTTCCACCGCACGAGGCTCTTGATGCGGCGCTCCATCTCCTGGCTGCCAGGGAAGGGCGGCTGCTGGGGCACAGGAATTGTGTTCTGATATGGCGTGGTTGCTGTGAACGGAAGGTTTACTCCGGCAGCGCGCTTGGCGTGCAACGACAACTGCTGCAGCAACCGTCCGGCGCGCTCCGGGCCGCCTTCAGCTAACACATAGTCGAGGGAATCAAGCCACTCCCGAGTCTCGAGCACTTCCAATCCATTCGTCTGGGTCTCAGCCACGTCTGGTTTCTCCATTTATGAGCAGGAATCTTCCATGATAGACAATCGCGAAGAATTTTGCTGGCGACTTTCTGGCGAAGCTGCCGGCGAGCCCATAATTTGTGCTGAAACAGGAATCCTTGGGTCCGTCGGAAACATCCATACTGGCGAGTGGTAGACCCCAAGTTACACATAGTGCCGATCACAAGCCGTAACGGTTACAGGTAAGTTGCGTCCAAGTCAGGCAGAACCAGACATTGCATTAAACTCGCGATAAACAGGAGACTCCCCATGCCGAAAAAACCTGCTTCGAAACTTAATGCCCAGCCACGCATACATCAGCGGGCGCGCGAAATTCAGGAGTATGGCACCGTGAACCATGCGTTGCCTTTGGAACTGGAAGAGCCGGTGCGTCTGGAAATGACCGAACGACTCAACCTATTGCTTGCCGACACCATGACCCTCCGCGATCTGTACAAGAAATCCCATTGGCAGGTCGCTGGTCCGACGTTTTATCAGCTTCATCTCCTTTTCGACAAGCATTTCAATGAGCAGTCGGAGCTTGTCGACACCATCGCCGAACGGATTCAGTTGCTGGGCGGCCTCAGCATCGCAATGGCTCCCGATGTGGCAGAGACTACACGAATCGAACGGCCACCCAAGGGAAGGGAAGAAGTTCCGGTGCAACTCTCGCGCTTGCTCGACGCCCACCAGATCATTATCGGGGACTGCCGCGAACTGGCGAAACGCGCCTCAACGCTGAGCGATGACGGGACCAACGATGTGGTCGTCAGTGATGTATTGCGGACGAACGAACTACAGGTGTGGTTCATAAGCGAGCACCTGGTGACGATGCCTCTGGTGGAAGCCGTTGACAGTTCCGCTGCCGCAGACTGACTTGCATTGCAGCGAAAGCTCTCGATAAGGGCTATTCAAGGGCTGGTCCCAGACCGGCCCTTACTTTTGGCGCTAACTAACCTGATTTACGCTAACCTGATTTACTTGACTTCGGCGAAGCGCGCGTTCAAGATAGGAGGCACTTTTGGGGAATCACGTAGAAGCTGGCGGAATCCGTTCTCGTTACGAATTCGGAACAGAAACAGCGGCCCGCCGATACCCGCTTCTCATAGTGCCGACTCGAGGCGGGTTTTCGCGATAATAAATGCAATTATTAGCGCTGTAGATGGCTCTAAGTTGCTATTATTGCAGTTACTTCTGCCGATGTGGGAGGGGGCAAAAATGTTTCCAGGCGGACAGAACTTGCGCGTGCTGCGCGAGCAGCTCGGATTGACCATGAGGGATGTCGAAAACGCCAGTACACGGATTGCTCAGAAGCGTGCGAACGACGAATTCGCCATACCTCCGAGTCGCCTTTCGGATGTTGAGACAAAAGGGGTGATCCCCAGCATTTACCGTTTGTATTCGCTGGCGGTCATCTACCGTAGGGACATTCGGGAATTGCTGTCCTGGTATGGCGTCGATTTGAATGGAATGGCAGCGGATCTGGATTTCGTTATCCCGCCGAAGTCGCATGTTTCCGAAGCCTTGGCGAACCTCTCCAGCATTCAAATGCCGATCCGTCTGGATCCCAGCTTCGATCCCCGCCGTACGGTGAACTTCGGACGAATGGTGGAACAGTGGGGCCAAGTGCCCCTGGCCTACCTGTCCCAATTCGCCACCTGCCAATACACCTATGGCTATATCGGCAGCGACGATTTGACGATGTATCCGATTCTCCCGCCGGGGAGTTTTGTGCAGATCGACGAGTCAAAGAGCAAGGCGGAAGAAGGCGGCTGGAGGTCGGAATACGAACGCCCGATCTACTTCGTGGAAACCCGCGATGGCCACACCTGCTGCTGGTGCACGATGACGCGGGAGGAGATTATTCTGCAGCCGCACCCTCTTTCGCCGGTTGCGGCTCGCGCCCTGCGCTACCCGCAAGAGGCGGAGATCATTGGCCAAGTGGTGGGGGTTGCGATCAGGCTCGGGGATTGGCGTCCGCTTTTGGATTCTTCAACAAGCTCGAAAGCGCGTGAAGTACTGAACTAAGATGGCGGGCGGAGCCGGCCCCCGGCCCCGGCGGCAAGAGATTGGGGCTCGAGGTTGCGAGTCGTTCCACGTAAGCAACCGGTGAAACTCCCGCTATTTCACTGGACTGTTCCGCATCCTGTACCAGCTTCCGGATCGGCATAGCCAGAACCTTGGAGAGTAGAGAGCGGTGCGCTCGCGCCAGTGCTTTCTGCGCCGCCAAATCTCCGTATACGCGGGAAAAGCCCCAGTGGAAGTAGCTTCCCTCTTTGTCCCGCAACCCGGAAAGATACTCCAGTCGGTTCAGACAGCCAGTAAAGGCCCTCAGGGTGGTTTCTTGCAGGTCCTCGAGTGCCGAATGCAGGGTCATTGTTACATTTTTGGAAATTCGAAATTACTTAAGTACTCTATCCAAAAAGGCTGGCCGCAATAGACTATCACGAGGTAATCCACATTGGAAAGGAATTCACACCGTGAAAATGAGCTCCCGTCTGTCGGCTGTTGCGTTGCTTTTAGCAAGCATTTCCATACCTGCAAGCCTGTCCGCCAAGTGTCAGGACGCGCCGGGCCCCGTCGTGCAACACCCCGCACCGGTGCCACCCGATGGCAATCCGTGGCCGCGCGTCATTGGTGGCAGACAGTAACCCTCAGGGTAGAGACAGATTCCGCCGCAAGGCTTTTGAAGCAGGGACGAAAATGGTTGTGGGCTATCGCAAAAAGCAGTATAGTGCTGCCGATAGCCCATGCACTCTTTGCTTAGCGCGCTATTCTATTACCTCTGGATTGCGCCGCACGTTCTGCTGGCGGTCATTCTCATGCTGATGATCCGCCGAAGACTGTATAAGCAGTTCCCCATATTTCTTCTGTACACGGCCTTCGAGCTGTTTCAGTTCACCGTTTTGCTGACTGTGTTCCTGCGAGCGGGGTCACTTGCGGACGAGCGATATCGAGGCGCGTTTGCGCTCGGAACTGGGATCAGCGCTGCCCTGCGGTTCGGTATTATCTATGAGATTTTTACCGAGTTATTTCGCAACTACAACGGGCTGAGCGAATTGGGCAGGGTGTTATTTCGTTGGGCGACCATCATATTGCTGCTGATCGGCGTGGCATTGGCCAGCACGCATGGCAGCGGCAATGGCTTCCTCGTAATCGTTTCGACCCTTGATCGAACGGTTAGGTTCATGCAGTGCGGTTTGCTGATGTTCCTGTTTCTCTTTTCCCGCTACTTCGCGCTGTCTTGGCGCAACTATGCGTTCGGTATTGCCTTGGGATTCGGTATCCTTGCCAGTTCGGAGCTAGCCAACACCGCGATTCTCTCCCAGATTGGCAGAGGTTCCGATCTGCTGGACTACTTGGGCATGGCGGTCTATCACGGGTGTGTTCTAATCTGGGTTTTCTACCTGGTTGCTCCGGAACGAGAAACTGTTGTCATACCCAAGCAGCTGGCTGAGGATGAATTAGAGGTCTGGAACCAGGAACTACAGCGTCTTCTACAACAATGATTATTACTTTCATTCTTGTCGCTCTTGCATTTCTCGCGCTGGGATTCACGGTCTGGCTGACCAAAGGCCGCGCCATCACGGCTCAGGTTTTGGAAAACCCGACGGAGCATATCCGCGCGGTCGACCTTGAGGCATTTCAGAACCTGGTCGATCCCGACGAGGAGGAGTTTCTACGTACCCACCTTCCTTCGGAGGAGTTTCGCAGAATTCAGCGAGAGCGGCTGCGGGCTGCGGTGGAGTACGTCTCTTGCGCGGCTCAGAATGCAGCGGTTCTGCTGCGTCTGGCCGATGCCGGGCGGCGTAGTCCAGATCCGGCGACAGCGGAAGCGGCTGAAAAACTGGTTCAAAATGCGCTTCGTCTGCGGCTCTACGCTTTGCAGGCTATCCCCAAGCTCTACCTCGGTATGGTTCTCCCGGGCGCGCGTATCTCTGCAGCCGGCATCGCGGAACGGTACGAACAAATGACCCGACTCGTCGTATTGCTTGGATGCTTGCAGTACCCCACACGGGGTGTCTCCGCTGCACTCTGAATGGGGGAGTAAGAATTTTAGGACCGACCTACCCGCCGAGCTGAATCTCGAAGGTGTTTCCCTTTTCAGTGGATGCCATCGATGAATCCACTGATTTGGTTCTCCAGTTTCTCCCCGCCAATCGCAACGATGCCATTGTGATCTGCTCCGGGGACGAGATACAACTCCTTGGGCTGATTCGCATGCTGGAACAATGCCTTTGCCATTTCCGGAGGCGTCAGGGGTGTCTTCGGTCCCGACGGTAATGAACACCGGCAGGTGTACCGAGCCGATCTTCGAAAGGTTGTCAAACCGATTGTGAACAAAAAGGGATAGCGGAAAGGCTCGCAGATACCAAATTGCCTTTGCCGCTTCCGGAACTCTGGTGAAGGGACTCTCCAGTATCAGCGCCCCAGCATCAGGATGTTCCACCGCAAGTTGCGTGGCTGGCCCGGTTCCGATCGAGCGCCCCATGAAGATGACATCGTGGATGCTCACTTGGCGTTGCGTGAGCAGGTACGCCAAGGCCGCGCGGGCGTCCTCGTACACGCGAGTCTCATTCGGAGTGCCCGGACTGCTGGAGCCATATCCGCGGTAGTCCGCGAGCAGGAGATTGGGACCGAGATTATGCAAGGATTTCACCTCGCCCTCTGGGCCAGCCGCCTGCTCCAAAACATAACCATTGCCGTGAAACATCAGCAGAACTTTATCTGAGGGCCGACTTGCAGGGATCCACCACGCATGCACCTGCTCCGATCCGTTGACCGGAATGTGAAGGTCTTGAAACGCGATCCCAAGATCCGCTGGACTCGCCTTTGCATACTGCGAGGGCGCGGGAAAGGTCATTTGATCTTGCTGAGAGTAGAAGAGCGCTCCGAGCCCGACGTAGGTCAGAATGAGGACGGTCAGAAGTATCTTGATTAAGGTGCGCAGAGAGTTTTCCTGTTCTTAGACGCGGTGCAATTGTATGCGGGCGAGTTCAAGGGCAATTCGCCGGGGCTGGCCGTCCGGCGAATCGCGCTTCAATCCACGTAATCTGGTCCCTCACCGAGTCGCCGATTACGCGACCCGGTTCGAGATCGGGATATCTTTCCCATTGAACCCGGTCACCCTGTTTGCACATGCGAGCGATGACTGGTGCGGCCACGGGCACGGTTCGATCGGCGTCGGCACTGATTACCAGGATCGCTCCGCGCGCTTGAGTCTGGCCACGAGTGTTTCTCGCGAAATATTGTTTAACGAATTCATTATTCTCCCATCCCGGTTTTAGGGCTTCAGCCGCCTGGCCAACCATTGCTGTCTCCCCGCATTTCTGGCCGACCTGCTGATAAACTGCGAGCGCTTTCTCCGTCAACATGTCGGTCACCTGAAACTGCGGATACACCGTCTTGATGCCGTAAGCCAGGAATGAGAACATGCTGCTTGCAGGCCCTTGCGTGGAGTGCGCGAATATTTCTTTCGCATCCGCCAGGCCAGAAATTGCGATACCGCCGAGATAACCTGCGTCGCGAATCTCGTTTTGCTTCTCCGCGACGGCGATGGCCGCTAAACTGCCCTCGCCTTCCCCCATAACAATCCACCTTACGCCAAGCTGTGGAACGGCAGCGCGGGCCGCAGAGACCGAGCCGATAATATCGGTCGCGTTGGACGGGGCGTCCAGAAATGCATTCCGAAAACTGGTGCCCAGCCCGGTGTAATCCGTGGCGACCACGGCGTACCCCAGGTTTACATACATGGAGAGGAACGGTCCGTGGCCTACGTTCCTCATTAGCGAGGAAGCACACTGGCGAGCCACGCCGGTCGCCTCATGTGCCCACGCAATGACTGGCCAGCCCCCGGCAGGTGGCTTTTCCTTGCTGGGAATCAGAACTACGCCCGATGTCGCCACGTCCTCCCCGGAGGCAGAACGCGAGTGATAGAGAATGCGAACAGCTGACACCTCAGGTGGGAGTTCGTATTCCTCGAACGATTCCGAGCGAATCAGTTCTCCTGATTTGCCAGCGGGCAACGGATGAGGAGTGTCATAGAACCTCGTCAGGGGCAGTGTATGTAAGATCTGTGCCGGTTTAACTGGGGCTGTAACTGGACCTTGCGCGAAGGCGGAGTTGGCGACGAACAGGATCGCGGCCGTTACCGCGAAGGCTATTCCGAGGGTCGCGAGCAATAATTTCCGACAAAACACGGGTTGAAAAACCACATGGCCGCCGCCGCAGACTCTAGGCCTTCCAGAACACCATGATTCCGAGAACCACCGGAAGATAGAGGACGGATGCATGAAGGACACGGCTCGCCAGCACTTTCGATCCCGATGCTGTCAATTTGCCTACGTGGTAGAACAGGAACGCTCCGGGCAAGCACATGCCGACCCAATACCACAAGCCAGCGCGATCCACTAGCGGCAGCATGGTTGCGACCACCAGGATCATGGTGAAGCCCGCTATCTCAGCGCGAGTGAAGCGAGAATCGAGATCAAAGCCGGGCAGCATCTTATAGCCCGCGCGCGCGTAGTCGTCGCGGTACATCAAGGCAATCGCCAGAAAATGAGGGAACTGCCATAGAAAGAGAATCGAAAAAAGATACCAGGCATGGCGGTCGATGCCGGCGGACGCGCCAGCCCATCCAATCAGCGTCGGCATCGCCCCAGGGAAAGCCCCCAGCAGCGTGCATAGAGGCGTCTTCCTCTTCAACGGCGTATAGATGAGGAGATAAGACAGCAGCGTGGAGACTGCAAGAAATGCCGACAACAGGTTCACTGTAATCGCCAGATACAGGCCTCCAGCAACGCTTAACAGAATGCCAAACAGAAAGGCCTCGCGAGAGCTAAGTCGTCCCGAAGGCAGAGGGCGCGACGCGGTGCGGCGCATTTGACCGTCCCAGCCCCGTTCCATCCATTGATTGAGGGTTGCAGTTCCGCTGGCGACCAGCAGCGTACCAACCAGCGTATTGATCAGGCCTAAAATCCTGAATGGTCCACGAGAGGCGAGGTAATAGCCTGCAGACGTGGTCATCAGAATGAGGAGGTTCACTTCGGGCTTGGTCAGAGCGTAATAATCCCGGAGCTTGGCGGTGAGCGTCTGCGGAGCGATGGAATTTGCCATTAGATTAGTGGTCGCCATTTTACCAGTCTTCTACCGCGGACTCTTCACGCTTAAATCGATTGCTCCTTCTACGCACGATGAAAATCATAGCAATGGATCCCAATGTGGGGGGAATGACCATGACCAAAATACCACTGCGTAGAGCCTCGATCATTCTTGCCCCGGCAGAAGACGCCTGAGTATAGCAAAGCGCACAGTTTTGGGAAAAAGCAGGCAGAGGCAGCAGCAGCACGAACAGCGCTGCCAACGCAGTGCCCATGAGTCGGATTGTGTTCTGAAACTTCATAGCTCCTTCCCAGGAGGGCTCTGCCGTCGATTAAGACTTCGAATAGCTAGACCAAGGTGCTCCGAGCAACTCGCGGAAGCTGTCCGTCCACCCATATTGCATCGCCAACAGCACGAAGACGGTGAAGACGACGACAAACCACAGGAGCCCATGATTATCCGACAGGTGCATGAAAAACAAAAGCGCCAGCGCGGCCTCGACGACCGCCAGAAACAGCATCCGTGCGAACATCTGCGACGCAGTGATGTTGGAGTAAGCCATCACGAATTGCAGGCATGCGATGGCAAGAATGCAAATGTAAACAATCACGTACCTGCCCGCGTTATTCTTGTGCCCTTCTGCCATAGCCATTGTTTTGCTCCTGTTCCGTTTTAGTGCGAAAGGTTCAACAGATAAACCAGGGGCACGACGAACATCCAGACCAGGTCCACGAAGTGCCAGTAAAGACCAGTGATTTCGAGATCGTCAGCATTGTAACGGCCGCCCTTATAGCGGATGCCAACTGCCACGAGCGCAATCACGCCAGCGGTAACGTGCAACAGATGCAAGCCGGTGATGCTGAAAAACGCGGCGCCAAATAGATCTGTGCCCCATGGGTTCTTGAGCAGGGTCATGCCTTCACCGATCAGTCCCAGCCATTCCCGAATGTGCAACAAAGCGAAAAGCACGCCCAAGCCAGCGGTAATCATTGTCCATTGCAGAGCCTTGACTTTTTCTCCCGTCTTGGCCGCATCGATTGCAAAAAGCATGGTGAGGCTGCTGGTCACCAGCATGAAGGTCATCAGCGCGACGTTGGTAATGCTGTGAAACGGTCTCGGCCAGTCGGGAGTGGCGTTGCGGAGGAATCCATAGGCAACGAGGCAACCGGCAAAAGTTGCGGTGTCGGCGATAATGAACAGCCACATCGCCATCTTTTTCGCAGGAACCGAAAACGCAGGCTTCTCCATCACTCCTGCGTGTCCTCCCATTGTATCGGCGTGGCTCACGGTGCCTCCTCTTGTTGTCAAGTTTGCTACAGCTTGATCCACAGCAACAACAGCAGATACACCCACAGCGCATCCATGAAATGCCAGTACAGGGAAGTGGCGTCCAGCGTACTCTTCCGCAGGATCGACCGATTGAACCTGCGAATGACTCGCGTCAACCCGCCCAACCCGCCGAGCACATGCAGGGCATGCGCCGCGGTCAGCACATAGAAGAATGAGCTATTGGGGTTAGTCGCCAGGAACAGCCCCTGGGCCCTCAGTTGAAGCCACGCCACATACTGGCCGGCTACGAACAACAAACCCAAGAACAGCGTGATATAGAGCCAGCGAGTAGGGTTGGCGATTCCATCTCTTCGCCCGCTCATAAAACCGCCAACCTGACGGCGGGCCACTTCCAACGTAATGCTGCTAGCGAGGAGCAGCAAAGTGTTGAAGAAAAGGATTCGGGGTAGACTGAGATGCCGCCAGTCCAGTGCCGACCCTTGACGAACGATCAGGGCGCTGGTAAACGCCGCGAAGGTCATCGTGATGGAGGCCAGCACCACCCAGATTCCGGTTGACGCAGGAGGCGGCGCATAGTCCTTGACCGAGCGCAAGTCGCCACCAGCCGGGACTAGGTTCCGCCGGCCGCCATTGCCGGAATCGATTCCAAGTCTCGACGGATCGCGTCGTTTCTCGATCTTCGGCGGTTCGGGGACCGTGGTCGCCATAGACTGCGAAACTCCTTTTCCTATTTCCTATCACACCCTCGTTCGATTACGCCTCGTCGTGGGCCGAGTTCACTTTCTCGGGCGAGGCCTGCATTACGTAGTCGCCCGTAGAGCTCTCGACACCGTACTGGTAGGGATCGTGGAAAACCTCCGGCAGTTTGTCGCCAAAGTTGTTATGTGGCGGCGGTGTCGTAGGCGTGCTCCACTCCAGAGACGTAGCCTCCCAAGGGTTGTCGGTTGCAGGCTTACCCCAGAAGCGGCTGTGGAACAAGTTATAGAGGAAAATGAGCTGGGCCGCTCCTGTTAGCAGAGCAGCGATGGTAATGAAGCGATGTACTGGGATCAGCGGTTGCAGATAGTCCTCCACAAAAGCCTGGTAGCGGCGAACGTTGCCGGCAATTCCGAGGTAGTGGAAAGGCATGAAGATGGAATATGCGCCGACAAAGGTAAGCCAGAAGTGAACCTTGCCCAAAGTCTCGTTCATCATTCGGCCGAACATTTTCGGGAACCAGAAGTAAGTTCCCCCGAAAATGCCGAAAATGGCCGCAACCGCCATCACCAGGTGGAAGTGTCCGACTACGAAGTAGGTCGCGTGGAGCATGATGTCGATCGAGGGCTGCGCCAGGAAGAAGCCGCTTACCCCGCCGCTGATAAACATCGAGACAAAGCCCAACGCGAACAGGGAAGCGGTGTTAATGCGCAATTTCGATCCGTAAATGCTGCCCATCCAGATGAGGACGATGATCGTGGACGGGATCGTAATGATCAAGGTCGGGAAAGAGAATGCCAGCGACGACACCGGGTTCATGCCGCTGACAAACATGTGGTGTCCATAGACCATATAGCTGAGGACCGCGAGCGCTCCCATGGAGTAAACCAGGACTCGGTGACTGAGCATGGGTCGGCGCATGTTGGTGACCAGGATATGAGACACAATCCCCATGCCGGGGACAATCGCGATGTAGACCTCCGGGTGCCCGAAGAACCAGAACAGGTGCTGCCAGAGCAGCGTCGATCCGCCTGAGTGCGGCTGCAATTGATCGTTGAGCACTAAGCCAGAGGGTACAAAGAAGCTGGTTCCAGCAACGTGATCCAAAATCAGCAGGATGGTCGCGGGCATCAGCACGGCGAAAGCAGTGAGGCCCATCACCGACGTGATGAACCAGGCCCAGGCGCTCAGCGGCAAGCGCCACATGCTCATGCCCTTGGTCCGCATATCGAGCGTCGTGGTGATGAAGTTCAGCGAACCCAGCAACTGGCCGATGCAGAAAATACAGATGGCCGCCGCCCAGAGAACTACACCCGTGCCTTGGCCGGGGCCACTAGCCGATCCGATAGCGCTAAGCGGTGCATACTGCGTCCAGCCGCCAAGGGTGGGCCCGTCGCTCACGAAGAACGACGACATCAGAACCAAGAAGCCGACGAACGTGACCCAGAATGACATCATGTTGAAGTGCGGAAACGGCATGTCCTCCGCGCCCACTTGGATAGGTAGGAAATAGTTGCCGAAGGCAGCGAAGGGCGCCGTGGTCAGAACGAAGAAGACCATGATCGTCGCGTGCATAGTCATCAGTTGCAGGTAATACTCCGGCGTCATTACATCACCGGGCGCACCGTTCGCGGAAAGCAAATGCAGACCTGGGATGGGATAGTTCGTCCAGGCTAAGTGAATGCGCATCAGCCAGGAAAGCACCATTCCAACCAGTACGGCCACCAGGGCCAAGCCGTAATACTGCTTGCCAATCACTTTGTGGTCGAGACTGAAGACGTGCTGACGAATGAAGCTGGTCGGCGCGTGGTGTTCTGCCGCGTGTGCAGACATATCGTGCATATGCTCACCTCAAAAGAGATGTCCCATCTCCCGGAACGCGACGGGATCTACTGCAATGCCGCTTGTTTCTTAAGCCAACTATCGTAGTCATCCTGGGACATCACCTCAAGATATGCCTTCATGTTGTAGTGTCCCAAGCCACAAAGCTGAGTGCAGACAATTTCGTACTTTCCAACCTGGGTTGCGGTGAAATGCAGCGAAAGATCCAATCCCGGGACAAAATCCTGCTGCACGCGCAAGGCCGGAACGTAGAACGAGTGCCCGACGTCCTTCGCGTGCATAAGCAAATGAACCTCCCGGTTGACCGGAATCGCCATCTCAGCTGTCACAATGTCGTCTTTGGAATCCTGATCGTGGGCTGTATCCAGACCAAAGAAGTTCGCGTTGGATTCGCTGATGAGGTCGGGATGCAGTGGACCGAACGTTCCATCCGGGCCGGGATAACGAAAGTAAAACGCGAACTGTCCGGCTTGCACCTGAACCGGCATGGCGTTTGCTGCTGGAGGAGTTAGATAGACATCAGCCCACGCCTTGACTCCAAACACGCCCAGAGCCAAAACTTCAGTCCCGACCAGCAGAAATGCAGCCCAAACCACGGTCTTGGCACCTCCGGGGAAGGTCTTGATCTTGTCACCGGGACGGGTATTGGAAAATTTCCAGATGAACAAAGCCAACAGAATCTGCGAGGCCAGGAACGAGATTCCCGCCTCAGCCATCGTCTCCGACATCTGCTCGTCAATTCGAACGCCATGGGTTGAGATATCGGCCGGTGGTTCCCAGGTGTGACGGAGGATGGGAATCGCGGAAAGAATTGCAATCGCGATAATAGTCACTGCAAAAATTTTCGCCATATCGCCTCGCCTCTGGCCGGCTGTCCGCCGCCCGACCGCAACGGCTTCTTCAAGGCAGCCGCCACCGCATTCGGCGGCTTTCCTTGTTTGAAGCGGCACGCCATCTTAACTCAAGAAACCGAACCCCAACTGAACTCTTCATGAATAATTGTTCATTTTGCCTTGAAGGAGAAATTAGCGGTCGCCGGTTTGCCCGCCGCGACCGTCACCTTCGCCGTCTGAGTTCCCAGATCCTCTTGCCAGGCGGTCACCGTGTAGCTGCCCGCGGGGACACCGTGGATCGTAAAATTGCCGTCTTTATCGGTGGTTGCGTAGGGGCCCTTGACTACAGCGTGGTAGCCGTGCATCCAGGGATGAATGTTGCATTTCACCGAAATCATTTCTGGTGCTTTCCAACTGGTTTCGATGGGCGGTGCTCCGGGTGGCTGAGACTTGTTCCAGGGGATATTGCCGGTCATCGCGTTGGGCAGCGGGTGGATATTGTGAGTCGTCTGATCGCTGGTGGTAACCTTGAATTTCTGGTCGGGATTCATCGCGATGACGTGCGGGATATATTGGCAACCCTTCTGGTCAAAGACCGGCTCGCTTGAGGACGCTGCGCTACCCTCATTGCCAGTCAAACCTTCTGAGATATAGAGAACCACGTTCCCTAACCCGCCGTTTGCTCCAACCACGACGTTCTCCAACGTAATCGGGCTGTTCTCGTGTTGCTTCACACAGTAAGGGTCCTTCGACATATCAATGCCCTTCATGTGCGGCGCAGTGCCATCGAGCTTTACGGTCCCGGCGATTGAGCCTTCCGCGGCAGCGCTGACATTTTGGTCAAGGCTTAGCGCCCCGAAGCCAATGAGTACTAGCCCCGATAGTATTGCTGCGAACTTCGAATAGTGTTGCTTTTTCATTGACGCTCTCCTGTGAACAAGACCTCGATCGATCTCAGATTATTTTATTGCGGACTAACAGGTTTTAAACCCAACTGTCTGGCGATCTGCCTTTCCTTGGCGTTATACGCGTTGTGGGGCTGCAGCGTGCGCAGATAGAACACCAAGTCCCACGCCTCATCCGGCTTGATGTTATCGGAGAATGACGGCATCGGTGTGCCATCCAGGCCAGTCATAAAGATTTTGTAGATATCGCGGTCGGTGCTGCCGCACTTGGGTCGAGATCCATCGGTGAAGTTGTAGGCCAGAATTGGGCGGCCAAGATCATCGGTGAGGGTTGAGGCGGAGGGGCCATTAGCCATCCCCTGGACGCCATGACACTTCCAACATTGCACTCTTCCGTAAACTTCCTCTCCCGCTTTGACTCGCTCCGGCGTTACCTCGGGCTCAGGAGGAATCTCGATTGGCGTTCCTGCTTTCTCTTTCTGCCAGCGGGGTGAGAAGTGCTTGATCCATGCCACAAGATCGGCGCGCTCATCTTTCGTGAACGTGTTCCAGATCGGCATGTTTGAACGGTCGAGGCCCCGAGCAATCGTGTTAAAAAGGTCCTCATCCGTGGGCAAGGTACCAGTCGGTGTGGAGCGGCATTTGAATATGGCCAGCTGGAAATCACGCGGCTTGGGATCAAGCCACACCGCATTCTCGCCATTGCCATCGCCCAAGTCACCGTGGCAGCCAACGCAATATCTGCGATAAGGCAGGGCTGCAGCCTTGGCATTCCCGGTGATATTTCCGATGTGGCTGGTCGCCGCCGGCGAATTCAGCCACTCTTGCAGTTGCAAGGTTGTGAGTTGCGCTCTTGCGGGTAGGGAAAGCGCGAGAACAGCAGCCGCGCTCATCAACAACGAACACTGCAGGAATGATTTTGTACGCATTTGCTGTCCCTCTCTAGAAGTCGAAGTCAAAACCGATCAACAATTCGCTCGAGTTCAGATTTTGGGCGGGTATCGAACAAGGCGGGGTGTTGCATACCGGGGCGGTCCCGTCTTGATGCAGCCAGTTGTATTCCATGTGCCAGGCGAAACCCGCTCGGCTCGTCATAAAGGGATTGTAGCGATAGGCAAGTGTATAGGTAGTGATATTTCCCAGGTTCGACGGAGTCCCGACAGTTCCCTGTTGCGACATTCGTTCCAACTCAAAGCGTCCAATGAAGATCAGCTGCGGACTGTAAACGTAGTGAGCTTCGAAGGTGGCGCCGTTCCAGCTGGGTGCCCGCGCGGTCGCGGGAAGAACCGTTCCCGGCGTTGCGTTCGGAAGGTCGTTCGCGGGAGTCCCGTTGTTTGGGTCGGTTGCGTTGCCATAACCCTGGCCGAACCATGCGTTATCCGCGCCATGCTGAGTCACGACTTGAAGGTCAAAGTGGGGACCGAAGTAGAATTGCCCCACGAAGCCAATGCGATTGAATCCCTTGTTGCCAATGCCCGAACCAGGAATGGGCACTCCGGCCGAAGTCCGATACATCGTCGCTGCTTCTCCTACCATGTCATAGAGCCCGATACGCTGCACTCCCCATTTTCCCGCGTCAAAGGCTTGGCTCGCGGTAAAGAATCCGCTATAGGAGTTAGCACCGGTGATCAGGCCCACATTCCCGTCACTCGAACTGATAAGGGCCGCGGAAACGCGTGTCCGATCATCCATCGAGTGTCCCATGTACTCGACTCCGAGCTGGTTGTCCCCGATCTGCCCGAAGATATTGTTGTCACCTTGTGGGATGAAGTGATAAGTCTGGTAAATCCCGCCGTTACCGGTTAGCGTCAGGATGCGCTTTTCCGAAAGGAGGTTGTCGAGTTCGAATTTGCCCAGCTTTACATTGAGCCACGGGCTGCTGAACAGATTGTCTAAGCGGGCCATTGCCGTCTCAAAGTGAAAAGTTGCAGTGGCGTCGGAAGAAGGCAGCACGTAAAACGAGAAGTTCTTTTCCAGGGTTCCGCCGGTATGGAAGTCGAGGCCGCTCAGGTCGAAGCCCGAGCTTTCGATCCTGGACTCGCCATTGTTTTGACCAGTTCCTTCGTCGACTGCCACCCTGCCCGTGCTTACCCGGTGCCAAATCGGCGTGATGCGGAAGGTGACCGGCCAGTAGGAGGGATTCTGCCAGATCGGGGCATCCCGATCGTTCATCAGCTGATAGCCGTTGTCTTTGAACTTTTGTCCAAAGTAATTCAGCATTGGCCAGGATTCGTGGCACGCCGAACACCGCAACCCATATTTGCGGGCGAAAGCAGGCAACGCATGAGCATCCTGGAAGCAACCAACGACAAGAATCAGGAGTAGCAAGCTACCCGCAAGACTTCTCCGGAGCGAAATCATCTAGTCCTCCTAAGCGCAAAATCACAAAGGCAAAACTACTGGCGAATCAATGGACGGCACTCGGATTTGCTGAGTATTCTTTCGGATCTAACAATCACTTGTCGGTTAAAGTCCGCGCGGAAAACGGTTTTGTTGGCCTGGAGACACGAAGGGGTACCATTCCGCAGTACTGCGGTAAAGACAAGCACAGCAGGTGCGTTCATCTCGTCCCCCTGACACAACGTACAAGTCAGACAGCGAAAACTACCTGTGAAGTGCGCGTGGACGCACTAATTATCACGTTCGTTAGAGCAGTGTCAAGAAAAAATGAGAAAAACGAATCTTCGGAATCAGGAAAACGGATCAGATCACTGGGGAAACCGCAGGGTTGGCTATCAGAATTCTGGCGACCGTCGCCGCCATTTTCTTCGCTCCCGGGAATTCATGCCCGAGCAGCACAGGCCGTACAAAGCCGAACACGAGGCCGAGCATTCCGACGGCCTGGGCCAGGGCATCGATTGAGTCTTGCGTCAGGGCGACACAAGATTCGTAACGCTTCAGACGCTCTGAGATCGCTTTGGCCCGGGCTGAAATAAGTGTCCTATTCATGACGTTTCCCACGGAAGGATCAACAATCGCACGAGGGATGAATACACGGAGGAAATCACGGTTTTCCCACATGCGCTCGACTTCCCGATCGACCAGTTGCAGAAATTCATCCGCGAGGGTGGAAGCTGGCCGCAATTGCTGGCTGAAGTCCAACCCTTCTTTCGAAACACGATGTTCGATCATGGCCGCGAGCAGGCCAGACTTGCCCTTGAAGTAGCGGTGAATGAGGCCTTCCGCACAGCCGGCCGATGCGGCAATTTCGCGAGTCGTCGTTACTTCATAACCCTTGGATGCGAACAATCCCAGGGCAGCCCGAATGAGTGCCTGTTTCTTAGCGGCGCCATCCCGCGTCCGCTTTGGACGAGTTCCGTTCCCGCTTCCAGCCAGGCCAAGCTTAACCCGCCCCGTCGTTTGCCCCTTGCGCCTTGTTATTCTATCCATGCCTCGTGAGCCTCAAATCAACGTATTCAAAGCGACGGTACCACTGCTTCCAGAATGGAATGTGATAAGTTCGTCTATATTTTGTAAAAAGATTGTCAGGAATTTGTCACGGGTGCGACTTTGGGCTTTCACGACATTCGAAAAAATTGACAGTCCACCGGGGTCGAGAGTATGAGAGCTAGAATCCGAGAGATCGCATTAGCCGATCGCCGAAAGACTGAGAGACACGGGCCAGTCGTTGGAGTGCATGCGGAAAATCGATAAAAGGGCAGGAGTTTCCAGTTCAACGCCCGCCAGCGGATATTTACTCGCTCGAAGCCACTGCGCCGTGCTCGAGCGCAAACTGGCTCTGCTATGGGTTTTCTGCCTAACCTTTGCCGTTGCTCCCGTTCATGGTCGTGACCATAAGAAGCACGAAGATTTCGGCATGGGCCTCTCGACGGAAGTTGCGGCGCCAGAGCGCGAGGTCGTAGAGGCGGTCGAGGCCATTGTCGACAACGGAATCATCCAGGGCAGCTTCGAGTACAACAAGGACAAGTACATCGATAAGGCGAATGCGGTCACATCGTCGTCGTTGTTCCCCGAATGGAAAGAACCGGGCACGGTTTTTTACAAGGTTCGCACCAAGGTTTTGGCGCCCGCCAATTTCAAGGAAACCAGGGATGAAGGCACACTGGCGGTGCGCTACGTCGTGCAGAGCAAAGACGCAGGCAAAACGATTTTGCGCATCGACGCGGTCTTTGTCGAAGATTTTCGCCGCACCCGTCATCCCTCGGATGGCAGCGTGGAAAGCGCCGAGTTCAGAGACATCCAGGATCACGTTGACGCTCTTGAATTGCAGAAGACTCAGGCGCAGCAGGGCGAAAAACACCGGCAGGAAGAACTAGCCAGGCAGGCACTCGAACGCAAGAGTGAAGAGAATGAGGCTCTCGCCCTTGCCTCTGCCCAAAACTCCGTACAAAGCTTGGAACAGCATGTCCAAGATCTCCGGCGCCAGGCGGAACGCGTGATTAAAGCCCCGGGTGGCCAACTCAAATCCGCTCCCTTCCACACTGCGTCGATTTTGAAGCCCCTCGATGCCGGCACTGAAGTTGTGATTGTCGTGTCCACTCCCTACTGGTTCGGCGTGGAAACCGAAGACGGGCAGCACGGTTGGGTTCATCGCGACCAACTGGAGCCTCTGCCGTGAGACCAACGCACCGCACGACAGTTTCGGCACGAGTATTGTTTCTTCTCTGCTGGCTCGCCCTTTCGATCGCACTGGCTCCCCCGATCCATGCCCAAAGTGCTCCCTACGAGCGAACGTTTGTGCAATCGAAGACTGTGGTAGAGAGAGCTCTAAAAGACCTGCAGTCTGCGGCCTCCGGACGGTTGCCGGTGCTCGATGGTTTCACGCGTCCTGGCGATCGTCCCTTGGACCGCTTCCAACGCGGCTTTTATCAATGCGCGATACAAGTGACTTCCACGCCCTCGGGCGGAGCGTTGGTGCGAGTCAGCGCCAAGATTACCGCTTGGTACGCGGATCCTGATTCAGCGAGATCCGCCTACCAGGTGCTGCCTTCCAATGGTCGCCTCGAGACTGATCTCCTTGACCGCCTCCAGGATGCTCTCAGTGGCCAAGTATCATCTGGGACTCCGATACCTGGGACTGCAACCGCGGCAACTGGAACTCCGACAACCGGAACTGCAACACCTCCCGTGGTCTCAGCGCCTCCGCAGCCCAAGAACAAGGCAGCCGTGTCCATGCCCAATATCTCAGCGCCAATGCCGAATACCGGAACTTCGGCGGGCTCGATGGCGAGCTCGAAGCCTTCCACAACACCTGCTAAATCACCTTTCAAACTGGGGAATGGTGTCAACTCGGATATTGCTACCTCGTTAGCTACGCAGAAGGCGGTGGCTGACAAGCACATGGAAGAACTCACCAAAGAAGCCAAGGGTCTAGAGGAAATTCTCCACAACCAAGCGCACCCAAAGAATCTGGTTGCCGTCAAAAAGTCGAGCACGCCGGTTCTGGTAAGCCCAGTCGAAGGCGCCAAAGTATTGTTTCTCGCCACCGCGGAGGACGAGTTTGAGATTCTCGACATGAACGCGAACTGGGTGCACGTGCGAATCTCGGGCATCTCCCGCGGATGGATCCGGCGCTCCAGCCTCGAAGTGCCGGACACCTACGCATCCGATGCGAAGGTTGAAGATGCCCCAGCGCCGCCCAGCACTGAACAATTTCAGGTAAAGAACGAAGAAATCGCGTCCTTCCCCGGAACATGGGAGCCGCTGCGTGGACAGACCGTCAAAATCCTGACCGTGCAGAGAGCCAACCTGGGCGCATCGGACACCAGTTCGCGGGCAAAATTGGAATTCGCAAAATCCCTGTTCGAGAAGGAATATGCCGAACTTACGCGAACTCCATCGAGCGCGGTTGGAGTGGTGCTCATTTTCGATTCCGAGGATGGCGGGCTGATAGCGGCGACCTTGCCTAGTCTCCAGCAATGGAAAGCCGGCACGCTTTCGGACCAGGCTTTCTGGCGCCGTTGTTTTTTCGATCCTCCGGAAGCATTCATTTCTCCGGCCGGACAATAATCACTTTTTTCGAAAATACCGCGATCAACAAATTATTTGTAATGTTTTGTAAATCGTCGCGTCGCGCATAACTTTGCAAATCGTTCGCAGAGTTTTGCAGCGTACCACCGAAATCCCGCTCCAGAAAAGGATTCTGCTTGACACTGACATTCATGAGTGAAAAAATTCGTCTCGCTTTCCAACCGTTGGTTTGACATCTCCCGGAATGGAGATGGTTTTGCTGCAGGGCGGGATAGAAGCTCATTCGTTCCTGCCCCTTATCACAGCCGAGCTGTTCGCAGATGTACAGCGCCGGATAGGACCAGTGGGAATTACTACCGTTGCCACGAATACCCGAGGTTGCGAATTCCGGTGTTCACTTCAGCCAACTCAACTTTAAAAACGGAGGAGATAGATAATGGGTAAGTCACCACTCGCACGCATACTGCTTTGCTTGGCCGTGCTGGCGCTCATCGGCGTCACCGCGCTGGCTCTGGGAACAAAGCAAAATTTCATCACCACCAACAACGGAAGAATGGCAATTGCAACCAAAGGTCCGTCCGCAGTTACGCCACGGGACATCAATTCGAACGCGGGTCTCAAAACCATTGCCGGCAACCTCAGCACTTATCCGTTCGGCACGTTCTTCTGCTGTTTCGGGAATACCATTGCCCAAGAGGGATCGTACAAATTCCCTTTCACAACGTGGGTGGCCATCCCATTCACGCCGAAAGCCAATGCCACGGTAACCAGAATTGAAGCGTCGGTGGGTACAGACGAAAATCCCAGCGAGTTCGAACTTAGCATCCGTGAAGACAACAATGGCGTGCCGGGAAAAGCGCTCAAGTCCTTCCATATCACCGCGCCTCCTACATACGGAGCATGCTGCACACTCGACGTGGGGAACGACAAGGCCGGCATACCGGTCACCGGCGGAACACAGTATTGGATCGCCGCCACCACCACTACCAAGGACGTTTTCCTTGGTGGCTGGGCCTTCAACAGCACCGATATGAGATCGCACCCCATTGCTTTCTATTGTAAGGGACCGTCCACCTACTGCGGCAAGACGGACAACGGGAAGTGGGTGGCAGTTATGAGCGGCGATCCGCTTCCCGCCTACGCTGTGCTGGGAAACTGAGACTCCTGCAGGCCGATTTTGATTTGAATCGGATTACGTAACCGTGAGGAATATAGTCCGCCGACGCTAGAGCCTGTAAGAAGGCAAAGCGCCGGCGGTTTTTTTTGCAGCCGATGATGGCGTGATGACTCGGGTGTCCAGGGCGCGCAGCTACCACGCGGATTCGCAGGGGAGCAAAAAAGCTTGGTGGCGCGGGTCGGATTCGAACCGACGCATAAAGGTTTTCCAGACCGTTTCTTAGTAACTCCAAACCCTTCTGATTCAACGCAGGTCTTCATCAAGTTAGTTTTTTGTCCGCTTTTTGTCCGCCTTGGTTACGAATACTCGTCAGATTCCGGCAAAGTCCTGCAAAATCTGCAACCCCTGCGCAACCAGCACCCCGCACCTTCTGCTTCCGACAAACCGCCCCCGTGGGGGCGACGGGTGACT
>CAWCKL010000036.1:0-47724 GCA_963796095.1 uncultured Acidobacteriota bacterium
ACTTTGCATCGACAACAAAATCATCGGACAAAAGACCGATGGAGATCAAAATTTCAAATATCTTTGGGTAGATTTTAGGAGTCCAATGCTTGAGCATGGCGTTTGTCTCTAATCAGCGATTCGCGCTGGCCGAAACTTAGTTCAGTGACGAGTTTGCAATAGAACCGAGTCTCGGTCGGGACAACTCCTGCTCCTCTTCCAGTCGCGCCCTGCAATTCGCACAAGTTTGTAGGTGGGCGCGCATATTTTCCGCTTCCTGAATCAGGCCACGCTAGGTGTTGAAGGTTTTGTTTTCGACGGGAGAGATGGAAGCCAGATGGCGTTTTGGACGTGCTTCAAGAATGCGGGGTCCGCAGAGCATGTGCATGATTACGACGAATACATGCTGGTCGTACAGGGTTGCTACACGCTCATCATTAATGGAAAGCATATTCCGTTAAATGCGGGAGAGGAATACTTCATTCCACGTGGCGTAGCACACGCTGGTGAAGTGGTTGCTGGAACACGAACTATCCACGCCTTCGGCGGCCATCGCGCTGACCGCGAACGACAGGTTAAATGAGTAACGCCTGATTTCGTCAACTATACTTTCCGCACGTATGGCGCACAGTTGACCGGTCTGCGGCTTTGCCGAACTCACACAAGCTCCATACGACAATGCAGGATGTGCCTCGTTTGAAATCTGTCCGTCCTGCGGCACAGAGTTCGGATACGACGATGCAAGAAAATCATGTGCGGAGTTGCGGAGACGCTGGCTGGCTGCTGGCGCACCTTGGATCGACGGTACAGAAATGCTCGGTCACGTCAAATACGTTCGGTCCTTGTGGCGAGTGTCGGCCCACTCGTCAAATCACTTTACACGATGGGGCGTCCTTGTATGCTTAAGGGTTCCTCTTTTCTGAGAGTGAGGGTTGATTGCGGTCAGAGAAAACCGGGTTGAAGAAGGAGCAGTGGGTGGGGTGGGTGCCTTATGGGGTGCACCATCAGCATCCCAATGCTTATAAGGATGTGCTGGCCACGGTTTGGGAGAACCGCGACAGCCTGGGTTATGCCTGGCGAATTCTCAACGATGGTTGTTGTGATGGGTGTGCGCTCGGCACTACCGGAATGCACGACTGGACGATGAAAGGCATTCATCTGTGCGCGGTGCGGCTTTCGCTGCTGCGCTTGAACACTATGCCGGCGATGGAGTGGCGAGTGCTCGAAGACGTGACGCCGCTGCAAAAGAAAACGGAAAAACAGGTACGGAAGCTGGGGCGGTTGGCGGTTCCAATGATCCGGCGCAAGGGGGAAAAAGGTTTTCGCTGCGTGTCTTGGGACGATGCGATTTCTACTGTGGCGAAATGTTTGCAGAATACCGATCCACGACGTCTCGGCTGGTACATCACTTCCCGCGGCCTGACCAATGAGGCGTATTACGCTCATCAGAAAGTGGCACGCTTCATTGGCACCAATCATGTGGATACTAGCGCGCGCATTTGCCACGCGCCCAGCACCATGGCGCTAAGCGCGACTCTGGGTTGCGCCGCTACGACCTGTTCTTATTCGGATTGGATTGGGGCAGACCTCATCGTTTTTGTCGGCTCAAACATTGCCAACAATCAGCCGGTTGCGACCAAGTATTTGTATTACGCGAAGAAGGAGGGGACGAAAGTTTTTCTGGTCAACCCGTATTTTGAGCCGGGGATGGAACGTTATTGGGTTCCGTCGGTGCCGGAGAGCGCGATGTTTGGTACGCGCTTCGCTGACGACTTCTTTCAGGTTCATACCGGAGGCGATATTGCGTTCTTCCACGGGGTGATCAAGTACCTAATAGAGAACGGCTGGACTGACAACGACTTCATCGCCCGGCGCACTGTCGGATGGAGTGAGTTGAAAGACAAGATCGCCCGACTTTCCTGGGCGGACCTGGAACGCGGATCAGGATTAACGCGGAGCGACATGTTGCGGTTCGCGGAAGCTTTTGGCAAGGCGCGGCATGCGATCGTGGTTTGGAGTATGGGGATCACGCAGCATCTGCATGGCAGCGACAATGTGCGCGCCCTGGTCAATTTGCAGTTGTGCAAGGGGAATATTGGGCGCACACATACAGGATTGATGCCGATCCGCGGCCATAGCGGAGTGCAAGGAGGAGCGGAGATGGGCGCGCAACCTTCGGCATATGTCATGGGGTCAGCAGCGACGGAAGAAAATGCGCGGAAGTTCGCTTCGTCGGAAATGTGGGGATTCGAGCCGCCTTCGTGGAAAGGTCTCAGCGCGAGTCATATGGTCTTAGCAGCGGATCGTGGCGAGATCGACGTGCTGTGGCAGAGTGGAGGAAATTTCAAGCACACGCTCCCGGAACCGAAGCTGGTGAATCGCGCGCTCGGCAACCTCAAGCTGCGGATCCATCAGGACATCGTGGTAAATCCGACGATGTTGGTGGATCCGGCAGAGACCGTTGTGCTGCTTCCTTCGCGTACGCGCTACGAACAACGCGGCGGAGGAACTGAAACCAGCACGGAGCGCCGCGTCATTTTCAGCCCGGAAATTCCCGGCCCGCGCATTCCGGAGAGCAAAGATGAATGGGAGATTCCGGTGCTGGTGGCCCGTGCGATCAACGCGAAGCAGGCGGCATCGGCGTTTCCGTGGAAGGACACGCAAGACATTCGCGATGAGATTGAGAGGGTGATCCCGACGTATAAGGGCATCGCGGGTCTCAAGAAAAAGGGCGATAACTTCCAGTATGGTGGGCCGCATTTGTTGGTAGATCGCTGTCACACGCCCGATGGCAAAGCACACTTCAGCACGGTCGAGTTGCCGGAAGCACATCTGCCGCCAGGGCGCTTTCTGCTTTCGACGCGCCGTGGGAAACAGTTCAATAGCATCATCAATGCGGAGAAAGATCCGATTACGGGAGCTCGCCGCGACGACGTTTTCATGTCAGAGGGAGATGCGGCGCATTTCGGGCTCGAGGAAGGGGATGCGATCGTGTTGCGCAATGAGCTTGGCGAGTTCCACGGTAAGGTCTGGATCGACCGCATGAAACCAGGATGCTTGCAGGCCCACTGGCCCGAGATCAACGTGCTGATCCCGGCGGGGAGGCTGGATCCGAGCGGAGTGCCAGATTACAACGCAACGGTAGAGGTGGTTCGTCAGCGCGGTGGGAGAAGATGCCTATCATAAGTACCCCGGAAACGCTGGTGCGCTTTCGCAGGCCCGAGCAGTGATATAGACTCTCACTCCGCTTGGTACAAAGAATCGGTCAGGTGTGGCTGGCGAATTGATACTGAGGCAGTGAAACGGCTAGATTCACGAAACGCGCTGCGATGAAGAACTGAAAACTCCAACGCGAATGATTTCATTCCGAGTTTTTGCCCACGGAGACCTGCATATCGCAGCAATCGCACATCTTTGAAAACTCAAGCGGCCATGGATGTCTGATATAGGCTTCGACAGTGTGGTTGCCAGCGAAACGCGCGCAGATTGGCGACGGGTGGTGACACTGGCATATCCGGCGTTCGCCCTTCCCGGGAGTGATGGGTGCGATGGTGGTTGAAGTAGGTCCTGAAATCCAGCAGTTTATTCTCGAGATCTGCACTCGTCCAGAACAACATGTGATCCATGTCAAGACTGATTAGAAATGTCCCCATCGTTAACTAATTAGAAATGTCCCCTTTTTGTGGTTGATGTTGTCGTTGGGATGCGCACTGAAGCGAAGCCCTGTAGTTTAGGGCGAAGCGTAAGTGCGCATCCCAACGAGCGGCGCTCCGATCTGCTCCTTGGGAATCGGTGTCCGCATAGTCTGGTAGGGTTGGCGCCACGGATGGTCTTTTTTCGCCTTCCTCACCACCACGGGCCGGGCGCGCGGGGGAAGCGGGGCAGAGGCTTTCTGGGGCTGCTTCAGCTCCGTAAAAGCCATTGCTTCTCCGCGGTAGTACACCTTCATGGTTCCGTCCTCCCACTCGCAGACCAAAGCCTTGCTTCGTGTGGGCCCATAGCGTCGTGAGCCGGGCTTCAGCTGCAGATTGCCGCCTTCATGCCGGATTACCCAGTCATTGCTGATTCCGCGCTCGGTCTCTAAGCGGAAGATCTCACGGAGTTCCCGAACGGTCGGCTTGCGACCGTGATAGTCCTCCGGCTGAGCTGCTGGAACCACAAACCGTCGGTTGTGCGCCGGCAGATATTCTTTTTCCAGATACTCGTTGGCGGCTTCGTAGCTATCGATCCCTTTCCGCCGCAGTTTCTTGATCCGCCGATCCTGATGGGTCCCGTGGTTTCGCTCCACCCGCCCCTTGGCCTGGGGCGTACTGGCGGCGACGATCCGAATGCCCAGCTTCTGGCACATACGTCCAAACTGCGTAACCGGAATTTTGCCCCGCATCTGTTCCGCCGCCGTCGCTCTCCGTTTGTAAACGTTCTTCCAGTCGGTATAGAGCACGCGAGGCACCCCATATTTCCCGATCCAGGCTCGTAACACTCCTACCGCCGCCCAGATCGTCTCTTCTTTCCCCAGACATGCCTGGGTTGCGCTGGTGGCATCGTCCACCATGTTCATCAGGCAACCCCTCGGACCACGCCCTTCCAACCAGTCGTGAAAACTCCCGTCCAGCTGTACCAGTTCGCCAAAGTGAGCCTTGCGCTCTCTTCGTTGGCAGTGTTTCTTCCGCTTCCGTTGACGACTCCACAGTCCTTCGGCCAACATCCAACCACGCAAGGTTTCATGATCTATGGCAATCCCGTCTTCTTCCGCCAAGTGCTCAGCCGCCAGCGTCGGCCCGAATCGCTCCTCTTCCGAACCAGAATACTTCTGCCGGATCAAACTCAGCACCCGGCGCCGAAATTTCCCGGGTTTGCTCCGATTGGAAACTCGACCCACATTGCCATGCTGCAGCCCTTTGCTGCCCTTCTGCTGATAGCGTCGCCACAAGCGTTTGATCTGGCGGTAACTCAACTGCAACATCGCTGCGGCATCGATCAACTTCAGTTCTTCTTTAGCGACTCGTCCCATCACTTCCACTCGCTCCAGCTCACGGGTGCTCATAGCTGTCCTCTTCAACAAAACCTCCCTTGGCTGGAGGTCTCAGTTTAAGGGGACATTTCTATTCGGTCCGTGAGGGGACACTATCAAAAAGTTTCAACAGAACAACATGTGATCCAAATATTCGCGTCGAATGGTGCCAATGAGCCTTTCCACGAAGGGATGAGACAGGGGAACGTAGGGGACGGTCTTGATTTCTGTCACCTCCAGGATCCGCAGATTGGCTTGCCATTGGTGGAACCTATAGAGAGGATCATGGTCGGAGCTGAGGTACTTTGGCAACCCGCGTTGACCTCGAATGGCGCGGTTAAACATGCGACAGAGTGCGACCCCATCGACCGTGCCGGCATGGACGCCGAAACCAATGATCCGTCGCGTGGATTGATCCATAACCACCAGGACCCAGTGGGTCCGCAAGGTTACCGACTCACAGCGGAACCGATCCATACTCCAGAGGCTTTCTTTCATGGGGCCGAGGAAAGTCAGCCAGGAAGGCCCGCCCGGGCTCGGTCCCGGCCAGTGGTGATGGGAGAGAATCCTTCGAACCACGTCTTGGTCGATTGCAAGGTTGAAGGCCAAGGTGATCTGTTCAGCGATTCGTGGACAACCCCAGCGGGGATTGCGTTGCTTCATTTCGACGACCGCATGGACGAGTTCTGCACTCGGTCCCTTCGGGCCGGGCCTGCGATTGTGATTGGGTGAGAACAGCATGCGGTATTTTTGCTTGCACATCGCTTGGTGAAGGCCTAGCAGGGTTGAGGGCTTCAGCACAATGGCAGACCGGAGCAGGCGAGTGGGACGCAGCCAGAGCGCCAGCCAGCCGGCAAGGATCCGGTCCGACGCGGACAGATTCGGGGCTCGTTGCCGGGAGCGATTCAGGATCAGGAGTTGATGCTTGAGCAGAAGCGACTCGGCAACGATGGAACGGGCACCGCCAGGTCTGAGCAAGCGAGCCAGGGTAGCGATGAAATGGATGAAAAGGACGACCAGATCGCGCATCACAGAATCCTAGCAGGACGGGAAATTCCAATGAATTATGGGCGAAATAACAATTCGCCAGCCACACGTAAGGATTGAATAAAGAGTTCGTAAAATGTTCGTGAAGACGGATCAGGTTGATCCAGAGAATTTATTCGCCGGGCTCGAAGCGGTATCCGACCGAGAGTTCGGTAACGATGTAGCGCGGTGAGGAGGTTTCCGGTTCTAGCTTCTTTCGCAATTGGCCGACGACTACGCGAAGATTCTCGACTTGTTCCATACTCTGGCCGCGGCCCCAGATTGCGCTCAGCAGCGTGCGATGGGTAACAACCTTGCCGGGATAGCGCGCCAGGTAGGCCAACAGATCAAATTCCTTCGGAGTAAGATGCGCTTCGCGACCACATACCCCGACTTTGCGGGCAGCCAGATCGATCCGGAAATCACCGATCTCAATCGGCAATGCTTGCCAGTTTTCGCCAGCCGGGGCGCGGCGTAGATCGGCTCGTATACGAGCCAGCAGTTCCTCGAACCCAAACGGCTTGGTGATGTAGTCGTCGGCGCCAGCATCCAGAGCCTGCACTTTGGACTCTTCCTCGCCCCTAACTGAAAGAACGATAATTGGAATCTGTGTTCCCGTCCGCAATCGCCGGCACAACTCCAACCCATCCATATTGGGCATCGAGAGATCAGTGATCACGAGATCCGGGGTCCAGTCTTTCATGATCTCGAGCGCGGTCTCGCCGTCATTCGCCGCGCGAATGTCATAGCCCTGGCTGGAGAGAGTGGTCCGCAGCACACGCGTGATCTGGGGCTCATCGTCCACTACGAGAATGCGGCGATGCTCGCTCATGAGGGAATCAGGAGGGCTCCTGCGTAACAATATATTCGTCCACCGGGGGGCACATCTCGCAGGAACTCGTTAATGGCAGTGTGAAGTACAGATATTTCTCCAGCGCGAGTGGCCGATCGTCCGAACACAACTTGAGTGACACATTTTTCGCGAACGAAGCCAGCCACCACCTCGGCCAGCTGCTACCCTTCAGTTTGGTTATGTTTGCGCGTCAGCCTTCACTCAACATGCCGAACGTTTTGCCAACACCGACGCTTAGCCCAGGAAAAGCTTGAACACGCCAACCTCCGTCGTCGGGTCGGCCTCTTCCAGCCATGTTCGGAGTTTTGGGCACCGCGGCTATTGTCGTTGAGCAGGTCGAAATTGTCGATGATCCTCTGTGCTAAAGACCAGTGCCCAGACCTCCGAATACGAGCTCTCCGAGCAGCATGTTTATCAGCAGCACCATGCCGCCGAGCGAGGTGTAGCTGTCATGCATGGAGTTGTATGATCCTGTGGCCGTGTTTGAAGTAACGACCGCGGTGAGGGTCGAGCCGCCGATGCCGAAGCGCACCTCTTTCCCTTCCATGTTGCCGCCAGATTGGAGAGAACTATTTTGGAAGTCCACAGCCCCGAAGCGAGGATCTGCCTGTTGTTCAAAGTGGTGTACGAAGACCAGTCCGCAGGCGAACAGAAACACAATCACGGGATAGAAAAGCCATCCCTGTCGAGGCTGGCCAACCATCCTGCCGAAGGTATTGGTCAATGCCGCGGGCAAGAGCACGATCGCCGTTTCATCTCGGGAACACACTAAATAATAAGTTGCTAGAATACCTAACGGGCGATGACGGTGCATCTTTCAGTGCACGGCAAACATACATCTTGCCTTAGTTGTTGATAAATTGCGTGGGTGCTGAAAAAGGAGATGCGGAAAGAGATTTTAGCTCGGCTGCGAGTGTTGCAGTGGCATGAGCTCTTCTTCACAACGGGATCACCACCACGTCGTCGCGGCTAACATTTCTCTTTGCCCTCGGCTGAGGAAGCGGACCAGTCGCTTGATGTCCTGGGCAGCAGCCGCCACGAGAACTACTCACGAACAAACTCTAATCTCCGCAGGCGCAGGCGCGCAATCTGATCTGATTCTTGAGTTCCGCGAACAGTGTTCCCATTCTTCCTTTCTCGCAGTGCGTTCACGAACTCAGGCGTGTTGAAAGATAGCGGAATGCCTGTCTTAATCAACCATCAATCCACTTCTTGGCTAACCCGCCCCCTGGGCACACGAGGGAAGTCCGTTCCTTACGTGGTCGGTTCCGAGTCCATAAGATGAGAAAAAGGTGAGTTGCGGTTTGATTCCCGCAACTCACGTTGCGCGGTTAGTTGGCTGCGATTCCGTTGAATCCGACGCCCTTCGGCAGCGCGCCGGTGGTGCCCAGGTTGGTCAGGGTGCCATCGGACTGGACGCCAAAGATGCTGATCTTGCCGATCTCGCCATCGAGGCTGTACAGGAACTTGCCATCGGTGGTGATGGCGATGTCCAGATTGGTGGCGCCTGTGGGATTTGTGCCTACGATCGTTCCGGGTAATGCCGTCAGCGCGCCATTCGAGCCGATGGAAAATCCGGAAATGTTGGACGTGCCGGCATTGGAAGTGTAAACCCATTTACCGTTGGGAGTGACGGCGTTCCAGCAGGTTGCTGCGCCTAAGGTCGGGACGCTGGTGCTGATCGGAGTCAGGATTCCGTTCGAGGCAACTGAGTAGGAGGAAATGGCGGAGGCGTTTTGACCTCCAGCGGGGCCGGTTTCAGCTGCCAGAGCGACTCCGTTGGGAGCGAACGCTAGCGAGAAGACTCCCGGTCCAGCACTAGGATTGATTACGATCGGTGACAAGGTTCCGTTTTTCTTGACACTGAAGGCATCGATGCTGTTGGTTTCACGTTCCGTCACCAGCAGGAACTGGCCGTTGGGGCTGAAGGCTAACGACGAAGCTCCCGAGGTGTTGGTGCTTAGGAAAGTTAGAGAATGGGGAATGGGGTGGAGTTTTCCGTCCTCGCCGACCCGGAAACCCACTACGCTGCTGCTGCCGCCGGTGTTGAGGACGTAGACGAGGTGTCCGCGCTGGGCTACGGCGTTGGGTTCGCTGCCCCCGGAGAGTTGTTTGTCGGTTAGCGACAAGTCTGGGCCGTGGACTTGGAAAACGGAGATCTCTCCGCTGCCGGCGTTGACTGCGAAGAGTAAGGAGTGATCCTGGCTCAGGGTTAGAGAACCTTGCGATTCGAGAGGGTCGTTGTTGCCACCGCTGCCGCGACCGCCGGTGGCGAATCTGTGACCGGCTTGCAGGGAGCCATCTGTGGCTCGTTTGTAGGAGATGACTTCGTTGCGGTTGGCGGAATTTGTCATGACGAAGACTGCACCTTGGGAATGCTCGTCCTCTGCGTTGCTGTAGGTTGGGGAGACGACGCTGACAGCGAGCGCGACCATCCAGAGGATGTGAACTGCCTTGCGCATTTTCTAACTCCTGTATTTTTGTCGCGTGCTGAAATGGACGAACAAAAATTTGTCTGGGTTCAGCTGCGCGCGGCCATAGGATTCGTGAGGTGGTAGGAAGTTTCAGACTTTTTACAAATGTTCTGCTTCGCCTTGTGGATTCTGATAGTAAAAGTGAGGCGGTCGCGCCAAACCGAATCTGGCCTCGAATGATCTGCTGGGCAACATCTGACGCGCATTGATATTCAACCCTGCTCCTGTCGGGCAGGGGCAGGCGGCTCTATGCTCGGGGCAGCGTAAGAATATGGTAAACCGGAAAGCACAGCAGCAGCATGGCGGTCGCCAGCAGTCCAATCCGCACACCACGAGTCTTGAAACGCTGGCTGATCGCAATTAGCAGTAGCACGGTTGCCAGCGTCACGGTTACTCGCACGTATTCGTCGGAGCGTTGCCGGGCTCGGGTGCCTTGCTCGAAGATTTCGGTGGCTTGGTCGTTCAACTTGGCCGCCTCTTCCGTCCTGGAGCTTCGGTATTCCGCCATCAACTGAGGACCCGCCGGAGCTTTGGGGTTGTTGAGTGGGTCAGTCTTCTTCCAAGCTTCAAAGGCGGGACGAAACTCGGGAAGGAAACGCCGTTCGAAAAGGTCGGCGAGCTTCTTGTCGCCGTGGGCTTCGGCCTTCAGCCACTCGACCACGGTCGAAGCGTTATACAAACGCTCCTGGTTGGCGTATGTGGCGGCTCCCTCGGCTTCAACCCGCAGTTTGCTCGCTTGGCCGTACAGTTCTGCCTGATGTCCGGTCCAGAGCGCCGCCTGATAGCCGCTCCAGGCAGTGGCGACAGCGACTACGGCGAGCACCACAGCCTCCGCGATCTCCAATATTTCATGTCCCAAAGATTGCGACGATTCTTTGTGCTCGCTGAGATGGTGGGCAACTTCGATGTTGGAACCTCCAGCTTCGGACATTGAGAAGACCTCCCAACGGGCAAGAGAGAATTCGCAAGACAGTAATTTCGCGCCGCGCTGTTACACCCTTGCACATTAGCAGAGGGTCCCTGGAGTGTCCAAGGCGGAAACTGACCAACTGAGAATCGGTTGGCATGGAGCGGCTCGTCCACGACGCGGCCGACGCGAAGCAGTAAGCCTAAGCTCGATTAGGCGGGCTGACACCGTATGAATGCAAGACTTCCCGGAGGGTCACCATACCCACCAACTGGTGGACATTCGCACGGCTCACGACCGGCAGGATCTCGATTTGGTTCGTGCCCATACGTTCCAGGGCGAGGTCAAGCCCCTGGTCGGCGTGAACGTGTGGAAAAACAATCGGATCCACGAGTTCACGAACGCGCTTCCCGGGATCCTCGCTGGCTGCTCTTTCAAGCGTCGTGAGGTTGACCACGCCGATTACACCGCGCTCGTCTATGATCAGCGAGCTTAAGTATTCGCTCGCGCGAACCCGCTGCAAGGCTTCCTGGATCGTGATCTCAGCCGACAGCGACTCGCTTGCCGCGCGCATGATGTGGCTTACCTGTCGCTGTCCGTGTCGATAGCGAGCTTCTGCGGTCGGCAGGTGGATGCCGTCCTGCATGGCCAGTTCATCATAAATCGGATGCCGCTGCAGCCGCGAAGAAATAAACAGGCTCACCAGGTTCGCGATCATCAAGGGAACAATGACCGCATAGTCCTGGGTCATCTCGAAGATCATGAGCACCGAGGTCATGGGAGCGCGTATGATTCCGGCGAAGACGGCGCCCATTCCTACGAGTGCATAAGCCCCAGGCGTCCCCGTATAGGCAGGCAGGAAGTGATGTGCCACCGTTCCAAAGGTCCCACCCAACATCGCTCCAATGAACAAGGCAGGACCGAAAATGCCGCCCGCGTTTCCGGAGGCGTAGCTCGTAGTGACGGTCAACAACTTCAGTACGGTCAACAAGAGCATCAGCTTGAGCGCCATCGTTCCATTCAAGGCATCACCGACGTAGCCGTAGCCCACCCCCAGAACCTGCGGCACGAACCATCCGATCACACCTACCAAAAGGCCTCCCGCTACCGGATGACACCAGGCCGTTCTTGCCGGAAGGCGCAGGAAACGTGCGCGCATGCCGAGCAGGAGTTTCGTGAAGGCTACTGAAACTAGGCCACCGAACACTCCAAGGGCAGCGTAGACGGGAAATTCCAGCGGATGGACGAGCTTATACTGCGGAACTTTGAATAGAGGGTTATTGCCAAGAAGAAGGCGCAGCACCATCCAGGAAGTGGCCGAGGCCAGGACAACTGATCCCAGCACGGGCGCATTTAGGTCCCCAACAATCTCTTCGAGCGCAAAGAGTACAGCCGCCAGGGGAGTATTGAATGCAGCGGCAATCGCTGCGGCGGCACCGACCGGAATCAGCGCCTTCACCTTTTCCGGGCGCAATCCAAGCGACCGTCCCAGCACCGAAGCAATGCCACCGCCCACCTGGACCGAGGGGCCCTCACGTCCCAGCGGGATTCCGCTGGCCAGCGTCGCCGATGTACAGAAAAACTTTCCCAGCACGGTGCGCAGCGTGATGCGACCTTCCCGCGCATACAAGGCAGCCTTGGTTTGCGGCACTCCACTGCCTCGTGCGTTGGGGAAATATTTGTACAGGAGGTAGCCAATCCCGAGTGAACCTGCTACGGGGAAGAGCAAGCGCCTCAATGGAGCCCCGCCGGGCGGATACAACCGCATCCCGAGTCGTTCGGTCACCAGGATAAAAGCGACGACCGCCAAGCCGGTCAAGACACCGATCACCAGTGCCAGGACGAGAAAAACCTGATCTTCCCGCTCCTGCAGCATACCTGCACGATGGAACAGGGGGATACTCCACCAACTCCCGCTCCTAGTCTGGCCGCTTTCACTCATCCCCGGGGAATTTCCCACCAAGAGCATACCTCACTTGGTTGCCTTTCGAACGGCTGAACCGTTGGAGGCATGATGCCTAGCTCGTCGCGCGCCTTCTGAAGCTCCGCTTTGGCACGTTTCCGTCGCGCGATGTCTTCGACGACGTTTACCAAATATTTCCCGTCTCAGTCGAGCTGGCGCGACTCCAGTTCAAGGCAGACCCATATCCGACGTACGTCGCATCTAGCATTTCTGCCGCGACTCCCAACTTCATCCGCTACCTCGCTTCACAGGACGCCGATGCGCGGTGCGGTATACTCAAACAGTTGAGAATTGCATCAAGGGTCATGGAATGATTCGCGCTCCCGAAGAGGCTCGATCCATGTGCTCGCCTCACCTCCTGGTGCTGTGCGCCGTACTCGCGGTGATCTGCACGGTCGTGGTGTTCTCAAGCGGAGCCTAGGCCTGCTCCTGGTACTAACTAAACCGCAGCCAAGTCCACCGCGAGGAAGGCTTGATCACGCCGGAGAGTCTGATGGAGTTTCTGCAAACGGCTTGGAAGCATGAAGAGACGTAGAGCGACCGTCCTGGGACACTCACAATGAGCTCGACCGAGACATCTTGGATGTCGTTGGATAGGGTTTTGTGCGCCATAGATTTTTCACCAAGCTCCTTCATTGTGTTGCCCTTCGCGGCGAGCATTGCGCGTCATTATGGCGGCGAGCTTTTTCTCGCGCATGTCGTACCTGCCGAGGACGCCACTCCCCCGGTTCCCCCTACGTCCCATGTCGCTGTAGACCAGGCGCTGACGCAGGCCAGCGTTGAAAAACGTCTGGCCGGGATGCTGGAGAGCCTATGCGACATTCGTCATGAAGTGCATCTCGATCATGGTGGCGTTCCGCAGAAACTGTCAGCAATAGCAGACAAGTGTGACGTCGATTTGATTGTGATTGGAAGTCATGGTTTCCAAGGGATAAGAAAGCTATTGCTGGGTTCGATTGCAGAGGAAATCGTCCGTTCGGCAACGCGTCCCGTGTTGACGATTGGACCCTGTGTTTCCGGCGGGCCGGAATTTAAGCGCATCCTTTTCGTGACGGACTTTTCGGCTGCTGCGGTGCGCCGGTACCGTACGCATTCTCACTGGCGCAAACACGCGATGCTTCCTTGTGTTTCCTGCACGTGAATGAGAATGATTGGGATAGCGGCGAGTCCCCTGCGGAAGCCAAGCCAAAGGCTCTAGAGTTCTTTCGCGAACACGCCGGGAAGCACGGGTTCAATGCAGTCGGGGGAAAATCTGAAGTTATTGTCGAATTCGGTCCCCGGGCCGGAAGCATTCTGGAAATCGCAAGAAAGCGGGAGATCGACCTCATTATTATGGGAGAGCGCAGAAGCAGTAGCAAAATGGCCCGCGTGGCCGCTCACCTACCGGGGTTAACCGCATACGAAGTGATTTCACAGGCGAATTTCACGTTCTGTGTATTTGCCGTAGGTGTCCAATTAAACTGGTAGAAGCTGGTTCCATCCGCCAGGTACTGCTGGTAAACGTTGCCTGCGCTGTTGTACACGTTCGTGAGATACGTGATGAGGCGAGGGTCCTGAATCGTGGTCATTCGGTTCAGAGAGTCGTAACCGTAGGTCCAGACACCGCTGTTAGCGTCGGTCACTGTTTGCAGGCGGCCACTGGCATCGTAGCTGTATTGCACTTGGCGGCCGGTATTGTCCGTCGCAACCTTTATCCGTGTTTTTCTAGAATCATTTTCGAAATCATTTCTCACTCCTTTTTGAAATCCTTGGCAATCAGTCTGCGTCCGCTCCAGAATGAGACCTGCGACTCGCCCGACATCTACGCAACACCATTTGGATATTTGCTGAAGACATCCGGATCATGGGTTGGGAGAATGTGTTTGCCTTCCCGTTGCAGCTTTCGCAATCCAGACATCGTGTCCGCCATGTTATCGAGGAAGCCGGGAGGAACCTGTTTGTCGACATTCACTGAAACGTTCATTGCTGCGTCGCCGCAGATGATCGCAGTTCCCGATTGTGTCGCGACATAGATGGCTTGGTGGCCCGGAGTATGGCCGGGCATCGGAACACAACGGATGCCCGGAAAGGGCTCCATTTCCCCGTCCAAAATCTCGACGCGATTCCACAGGTCATTGACCAGTCGGGCAACGTTCAACCGGTCATAAAAGGCCACCGGGTAAATGGTCGGTGCGGCGGCATTTTGGATCTCTTTGCGCTGCAGCAGAATCTTTGCGTTGGGCAGCAGAATATCTTGCCCCGAATGGTCGTAACAGTTCAGGCTGTTCGGCTCGGTAACAGTGTAGCGGCTCGCAGATAACGGCGGTGCGCTGCAATGGCCACCGAGAGATAGGCCAGGATATTGAGTTTTTGTAGATCACAGGTTTCAGCAACGGTCAGCAGTCGAGCCGTGGCTAACTCGCCGGTAGTGCTACGATTTCCGAAGCAGATTTTTCTCCATTGCACACCGGTGCGCAGGGCCCGTTCCGCGCTATTGTTGGTGGGCTCGACGCCTTCCTGTTCGAGAAAAGTAAAGAGGCGCTCGTTATGCTCCCACAGAGCGAGAGAAAGGTTCCCCACCTCGCGATGGGAACTGTTTAAGTGTTGCTCGGCGAGAGTGAAGATTCGTTTTTGAATGGGGATGGAACGGACCATTAGTTGCTGGCGATCGATCTGGCCGCCGCGAAACTTGTGCCAGAGGCGAAAGAGTCGGGCATGTGCCGCCAGTGCGTCCCGGCAGAATCGCTCTACCGCGCTGTTCTTGGTGAGATCCATAATGCCCAGTAAATTTCGCTTGAGATGCGCCCAACAAAACTGCGCTTTGCCGGAGTGATACTTTAAGTACGCGCTAAAACGGTCGCTGCACAGCACCCCGCGGAATGTGGCTCCTAGCAAACGGACTAAGACTTCGCTACCACGGCTGGCCACGGTATAGACCACAAACCGCCAGGCCACAAACGCCCACAGATAACGTTTATCGCCATTGGTACGCCAGCCGGTCTCGTCCACGTTCAGCACCGGTTCATCCTTTAATTGCTCTTCCAGTTCCTGACAGGGAAGGGCGACGGCCTGACTAGCTTCCTCCCAGCATTTCTGAGTACTTCCCAAACTCATCTCCACCCCCAATACTTGCTCGAGAAGCGCTTCCACCACGCGCCGGGGCATGCGACAAACCACCGTCAAATAGGCCACCAGTGCCGTCAGTTGGGGTCCGAAGTTCCCTTGCAGCTCCCGGGGCAACACCGCACGTGTGCTCGCGCCACACTTCTCACAGGCTACGCAATGCAACTGATATTCAGTGACATGTGCGCCCATGGCCGGCAACTCGGTCACCTGATGTCGTTGGGGAGTACTCACCGTTTGCGCGTGTTCGAGCTCCGTGGGTAGAGCCTCTCCGCAACCCTGGCACTGCTCGGGTAGGATGGGGCAAACTTGGTTGACTCTCTCGGCCGGAACCAAGGACCGATGCGCTCCCTGGTGGCCCGGCTGTCCGCCTGGCTTACGTCGGCTCTTCTTGCGTCGGGCCCGCAGACGCTGCTCACCAGCTAATCCATCGGAAGACGGTGGCTTGGAGGAATTGGTGGAGTTCTGTTTGCGCAGCGCTAATTGCCGCTCCAAATCGGCAATCTGTTTTTCTTTCTCACCAATCTGTTTTTCTTTCTCACCAATCTGTTTTTCTTTCTCACCAATCTGCTTTTCTTTCTCACCAATCTGCTTTTGCAGCTCGGCGATTCTTTCGTCTCGCTCTTTTACCTCTTCGCGTAAACGTTCCAACTCCCGTTGCTGCCGCTCAGGATTGGATTCCGGGTGGCGAGGCTTATGCGAGAATAGACCAGCGCTAGCACGGCCACCTATGCCTGCAATTCGTCGCCCAATTCTCGCACTCATCCACCATAGCTTTGCTAATCGGTCCTGATTTGTCCAGCACTAAGCAAGTAGGTACCTGAACTGTTACGAATGGTCCATGTGAACATGCGTATGTAACACGTAACCAACGTCGGCGGACTTGAGGCCGTGTTTGGCAAGCTGATATGCAAGCGTCTGCTGCTGCGACCTTCTCGCGGTCAATCCCTGATTCGACAAGGCATCTTCCACGGAGCGAAAGCTACTGTCGACCAGGATGGGCCGCTCGGCTCCAAGAATGAGCCACGCCGTAGTCGGGAACCACGATTTTGTACCGCAGCTTGTTTGCCAATTTACAAAGCTGACGTCCATTTCAAGGTCGCCAAGATCGAGGGGATGGATGGAAAGATACATTGACTTCTCCTGTCCCTTTCCAACTTAGCGGGAATCCAGGAGCCCTCCAAGAGTCGATATTTGGCCTAGGATGGCGGGTTTTTAGTTCTTGGTGAAGTCGGCATGGAAGTTGGCGCGCCATTGTGCCGGGGTGGCGCCATGCATTTTCTTGAATGAGCGGAGAAAATGGCTTGGATCGTCGTAGCCGCACGCAAGCGATAGGTCCGCCATATTGCGGCGGGAACCAGTCTGCAGCAACATCCTGTCATGAGCCATGCGGCGCTCGGCAATCCACTCGCCGACGGTAAGACCCGTCCTGCGGCGCACGTTCGTGGTGAGATAGGCAGAATTGCGTCCCACAGCGCGCGCTACGTCTGCCAAAGATATCGGTTTGCGGAATTGAGCTTCAATGAAACTGAAGACCGACTGTAGCATCGGCTGGTCATCGATCGCCAGTTCCGCTGGTTCCAGCAACCGGGCCAGGTCCACCAAAATCAGATGGAGCAGAGCCCTCGATGCGTGGCGATAGTGAACTGACTTGTTCCTCAATTCCGCGTCGAGAGACGTCAGCCGTTCCGACCACCGCGGCCAATCCTGATTTGGAATGCGAAGAGGATTGCGGCTTCGTATGGCCAAGGACAGAAACGGATCGAAGAGTGGATGCCTGGGAAGCCACTCCCGCGAAAATGCGAGCGATTCCGGGCTCTGCTCCAAGGCAGAGCGTGTGAAGAGCAATACCCAGCCTTCAGCACCGCCAATCTCCGCGCAATCATGTAATTCGCCTGGGCAAATGACGAACAAGCAGCCGGGCTCAACCGGTGATCGAATGCCTCCGAGTGCGTGACTTCCCCCGCCGCGTTCGAAATAGATCAATTCGAAAAAAGTGTGCCCGTGTAGTCCCATCCGGGTGAGCACATGATCGCGGTTGAGACGCTGTACCTCGATCATCACGCCATCGGTGCTCTGGGGAGCAAAGCCGTAGGATGGCGCTGATTGGAATGCACTCTTTGCCGACATTTGGCGCCTCGCGCTATTGAAGTTGGAAATCTTGCGCGGTATGCTGCTCGACTCTTGCAGTTTACTCGTCAGCAGGCCATCCCTACCGTCAATTGACTGGATCGGATTCTTTCAAATAACCCAAAAAGCAGACTTTTAAGCCCTCTTCAAATGAGACAATCGCCCTTTCCCGAATTGTCACCCGAGGAGGTCCTGATGATTCGACGGACAATCACTCTTGCCGTTTTCTTCCTTTCGCTCGCATGCCTGGTTTTCGCCGAGGAACCAATGGCTCCCTTGCAGGGATACGTTTCTTCCGAGGAGCAGCCTCTGGCCGACGCAACGGTGGTGCTGCTGAACGAATCCGGAGAAATGCCTCGTGCCACAACCGACTTGCCAACGCAATCCCGCTTTGTCGCCAGCGCCGCGACCAATGTAGGCGGTTACACCGTGAACGCTGGAATCTACAGCGACACGGCAACCATCAAGGAACTGTCAAAGCTGAGCAGTGGGAAGCAGCCTTGGGCCGCTCTCGCGCATCACGTCGCAATAAACACCAAGCCGCCTGACTGGGGCGGCTTTTCTCTGCATCACCCTGAATGGTGCGCGGTAACTTCTGTTATCAGGCCACAGCACTCAAACCCCCTTCCAAGCTCAATAAGTGCTATCGAGATGTTTCAACAGTTGTCAGCGTTTGGTCCGCACGATATGGATTTAGGAAAGCCGCGTTCTTGAAAGCGCCTTTGCTTTCGTCGAGCTTCCTCAGTGCGTAAAGGACCAATCCAAGGCTGTACCGAGCTCCGACATTTTTTGGGTCGAGCGAAACCGCAAGCCGAAACTGCGCCTCGGCCTCCACGTACTGCTCAGCTTCGAACAAATCTCTGCCGTTACGCAGAGCAAGCTTTACGCTATCACGCCAAATGTCCATCAACATCTCAACAGGCAAAGCCGGTTCTCGACGTCCTGGCCTAGCCGATGTGAGATTTTGCTTCGTAGGCTAAGCCTCTGACTGCGAGTCGCGTTTCGCGAATCATCAGGACACAGCCGCAGACCAGCGAGATGACCGCTGAGGTTCCGCACACAACGCCAATTCCGCCTGCTATCTGGAACGCCGATCGTCCGCCGTAATACACCAGGATGGAACCGGCGATTGAGATTAGAGCCGAGCTGGCGAACAATCCGAGACCCAAGTAAAAGCAGCGAAGCGCTCCTAACAGCAGTTGAGCACGCGTTTGCAGAGCGGGAAGCTGGGCGTTCGAGACCTCATAATCCCTGGCGCCCGGCTCGAGCTTTGCTAATTGCGCGGTCAGGGCGTGAGTCCGATCGGCCACGCGCGCGAGGCGATTGTTCGTGCCCAGCGCCAAAACAGACGATGCATTGGTAAGCACTGCCGGGGCTACCACGACAGTGAGGATCGAAAACGGATCGGTACCGGCCAAAGTATATTCCATCATTTCGTCCTCAGCGCTTGCCTACCCGGTAACCTACAGTGGGCCGGTTTAGCAGAAACGGATAACTGCTGTAATCGCATTATAAAAGGGCGCCCATTTGGAGTAGGTTGTGATCGTTCGCATCATCACCTACGAAAGGAGCACCCTCGTGAACAGTGAAAAGTATATTGGGCTGGACGTTCATCAAGCAACGATCGTGGTCGCGGTCATGGATTCGACCGGCAAGTTGGTCATGGAGTCCATCCTGGAGACCAAAGCGGCAACCATTGTTCAGTTCTTTGCAGGCTTGCGCGGAACTTTGGCAGTGACCTTCGAAAAAGGAACCTGGTCAGCCTGGCTGTACGACCTGCTCCACTCCCGCGTCGACAAACTGGTGGTATGTAATCCGCGCAAGAACGCAATGCTCAAGGACGCCGCAAATGCGCGGTCAGACTCGAAGACGAGATAAGTCCCGTCCGGCGCCATAACCGGAAACTGATCCGACGAAGACCCGGAAAACGGCGCCACCGACGGCGCGGACCAATGACGGCGAACAAATGCGAGACAAGAATTGTCGACACGTGTCCGTCGCTACGCTGAAAAAAGAGTGCCTGGCCGTCGAGAGAAAAAGTGGGAGGCTCATCGTTCCATTGGCCGGAAGCCCAGTCGGGCGCGAAGATCGTGGCTACAGGGAGGCTGGCCTTCTCGTTCACTGGCTTCGCTACGCTACTGGCGGCCAATTCGAGCAAGATGGCGCACAAGACCAAGCCGCGAACAAGCCTGCCGATCATTAAAAACGGCTTCGGCCACGAACCGCAAGCGGCGCCGGAATGGTGGTGTAGGTTCACGTCAGTTACTTCTCCAGAAACGAATGTGTGTGCGGATAGCGGCGTTCGAACCGTGGTTTTTAATCATCCTGTTCCTAGGGTTAGACGTGCGGGCTATGCCAAGGTTTCGGAAACGGATGACGGATGGTTCGCACTAACTGTCGGAGAATAGCGCTGCGCGTTGAGGGGAAAGATTTTCTCAACGAAGCCTCGTTGTGTCGGCAGTAGGGCCGTCGATCTGGCCCGATGAAAATGGCGATAATCAATATCGCTATTCAAGAAAATCTTCCGAGTGCGCTCGCCCTGGTAGCCGGCCGCAACAAAGCTTTGCTCTTGGGTGAGCCTAACCGTCGGGTTCGCCGTTCCGATACCGAGAATCCGAGGATGGTTCATTGTTCCCCAGACAATTTGTGAGAGCAATAAGTTTTACCGTCACGACGAGCAGCATCGAGTTCTGCCGTAAGTTGGGACTTTATGCCGCCCGTCGCATTCATAACGCGCCATTCAAACCATGGTTTTGAAGAAAGTCCCGAGAGGTGTTGACCAAACCTCTCAATAGCTGAAAACGCTGATGTGGTTGTTCAACTCCGAATTGAGGCGCCCCTCGTAGCTTCCTGGAACAGTCGTTGAATCGAACGACGTGTACAGCCGGCTCTGACCCGATACTCCATTGCCCCGCGCAATGGCTCCCATGAAGAAGTCTGATTGGATCAAGCCCAGATCCTGGGGATCGCTATCGATCGGATCAAGAATCGTAGTGACTCTCTGCGGTGTTCCGACCGTAGTAGTGCCGGGGAGAATCTGGTTCCGCAACACCTGGATTTCGTGATTGAATTTGTCGCCGTGCGCACTGTAATAGGCTAGGTTGACGATTCCAGTCGATGTATCAGTAGTGATCGCGGGATAGAAGTGATGCTGTTGAAACTTTTTGATAGTGTCCCCTCACGGACCGAATAGAAATGTCCCCTTAAACTGAGACCTCCAGCCAAGGGAGGTTTTGTTGAAGAGGACAGCTATGAGCACCCGTGAGCTGGAGCGAGTGGAAGTGATGGGACGAGTCGCTAAAGAAGAACTGAAGTTGATCGATGCCGCAGCGATGTTGCAGTTGAGTTACCGCCAGATCAAACGCTTGTGGCGACGCTATCAGCAGAAGGGCAGCAAAGGGCTGCAGCATGGCAATGTGGGTCGAGTTTCCAATCGGAGCAAACCCGGGAAATTTCGGCGCCGGGTGCTGAGTTTGATCCGGCAGAAGTATTCTGGTTCGGAAGAGGAGCGATTCGGGCCGACGCTGGCGGCTGAGCACTTGGCGGAAGAAGACGGGATTGCCATAGATCATGAAACCTTGCGTGGTTGGATGTTGGCCGAAGGACTGTGGAGTCGTCAACGGAAGCGGAAGAAACACTGCCAACGAAGAGAGCGCAAGGCTCACTTTGGCGAACTGGTACAGCTGGACGGGAGTTTTCACGACTGGTTGGAAGGGCGTGGTCCGAGGGGTTGCCTGATGAACATGGTGGACGATGCCACCAGCGCAACCCAGGCATGTCTGGGGAAAGAAGAGACGATCTGGGCGGCGGTAGGAGTGTTACGAGCCTGGATCGGGAAATATGGGGTGCCTCGCGTGCTCTATACCGACTGGAAGAACGTTTACAAACGGAGAGCGACGGCGGCGGAACAGATGCGGGGCAAAATTCCGGTTACGCAGTTTGGACGTATGTGCCAGAAGCTGGGCATTCGGATCGTCGCCGCCAGTACGCCCCAGGCCAAGGGGCGGGTGGAGCGAAACCACGGGACCCATCAGGATCGGCTGATCAAGAAACTGCGGCGGAAAGGGATCGATAGCTACGAAGCCGCCAACGAGTATCTGGAAAAAGAATATCTGCCGGCGCACAACCGACGGTTTGTGGTTCCAGCAGCTCAGCCGGAGGACTATCACGGTCGCAAGCCGACCGTTCGGGAACTCCGTGAGATCTTCCGCTTAGAGACCGAGCGCGGAATCAGCAATGACTGGGTAATCCGGCATGAAGGCGGCAATCTGCAGCTGAAGCCCGGCTCACGACGCTATGGGCCCACACGAAGCAAGGCTTTGGTCTGCGAGTGGGAGGACGGAACCATGAAGGTGTACTACCGCGGAGAAGCAATGGCTTTTACGGAGCTGAAGCAGCCCCAGAAAGCCTCTGCCCCGCTTCCCCCGCGCGCCCGGCCCGTGGTGGTGAGGAAGGCGAAAAAAGACCATCCGTGGCGCCAACCCTACCAGACTATGCGGACACCGATTCCCAAGGAGCAGATCGGAGCGCCGCTCGTTGGGATGCGCACTTACGCTTCGCCCTAAACTACAGGGCTTCGCTTCAGTGCGCATCCCAACGACAACATCAACCACAAAAAGGGGACATTTCTAATTAGTTAACGATGGGGACATTTCTAATCAGTCTTGACACGGGATAGAAGTGATGCCCGGTTGATTTATCTACAGATACGGGAGCCAACCAGGTTTTACCGTTGTCGACGGATTCCGTCATCAGTACTTCGGCATTCAGGCACGGGGCGTTTGGAGGATTGAAGGGATTTTTACAGTCGTCGTACACCAAGAAGCTGGTGAACCCACCACCCGAGTCGGAACGGTCCGCATGTTTCGGAAAAGTCACGGCCAACAGATTGATGTTCAACATCGGCGTGAACCCTTCGATGTTCGGCAGCAGTGGGTTGACTACCGTAGCCACCGTCGTAGGTGCCCCGCATACGGGTGCTTTGGGAGCTCCCGCCGGCGTACAGGTCACGAAGAAAATGGTATCGCTGCTGTCGGAATTGCTATTCAGAAACGAAATCGTAATCAACCCGTCCGTCCGCACCCGCACATACGGCCCTCCCGCCGCCACGCTGGAGCCACTGATCGAAAGCGGCTGGCCACAGGTCAGCGAGTTGGTGCAAGCTGCCAGAAAAACGGTGGTGGTCTGCTCTGAGAAATTGAACTCAGCATCCGCTATGTAAACGTCGCCAGCTCCGGTTCCGGCTCCCAGTCGCGCGCTCATCGACCGCGATTTGGGGCACGTCTCCGACGGAGTCGAAACTAGGCTGCGGAAAAAGAAGCACGGGAGGAGTGGATGCCCAGCAGGACTTGGCCTGCGCTTGCGTATGAGTGCCATTTGCACACTGTGTGGGATTCAGCAAGGCCGACGCCGAGGCGCGAAATAGGCCGACGCCGCCGGTCGTCGCAAAGCGCACATCGGCCATGAAGAAGGCGTCGCGCGCAGGGTCGGCTGCGACCACGGTTTCGCCGATCCCCACTTCTGTGTTGCCCTGGAAACTGAAGGCCGGCAATCCTCCCTCAAACTGAACACTACAGCCGCCCAGCGAGCGATGAACATAATAGCCGCTCACGCTCTGATCCCATTGGGTGGGAGGCTTGAGGTTACCGCGCCAGTCGTTCGCCGCTTGCACAATCAGATCCTCGACTGCCCCAATGCGGTTCGGCAGAAAATCCGCATTGCCTTCGTTCTGCGGCACCGCACTTGCCCGCGGTTCAAGATTGAATCGGGCTCCGGCAATTCCATTGCATGACCCAGAAGGGGCGGCAGCCTGCGACTGTTGCGCCGCTTCAAATTCACGGTACCAGAGATTCGGGCACGGTCGTTGTCTTCGAGGGCTGTCCAAAAAGCTGGATCGCGTAAGGTGCTATAGGGTGTCCAATGGCCTGGAGAAAACTCCTGCCCTCCTCGGAAGCCAGGAATCTTAAAGAGCCCGAGGGAGGAATGCGAAAGCCCTTAAAGGCGCTGGGCATGCTTTGCCCCGGGCGTTCGGGGGAAGCTTCCCGTGCGCGCTGCAACCGCGGGAGTTTGGGCGTGCAGCGCCGTGAACGACAGGAAGCCACAAAATATCGCGAGCAGGATTGTCTTCGATGAATTCATACAAGTTCCCTTCGTCATAAATGTCACTCTCAATAGTTTCCTAATATTGGAAGCTCGTCAGATGGTTGTTCACATCCGCGCTGGGCACGCCGTTATAGGTACCCGCAACACTGTCCCAGGTAAAGCTGACATAGGCATGATCGCCAGACGTGATCGGCGGTGAGGCTTGAACGTCGGCGAAGGCCGATGTCAACCGACGCGGCGTGCCGACTGTCGTTGTTCCCGGCGCGATCTGGGCCAGGAACACCTGCGGCCGCAACTGAAAGACATCGTTTTGGGTCGAATAATACGAGATGTTCACAGTTCCCTTGGACGTGTCATTGGCAATGGCGCCGAAGAATTGCAGCCCCGGACTGGTGCTTACCAGAGTGACCGGTGACCAGGTGGCTCCGCCGTTGTTAGAACTGGTCAACACGACGTCTCCCTTGGGGCAAAAAAAACGTCCAACACCATTTTGCTGGATCACAGGAACATCGCAGCGATCGTAAATGAGGAAGGTGGTAACGGTTTTTCCGTCGCTCTCGAGGCGATTCACATGGCGCGGGTAGAGTTGGTCCATCATGGGCAAATCGCCGATGGTCGTGGCGAAAACTGGATTCTTCTCAGTCGTCACTAACACCGGACTGTCACAGGCAGGGGCTTTGGGAGCGCCGGCGGGAGTGCATGTCACAAACTTAATGTCTTCCGGATTCACGCCGGGAAACTTGGTGTCACGATAAGAAATGGTAATCCCACCGTCAGGGCGGACCTGAATCCAGGGAAAGTCAGGATTATTGTCAGTGCCGCTGACCGCGATCGAAGCGCCACAATTGAGCCCGTTGGTGCACGCCGTGAGCGAGATATGGAAAGTCTTGTTGTCCGAATTTCTCTGGGTGACCACCGTGTACACATCGCCAGCACCGGTCCCCTTGGTGCGGGGATCGACCGCAATGTGCGGATTGTTCAGGAAAGCGTTTAATCCCGAAATGTTGGCGACGGCGACGGTGGTAAAGCAGGGGGCAGTCCCGAACTCTGTGCCACTCGGGCAAGCTGAGTTGCTGTTTAGGTTGGCTGAGTTCGTCTGATAGATCCCCACGCCGTTTTCATCGGGGGCCGTCGTAAAATCCAGGTCAACAATGAAGAACTGGGCACGCGCGGGATCCGCCACGACACCGGCGCTTCCGAAGGCGGGCACGAAGAGTTGATTATCCGGAGTAAGAATGGAAGGCAACCCACCTTCGAGATCGGGTGTGCAATTCGAGCTCGAGCGCTGCACGTAGAAGGCATCCTCGCTGATGATTGGCGGGTTAGTTTCCAAGCCGCGAGCATCCTCGCCGACGGCGACTATGAGGTCGTTATTGTTCACGGGGTTGGGCAAAACAGCGACCGAGCGGGCGGCCTGGACCACGGCGTTTGGCCGCGGTTCCAAATTAAACAGGTTCCCATTCGAACTGTTACACGGGGAATTCGCAGCCTGAGCTAATGGCTGCAAGCCCATCAGCGCGGCAGAGAGAAATGCAATGACGACAAGAAAATGCTTCATCTGTGTTCCATCCTTTAGTAATGAATAATGAATACGTTGTCCGGTACCGATTTGGGTGTCGGACAAAGCTCACTGCTCTCCAGCCAATTCAGGTGAACCACCAGCTTTCCGGTCCAGGGACGCGACCTCGAGTTCGGTCGTAAGTTGAGACTTATGCCGCGCGTCGCATTCTCGAGTTCAGCTTTAGCCCGGGCCACGTGTCCCAGCATGGCGTGCAACCGTTTCGGCCCCAATACCACGAGGCCGAGCATGAGCATGAACAGGATTTCCGTTCCAAGACCCACGATTCACCCCTTGGTTATTTCTTGGTCACCGGTAACGGTGGTTGTTGTGCTGACTGGCTTCTCTTCCTCGGCTTTCATGGCTGATTTGAATCCGCGGATGCCCTCTCCGATTCCTTTGCCTAGCTCAGGAAGCTTTTTGGGCCCGAACACGAGCAGCGCAATCCCGAAAATCACCAGCAGATGCATCGGTTGAAACAGTCCTTCAAACATGAGTTCTCCTTCGGTCAGGTGAAAGAAATACGGTTAGTAAAATACGGACGCCGTGCCGCAGGTTCTCGTACGGCGTCCGCGAGGAGAGAAAACACAAACTGAAACTCCTGCAATCAACTACGCCTTGCTGCATCGGCCTCGTGCTGCCAAATTGAGCACCAGTTCGGAAAACTCCGGCGATTGGCCGATGAACAGTCCGTCGCTGATGAAGCCGTTGATAGCGCCCACAGCGTCGATCTGTCCAGGAGAAGTTGGGCGGATCACCGCGCAGCGGGGTAAATCCGGGCTTATGAACTCACACGGCACCGGGAAGATGAGGTTGGTCTGAAGCAATGGGTTTTTCTCGGCATCGAAATTAGGGAAGTGCAGCCCATTGGTCGGATCGGTAAAGGGAGCGATCGGCGGCTGTACACCATTCCCCGCAAAATCCACCCACTGCAGGAAGTGACAGATCTCGTCTCCCCCAATACTGAGCGTGATCTTCAGGACTTCCGCATTCGATACCTCTTGACTGAGAGTCGCGTACTGGCTTGAACCCGCTTGCTCGATAAACCCGCCTTCCAGTTGTTGTCCTACCCTCATGATGTGGTTATCTATCCAACAAGACTCCTGTTCACATTGAATTCCGTTGCTTGAAAACCAGGTTGCCTCTCACTGGAGATAACCAAAGCGTTGATCTTTTATTCCATTCTGCCCGGGGGTGCGGTTCACCAAGTGCGCTTTTGTTCGGGAATTCTGAGGCAGTCGATGCCGATCAGAGTTCCTTTGGAAGCGGGCTTTCCGGAACGGAAGATGGCGTTCTCGATGCACCTTGGGGCCGGCGTCCGCACCGGCGATTCCGGTGCTAGTATGTCGGTTTCGCAGCGAAATAGCCGCTCCGATAGTGCCCTATTCTGCAAGAATCACGGCCATATGAGGGAATATCGGGAATATTTTCTTCGGTCCCGCGTTCTTAATAACAGTAGAAGTCCGCAACGTGGAGGCAAGCCCCATGGTAGACGACTGGGATGAGCGCGATGAGATGGTTGGGGCAGGGTCAATTTGCCCAGTTCCCGACTGCGGTGCATTAGTGATTTCCTACAGACCACCAGACCGCACAGAACGCATCAATGCCAAATCGTGGTGTGAGTTCAGGTGTCCGCGCTGCGGAATCGACTTCACCATTCCCGAAGATGAACTGATTTTCCAGTCAGTGCCGAAGGAATGGCTATTGGCGAGAGTCCACGCCGCATAGCTCGGCGGTGGATGCGTCAGCAGAAGGGCAGTTGTGGCTGGCGAATTGATAGTGAGGCAGTGAAACGGCTAGATTCACGAAACGCGCTGCGATGAAGAACTGAAGAACTCCAACGCGAATGATTTCATTCCGAGTTTTTGCCCACGGAGACCTGCATATCGCAGGAAGCGCACATCTTTGAAAACTCAAGCGGCCATGGGTGTCTGATATAGTCCTCGACAGTGTGGTTGCCAGCGAAACGAGCGCAGATTGGCGACGGGGGGTGACACTGGCATATCCGGCGTTCGCCCTTCCCGTGAGTGATGGGTGCGATGGTGGTTGAAGTAGGTCCTGAAATCCAGCAGTTTATTCTCCAGATCTGCACTCGTCCAGAACAACATGTGATCCAAATATTCGCGTCGAATGGTGCCAATGAGCCTTTCCACGAAGGGATGAGACAGGGGAACGTAGGGGACGGTCTTGATTTCTGTCACCTCCAGGATCCGCAGATTGGCTTGCCATCGGTGGAGCTTATAGAGAGGATCATGGTCGGAGCTGAGGTACTTTGGCAACCAGCGTTGACCTCGAATGGCGCGGTTAAACATGCGACAGAGTGCGACCCCATCGACCGTGCCGGCATGGACGCCGAACCAATGATCCGTCGCGTGTATTGATCCATAACCACCAGGACCCAGTGGGTCCGCAAGCTGACCGACTCACAGCGGAACAGATCCATACTCCAGAGGCTTTCTTTCATGTGGCCGAGGAAAGTCAGCCAGGAAGGCCCGCCCGGGATCGCAAAGCCTCTACAACAAGCCGGAAGATTTCGTATTCCCTTCCGAAAGACTGCAAGGCATCAAGCCGTTAGACCTAGCTTCAGTCCTGAAAAAGAGAATACAGCCTGCATTCAGACGGATCGGAATCACGGGTGTGGGCTGGCACACGTTCCGACATTCGGTTGGAACCATGCTGGCGGAGATGGGCGAATATCAACTCACAATCCGCGACTACTTGCGGCACAGCAACCTTCATGTCACGAACAAGTACCTGCAGGCGACATCGAAGACCAAACGCTTGGCACAGGACAAATTGGTCGACGCTATTTTGCCGAAGACAAACCTAATCCAATGAATGCTGTTTGTGAGCGTTTTCGGATGGAAACATTCTCATCCGGCGCTTATCGTCCCCTAACATCCCCTGATTTGCTGGACGTTAGGGTTGCAAGTGCTTGAAAGGAATGGCGGGGACGACGGGACTCGAACCCGCGGCCTCTGCCGTGACAGCCGGGAGGTCACCCGCTGGCCCACGCAGAATCAGGCGGTTAGGTGTGCGGCTGTCGGCAACCGTTGGCTTCATTGGGCAGCGTAGGCTCGTTCTTGTGCAACGATTTGTGCAACCGTCAAGCCCCTGTCGGGCGCGCGCCAAAACCTAGGCAGAAATGAATAACTGCCGATGTCACCGGAGAACTCAAGAAAATGGCGTTCTAATTTCTGAATTGCTGACGGCTGCGGAACGCCGCAAACCCGATTAGAGTTCGTTGGGACGGTTCCGACAGCGAAATCGAGTACGCTATTCCTACAGTTCTTCGTTACTACTGGCATCCCGACAGATCTTCGGCGTCAGCTCGATAAGAGTTCCTGTACAGCGCGGTAACCTTGATCGATGGCCTGATCGTGTACGCCGAATACTCCCCCACGATTCTGGGCGGATGACGAGCAAACCAGAAGTCGACTTGGAGGAAATCGCATTGATCTCCTCGAAGCCCGTTTGGACAGTTTCCGGATCGGGCACGTTCCGCAACAATGCAAAGAAAGTGCGGCTTAAGAGTTCCGAAGAGAGCGCTCCGTGCAGGCCCGTACGTAATCCGGAAGGGCTCCGGGCTCATAAAAGCGGTCATAGAAATCGACGTCCACGCGACAAACCTGGAACCCAATAACGGTCCGAAACGGCGCCGTATAGACGGGGAATCTTCCGTAGCGGCGAAAAACATAATCGCAATACGCCACGGTCGCTTGCACCGCCCCTGCGCTCGGCGCTGGTATCTTGTCGGCACAAGAAGCCGATTCACGCCATGCATTCTGTTGCGTTCCACCTCGGTAGGTTCCATCTTCCCCGAACTTCGCTTGCACGAAGGCGCGGACCGCATCCTCCATTGATTTGTAGTAGGGCGGACAGAATGGCTTCAACAGCATCTGGTTGTCCTGTTCCAATCCGACTGGATAGTCCAACACAGGATCTTTTCCAAGCCACCGCGCCAGAGTAGCCAGAAACGGCGGAGCACCGGCGTAGCGACTCGCCAGCATGGATTGCATGCGGAAGCCGGCTGCCTTGAACCAGCTTTCTTCTCTTTTGCTCCCGTCGTGGGCCCGGCGAGTGTTGCTCCCAGAGTCTTCTTAAGAATCTGACTTGCAACGGTCAATACTTCGCTCCGCAGATTTTCCCTCCAACACCCAGCAGAGCAGCCTCATTCAGATTTAAGGGGAAAAGCAGTCGCATCCGGCAATTCTTTTGTGGGCAGATCCTTCTGGATGTTGATACTTCACTTGAAGTACGCACCTTCATCAATGGAGATGCGTTGAGTCGCGATGTTGCCCATTACGATGGCCGACTGCTTTAAGTCGACTCTGTCGCTTGCAATGATGTCACCTTCCAGCTTACCCTGCGCGACCACAACACAGGCATTGACGTTGGCTTTAACGCGCCCGTTCGGCCCGATGGTCAGGCGGTTTCCTTCGGGTCGATGCTGCCTTCCACATGGCCCTCTTTATAAAGGTCTTCGCTGCACGAGAGTTCCCCTTTAATCACAACCAACTTGCCGATGAGGGTCATTTCCCCGGCAGCATCTGGCGCTTTGGGCGTTTCCATGAGTGCGACCTCTTGGGAAAACTGCTGGGGGAAATTTGATTTTACTCCAATGCTTACGACTCCACAGCGGCCAGAGCATACCATCAAGTATGTGGCTGGATGCACGGCTCTTGGTATATGCCCCACGTGAGATAATTCCTGTCTCCCCTTTTTGACCCTTGGGGCTCTGTGAGGATTAAATGAAGGGTCTTTTCCATGTCTTGATTCTTTTCGTAGCATCAGCGGTCTTTGCCCAAAATCAAGCGCCCACGGTGCAACCGCCAGAGCCGTATCACATCAAGAATGATGTCTTGGGCGAGCCGATCTCTGTTTATCGTCAAAATAATCCGGAATGTTCCGACAAAGACCCGGTCACTGAAACAGCCAATTTTTACCAAGCGAAAACTACTGGGAAATGGAGCGGCACATGCATGGCACTAAGCTTCGATCCAAAACTGCCTCCCGGTAAGTCTACCCCCATCACCTATGCTGAAATCTCCATGAAGGTGAAAGCGGCAAGCTTTTCCGAAGATCGTTGGGTATTGCTTATTTTTACGGCAAAGCATCCTGATTACGATTTCCTGCGGGCCAATTTGATAGCAAAGTTTGGCGAGCCGTCGAGCCGAGTCACAGAGAACGTTATAACAGACTGGGAGTGCACTTTTTGGGGGAATTGCTGACATGGGACAACGGCGTGTCCTCGATTCACCTGGAAGAATACGGTGACGATTTGGATTCATCCTCGCTTGTTTTTGCGTTGGATGATTATCTAAAACAACAAAAGCGTTTGTCCAAGCCTGGCCCAGATATGTAAGGTGCAGTACGGTAGCCCCCGTTCACGCATGAAAACGCTTCGCGTTTCCGAATGGGCCGATGGCTCAGAGCCTATGGCACTTCAGCGTCTGCGGATATAAGCTTTAGAGTGACACTGCTTCGGGCACCTTCATCCAGCTGGACGTGTTCCCCGCGGCCTTCATAAGCCTCCAGGAATTCCGGCTGGTGGGTGTCCTCCTGCAAGTCATCGAACGCCAGCACCGTGTACTTGCCGGAATTCAGGCCACGCAGGCTGAAGTGGCCAAGCTGGTCGGTATCGGCGCGCTCAAAAAGATCCCGTCTTGTCCGGCGCTCCACGCTTGGAATGTCCACAACGGTAGCGTACGCGACCGGCTTGCCCTTGCTGTCTATGACTGTCCCTTCAATCGTCGCTCCATTTGCGCTCATGACCACGTCCAGAACTGTTCCCGGTCTGACGACAAATCCGGAATCGGTAACGTCCTGGCCGTCGACGCTCACTGATTTCGTAATGTAGTCACGCAGGTTGTTCGACCCGGCACCGACGATCAGTTGGTAATTGCCGCCTGGCACACTTTTCAGCTCAAAGGTGCCGTCCTTGTTTACGCCGGCGAATCCCGGGAGCTCGAATGACCCTGAAAATGCGATCCCGGAATCGCGCTCGTCAAGAGGGGTGAGGAAGACATGCAACTGCGTCCAATCGAATTTCTGGCCCGTATCCATGCGGACCTTTCCTCGTACATCTCCGCCCAGGTCAGGGTGGAGTCGCAGCCCGTCGACATTCGCCTTCGTAACCTCGATCGGCTCGGCCACCCGCATCCTCTCCATGTGTGGCTGTCCTGCAGCCAAGCCAGAGACGACCATTAGGGTTACTGTGTAGGAGCCGGGCAAAACATTCTGAAACTCGAACTTGCCGCCTTCGCCTTGCTGCTGATTTTGCTCGCTCCCGTGATCTTTTGAGGACAACATGATTTCAACCATGTCTTTACCCGGCAGTCCTAGCAGCGTGCCCGTCACCCGGTAGGCCGGGCTGGTAAGGACGCCAAAATTGATAGGGATTTCGTCCCCCGGATGAACCTCCACAGCCACGGCCTGCTCCTTGTCCAGTGTGCCTGGATAATAGGTCGCGGCATAAATCACGTGCTCCTTCGTGTTGTCTTTTTCCAGCGGACGTGCCGCCTCAATTCCGTTCGGTGGATTGGCCGTAATCGTATATTGCCCTGCCCGCAGATCGGCGATGCGAAATTCCCCCAGATCATTGGTGGCTTCGTCATGGCCCCTTCCTCGCAAGGTAGAGCCGACTCGGCGCGCACTGACAACGACATTTTTCATCGGATCACCGTCGAGATCCACGATCTTTCCGGTGATCACGGCGGCGGGTTGCATGTGAAAGACCAGGTCGGTGGTCCCCTGGCCGGGTAGCAGTAAAACGGATGTCGACCGCCCGCCTCCCCCAGCCTGAACAAATCCGGGATGCTCGAGAGTGACCATGTATCGTCCTGGTTTTACATCGTCGATCTTGAACCGACCCTCCGCATCAGTAGTGGCAGAGTACGGGCCGTTGGATTGCCCGCCGGTTGCACTGAACTGCACATTTGCCTTTCTAATCGGTTGCTCTCCGGGCGCCTGCAGCACCTTGCCTTGTATGGCGATGCCGGAAGTGGTTTCAGGAGCGGCATTTTGAAATGCGAACGCAGTCGCCACGATGCAGGAAAAAGCCACGATGAAGCGTTTCACAGAGCAACCTCCGTGCAACTGACCGATGGTGCGGATATCCGTTTTCGTCATTTGAAACATCTCCCCGGTGCGCATTGAGGGACGCACAAGGCGATCAATCCGGGAAAATGCAAGGGGCCCTTCTCGGCTGGTGAAAGCTGGGGGAAAGACGATGCGGCCGAGCGTCTTAGTTTCCTCCCGGCGAAATCGGCGGTCAAGACAAAAAGCTCTGCAATCCTGCCCCCCTCGTTTCAGGGCGGGTTAGCATGTCGTCGCCGGGACGGCCCCCGCTATGCTATCGTTTGGTCGCTATGCCGCAATCGCAGGAGTTCGACGAGGCTGCTCTCGACTTCGCCAAGTTCTGCCTTCGCCAGCCAGCGTCCCATCTCACCGACAGTTGGCGAAACATGGCCGGGAAGCCTGATGGCTACAATACCGGGCCAGAAGCTTTCGCTGACAAGGATGACCTTCAGTATGATGACGATATTGGGGATGTCCTCCCGATCATTTGTTTAGCCTTACGCGACCTTGCTGCCAGCGTCAATCATTCTGGAGGGCAATTTATCTCTGAAGAATTGGGGCAAAATGGCGCTGAAGATTACACTCAAGGTGTCATCTTTATCGAATTCTGGCGGTGAAGTTTTGGAGATTCGGGCTGCTTCGAGAATCAAGACGGCCCGCAGCCAACACAACCTCGCTGGCGACCGCCAAGATTCTCCGAAGAATTCCCGTAATTTTTCCATGAAGATTACAGGCAGTGTTAGCGATCATCTGAAAACGTAGATTTTCGAACGTTTGCCGACCGGGTGTTGCCGTCTCCGACGGCTTCGCGATAGCGGAATCGCGGGAAACGGATCGATCCATCGGCTGTAACGACCGCAGACCGCGCAGCTTCCAAGGCGATTGCGCTGTGTCCAGCCCGGCCAAACGATCACAGGGGAACCATGATCCGTCACGCGGGTCCCGGCCCTCCGCCGCCGATAGTCGCGCTGGCGCATTTGATGCATTCGCCGGCCTGCGTCCGTCCGCTGGTGACGTCGATTGGCCGCGCGAAGTTGTTGCCGCCGGGCTTCTCGTCGACACTCTTGGCTGCAGTAGCATTGCCCACGGTCACAATGGCTGCAGACGCAGAAGACGAAGCCACAGGCACGACAGTTACGGTTTCGGAGCACAACCTCGGACATGGCCATCCCTCGCTCAAAATCACACTACACCGGACGAGGGATGATGCGCGCCTCCGGCGCGGATGATGCTGCTGGGTTTGTTTACTCCGGCCGACGTTCAGAAAAGTACGTTTTCAGATGATCGCCCACACAGGCAGCAACCCATAACCTTGAGCTGTGGCGCACACTCTGAAACTGTGCCAGACTCTTTTTTGTCATGGCAGAGCGTAGTTTCCTGATTGTCCGGACGTCCGTGGACAAAGTTCCGTTCATGGCTTCTTGCACCAAATGCCAGTACAAGTTCTTTACCTGAATTCGTCCTTGATTTTATACACTACGCTTCCAACAGCCCCACCCAAATACAAGCGCAACACGTGATTTAGCTGGGGTTTTAACGTATCGAGGGTACCAGAGTAGGTACTTGTGGGTTTAAATGTGTAGTGTACATTATATACACTACACACATGAGCTTCATCCGCAAGGTTAAACGCAAGGGCCGCGTCTACCTCGCCGAGGTTGAGAATCGGCGGATCAACGGCAAAGTTGTCCAGCGCCATATTCGTTATGTCGGTCGCGAAGCCGATGGCAAAACTATTCTCGCCACCTCTTTGTCCGAAGCTGAGGTCGAACAGGTCAAGCTCTACGGCCCCTTACTCGTACTTCATCATCTGGCCAAGAAGATTCATCTCCCCGACCAGCTCGGCCCTTATAGTCAAGAAATCCTCAGCCTGGTCTATGCCCACTGCCTCGATTACCGCAGCCTCAATCACATGCCGCAGTGGTTTGAACGCACCGACTTAAGCTTTCTCTTGGATCTCGACGGCTTAACCGAGAAACGCCTACTCGGTGCCTTGGACTATTTGGAAGGTTTAGATGCCGAGGCCTGGCAGCAGCAGATGTTTGAATCCGTTTGCCGCCACTATCGCCTCCATCCTTCGGGAGTGGTCTATGACGTCACCAATACTTATCTTTACGGCAGCAGCTGTTCGCTGGGCAGGCTGGGAAAAGACAAGGAAGGAGTGAAAGGCCGGCCCCTGATCCAGATCGGACTGGCCGTCACGCAGGAGGAAGGCTTGCCGCTGTTCCATAAAGTCTTCGACGGCAACGTGCACGATTCTCGTACCTTGCGTGATCTCGTCACGCAGTTCGGCAATTACCGGCTTGGACGCGGGCTCTTCATCTATGATCGGGGCATCGTTTCCAAACGCAACCTCAAAGACATCAAAGACTTAGGCTGGGATACGCTGTGCGGCATGCCGCTCAATCCTGCCCTGAAAAAATCCTGGCGTCCCTGGGCCGACCCTAAGCGCATGTTGCAATTCCCCAACCGCGTCCAGGTCGGATCGGGCATCTTCTACGCCGTCCTGCGCCCCCACGAAATCGATGGCGTGCGCGGCAAGCTGGCGCTCTGCCTCAACGAGCGCCGCCAAGGGAATGCACGAGAGTCGCGCCGCAGTGAAATCGTCTATGCCCAGAAACTACTGGCCGAAGGCAAGGCCATCAAACCCGGACTGCGACCCTTCTTCGATGCCCAGGGCCGCTTACGCGCCGACAAGTTGACGGCCGCTGAGCAGTTCGATGGCTACTCTTGTATCTTCTGCACCCGTCAGGTGCCAACCCAACAAATGCTCCCCCTGTACTTCGACAAGGACCTGATCGAGAAAGCTTTTCGTAGTCTCAAAGGGATTACCCAGCTGCGTCCAGTGCGCCACTGGCTGGCCGAGCGTGTGCGCGCCCACGTCTTCCTCTGCTATCTCGCGTACTTACTCTTATCCTTGCTTCGCTATCACTTGCGCAACACGGAATTCACACCAGAGAAGGCCCTGAACGAACTCAGCACCATGTACAAAGTTTATCTGCGCGACTCTCAACATCGCTTCCACCTCTCGCGCACGGTGGCTCTAACCAAAAATCAAGAGCTCATCCTGAAGGCGATCGATAAGTCGCTTCTGAAAACCTAGCGTAGTGTACATTTTTGCGGTGGAATTCAGGTCTTTACTCCGTCGGATTTTCCGCGCGACCCGGTACGCGCGGAGCAGTATTTGCGAGAAAAGTTCGATCGGCACGAGTGCCGTAAAGAGCAAGAGAAATGACCATCGGTAAAGGCAAGGTGTCATCTTGCGTGATAAATTGCACTGAGGCGTCGTTGAGAGGTGGATAAGGGAAAGTGTACGTCTGTCGCCGCGCTCTCCTTTTGATATCTCCGTTTGCGATGTCAGAGATTCGGCTTCTTCGCGCGACAAACTGAAACATAAAATCTTCACGGAACCGCACTCGGTTGCGCCTGACAGTCGTGAGGCGGTGTTCCACATTCACCCTATAAACATGGCAAAGCAGGAAACCGCATACTTAATCCCCATTGAACGCATCGCCAGCCGGATTTCCGTTAGTTTTCCCCGTTGATCAGGAGGTCTGTCTCACCGCCGTCTGCGCTGCTGCTGCCCCACATCGCGCTCGAACCCCACATGGCGCTGAACCCTTGGGTGGTGCTGCTGCCCCACATGGCCGAGCTCCCCCACATAGCGGAACTGCCCCACATGGCCGATTGGCTGCCCACGAAAAGATTGGCGCCCCAAACCGCAGTAGATCCCCACATGGCAGAGCTGCCCCACATCGCCGAGGAGTCGTTGACGAAGTAAACGCTGTTCGTCGCCGGGTCGTACTGCGCCGTGGGCGATTTCGCAACGCCGTAGCTGAGATCCGTACTGGACAAGGCAGCCTGGATGTCCAGATAGCCAGCGCCAATCGTGAACACGTCGTACTGGCTCGTGTAGGTAATGCCCGTCGTCGGATCTGTGTAGCTGGTGTAGGCCGGGAAGGTCTTCGAGGCCGTCTTCATCAGCCGCGCCTTCACTTGATCGGGCCCCAGGCTGGGGCTTTTTTGCAGCAGTAGAGCCACGGCACCACTCACCACTGGAGCGGCCATGCTCGTGCCGCTAAGGACGTAGTAGGTGTCAGAAGCGGTACTGTTGCCATTCGTCTGATACAGAGAATTGGGAATCTCGTTGCCGGGGTAGAGGTGATTCAGATTCAGCCCTGCCGTGTACAGGGAGATGATGCGGTTGCCCGGCGCCACCAAGTCGGGCTTGACAACGTGGTCGCAGGGCGTTGGTCCTTTGGAACTGTAGGTTGCGATTTCGTCGTCAGCCCGGCTCGGCGTGCCCATGGTCTTCATCGCACCAATGGTGATCACGTAGGGGTCGTTGGCCGGCGCGGTGATTGTGCCGTAGCCGTTCGTGCCAGCGGAGTCGTCGCGGCCGTCGTTGCCGGCAGCAACCACGACGACGATGCCTGCCTTCCAGGCCTGCTCAACCGCCTGGCATAACGGGTCGAGCGTGTAGCTTTCGTACACCGGTCTTCCCAGCGACAGGTTGATGACGCGGATGTTGTATTGGCTCTTCAGCTGGATCGCCATCTGAATAGCTGCGATTGTCTGACTATCAGTACCGACGCCGCTCTGGTCAAGGACGCGAAGATCGATCAGGTTGACGTTCGGGGCAATACCCTTGAAAGTATAGAAGTAGTTTGATCCAGTGGACTTGTTTCCGCTTCCACCGACGATACCGGCGACATGACTGCCGTGGCCATACTGGTCATTGGCACTGCCCGAGGTGCCGCCTACGAAGCTCTGGCTAAACACGACTCTGTTGTTCTGGCCGTGGAAATCCGGGATATCGATAATTCCGCTGTCAATCACGGCCACGCCGATGCCGGTGCCATCCAGGCCCTGCGCCCATGCTACGGGAGCGTTGACAGTGTCGGTGTGGTAGTCGAGTTCGGCAGTTGGTGAACCGTTATTCTTGCTGTAGAGCGGGCGATCGGGTGCGATGTAAGCCACATCCGGATCGGCGGCCAAAGCCGCCAGAGCAGAGGCGGGCACGGAATACGAGCCTCCGTTCACGAGACCCAGCGTGTTCTTGAGAGTACCGCCCTTGCTCAGCACCTTCTGATGGTGCCTCGCGGTCGGAGCCTGCGTGAACTGAACAATCACGTCGACCTGGTTGGAACCCTTCTTCCCTTCCAGGTCTTTGGCCATCTTGGGCGACCCGGCAGACGCCAGGCTAGCTGTCAGGATTACCGCGCACACCGTCAGAGATGTTCTTCCCCAGGCAATGCATTGGAATTGGTTGCGTCTCATTGGTTGATTCCTATTCCGGCCTCAGCGACCTGACTAATAGCTGCATAGAAGCGGCTACGCCTCGACGCCTTTCTACACGCACGTGTCTCACCAAAATGGGCGTGGGCCGTAAGTCGCTGATTGCACGTCCAACCCGAGTCAGATCAAGAAGCGAACCGGACAGACTGTCCCAGCTCTCAGCCAATTGGGACAAGTTGTCCCCAAGGCAACCCAGCAGCGACGCTCGCCTGCTCTGGCAGGTGACGGGCATGGCAACGGCCAGCAGCCGCTGATTGCTCCGTGCACAAATTAAGGATGCTGATGAAAAACTGTGGGAGCAGACTCAAAACGTCAAAGTTGGCGACGTGCGATTTTTCTAACCCGGCGTCTGAAGTATCCAAGCGTGAACTGGCTAACCTGATCGCCGCCAATGCCTCGCGCCCGTCGCAATTGAAATCGACGCCATCGCCGCATGGTCGAGAAAGCTCCCATTGAACGCTCGCCAGCCAAAGCGCTGCCCAATGCTTACCGGAGTACGTAATCGGAGTGAGAGAATGCCGATGAGCACAGGGCAGCCGATTTTTTAGGCCGTCGAAAACTCTTGTGCCCGGATCATCGCTGCCGCCCGAACAGGCCTGGATGACGGCCAACCTTCCACAATCCGGTAAGGTAAGGGTTGCCGATCGATTCGGGAGTAATCGCCACAAGATGCGTCACTCGCTGAATGCGTCACAATTGCAGGTCACCAGCTGCGGGTTCACTCGAGAGGCATGCTTGACAGCAATATACTATGTAATCCATAGTATGCTGCTATGGAAGACGGTGCGCATGATCAGGAGAACAGCGACAAGTGGGAAGTTCAGCTTCGCAAGGGCTGTCTCGAACTGGCGATCCTCGCCGCGTTGTGGGACGGAAAGCTCTACGGGCTAGAGATTCTGCGGCGTCTAGAAAGCGATTCCGACCTGGTGATCTCCGAGGGAACGGTTTATCCCCTACTTAGCCGACTCAAGTCTCTCGGATTTCTAAAAAGTGAGTGGGTGGAATCGGACGCGGGTCATCCGCGGAAATATTACAGGCTCACACCGGCTGGGAAGCAACGGACTCAGGAAATGGCGGGGATCTGGAGACGGTTCTCGTCAAGCATGGGTCGGTTGCTCAGTGCCCTCACAAAGAGAGAATAGATGACAACAGCGGCGCAAGAAAAAATCGAGACGTACCTGGGCACGCTACGCACGCGCTTGCGCGGTCTAGGCAACGAGGAGGTCAATGACATCGTTGAGGAACTGCGTAGCCATATCCTCGAAAAATCAACGGTGAATGGAGAACTCGCGGCTAGAGAGGTCGATGCTGTGATCGAAGCGCTCGGAAATCCTCAAGAGCTAGCAAGTGAATACATCACTCATGCCGCGCTGGCGCGGGCGGAAGTGAGTCGTTCGCCGTTTCGAATCCTGGCAAGTTTATTTCGGTGGGCGAGTCTCAGCGTGGCGGGCTTCTTTGTACTGCTCAGTTCGCTGATCGGATATTTCCTCGGAGTAGCGTTCATCCTGTGCGCACTGCTGAAACCAATTCATCCACAAAGCGCAGGGTTGTGGAGCTTCCGGAACAGCAGCGGCGAAGTGCAGCTGTCCTTAAGGCTTGGATTTGGGAGCGCGCCGGCGGATGGCCGAGACATGCTCGGGTGGTGGATGGTTCCGGTCGGGCTCGTTGCGGGTTTCGGGCTAGTGATGCTAACTACCCGCTTCGCGATCTGGTGCGTGGGGCTGTACCAGAAATCGCGGGCACCACGCCGAGCGTAGCCGTTCCATCAGAACAGGACCAACATGGACCAATCGAGGGAAGTACTGGAAACCCGCGGCTCGCACAACCGAAGCTGGAGCCGGAATCCGCTACTCGTACTGTGCGAATTTGGTGGAATCGCGCTGATTTTCTGGGCAGACCTTCACCATCATATCTATCTGAGCAAAACGCTCTATCTATTTCCACTCGCGTGGCTCTCACTTTGGTTGCGCCGTCTGCGGTGGACTGATCTTGGTCTAGTGCGTTTTCACAATTGGCGAAAGACGGTTTTGGTCGGAGTCCTTTCCGGTGTAGCGATGGAATTGTTCGGTATCCGTCCGGCAAACACACGGTTGACGGCGGGCGGGAAGCGAGTTTAATTAGAGATTGTCAGGACTGTGTCCGCGAGTGGATCCAAGCTGTAGGTGTGAGTTCGGGGACGCGCTGGATGGGCGTGTTGGCGAGCCCCGGGAGGATGGTGCCGAGGTAGTCGCGCACCGGGATCTTGAGCCGGCGGCAGCTTTCAACCACCGACAGGATGGCGGCCACACGCGGCCCAGCCTGCTGGCTGCCGATGTGGATCCAGTTCTTGCGGCCTATCGCCACCGGACGCATCGAGTTTTCGGCCAGGTTATTACTGAGCTCCAGTTGCGGGTATTCGAGGAATCGGTTCAGCTTCTTCCACAGCGCCAGCGTGTGACTGCACGCTTTGCCTACCGCGCTCTCGGGCAACACCGTCTTGCTGGTTGCCAGGATGTGTTCCCGGATCTGATCGAGCAGAGACGGAGCTTTCTCCTGGCGCAGCCGATGGCGCGCGGCGTGATCCATCTGTGCCTCGCTGGCTTCGCGGTCGATGGCGAATAGCTCATCCATCAGCTTGACGGCACGTATCGACGCAGCATCCTGCCGGTGGAGTTTTACGGCATCCACAAAGCGCCTTCGCGGATGAGCCCAGCAGGCCGCGTGCACCATCTTCGGCCCACCGATGCCGCGCTCGTAGGCGATGTAATCATCGGTTTGCAGAATTCCCTCGAACTGACCCAGAAACCGCCACGGGCCTTCGCGTCCGCGGCTCATGCGAAAATCGAAGACCGTCGCCCCGCCCGGTGTCCCGTACTGCCATAAGTACGCCTGATGATTTTGGCCGCGCTTATCATGCGTCTGCACATCCACTGGCGTCTCATCGGCCTGGATGTAACTACCGGCCAGCAGCTCCTTGCGCATGGCGCCCACCACTGGCTCGAGCAGCTCGCCGACTCTCATTACCCAGCCGCACATCGTCGCCCGGCTGATGTCCACGCCCGCCTCGCGCAGCAGAATCGCGCTCTGGCGGTAGAGCGGACTGTGATCGGCATATTTGCTCACGATGGTGTCGATGATGATTTGATCGGAAACCAGACTCTTGTCGATGATTCGTACGGGCAGCGGAGCGGCCTCCACGCCTTGTTCTTCACACTGCTTTTGCTTGCAAGCCCGCTTCTCGCGCTTGGTCACTTCCACGTAGTACTCGGCCCGCTTCACCTTGAGAACTTCGCTCTCATCGTAGCCGATCACCACGGTTTCGTTTCCGCAGTTGCCGCACACGCACTGCTCCGGCGTGCAGGCCATGACCTTTTCCACGCGGGGAAGATCGGCAGGCAGCGTCTGCCGGCCGGGATGCGGACGCCGCTTCCTCTTTTTCTTGTCGTCTCCAGCCGCGGGCAACGGCTCGCCTTCGCTCTCCGCCGCAACCTCTTGCCTTGAAACCCCAGGCTCCTCTTCCAGCAACTGCAGCTGCAGATCGCTCAACTTCTCACTCCCCGGTCCGTACTTGGCGATCCGCCGCAGACGCAAATGTTCTTCCAGCACCTGGATCTTCAGCCGCGCATACTGTAACTCGCTCCTGGTTGTATCTAACTGCTTCGACGCCGCGCCGAACTGCTCTTCATAAGTCGCAACCCTGTCGCTCAGGGAGACAAACAAAGCCTGGGGAAGCTGCTCCTTCAGTTGTTCGAGAAGTTCGGCGGGGAAACAAGACCCTGCGCTAGCAGTGGGCATCGCGGCAGTCGGTGGATTCGCACTCACGATGCTTCTTTGATAACAGATCTGGCTGTGGATAAGTTAACGAAATCGTCAGTGTTTATGCTGGTATTCGTAACTTCTCGGATTCTTCCGTGAGCGGCTTGCGATACCATTTCCGCCGCCGCGTCTCCGCCAAATCAATGCCTCCCAACAACAGCGCCAGTTCCTCGTGGCTCAGTACGATCTTCGTGTCCGAAGTGTCTGCTCCCGGCCAGCGAAACCTTCCGCCGTCCAATTTTTTCGAGCATATCCATAGTCCGCTATGGTCATATACCAACAACTTCAGGCGATTGCGCCGCGCATTGCTGAACAAGAAAACGTGGCCGCTCTCGGGATCGCAGCCCAGATGGTCGCGCACCAAACCGTACAAACCATTAAATCCCTTGCGCATGTCCGTGGCTCCGGTGGCCACGTAGATCCGCGTCGCTGGCCCAAATCCGAACATCGCCCTATCCCTTGTCCAACACCGTCAGCAGGCGCTCCAGTGTGGCCGCATCGAAGTCCCGGTTCACTTCGATCCTGCGTCTGCTGGTCAACGACACCACCAACCCGCTGCTGGTGCTCGCCGAGCTCCCGCTTGCTATCCCTATTTCTACCGCCAACAATCGATTGCCTGCCCTGCTTCCTTGATCCTGGGCACGTTGTTTTCTCAGATAACGATCGAGACTACTTCGCGAGATCCCTCGACTGCCGCAGAATTCACTCTGTGGCATGCCGCTAGTTGCAAACTCCGACACAATCTGCCGAATCTCTTCCCGTGTCCGTCGTTTTGCCGTGGCTACGTTCGTCTGATGATCCATAGCCGCATTTCACCACGGGCTCTGCGGCTTGACTAGGTGGGTTGCTCACACGCGCACATTGTTCGAGCTGTTTATCTCACAACCACTCCTGATGCGATGGACAGGTAAGGCACCCGACCTGGAGCTCTTCCGTGCATTGCACGGAAACTTTACTTGGACTCTTATCGCGCTAGCTGGCACATGGACACTCGCCGCTTTTGGCGAAGAGATGGTCTATCGGGGCTATCTCATGAATCGAGTTGCTGACCTCATGCGACCGACCCGAACGGCATGGGGCGTCAGCCTTATCGTTGTCAGCTGCGCTTTTGGAGCCGGCCATATCGATCAGGGAATCACGGGCCAGTTAGAGAATATGGTTGATGGTCTTTTTCTGGGTGCTATTTACCTTGTCTGTAGACGAAGTCTTAGCGTGGCGATCCTGGCGCATGGAGTTGCCGATACGCTGGATGTCTTACTGCTATTTTTCGGGCTCTACCCTACTCTACGATAATCCGCCACGCTTTTAGATTCGGAGGAGATGGCTCGAGCGCCGAACTTTAACGATTGCTTGAGACCTGCTACGAGCGTCCGATGCACGCGTACCGTCCATGCTGCCATCCAGATGAACATCGCCATGATGCCGCCAACAAGGATCTGGCTGCGCGCGCCTTCGAGGCGCAAATCGGTTTCGACCTCTAGGCTAGGGCCTACCCCGCGCTCAGGAAGGCCTGATCCTCGTAGTACCGGGTCTGCCTGCAGCGCAGGCCTTCGTGGACACCGGGCACATAGTCTGGCGGTGCCGGAGATAGTGATCGAACTCATCAAGGCCACATGATTGAACGCTGAGCGCACGTAGATCGGACCGTTGCTCTCGCGCAGCCTTTACGCTGTCCCTTTCGAACATGGAGAGCTTCGAGTTCGCCACGCTTTACACGCTGCCACACCGCTTGCCGTGAGATGCCGAGTCGCCTCAACGCAATCATCTCGCGAAGCCGCACGAATGTGCGCGGCAAACTCTGCTTGGGACGGGCGAGAAGAAGCAGCACGAAGCACAACCCGAGTGTTTCGAATTGCGTCCACGGATGTGAAACGGGCACCGGGTACCTGCTGCAAAATCAGGAACGTGATGAGCGTCCTGTTCAACCATGCCCGGCGCTACGATCTCTACGCCCGCAACCCGATTCAGTGGGTGCGGCAGAGTGCGAAACGCCGCAGTGCTCCTGACGTCCTCACCAGCAACGAGGTCCGCCGACTACTAGCGGCACTGGAGCCTCGGGAGCGAATCATGGTCTTGCTGGATGTGGCAACGGGACTGAGACAAAGTGAACTCTTTGCTCTCAAGTGGAAGGACGTTGGCTTCAAGAATAAACAACTCTGGGTCACTCGATCGGTCGTGCAACAGGTCGTGGGAAGGTGCAAGACAGAGCTTCACAAAAACCCGTGCCCCTCCACGATCATCTGATCCGTGATTACGGAGTTGGCGCCGCACAACGCCCTATCAAACGCCGGAGAGTTGGGTGTTCGCCAGCCCTCAGAATCGCGGAAAGAACCCGTATTGGGGACAACAGCTTCTTCGTCATCACATCCGCCCGGTCGCGCAAGGACTGGGCATCACGAAGCGGACTGGGTGGCACACCTTCCGAAGGACATACTTTACGCTGCTCCGCGCTACTGGTGCGGAGTTCAAGGTTATGCAGGAACTAATGCGACATTCAACAATCCGCGTCACTCTGGATACCTACACCCAAGCCGTAACCAGTGAAAAGCGCGCTGCGCAAACCGCCGTGGTGGCGCTTTTCATTAGGAAGAAGAGAAGCAAGGCCGCCTAGTGAAGAAGCGCTGGAGCGCCACTCAGGCGGGGACAGCTGTCGGGGGCGCCCAAGGGCGCTGTTCTCGGCATAGGCCTGTGCCTATTTGGTACCTTTTTGTGCCTACGCCGGGATGGCGTCATTTCTGCAAGTCCTTGGTTTTAAATGGCGGGGACGACGGGACTCGAACCCGCGGCCTCTGCCGTGACAGGGCAGCGTTCTAACCAACTGAACTACGTCCCCACTTGCCAAATCAACGAGATGCGCAATCGCCAGTGTTTATGCGGCGTTGCACGAATTGCATAAATTGCCCAATCTGCTCCGGACGACCCAGATTGCTTCCACTCGGGTCAAAACCGCTAATAAACCGCCAATAAGAAACTGAGCAAATCGTCGTCACAGAAATATCCTAACAGCTTCTCGCAGAACACGAAAGACCACCTTCTCTTTCCGGTCGGACTGCACGAAATTCGCAAATTCGTCCGCGACGGTGATACCAGCGTTTGTGCGACCGAGCAGCGGCCTCTGCCTTGTCGCGACAGAGGTCAACGTTGGACGGGATGGCAGAGTTTTCATTGGTCAGGCCATCAACGACAACGCATTTGGTGTCGAAGCAGCCCGGCAAAACGGGCGAACCCCGAGCTACCTTGCTTTCCGCAAGGAAATTAGGCCTTTACGAACTCAACGTCGAGAGTGATGGTGACTTCATCACCAACGAGAATGCCGCCGGTCTCGAGGGCAGCGTTCCAGGTCAGTCCGAAGTCCTTTCGGTTGATCTTTGTGCTCGCAGAGATCGCAACCCGCGTGTTGCCCCATGGGTCCTTGGTAGGTGGAGTTGGCCCTTCCACCGCGAAGCGGACCTTATGGGTGACGCCGTGTATGCTCAGGTCGCCTTCGACGGACAACTCTCCATCCCTGACGATACTGACGCTCTTGGACTTGAAGTGCAGGGTCGGGAACTTTTCCACATCAAAGAAATCGGCGCTCTTCAGGTGAGCATTGCGTTGGTCATCGCGAGTCTCGATTGAGGCTGCTTCAATGACAGCCTCGACGCGCGAGCTGGCCAAGTCAGATTCATCCAGGAACAAAGCTCCAGAAACCTTGGAGAATTGGCCTTTCACATTGGCGATCATCATGTGCTTTACTTTGAACTCCGCGATGGAGTGAGCCGGGTCAATGTTCCAGGTGGTTGTTGAGGTTGGAGCTGCCGTCGTTGTACTGGTCATGGTAGTCATCCCCTTTTGGCTGTCTGTAGTTGCCTTACAAATCTGTTTTCCTCTCACTTCTTTGGGAATAAAAACTGCATCTGGAATCCTGCGGACCAGCTTGTTGGGCCGTCCGGGCGCTCTACGTTTCGAAAGAATTGCGTGTAGGAGTTCACGGGAAGGTTTCCGAAGTGAACAATCCTTCCGACTCCGCCACCCACTGGCACTGTCCATCGATTATTGGAATTCACTTCCCAATTCGGTCGTCGTCCATGGGTCTATGCGGCTCGAACGAAGCGCTCAACATTGGCGGCGCCGCTCCGTATCTTCGTGGCGATCATGATTCTGGAGATTCCGCTCATGACAACAGATACGCCAACAAGCGTACCAATCGCCCAGACAGAACTGTTGGGCCATCTTGCGAGAATCAGTATGCCCAACAATAGGTTGGTGGCGGCATCAAAGAGAAACCATCCCCAGCCATCCACTGGTCTCAGTTGGAATGCCGTCGCGGTGAGCAGTCCCGCTTGGATCAGCAGAAGCGTTCCAAGAACTCCTGTCAGGGCTGCCACGCCGGCAATGGGAAAGAACGCCAACGCGATACCGCAGATTCCGTAGACTACGCTCAAGAGAACTTTCAAGAAAAAGTTTCCAATCGTCTGCGAATAAAGCGCGAAGACAAACTGGGCGAGACCGACGAAAATTAACGCCCAACCCAGCAAAACGGTCGTGATCGCCGCGGTTGCCAGGGGGTAAACAATCAGGAAGCACCCCAGGGCTGCGGTCACGATGCCCATGAAAATGCTCCATGCGGACCGCTTCTTCACTTCTTCAGTTAAGCTCTGTGTTGACATTCGATCCTCCTTAGGTTGCACATTCGTTTTCAAGAGGGAGGTATTTCTCAACCGCCCTTTTCCTCGAGTCCTTCAATAAGCCCGGCCGAGTGTCTCGCGTTACGACGCCTAGGCCTTCGCGGCGTTGGCCTTTGCCTTGAGCACCTGGACCTTTGCCTGTGCCTCGCGCTCCAGGGCTTCACGTCTGTCTTTTGCCTTTTGCAGCTGCGCTTGTATCTTGGAGTCAAGCTGATTGATCTTCTCCTGAAGCTTTGCTTTCCGGTCGGCGTGAGCTTTGGCATGCTCGGCCTTCATTTGAGCGAGATCGGCCTTCATGGCGGCGACGTTCTCTTCGTGGATGGTCTGCTTTACCTCCGACAGAGCGCGCCGAAAGACAGATCCGCCGATTGCCTCCATGCGGGTGTCCAGGGGCGCGGTCCAGTCTTCGTCAATTTCGGCCACCAAGGCGACTCGGTTAGGGAGCAACGTCTTGGTGACGTCGTCGATGAAGTCCTCGCCGATGCCTGCGTTGTTGAGGTCGGCGGCCCCGCCGACTGCAAAGCCTGCGGCGGCGCCTATCGCCAAACCTACCGGTCCGCCCAACAGACCGATGAGACTTCCGAAAGATGTGCCCAGCAGAGTTCCGACTGGCCCCGAGTCATCCCCTTGCTTTACGGTTGCGGTTCCATCGGCCTGCTTGGCAAGCACGGCGTAGGCGTAAACGCTGATGCTGCCTTCGCTGTCCAGTTGCAAAAGCGCTTTCTTTCCTTCGTAGGCTTTACTTTCGTTGTCAAAAACTACCACCAGCATGCGATCCATAGTCATCTCCTGTTTTGAATTTGAATTACTAGCCGAGCCCCACCTCATACGAGCTCGCGGATCCTCGGCTTTTCTGACAAAATCCATTGCCGTACATAGTTGCCTCAAAAATCTGTTTTCGTTCACTTCTTTGGGAATAGAAACTGCATTTGGAATCTTGCGGACCAGCTTGTCGTGCCGTTCGGACGCTCCGCGTTTCGAAAAACCTGCGCATAGGTGTTCACAGGAAGCTTTCCGACGTGAACTATCCTTCCTACTCCGCCGCCCACTGGCACCGCCCATCTATTATTGGAATTCGCTTCCCAATTGGAGGTAATTACGGGCGACGATACTAAATACCATCCATGCCGCATGTTGTAATTCACGAACGGCTGCAACAGCATCTGATTTACATCTGGTCGCTCTTTGGGCCGGCCACCGAAAATAGGTTTTGCACCAGTGCTCCAAATAACCAATGGCCTCGGATAGTCAGCGCAACGGCAGTAGGTCCGATGCTGAGTTTCTTTGTTCCAAGAATGTCTTCTGTTGCGGTAGGAAAGGAAATGACTGGCCCCGCACCCCAAATGACCTTGCCTACTCTTGTAGGTGAAAAGAACAACGAAGTTTGTATGTCTCCTAACCCACTCGTTCCGTGAATGGTCGGTGTAAGATCGGGCACTTGGATTACGGGAATGACAGTCCGTGTAATTAGATTCCAGTCATTCGACAACTTAAAGGGAACGACAGGTTTCATTTCGAAGACGTAACTGTCTTCTTTATCGGCCCCGGTGTGAGGGTAGAAGTCATTTTCTAGCGGCACCGAGATTACGTTAGCAATAGGATTCTGGGCTTGCTTGGCAGTCTCTGATGTTCCTTGTGCTGAGGATTCCTGTGCGCAAGCTGGCCCAACTGCGCAACACAGCATGCCTATGGCGACTAACAGGATCCACGATGCTGACCGCATTTGGGGCCACCGCCCAAACGACCCTGATCCCGAAACAGCGACTACAGCCTGAAATC
>CAWCKL010000037.1:0-38192 GCA_963796095.1 uncultured Acidobacteriota bacterium
ATGGCACAAAGTGCAGCAGGAGGACAGACATGACGCCTCCAGTGCGTGTGTTGGTGGTGGATGATTCAGCGCTCATGCGCAAGCTGATTCCACAAATCCTTCAAACCGATAGCTCGATTCAGGTCGTAGGCACTGCCATGGACGGGAACTTCGGTCTGAAAAAGATCGAAGAAATGAAGCCGCAGGTTGTCACTCTTGACCTCGACATGCCGGGCATGGGCGGCCTGGATATGCTGAAGGAGATCATGCTGCGCCATCCGCTGCCGGTCATCGTTGTAAGTTCGCACAGCACCCAGGGAGCGTCGGTGACGCTGCAGGCGTTGTCCATGGGAGCGTTTGATTTCGTCGCCAAGCCCAGCGATGTCTCCGCCAACATGCCGGAAATCGCGCGGGAACTCATTGCTAAAATCAAGGCCGCCGCCCATAGCCGGCGAGTCACAGTGGCCCCGCTGCCCGAATTTCCGAATCTTCTGGGAAGACCGCACCCCAAACTAAGACACGAGCCACTCGAATCGTTGCGATTGGGGTTTCTACCGGCGGACCACAAGCGCTGCAATATATATTGCCGCAGCTACCCAAGAATTTTCCCGGGACCATTCTGATCGTGCAGCACATGCCCGAAGGATTTACCGAAATGTTTTCCCGGCGATTGGAAGAAATCTGCGCCATCACCGTGAAAGAGGCACAGTCGGGAGACCTGCTGCTGGCGGGACGCGCCCTGATTTGCCCCGGGAACCGGCACCTCAAGGTAAAGCGACTGACACTCGGCGATGTCGCCGTACTCAGCGATGAACCACGGGTCAACGGGCATCGTCCTTCAGTGGACGTGCTGTTCAAGAGTGTGGCGGAAGAATTCGGAGAAAAGAGCATCGGCGTACTCATGACGGGAATGGGCGAAGACGGGGCGCAGGGGCTTGGCATGGTAAAAGCAGCCGGAGGAATGACCATCGCCCAGAGCGAGGAGTCCTGTGTGGTTTATGGGATGCCGAAGGCGGCCATCGAGCGCGGGTATGCGGTCCGAATTGTCGGGCTCGAGGCGCTGGCCAACACTTTGCAGGCTCAGTGCATGCAGGACCGGAAAACCGGGAGTAAGACAGAGCCCGAAGCCGGCGGCAGAGCCGCTGGAGTCGGCAAGAACTGATTTTGTCCGGCAGGCGAGAACAGGATGCCGGAACTTGAAGCGGCGGGAGGTTGTATATGGAGCAGTTTGTGCCAGTCAAACGCAGTAAGGACGGTCAGCCAGTCCGCTACCTGGTAGTGGACGATTCCGTCTTCGCGCGCAAGAACCTGGCCCGAATGATCGAAACATTCGGGGGCCAGGTAGCAGGCGAAGCCGGAGACGGTGTAACCGCCATAACCGAATATGTGCGCCTCAAGCCGGACATCGTGCTGATGGACATCACCATGCCCCAGATGGAGGGGATCGAAGCTGCCGAAAAGATCGTGCAGCAAAATCCCGAAGCGCGCATTGTCATGGTGTCCTCCGTGGGATATCAGGAAAACATTGTGGCAGCCCTGCAACGCGGCGCCCGTCATTTCGTGCAAAAACCGGTGAAACCGGAAGTCCTGTACGAAGTGATCAAGTACGTCATGGGTGAGGATGGCACTGCGGCTCAAGCCGCGGGCGCGGGGGCCTGAAATGAAAATGGAGTTGATCCAGCCTTTCATCAATGCGGCGGACGCCGTGTTGGCGCAGGGACTGCAGTGTCCCACGTCCGTCGGAAACCTCAGCATGGAGCAAGAGGCTTACCGCCGCAAAGGCGTCGCTGCGCTGATTTGGGTGACCGGCGACATCGAGGGGCGCATCGTCATCGATCTCGACCCGGACACCGCAGTGCGGGTGGCCAGCCGGTTTGCCGGAGCCGAATTGCCGGAGTCCGACGAACTGGTACGGGAAACCGTGTGCGAGTTAGCAAACCAGGTGATTGGCAACGCCGTCACATCGCTTAACGACCAGGGATTCCATTTTCGCGTGCATCCCCCGGTACTGCACACCTGCGAGCATGGCCCGAAAAGCAGTGAAGACACCGAGGCGCTGGTTATTTGTTTCGAGACCGTATCGGCAACGTATTCCTGAATATCGCCTTACGACATAACGCCTCTCGACAGCCCGAACGCGCCGCAGCCGTAGGCCAGTAGCATTGAAAATCGAATGTTGATTGTTGAAAAGGCTGGTACTGAATAGCGAAACCAGTTTCGGCTATGGCCCAGCCACAACGAATACCGGATTCTGCGGTAGCGGAGTCCCGCTTGAAAACGTTGCGCTCTGCGGGGCCGGCATCTGCAATAGCATCGTGTCGCTCAACGTCTGAATAATCGCCACATTCCCCGCGTCGCAGTTTCCCACATAAACTCTCGAACTGTCCGCAGCCGCAGCCATGGACAGCTCGGACGGGTTTGAAGCGCACACCTGCGCAACCGTGGTCAAAGGAATTGTGGTTGTGACGCTTCCGCTCGAAGCGTTGATCACTGTGATTCGAGACGTCACATACGTAACGGTGCCCGAAGTGCTGACCGCCTCGCTTGAAACGTAGGCTCGGGTGCCGTCAGGCAGAACAGCGACCGAGATCGGATTCGCTATAGCGAGAACCGTGGCCGTGAGCGCATCCGTCGATGCGTCCAGATAAGTCACCGTATTGTTCGCCGGGTTTGACACATAGAGGCGATTTCGCGTCGAATCGTAAAGCATAAAATTCGCCCCCACGCCAACCGAAACGCTACACGGATTGTGTCCGCACTGCGTTGGCAAAAGCACGCTGTCAGAAGCAGTATCAATCGGCCAAACCAGCCCGCTCCCCTGGTCGAGTACGTATGCTCGATTCCCATCCGATCGTGCCGCCACCGACACCGGGGAAACCCAGGTTGCGTTCGCGATTGGCGGGTTCACGCTTCGGTCGACCGGGTTAATGCTGGTCACGGATCCGCCGCCAGCGCCGTTGCCCCGGTTGGCTACGTAAAGCTTCTGCAGGTTGGGAGTCTCCGCCAGCGACACCGGGTCGATGCCGACGGGAATTCCGTAGACCGGCTGCTCCAGAACATTATTGGACATGACAATCGCGGAAACCGTATTGTTCCCGGAGTTCGCGACGTAAACCGAAGCGTTCTCTGCAGTAGCCACGAAGCTGGGAGCCGAACCTGCGGGCAAACTTATCGTCGTCACCGGCGTAGGACTGGTGGGAGAAAACGAGGAAACGGTGTCGTCATGGCTATTTGCAACGTAGACTCGCGTGCCACTCAGCACAACTGCCGCCTGCACTGGCATGAGGCCGAGGGTGGATTGAGACTCCGCAGTGTCGCCCGAGACATTGATCGAAGTACTGGCTCCAGGGTGATCGGTACCGTTGCCGCTGATCACCAGCGCAAAGTGAGAGAACCCCGGATTGGGAAGACTTGGAACAATAGGAGTGGCGACGGGACGGTAAGTTTCCCCACAACTAAGACAAATCAACATGAGTAGCAGAACACCCGCTGCGCGCGCTACAGTCATCGATACTCCAGCCCCAATATCCATTTCTGCATAGAATTCTGGAAGAGTTATCTATTCTAATGGCTGACCGCGATCCGCGCCAGAGAAGCAGCACTTAGCACTTGGCCCTTCAAGGTTAGTGCCAACTGTGCACGACAAGGTTGCTTGCGGATCGTGTGGCTGAAGGCGTTGAGGACTAGTAAAGATGGCAAGCAAGACGCTCGCTCTCAGGCAGCAGCAGGCCAAATGCTAAGTGCCAATTGCCGGTTCACGCCCGTCCGCGAGATCTCTTACCACCGGCCTCGTGGGTGGCGGGCGCAGCTGGCTTTTTCTTTCCCTCCATCTCAGCCAAGCTCTGCTTGAGCGCTGACATGAGGTCGATCACGGGCGCCAGCTTCTTCGGTTTCTCTACTTCCGCAATCTTCCCGCCTTCGAGCTTGGTCTGGATCAGGTTCTTGAGATTGTCCTGGAAGGTGTCGTGGTATTTCTCGGGCTGCCAATCGGTTGCAAGCGCTTCGATCAATTGATGGGCAACTTTGACTTCCGCATCCTTGAGTTCCACGTCAGGAGCGCCGAAACCCTCGACCTTGCGTACTTCTTCCTCGTAGTACATAGTATGCAACATCATTCCGCCTTCGTGCGGACGCAGAAAAACTGTGTATTCGCGGTTATGCATGGTGAGCTTCGCGAGGGCAACATATTCACTCTCCTCCATCGCCTTCGTGAGCAGGGCGTAGGGTCGCCGGCCGGCTTCATCGGGAACCATGTAGTAGGACGATTCGAAGAAAACCGGATCGACCTCGCTGGCTTTGACGAATTCCAGAATCTCCATCGTTTTAGCGGTCTTCGGCTCAATCTTCTTTATTTCCTCGGGTTCGATGACCACATACTCGTCCTTGCGATACTCGTAGCCCTTCACGATTTCGCTGCGTTCTACCACTTTGCCGTCGGCCAGACAAACATATTGCTGCTTTAGGCGGGACAGGTCGTCGCGATGCAGCATGTTGAAGGAGATGCCCGAACTGCGTGCGCCGGAGAACAGCTTCACCGGCATTGAAATCAAACCGAAGGTAAGATAACCGGACCAGACCGAGGCTGCCATAGTTCACCCTGTCGTTCAAGATCGCGCGCCGAGCCCGCGCCTCCCCCACAACCTTGCGATCGTGAGTTTAAACTACAACCAAAGATTTGATGCACATAAGCTCGCTCGGTAACCCAGAGTGAAAGCACGATACACTGGGGCAGCGCAGCGCGCAACCCCATAGATAGTAGTATCGGGCGTGGCACCTGCCAGCCAGCACGCGAATCGGCGAGAATCTCACGAGTGCCTCTCCTCACCCGAACCGTCGCGACTTTAGCGGATCTAGTCGTGGCACGTCCGCTTTGGACTGCCGGCGTCGTCACTGTGATTTTCTCTGCCCTGGGTCGCTGGGTGCGAGGCGTAAGTTTTTCCGGCGCCATCGCCGGAGCCGCGGTCTGCTTTCTGCTGTATGCGGGAGCGGGGCCCGGTGCATTTGTGGCGCTGGTTTCGGTGTTCGCCCTGACCTGGCTTTCCACCCGTTTCGGTTATCGCCGAAAAGAGAAACTGGGAACCGCCGAAAAGCTTGATGGCAGAACCGCCTTGCAGGTGCTCGCGAACCTCGCGGTGGCTGCGATCTGCGCCGGACTATCGGCGTTCACGGCGGAGAAAACGGTTTGGTTGCTCGCGGTTTCAGCTGCGCTCTCGGAAGCGGCGGCGGATACCGTGTCGAGCGAACTGGGCCAGGCTCGAAACGAAAAAGCGCGCCTGATCACGACTTGGCAGGAAGTGCCCGCGGGCACGAACGGAGGCGTGAGCTGGGCAGGAACCCTGGCCGGCATCGTGGCCGCGACCGCGGTGAGTTGGGTGTGCGTCTTAGCGGGGCTTGTTCCCACCAAGTGGCTGGGCATTTCAATCGCCTCCGCGATCGCCGGCATGGTCGCGGACAGCTACTTGGGCGCCCTGCTGGAACGGCGGGCACTCTTGAACAATGATGCCGTAAACTTACTCGGCACGCTGATCGCCGCAGGAACCGCGTTTTTGCTGATCTGAAGGCAGTGGCGCTGACCTCAGTTTTCCAGCGCAATTCGTGCTAAAGTGCCCACCTGGTTGTCACTGTCAACATTCCTGATGAACTTGCGGCAGCGGCCAAGGCACGAGGCCTCCCGCTTGAAGCGTACGTCCAAGAGATTTTGGCTCAACCGCTAGCCAGTCCTTCACCGAGCCGGCAGCCCTGAACACCTTAAGAGATTCGCGCTTGAATCGAGTCACTTGCCCAGTTCTCGGAAAAGATTCCGCCCCTGCCCGAGCACATATCGCGCGAGTGGCTTTATCAGGATCGCGATTAGATGGCCATTCCGTCGTGCCTGGTCGATACCACCATCCTCCTGCGCATGACGCGGCGGTCCGACCCACAACACCAACTCGTAGATTCAGCGCTCGCTCGACTCGCCGATCAAGGCACAATTCTTTATTACACGCACCAGAATGTAGCCGAGCTTTGGAATGCTGTGACGCGACCGCTGCCTCGTAACGGTGTTGGCTTGACGGCTGCCGACGCCGAGCGAGAAGTGCAGGCAATCGAAGCTGGCATGACGTTGTTGCCGGACAGTGAGGCTGTCTATCGCGAGTGGCGCAGGATTGTGGCACGGCTCGGGGTTCTGGGTGTTCAAGTGTACGATGCGAGATTGGCGCCGCCATGGTCGTGCATCGAGTGAACCATATACTGACATTGAATGTTACGGACTTTGAACGCTTCGGCGGTCTTACCCCTTTCAATCCCGCCAGTATCTAGGTCAGTCAGTGTCAGGCAGGCAAGTCCTCGAATTTCGAGCGGCTTGGACGCCCTGGATCATTTGTCAGCAACTGAGGCGATCTCTGCCAGTTTCCGTGGCCTGGAAACTCCTCCCACTGGTGCATGTCCCGCAGTTCCTTGAAGCTTCCTCCCTTGCCGTGGAAAATCTAACGAAGCACCTCTCAAATGGGTGCTCGCATGGAATTTATTTAGATCAGCTTTCAGGCAATGAAGAGTCGGACACTCATCGTTGGGTACGTGCTGGCGCTCGCGCTATTCCTTTTTGGACAGCGCCATCCCACTTCGCCAACACCCACCGGATTTCACGCTGTCGTAGATTTGACGCATTCAATCGATCCCAAAGCCGGCGATCAAGTTAAGACCGCCGCGAGAGTCAACAAAGAATATTTCCTCCGCAACACGTCTTCCGCCGAGCCATTCGAGACGCGCATCGATGCTCCCGCACATTTTGCGCGTGGGCTCTGGACCGTGGATCAAATCCCCGCGGAGCGCCTGATCGCGCCACTGGTCGTGCTGGATGTCAGCGCAGATGTCGAAAACCATCCCGACTACCAAATTTCGGTCGAAGACATTGCCACATGGGAGCAGGCCCACAATCAGATTCCCTTAGGCTCGGTAGTGATCGCGCGCACCGGCTGGGATTCACGTTGGCAGTCGGCGAACGGCTATCGCCACGGGGTCGGTGAGACCGCGCATTTCCCGGGATATTCCCCGGACGCCGCGAAGTTCTTAGTCGAGGCACGCAGCGTGTTGGGCCTCGGCATTGACACGCCGAACATCGACAACGGTCCGTCGAAAGACTTCACCGTGCGTCAGTACACTCTCTCGCACAGCGTCTACCAACTGGAAAATGTCGCTAACCTTGATCGTGTTCCAGCCGTCAGCGCTATGGTCGTGGTCGCCCCAACCAAGCTCGAGAGCGGCTCCAGCGGGCCGGTGCGAATCCTGGCACTGGTGAAGTAAGATTCTGCGACTTGTTTCACGCCTCCGTCATCTGACTTCTGTAATCGATTCGGAGGCGAAGGTGAACGATCCGCGATATCCCATTGGCAAATTCAAGTTTGACGGCCCACCCAGCGAAGCGGAGCGAAACAAGTTCATTGACGACATCGAACACGCCCCCGCGGCATTGCGCGCTGCGATTAACAATCTTTCCCCGGAGCAGATTGAAACCCCCTATCGCGACGGCGGCTGGACCGTCCGGCAGGTTGTACACCATGTGCCCGAGAGCCACATGAACGCGTACGTGCGGTTCAAGCTGGCGCTCACCGAAGACGAGCCCACGATCAAGCCGTACATGGAGGACCGCTGGGCCGGTACAGCGGATGTCCACGCAACACCGCTAGAAGTTTCGCTGGCGCTCCTCGCACCATTGCACGACCGCTGGGTTCGCCTGTTGCGTACCTTGAAGCCCGCCGACTGGAAGCGAACCTTCCGCCATCCGGAACTGGGGACCGTATCTCTTGAGAGGAATCTGGCCCTCTATGCCTGGCACGGCAAGCATCACACAGCACACATCACGGAGTTGAGAAAGAAGATGGGTTGGTGATCGTCTTCCCGTAGTTTTGTCATCCTGGGCGAAATGACTACTTCGGGTTAGCGGCTAGTCATGAGTTCGAAGGACCTGCATTCGCTGATGCCAGCAAAACATCACACGGCCTTCTGACCAGTTCTGTCTCTCGACAGACAGAATGCAGGTGCATGTTTCGCCGCGCCCCGGTTCGTGAGTAGTACTAAGGGGCAGTCTGGCTGGCTACCCAGTTTTTTGGCGTGAATCGTCCAAAGCTCCGGCTCTATTTCTCGCGCCGCGCCAAGCCGGAATCTGAAACGCGCCGACAGCCAAGTGTCCCCAGCGTGGCAGGATCGAGCGTGATCACGTCCGGCCCTTTGGTCTTACCAGTAATGATGGGCTTGTTGGGTTCGGTCTCATAAGCATAGCCGGTCGGGATAGCCAATATCCCACGCGAAGGTTGCGGCGGGAACGTCACACGGGGAGAGCCCGCGAACGCGTAAATTGTGCTCTCTTTCCACGTCCCACCCGCGTTGGGCGTTACCTTGAATACAGTGCCACAACCAAAGTTGCACGAGGCAACTCCGCCACCGGCATACGTTGTGCCGTACAGGTTGCCTTCGCTGTCGAAGACGAGGTCCGTATTCGGATTCGCACCATCGCTGCTGCCCGTGAAGCTATGCAGAAGGCTTTCGGCCCAGCCTTCGTGGGCATTGGGGGAGAGTTTGAAAACCGTTCCACTGGAGCCACCGCCCCCATGTGCAGTAGTCCCGTAGAGGTTACCGGCAATATCAAACACCAGACCCGCCTTGGGGTAGGCCCCGTCATTGGGGCTGCCAGCAAAGCTGTAAAGCACTTGATGCTTCCGGCCACCCTTGGTGCGCGTCAATTCAAGCACCGTGCCGACCCCAACTATGCCGCCTTCGTTGGTTGTTCCGTAGAAATTTCCGGCAGCGTCCATAATCAGGTCAGGCTCTGGATCTGGATATGCGCCGTCCGCGCCCCCGGCGAAGGAATAAATGATCTTCCCGCTGCTGGCCGCCGCCGCGTCCGGCGGCAATGCCAACCGCACGCACGCCAATGCCAGAAAGAGGATGCCCGCTCCCCACAGAACGCTTGGTCGCATGACAGCACCTGGCGCACACAAGAAGAAAATTCGGCCCCCACGGCCGGGAGAGATAAATCGCAACATTATGCGCCGCTCCGCCAGCAGCGTCCATGTGCAAACAATTGCAGGTGATTGATGAACAGCCCGAACGAATTGTTCCTACCCCGCCAATCGCAGGCGCCACGCCATATAGCTAACTGCTTCGCGCAGCACCGCCTCCGCGCGCTGCCACAGCGACCGCGGACGCGAGTCGGGACGCGGTGAAACATACACTTCGATGCCCTCGTGCTCCAGCAGTTTGCGGATGCGGAAAACATGATACGCATCGCTGACCGCCACGCAACTGTGCATGTGATTGGTGCGCATGATCACTCCAATCCGTTGTGCGGATTGAGCCGTATCGGACCCCTGGGTTTCGGCAATCAGGTTGGAGTCCGGAATTCCGCGATGCATCAGATAATCGTGGCCCACCCCACCTTCGCTGAAGCTGGGGTCCGCTGCGGCTCCGCCGGTTGTAATGACCACCGGAGCAACCCCTCGTTGAAACAGGTCAAAGGCATGATCGAGACGCGCTCGATACACGGGAGATGGACGGCCGGCGTACTCTGCGGCGCCGAATACCGCGATGGCGTCCGCCGAATGAATTTCCTGTCGCGAAGCCCCTGCCACGATGCCAAAGCAGATGGAAACCAGCCATATGATGAGAGCCGCAGAAGCGAGTAGCACGAGCCACAGCATCCAGTGGCGTAGCAAAGGCCGGTTCGCAGCCGTTTCGATCATCCTTGTGCGAAGAACTCGGAGATATCCTGGGCAGAAATCGCGCCTTCCCGCATAATGCGCCAGCGGGCTTCCTCATCGGTGAGGTCGACAATAGTCGAAGCCGTTTCGCGGGGCGACGTGCCCCCGTCCACGATGATGGAGATGCGCTGCTGCAGTTGATCGCGCACCGCCTCGGCCGTCGTGCACTCGGATTCCCCACTCAGATTCGCCGAGGTCGCGGTAATCGGAATCCCCGCAGCCTGCACGACCGCCAGGGGAATTTTGGCGCTGGGGATACGCAGTGCCACGTTGCCGGTATTGGCCGTCACCTTCAAGGGAAGACGAGACGCGGCTTTGACAATGATGGTCAGCGGCCCCGGCCAGAAACGGCGCGCCAGCTTGTAGAACTCATCGGGCAGCGGGCGGGCCAACTCTTCAGCCTGATCTTCGCTTTCGATCAAGAGCGATAGCGGTTTGTGCCGCGAGCGCGACTTGATCTCGTACACGCGATCCACAGCGCGGAGATTAAAGGGGTCGGCAGCCAATCCGTAAAACGTGTCAGTAGGCATGCCCAGTACTTCGCCTGCCCGAATCTGGTCGGCCGCATACCGGATGAGCGACGCCTCCGGCTTCTCGCTGTTGATCTTGAGAATTTCCGCGCGCACACGCTTCCTTCCCAACAATGTTCTGAATCCGCGAAAGCTAACATACCACGAGCCCGGACTGCAAGGAGAGATAAACGCGTATGATTTCGAAAGAGCCACCGTGAAAAAGACGACAATATCCGACCCGGCTGTCGTCGGCCGGCTGCGACGCGTCGAAGGACGCCACAACGCCCTCGTCAAAGAGCTGCGGGGAGCATTCGCGCACGGCGAACTCACGCCCGACGGCTATTGCGCAATCGAAGGCATGCGCATTTTAGAAGAAGCCATTCGCAGCGGGCTGAAGTTCAAAGCCGTATTCTTCCGGGCTTCCGCCGAGAACCGGGCGAAGCGCCTACTGCCGCAACTCGCTGCCCAGGTCGAAACTTTGCTGCTCCCAGACAAGCTATTTGCCGGTGTCGTCCCCAGCGAGAGCCCGCAAGGCGTCGCCGCCCTGGTGCGCGGCAGACCTTTCAAGGTGGAAGATGTGCTAGCCAAGTCGCAGACCGGACCGTTGCTGGCGATTGTTGGAGTGCAAGACCCTGGGAATCTGGGCACGATCCTGCGCTCGGCGGAGGCATTTGGCGCTGGCGGCGTGCTGCTCGGGGAAGGCACCGTCAGCCCTTTCAACTCCAAAGTGGTGCGCGCCTCGGCGGGATCGGTCTTCCGGCTTCCCATTGTGCAGGCGAAACTCCCAGGAATTCTCGACCAGATGCGCGAACTCGGCCTGCGGTTGATCGCAACCTCATCGCACAAAAGCAAGCTTCTCGACCAAGCCACATTGACCGGACCGCTGGCCATCTTCATCGGAAGCGAAGGCGCAGGCCTGGCGCGTGATCTGCTGGCAGAGATGACCGAGATCGTCGCGATCCCGCACTCGCCAACCGTCGAATCTCTGAACGCAGGCGTAGCCGCGAGTATCGTGTTATATGAAGCAGCCCGACAAAGGAAAATGATTTGCGATGGCCGATTTCCTTCGTGAGCCTTCGTGTCCTTTGTGGTTGATGCCTTAAGACTTTAACCACAGAGGACACGAAGGTTCACGAAGGAAACGAGACCGAGCTGGGGTACATCGGAAATGCAAACATGAGCTTGTTCCAAACCATTCCGAGCGGCGACAACTCCAGCGATCGCACCCGACCTCTGGCTGATCGTATGCGTCCGCGGACGCTGGATGAGTTTATTGGCCAGGAGCATCTGGTTGCGCCCGGGAAGCCGTTGCGCACCCAGTTGGAGCGCGACGATATTGGCTCGCTCATCTTCTGGGGACCTCCAGGGACGGGCAAGACTACGCTGGCCAAGATCATTGCGCGCATGACCAAGGCCGAGTTCATCGAGTTCTCCGCCGTGCTGACCGGTATCAAGGAGATCAAGCAGGTCATGGCCGATGCTGAGCGGGCGCGACAGTATGGCACGCGCACCATCGTCTTCATCGACGAGATTCACCGCTTCAACAAGGCGCAACAGGATGCTTTCCTGCCTCACGTCGAGAAAGGCAACATTCGTCTGATCGGCGCGACTACCGAGAATCCTTCTTTCGAGATCATCTCGGCGCTCTTGTCGCGCAGCCGCGTCTATGTGCTCAAGCCGCTGACCGAGAAGCAAGTCGTGCTGCTGCTCAAACGAGCCCTAACCGATGCAGAACGCGGGCTGGGAGCGATGAAGCTCCGCGCCTCCGATGCGATCTTGGCAAAGATCGCGTCTTATTCGAGTGGCGATGCACGCAGCGCCTACAACGTTCTCGAAGTCGCCGCCACTTTAGCCCGCGCCACCAGCGAAGTTGGCGCAGAGATTACCGATGCCATTGTCACCGACGCGTTGCAAAAACGCGTTTTGCTCTACGATAAAGGTGGCGAAGAGCACTACAATCTCATCTCCGCGCTACATAAATCGGTGCGCAACAGCGATCCCGATGCTTCGCTTTACTGGCTGGGCCGCATGCTCGAAGCTGGAGAAGATCCGTTGTACATTGCTCGCCGCGTGGTGCGCATGTCCGTCGAAGACATCGGGCTCGCCGATCCGAATGCGCTGGCGCTTTGCATGGCCGCCCGCGACGCGGTGGATTTCATTGGCATGCCTGAAGGCAATCTCGCGCTGGCGCAGGCTGTCGTCTATCTTGCGCTGGCGCCCAAGTCGAACGCGCTGTACAACGCTTATGGCGAAGTGCAGCAGGACGTGGAGGCGACTGCGGCCGAATCCGTCCCGCTGCACCTGCGCAATGCGCCCACCGGATTGATGAAGGGCCTCGGATACGGTCAGGGCTATCAGTACGCCCACAACGTCGAAGGCAAAATCGCCGACATGCAATGCCTGCCCGACAATCTACGCGATCGTACTTACTACCATCCCACCAACGAAGGCGTCGAAAAACGAATTCGCGAGCGCATGGAAGAGATCAAGCGGCGCCGGTCGCAAGCCGGTAAGTCTGATTTTCCCGATTCGGGAAAACTTAAAGAAGGTTGACAGTTTTTACTAGTCGAAAAAAACTCTCATTCTCCGCAAAATCTAGAAAACAAAGGGTAGGAAATTTTCTTGCCTCCTAGGATCTATGGTTCTTAAAGGCAGTTACAGGCAAACTATTGGAAACATGGAGGTTATGGTGCTATACGACTCCCCGCGTTCCGTTTGGGACCGGGCGTGGAAATCTGGTCGGGCCGGGCGCCTGGAAGATCCGCGTGCCGTCAGGTTGTCAAAGATCGAGTGTTATCTTATAGATAATATATACGTTATTATATTATCGTAGGTTGAAGCATGAGGCCAGGGGAAAAGCGGCCGGGGGCGGATCCAGTTCCAATTTGGGAATGTCGCACCCGGCACCCGCATGGGTTGGCTAACGGCGGGAACAGATGAGGCAGCCCTTGAAAGTCTCAACGCCCTACCCTGCACCTGCGGAGCTTTGCTCCGCCTAGACGGCCGAGGACGCCCGTCCTCCATAAGTCATCGCAGGTTCACCTGGATCCTTCACTCACTATGGGAATTTCACGAGAACTGCAGAATATGGTGACAAACCGCGACGTTTCTGCCAATCCGACTAATCTCGAGGAACTCGCTGTTTGGGGGTGCGAGTGGAAAGCAGGTTTCTCGACGCCGCAAGATCATCCGCATTTGCGGATGATGCTACTGCGCTCGAAATGACAATGGAAATTGAATGTCGAAATAACAGGGGGAAATTGAATGTCGAAACGACGAGGGAGAATTGAATGGCAAAATGACAACGGGAAATTTAGGGATTGCGCAAAAATAATTTCACATAGTTGATGGAGTCAAGGTGTAATTCCACGCGGGTAATGTGGTGTGCTTGGTAAGCATAAGTTGCTGCATTTGCTGATCGGAGATCACTTCGCCTTTTTCGTATTTCTTGGGCAGCATACGGGCACTCAGCACAAGTCCGGTCGAAGTGGTGGTGGTGCGAATGTACTTGAGGACGGTCTCATAGCTCTCCAGAGGGCGACCCGCCCAATTGTTGCTGATCTGGGAAAACAGGCGATGTTCGATGGGATTCCATTTCGAGGCCCCAGGAGGATAGTGACAGACCGTGACCTTCAGTCGGTAGGGGTTCACGAGTTGCTGTTGTAAGTGGTATTTCCAGCCGCGGGCCCGCGCACTGTTGCCCCCGCCCGCGTCCGCCAAGATTAACAGTTCCTTGGCTTCTGGGTATCGCTTCTGTCCGCAACTCTTCCACCATAGAGCAATGGCGTCGACCGCAAAGGCCGGCGTTTCGTGACTGGTCCCCACCACCATAAAGCCCCGGTTTAAGCCGGGATCGTAAATGCCATAGGGAATCGCGCGACCCTTGGCATCGCTGGGGAAGTCATGGTCGTTGACGAGTTGGGGTTGCTGTTCCCAGCAGGCTCCAGGGTTCTTGGATTTGCCGATCCACTCCTTCTTCTTGGCATCCACGCTGATGATGGGGTTGGCCTTCGCCGTGAATCGTTGGCGCTGGCCATGGATATAGGTAAACTGTCGGTTGCGCACCCGGCGCGGCGGCGGGTTCTTGTTGCCCGATTCCAGCCGCTTGTGATTCACCCGCAAACTGAATCCCAGCTGCTTCAGCAAGCGGCGTACGGTACTGGCGCTGACCTGGATCTTCAGCCGCCGAAGTTGGCGAGCGATTTTGCGGATGGCGCGGCGGGACCATTTCAGATCCCGCATGGGATGGCCGCCGGTTTCGTGCCGCAGCAGACGGGCAATCGCGTTCATCACTGCGGGCGTTTTTTTTCCGCCCGCTTGCGCCCACCCCCGGCTTGGCGAATTCGCTGCCGTTCCACCTCTCCTCCCAGCAACTCCCGCCGTCCCCGGGCCACGGTGTGCACATCCAGTCCCAGAAACTCGGCGATTTTGCGGTCGCCTCCATGGCCTACTTTGTGCGCCTCCAACCCGGCATACAAGCGGCGCTGCCGCTCATCCAGCAAGCTGTAGAACAAAATGATTCCCGCTTTCAGTTCCGGCGACAGCTCGCCCCCCACCGCGGGCTCCTCGATCTCTCGGGACATGGGCCGGGCTTCCCGCCGCAACCGTTGCTCCCGCTGCCGCCCTGGCTCCCGGGAAAAGTAGACGTACACACCTTCCACCCCCCGCCGCTCTACCCTTTTGTGCTGATAAAGCTGGAGCAAGGGCTGTTTGACTTCCACATTCAACCCGGCCTGCAACTCGCTGGCCGTGAGCCCTGCCGGGGCTTGTTCCACGAAACGTTGTGCCGTGGCCAACAACGTTCCCTCCCGGGAAAAGCAGACGGCGCGACAGGACCAAAGTCCATGTTCATCGAACTGAGGGATCTCCGCCAGGGTGTAGTACTTGCCGCGGTGGGAATAACTGGTGCGATAGCCTAGGTTCTTCAGTTTGCGAAACACGGTCATGGTGGATGTGGTTGCCAGCGCTTGTTTGAGTTCTTCCAAGGTGGCGATCTGTTTGCGTAACAAGAAGGAGCGAAGGACTTCCGAGGCGAAGGTCATGTGGTATAGTACCCCCTAATGGTTAAGGTACAAGAATGAACTATACCACAGCTAACCTTTCAATTTCCTGCAAATGGGTTGTCCGATACCATGTCTGGCGCCGCAACCATTTATGGCATTATCTGGATTGGGATAGTTTGACCAAAGAATGCGTAGTTATTTTTGCGCAAGACCTTAGTGTCAATACCCTCTCGCTAGAAATCCTCAGCGCCTTAGGTGGGAAGTGCAAGGACACCCTTCCTCCATTAATCTTGTCTCGTCCAGGATTAGGCTGCTTTTTTCTGGCTGTCCTTTAGAAGGCCCAGGCGCACCAGGCTTTCGGCGGTGGCAACGATCGAGTCCTCGTTCGAACGGGGCTCCCAGGCCAGCAAGCGCCTGGCCTTCTCGTTAGTGGCATTTTTCGGCTTGCCAAGTTCGGGCAGAATCAGTTTTACAGCCGGGTCACGCAGCGCGGCAATGCGTACCAGCCAGTTGGGCAGTTCCCGGGTTGGAACCCTTTTGGCAGACGCGCCCATGCGGCTCTTCAGCACCTTGGCGATGTCGAGCATCGACATGAAATCGCCTGCGACGGCGAGGAAGCGTTCGCCCTTGGCGGCGGGATGACTCATGGCGCGGATATGCAGGTCGGCGACGTCACGCACATCGACGACGCCGAAATACAGCCGTGGTGCGCCGGGCATGGCGCCATCCATCAGGCGTTGCACCAGAAGGATCGAGGTCGAATAGTCGGGCCCCAGGACCGGTCCGAACACGCCCACCGGATTGACGACCGAAAGCTCGAGACTTCCGCCTTCGTTGGCGATGAAATCCCAAGCCGCGCGCTCGGCCAAGGTTTTCGATTTCACATAGGCGTACACCCCGTCGCCATTAAGGTCCGTCCAGTCGGTTTCGTTGAATGGTGCTTTGCGCGGCGGGTGCCCATAGCCGATCGCCGCAAACGAAGAGGTCAGTACCACGCGCTTGACGCCGGCGTCGCGCGCCGCACGCAGTACGCGGAGGGTCCCTTCGCGTGCGGGCACGATCAGTTCGTCCTCGTGCTTGGGGACGTTCGGGGGAAGCGGTGATGCCACGTGCAGCACGTACTCGCAGCCAGCGACAGCTTGCGGCCAGCCTGCGTCGTTTTCGAGGTCGGCGGCGAAAAAGGACAAGCGATCGCCTGGCTTGGCGCCGCCTTCCTTCAGCATGGCGCGTACGTCGCCCTCGCGCTTCAGATTCCGCACCGTTGTGCGGACATGACGGCCCGTGGCCAGAAGCTGCAGGATGCAATGACTGCCAATGAAACCCGACCCGCCGGTAACTAGAATTGTGCTCATGGCTCGCTTAGATTCCCGGTGTCTTCAAAAGTTTCGCGGGTTTCGCGTTCAAGGCAGCCACGGATTTGCGCGGATTTTCCCGGATCAAGAAAGAGAAAGCCCTTAGCTCCCAAAGGCCCACCCCAGCGGAGCTTGGGTGGGGCACCCTTAGGAGTTTTTGCGATGGACAATTGGCGGACAAGAGTGTCCGCCCTACACAAGTCTTCCGGGACGGGCGAGGACGCCCATCCTCCATATGGTTCAATCTCAGGGCTTCTTCTGCTGAGCCTGTTGCTGCTTTTCGGCTTCCTCGATGAGTTTGCGGAACTCTGCCACGGCGGGGACGTCCGGCGACTTCAGCGAGTCTTTGGTGATATAGCGCCAGGTTGCGGCATTGTCCAGGGGATAGTCGACCCTGCCGCGATAGACTTCGAACATGTCGTCGGAGGGTCCGATCTGCGTGCTGGGATGAGGTGTATTGTTGATAGGCCCGCCCGTGCCGGGATTGGTGAGCGGAGGTGGCGTCCCATGCTGCGCCCCTATGCGTATGCCTTGATCCGATGGGTCTAAGATCACGGGGCGGCTGTCGGGAGTGGTAATAGTTGGGCTTACCGTTTTTCCGGTGCCCCGTCGGACTGAGATGACGAGATCAGCGGTAAGCGGTTCCATCGCCAGCGTGAGGCGTCCCCAGTTCATGATGGCTCGTTCGACATCTTGCCGGGCAACCCAATTCGCGTTGGGATTTTGCGGCGAAACGCCTGCTTCGGGATTGATCACGATGAGAACTGTCCGAGCTTTCAGAACGTAGTCGGGCAGAATAACTTTCTTCTTGTCTTTATCTTTAGCGTTTGCCACGGGAACTGCGAGAAGAACCAGCGCGAGGAAGAGTGCTCTGCGAAGGGACATAAATCGACCTCCGGCGGTGCTCAAATCTTACCCTAAACAGCCTCGGACTCATCTTCGAATGTTGGCTCGGGTGCCCCGGTTGTCCCCCTCAAAAGCTTGTAACAGTTCAGGTACCTACTTGCTTAGTGCTGACAAATCAGGACCGATTAGCAAAGCTATGGTGGATGAGTGCGAGAATTGGGCGACGAATTGCAGGCATAGGTGGCCGTGCTAGCGCTGGTCTATTCTCGCATAAGCCTCGCCACCCGGAATCCAATCCTGAGCGGCAGCAACGGGAGTTGGAACGTTTACGCGAAGAGGTAAAAGAGCGAGACGAAAGAATCGCCGAGCTGCAAAAGCAGATTGGTGAGAAAGAAAAGCAGATTGGTGAGAAAGAAAAACAGATTGGTGAGAAAGAAAAACAGATTGGTGAGAAAGAAAAACAGATTGCCGATTTGGAGCGGCAATTAGCGCTGCGCAAACAGAACTCCACCAATTCCTCCAAGCCACCGTCTTCCGATGGATTAGCTGGTGAGCAGCGTCTGCGGGCCCGACGCAAGAAGAGCCGACGTAAGCCAGGCGGACAGCCGGGCCACCAGGGAGCGCATCGGTCCTTGGTTCCGGCCGAGAGAGTCAACCAAGTTTGCCCCATCCTACCCGAGCAGTGCCAGGGTTGCGGAGAGGCTCTACCCACGGAGCTCGAACACGCGCAAACGGTGAGTACTCCCCAACGACATCAGGTGACCGAGTTGCCGGCCATGGGCGCACATGTCACTGAATATCAGTTGCATTGCGTAGCCTGTGAGAAGTGTGGCGCGAGCACACGTGCGGTGTTGCCCCGGGAGCTGCAAGGGAACTTCGGACCCCAACTGACGGCACTGGTGGCCTATTTGACGGTGGTTTGTCGCATGCCCCGGCGCGTGGTGGAAGCGCTTCTCGAGCAAGTATTGGGGGTGGAGATGAGTTTGGGAAGTACTCAGAAATGCTGGGAGGAAGCTAGTCAGGCCGTCGCCCTTCCCTGTCAGGAACTGGAAGAGCAATTAAAGGATGAACCGGTGCTGAACGTGGACGAGACCGGCTGGCGTACCAATGGCGATAAACGTTATCTGTGGGCGTTTGTGGCCTGGCGGTTTGTGGTCTATACCGTGGCCAGCCGTGGTAGCGAAGTCTTAGTCCGTTTGCTAGGAGCCACATTCCGCGGGGTGCTGTGCAGCGACCGTTTTAGCGCGTACTTAAAGTATCACTCCGGCAAAGCGCAGTTTTGTTGGGCGCATCTCAAGCGAAATTTACTGGGCATTATGGATCTCACCAAGAACAGCGCGGTAGAGCGATTCTGCCGGGACGCACTGGCGGCACATGCCCGACTCTTTCGCCTCTGGCACAAGTTTCGCGGCGGCCAGATCGATCGCCAGCAACTAATGGTCCGTTCCATCCCCATTCAAAAACGAATCTTCACTCTCGCCGAGCAACACTTAAACAGTTCCCATCGCGAGGTGGGGAACCTTTCTCTCGCTCTGTGGGAGCATAACGAGCGCCTCTTTACTTTTCTCGAACAGGAAGGCGTCGAGCCCACCAACAATAGCGCGGAACGGGCCCTGCGCACCGGTGTGCAATGGAGAAAAATCTGCTTCGGAAATCGTAGCACTACCGGCGAGTTAGCCACGGCTCGACTGCTGACCGTTGCTGAAACCTGTGATCTACAAAAACTCAATATCCTGGCCTATCTCTCGGTGGCCATTGCAGCGCACCGCCGTTATCTGCGAGCGCTACACTGTTACCGAGCCGAACAGCCTGAACTGTTAAAATGCTTTAACCCCAGAGCACACGGAGGTTCACAAAGGAGGGCATTTTTGGCTTTAATAAGTGAATCGAAAGGTCCCCCGCGGTCATCTTATTGGCAAGCGTAAGTTATTGTTTTAGCTATCACTTATTGACGTCAAGGGGAAACGAAGTATGGCTACCATTCCGAGAGCAGAGACCACCGGTTTAAGCGGCGTCCGGCAACTGCCTTTCGAACAGGTGGAGGATTTGCTGAAGCTGCAGAAGGCAGCGCAGAAAATCAATTCGATCCTCGATCTCGATCAACTGATCGACAAGGTCGTGAATGATGTGGCACGGTCATTCGGATGCGTCGAGGCCAGTATCTACCTGCACGACGAGCAGCGGGCAGAGATGGTTTTGGCCGGCGTATGGGGATGCACCATGTACGACAAAGGTCAGAGATTGAAGATCGGCAAAGAAGGTATGGTGGGCTACGTTGCGGCGACGGGCCAGATGCGCTATGCGCCCGACGTGAGGAAAGATCAGTACTACATCGGATGCGAACAGTCCACGCTCTCCGAGGTCGCGATTCCGTTGCTTGTCGATGGAAAACTGATTGGGGTGTTCACGGCTTCGCATCCCGAGCTGGACGCGTTTCCTGCAGAGCAACTACGGCTCTTGCAGGGGCTGTGCAACTATGTGGCAGTCGCGATTCACAATGCGCGCCGATTCCAGCAGGAACGGAGCGAGCGGGAGCAGATGAGCCGCGAGGCCAATGAGGCGCGCAAGATTCAGGAGGCTTTGCTGCCGCGGTGTTCTCCTTACATTCCGGGCTTCGCCGTGACTGGGCTTTCTACTCCGGCGGGCGCGGTGGGTGGAGATTGGTACGATTTCATTCCGTTCGACGATGGCCGCTGGGGATTGGTGCTTGCCGACGTCTCGGGAAAAGGCATGGCGGCTGCTCTGCTCATGTCGGCAACTCGCGGCATGTTGCGTTCCCTGGCGACTGCGTGCTGCCCTAGCGAAGTGTTGAACAAGCTGAATCAGTTGTTGGTGAATGACTTTCCTTCTGGCCGATTCGTCACCATGTTGTATGCGATTCTCGATCCCGCCGCGCGAACTCTGAGGTTCGCGAGTGCTGGGCACTTGCGTCCGCTTTTGATCGAGAATTCTCATGCGCACTTCCTTGAAACGGAGCGGGGATTGCCGCTCGGAATCGGGGCCGGAGATTACTCCGAGGCTCAAGTGGAATTGCCTGAAGGATCGCGTCTGCTGTTCTACAGCGACGGAATTACGGAAGCGACGAACCCAGAAGAGGACGAGTACGGCGCGGGGCGGCTTGAGAAACATTTTCAGCGGACAGATGCTTCCGCGGAGAGCATTCTCGAAGATGTGCGGAGGTTCGCCAACGGGGCTGGTTTGCTCGATGACGCGACCGTCATTCTGGTGAAGGCGTAACTTAATGGGTTATGCGACCTTCCTCGTTTGTGTACCTTGGCATCCTTTGAGATTGATGAAGTTCAAATGCTGTGACCACAAAGGACATGAAGGTACACAAAGGAAGGAACTGCACGCCGGCTAGCCAAAGCGGGCCTTGTGCTCTTTCAGGATGCAGCTGTCCATGATCACGAAAATTCCAGCCTGCCGTGCTTTGTTTGCGGCCTTCTCGTTGACGACTTCTTCCTGCATCCAAATAGCTGGAACCTTGAGCTGGATCGCCTGATCCACGACCTCCTCGACGAACTCGGGCCGGCGGAAGATATTCACGATATCGATCTTCTCGGGAACATCGAGCAACGTTGCATAAGCGTTTTCGCCAAGGGCCTCTTTAATCTTCGGGTTGACTGGAACGATGCGATAGCCGTTCATCTGCATGTAGGCAGAAACTCCGTGGCTCGGGCGGAGAGGGCTGTTGGAGAGACCGACTACGGCAATCGTTTTGGAGCGCTTCAGTAGGTCTGCGACGGGATCAGGTTGGGCCGACGAAGACATAGCAAAGCAATTGTAGCGAGGGTGAGCGTGGGAAGCCAATTCTTGAACGACTGGAGATTTTAGTGCATGCACAGGCGCCAGGGATCCACGGATGCTCTAGTCGCTCTTGGTCACGTCCAGTTTCTGCCTGAACATTCTGAGCGCTATCTTGCGCACGGTGTCTGACACTTCTTTGTTGCCTGCCAGGTTCTTGAGGTCTCCGGTCAGAAGATGCTTCACCAGCCCGAGTGAAACGTCGATGGGAGTTCGAGGATTGAAGGTCAGGTTACGCAGGATTGCGTATTGCTTCATGAAGCGCCGCTTCATCGAAATGCCGCGAAGCACGGCCTCGAGCACATTCTTTTGGTTGGCAAACTTTTCGACTTCGCTGTCGGTAAGCTTGGGCGATTCGAGCACGGCCAGGGCTACGATTTTTGTCCCGTCGCGAATGAGCAGCGACCGTTCTTCCTTGGTCCCTTTCATGGCCAGCTGAATGCGTCCGGTGATGCCCAGCTTGGAGATTTTCTGCAGAGCGCTGCCCCGTTGTTCTTCGACGCTCAGATAAGCCTTCTTCACGGACGGCGCTTTTCGGGCGGCCGTGGCGGCGCCTTGCGCTGTGCTTGAAGCGACCGCTTCGGTTTTCGCTTCGGCAGGCGCTGTATCGAGAACCGTCGCAGCATCGGCAGGGAGTTCCTCTATCCCGCCGATCGGCTGGAACGGTTTGTTGCCCTCAGCGGAGATTTCGCCGGCATGCTCGGTCAGGTATGCGGCGGTCGCTTCGTCGGGGACTTTGTCCGTGCCGGTTTCAGGGCTGGCTTCATTGGGAACCTCTAACGGCGCAACACCCGCTGCCGGCGCGGATTCGGGAGAAGCTGGCGCGGATGCAGTTTGGCTTGGGGTTGTCGGTCCGAAGGAGGCAAGCTTTTCCGCAATGGCCGACGATTGAGCTGGGTTCAAGTGCGGGTTGGAGTTGAGCGCGCTCAGAATCGTTTGGGACTGGTTGATGCGCGGGCTCTTGACCAGGGTTTCCAGCATGTAACGAGAAGCTGCGGCGGCGAGTTGAGCCAGCGATGTCTCGGAGACCGAGGGGTTCTCCAGCAATGCGGGAAGTAACGTTGGCCGAAGATTTCCTGGCGTGATCAGGTAGGCCAGCACTTCTTTCGGGGTTTTCGGATCGGCTGCGGCTTTCCGCGAAGAGGACTCGTCCCATCCCGCCAGGGTGAGGCGGGCACGCTCGGCGAAGATTTTGGTCTGAGTTGCCAGGTAAACCAGGATTTCGAGCATCTCCTGAGGCGGAACGGAGAGCGCGCCTCGGGCAGCGGTTTGCATCACGTTCGAGTTGGCTCCCGAGGACCGAATGACGTCGATCATGCGTGGCATAGATGTCGGTTAGCTCCGAAAATTCTGGACATTACAGGATCAGGCTGAAGCCGGCGGTTTTGCCAGCGTTTTTGTGGGAGGTAACGTTACGAAAGGCACCGGAGTGTGCCGCGGTCACTTGGCAGGAGTCACCACGGCTTCAAGTTCGATGACGGCTCGCTGCAGTTGATTGATCAAGGGGTTCGCTTTCTTGCGCTGAAATTCATCCAGCAAAGCGCGGTAGTACCAGAGCGTGCCATCGCGTTTTCCATGAAACCGTTCCCAGACTCGTTCACCAATCTCGCGATAGGCGGTGACGATGGACCGGACGTTGTGCAGTTTGTCGGCGGCGGAAACCAGGCGGGTGTCGGCGTCGGTGTTTCTGAGATGCGCGATGTAGTCTTCCTTGCGTCGCCGCCACGGTGGTTTGGGATCGAGGTCGGTATCGGTGCAGCCGTCGACTACGTTGGCGACGCGCTTGCCAAAACGACGACGAATTTCCTTCAGCATGGGCGCGCCGCCGCAGTCCTCGACGACGTCATGCAAGAGCGCGGCAATGGCAAGGTCTTCATCGCCTCCGGCCTCGAGCACCAAGCCAGCGACGCCCAAGAGATGCGCAACGTAGGGGACGGCTGTGCCTTTGCGGTGCTGGCCGGCGTGCTTGCGGGTCGCAAACAGCAGTGCTCGTTCAAAACGCGGGCCAAGTGGAGTAACCGTTTGCCTTTTCGGTTTCATCGGACGGAGTGCCTACTTTACATTGCTGATCAGGACCACGTCGCTGTTCACGGCGCCACGCGCCAGGAACAGTTGCTTGCCGTCACCGGACCAGGCGAAATTGAAGATTGTGCCCTCGGTGAAGTGCTTGCCACCTCATCTGCGCTTTGATACGCCGAGCGCCGGCCGGAACTGCTGTCTCTTTGCAATCGCTTCAGGTCGCCGCGCATTTCGGAAGCGTGCTGATATCGAAGATCGCGATCTTTCTCCAGGGCCTTGTTGAGGATCTCTTCCAACCGGGACGGGAGGTCGGGATTGAGGCGAGCGGGCGCGGGCGGCATACGATTCAGGATGGCGTCGAAGATCATCGCCGACGTGTCACCGCGAAACGGCAGCGTGCCGGTTGACATTTCATACAAAACCGCTCCGAAGGAAAACAGGTCGGTGCGGGCATCCAGTTCTTTTCCCTTGGCCTGCTCCGGCGACATGTACGCTACCGTCCCGATGGCGGTTCCGGGACTGGTCAGATAATCGATGCTCGCTGCTGCGGCGGTTGCTTCGGCTGGGCTTGCCTCGGTGGATTTGCCCGTCACCGGAGTAAGTTTCGCCAGGCCGAAATCGAGAATCTTTGCGTGTCCTCGCTTGGTGACGAATAGATTGGCTGGCTTGATATCGCGATGAACAATGCCCTCAGTGTGCGCCGCGTCGAGCGCGTCCGCAATCTCGATCGCCAACGACCGCAAAACCTCGGTATCCAGAGGCTGCCCCGCGATGCGGTGTTTCAACGTCACGCCGTCGAGATATTCCATCACGATGAAGGTCTGACCATTCTGCTCATCGATCTCGTGAATCGTGCAGATGTTCGGGTGATTCAGGGCGGACGCGGCTTTGGCCTCGCGTTGGAAACGGCTCAGAGCCTGGGGATCCTTGGCTACGTCATCGGGCAGAAACTTGAGGGCTACAAAACGGCCGAGCTTGATGTCTTCAGCTTTGTAGACGACGCCCATGCCTCCGCCGCCTAACTTCTCGAGAATGCGGTAGTGCGAAATGGTTTGGTTCAGCAGTTGGAAAGTGCTCCTACGTTCTAAGGAAGGAATGTTATCAGCAGGCAAGGAGAAACGCGAACAAGGGACATGGTTAGTCTCGGCCGAGCCTCGCTCGGGTGGACCAGCCGGGGGCGGCTGTCCCCACGTGATTCTAGGCTTGTTTTTCTCCGCGGCGCATTTGCAGATAGGCGCGGATGAACGGTTGCAGGTCGCCGTCGATCACGCGATCCACGTCGCCGACTTCCATCTTGGTGCGATGATCTTTGATAAGGCGGTAGGGTTGCAAGGTGTAAGAACGTATCTGCGAGCCGAAGTCGATGTCTAGTTTTGAATCTTCAATCTTCTTCGTAGCCGCGCGCTTCTTTTCCAGTTCGTTTTCGTAAAGCTTCGACCGGAGCATGCTCATAGCGCGGTCTTTATTCTTGTGCTGCGAGCGCTCGTTCTGGCAGGCGGCCACAATCCCAGTGGGAATGTGGGTGATGCGGACGGCGGAGTCGGTGGTATTGACGTGCTGTCCGCCCTTGCCGCTGGAGCGGTAGGTGTCGATGCGCAAGTCTTCGGGCTTGATGACGATGTCGATGCTGTCGTCAATTTCCGGCGAGACGAAGACGCTGGCGAAAGAAGTGTGGCGACGCTTGGCCTGATCAAACGGGGAAATGCGCACCAACCGATGCACTCCAATTTCGCTGGTCAGCAAGCCGAATGCGTATTCGCCGTTGACCGCGAAAGTCGCAGATTTCAAGCCCGCCTCTTCGCCAGGTTGGTAGTCGTAGAGTACGGTCTCGAAACCCTGACGCTCGGCCCAGCGCAAATACATGCGCAGCAGCATGTCGGCCCAGTCCTGCGATTCCGTCCCTCCAGCACCGGGATGGATCGTCACGATGGCGTTGCGAGCGTCATTTTCGCCGGAGAGTAGGGTCTCGGTTTCCAGGCGGTCGACCAGTTGGCGGAGAGAGTCGATTTCGTGGCGTAGATCGGCATCTACACTCTCGCCTTCCCGAGCTAGGTCAAAGTAGGCGGAAATGTCGTCGCCATGGCGGATGAGGTTGGCTTCGTTGGCCAACATGTCTTCCAGGCGCTTTTTCTCGCGCATGACCTGCTGGGATTTTTGTGGATTCGACCAGAGGCTGGGATCGGACGCTTGCTTTTCGATCTCGGTCAGACGTTGGCGCAGGTTGCCAGCGTCAAAGATACTCCCGAAGTTCGCGAACTTTGTCTTTCAGGGGCGCGTATTCTTTTTCCAGCTCTTCGACCATGATTCTTTCCTCTTGAAATTCTTGCGGAGACGTTGCAAGCAACGTCTCTATAGGCTGTACAAACGTAGCTTGCTACGTTTCCCTTTGTTTGCGACGCAACAGCCGCATGAATACCGCTGCTACGGAAATTATCGCACACAGATAGGCGAACCAGTCGCCGTGACGGGTATAGAAGGTGGTCGCGCTAATGAGGGCATATGGAGCCCGCAGCACGGTGCGCGTCTTGCGTGAGGCACTGGTCACGATTCGTCCATTGGGATCGATTCCAGCGGTGCGTCCGGTATTGGTATCAAGCAGCAGCCACCGGTTGTTCTCCACGGCACGCATGCGGGACTGCTTGAGATGTTGGGCGTAGGCTCCGCTGTCACCGTACCAGCCGTCGTTGGAAATGTTCACCAAAACTTGCGCTCCGTTGTTGGTGAACTGTCGGATATCGTCGGGGAAGATGGATTCGTAGCAGATGAAGACGCCGAGCTCGGTACCACCGGCATCGAGTGGGGTGCGTGAGATGCCTCGGGAAAAATCTCCAACTTCCTTGGTCAGACCTCCAGCGAAGGAAAATATTTGTTTGAAGGGAACGTATTCGCCGAACGGGACGAGATGAATTTTGTCGTAGCGTGAAGCCCATTCGCCACTCGGGCTAACGAGCGCCGCCGAGTTGTAGATTTCCGTGGCCTGATCTGGCGTCGTGCTGGCGTTGCGGATCCCAATGCTGCCGGTGAGGAGCCACGCACCCGATCGGCGTGCGACGTTGCTGACTGCATCGCGGAAAACCGGATCACTGGTGTAGAACGGTGCGGGAGATTCCGGCCACACGATCAAATCAGGATGCGGACCACCATCGGAATCGAGACTAATTACCGTCAAGTCGCGCAGAGTGTCGCTGAAATACTGCTTTGTCCAATCGGAACCTTCGAGAATTGGCACATTGGCCTGGACCAGGATCGCGGCGTGGTCGGCGGGAAGTGCGGGAGCGGGAACCAAACTTCCTGCCTGCAAAATTAGTGCGGCGGCAACGCTCGCAAGCAAGAGCCGGTTACGTTTTTCACGTTGCACCAAAAAGGCGACGGCGAAAGCCGCATTCACCAGCATGATCTCGAATGACAGCCCGTAAACGCCCGTGACCGAGGCAATGCGAGCCAGCGGAATGTTGTCTACCTGGGTCGTACCCAGCAGGCCCCAGGGGAATCCAGTGATGCGGGTGCGGGCTAGTTCGACGGCTACCCACACGACCGGCGAGAGCAGCAGCGCTCGCAGATTGAATGGACCGCTGCCCGCCAGCAGACTCACTAAGAGGCCGAAAACGCCGTGGTAGGTCGCAAGATAAAGGCAGAACAGAATCAGAAGGCCAATTCCGGCTGGTGTGTTCACGCCACCATATTGGTGCATGACGCTATAAATCCAGTAGCAGGTCCCGGCGTACCACAGAATTCCACACGCGTACGCTAACAAGAAAGCCTGGAGGGGGCTCGCGGGCAGCAACTTGATTCCGGCTCGCAGTTGCAGGGTCTGCGGCTGTCGAGCCCGCAAAACTGCGATCAAGAGCGGCGTGATCGCGACCCAGCAGAGCATGTAAAGATTGGGTAGCGGGAAGATCAGAATCTGCAGGGCAGCCGAGAGCAGAACCAGCAACCAGGCACTTTTGTGAATCTGGGACACATCAGCAGGATAACAAACGAGGCTTCAAGCTTCAGGCTTCGGGTTTGCACTTACTCTGCTTCTGAGAAACTCGACGATTTCCGGGGTCACGTACTGCGGCGGATGAATCTCGAAGATCGGACAACCTGCAACTGGTTTCAGCGAAATGCCGGTCCAAGCCGCTTTGCCGCCATCTTTAGTTTTCGGAGTGTGCAAGATAACAGCATCGGCTTGGTCGAGAAATTCCTGGGCTGATCGTTTGAAATCCGCGGTGGCGGGATCGAGGACCGTCAGGTAAAGATCGGGACGGACAAACTTCAGGATGCTGTTCGATTCCAAGATTACATTCTCTGATTCGGCGAGTTTGCGGCGGATGGTTGGGATGGCTTCCGCGAGACGCCCTTGTTCGGTGCGCACCCACCAGGCACGCGCCGCCCCCGCGAGGAGGAAGCGCGAGGTGTCGGATTCCCCGGAACGATCTTTTTCTTCCGAGATCGCCCAACTGTGGTCATCGGTGGCGCAGTGGCAGGATTCGCCGTTGAGCGAACAGACTCCGTGTCCGTATTGCGTAATCTTTAGCGCGCTCCAGTGGTAGTCGGGCAATGCGGCAATCAGACCAGCGACTACGCTGGTCTTGCCTACGCTGCGCGAATGCCCGCCGATCACAACCACTGCCATGTTTCAATTCCTTTGTCGATCGCGGCGACGGCAAGATGCCGTCGCGACAGCCGCCGGGTCGGCGGCGCTACTCTTTTCTGGCCAAGCGTGCCAGCACTGCCAGTCCCTTCAAGTATTCGTGAACGGGCTTCGCCGGGGTTCCCCAGAACGCGATTCCCTTCCCTCGTAGAACTTTGTTTGGCAAAACACCACCTTGTCCCCCCAGCATGACTCCTTCTTCGATGCGGGCGTGTTCGCCGATGCCAACCTGACCGCCGAGAACTACGTTCTTCTCGATAGTGATGCTGCCGGAAAGCCCGGTTTGCGCGGCGATCACAACGTCTTCTCCGATTTGGCAGTTATGGCCAATGTGCACCAGGTTGTCGATTTTTGCGCCCCGGCCGATTCGGGTAACGTCCAAGGCTCCGCGATCGATGGTTGTATTGGCGCCGATCTCGACGTCATCTTCGATCTCCAGCCGTCCGATTTGAGGAAACTTTTCATAACGCCCAGTCGCCTGATCGCGCACGTAACCGAAGCCGTCGCTGCCGAGCACGGCGCCCGCATGAACGATCACGCGGTCCCCGAGGCGCACACCTGGGTAGACAGTGGCATTTGGGTAGAGATCGCAATTGCGCCCGATACTTACTCCCGCACCAATCACGCTGCCGGCCCCGATTCGCGTGCTCTCTCCGATGTGCGCGTCTTCGCCGATGACGACGTGATCCTCGATCGTCATGCTGTCAGCCAGTTGTGCACTGGGATGCACAATTGCGCTGGGGCGGATCCCACGCTTCCGCTCCGGGGCGGGATAAAGAAGTTGCGCCGCCCGGGCAAAAGCCAACCGCGGCTGGGTTACGAGAAGCAACGGCTTAGAGTTCGTTTTTCCCGCTGCGAAGTCGCCGACGACCACGGCAGAAGCTTGTGATTCGAGGGCCGCCCGGAGATTCTTTTCATCGTCGACGAAAACCAAATCGCCGGCGACTGCCGACTCGACGCTCGAGATGCCGGTCAACTGCACCGTTTCATCTCCAAGTACGCGGGCCTGAACGAACTCGGCGATCTGCTTGACAGATCGCGTCCTGACCAAAGTCATGGCACCTTTTTATACGTTTGCCGCGGGAAAGGAAAGCCGGCCGCGGTGATCACAAACACGTAGGGGCGGACGCACTCGTCCGCCCGCAGCGAATAAGCCGGGGTAATGGAGGCCGGGCGTCCCCGCGCGGCTGGACGGGCGAGACGCCCGTCCTCCATTGCTGTGGCGAGCTGGCGCTCGGCCGCCCGGACGAGAGCGTCCGGGCCTGCGTGATTTTGGCCTAGAATGTTCTGATGGAGCGGAAGGTCTTCTGGATCAGCTTCACGGTGCTGGGGCTCGCGGCGGATTTCATTTTGCCGCTTTGGTGGGCGTTGGCGGCAACCATACCGATTGTTTACGTGAGTTGGTGGATCGCGTACCGGAGTGACTGGTTTGGCTAGAGCTCAGCAACTCGTCTCACAGAGCCCTTTACCGCAAGCAATAACGCAGGAATGAGCTTCCCTTTAGGTTGACCGAGAACGAATCCTGTCAGACGCGCCTAGGCCGCAGGCACGATCTTTAGGATGGACGATGTTCGCGACGCCGAGAAGGTGGCCGCAACCCGAACAACCAGTAGGCCGTCATGTAGAAAAGAACCTGCTCCAGTAGAGCTGCTATCAAATACGGCCACCCAAAGGAACCTAGGACGACCACGATTACGGCCATGTTCATGACAAGCCAACCGCAGACGAAGAAGATAAACCGAACGGACCGAAATTCCTTCGATACCCTTCGCTGACGCCCGCAAAGAATCCCATGGATATCAGGCTGAGACAGACCCACGTGGGATTGATGGGACGAATTTCTGCTATTAGGAACGCTCCCCCGCCCAGTACGCAGACGATCAGCGCAGAGCCAACCAGAAAGCGCAAGTCCAGAACTCGTTTTGAAAAGGTCCGCTCCTTTCTCACAGTTGCCGACGGTGCTGCCTCTTTATCGCGCTCCGCCACGATCAGCATCGTAAGCCTGCCTGCACTTAAACTCAAACAAATCTACGGCGTGTTCTCGTAACTGTCGAGAACAGCCCATAGCGCTCATGGCCGTTCTAAGTGCTCTCGCGAATTCTTCGCAAACAAGGGGAATATCAATAAAATGGGGTAGTCGGTTAGCTCCTCCTCCCATTAACCTGAGATCTCATCCAGTTGTAGCCATGGGTGACGTTCGCTTCGGTGATCGGCCCCGTGACTACCGCCTGTTCGAGGAGTCTCCGGAAAACGAGCCCACGCGTGATTGAGGTTCGCCTATTAAAGCGGAAGGTGAACTCCTCCAGGTAGGACTGCAAGTGTTCGGGAACGATGGATCCCTGGTAGGTGCCGAGGATCCATCGCTTGAGCAGGCTGGCGATCTGATGCACGCCGGGCATCGAAACGTGGGCCGGGTCATCCGATGACGAGACAATGGTCTTCTTGCGCGTGTATCCGTGCTTGGGGAGGTCATTGTACCCGCCCCAGCCGTCTGTCAGAATGGTCGCTCCTGGGCTCACAGTGTCGCAAACAAAAGGCGTGAGGCTAGCACCCGAAGCATCGGGAACATGACGCATGCGCACTCGGCCGAACCCCTTGGGTTGCTTGATTTCGACGGCGATGACAACGAGCGACTTGTTCGTGCCACGGCCACGTTTTCCGCCGCGTTCGACGCCTCCAATGAGAGTTTCATCAACCTCTATTTCGCCAGACAACCGGTCTCGCTCGGTGCGTACCATAGCGACTCGAAAGCGCTGCAACATTGCCCACGCCGTCCGATAGCTCGTACCCAACGTTCGTTCGAGTGTCTTGGCCGAAAGACCGTTCTTGGCCGTCGTCACATGCCAGGCAGCTTCGAACCACGTCGTCAACGGTGTTCGCGTCTTATCGAAGATCGTCCCTACGCTCACCGACGCTTGGTGTCGACAGGCGCTACAGACCAGGCGACCCCGCGTTTGGCGCCACGGCGCTGCCGCTACCCGGCAAGCTGGACAGACGAATCCTTCCGGCCAGCGTAGCCGTTCCAGATAGGTGGCACACGCTGCATCGTCGGGGAACATCCTTACGAACTCACGATAGGTCCTTGGGTAATCCTGCCCAGCCACCAACACCGCACTATTCTAGGTCAAAAGAGGAGCTAACCGACTACCCCATTATCAATAATTTCGCGCGCTCATCGGAAAGACACCCTCACTGCTGGCGGACTAATAGAGCGGTGGCTGGCCCTCAGGCCGCGTTTTCCAGCGGCGATGCACCCAGAGCCATTGATCCGGATACCGCCGCACGTAGTTTTCAATCACCCTCGTGAACAAGGCTGTGTTCGCAACGGCGTCGGCATCGTCATCGCCGGTGCGCACCAGATTGATTGCAGGGTCAAAGCGCAGGCGATATTTTCGCAAGGCGGGATCCCATATAGTGAAACCGGGGACCACGGCGGCATCGGTGCGCAGCGCGATTCTCGCCATGCCGCTTGCCGTACACGCGGGGATTCCGAAAAAGTTGACGAACACGCCCTGCGGCGGAGTCATGTTTGTGTCCATGAGAATGCCCACGGTTTCACCGGCTTTCATGGCCGAGAGCAGGCCGCGGACAAAATCATCTTTGTCGACCATGGAGTTGCCATGCATGGTGCGATATCGGCGAGTCAGGCGGTCGAGGTATAGGTTGTCAAGGGGCCGCATCACGACATGCAGCGGGTGTCCATGCAGCGAATGAGTGAATGCTGACAGCTCCCACGCTCCCAAGTGTGCGGTCAGGAACAGCACACCCTTGCCTCGCGCTAAAGCGCGTTCGAAGTTCTCGAAGCCGTCGTAGACCACAACTTTGCTGACGTTTTCGCGAGTGTACTTAGGGAACAAACACACTTCCGCCGCTTGCCGCCCGAAGGAGGTGAAAACACCTCGCAGGATCTTGGCCCGCTGGTGGTCCGTCTTTTCCGGAAATGCCAGCGCCAGGTTGTGCATTCCCACCCGCCGCAGCCGGACATGCAGCAGGTAAATCGTCCAACCGAGGATGATCCCGGCAGCGCGGGCCAATGGACGGGGCAGCGCTCCAATGAATTTGACGATCAGCCAGGCTAGGGCGTACTCGAATCGCTCCATGTGGGGGGGAAATGGTGACGGTAGCACTGGGAAAATCCTACGTCAAACGAAGCTCAGCACCTCGCCAATCCTGGGGGGCAAACGAAGTGAATGATTCTAAAGGATTTAGCTGCTTGCCCGAGGGTTGTTACTGGGTGATGAGGTCGATTAATGATTGAGGCAGTTAAAAAATGCGGGGTTGGCAACGGTGACCCTAATCCCCGCTCCCAACCCCGTCTCCCAGGTTCTGTGGTAGGTGAACCGAGTATGCGTCAGGGACAAGGAAGCGACAAGATTACGAGGGTCATCGTCCTTTAGTAACCGAGAACGGCCCCGCCAGAGAGACTCACCCGCCGGAGGCAGTCTTGGGGACGTAGCTTTCCTGAACAACCACCTTGGCTCGAATGGTTTTTCCGTTCGAGTCGACGATCTCGAGAGGCTCGCCGTTGCTCGGATCGACAAGTTCGACGCGCGCGGTGCGAGGTAAGCTCAAGTCGCCGTCGCTCGAAGAGCGACAAGCAATCACATACCGCACTTTGAGGTTTTCCATCATATCGTCGTAAGTCGCCGAAAGATCGATCCTATTCTCGGGAGCGTATGCGCGGCCTCCCGACGCTCTGGCAATCTCCTGAAGCTGGTTTTGCGCCTTGCTCCAGTCAATTCGCGCGAGCGGAGTTGCGTGTTCCATTTCGACAAATGGGCTAAGGACGGGCGCCAGACTGACGACATAGATCGGAGTGTCAGAGTTCTCAGCTGTTCTCAAGCGGTCGTCGTAACTGGCCTCGCTGAAGGTATCGATACCGGATGAGATCAGGACTATCGCTTTGGCGCCCGGTCACGGGTCGCATCTGCCCCAGGGTGAAGATAATAGCGTCTTATAGATTTGTCTCCGACAGCTCGGGAGTACCGAGCTTAAGGAAGAAGGTGTCGAGCGCCTCATGGTTCTGCGAAAAGTCGGAGACTTTCTCGACTCGGTCGTTATATTTCCAGACTGCAAGTCGATCTCCTCGAGAGAGCTCGTCCACCAGATGCTCGCCAGCTCGTGAGACTTCCTGCCCCAGTTCCCGGTTCAATGCCGGAGTGCGACCGCCAAATTCCATGAGCAGTCGCAGCGTGCTCGACTTCAACCGTCGCGTTCTGCTGACGAATGTCGCGCCGGATGTTTGGAATGAAGTACCGGTTCGGGTCCTTCACCAGAAGTTTTGTGGTAACCATTCGGCTCGCGGGATCGAAATGAATTTCTGTTTTTTGCTTGCCTTGTTTACCCTGGAAGAGCGGACGAGCGATTTGGAATCTGGACTTGTCCGCTGCCTGCTTGCTTAGAATCCTGGCTCGCTGTCCACGCGCTGAAAGACAACAGAGCGAATAGCAAAGCAAGTTTGAGAGCCGATGTTCGCCGATGATGGATTGCATTTGCTTCACTCCTTTTTAAAAATTCTCTGCGGATCGCGGAAGCATCACGCTAACAATCCTTCAGGAAGTCTTCCGCAACGAGCCTGGTGACGAGAACTCAACAATTCCCAGAATGCCTCCTGGTTATAATTCGCGCGCCATTCAGCTCGGCACGCAAATAAGTACAGGACGTCAATATCGTTGGGTTCGAGTAGATCGCTTCTTTGCTCCGATCTCGTTCCGCTTGAGCGATCATCGGTATTTCGCTTTCTCGTCTATGACAAGCATCCGCGAGAAAGCCCGCCATATTCGACCTGTTGCATCAGGATGCTATCGATTCGGCAGGCCAACAACAATTGCTCGGGAGAGTGGATCCGTATTCCGAGGGGACGCGTAGGATTCGCTTCGCCGCAGGTCGGAGAAGGGTCTACGACTTTGGCACTAGAGGATCTCAGGTTGGCCAGGACAAGCACTGAGGAATTGGCTTGGCTCAGGCTGCAGAAGGTGGTCGCGCGGATGTCAACCAACTTTCGATCTGTTCATGGTTCACTGCGCCCGCCTGCTGCCGCACGGGTCGGCTAGCGTTAAAGACGACGAAGTTCGGGATGCCACGCACATTAAACCGAGCGGCCAGTTCCGGATAGCGTTCTGTGTCGACCTTCACGACGATCGCCCGGCCAGCCATATCCGCAGCCGCACGCGCCACCTCTGGTGCCGCTACCCGGCAGGGACCACACCATTCAGCCCAAAAGTCCGCCAGCACCGGAACCTTTGCGTTTTGGATGATCTCGTCGAATGATTCAGGATCGACGTCGAAGGGCTCATTCACCGGCGGCAAAGGCGCTTTGCAGGCTCCGCAGCGACCTGTGTCAGCGAGATGCGCCGCTGGTATGCGGTTCTTTCTCCCACAAGTTTTGCAGACTCGGATCATCGGCACATACATAATACAGTCAAAATCAGTGCGGCGGATACTGCCGCGACTCTCGCATCTGTAACCGGATGGCAGGAGGGTTGTCCAAACTGCTAAAGTCGTAGAATAGAAGCGCCTGTAACTCGCGGTGGAGTCCCTCCTACGCGTCCTTTCGGAGGGCCCATTCACTCTCATGAGGAATTGTCACACGAACTCAGCATAGAAGCGGCCGAATAATCGACCGCATAGACACGGTCGCCTACTCGGAACCGATGCACGAGCCCTCTCTTTCCAGCGCGGGTAGACGCTATTGATCTTTGGCGCGTCTGGCGCGGTGGGGACGCTGACGGTGCAGTTCGCGAAACGTCTCCGGGCTCGCGTGTTGGCTGCCGCGTCTGGTCGCGACGCAACCGCGTTGGTCCGTCGACTCGGTGCTGATGGCGCTTTCGATCCACCCGCCAGCAACGCCATCGAAAAGCTCCGATCGCTTGCGTCGAGCGGAGTCGACGCTGTTTTAACACTTGCGGGCGCCCAGTGCTGGAACGATGCGTCGACATCGTGCGGGCCGGCGGGCGTGTGGCGTATCCCAACGGCATCGAGCCCGAACCCCATCGGCCCCGCAGGGTTCGCGTGGTTGCTTACGATGCCGAGTCCGGCCCGCGTTATTTCGCACGCCTGGAACGAGCTGTGACTGAGGCCAGGCTCCGCGGACCAATTGCCGCGAAGTTTCCCCTAGCACAGGCAGCCAAGGCGTCTCGAGCGCGGACACATTCTCGGGCGAATCGTGTTGCAGGTTTCTGCCGGGAAATGAGGCAACAGTTACAGCCGCTTTAAAGGCGCCGAGTCGATATTCGCCCGCTGAAGTTGTGGATGTGGAGGTAGTCCCAAGAATCGGAATGCCTGATTACGAGCGCATTTGCACCTCGCACATCGAAAGACAAAACCTCACGATGAGGATGCAGATTCGCAGACTGACTCGGCTCACAAATGGCTTCTCGAAAAAATGGGAGAATCTGAGAGCCGCTGTTGCATTGCACTTCGCCTACTACAATTTCTGCCGCATCCATCAGACATTGCGTGTCACTCCTGCGATGGAAGCGGGATTGACCGACCACGTTTGGACAATTTCCAAACTCCTCTCCTAATCAGCGTATAATTCGCAACCGACAAGGAGCGCCTGCGATGCCTAACGAGCAGCTCTTGCGTGGCGTGATCGTGAACATTTTGGAACGCCTGAAAGTAGCTGAGAAAGACTGTTTGGTGTTGTCAAACGAACTAGCCGCTTTCCGGAACGCTCTCCAAGAACTAAGCGGCGGGAAATTCCAGCCGCTTTTAGAGAAGCATCGGAAATTGCTTGAGGAAAAAGAAGCAGGCGCAGGCGTAATCGATTTATCAGATTACGATGAAATAATTCGTCGAGTGAAAGCGGGCGAGTTGTTTTAGCGCTTCTCGACATGACTTTCTCCCAAAACCATGAGTGTAAAAAGTAGCGTGGATTACAGAAGACGATTCAAACTAGCGGCTTACACCGAAAGATGGGCCGTCACCATGACAAAGGTGAGAGTCCGCCAAGCGGTCATTAGATTCCATTCCCGCACTGGCATCTCTTAACATTCGCTGGGCGGGATGGAGGCAAGTCACGCGGCGTCGTAGACCTCATTGCAATCCACGAGGATCACAGTGAACCACGTAATCGCCTAAAGCGCGGAGACAGTTTCCAGATAATTCTTATCCAGGTGAAGGGCGGCTACGCCGCATAGCTCCCTGTTTGCGGAATCTGCAATTCGCTAGACACTACCCCGGCAATTTTGGTCCTTTTCTAGCGGCCTCGGGGAAAAAACCCGAAGGATCGTACGCGTCAGTGAGAGAGAGAAACTCCTTACCGGGGCTCAGGGCTCCATCTTGAAATCCCGAAACCAGTCAGAAAAGAATTCCCGCTACCTGCTCAGCCACCAGATTCGCTTTCTCACGACGCATCTCCCGCGTCAGCGACGGATCGTTCTGGACGTTGGAACTCACGCTCACGACAAACGCCTGATCGCGCACCCGGCCCACCACGCTCTCATCGTATTGGTCTCCCTTGTCCTGGATGCTGCACATCACGGCCTCATTGCCCACAGCTTGCAGAGGCATTGTTTTCGACTGGCATTGCGCGAGAAAAGCCGGGAATTGGTTGGGGATTTCAGTCATGATGTCGACCGAGATGCGTAGCTGACGAATTACGCCCCCTTGCTGTCGCGAAAATTTGCAGACTCCTTCGCCCCGATTGCCGGTTTTGGCGGTCATAGTCACGGCGCCGCCGAGAATACCGCGAGCGGTTGCTTCATTGATCCAGGGACACTTCGACTGCCCCTGGCACAGCGGGGACATAAGCATTGCAGTGGCCGAGCAGAATGGAGTTAGAACTTCGCATCTTTTCCCGATTGCTCTTTCCTGGTGCCGGCACGCTAAGATCTCATCGCGGGCTTCAAGGTTTCCGCCTTGAGAATCTTGCCGCCCTCTGGAATGACGGAGAGGCGGTTTACCTCCAGATCCTTCAATTGGTCGACTTGCCCGCTTAGCCAGCGAATTTCCACCATGTCGACCTTCGTTGCCTGCTCCAGGCTAAAGTGCATGCGCATATCATTCTGCGAAAAGTAGCTGCCACCGCTGCGCAGTTCGTCCATTTGTACCAGCGGCTTCTCCGCGGTCGAGACCGTCTTGGCCGTCACCAGTACGCGGCTGCCAATACCAGTCCGATTGGATTTCACGCCGACCAGTTTGATCTTGATCCAGTTCCGGTTGAGGGTTGAGTCGCAACGGAGGAGCTGGGGAATCGCGTTGACGCAGTCTACTGCGATATCGAGGTCGCCATCGTTGTCGTAGTCGCCAAAGGCGCAACCGCGAGCCGGGGCGGCTTCCACAGTTCCGGGGACTGCTTGTTGAGCATTCCAAGCGTCCGTTGCGCAAGTTGCGATAGAGATACTTGTGTTCCGCATACTTCAGATCGGCCTTCGACTTGTCCACCTCGGGATAGACGTGGCCGTTGGACATCAAGATGCCAAGTTAGCCGTCATTGTCCATGTCGAAGAAGCCCACGCCCCAGCCCAGCAGACGCGTGTTGACGCCAAGTCCGCTGGGATAGGTGCGGTCTTCGAAAACCCCATCGCCAAGATTGGTGTAGAGCGAGTCGGTATCGCCGGCAAAGTTCGTTTTCACGAGGTCGAGATTGCCGTCGCGGTTGTAGTCGCCTATGGAAACGCCCATCCCAGCTTGCGGTTTGGCTTCGGCGGACAACGCTGCTCCGTTTTCCGATGGCGACATCCTGAAGGTGCCGTCCTTCTGATTCAGATACAGTGTTGCCGGTGCGGAATCATTCGCCACGTAAATATCCGGCCAACCATCGTTATCGAGATCCGATGCGGCCACGCTGAGACCATAGGTGCCGACGGCGTCCCACATCCCCGACTTCTGACTTACATCGGTGAAGGTTCTGTTTCCGTTTGTTATGGTACAAAATATTTTTCCCGCCCGGCAGTCCAGGAGGACCGCACGCCACGACGATTCCTTTATAGGTGCACGGACCTTCCTCCGGCAGAGGGGCGGTCTTGAGGTCAAAGTCAACGTAGTTCGCGACGAACAAATCGAGATGTCCGTCGCGATCGTAGTCGACCCACGTGCAGCCCGTATTCCAGCGCGTCTTCGGCCCCGGCTGGATCAGCCCCGCACTTTGTGTGACATCGGTAAAAGTCCCGTTACCGTTGCTGTGGTACAGGACGTTCTGCCCGTAGTAGGTCACGAACAAATCGTCATAGCCGTCGTTGTCGTAGTCGCCGACACAACAGGCCTGTCCCCAACCGGTGCGGATTTCCAGGCCCGAACCCTTGGAGACATCGGTGAATGTGCCGTCACGATTGTTCTTGAACAAATGACAATGCGGCTCT
>CAWCKL010000038.1:0-218329 GCA_963796095.1 uncultured Acidobacteriota bacterium
GCAGAACATTTGTGAAAATCTGAAACTTGCTACCACCCCACGAATCCCATGGCTGCGCGCGGCCGAACCCAGACAAATTTTTGTTCGCCCGTTTCGGCGCGCGACAAAAATGCAGGAGTCAGAAAATGCTCGAGTCAGTCCCTATGCTCTGGATGGTCGCGCTGGCGGTCAGCGTAGTTTCCCCAACCTTAGCAACGCCGAGGACGAGCATTCCCAAGGCGCAGTGTTCGTCATGACAAATTCCGCCAACCGCAACGAAGTCATCTCTTACAGGCGGGCCCCGGATGGCTCACTGCAAAACGGTCACAGATTCGCCACCGGCGGTCGAGGCAGCGGCGGCAACAACGATCCCCTGGAATCCCAGGGTTCCCTAACCCTGAGCCAGGATCATACCCTACTGTTCGCAGTCAACGCCGGCAGCGGAGAGATCTCCGTTTTTCGAGTCCACGGCCGGACTTGTCGCTAACCGACAAAAAACTTTCCGGGGCAGCGAACCGAACGCAGTAGCCCAGAACGGACACCTCGTCTACGTCCTCAACACCGGCGGCAGCAGCAGCGTAGCCGGTTTTCGGGTCAAAGACGACTAAAACCTCATCCGATCCCCCATTCTCTAACTTTCCTAAGCACCAATACTTCGGGCGCTGCGTCGTTAGCCTTAAGCCCCAACGGCCAGGTCCTGCTGGTGACGGAACGCGAAACCAACAGCATCGATGCGTTCGCTGTCAATAAAAACGGAACCTTGTCACCTATCGTAATAAATCCAAGTGCTGGACCGGGAGCCTTTTCGCTACGTTCGCGCCGAACGGAATCGCACTGCTGTTGAAACCGGCCCCGCGGGAGGACAAAACGATCCGCCATTTCCTCCTACTCCGTTGTTTCGACGGAATCCTGACTCCGATCAGCACTAGCGTCCCGACCCTAGGCGCGGCAACATGCTGGAACGCCGTCACTCCAAACGGTAAATGGGTCTACACTTTCAACGCCGGCACCTCCACCATTTCCGGATTCTCCATCGCCTCCAACGGCGCGCTAACCGCATTACCCGGAACCATCCTGGGGACAAACCCCGCAGGCGCCACCAATCTGGACATCGCAATCACTACCGATGGCAAGTTCCTGTACAGCCTCGATGGCGAGATCGGCGCGATCAGCACCTTTGGTGTCCAACCCGATGGCACCCTGATTAACCTGGGCACCGCCGGCGCACTGCCGAAGAGTGTTGGATTCAACGGGATCGCGGCAAACTACCCGCGCTACGTGAGTTGCGGGAATCACCCGCAACTCACCTTTTTCTCATCTTATGGACTCGGAACCGACCACGTAAGGAACGGACTTCCGCGCGCGCCCAGGGGGCGGGTTAGCCAAGAAGTGGATTGATGGTTGATTAAGACAGGCATTCCGCTATCTTTCAACACGCCTGAGTTCGTGAACGCACTGCGAGAAGAGGAAGAATGGGAACACTGTTCGCGGAACTCAAGAATCAGATCAGATTGCGCGCCTGCGTCTGTGGAGATCAGAGTTTGTCGTGAGTAGTTCTCGTGGGGGCTGCGCCTGGTGACATCAAGCGACTGGTCCGTTTCTCAGCCGAGGGCAAAGAGAAATGTTAGCCGCGACGACGTGGTGGTGATCCCGTTGTGAAGAAGAGCTCATGCCACTGCAACACTCGCAGCCGAGCTAAAATCTCTTTCCGCATCTCCTTTTTCAGCACCCACGCAATTTATCAACAACTAAAGCGGAATGTATGTTTGCCGTGCACTGAAAGATGCACCGTCATCGCCCGTTAGGTATTCTAGCAACTTATTATTTAGTGTGTTCCCGAGATGAAACGGCGATCGTGCTCTTGCCCGCGGCATTGACCAATACCTTCGGCAGGATGGTTGGCCAGCCTCGACAGGGATGGCTTTTCTATCCCGTGATTGTGTTTCTGTTCGCCTGCGGACTGGTCTTCGTACACCACTTTGAACAACAGGCAGATCCTCGCTTCGGGGCTGTGGACTTCCAAATAGTTCTCTCCAATCTGGCGGCAACATGGAAGGGAAAGAGGTGCGCTTCGGCATCGGCGGCTCGACCCTCACCGCGGTCGTTACTTCAAACACGGCCACAGGATCATACAACTCCATGCATGACAGCTACACCTCGCTCGGCGGCATGGTGCTGCTGATAAACATGCTGCTCGGAGAGCTCGTATTCGGAGGTCTGGGCACTGGTCTTTAGCACAGAGGATCATCGACAATTTCGACCTGCTCAACGACAATAGCCGCGGTGCCCAAAACTCCGAACATGGCTGGAGAGGCCGACCCGACGACGGAGGTTGGCGTGTCAAGTTTTCCTGGGCTAAGCGTCGGTGTTGGCAAAACGTTCGGCATGTTGAGTGAAGGCTGACGCGCAAACATAACCAAACTGAAGGGTAGCAGCTGGCCGAGGTGGTGGCTGGCTTCGTTCGCGAAAAATGTGTCACTCAAGTTGTGTTCGGACGATCGGTGATTCGCGCTGGAGAAATATCTGTACTTCACACTGCCATTAACGAGTTCCTGCGAGATGTGCCCCCCGGTGGACGAATGTATTGTTACGCAGGAGCCCTCCTGATTCCCTCATGAGCGAGCATCGCCGCATTCTCGTAGTGGACGATGAGCCCCAGATCACGCGTGTGCTGCGGACCACACTCTCCAGCCAGGGCTATGACATTCGCGCGGCGAATGACGGCGAGACCGCGCTCGAGATCATGAAAGACTGGACCCCGGATCTCGTGATCACTGATCTCTCGATGCCCAATATGGACGGGTTGAAGTTGTGCCGCGATTGCGGACGGGAACACAGATTCCAATTATCGTTCTTTCAGTTAGGGGCGAGGAAGAGTCCAAAGTGCAGGCTCTGGATGCTGGCGCCGACGACTACATCACCAAGCCGTTTGGGTTCGAGGAACTGCTGGTCGTATACGAGCCGATCTACGCCGCGCCCCGGCTGGCGAAAACTGGCAAGCATTGCCGATTGAGATCGGTGATTTCCGGATCGATCTGGCTGCCCGCAAAGTCGGGGTATGTGGTCGCGAAGCGCATCTTACTCCGAAGGAATTTGATCTGTTGGCCTACCTGGCGCGCTATCCCGGCAAGGTTGTTACCCATCGCACGCTGCTGAGCGCAATCTGGGGCCGCGGCCAGAGTATGGAACAAGTCGAGAATCTTCGCGTAGTCGTCGGCCAATTGCGAAAGAAGCTAGAACCGGAAACCTCCTCACCGCGCTACATCGTTACCGAACTCTCGGTCGGATACCGCTTCGAGCCCGGCGAATAAATTCTCTGGATCAACCTGATCCGTCTTCACGAACATTTTACGAACTCTTTATTCAATCCTTACGTGTGGCTGGCGAATTGTTATTTCGCCCATAATTCATTGGAATTTCCCGTCCTGCTAGGATTCTGTGATGCGCGATCTGGTCGTCCTTTTCATCCATTTCATCGCTACCCTGGCTCGCTTGCTCAGACCTGGCGGTGCCCGTTCCATCGTTGCCGAGTCGCTTCTGCTCAAGCATCAACTCCTGATCCTGAATCGCTCCCGGCAACGAGCGCCGAATCTGTCCGCGTCGGACCGGATCCTTGCCGGCTGGCTGGCGCTCTGGCTGCGTCCCACTCGCCTGCTCCGGTCTGCCATTGTGCTGAAGCCCTCAACCCTGCTAGGCCTTCACCAAGCGATGCGCAAGCAAAAATACCGCATGCTGTTCTCACCCAATCACAATCGCAGGCCCGGCCCGAAGGGACCGAGTGCAGAACTCGTCCATGCGGTCGTCGAAATGAAGCAACGCAATCCCCGCTGGGGTTGTCCACGAATCGCTGAACAGATCACCTTGGCCTTCAACCTTGCAATCGACCAAGACGTGGTTCGAAGGATTCTCGCCCATCACCACTGGCCGGGACAGAGCCCGGGCGGGCCTTCCTGGCTGACTTTCCTCGGCCACATGAAAGAAAGCCTCTGGAGTATGGATCGGTTCCGCTGGGAGTCGGTAACCTTGCGGACCCACTGGGTCCTGGTGGTTATGGATCAATCCACGCGACGGATCATTGGTTTCGGCGTCCATGCCGGCACGGTCGATGGGGTCGCACTCTGTCGCATGTTTAACCGCGCCATTCGAGGTCAACGCGGGTTGCCAAAGTACCTCAGCTCCGACCATGATCCTCTCTATAGGTTCCACCAATGGCAAGCCAATCTGCGGATCCTGGAGGTGACAGAAATCAAGACCGTCCCCTACGTTCCCCTGTCTCATCCCTTCGTGGAAAGGCTCATTGGCACCATTCGACGCGAATATTTGGATCACATGTTGTTCTGTTGAAACTTTTTGATAGTGTCCCCTCACGGACCGAATAGAAATGTCCCCTTAAACTGAGACCTCCAGCCAAGGGAGGTTTTGTTGAAGAGGACAGCTATGAGCACCCGTGAGCTGGAGCGAGTGGAAGTGATGGGACGAGTCGCTAAAGAGGAACTGAAGTTGATCGATGCCGCAGCGATGTTGCAGTTGAGTTACCGCCAGATCAAACGCTTGTGGCGACGCTATCAGCAGAAGGGCAGCAAAGGGCTGCAGCATGGCAATGTGGGTCGAGTTTCCAATCGGAGCAAACCCGGGAAATTTCGGCGCCGGGTGCTGAGTTTGATCCGGCAGAAGTATTCTGGTTCGGAAGAGGAGCGATTCGGGCCGACGCTGGCGGCTGAGCACTTGGCGGAAGAAGACGGGATTGCCATAGATCATGAAACCTTGCGTGGTTGGATGTTGGCCGAAGGACGGTGGAGTCGTCAACGGAAGCGGAAGAAACACTGCCAACGAAGAGAGCGCAAGGCTCACTTTGGCGAACTGGTACAGCTGGACGGGAGTTTTCACGACTGGTTGGAAGGGCGTGGTCCGAGGGGTTGCATGATGAACATGGTGGACGATGCCACCAGCGCAACCCAGGCATGTCTGGGGAAAGAAGAGACGATCTGGGCGGCGGTAGGAGTGTTACGAGCCTGGATCGGGAAATATGGGGTGCCTCGCGTGCTCTATACCGACTGGAAGAACGTTTACAAACGGAGAGCGACGGCGGCGGAACAGATGCGGGGCAAAATTCCGGTTACGCAGTTTGGACGTATGTGCCAGAAGCTGGGCATTCGGATCGTCGCCGCCAGTACGCCCAGGCCAAGGGGCGGGTGGAGCGAAACGACGGGACCCATCAGGATCGGCGGATCAAGAAACTGCGGCGGAAAGGGATCGATAGCTACGAAGCTGCCAACGAGTATCTGGAAAAAGAATATCTGCGGCGCACAACCGACGGTTTGTGGTTCCAGCAGCTCAGCCGGAGGACTATCACGGTCGCAAGCCGACCGTTGGGGAACTCCGTGAGATCTTCCGCTAGAGACCGAGCGCGGAATCAGCAATGACTGGGTAATCCGGCATGAAGGCGGCAATCTGCAGCTGAAGCTCGGCTCACGACGCTATGGGCCCACACGAAGCAAGGCTTTGGTCTGCGAGTGGGAGGACGGAACCATGAAGGTGTACTACCGCGGAGAAGCAATGGCTTTTACGGAGCTGAAGCAGCCCCAGAAAGCCTCTGCGCCGCTTCCCCCGCGCGCCCGGCCCGTGGTGGTGAGGAAGGCGAAAAAAGACCATCCGTGGCGCCAACCCTACCAGACTATGCGGACACCGATTCCCAAGGAGCAGATCGGAGCGCCGCTCGTTGGGATGCGCACTTACGCTTCGCCCTAAACTACAGGGCTTCGCTTCAGTGCGCATCCCAACGACAACATCAACCACAAAAAGGGGACATTTCTAATTAGTTAACGATGGGGACATTTCTAATCAGTCTTGACATGGATCACATGTTGTTCTGGACGAGTGCAGATCTCGAGAATAAACTGCTGGATTTCAGGACCTACTTCAACCACCATCGCACCCATCACTCCCGGGAAGGGCGAACGCCGGATATGCCAGTGTCACCACCCGTCGCCAATCTGCGCTCGTTTCGCTGGCAACCACACTGTCGAGGCCTATATCAGACACCCATGGCTGCTTGAGTTTTCAAAGATGTGCGATTGCTGCGATATGCAGGTCTCCGTGGGCAAAAACTCGGAATGAAATCATTCGCGTTGGAGTTCTTCAGTTCTTCATCGCAGCGCGTTTCGTGAATCTAGCCGTACACTGCCTCAGTATCAATTCGCCAGCCACACCTGACCGATTCTTTGTACCAAGCGGAGTGAGAGTCTATATCACTGCTCGGGCCTGCGAAAGCGCACCAGCGTTTCCGGGGTACTTATGATAGGCATCTTCTCCCACCGCGCTGACGAACCACCTCTACCGTTGCGTTGTAATCTGGCACTCCGCTCGGATCCAGCCTCCCCGCCGGGATCAGCACGTTGATCTCGGGCCAGTGGGCCTGCAAGCATCCTGGTTTCATGCGGTCGATCCAGACCTTACCGTGGAACTCGCCAAGCTCATTGCGCAACACGATCGCATCCCCTTCCTCGAGCCCGAAATGCGCCGCATCTCCCTCTGACATGAAAACGTCGTCGCGGCGAGCTCCCGTAATCGGATCTTTCTCCGCATTGATGATGCTATTGAACTGTTTCCCACGGCGCGTCGAAAGCAGAAAGCGCCCTGGCGGCAGATGTGCTTCCGGCAACTCGACCGTGCTGAAGTGTGCTTTGCCATCGGGCGTGTGACAGCGATCTACCAACAAATGCGGCCCACCATACTGGAAGTTATCGCCCTTTTTCTTGAGACCCGCGATGCCCTTATACGTCGGGATCACCCTCTCAATCTCATCGCGAATGTCTTGCGTGTCCTTCCACGGAAACGCCGATGCCGCCTGCTTCGCGTTGATCGCACGGGCCACCAGCACCGGAATCTCCCATTCATCTTTGCTCTCCGGAATGCGCGGGCCGGGAATTTCCGGGCTGAAAATGACGCGGCGCTCCGTGCTGGTTTCAGTTCCTCCGCCGCGTTGTTCGTAGCGCGTACGCGAAGGAAGCAGCACAACGGTCTCTGCCGGATCCACCAACATCGTCGGATTTACCACGATGTCCTGATGGATCCGCAGCTTGAGGTTGCCGAGCGCGCGATTCACCAGCTCCGGTTCCGGGAGCGTGTGCTTGAAATTTCCTCCACTCTGCCACAGCACGTCGATCTCGCCACGATCCGCTGCTAAGACCATATGACTCGCGCTGAGACCTTTCCACGAAGGCGGCTCGAATCCCCACATTTCCGACGAAGCGAACTTCCGCGCATTTTCTTCCGTCGCTGCTGACCCCATGACATATGCCGAAGGTTGCGCGCCCATCTCCGCTCCTCCTTGCACTCCGCTATGGCCGCGGATCGGCATCAATCCTGTATGTGTGCGCCCAATATTCCCCTTGCACAACTGCAAATTGACCAGGGCGCGCACATTGTCGCTGCCATGCAGATGCTGCGTGATCCCCATACTCCAAACCACGATCGCATGCCGCGCCTTGCCAAAAGCTTCCGCGAACCGCAACATGTCGCTCCGCGTTAATCCTGATCCGCGTTCCAGGTCCGCCCAGGAAAGTCGGGCGATCTTGTCTTTCAACTCACTCCATCCGACAGTGCGCCGCGCGATGAAGTCGTTGTCAGTCCAGCCGTTCTCTATTAGGTACTTGATCACCCCGTGGAAGAACGCAATATCGCCTCCGGTATGAACCTGAAAGAAGTCGTCAGCGAAGCGCGTACCAAACATCGCGCTCTCCGGCACCGACGGAACCCAATAACGTTCCATCCCCGGCTCAAAATACGGGTTGACCAGAAAAACTTTCGTCCCCTCCTTCTTCGCGTAATACAAATACTTGGTCGCAACCGGCTGATTGTTGGCAATGTTTGAGCCGACAAAAACGATGAGGTCTGCCCCAATCCAATCCGAATAAGAACAGGTCGTAGCGGCGCAGCCCAGAGTCGCGCTTAGCGCCATGGTGCTGGGCGCGTGGCAAATGCGCGCGCTAGTATCCACATGATTGGTGCCAATGAAGCGTGCCACTTTCTGATGAGCGTAATACGCCTCATTGGTCAGGCCGCGGGAAGTGATGTACCAGCCGAGACGTCGTGGATCGGTATTCTGCAAACATTTCGCCACAGTAGAAATCGCATCGTCCCAAGACACGCAGCGAAAACCTTTTTCCCCCTTGCGCCGGATCATTGGAACCGCCAACCGCCCCAGCTTCCGTACCTGTTTTTCCGTTTTCTTTTGCAGCGGCGTCACGTCTTCGAGCACTCGCCACTCCATCGCCGGCATAGTGTTCAAGCGCAGCAGCGAAAGCCGCACCGCGCACAGATGAATGCCTTTCATCGTCCAGTCGTGCATTCCGGTAGTGCCGAGCGCACACCCATCACAACAACCATCGTTGAGAATTCGCCAGGCATAACCCAGGCTGTCGCGGTTTTCCCAAACCGTGGCCAGCATATCCTTATAAGCATTGGGATGCTGATGGTGCACCCCATAAGGCACCCACCCCACCCACTGCTCCTTCTTCAACCCGGTTTTCTCTGACCGCAATCAACCCTCACTCTCAGAAAAGAGGAACCCTTAAGCATACAAGGACGCCCCATCGTGTAAAGTGATTTGACGAGTGGGCCGACACTCGCCACAAGGACCGAACGTATTTGACGTGACCGAGCATTTCTGTACCGTCGATCCAAGGTGCGCCAGCAGCCAGCCAGCGTCTCCGCAACTCCGCACATGATTTTCTTGCATCGTCGTATCCGAACTCTGTGCCGCAGGACGGACAGATTTCAAACGAGGCACATCCTGCATTGTCGTATGGAGCTTGTGTGAGTTCGGCAAAGCCGCAGACCGGTCAACTGTGCGCCATACGTGCGGAAAGTATAGTTGACGAAATCAGGCGTTACTCATTTAACCTGTCGTTCGCGGTCAGCGCGATGGCCGCCGAAGGCGTGGATAGTTCGTGTTCCAGCAACCACTTCACCAGCGTGTGCTACGCCACGTGGAATGAAGTATTCCTCTCCCGCATTTAACGGAATATGCTTTCCATTAATGATGAGCGTGTAGCAACCCTGTACGACCAGCATGTATTCGTCGTAATCATGCACATGCTCTGCGGACCCCGCATTCTTGAAGCACGTCCAAAACGCCATCTGGCTTCCATCTCTCCCGTCGAAAACAAAACCTTCAACACCTAGCGTGGCCTGATTCAGGAAGCGGAAAATATGCGCGCCCACCTACAAACTTGTGCGAATTGCAGGGCGCGACTGGAAGAGGAGCAGGAGTTGTCCCGACCGAGACTCGGTTCTATTGCAAACTCGTCACTGAACTAAGTTTCGGCCAGCGCGAATCGCTGATTAGAGACAAACGCCATGCTCAAGCATTGGACTCCTAAAATCTACCCAAAGATATTTGAAATTTTGATCTCCATCGGTCTTTTGTCCGATGATTTTGTTGTCGATGCAAAGTCAAAGGGAGAGACCGATGGAGACCTTTGCAAAGCTGTTTGGCAGCCTGCTGGCCTTGGTATACCACGGTTTCGATCGTATCGTCATCCTCGGCCATCTGCCCTTGCTCACCCGCCCGGAGAACATCGTCCACTTCTTCCGCGACATCCACCAGGTGGAGACCATCAGCAAAGAAGTCTTACGTCAGCGCACCGACGATTACCACCGCTGGGTGGAGGCCTTTGCTAAGAAACGTAAGATCCCCATGGAGTGGGCCGAGAAAGGAGTCCGCAAGGAAGACTACGTTCGTCCCCACCTGCGACGAATGGAGCGCCGGAATCAGTTTGGCGTCTACTTCCTCCTCAAGAGCATGGAATTGGGGCCCTCGTTCCGTTCCGCGGTTCCCAGATTTCCCGTCGCCGATCCCCATTACCGCATCCTCGCCCGGCAGCGTTCCCGCTACACCCACTACTACTTCTACATTCGCGATGAAGTGCTGGGGCCGATCGCCTTATGCGTGGGATCGTTCTTGCCCTTCTCGATCACGTACTATCTCAACGGCCATCACTTCATCGAACGCGAACTCCTACGTGCCGGCGTGCCGTTTCGTAAAGACGACAATGCCTTTCTCTGGGTAGCCGATGCAAAAGCCTTACAGGCGGCCGCCGACCGTCTCAGCCCCCAGACGATTCGTGAGCAGCTCGATCACTGGACTTGGGTGGTAGGGCCAAAGTTTTCCCAGAAAGATCGAGCCGCCATCAATCGCAGTCGTTATTACTCGCTGCAGCCAGTCGAATACTGTCGCAACTTTATCTTCCGCCGGAACTTTCCCATCCACAAACTCTTTGAGCGCTCCTGTGACCTCGGACTGTTCCGTCTCTCCGCCGACAAACTCTCTCAGATGTTCGGCTTTCGCCTGCACAAGAGAATCCGAGGCAAACTGGCGACGGTCTTGGAAAGAATGGAACATGGTCATCACGTGCTGCGCGCCTGCGCCAAGAATGCAGTGCTCCGCATGTACGAGAAGTGCTCGACCTTCCTGCGTTTGGAGGTCCTCAGCAACAACATGAAAGACTTCGGATTGAAAAAATCCTTGGATAATTTGGAAACCGTTCGTCAGACTCTGGCTGCCGTTACTGATCGTTTTGCTCAATTCGAAGCCCAAGCCCTCGATGTCCACGTCGGAAGAAAAGACCAGCGACATTACCGCCGCCTGCGCTGCATGCTTCGCGGGCGTTACTGCCTGCGTGTAAACATCCAACGTACGCGGCTTTTCCGATATGGGCGGCTGTCGTACCATGGCGGGTTCGTCAATCTGCAGACGGGTCGCACGGCTCCGATCCCCGTGAACCCGATTCGTATGCGATCCTAGCTCCCCCGAAATAGTCTTAGCGGATCGTGAAACGGCAAAATAGTATCCCTTGCAACGTCGACCCTCGTTTACGACGGGACGGGTTTTAAGAATCGGGTTTGGAGTTGTGCCGTGTGCCTGGGGTACTCAGGTGCTTGGTCTTCTCCGTAGCAAATATCGCGCACTCCGCCGCGCTATTAACTGGGCTCACGCCGCTGCTTCGGAGGAAACCGGCGTGAGCGTGACTTGATACCCCAAGCTGACCAGCTTTTTGACCAGCCTGGAACGGACTGCCTCTTGGTTCACCCGATCGAAAAAATCTCCACCGAGCTCCGCATACGGGCATTGCCGTGTCAGAAGATAGTAGGCAATTCTCAGCATCGAGTGCGCCACGGCTACGATCGTCTTCTTCTTGCCCTTGCGAACGATGAAGTGTTTGTATTGGGCTCCCAGATACGTGTCCTTGGTGCGGGACGCGGCCCAGGCTGCTTCACAGAGCGCTCGCCGCAGCCAAATGTTGCCTTTGGGCGTTTTTCCGGAGAGACGTTTCCCCGCGCTCTCATTATTGCCGGGACATATCCCTGCCCATTTCGCCAACTGGCTGGCGCTGCCAAACTGATCCATGTTGGCTCCCATTTCCGCTACCAACGTCCAGGCTGTTACCTTGTCGACGCCTGGGATCGTATCCAACAGCTCCACCGCCCTCTGCAAGGAACTGGTTGGAGGCGCGGAGGCGGTGTCCACCTCGGCGATCGCGGAACCTTCCGGTCGACAAGGTTCCGGCTCCTGCAGGAGTAAGCGCTGAATTTCCGCTTCCAACTGGCGAAGTCGCTCCTCGCCAGATTCCACCAACTTCAGCAAGGCCTGGATTTGAAAGCCATGATGTTCGGTGAAATGACCTTCCAAAGCCAACTGCAACTCGCTCAGTTTTTTTCGCAAGCGCCCGCGTGCCAGCTGCGCCAGTTGCTTTGGATCCCGTTGCCCTTTGATCAAGGCCTTCAGCATCTCGCGCCCCGAGACTCCTAGTACATCCGTGGCCACCGAACCCAGTTTCACATTGGCGTCCTCCAATACCTTCTGGATGCGGTTGGCAAAGGTGGCCACGTTCTGCCCGATCTTGGCCCGCGTGCGCGTCAGGTCCCGCAAACGACGAATGCTCTCGGGCGGAACAAAACTCCCCTTCAACAGACCATGCTGCAGTAACTCGGCAATCCATTCGCTGTCCTTTTGGTCCGTCTTTCGCCCCGGCACATGCTTGACGTGATGGGCGTTCACCAAAAGCAATTGATACTTCTTCTCCGCTTCCAGAATGTTCCATACCGGTTTCCAATAAACTCCGGTCGCCTCCATCGCAATTGCCTCTACTCCTAGGTTCGCTAACCAGGTGGCCATCTCCTTTAGATCACGGGTCATCGTCGAGAAGTATCTGCTCTGCTTCCGAAATTCCCCATCCTCATCAATCACCAACACGCAGGCCGTGACACTGTTCTTGTGTACGTCCATGCCGCAACAACGCTTGTACACGATCCGCATAACAGGCTCCTTTTCTGAGCCCGGCTGCGAGGACGCTAGGAGTAATTTGGAGTCTCCCCCGCGTGCTCGGAAAAATCCGGCGACAATTCGTTGTGCCATGCAGCGTCCAGGTCAAACTCCCTCGCGGGCTCAGCCGCGCCAGTCTAGTGACGACCTTCGGTCCGCACCAGGCTCAGAACAGAGCTTATCAAACCGATCTCTATTTCATGATCCGTTGTGATCGGGAGATCATGAAAAACTCCCCCGAAATAGTCTTAGCGGATCGTGAAACGGCAAAATAGTATCCCTTGCAACGTCGACCCTCGTTTACGACGGGACGGGTTTTAAGAATCGGGTTTGGAGTTGTGCCGTGTGCCTGGGGTACTCAGGTGCTTGGTCTTCTCCGTAGCAAATATCGCGCACTCCGCCGCGCTATTAACTGGGCTCACGCCGCTGCTTCGGAGGAAACCGGCGTGAGCGTGACTTGATACCCCAAGCTGACCAGCTTTTTGACCAGCCTGGAACGGACTGCCTCTTGGTTCACCCGATCGAAAAAATCTCCACCGAGCTCCGCATACGGGCATTGCCGTGTCAGAAGATAGTAGGCAATTCTCAGCATCGAGTGCGCCACGGCTACGATCGTCTTCTTCTTGCCCTTGCGAACGATGAAGTGTTTGTATTGGGCTCCCAGATACGTGTCCTTGGTGCGGGACGCGGCCCAGGCTGCTTCACAGAGCGCTCGCCGCAGCCAAATGTTGCCTTTGGGCGTTTTTCCGGAGAGACGTTTCCCCGCGCTCTCATTATTGCCGGGACATATCCCTGCCCATTTCGCCAACTGGCTGGCGCTGCCAAACTGATCCATGTTGGCTCCCATTTCCGCTACCAACGTCCAGGCTGTTACCTTGTCGACGCCTGGGATCGTATCCAACAGCTCCACCGCCCTCTGCAAGGAACTGGTTGGAGGCGTGGAGGCGGTGTCCACCTCGGCGATCGCGGAACCTTCCGGTCGACAAGGTTCCGGCTCCTGCAGGAGTAAGCGCTGAATTTCCGCTTCCAACTGGCGAAGTCGCTCCTCGCCAGATTCCACCAACTTCAGCAAGGCCTGGATTTGAAAGCCATGATGTTCGGTGAAATGACCTTCCAAAGCCAACTGCAACTCGCTCAGTTTTTTTCGCAAGCGCCCGCGTGCCAGCTGCGCCAGTTGCTTTGGATCCCGTTGCCCTTTGATCAAGGCCTTCAGCATCTCGCGCCCCGAGACTCCTAGTACATCCGTGGCCACCGAACCCAGTTTCACATTGGCGTCCTCCAATACCTTCTGGATGCGGTTGGCAAAGGTGGCCACGTTCTGCCCGATCTTGGCCCGCGTGCGCGTCAGGTCCCGCAAACGACGAATGCTCTCGGGCGGAACAAAACTCCCCTTCAACAGACCATGCTGCAGTAACTCGGCAATCCATTCGCTGTCCTTTTGGTCCGTCTTTCGCCCCGGCACATGCTTGACGTGATGGGCGTTCACCAAAAGCAATTGATACTTCTTCTCCGCTTCCAGAATGTTCCATACCGGTTTCCAATAAACTCCGGTCGCCTCCATCGCAATTGCCTCTACTCCTAGGTTCGCTAACCAGGTGGCCATCTCCTTTAGATCACGGGTCATCGTCGAGAAGTATCTGCTCTGCTTCCGAAATTCCCCATCCTCATCAATCACCAACACGCAGGCCGTGACACTGTTCTTGTGTACGTCCATGCCGCAACAACGCTTGTACACGATCCGCATAACAGGCTCCTTTTCTGAGCCCGGCTGCGAGGACGCTAGGAGTAATTTGGAGTCTCCCCCGCGTGCTCGGAAAAATCCGGCGACAATTCGTTGTGCCATGCAGCGTCCAGGTCAAACTCCCTCGCGGGCTCAGCCGCGCCAGTCTAGTGACGACCTTCGGTCCGCACCAGGCTCAGAACAGAGCTTATCAAACCGATCTCTATTTCATGATCCGTTGTGATCGGGAGATCATGAAAAACTCCCTCGAAAATAGCCGTAAGTGATTGATTCCACGTAGGCACATTTTCATGATCCGTTGTGAGCCACGAATCATGAGCAACTTATAGCTAGAGCATCTATTCCGAAATCATCCCGATCGTCCCCAGCCATGTCTCCACCAACTGAGGCCATCCCGTTATCGGGAACTTCGTGCGCCGCAGTCCAAATGCATGCCCGCCCTGAGCGTACAGATGCATCTCCACCGGAACCCCAGCGTTCTTCAGCGCAATGTAGTAAGCCAGCGAGTCGTTTACATTGTCCACGTGGTCATCCTCGGCCTGCAGCAAAAACGTAGGCGGAGTCTGATGGGTGACAGGAATATCAGGATTCAACCCCAAATCTTTATCGGCAGTCGCCGGATAATGAATCACAAACTTTTTGGTGCCTTGCTTTGCATCCCACTTCGCCGCGGACAGCGACAGATGGCCCGGATAAATCGCCACTGCAAAATCGGGGCGGCAGCTCTCTTTGTCGGCGGCATCGACAGCCGGATACAAACGCTTCGCAAAATGCGTGCTCATCGCTGCCACCAGATGACCGCCTGACGAAAACCCAAGCACACCAATCTTGTGCGGATCAATATGCCACTCCGCCGCGTGAAAGCGCACCAGTCCCACCGTCCTCTGCGCATCTTCCAACGCCATCGGTGATTCCGGATAAGGCCCCGATTTTGGATACGGCGCGGGCTTCGGATACCCCGGCTCACCAGGCACGCGGTACTTCAACAGAACACACGCAATCCCCTTGGACGTCAGCCAGTCGCAAACCTCTGTGCCTTCCAGATCGATCGCCAGGTCCAGGTAGCCCCCGCCCGGAAATACGACAACGGCAGCGCCCGTATTCTTTCCGTTTGGCGAATAGATCGTCATCGTAGGCCGCGACACGTTGCTCACCCCCACCGCCGGCCTGCCGGCAACCAGGAACTCCTTCCCCGTCGTCTTGGCGACTTCCGGCCCCGCGACGGGTTGCGCATCAGGCACGGCTCCCGGCCATATCGGCACTTGCGTATGACCCGGCGATGGTTGCCAGGCAGTCTGCTGCGCGCTCAGACCACCAAACGCAAACACCGCACAGAGAGCAAGAAGCAAAGGCTTCATCACAATTCTCACAGCGAAACAGGCGTCGGCGTGCTTCTGCACAACCGGCGAGGATGCCGATCAACTCCCAACGTCCCACAGGCCACCTCCAGAATGGACCATTTCCAGCCCTCAGAATGTTTATGAGACTGGTTCTAGGCACTCTACCTAAGCGCCCTTTGCAACTCTTTTCATGTCTACGCCGATTTTAATTATGCCACCTATAGTAGTATATTTATACAGGGAGACTTGCTTATGGCTGAACTCTTTTCTGTTAGCGAAGCGGCGGCGATCGCGGAAGTGTCGCCAGAAACGATCCGGACGGCACTGGAAAAGAAGTCGGTGGCTCCGTCATCCAAACGAAAAACGGGTAAGGCGGTGCGTTATCAGTTCTCCGTTGGAGACGTGCTCCTTGTGAAAGTGCTTGTTGAGTTCCCGTTTGCTCTGAGCAAGGACGACAAGCGGTCTCTGGCAAAGATTCTTGCACGTGGGGACCGCACGGCGGCCCACTGGTCGCGAGAAGGTGCCGACCTCGTCTACCGGTCGGGGGACATACAGGTTTCAGTTGAATGCAAGGCATTCCGCCAGAAGGTAGCCCGAAATTTGTCAGCATTCCGCTGGGGCAGACGACGCGTTGTTTCTACTCCCGATGTGATGGGTGGAGAACCGGTTTTTCGCGGTACTCGCATACCCCTTCAGCACGTTGCGTCGCTTTTTCGGAAGAGGGTTCCAGAGAAAGAAATTGCGGAAGATTTTCCTGCTCTCAGCTCCCGTGACCTTGCCTATGCCCGGCTATTCTCCAGGCTCGGCGGGAGGCCTGGCCGGCCACGAAAGAGGCTGGCTTTTCGACGGGGACCGAGCGTGTGATGCGTCTGCTGCTGGATGAAAACATTTCGCCAGCGCTCGTGCGATTGCTAGCTAACATCGATGTGTATTCACAATCTGTACCGCACATTGGTCTCGCGGGTCGAGCGGATCATGTTGTCTGGCAATATGCACTCGATCATGACTTTGCGGTTGTCACGACGAACGCGCGAGACTTCATCGAACTCCTCGATGTACCGGTCCATCCTGGATTGATCGTCTTGCGCGAAAGTGGGCTGAGCAGGCAGGAACAGTGGGAGTGGCTCAAACCAGTTGTCGAGTTCGTGAAGAAGTCCGCCGATGACGACTTCTTACTGAACAAGCTGATTGAGATTACCGGAGTCGGAAAGTTCAAAATAAGGGTGATTCCGGAACCTTGAAAGGCGACCCGCCCTTGAGTTTTCCGAACTAAAGTCAGCGACTGATTCTGATCACGCAATTTTCCGTGATTTGGCTGCTCTCTTCGCAGCTACTCTCTTTATCTCACGCCAGAATGCGGTGCGGGCGGCTGTTTGTTGCATACATCCACGTTGCATCCTAGCCTCCTGCGCCGCCGTTGCGACGTAGAAGAATATTCAGGCACAGAGCCGAAGGGCAGGGGCGGGCGAAACGAGTCGAGTGAATTGCTTTGCGGCGGCAAAGTTCGATAACTTCCGGTTGGCCGACGATTCGCTCAGGATGCAAAATTGAGTCTTGCCACGCTGTTTCAAAACGCACATGGCGCAAGGAGCATGAATCGAAATTTCTACAGGGCCGAGGGGGAATCGGGTCAAGAACAGTAGTGAACGGACCATCCGTCCTGCAACTCTCAGGCAGGTTGCGGATTCTAATCACTGGGATTCGCCCGCAGCGGAGCAACCAAGTCAGAGAGGAGAGTACGATGCAACTTCAAAGTGACTACTTCACTGCTTATCACAAGCTAAAGCTGACCCGAGACGACAAAGGTGTGCTCGTTGCTGAGTTCCACAGCAACGGCGGGCCGTTCATTATGTCCGCGCAAGCTCACACGGAACTTGTCGATGCCTTCTACCGGATTTCGCAAGATCGAGTGAACAAGATCGTAATCCTCACGGGTGCAGGTGGGGAGTTCATTACTGATGTCGATTGGTCCTCTTTCGGCGATGTCGCCGATCCCGGCGTTTGGAGCCAGGTTCACGACGAAGGCGTTCAGGCTTTGGAAAACATAGCCAACATACGCGTGCCGGTCATCGCGGCTATCGAGGGACGTGCCCATGTGCACTCAGACTACGCGCTACTTGCAAGTGTAATTGTGGCAGGGGAGGGTGCGACCTTCCAGGATGTGGCCCACTTCGGCGCGGGGGTTGCGCCCGGCGACGGAATCTTTACCACCTGGAGTTATCGCGCGGGAGCGGGACGAGCGGAGGCGTTCCTGCTGAACCCGCAGCCGCTGCCAGCGCGTACTGCACGCGAATGGGGAGTGGTTGCCGAGGTTGTGCCGAACGGTAAGGCGCTCACTCGGGCGCGGGAATTGGCCGAGCTGTACCTGAAGGCTCCGGAGGTAACCCGCCGCAACACACGCATCCACTTCATTCAACCGTTGAAGGAGCGCATCGTGCGAGAAGTTGGCTACGGATTGTCGCTCGAAGGAGCATCGTCGGCCGACCTCGTCAAATCAATGCGAGCCAAGAGTGAATCTGTCGCTCGGAAAGGAAAAGTCGCATGAACCGCATGGAGAGCACGTCAGCCGCTCACCTAATCTGTTGCCAGTAGTTGGAAACTGAATCTTGAACTATCTCTCAGCGAATCAGCAGAATACTGTCTGAACCTATCTGGAACTTCGGCTTAGCCTGTTCGGAGATGATTCTTCGGTGTTGAAAGGAAGGGACTTGCAGGACTTCGTTCACTTGTTGCTCTATTCGCTGTCAAATCCTTCGGAATGCAGTCGTCGGCCTGAATGATGGCTTTTGTGAGATCCCGTCGAACCTGAAGCCCCAGGTAGTCGGGCTGATGGTACCGGGTAGAGGAGTCGGCCCAATCTACCAAACTCCCGAATTGCCTGAGTGAACGCCACTGTGCGATAAGTAGTGCGCAGAAATCAAATTGTCGGGGACGGAGTGGCACCTCATCGCAGCGGGAGTCGCATTCGTTCCAGAATAGAGAAGTAGCGTGGATCACCTCGAAAGAGGTCGAAACGGGGATCAACTGCAAGCCAAACAATCCATAATGACCGCTCCTCAACCGCCTTCTCGAGCCAATGGAAAGCCTCATTCATGTCGCGCAATCCTGCATAGGTGAGGGCGACGGGAAGCGGAGGCACATAGTGGGGAAGGACCTGAAGTTGACTGAGGAGGTTGCGAGCACGCTCGTGTTGACCTGCCGAGCCGCAGGCAAGTCCAAGGATGCCCGTCATCAATGGAAGGCCCCCGGACACGTCTGCTCCACGTTGAGCTTCTGCGATCGCCTCTTCCATTCGATTCGTGGATAAGTACGACATGGCACGGAAAAATAGTGCGATCGGCACCTCGGGACTCAATTCGGCAAGATCATTTAGAGCATCGATGACTCTGCCAAACTTCCGATCAAAATAGTCGGGGCATATAGCATACAAGGCGCTTGCTACTAGGTTGAGTGGCTCGAGTTCATGGGCGCGGAACATGCACTGTCTGCTTTCAGCTGTTCGCCCAAGCGCAGAGAGAGCGAACGCGTACCAGTAGAACCCTTGGGTGTAGCTGGGGTTCAGCTCGATAGCACGGCGCATCTCACGTAATCCCCCTTCCCAATCCCAATCGTGAGCCAACTTCGCCAAACCGAGAGCGCTGTAGGGCTCCGCCAGAGTGTCGTCGATTTCCAGTGCTCTATAAGCCGCGTCTCGGACCTGCCGAATCGCAATTTCTGTTGGCCGGGACTCCCACCATGCAGTTAGTAAGTGCGCATCAGCCAAACCGGCATATGCCAGCGCGTAGCGAGAGTCGACAGCAATCGCTTGTTCCAGGGCTTCGATCGCTGCTGCAAATGCTCTTGCCGAACGCCGATTCAAGAAGTGGCGGCCCTGCAGGTATAACCGATAGGCCTCCGCGTTATCGGTCTGGCGCTTTCTCAACTTGTTCTTGTTTTCGCGAGTAAGCTGAAGGCGAAGTTTTTCGGATATCTTCCCGGCAATGTCTTCTTGGATTGCAAAAATATCCTCTATCCTGAGGCTGTACTGCTCACCCCAGAGTTGCGATTGCTTCGCGACGTCAACCAGTTCAGTGCCGATGATCAGCTTGCCTCCCCGCTGCAGCACGCGACCACTCAACACAGCACGTACATTCAATTCGTTGCCGACAGTTTGGGGTTCAACCTCGCGATCCTTGTACCGGAACACAGTGCTCCGAGGAATTACACGCAGCTTGGGAATTTGCGAAAGGCTGTTGATGATGGCTTCGCTGATACCATCACACAGATACTCAGCGTCGGGATCGCCGCTCACATTGGAAAAAGGCAAAACGGCGAGCGACTTAATCGTTTTGGCGAGTCGCTTGTCGGGCGTACCGAACCTTGGCGTGAATTCGATTGCTTCTAACGCAGCACGGACTTCTGTGGAGTGCTGATAACGCTGGGCAGGCTCTCTTTGCAAGCAACGCTGGATCACACTTCGGAGAACGATAGGGATATCGCTGGAGAACGGCGGCGGGCCTCCTTTCAGGATGGCCGAGGTCAAATCGAAACATGTCTTGCCTTGAAAGGGGCGATTTCCACAGGAAATTTCATAAAGTACCACGCCTAAGGCCCAGATGTCCGCGCGCGTGTCCGCGACTTGACCTTGCAGTACTTCCGGAGCCATGTATGGAAGTGTCCCAGCAAACGGCTGATCGGAGAGAGTGGAACAAGATTGGGTAGTTCGCTCGAGGTCATTTACGCTGAAGTACTCTGCCAACCCGAAGTCGAGGATTTTAGTGCGCCCCTCGGGAGTGACAATGATGTTGTCGCTCTTTAGGTCGCGGTGAACAATCCCGTGCTTATGCGCATGAGCCAAGGCATCAGAAATCTGGATCCCATAACGGATCACACCCTCCGATGGTAGGCCGTGAGCCCAGCATAACTCGCTGAGCGTGCGGCCGGGGACGTACTCCATTGCAATGTAGGCGACACCATCGGACTCACCGACTTCGTAGATCGTGCAAATATTCGGGTGGCTCAGGCTCGAGGCAGCGCGAGCCTCTTTGAGCAGTCGTTTCCGTGCCTTAACGTCTAGCCGCTTTCGCTCACTGATCAGCTTGATTGCGACTATACGGCCCAGCCGAATGTCGCGCGCACGGTAAACTTCGCCCATCCCGCCAGCGCCCAGCGGCGAGACGATTTCGTAGGGACCGAGCTCTGTGCCAGCGGTCAGCGCCATACGTGGGCGTCATTATAGTCCGGAAGAAGGATGTTGCGCCGAATCCGACGATCGTGGACGAGTGGGCGGTAAGCCGTTGTAATTCGATTCCTTCCGGTTTGGCCGTCATCTGCTCAGAATTGGCGGCCAAACGTCAAATTGAACCTCCAACCTGTTCGACAGGTGGATCTCTGGGTGAGTTTGGCGTTCACTCTTGGGGATGATCCGATATCAGGCTCCAGGTAGCCGGTTCTTAATCGTCAGGAAGGTTCATGCTCCTCAGGATCGCTCGAAAGCGATGCTCACCGCGCAGTACATCATAATGCGGTGCCGCCGCGATCCCAATAATCAGCGGATTGCGTTCATCCACCGCACGTTCAAACCATTCGCAAGCCTCAGCTACACTGTCAAGTGCAAGATAAATCTCTGCAATGTATTGCGGCGCAATGTATTTTCGCGCTGATCGGTTATTTAGTTCCTCGACTAGCTCCTCGGCTTCGGCGGTGCGCCCGGCACGTGCATACGCCGCTCCAAGAGCCGAGACCAGCAGTGGATGGTGATTAGCAAGTAATACTGCGCGCATTGTGGCCGAAATGGCGTCCTCGTGGAGCCCTTTGACAGAGAAGATTAGGGCGCGAAGCCAGTGGGCGAACACTGCCTTGGGCTCGAGCTCAAGCGCGCGTTCGATGAGTTCCGCTGCACCATCCGGATCGCGGGCCCAGTAGTGGTTCATGGCGGCGATGTAGGCGATCAGACCGGAATCCGGTTCGAGTTTCAAAGCCTCGATGGACTCAGCAACAGCATCCAGTCGTCGCTTTGTGCTACCAACAAGCAGACTTGCGTGCCAACCTCGAGCAATAGCGAGACGCGGATCCAACTCAAGTGCGCGCGTGTAACATACATCGGCATCTGCCCAGTTCCACTCCAGAAAGTGTCTTACCGCCCCTAGCGAGTGATGGGCTTCTGCCAAATTGGGCTCCAACTCGAGGGCGCGCAGTGCGAGATTGAGAGCCCTCGGATGCACCTCACGGGTAGGCCTGATCGAGTAGACTCCCATGATCGTGTGGCAGTCCGCCAACCCGGCATGAGGCAGGGCGTAATTTGGATCGGTGGCGACAGCCTGTTCGAAGTACGTCACTGCATTCTGCAACGCCGATCGGTTGCGGCGTTCCCAAAAGTAGCGGCCCTTGAGGTATAGCTTGTAAGCTTCAACGTTGTCAGTGGCACGCCTGACCGTCGGCGACTGGCTACTCATGAGCCTGCCCTTCAGATTCTTTACTATCGCGTTTGCGATCTCCTCCTGAATATCAAAAACGTCGCCCTCGCTTCGGTCGTAACGCTCCGACCATATCTGCGATCCGTCATAACTCTTGATCAGCTGAGCTGTCACCCGGAGTCGCACGCCCGATTTCCTGACGGTGCCCTCCAGCACAGTTTGGACGTGAAGGTGCTGACCGATCTCGCCGATGTCCATGCGCTTCTCGTAGCAGCGGACCGCAGACGTTCTAGAAATTACGCGCAAACCTTGTATAGCTCCCAAAGAATTGAATTGGCATTTCTCCGGCAGGTTGACACCTTCAAACATCCGTCTCCCTTCTCCTAAAACTATCGGGTGAACCACAAAATGATATTCATCAATCAGACCAAGCTCTACAAGTTGTGAAGGAATGGTTACACCACCGGTAAAAATATTTTCGCCTTGTTCTTGTTTCAATTTAAGTATTTCGTCGTGAAGGCTCGTACGAACAATTCTCGTTTTTTTCCTTCAGGGCTGTCTAATGATTGTGAGAAAACAATCATTTTGTTGATGGCGTCAAATGCCTGGGCAAATTCGTTCCCTGCTTTTGTCCGCCCGGAATGGTTTTTCGCCATATCGGGCCAATAAGGAACCATCAATTGATAAGTTTTACGCCCGTAGAGGAATGTGTCAGCATCTCGCGTGAGGTGCGTAAAATACTCAAACGTTTCTTCATCGGGATTGAATTTCGTGTGGTCGCAGCAGCCGTCGAGGGTAATGTTGATTGCGAGATTACATTTCTCATTTGATCCCCTTTAAATTTTGTCGGCCACCCGCCATTACTTGCTTCCGGCGGGTGGCCCAGACTTTGAATTGCCGAAGCTACCGCAATTAATTATGGGTGCCCCGTCCTTCGCGTACGTTGCGAAGGGCGGATACCGGACTGCCAACAGTGAATCGTTTTGGCTCGATGGACTCAAACGAGCCGTTAGTTAGAACCTATCCTATCGGCAGCATCGTACCCGCCCTTGCGCAGAACGCAAGGACGGGGCACTCGCAGCATTAGAACTGGAAAGAAAAACGGGACATGAAAGGACGGGCCACCCGCCCCCCGGGGCCATGATATTGCTGATTCTTTCCCTTATCATTCTTTCCCTCATCGTTTTTTCCCCTCGTGCCCGCCCTCATCGCGAGGTATCCTTTCGCCGCCGCCGCTCGCTCTGCTTCATCATTTCGTTCAAGTCCGCCGCTGGCCGAATCTCGAAAATGCTGCCGTACTTCAGGGCCGGATGCTGCGCCATGAGCTGTACAGCATGATTCAGGTCCCGCGCCTCAAGGACGAGAATGCCGCCGAGTTGTTCCTTGGTTTCCGCATAGGGACCGTCCGTAGTTGCGACTTTGCCGTTCTTCCAATACAGGGTCAAGGCGGTTTCCGGAGGCTGAAGCGCTTCTCCGCCAGCAAAATGCCCGTTGGCGCGAAGATGGTCGTCGTATTCAAAACATGTGTCGAACATCGCGTGTTGCTCGCCCTCGGTCATGCTTTCGTGTTTGCCTTTGTCGTAGTATCCCAAACAGACGTATTTCATCCATTCCTCCTTGTTTCCTGTGACTCAGAGCCGTAGCTCATCGTCCTGTTATCAGATAGTCGTTCGGGAAACCGAAAATCGACAGCTACTCTATTTTGTTAGCCTCGTCAGAGGATGTAGGCATGCACCTCTTCGTCGGGCTGGGCAAAGCCGAAGCGACCGTGCTGGTCTTCCACGTAACCGTCCACGGACATGTGCATCGAGTAGATCAATGACATTTGTTCATCTCCGGCGGCGCGTCCATCATCATCGGGAGCCTGAACGCCGGGAAACTATCCGGCGGGAACACCACGATCTCCGTGATCAAGCCGTCCTCGATTCGAAGAACCTCCAGCGCCAGAGCCCGCCAGGTGGAATCGCCGGGCCGGACGCTCGACGTTGCTAGCGAACTCGTTCACTATGTGCCTCCGTTCCAGCGCTGCCGATGGATCAGCATCGATTCTTACTTGTAATACCGGAGCGGGGTCAAAAACTCATCGCGCAGTGCGCATTTAGGGGTTATTTCGTCTGTCCCGCATCTCCTGTCCCGCATCTCCATATCGCTGTTTGCATCAAGAGCGCATTGTTAGGCCCGCGATAGCGCAATGCTGGCCACATAGCAGGCCAAAGAAATGCTGACGCCTGTGAGAGGCACACTGAAAAAATAAACCTTGCAGAGTACAACAAAACCACCAAGCATTACCAGGCCGACAATGAGCAGGAACGGTGACCGAAAGAGGAGTTGGCCGTGAGCTAATGCGAGATAACCGAAAACCAAGCCGAACAAAATAAGTCCCAGGCTGTGGCTGGCATTGAAGCCCACCCAACACCGCCACATGCTTGTTTCTTTCGTAATAATGGGTGAACTCTGGCTCATGCTGATTTGCAGCGCGGGGTCACGAGGCGTGAGGCTTGGGCCCCAGAACGTATAGACAAGGTGGAGGACTCCAAGCGTAAGGACAATGCTCGCACTAAAAACCATGAGAATTCTTGCGGCCAAGATGCTCTCCCGATTTTGTGGGCCTAGCGGTCGCACTGCACCGTTCCCTACTTCCCTGCGGCGTTCACTTCGTTGACGTGGTCAAAAGACTGACGAACACGTCCGTGTTATGCGCGAAGCGGAGGCCATAATAGCCATTTGTCGATGTCAGCTTGCCGGAGCCTACGAGGGTAGTTTTGTCGTAGCTTGCAACAATCGAGCCGTTGATGGAGCACACCACCTTATCCCCTCTTACTGAGAGCGAGATGTCCTGAGTCACCGGTTGGCCGCGCCCGGCTGCTCTATGAATTGCGGCGTTGCTCTCACCCAGCAGTCCGTTCATTCTGAACGGCTCTGGTCCAAATCCGCGCACGATAAACTTTCCATTTCCAGATGCAGCGCAGTAGAGCTCGGTCTGGCTAGGAGTACCCATGTCGTTCCCTCCGATAAACACTCCGTAGGGATGCGGGTGAGAGTTGAGATTCATGTATTTTGGCTCGTTGAATGTCGCTTTGACTGTGAAGTCCCCTGACGCCATCGCATCAGTCTTCCAGTAACTGGTGGCGGGGCCGGTTGTGACATGAAGGACCTGTCCCTCTCCAACAAGCCGAGCCGCATCGAGGGTCATGCTCGCCCTCTCTTCAGCAGCATCGACTCTTCCGTTCCAACCGGGAGTCTTGATACCACCATCTGTTACCGCACGGGAGCCTTCTACGGTGGGGCTGCCGGGGCCACCGACGAACTGTTTTCTTGCGAGGAACAGTGCGACGAGTAAGGCGACAAAGACAATTGCCGAGCCGATTAGGATCTTGGATTTCCTCTTCATTGTGGGACCTCAAAGTGAATTTGGTGTTGTGACTGTCGGTCACGCATCCGGCTCTCAAAATGCTGTAGGGAGCATTGTGAGGGATTCCGGAAGCATGGCCGACCGTCCGGAGGGTGACGGCGCCCTCGCACCGGAGTCGAGCAACGCTCTCGCGGCGCGAGCCAATCAGCGCGGGATTCGGCGGACACTTCCAGACTTGCCGCAGACGATCTCCGGCGCTCCCTGCCGGCCATTCGGGATTCGCTCGAACAGATGCGTGAACTCGCGCGACAGCTTGAGGAAGAGCCCGAATCGGTGGTTTATGGTCGCCGATCATCAAAGGAGAAGCACTGATGATTCGTGTGCTGCGATACTGGTCTTGTCTCGTCGTCACGATTGCCTGCCTTAGGGGAGTGGGTTGCCAGCTGCGCCGCCCCGCTATAACGCCCCCCCGCATGATCGAGCCACAATTGCTCGAGCCGCAAGTGGCCGAGCCAGCGAAGCAGGTGTTGAAGGCTCCCAATGCCATCCCCGTTCGGCTACTCGATACACAAGCACGCGAACACATCGGTCGCCGTTTGCTGCACCAGCAACCGAATGGTGAGTTGACGGAAGACTCCGTCTGGCGATGGTCGTCTGCTCCTGACCGATATTTGGACACGGCGTTGCACCTCGAGGTGGCATCGAATCCCGATATACGCCTCGTCGATGTCGGCCGCGCTCCGGCCCTGGCCGCGACGCTCCTCGTGTGGGATCTCGAGTCTGAAGGTGGGACGCGACTGGTCGGGGCTGTGGAGTTTCAGATCACGGGGATCGACCGCGCGCTCCGTACACATCTGGTGCGAGCCAGCGAACCCGTCTCCGCGGAGTTGCCTGGTGACTTGGCTCTCGCCGCGGGTCGCCTCTTGCGGCACTTTGCGTCCGAGGGACTCACATTCGTCGCCAGCGAACGATGAGGGGTTACATGCTCCCTTTGGAACGTTACCCGTATGGTCAAAAAAGTCGTTCGCAGACTGCACTACTCGGAAGAGTATTGTTATGGGTTCAGGGTCGGTCTTGATTGCAAGCCGCTCACAAGCCGCGACCAGTATTCAAGCTGTGTGCCCAGACTCAATATCCCAAACAGGGACCACCACCTGCTTATGCCGCCTTACGTTCATAGTATTTCGCCTTCATCGCCACCTTGCCGCTGGCGGGCGAGGATGCTCCAAACTTCCCCGAAGCCGACTTGAACGAAGCCGCGTTGCAGCAGACGCTTTCGCGTGCTCGGAGCAAGCGACATCGGAGATTTGAGACCTCGCGTTACGATGAGGCAGATCTGGGTACAATAAGGGGACGATAACGGTTACTCAGGATGCCTCACGATTCCAACAGTGTCTGCCGACACCGTTTACTTTCAATAAGTTTCAGCTTGGTGCTGCCCTGTCACGGCAGAGGCCGCGGGTTCGAGTCCCGTCGTCCCCGCCATTCCTTTCAAGCACTTGCAACCCTAACGTCCAGCAAATCAGGGGATGTTAGGGGACGATAAGCGCCGGATGAGAATGTTTCCATCCGAAAACGCTCACAAACAGCATTCATTGGATTAGGTGCTGATTTTCGGCGGATCGGCGCAGTTGCTGGCACTAACTTAAGCAATATAACGGGCGCGAACGGCGATTGCCTTCTTGTTGTAAAAGAAAGAGCTGGCAAAATCCTGGCGGCGACCACAATTTGGGCAGTCCCAATGCCATTGCCCTTCATGGCACGCACTGCAGAAGATACCGGGCGTTGCAGCTGCCGTGCCCAGAACCAACTCAGAACTACCACATGTCTCGCATTTAAGATCAAATGGGAACTCTTGATGGCATTTCTTGCAGATCATCTTGGCATTGGCCTCGTTAAATCCGCCCTGTATCCCATTCCAGCAATCTGGGTTTCTGACCCGTCGCCACTTCGCATCAGGTTCTTTTTTCATATTTTCGCTTAGCCTCTCGCTCTCGATTGTTTTGGTTCGCCGCCAACGCGTACCCAGGGGGAACACGAGGCGGAGCGGAAACACACGCTCGCGACGCTGTTCCTCGTGCAAACGCCGGACTCTTGCTTGCAAGAGGTCGTCGAGCGAAACCAGGCCCAAAAGCTTCCGCGGCTCGCGGCGTTCCACTACGGGGAACTCAGTCAGCCCTGTGGACGCCATCCGATTCACCACTACAGTAAGAGGCTCGTCCGGGTAAGCAAGAACCGGGTCGGGTCGGACCACTTCGACAAGGGGAGAGTCATTACTTTTGAGAGATTGCTCCTGTACATACTTCTGGATATCGGATTGGGCCACCACGCCCAGTAAGTAGCCGTCGGCATCCGCAATCGGGTATAAGCGCTGCTTGCGGCGAGGACCACGGGAAATGGCATGACCTAATTCCTTCAGGAGCATGGAAGACGGAAATGCAGCGATGCTGGTCCGCATGACCTCTCGAACGAACAGAATCTCCAGCGGATCAACAGCGTATTCCCGGCTCAGATGATAGCCCCGCCGCGCTACCTTTTCGGTCAGGATGGACCGGCGAAGGGTCAATACGGTGAACCCGTGGGCGATGACAGTCGCGGCCAGCAAAGGCAAGAGCACCGTGACATCGTGGGTGAGTTCCAATGCGAAGACGACCCCCGTGAAAGGCGAGCGCATCGTGCCGCCCAGGATAGCGCCCATGCTAATTAGCGGCCAAAACCCGATGCCCTCGTTGGGCAGCACCGTGGCCATCACCCCGCCCAGCGCACCGCCCATCATCAGAAGCGGAGCAAGGACGCCACCTGACGTGCCCGATCCGAGTGAGACGGACCAGATGATCCATTTGACTGCCAGCAGGCCCAGCATCAGCCGAAGCGGCATGTCGCCCTGAAGAAGCGCACCGATGGAATCGTACCCCACACCGAGCGCCTGCGGACAAATCCAACCTCCAACTCCAATCACCAAACCTCCGAGCGCTGGCCACCACATCCAATGGATTGGAAGTTTCCCGAAAAAGTCCTCGGCGGCATAGACCGAAACGGTCAGCAGCGCCGAAAGCGCACCGACAAGCAATCCCATCAGGACACAACCGAGAAGACCCTTGGCACCAATAAACACGGGGTGTGCCGGAACAGGGAAGAGTGGCCCTAACCCAATAATGTAGCGTCGTACCACGGTCGCGGCCACACTCGCCAGAGCCACCGGGATCAAACTTCTCGGCTTCCATTCGAACAGCAACAGTTCGACCGCGAGCAGTACTGCTGCGACTGGCGAGGCGAAGGTGGCTGACATGCCTCCAGCGGCCCCAGCGACGAGCAGCGTCTTACGTTCAGCGCTTGTCAGGTGCAGGAACTGAGCTACGATTGAACCGAAAGCGCCGCCGGTCATGATGATGGGTCCTTCGGCACCAAACGGCCCCCCAGAACCTATGGAGATGGCAGAGGAAAGCGGCTTCCAAAAGGCTAGCCGAGGCTCGACCCGGCTGCCTTGAATAAGGATCGCCTCGATTGCCTCGGGAATACCGTGACCCCTGATGCGCTCCGAGCCGTAGCGCGCCATTACGCCTACGATGAGCGCGCCCAACACCGGCACAACGATTTCGAATGCACCAAGCTTGTTTCCAACCGGTGACGCCAGTGCCGTAGCCCAGCGCTGGAAGAAGAAGAGATTCGTGAAAAGGCCGATAAGCCGGAGCAGAGCCAGTGCCACAAAGGCGCTAAGCACACCAATTCCGACAGCAATGATTGAGAGTAGGATGAGTCGGTTGTTAGCGGTAAAGTCGCCTAGTTCATCTAGGCCCGCACGATCCACCTGGATGCCGGCGGTTTTTCCCCGATTGCCGAATGGCAATTGCACCCTGTCCTCCCGCTTACGTTAGGAGTCTTGTGCACTCGATCAGAGTCAGAGGAATGTTTCTGGCCTACCAGGGAGTGGACGGAGCGGTCGTTAGGGGCCTCGTCTCCCCATTCCGGCAAGCGAAAACACTGTGCCTGTCTCCACTTATTGACCCATTCAAATAGATGAGGTAAGACCCAAATTCGTTGTATCGTGACACGACATACACCCCGCCAAATGTTGGATATGCGCCTTGCATCCCCCCCCACTTTACCTGTAGTAATATCGTATCACGATATATCATTGTGAATCACTCCCCGGCTCAACTTTGGGGCATCCACTCAGGTGCTGCCCGCATCGATTTAAACAGAGGTAAGAAGAGAACGGCAATGTTGGCACTGAAACTGCCACGCCTGATCGAAAGACACTCTGAGGAATTGGCACGTGGCCTGACTGAAGAGATCCGGGAGTCGGAGCGCACTTCTGACTTCCGCAAGATCCCGCCCGCGAAACTGCAGCTGGCGACGGCCGAGGTGTACCGCAACTTGGGAGAGTGGTTGCTGCAAAAGACAGAAAATGACATTGCGGAACGGTTCAGAACAATCGCTGCGCGTCGAGCCGCCGAGGGTGTCGGCCTGCATCAATTCGTGTGGGCCCTCGTGATCAGTCGCAGCCATTTGTGGCAATTTCTTTTACGGGAAGCATTTGCCGACAATATCGTGGAACTCTACGGCAAGTTGGAATTGCAACAGATCTTAAATCAGTTCTTCGATCGTGCGGTGTATTACGCGGTACTGGGGTACGAGGACGCAAGAGATCGACACATTCGCGCGGACCCGACGGAGGATCGGAACGAGTGGCAGTATCGATTCGCGTGACGCTTTAGGCGAAAACGTCGCTGGCTTGCTATCTCCTACCCTTTGAATTCTTCGTGAATCTTGGCGAGGCATTTCATGGCCAATATGGGATGCAAGATAAAGTGTTTAGCCTTCATCTTAACCTGAATAATTCGTGATTTTAAAGACAAAAGAAGCCTCCCGTGCTACAAACATGTTGACTAAAACACTGTTTGAAGCACTTCCGGAGGCCTCTTCGTGTCTGACGATAGCACAACAGAGTGTTTGTTGTTCCCAGGAATTTTTCTCAAGCCTGTCGTTGCCCAGTTTGATCAGCGAGAAGGCAGTTCCGATGGCGGTGCTTTGCTGCTGAAGGCCGCCGATGGTCACTACCGATTGGTGGAGGAACTAACGGCATGTCTGCAGGACCAAAGACAAGCCGGCAAGGTCGATCATACGTTGCAGGACTTAGTCGCACAGCGCGTGTTCTCGATTGCCTGTGGCTACCCCGACGGCAACGACTCGGCCCGATTGGGCAGCGACCCCATTCATAAGCTGCTTCTCGGTCGCGATCCCATAGAAGGGCTCGACCTGGCCTCGCAACCGACGGTGTCGCGTTTCGAGAATGCGGTCGGAGTCAAGGAGCTGTATCGCATGGGCGAGACTTTGGCCCAGAGTGTCATCCGGCGGCACGCCAAGCGACTACGGCGCCGGGTTTACCGGGTCACCATCGATCTGGATCCCACCGATGATCCCACCCATGGCGCCCAGCAACTCTCCTTCTTTAACGGGCATTACGACAGCTGGTGCTATTTACCGGTGATGGGCTTTATCAGTTTCAATGAGGAAGCCGAACAGTATTTGTGCGCTGCGGTGTTGCGTCCTGGCAACGCCCCCGCCGCAGTGGGCGCCGTAGGATTGCTGCGGCGGCTGATCCGGATCATTCGTGGTCATTTTCCTGGAGTGACCATTCGGGTTCGCCTGGATGGTGGTTTTGCCAATCCCGCGGTGCTGGAGTTTTTGGATGCGCAGACCAAACTGGAATATGTGGTGGCCATGGCCAAAAACGCAGTCCTGAAGCGGATCGCGGCTCCGGGAATTCGTCGCGCTCGTAAGCTGGCAGGAAGCAGCGGAAAGACGGAACATTTCTATGGAGAAGTCGATTACGCGGCTCGCAAGTGGCCTCATCGACGCCGGGTGGTGATCAAAGCGGAAGTCGTCCGGGCGCCGGGAAAAGATCCCAAAGACAATCCCCGCTTCGTTATTACTAACATGAAGCAGAGTCCGCAATGGATTTACGAACGGGTGTACTGCCAACGTGGTGACGTGGAAAATCGCATCAAAGAGTTGCACGACTTGGAAATTGATCGCACCAGTTGCACCAGTTTTTGGGCCAACCAGTTTCGCGTTCTGCTCACCGCTGCGGCTTACGTCTTGATGCAGGAGTTACGTTTGCGGGCTGCGGGTACAGCCTGTGCCCGGGCCCAGGTCCTCACCTTGCGCGAGCGCTTGCTCAAGCTCGGGGCTCGGGTAATGGTCTCGGTACGGCGCTGGGTCATTCACCTGCCCACGTCGTTCCCGTTTCTACCTGCCTTCCGTCTTATCGCTTGCCGTTTGGGCGCGCAGAGCGGATAAATCTCCCACTTTTTACAATCCAAAATCAGACTTGTCGCACTCTTGGCGAAGGTGTGTCACTACTTGTCAAAATTGACGTTTGAACCCGACTAATTCTTTTGGAATCAGTAACTCGATCGAAGGAAATTCCGCCGTTGTCGCAATTACATATCACTCATGCGAGCAATCACACTCCACTCCACTTTTCATAACACTTCATGAATAATGCGGGTTAGTGGTGTCTTCAGCATCCGCTTCGGTTCAGTTCGACGCGTACACCATTATTCAGTGCTCCGTCGAAGCGAACAATAGAAAGATTGGAAGGCCGCTCCTGCCTATGACTACTCTGAGCGCGATCAGGAGAATGGAGTAACCAAAACGTACGAGGAGATGATGATCTCTCGGCTCTCCATACGAACACCGCTTGCAGTGAATGGCGAGCCGCTGACAACGGACGAGGAGGAAGCAGAACAGAGTAAGCTCCGGGAGGTTACCTCCCAGCGCCGGTTGGAATCGGCAGGGCAAAGGGCCCAGAGGATAGCCAAATACGACAAAGATCGCAAACGGGACCATTTGCTGATGGACGAATTGGCGAAGGCGTTCGATTTTAGGTTGCTCGGTCAGCAGAAGTTGGGACCGTATGATGTTTACGTACTAAAGGCAACGCCAAGGGCCGGTTATAAGCCGCCAAACATGGAAGAACAGGCGCTAACACGAATGCAGGGTAAGCTCTGGATCGACGAGAATAAGTAACAGTTCAGGCTGTTCGGCTCGGTAACAGTGTAGCGGCTCGCAGATAACGGCGGTGCGCTGCAATGGCCACCGAGAGATAGGCCAGGATATTGAGTTTTTGTAGATCACAGGTTTCAGCAACGGTCAGCAGTCGAGCCGTGGCTAACTCGCCGGTAGTGCTACGATTTCCGAAGCAGATTTTTCTCCATTGCACACCGGTGCGCAGGGCCCGTTCCGCGCTATTGTTGGTGGGCTCGACGCCTTCCTGTTCGAGAAAAGTAAAGAGGCGCTCGTTATGCTCCCACAGAGCGAGAGAAAGGTTCCCCACCTCGCGATGGGAACTGTTTAAGTGTTGCTCGGCGAGAGTGAAGATTCGTTTTTGAATGGGGATGGAACGGACCATTAGTTGCTGGCGATCGATCTGGCCGCCGCGAAACTTGTGCCAGAGGCGAAAGAGTCGGGCATGTGCCGCCAGTGCGTCCCGGCAGAATCGCTCTACCGCGCTGTTCTTGGTGAGATCCATAATGCCCAGTAAATTTCGCTTGAGATGCGCCCAACAAAACTGCGCTTTGCCGGAGTGATACTTTAAGTACGCGCTAAAACGGTCGCTGCACAGCACCCCGCGGAATGTGGCTCCTAGCAAACGGACTAAGACTTCGCTACCACGGCTGGCCACGGTATAGACCACAAACCGCCAGGCCACAAACGCCCACAGATAACGTTTATCGCCATTGGTACGCCAGCCGGTCTCGTCCACGTTCAGCACCGGTTCATCCTTTAATTGCTCTTCCAGTTCCTGACAGGGAAGGGCGACGGCCTGACTAGCTTCCTCCCAGCATTTCTGAGTACTTCCCAAACTCATCTCCACCCCCAATACTTGCTCGAGAAGCGCTTCCACCACGCGCCGGGGCATGCGACAAACCACCGTCAAATAGGCCACCAGTGCCGTCAGTTGGGGTCCGAAGTTCCCTTGCAGCTCCCGGGGCAACACCGCACGTGTGCTCGCGCCACACTTCTCACAGGCTACGCAATGCAACTGATATTCAGTGACATGTGCGCCCATGGCCGGCAACTCGGTCACCTGATGTCGTTGGGGAGTACTCACCGTTTGCGCGTGTTCGAGCTCCGTGGGTAGAGCCTCTCCGCAACCCTGGCACTGCTCGGGTAGGATGGGGCAAACTTGGTTGACTCTCTCGGCCGGAACCAAGGACCGATGCGCTCCCTGGTGGCCCGGCTGTCCGCCTGGCTTACGTCGGCTCTTCTTGCGTCGGGCCCGCAGACGCTGCTCACCAGCTAATCCATCGGAAGACGGTGGCTTGGAGGAATTGGTGGAGTTCTGTTTGCGCAGCGCTAATTGCCGCTCCAAATCGGCAATCTGTTTTTCTTTCTCACCAATCTGTTTTTCTTTCTCACCAATCTGTTTTTCTTTCTCACCAATCTGTTTTTCTTTCTCACCAATCTGCTTTTCTTTCTCACCAATCTGCTTTTGCAGCTCGGCGATTCTTTCGTCTCGCTCTTTTACCTCTTCGCGTAAACGTTCCAACTCCCGTTGCTGCCGCTCAGGATTGGATTCCGGGTGGCGAGGCTTATGCGAGAATAGACCAGCGCTAGCACGGCCACCTATGCCTGCAATTCGTCGCCCAATTCTCGCACTCATCCACCATAGCTTTGCTAATCGGTCCTGATTTGTCCAGCACTAAGCAAGTAGGTACCTGAACTGTTACGAGAATAAGTTCCAGTGGGTAAAGGTCGAAGCTCAAGTGATACACGCCGTTTCAATCGAAGGTTTTCTGGCACGCGTGGAACCAGGCACACGCTTTGAACTAGAGAAGATGCCTGTAGCCGATGGCATCTGGCTTCCAAGCCACTTTGCGATGAAGTCACGGGCCAAGGTGCTCTTTCTTTTCACCCACAATACCCAGGAGGACGAAACGTATTTCGACTATCACAAAGCACCAACTGGGGTCCAGGCATCTTCAAGGTGAGCACTCAACAGGCCAAAATCACTAGGCTTTTGTTGCGTACAGTGGGCGGTGACCCTCCATGTTTGGCATTCATAGGAGATGACTTTTGCAGTCAACGGGGGGCTTGCAAGATCCGCATCCATGGAACCAGAAGGACAAGAGATCCCTTCGGAAAATCGATCTATATCGTGATACGATATACATAAGAACACGACGCAAATCATTTTTAGACGATATACGTTGCCGCGTGGACAGTGTGCTTACCTTGGCTAACTACCAATCGCTCGCGGAATTGCGTTACCAGATCCGCCGTTTCCTTCATTTCAGTGAGCAAATTTCTTGCATGGCTGGCCTTGAGCCTCATCAGCATCAGCTCATGCTTGCCTTGAAAGGGCTGCCTACAAAGGTACCTCCACGGATCGGACAATTGGCCGAGCGGCTACAGATTCGAGATCACAGTGCGGTGGAGCTGGTGAACTCCTTGACTCCGAAGGGTGAAAAGGTGCTCAGGGAGCTTTCCTTACACCATCGGGCAGAACTTCACATGCACGGCCCCGCTCTCATCGCGGCTCTTAGGCGTGCGATTCAGATGGGCACGAGGAGCAACGGAGTCCCAGCCAGAGCAGCTTCGCAAACCGAGAGAAAAACCTAAGGCATGCCGGAGCCTCAAGGCATCCTCGGCCGCCCCATCAACGTTTTTTGCGAGAGGATAGAAACTTGCATCGTTTTGTTTGCTTCTGGGGCTATGTGCAATTCCGGCTCTAGCTATGGCTGAGACCTACAAAGACCTATCCGCCGCCGTCGACGTCAACTGCTCCGAGAAGGTAGCCGCCGACCCTGATTCCCACACGCGGGCCTGCGCGTTAAAGTGCGAAGGCAATGGCTTTGGCATCGTCACCAAGGACCAGCAATTCCTGAAGTTCGATGCATCGGGGAATGCCAGAATTGTGGAAGCCTTGAAACCCTCTGATAAGAAAGATCATCTCCGAGCGGACGTTAGCGGAGACGTTCAAGGCGAGACGCTAAAAGTGACTTTCGTCAAGCTGTTGTAGTCACTGCATTTCCCGAATGAGATCGCCTCATGCGGAATGTCAGAGATAAATGAACGATGCAGAGCTCTTGTTAAGGGGGGAGGGATGGCGCAGAAGTGCAAGGCCAGCCAAACATATTCCTAAACGTAACGACATAAGTAATTGCGCATAACGAGGGGTTGTGATTTCATGGAACCATGAAACCACTTACCATTGCGGACTCTCCCACGATCATTCTCGGACTGCAAGATGAGATTCGCCGTTCGGAGGAATCTCGTTACGATCATCGTCTCCATGGGGTGCTTTTGGTAGCCCAGGGTATGACCTGCCCGGAGGTAGCACGTCTTCTGGGCGATGCCCCACGATCGGTGGAATATTGGGTCGGTCGTTTTGAAAAAGACGGTCTGGCAGGATTGTCGGAGGGGGAGCGACCGGGGCGACCCCGACGCTTGACGGAAAAACAGTGGGCGGCGGTGGATCAAATTTTGCGCAATCCGCCGAGGGAGGTTGGTCTGAGCGGGAACCTCTGGGATGGAAAAACACTCCGTACCTGGATTGAGCAAAGATACGGCATTGCCATCGGGGTTCGCCAGTGCCAGCGGATGTTCCGTCAACTGGGCTTCCGGTTGCGCAAACCACGCCCCGCTCTGGCCCATGCTGATCCCGCGGTACAAAAAGCACATAAAAAAAACTCCAAGCCTTGATGCAGGACCCGAACGTCGATCTTTGGGCGACCGACGAAGTGCACTTTCAGCAGCATGGCTCGCGCTGCCGCATGTGGATCCCGCCAGAAATCAAGGACCCGGTCCTGCTGCACGCCCCCACCCGCAAGAGTGTGGGGTATTTCGGAGCCGTGCGCTTGCGGGATGGGCGCTTTGTGTTTCGTCTGGAAACCGGCAAATTCAATGGGCCCAGCTTCCTTCAGTTCCTCCAGCAACTCCGCTCCGCCAGCCGCGGAACCGGGAGACGGGTTGTGGTCATCACCGACAATGCCCGTTATCACCACTCCCGCCTGCACCGACCATGGCGGGACCAATACGCCCCTCACTTTGCCTTGGACTTCCTGCCCCCTTACAGTCCCGAACTCAACCCCATCGAGCGAGTGTGGAAGCTCACCCGCCGTCGTTGCCTACACAATCGCTACTTCGACCATCTCCAAGACGTCATCGGCGCGGTTGAATCCGAGTTCGCAACCTGGACCACTCGCAACGATGTCCTCCGCAGACTATGCGCAATTACTTAAGACGCTGTGTTTAGCTAAAGGCTGTTGCGAAACCCCGAAGTTTTAAAATTGGTGGTTTGAGCCAGTATTTTCGCGCTGAAGTGTGCTCGAGGGGCGTTGGTTGGAGTTGCCGGCTTGACCGCTTGACCGGCAACTCGCCAAAGGCCCAATCGGTGCCGATTGCCCATGCGACTCCCAGCCGGGTGGACCACTATTTCCCGCAGTCAACGTGGAGTTGAGGACTAGAGATTGCCGAGGTCCAGCACGAGCCCGAAATTCCATGCTTCTGACAGCCGAAACGGTGATCGCGTCGGGTGCGGGTTCTCTCCCTCGATCGCACCATGATCCGCAGCCGACAATCTGTAACTGATTAAGGTCGGCGGGCTGAGTAAGGTGGAGTAACAGACACAGTAACGCCAAGCAGAGAGTTAGACGAAACCAAGACGTCATTGCGAATCAGCCTCCCGCGCATGCTGCAGATTGCGCTCCTTATTGAGTTCTGCCAGTTCGCGCAAGCATTGCTGCATTCGTTGCCAGGCGGCGACTCCTTCTCGCGTGGCCTCCTCGGCTGCTTTGGGAACATAGTAGCCGGTGGTCTTGCCTTTCTCCCCGCGGTAACTCACATTCAGATGCGGACCATGCTTGGGTCCATCGCCCTGACAATGGCAGCCCGCTCGTCCGCAGGTGCGGTAGGTTTCCGAGAGCGTTCCAAAGACAGCGATCTCGGCCAGACGTTCGATCTCTCCCAGCAGCTTGCGTCGTTGGGCTGTGCCCTCAACTGACTTGGTCATGCTCCCTCCGACGCTGTTGATAGCGAGCGATGGAAAATAGATTCTTGGTAATGACACACCAACCTAAATGTGACGCGTAACATTTAGGTTGTAATGTGACGTTCTAAATAATGTGGAGTAGGCACGCCAAGGCCCTGGTAAATTGTGGTTCTCTGGAGTTCCCAACTCCACATTACTTTAAGTCGTTAGAGCGATTCCAACCAATCGAGAACGGTGGGGTTTCTGCTCCACGGCGTGCGTGATCGGTGAGGAACTGGTTTAACCTGTTCGATCGCCTTACGTTTCATCTCTAGATCCACTTTAAGGTACCGGTTCGTCGTGTTTAGGCTGGCATGCCCGAGGAAATGGCTGATCGTTGAAAGAGCGACGCCAGATTTCAGAAGGGCAATGGCCGTGCTATGGCGTGTGCTATGAGGGTGCAGCCGTTTTTTGCGGAGATTGGGGGTTTCCCGGCAAGCAAGGCGGAGACATCGGGCAAGGATGTAGCGAACACCGAATCGGGTCAACGGCTCACCGCGATGATTCAGAAAAACCCGAGCTTCCGATCGCAGGTCCAGATCCCGTTCTTTGCAGAAAGCTCGCAAGACCGCCGCGGTTTGCGGCCACAGCGGGCAGTAGCGTTCTTTCCGACCCTTGCCAAACAGTCTAACTTGAAAAGGTTTGGTCAGTTGGAGATCGCAGGCACGCAGATCGACGATCTCCTGCACGCGGCCTCCACTATTAAACATTGTCGCAAGGAGGGCGTAATTGCGGCTTCCTTGCGGGTTAGTCCGGTCGATCGTTTTCAGAATCGATTCAATCTCTTCTCGCTCCAAGTAGTCGATGGCGCGTTGCGACGTCCGCTTGAAGGGGATGGCCAGAACCCTCTGCGCCAGATGCAGATGTTCTGGGTTCCGCGAAGCCACGAAACGAAACAGGGCATGAATAGCAGCGAGCCGGACGTTTCGTGTCGCAACTGCATTCTTACGTTCTCTCTCGAGATAGAAGAGAAATTCCAGGATGTCAGGGGGTGCCAAATCCTTCAAGTCGAGTTCTGCGACAGGCCGCTTGCTGCGCGCCGAGAGAAAGCGCAGAAGCAGCACAATACTGTCGCGGTAGCTGTGAGTGGTGTGCGAGCTCGCTCCGCGAACTTGCGGCAGGTGATCACTGAAGTAATCGCGCACTATGATGCCCAGCAGGTTGGGGAATTTCCTTTTCATCGCTGCCCTCCTTTCCGGCCCGACAAAGGCACAACCAGCCCGCCGTAGTGGCGGGCGAATCTTTCACTGGCTGCTGTTCGGAGTGGCTCGATCCAGTGCAAGTAGTAGTGAGTAGACACAACGGAGGCGTGACCCATATAGGTAGCCAACAAGGGGAGCTTGGCTTCGATCTCGGCGCCCTCCCGGTACCACCGGAGTAGGGCGTTCACAGCAAAACTGTGACGAAAATCATGGATGCGTGGCAGTCGCTGCTTCGGGGTAAAGATGGCGCATTGCCGGAGCAATGGCTCCAACCAACGCGCCAACGTGGTGCCGTGGTAAGCCCGTCCACCTTTGAGGGCATTCCACATGAGGGCCGTGTTTGAAGAGATAGGAAGTCTCCGTTGAGCCCGGGCGCGCACATAGCGCTCCAACTCCTCGGCAATATTGCTGTTGAGAGGGAGCAGTCGAGACTTGTAGAACTTCGTTTCTCGAATCAGCAAGGTTGCGTCTCGGCGGTTGTAGTCGCCGAGAGCTAAGCGCTGTAACTCCCCACGCCGAATTCCAGTGGTGAACAGAAGCACAATGGCCAGCCGGATCACGTCGGGACGAAGGGGCGAGGACGGTAATCGTTTCACCCCCGAAGCGGCTCGCAACAGTCTGGCAACCTCCTGCTCAGAAAAGATGTACGGCTGCAGTCTTTGATGAAGCTTCGGGAACAAGGCAGGATCGGGAACGAAGCAGTGGGGTTCGGTGCGGCGGCGATAGAGGCAGAAGTTGTACACCTGCTGCATTCGGACACGGCGCACGCCGGAAGCGACATGCTCCTGGGTCTGACACCAGGCCCGGAAAGCGGCCGCATTCAGGTCGGGGTAGTTGAGAGCGTGGTCGTAGAGAAATCGGTCCAGCGATACGAGATTGCGAGTCTGGATGTAGAAGCGTTGACCTAGGGCTCGCTTTAAATCCACATAGCGCTTCAAGGAGGGCGTTAGTGGAGACGAGAACGTAACCGTTGCTCTGGTCATCGCTGGTCCTCCTTTACCGGGCGGTTTCGGTCCGGAACCGCAAGAGAAACTTCGCGTAAATCTCCGATCGCAAGCCGTAGATACATGGACGTGCTCTTCACAGAACGATGCCCGAGAATGTCGCTGATGGTTTTAAGAGGGGTCCCATTCGTTAGGAGATGAGTTGCCAAGGAATGCCTCATGCAATGAGGACCTTGGCAGGGAATACTGAGACCACTTTTGCAAACTGCGGCTCGAAAAGCCATCGCGACGGCCGTGCGCTTCAGCACGCCGAAGGGAGCGCGCATTCTCAAGAAGATCCTGCGGTATGGCGGTGACGGTGGAGTCCGCTTCAGATGCTTCACCAGCGCAGTGGAAACTTCGTTGGTCAGCGGTAGTTCCAGAAGCGATGAGGTCTTATGTTGGCGGATTCGCAAACGACTCTGTCTCCAGTGAATGTCATCGAGGGTAATGGCTACAACCTCGTTGGTACGCAATCCATACGTGGCAATCAACAGAAACATCGCGTAGTTTCGCAGTCCCATGGGCGAGGTTCGGTCAATGGATCCCAGAAGGGCACTGACCATCTCCCAGGGCAGGGCGCATGGCAATCGTTGGGGCCGGTACAGGCGTTGCACATCAATCTGGCTGTCCAGCCCTGCGCGAATCCTCCCCTCTATGGCGAGGAATCGAAGGAATACTCTGAGTGCGCTGATGTCGTGTTGGAGGGTTGTGGGGCTCCAACGTTTGCCAGCACTGGTGATGTAGGATTCGAGGTGGCCGTGATGCATCTTCTTGAGCTTGATTCCTTTTTCATCCAAGTGCCGGAGAAAACACTGCGCTGTACGCCGCCATTGTGAAACGGTTCCCGCAGCGAGTCCACGTACTTCGGAAAGATAGTTCGCATACTCTTCCACAAGAATCGAGGCAGCGGAGATTGCCGTTGCTGGGCGGGTAGGAGCAATCAGCCCGTTGGTGGCCAGATATCGTTCCAATGTCCTCACCGCTCCAGCGTGAGTAGGATGGGTTTTCATCAGAGTTCTCCAACAAGCGTGGAGAATCGGGTGAGTTAGGGTACAGACCTTTCTCACATGACGGCGGCGAAGATCGGCATCCACGTGCTTCAGCATGCGGATCGAAGCGCCGCGCGAGTCTCGAGTGTAGCCATTGGCGGCAAGCCAATCATCGAAGCCATCGACGATCGACCCCAACAGTGGCAGGGATAAAAATCTGGGGTAAGCTGTGGGAACTAGAGAATGCAGCATCGGTACCTCTCAAAAGTGGGTTAGGCCGCTGGAAGGCGGCCCTTCCGATGCTACGTACAAATGTGAAGTTGGGAACTCCAGAGAACCACAATTTACCAGGGCCTTGGCGTGCCTACTCCACATTATTTAGAACGTCACATTACAACCTACGTAGCGCTCGAAGCCACGCCCTCCTTTATAGGTAGCTCGCGCCATCGAGAAGGGGTGTTTCAAGGTGCTCATGGTGGCTTCAATCCCGGCCCGCCAGCGCAGCGCGCGGCGGAACCAGCGCTGCTTCTGCTGCTTGGCCCGCTTGGCCGAGAGCCGTCCGCGCGCCGGCAGCGCCACCTTCTTCACTCCCAGGGTTTCTGCCTCCCGCTCGTTTTTTGCGGAAAAAAATCCGCGGTCGCCGGTGGCCATCTCTGGAACTCGCCCGAAGCTAGCCTGATGTTGCTCGAGCGCCGGCATCCAAGAAGTGCTATCGGGCGGATTCCCGACCAGAACTTGGTAGCCGCTCACGATGCCGTTTTCCACCTCGTCAATCCGCACCAGCCTACCAAACTCGTTAGGCTTATGGGCTTTGCCTTTGCGGATGACTTCGGTGTGGGGCTCGAACAGGCTCAACACTTTGTCCTCCACGCGGCTGTTCCCCTTCACCACTCGTTCCTTGGTTTGCCGAATCACGTTCTCCACCAAAGGAAGAAAGTGCCGCAGCTGGCCAATCTGGGTGGCTACTCCCAGGACTGTGCCCACCACTTTCAGCCGTCCCTTCGCCCACCGTTGCACCACTTCGCTGGCCTGTCGCACGACGCCTCGAGTCAGAGCCAACAACTTCTGGTAACTGTGGCGCATCCGCTGCTGGTTGGCCTCGGTGAGGGACTTGGCGGCGCGGCTGATTTCCAGCAGACGATGTTTGACCGCGCGCCCGTGATCGACCACTTCCAGAGCTCCGGTCTTACACTCGTCGGCGATGCGTTGCAAGCTGCGGCTGAGCACCCGAATGCCATCGCCCAAAATCGAACTGTCGGTAGGATAGTGAACGTTGCTTTCCACAACCGTAGTGTCGGTGCGAATTTTTTCGCCCTGGGCTACGCCGTGCTCGCAGGCCAGGCGGACCACGCGCTGATGAATCTCGGCGGTGACGGCCGGACTAAGCAGGGCAAAGCTGCGGCTGAAGACAGTGAACTCAGGGGTGATGTCGGCATCGAAGTGGGTGAAGCGGCGATACACCAGGTTGCTGCGCAGTTCCCGTTCCAGATCGCGGAAGCTCCAGCCTTTCAGGTGCTTCATGACACAGCAGCGCAGCAGACGATCGGGGGCCAAGCCGCGGCGACCGGTACGAGTAGAGCGGGGGCTACGTTTGGCCAAACATTGGCGGACCAAGTCGACTAAGGCAGGATCGTCTAAGAGGAGATCGACGGGATCGAGCAAATCGTCTTTGAGCAGGGCGGCTTGCTGGGCCAGAGGGGAGTAGAAGAGCCAGGCTTGGTGAGAGCAGGGGGATATCATAACGTACTCGAGTATATCGAGTAAGATTTACATTGTCAAGAAAATAATGAGCGGATCAGTTTTCTTGGGAGGAGGTGGGACCAAAATCTGCAGATCTGCCACGCCGCTACATCAGCGACCCGCGTCAATCAAGGGGTTGAGCCCTGGGTTTCGCAACGGCCTTTAGCTAGCGCTTCGTTGGCGACTAGTTCTACCCTGCGAGATGGTAGAGCAGGCAATCGGACTTGACGGCGACGGTCTTCTCATGGAAGGCGTTTAGACTCATTACCGCGAACACCTATTTCGAATTCTCGTGCTAGCGCGGAACTCAGCTCCTCCTCCACCCATTGGGATCGAGGCTAAGTGTGCGCCATAAACCGGCCTAACAGCGAGTCCAGAACCCTCTCTTTTTTCTGCAAAGAAAGCTTGAAGTCGCGATGATCGGTGTGCCAGATTTCCCGAAGGAGCGCGTCATGACGCTCCGCGAGGATCTCGAACAACAACTCTCTCTCCTCATCGCTGAGCGTCAGCGTAAAGGCAGCTAGGCTCATAATGCACCTCCCCATAGTCCTATATGTTTTACTGCTGGCATGGCTCACCAAGCTGGGTGGGGGCGTTACATAGCACCAACGGGCAGGCCCCGGATGCCAGTCTGATTGTCGATACCGAGGGGAACCTGTACGCCGTCCATGGTTGCCCCCTGTGCGGCCATCGATACAAGCTCCAACGAAAATGGCTTGTCGATTTATCCGGATCAACCATTATGCTTTGGTCGTTTCTCTCCGAAAGTACGAATCACTACGGGTACTCCCCTGACTCCTTCGATAATATGCGCCAGTCCCCTGGGCGTCTCTTTCTCGGTCCATTGCTTCCGTGTATCCCAGTACTCCGTAATACACCGCCCGATCGTAGAACTGATTTAGCATCTGCTGCAGTTCGAGCTTGCCGGAAAGTTGTACAACGTTATCGGCAAAAGCCTCCCGCTGGAGGAACTGCCACAGATAGTTGCGGCTGATGACCAGGGCCCATGCGAATTGATGCAGTCCGACTCCTTCAGCAGCCCGGCGCTCGCCGAGCCTTATAAAGCGTTCCGCAATATCGGTTTCTGTCTTCTGCAGTAACCACTCTCCTAGGTTGCGGTAAATCTCGGCCGCTGCCAAGCAAAGTCCATCGGGTGAAACCTTACAGAAGTCGCAAGTCCGCTCCGACTGCCGCAGTTTGTCAGTCAACCCCACCGCTAATTCGTCGGAGTGCTCTTCGATCAAGCGTACGAGCTTTAGCGCCAACATTTGTCAGCCTCCTTGCTGCCTACTACAAGAGATGCCACGACACCTTCGCAAGATACATAGTATATCGTAACACGATATATATATAAAACTCAAGGCAACGCCATCCGAGGTTCCGCAATCCTACTTGTTGGTGAGCCAAACTGGCGAAGGACCGAGTTTCAAACCCTGCCGCGTCCGGAACGTAGTTGTCATGCTGGAGATTGTGGACGAATAGATTCGGCGCGAAACAGAAGCCCTTGAAGAACAGGGTCAGGGTTCGGTCGCCATAACCGTTCACTCTTGAGTGCACTGCCTTGACCGAATCGTTCCAAGAAGCCCGGGATCTTTGGACAATGTGCAGGTATAAGTCGACATCATAATCTATGTCGTACGTATATAAGATAGTCACAACAGTGCATCAAGCAAGCAGCATGCGCTTGCGAGCATGACCCCAGCCGCTGTGTAGAAAACACAGGAGGTGTTATGGGACTGACTTTAAGTTCTGTGTGGAAGCAAACCCAAACCCAACTTAGCATAGTATTCCTTTCAAACTTGCTCGCCCTTTACCCGAGACGCGATTTTCAAGTCCGGCTGTGGGATGGAAGCACCTGGGGTACGGAGCAGTCGCCGCGTTTTACCCTTGTCCTCAAACATCCTGGCGCCTTACGCCAGATGTTTCTGTCCCCGAGTGAACTGACCCTGGGAGAGTCCTACATTTTCGACGACTTCGATATCGAGGGCGATATCGAATCTGTTTTTGACCTGGCCGACTATCTTGTTGCGCAAGGCAGTGACGGGTTGACGCAGAGTCTGCACCTCACCAGCATGCTCCGGAAATTGCCCGTAAGACGAGAGATAAACATGGGCCGTCAGCCGGCTACGTTGCGCGGATCAGTTCATTCGAATGATCGGGATCGGCAGGCCATCAGTTATCACTACGATCTTCCTCCCGAATTCTTCGTTTTATGGCTTGACCAACGAATGATGTACTCCTGTGCATATTTCGCAAGTGGACAGGACACTGATCTCGACACAGCACAGTGCCGCAAGCTGGATTACATCTGCAGGAAACTACAACTCCGTCGCGGGGACCAGTTGCTGGATATAGGCTGCGGATGGGGAGGACTGCTCATTTATGCGGCCATACACTATGGCGCACGTGTTCTGGGGATCACACTGAGTGTCTCGCAAGCCGAGGTTGCCCGACAACGGATTCGCGATGCAGGTCTTAACGACAGCTGCCGCGTTGAAGTCTGTGACTATCGCGATCTCGAAGTCGATCAGGAATTCGACAAGATCGTCAGCGTTGGAATGTTTGAGCACGTTGGCGAGGAGCACCTGGCCGAATACTTCTCACGAGTGTGGCCGTCGCTGCGCTCGGGCGGCAGGTTCTTGAACTCCGGAATTGCTGCGACTGCTAGCGATCACCGACAAGGACCATCCTTTATTGATCGTTACGTGTTTCCAGATGGCGACCTGGTGCCACTCAACACCAGCCTGGGAGAGGCGGAAAGAAGCGGTTTCGAAGTAAGAGATGTCGAGAGCCTGCGCGAGCACTATGCTTTGACCCTTCACCACTGGGTGCGTCGGCTGGAAGCGCACGCCGATGAAGTACGACGCATCACCGACGAAACAACATATCGCATCTGGCGGCTGTACATGGCAGCCTCCGCACACCGATTTCGTTTAAACCGGTTAAACCTTTACCAAATGCTACTGGCGAAGCCCCTGCACGGACAGGGCTGCATGCCTCCAACTCGTGCTGACTGGTACCGCGATTAGAGTCGCAGAAACAGTTTTCGTCGCCGCGACGCGCGTAACCCTCGCTTTTCTAGAACTGCGGTCTCGAAGTGTGCCAATCTGAAGTGCTCCGCGGTTTTCAGATATTTGCATGAGGGAAAGCTATTCGAATTTGAAATGAGGTCGCTCAGGAAACTTCTTTTGCAGGGCTGAGCGAGAGCCACGGTGAAAACCCCTCGCTCGAGATCGGGTGTTTCTGGCTATACGACTCATGTGCTTCCACTATGACCCTGGTTCGTGAACCACGTACACATCGAATAGTCATAGCGTCCCTTCACGATGGTGTCCAGGGAGGAAGTGACTGGGTCGGTAGCACGGCCGACGAACAATCCGCGCAACGCTAACTGTTTTGACGTCCTTTTGTCTCGTTTCAGGGACTTGGAATCGAATAGTTTAGACCAAAGCGAGCGGCTTCCCCTGAGTGGGTGCATTACGCCTTGTCCAACTTCTACCAGCTTCTACCAGCGGCTCGCGATCGACTGCCCGTATCCACAGGACCAATCTGTCACAGAAACATCGCGTACAACCACAGGCCGAGCCAGATGGCAACCGCTAGCGCGCAGATCAGGTAGCATATCAGACGCATGGCCTTACCTTCGTCTGGCAACTGTTGTGCATGGGCCACGAAAGAAAACCTCACCCCAGACGTCCAACAAGCTCCGCCTCTACTCATTCGACGATCCTGCAAAGGTTGAGGGTTGTCTGGTAAACGGACTAAATATCGTGGTACGATACAATGAAATCCGATACAGGTGAATCCGTTAGTAATGGAGCTGGCGAGCCTGGCTGATTGAGTTGCTTTCCATCCGGCGGCCGCTTAAGGTCACTCTGGTCATCGGCCGGTTCATCGTCGGCCTCACGGCGAAGTATGGAACCTCGAAGATCAAGGCCACGGGATTCCAGAGGCCAGGGAGCTTTCCCATAGTCTATTTTGGCCCACTGGCGCCCTAAGAAGAACAACGCCTCAGCCAGTGCATCTGCCGGCCTTCCAAGCAACGACCTCTCGCACGCCTCGATCCCTCCTAATTATGTTGAGACCGGAGTTACGTCGGTCGCGTCGAAGGTAATTTGGCGGATCTCGGGACTTGCGGCACAGTGGGCGGAATGGCGAAGCCTAAGATCACCAACGTACAAATCCAAAACCACCTCAAGACTTTCGCCGACATGGTGGAGATCTGGACTGAAACCGCAACTGACGAAGAGAAGGGCGAACTATTCGCGGACACCTGCAAGGCAATCATGGATGCAACCGGCTTCGACGCGAAGACCGAGACCTACGATCAGGACGCCTTCATCAAAGGCTTCAACAAAGTCAGCGACCTGAAGCTGGTTCGTACCACAGAGTCAGGTTCGTAGGTCGAGATGCCCAGGAAGAAAGATCCATTGTCGCTGCCGGCTTCGATCTTCTCTACCAACACGAAGAAGTTACGTCGGTCGCGTCGAAGGTAATTTGGCGGATCTTAGGACTTGCGGCATTCTGTCGGCATGGCACAACCTAAGATCACCACCTTGCAAGTCCAAAACCACCTTGTGACCTTCACCGATGTGGTAGAAGTCTGGGCTGAGACCGCAACCGACAAAGAAAAAGTCGAGTTCTTTGTACTCGTCACAGGTGACATGATGCAGGCTCTTGGCGATTGGGATGACAAGACCGAGACCTTCAAGAAGCAAGCCGCGAAAGCAGGGTCGTAGGTCTCTTTCCCTTTCCATTCGCTGTCCTACGGGCCAATAGACACAATCCATAATTCATGATCTACTCACGAACTTCGCCGTCTTCAAGATTGCCCGGTTTTCTTCCACTCCAAGCGGAGTTCTGCCCGGTCCTTTCGTTGCCATACGCTGAGATGTGCAAACCGCCGAATGATGAGAGCGCCGGACGGGTCAATAGAGGCCGGTTGCTTTCTCTGTAGCAGATTCGCTGTGTCCATGACGCGACTGACGGCTATCTCGGCACTGTCAAGGTCTTGGGTCACCGCCGCGCTCGCCTTTAAGCTCCCTTTTTGAAACACAACACCCGTCCGACCGGCGAGCAGTTGAATCCCGAAATCTCCGGTAGGATTTTCGTTTCCGCGCTCACGTTGGACTTGACGCCCTACGACTTTGATTAGCTCGTCTAGCTCTTGCAGCGTGCGAGCAATCGTAACTATAGTAAACACTGTATTGCTGGAGAGACGGCCAGGTTGCGGGCAAAAGACGACGACCGCTCCCCCTACCCTTGCATCTAACAATCTTAAGCCACTTCAGGAGGTGCGTATGAAACGCATGCTTTGGGGGCTTGCTCTGGCGTTTGTGACCTCAGCTTTCGCACTGCAACAGTCCCCGAGGGCAGGACCCAGCAGCAGATGCCGCCGGACACGAAAGCACCACCCCCCTCGGAGACCTTGTCTACTGCTCAGGTCCAACGGCAGATTCAGGAAAAACTCAGTGCCGAACCAGCGTTGGCGAACACGAACGTCGGAGTCAAGACGACCGATAAGTCGGTAACGCTCACTGGGTCGGTGGATACGGAAAGGCAACACGACCTGGCACTCCGCATCGCTCAATCGTACGCGGGTGATCGAAAGATTGTGAACAAGCTCAAAATTCAAGGACGAGCATAAAGAATCGAGGAGATACGAAAGTCAGGGATGTTATGTCTCAGGATACCGTCGGTTGTCTGCCGGGCAACCTGGCACAGAAAGTGACTGAGATCATACGCGATCGGAATGTGGGCTCTCTACCCGTGGTTGCCGATTAAGAGTCGCGCACGCTCGTCGGCATGATCACGGATCGCGATCTATGCTGCTCGGTGATTGCCAACGGCCTAGATCCGAAAGATACGACGATCAAGAGGTTCATCAGCCCCAATCCGGTAACCTGCCGCGACGGTGAAAACGTGGAAAAATGCGAGCGGGCCATGCAGGAACACCAGCTTCGCCGCATTCCGTCGTCGAGGCGGAAGGAGTATGCATTTGCAAATTCAACAGGGTTTGAATTCGGAACCGATGCCGCGCAATAGCAACGTCGGTTCCATGCCGGTGGTGGCCGATCAACAGTCGCGAAAACTCGTCGGGATGATTACCGACCGCGATATGTGCTGCTTCGTCATCGCTAAAGGCATGGATCCGAAAACCGCGCCAATCGAAAAACTCGTTACCTTGGCTCCTCTCACGTGCCGCGATGGCGAAAACATCGAGACCTGCGAGCGCCTGATGCAGGAGCACCAGGTAAGAAGAGTTCCCATTGTGGATGCCGAAGACCGCGTTATCGGCATCGTCTCTCAGGCCGATTTGGCGCTGAAGGATAAACCAGAAAGAGTATCGAAGACAGTTGCGGAAATCTCGAAGGCTTCCCAGCCTTCGATCGCAGCCTGAAGTCGACCACGGCGGCACACGGGGCCGCCGTGGTTTTCCTTTCAAGCAATCCAAGGCAGAAGTTTCTGTAGTGGCCGTGAAGATAGAGTTCTTCTCCGGGCCGCTATGCCGCTCGACGCCCCTCACGCTTCAGGACACCAGTGATTGCGCGGGAGCGTCAGCCGGAGGGCTGGTGTCGTGAGTGAGCCCCTGCGCGCAGGTCGCGACTGGCTTGTGTTCTTGTCTTCGCAGATGCTTTCCCTCGGCGAGGAGCTTGCAGCTTTACTCCGGAGCGGCGTGACTTCGACAGTCCGATCGCAATGGCCTGTTTCGCGGAATGTGCCCCGTGCTTGCCTTGCCGAACGTGATGTATCTCTTCTCGAACAAATTCGCCGGCTTGTGTGCTGGGTGATTTTCCTTCCCGCGCATCCCGGCGAGCGTGCTTGATTGTTCGTTTTTCTGGTATAAGTCACCCGTTTGATCAACGAGTGCAATTCTCTGTAATGAATCGAATACTTCATGTAATTTGAGCGTCTGGCCAACCCAAGGTTGGATGAGGCTTATGCCTTTTGTGTGCACTATGTAAAACAAATTCTCCTCTGATTTCATGCAGCTGGGCATACAGGAAACTTCCGATTGACCCAAGCCGGGGCCGAAGAGGTAAGTTTTTAAAGAGACAGACGAAGAAATGTTGTGATCAGGCGCGGAGGGATCACGCAAGCTCGATCCAGACGCGCGTTCATGCTTTTGGCGAGGGCAGGGTGTGAATGCAAGACAAGAGGAGAAGCATATGCAATTGACGAGTTCGGATTTTCAGACGGGTGGAGTGATACCGGTCCAGTTTACCTGCGAGGGAGACGACATTTCTCCGGCGCTTTCCTGGCAAGATGCTCCACCGGAGACAGAATCGTTTGTTTTGACCGTGCGAGATCCAGACGCTCCCAAGGCAGGCGGTTTTACCCATTGGGTGGTTTACAACATTCCCGCTACCGTGAGTCATGTCGAACGGAACCTCCGCAAACAGCCGATCATGCCCGGTTTGGGTCTTCAGGGCAAGAACGATGCTGGAGAAGTCGGCTACACGGGGCCTTGTCCGCCTTCAGGCAGACATCGTTACTTTGCCCGGCTGTTTGCTTTGGACACGGAACTCAAACTTGAGCCCGCCACTTCTCATGAAGAAGTGCGCTCGGCGATGGAAAAACACATTTTGGGTAGAGCGGAGCTGATGGGCGCGTATGAAAAGAAGGCGGAACGTGCTGCTTAGCACCCGCTGATTTCCGAAGTGCCGTGCCAGCTGAATCGTTACTTGGCACGTTGGAAGCGAGGAACATGGAGCTTTTTGGAAACACGGCGCCGATATTACCGACTGATTACCGAGGAAGTGCCCTTGTGCGAGCAACGGGAAATGGCTCTGAGATGAAACATCTGAGACCGCTTCTCCATGTGGGAGCTAAACAGACATGAGCAGGACTGAGAGCAGAATGCCAGACAAACTCTCCGTAAAAGGAGACTGAGAAATCGGGACGCAAAGTTACTGTTTCAGGGCTGACATCTCTTCGATTGCAATTGGCATCCTTAATAGGTCAGTGCGGGACAGTTTTTATGGTCACTGAGATTGATCGCGACGAACTCAAGCAAAAGCTCGATCATCTGAAGAAATCGATTTTGGTCGAGGCGCTCCCGCCGGACCACTTTCGAAAGGTTCACCTGCCGGGAGCGATCAATATTCCTGCTGACCAGGTTCGAAGCCAGGCACTCGAGCTAATGCCGAACAAGGGCATTGAGGTCATCGTTTACTGCGCTGGCCCAACCTGCCACGCCTCGCGCCAGGCGGCGGATGAATTGAACGCCTTAGGCTATGCAAAGGTGCGCCACTATGCCGGCGGCAAAGAGGACTGGATCCGCGCTGGTCTGCCGGTAGTGACATAAAGCCAACTGCGGCAGCATAGGTGCATCGTGTTCGGATCTGTCCCTGTGTCGCAGGAAAAGCGAAATCTATTTGAGGTCTCTACTTATGTCAGCAGTCAGGCCCATCACCAAAATCTTGCTTGATGGCGGAGATCCGGAAGAAACCGCCCACATCAGAAATCGCCTTGGCTTTCTCGACGGGCAGACTACTAATCCCACATTTGTGGCCCAGAACCCGGAGGTGCAGCAAATGATCGCCTCCGGCCGAAAGCTCACTAGGAAAGAACAGAAAGAGGAATACAAAGCGATTGTTCAAAGATTTTCGCCTCTGGTTGACACGGCTGGCGTCTCTATCGAAGTGTTCGCAGACTTCGATACGAGCGCGGAACAGATGCTGGCCCAGGGGGAAGAGATGTTCACTTGGATCCCGAACGCCTATATCAAGTATCCCTGCATCCGGGAGGGACTCCGGGCAGCAAAGATGTCGGTCGAACGTGGCATGCGCGTAAACGTGACCCTTTGTTTCTCACAGGAACAGGCCGCTGCCGTATACGCCGCTACCAAAGGTGCGAAGGAGCCAGTGTATGTCTCGCCATTCGTTGGGAGACTCGATGATCGAGGCGATGACGGGATGGGCTTGGTAGCCAACATCAAAAAGATGTACCGGAAGGGTGACGGTCACGTCCACGTCCTGGCGGCGAGTTTCCGCAAACTCGAGCACTTGCTGTATAGCTTTGCTTTGGGGGCGGAGTTGGCCACGTCTCCCGCCAAGATCCTTGAGCAATGGGCGGATGCCGGGTTCCTCTTGCCTGAACAGAACTTCCAACATGAAGCGGTGGCTGGCCAAGGCAAGACCCTTCGTCCCATCGCCTATGAGGAAATCGATCTAGATGCTTCATGGGAGAGCTTCGATTTGAAGCATGATCTCACCGACAAAGGTATCAAGAGATTTGTGGATGATTACAAGAGCACCCTCAAATCGGCCGCGTGACTCGCTGCTGGATGACAGTACCTGTCTTTGTGGCCAGGGAATGGTTCGCCGACGGAAGCCGATGATCCGGAAATTGACATCAGGTCAGTACCGCTTGTACTCACGCAAGAAGGATCCCAAAACCGGCAAGCGCCGCAACCTTGGCACGTTTGGAACGCGCAAAGCGGCAGAGGCACATGAGCGCGCGGTGCAGTACTTCAAGCGTCACCGATGACACTGCTCCTGGGTTCACCCCGTTGGCTGCGCGGGATTATGCCAGCCACCCAGATCGGCTGCCAGGCGCTCGGCTTCTGCGGGACCCCACGAACCCAGCGGGTACTGATGTACCGGACTGGCGTTCCCTAGAATCGGCTCAACGACTGCCCATGCCGCTTCAACCGCGTCCTCCCGCACGAACAACATACCGTCTCCGTGCATCGCGTCGTCCATGAGGCGTTCATAGGCGTCGACTTCACCTCTCATGTTCTCGACGGCCGTGAGCGTTGCTGGCATAGCAACCAGTTCCGCCGGGGTGCTTCACCTGGGCATCAGGCTAAATGAAATGCCTCCTGGACCAAGAGTGAACCTGAAAAAATTGCTACCGGTCGCTCCGAGACTGTCCAGTGGAGGCTTCCGAAGTTTGACATATACCTCGGTCGCTGTGAGTGGAAGCCGCTTTCCGGCACGAATCAGGAATGGCACCCCGGACCAACGCCACGACTGAAGCTCAAGCCGCACCGCGGCAAAAGTTTCCGACTGAGAATCAGCCGCCACAACTTCTTCTTGTCTGTACCCTTGGAATTGTCCTCGAACGAGATTTTTCGGATCGAGGGCGGCAATGGTGCGGAAACAGTTGGGGGTGTGGCGGCGTTCGGCTAAACTTTCCGGCGTGAGGACAGCAACACCAACAGTTCACATTTCGCGAGCCGAAGAGTGGCACCGCCCGCCCCTTCATGTCCAACACGCGTCACAAGCGATTCTCTTACTCAGGCATGGTCGTGCTTTTGCTCTGTGCCGTCACTTTCTTCCCGCCGAAGATGCAGGCATACTCGGTTTTCACTCACGAAGAGTTGATTGACCTGGCGTGGAATGATTCCATCCGGCCGTTGCTGTTGGCAAAATTTCCCGGCGCAACCGAACAACAACTGCGTGAGGCGCACGCATATGCCTATGGCGGCTCGGCCGTGCAGGACATGGGCTACTATCCGTTCCGGAAACAGTTCTTCAGCGATCTGACCCACTAGGTACGCAGCGGCGACTTTGTCACCTGGCTCCTGAGCAATGCACGTTCGCTAGATGAGTATGCGTTTGCCATTGGCGCATTGTCGCACTACGTCGGGGATTCCATCGGCCACTCCGAGGCGATCAATCGGGCCACCGCAGTTGAGTTTCCCAAGCTGGCGAACAAGTTTGGGCCTTCGGTCACGTACGACGAAAGCCCGCACGGCCATATCCGAACGGAGTTCGCGTTCGACATCGCCGAACTCTCCGATGGTGACTTCCCCTCTGCGGCCTATCTGCGCAACATCGGCTTCAAAGTTCCGCGGAAGTTTCTCGAAGAAGCTTTCCAGAAGACCTACGGATTCGATATCCACGAAGTGCTGGGCCGAGCACATTCGGCGCTGAGCAGTTACCGGACAGCTGTCAGCACGGGGGAGCGCAACTTCGAGGTCGAGATTCGGGTTAGAACCATTGGCTGGGGACTTCTCTGCACTGACGCCTGACGGCTCGTACCGACGCGCCCATTGAATCGCTCCCGTCTGAACCTGACGCAATCAGAAGTCAATTACGCTCACCGAGAATCGGCGCGACTTTCGGTCAAGGCTCAAAAGGCGTATGGGGATATTTCGTCAACCATCAATCGAGTTTTCGCCCAGTGGACACAGTGATGAGCCACGCTATCACAGCTCAAACTCCGGGTAGCGCAGGAAGACCACCGAGAAAATCAGCCCTGACTTGTACAGCCGCGTCCGTGGCGTCCCCCTGTAGACCGTCCCAACGAACTCTAATCGGGTTTGCGGCGTTCCGCAGCCGTCAGCATTCCAGAAATTAGAACGCCATTTTCTTGAGTTCTCCGGTGACATCTGTAGTTATTCATTTCTGCCTAGGTTTTGGCGCGCGCCCGACATGGGCTTGACGGTTGCACAAATCGTTGCACAAAAACAAGCCTACGCTGCCCAATGAAGCCGACGGTTGCCGACAGCCGCACTCCTAACTGCCTGATTCTGCGTGGGCCAGCGGGTGACCTCCCGCCTGTCACGGCAGAGGCCGCGGGTTCGAGTCCCGTCGTCCCCGCCATTCTTTTCAAGCACTTGCAACCCTAACGTCCAGCAAATCAGGGGATGTTAGGGGACGATAAGCGCCGGACGAGAATGTTTCCATCCGAAAACGCTCACAAACATGGAGCGACTGGGGCTGCCGTGCTGGCGCTTCTACTCTCATGCATAAGCTTGGCTTACTTCTTAGAACCTTCTCATACGCTTTACATCTCACGTTCTGATATCCCTTACTTTATTCTTTTCGCCTTATTCGCATGGCTAGTCAGCTGGTTGAGCTCTGTTCGACGCCGCGTCGAGGCAGATCTTCTTCAAGCTCGCGACAAGCTCGCTTGATTCGGCGCGCGTGCCAGGACAGGGGCCGCCGGCGCCCTTCTGGTGGTAGATCGCCCCAGCGTGGGACAATCCAGTTTCTTACGTAAATTAAATTATGTACGCGTCCTGCGTGGATAATGCTTTGAGAGGCAGTTCCTCTTGAGAGTAGTGTTCCCAGAGCGTGTTGATGGTAGTGCGCCGCAGGTTCCTGTGGTCGCAGCGATTGTTGATCGTTAACCGCGGCATGATTACCTCAACCATTCACGTCCTGATTGTTAGCGATCATCTGAAAACGTAGATTTTCGAACGTTTGCCGACCGGGTGTTGCCGTCTCCGACGGCTTCGCGATAGCGGAATCGCGGGAAACGGATCGATCCATCGGCTGTAACGACCGCAGACCGCGCAGCTTCCAAGGCGATTGCGCTGTGTCCAGCCCGGCCAAACGATCACAAGGGAACCATGATCCGTCACGCGGGTCCCGGCCCTCCGCCGCCGATAGTCGCGCTGGCGCATTTGATGCATTCGCCGGCCTGCGTCCGTCCGCTGGTGACGTCGATTGGCCGCGCGAAGTTGTTGCCGCCGGGCTTCTCGTCGACACTCTTGGCTGCAGTAGCATTGCCCACGGTCACAATGGCTGCAGACGCAGAAGACGAAGCCACAGGCACGACAGTTACGTTTCGGAGCACAACCTCGGACATGGCCATCCCTCGCTCAAAATCACACTACACCGGACGAGGGATGATGCGCGCCTCCGGCGCGGATGATGCTGCTGGGTTTGTTTACTCCGGCCGACGTTCAGAAAAGTACGTTTTCAGATGATCGCCCACATCCTGATTCTGGTTCCAGTCTTTTTCGCGTTGATGAAGGAACGAGCACTCCGCGCTGGGACCCTGAGTATCGGGACTGGCGCGGAATAGAACCGCCGTTTTGAAGAAGGTTGGACTCCAATGAACCACATGACGCAGCACGATCACCAGCAGATGACCGAACCACACGAGGGCAAGAGCATGTCCGGTATGCACGCTGGCCACGACCAACACGCCGGGCACTCGGTAGCCATGTTTCGCGATAAATTCTGGCTGAGTTTTGCTTTAACGATCCCAGTCGTATTTTGGTCAGCCGACGTTCAACACTGGCTGCGGTACACCGCACCTACGTTCCCCGGCTCGAAATTCATTCCGCCCATCCTTGGCACTGTCGTTTTTGTTTATGGCGGCCTCGTTTTCATCCGGGGAGCAGGGAGCGAACTAGCCGAACTCAAGCCCGGGATGATGACTCTCATCAGTTTGGGGATCATTGCCGCATTTGGAACCTCGCTCGCTGGGACATTCGGCCTATTTGATATTGACGTTTGGTGGGAACTCACATCCCTGATTACGATCATGCTTCTCGGTCACTGGCTCGAAATGCGAGCCATCTCCCAGGCTCGCGGTGCTCTCAACGCACTTGCTGCCCTTCTTCCATCTACCGCTGAACGCGTGAAGGGTGCAGATACTGAAGCGGTTGCACTCTCAGAGTTGCGCGTTGGCGACATTGTTCTTGTGCGTCCCGGAGCGCGCGTTCCGGCAGATGGAATTGTGGTTGAAGGCACTGCCGATGTTGACGAGTCCATGATTTCCGGCGAGTCCAAACCCATACGGAAGGGGGCGGGTGCCAAAGTCATTGCGGGAACCGTCGCCAGCCGGGGAAGTCTTCGCGTCAGGGTTACTGCAGTCGGGGACCAGACCGCTCTTTCTGGAATCATGAGGCTCGTCGCCGCCGCCCAGGCTTCTGGCTCTCGGGCGCAGGCTCTCGCCGATCGTGCCGCTGCAGTTCTTTTTTACGTGGCAGTCGCGGCTGGCGCGATCACTTTCACTTACTGGTGGATCTCCGGCGACAAAGAATACGCCTTGATTCGAACGGCGACAGTCCTGATTATTGCTTGCCCGCATGCCCTAGGATTGGCGATTCCGCTCGTAGTCGCAATTTCGACATCGCTAGGCGCTCAAAACGGGCTTCTTGTTAAAGACAGAATCGCACTCGAACGCGCACGCAATCTGGACATCGTGATTTTCGATAAGACCGGAACTTTGACACGCGGCTCTCCAGCGGTTTCGGACGCGGTGGCCGCACCTGGGATTGCCAAAGACCATTTGATGGCACTGACTGCCGCTGTGGAATCGAACTCCGAACATCCGCTCGCTAAGGCAATCGTCTCCGAAGCCAAGCGCCGACACCTGGACCGATTGTCAGCCACGAATTTCGAGGCCCTGCCGGGTCGAGGAGCCAAGGCGTTCGTAGAAGGCAAGAGTGTCGAAATCGGCGGACCCCGCTTGTTGACTGAAGCCAAGGTGAACGCGCCGCCAGACATTGAAAAGCTGACAAGCGAATGGGCAGCGGATGGGAAGACGGTTCTCTATGCTATTGAGGAAGGCCGACTGCTCGGTGCTTTCGCCGTTGAAGATGAGATTCGGCCCGAATCTAGTGAAGCCGTCGCCGAACTTCATCGGCTTGGTATTCGCGTCGCCATGATCACCGGAGATTCTAAGATGGTTGCCAATTCGGTCGCGCGGCGTATCGGGATCGATGAAGTCGCAGCAGAAGTTCTACCCGCTGACAAGGCTGCGGCCGTAAAGCGCTTTCAAGCCGGCGGCAAGAAGGTCGCGATGGTTGGCGATGGCGTGAACGACGCACCGGCTCTGGCAACGGCGGATGTCGGAATAGCCATCGGGTCGGGAACGGATGTGGCGGTGGAGTCCGCGGGCATTGTGCTCGTACGCAGCGACCCTCGCGACGTTGTGGGAGCCATCAAATTATCACGTGCGACCTACAGAAAAATGATCCAAAACCTCGTTTGGGCGACAGCGTATAACCTGGTCGCTATCCCGGCTGCCGCAGGTCTCTTCGTCCGTTGGGGAGTTGAACTCCCTATGAGTGTCGGTGCAGTCGCGATGAACTCGTCCACTATCATCGTAGCCGTCAACGCTCAGTTGCTTCGCCGACTCAAGTTGCAACGCGAAACTCTCTAGATAGAAGACCTCGCCTAAAGAGGATCTCACCCCGTCAGCGCTATTTTCTCAGACAAATGGAACGCCGTCCCCTCTTGATCTGCAGTCCTGGATTCTTGTCGTCCCTCTCGTGTCTCATGTTTCAGAATGTTCGACAATCCGAACAGCATTTGCTTTACCAAGGAGGTGGTAGTTTCCGGTTTGCCGACAATCCGGACAGAATCAGCGGCCCTACGGCGATTCGCCTCTCTCTTTAGGTACTTGGGGAAATCAGTAAAATCCCTCAGCACCCTCTGCAGCACGCACATCCTGACAATTTTCTCCATTTCAACCGAAGCAGTAAAGTTTAGAATCTACTCGCTCACCAGGAGGTCATCATCGGAATGATCCCGTCTCTCTTTGATCGATTGGATTATCCTAGCCTCGGTCAAAGTGTGTACTTGAATCAGGCATCCCTAGGATTGATCGGTCAACCAGCAGTGACCGCAATGCACACTTTCATAGACGATGTTGCCAGGCATGGCAACCTCTACATGTCCGATAGTGATGAGGTGGGGTACTGTGAAACGCTCCGCGAACGCGCAGCCAGATTGTTTCATTGTGATTCAACGCAAGTCGCGATTGTCGCGGGCGCAAGTGAGATATTGGGGCAACTTCCGTCGTTACTTCGGCCGAGGTTGAATAGCACAATTCTGGCTGTTTCATCAGACTTTCCTGCGATAACTCGGCCGTGGCTTCGTCTGGCTGCCCTAAAAGATCATAGGGTGCGCTTTGTTGGTGACCAGCCTACGTGCAATCTGACCGATACACTTATTGAGGCGATTGATGAAAATACTGCTGTGGTTGCTGTGAGCAGCGTGCAATACGCTACGGGTACGGTAGTGGATATTTCTCGCCTGCGCCAAAGCACTGCCCAGGTTGGTGCATGTTTGATTGTAGACGCTACGCAAGCGGCAGGTGCAATGCGGGTGGACGCGGCGGCATGGGATGCCGATGCCGTCGTTGCCAGTGGCTATAAATGGCTTGGTGGACATGGAGGCGTTGCACTGGCGGTCATGTCGCCACTTTTGCTTGAACAAATACCGCCTTTACCGGGTTGGATGGGCGCATCGGATCCCTTTGGATTTGATGCGACCTCTGTGTCGCTGGCTAATGATGCCCGGCGCTATACGCAATCAACGATGTCGTATGTCTCTATGGCTGGTCTCATGATAGCAGTTGAGCAGTTGTTGTCCTTGGGTGAAGCTCGAATTGAGGCGCATGCACGGAGGTTGGCAGCAATGTTGATTAGCGACGCCAGCAAGTATGGTTGGCAACCATTTCGCAGTGTTAGCGATCCTGCTGCGTCTCCCCACATAATTTCACTGGGACACCCTCGCGAGAGAGTACAAACAATTGTAGAAAGGCTTCGCAGTCACAATATTGTGTGCGGCACACGTGGCGGACGCATTCGGATCTCGCTCGCCCCTTACAACGACGCAAGTGATGTCAACACTCTTATCGAAGCATTTGCGAGCGCCCGGTCTGGATGAATTTCAGAAATCGAAGCCACAGCATCTCACCGGCTGCAGCTTTCACGCTTCACTTCAAAGGTGCTAACGTTCTGGGGATTCTATGCCAGGGCTCATCTAGGTCTTCGTTATTGCCGCTATCGCCGCTCTGGTGACCGACTATCGCTAATAGGCGATAGCGCTCTCGACTGTATTTGGCTAGTCCGCATTTCGGTCGGATCACGGGCTACTCTTACCTAACCCGGTAAGGTAAGGTTTGCCCGACGCTCCAGGAGTTATCGCATTGCCGCTCCACAGCAAATGTACTCATTATCATGGACGATGCGGTTCTTCGGTATGTGACACTGATTCGTGCGGACTACATTTCCTCGTAATGCAAATGCACACGGTTAATTCCTGGGTTTTTGTCCGTCTGGATTAAAATCGTCGATGGACTGGAAAGGAATCTGGGCCATGAAAACGTTCCTCGCCCGCGCCGTCCTGTACGCGTTGCTGGTTGGTGTCGGAGTGCTTGTCGCTTCAGCCCAACTGAACCAAGCGCCAAAAGGGAAAGATGATCGTGCAGCACAAGAGGTTCGGCGTCTGAATGCCGAAGAAGTTGAAGCTTTCGTCCACAATGATCCGGAAGCAATGGCACGTTTGTGGTCGGATGATTTTGTCGTTATTACCAATCCCTTAAACAAGTTCATAAACAAGCAACAGTTCTGGGGATGGTCGCATCCGGCTTCCTGGCGATCCCTTCCTACGACCGGCAGATCGAGTATATCCGGGTCTATGGCGATACCGTGATCACGGCGGGCAGCGAGACGGTGCTGTGGGGAGGAAAGATGCCGAACGCGGGGAAAACTGCGCACCTCCGCTTCACGGGTATATGGATGAAGCAAAATGGACGCTGGCAAGAGGTCGCCCGGCATGCCAACATCGTGCCTCAGCAATGACAAGATTGGCTTTGCCGCGTAGTTGCTGACAGGGCCTTCCCCAACCACGCTTGCGGATCAATATTATGGGACTTCGATGCCGAATGACGGGCAACTCTGACCTAACCAGGTAAAGTAAGGTTAGCCGACTACACTCCTAGAACGTCTCGTCCGGTCGGGCTTAAAAAAGGGCAGTTCAGATTGAGATAGACTTGCTCGTATGGGGATCGAGTTGGACCATCTATTCGTCTGTACCGCTCCAGGCGCTCCCGAGGCTGAAAGATTTGTCCAGCTTGGCTTTCATGAGGGACCACCAAATCAGCATCCCGGGCAAGGTACGGCTTGTCGGCGTTTTTTCTTTGCCAACGCCATGATTGAGTTGTTTTGGGTCAGCGATGAAAGAGAAGCTCGAAGCGAAAGTACTAAGCGCACCCTGCTTTGGGAGAGATGGTCTGGTCGGGAACACGACGCCTCTCCTTTCGGAATTTGCCTGCGGCCTTCTGATCCTCAAAACACGGGGCCACCTTTTCCGGCATGGGAGTATCGGCCGGCGTATTTGTCAGATCCGCTTTTGATGTATATCGGCGAAGTGGGGATTGAGGAGCCGATGTGGGTTTATCTGAGCTTTATGCGACGAGTTCAGCGCGAACAGTGGTTTAGCGAGCACCCCATTGGTGTTCGTGAGATCACTGGCTTAAGTCTGACCTCCCCTGTGCCGCTTCGCTCACCCGTGGCACAGAGAATAGTTGAAAGTGGAGTTCTCTCGGCTCGAACGGGAACAACATCTCTCCTCGAAATCGAATTTGACAACAAGCGGCGAAACGAACATGTGGATTTCAGGCCGCACCTGCCGTTCATCTTTCAACTGTGATTGGGCCAGAAAAGCTGAAAGTCGATGTTATTTGTCGCTGATCGCAGGCTATGAGGGGCAATCCTTCGGTAATCCGGTAAGGGAAGGGTTGCGGACAACTCGCTAGCGATCAACCCTTTGCCAGCGCTCGTACTTTCCTTGGCAGGAGCAACGCGAGTGTCGCTGATAAGAGATAGGAAACTCCGGCGAGGGCCAAGCCGCCGTACAGGCTTCCCGTTCTCCGGCTAATCAGGCCGACCGCGTACGGCCCGGCAAACCCGCCCAGGTTCGCGACCGAGGTAATCAATGCAATACCCGAGGCTGCTGAGAATCCTGTCAGGAACTCGCTAGGCAGTGCCCAGAAAGGACCCAAGAAGCTGTAAATGCCCACGGCTACGAATGACAAAAGCATGATAGAAAAGAAAGGAGAACGAGTTGCACCCAATGACACAAAAGCAATTCCTGCGACCAGTGCCGGAATCGCCGCATGATATCTCCGCTCCATCTTGCGATCGGAACTGCGGGAAACTAGGATCATCACCGAGAAACCCACAAGGTGCGGGATCATCACGAGGATCCCCACGGTAGTGTTGGTGTACAGGAGGGAGAGCGATTTCACCTCTTGTGGCATCCAGAAGCTCATTGAGTAAAACCCGATAGCTTGAGTGAACCCGATACATGCCAGATGCCACACCCTCAGGTTGGTCAATACCTGTATCGCGGAAATTCGCTGCATTCCCTGTTTCTAAACTGCCAGACGTCAGGGCCTTCTTTGCGACTGTTTCGTTGCATACATCCACGTTGCATCCTAGCCTCCTGCGCCGCCGTTGCGGCGTAGAAGAATATTCAGGCACAGAGCCGAAGGGGCAGGGGCGGGCGAAACGAGTCGAGTGAATTGCTTTGCGGAGGCAAAGTTCGATAACTTCCGGTTGGCCGACAATCCAGGAGTTGATCCGTTCCGTCAAGGGCGCTCTCGGTACTAATCCGAGGGACGGACCTCACAAATGGCCGCGAATACATCCTCACCCAGAGCCTCTCTCGGAACCGCTTCACGATGTAAAGACAAGTGAGTGGTGTGAACTGGTCACCATGCAGAGGGCACTTCACTTTGGCGGCGATCTCCATCTCGATCGCAAAGCCAAAGGACGGCCGTTCTTTGTCAAGGAAACAAATGCAGCCGGCCGCGCACTTGCCACCGGCCCCAACCGGAATGCTGTTATCCGACAGTCCTCAATCGAGTCAGCTTCAGGGCACGCTTTTTCCGTCCATTTCATTCATGATTTTTTCTACTTCGTTCAGTTCCGCCAGTTTGCGGCGCCGGAGCCAATCCGTCCAATACCAGATCACCGGATATTGCATGAGTACGCAGGCAACCAGCACCACCACCCAGACCTTAGGATGAGCCTTCACGTCCTGCCCGATGGTTGTCCAATTAGCAGCGGTAAGTGCCGCACAAAAAATAATCCAGCCGAGTGACACATAGATGGAGATCCGAAGCAGCCGGATTCGAGCCGTGACTCTTTTGTGCCAAAGTTCTACGAAGGCACGGGTTGACTGTGTCTGAGGACGCCACGTTCCGCGCAAAATCCATACCCGATATGCGGTCGATACGAACACTAAAACGCAGATGCCGGTCGCCCAGCCTGTTCCCATCCAGCGCGATCGATGCCGCATGAACAGGGCGAAAATCAAAAGCCCGAGGAACGCGATTACCGTCAGGAGATTGCCAAGCACGAAGCGCCTTTCCTGGCGCTTGATCCTCTCCTGGACCTTGCGCTGGAACTCGGCTGGCGGCTCCGCGACGCTGCTCCATTGGTCGCGCCAGGTATCAAGTTCGCGGTCATTAGTCATGTTCTCTCTCCAGTCATTCTCCCAACGTATCCCTCAGAGCTTTCCTGATCCGGGTCAAGCGCACCGCCACATTGTTTTCCGTGATGCCCATCACTTCCGCGATTTCTGCTTGCGACAAGCCTTCGAGCGCGAGCACGATCATCTGCCGGTGAGTCACTGGCAGAGACTGAATTGCCGACATAAGCCGCACCCGCTGATCGGTTCGCGCCATTTGCTCCTCAAGATGGGGCCGTGGATCAACTGGCTGTTCGGACTCTTCGAGTTCCTCCAGCGGCTGATGAGGCGGCCGCCGCCTGCCTACATGGGTAAGGCCGCGATTGTGAGCGATGCGGTACACGAATGTCCTCTCCGAGCAGTCGCCTCGAAAATGAGCCAATGCTTGCCAGATCGCCAGCGCGATCTCCTGTACCAATTCTTCCCTGACGCTGGCCACCGCCTCATAACTGAACGCCAGCCGCGAGATCGCCGCGCCATACTCACTGAGAATGCGAGCGAACTGTTTTTCCAAAGCTTGGCGGTGTTCGCTCACGATTGTGACCAGTCCAGCGCATCGATCTGTGACTGAATAGGCATAGTTCATTCGGGCCGCGAAACATAAAGGCAAAGCATACGCAGATCTTTGAGACAGCTATGACATCACGAGACCGTTACTGGCACCGACTGCGGCTCATGGACCTGATATCGAATCTCGCGATGATGACGGCTGAAAACCAGAGCTACCACCAGCAATGCCAGCGGCGTTAAGAAACTGGCCTCAGGACCAACCATCCCGCCGGTGAGCCACCGCGGCCCGCTTAGGGTGGAGCTGAGCAGATTGTGATAGGGCACGATGCCGCTGTCAGGAACTCCGTAGAACATTTGTCCCCAGTCGTAGCCTAAATGAAAGCCGACGGCACACCAGAGATTCCCGGTCCTCCGCAAGAAAAGGCAGAGGAGAAGCCCGAACATCACAACCGCCTCCGAGCCTACCGCATTCTCATTGGAATTGAAGGCGTGGCCCAACCCGAACAAGGCGGACATCACGAACGCCGCCGGCCAGAAGCCGATTCCGGACGCGAGAGTGTACTGGATATATCCGCGAAACAGGAATTCTTCAACCAGTCCGGCCAGGAGGAATGCGATGCCCCACCCGACAAGCGAAGACACAATTGCTGTCCCATGCCGAGCCAGGCCGGTAATACGGAACCCGTGGAGCAGGAACATCGTCAGTAGGGTGCCGCTGATCGCGAGAAAGCCCGAGAAAGACCCGAGCCAGAAATCCTTTCCCAGTGCCTTACGCAGGGGTAAACCATATTCGCTGAAGTTGCGATGCTCAAGTTTGCCCATGATCAAGGCAGCTGCGCAGAGAAACAGCAAAGTGATGGCTTCTGACTCGCCCATAACAAGCGGCGTGATTGTAATGTGGCTTTGGTTCCTGTACTTCTCCAGAAAGCCTTGAGGGCCGCCTGCTCTGATGAGAACGAAACCTCCAAGTAGAATGGCAAACAAGGCGAGGAACATGAGCAGCCGCCAGCCCGCCCGCAGACCGTTGGGCCCGACAAAAATTGGCTTCAACCCGAATGTGAGACGAGGACTTGGCTGGAAAGCGTCAGTCGATAATACGGGCAAGTTTTCAGCGGCTTTGAGTCGATTTGCGATGGTCATTTTTTCGCTCCTGGATCAGGAATGGTCCGGCCATCCAAGAAATCGAAGCCGCCAGAGCTGGAATCCGACGCTCGGATTGCGCTTCGCGTTCTCAGCCGTCCCTATTCAGGTAGTCTCAGATCGGCAGAAAACCTTACAAATCGGACCTGCCACTGACAAGAAACAATGCATTGATTAAGCCGCCATGGGCGTGATCTGGACGGCGAAGCCGAGGTTCTTTAAGCGGTTCACGAGTTGCAAGACGTGCTTGCCTTGTAGAGAGTGCCATTTTTGAGCATGTGGTAAGCGGCAGTGAGGATGGAAGCGGCGACAGCACCGATGGCCTTCTTGGCGCCGCGGCGGGATCGAATGCGCAGGTATTGAGCGTGGAGGTAAGTTTGCTTGGTGCGCGTGGCCGCCCATGCGCATTGGACCTTTGGCCTTGAGACGGAGGATGGTCCGGTCGTGCGCGGGGATTTTCTCGGGCGCAGGAGCCCGGGCGGGGGGTCGTCCTGGCAGTCGCGCCAGGGCACGCAGTCCTCCCGCTTGCACGCGCTGTTGGTAGCGACGAAGAGTTCGTGTCGAGTAGCCGAAGCAGCGAGCAATATCGTTCTGATCCGCATATCCCGATTCGAATAGCGTCACCATGGCGTAGGCTTCCGCAGCCGGATCATCCACCGAATAGTGGGAAAAGAACATGCCGCAGACCAAGATCACTCGCTGCTGACCCTCGGTCTGGAAGGAAACGCGATCGTTGACCAAAACGGTACCGGGCGGGGGAGCCGGGGAGGGCAACAGCAGTGGTTGCTGGGAATCCGGATTCATGGGGGTTAGCATGCCCGATCGATCAGCGCGAGGAAAAACGAAAAGCCAGAGGCCCGAAGCTAGGGGAAACGCAAAAAGCGGACAGGTTTTGGTTCGCACCCGGGGCGGCGAAAAAGGCAGGCCAGTGGCGGCTCCGGACGAGCCGCTGCTGCAACCATGCGGGGCTGTTCCTCGATCGCCCCAAACACCGGAGCCGCGCACCTTCAACGGAAACGCAAAAAAGCGGACAGGTTTTGGTTCGCACCCGGGAAGATAAAACCGAACCCATCGACTATTTTAAAGGGGGTATGTCAGGAGTTCTGAAATTAGGGCCAGAGTTAGAGAGCGATTTGTCGGTCTTTCTTCGGAAGTCACCTGCTTCGCGGACTGGCCCGTCCTGGGGGTTTCTGCTCCTCCTACTGCTGATAACAGCCGTGCTTATTGGGCTAGCGGTCAAGTATTGGCCCGAAGCAACGCCCCTGGCCGCGGTAGCTCCGATTATGGTGGCGGCGATTGGATCGGCAGCAAGCCTGCCGCAGCCTGGAAGGCCTTTTTGGGTTGCGGTCTTTGGTGTTTTCGCCGTTCCTGGACTACTTATTCTGGGAATAGGCATTCGCCGCACCCAAAAAGAAAAGCTTGGCGATCGTGCGAAAGAGCCCCTTCTGGCCGTTGGTTTGTCGTTGCTGCTGCTGACCTGGACGGCGCTTTGGGTAGGACGAGTGCCAGCCCCTGTTACCGTCCCGCCTGTTGCGCAGTCCAAGAGAACCGCCTCCTTACTTATTGAGGAGGCGGTGAACTTCAAGGGCGGCAATAGCGCCGTGGAAGGCGATCCGAGCAAGCTACTCAAGCCCCTGATAAACGCTGCAAAGAGAGCCAAGGCCGGAGATGTTCTGCTGCTTCTTGGGTCGACCGATTGTGTTCCGCGAAGAAAGAGTGGCACTAATGAAGAACTGGCTGAGGAGCGTGCGGAGTGGGTTAGTGAACGTCTCAAGGACCCTGGTCTCGGGGCAACGGGTGGCATCGACGTCGTTCGGCCGGATCATGCACTACCGCAGCATGTCGGCTGCCAGGCAAACTCGAGTCTCCGGGCCGTCTATCCGTTCTTAATTCATTCCGAAAACGCCGTAAAGTAAACTGTGTCTCATGCCGCTGTGGAAAAAGATCGCGATTGTGGTTGTCGTGTGGGCCGGCGCTGTCTTCATCTACGTGGAGTTTTTCAAAGGCCGATGACCGCAACTCAACCTGCATCCGGCCGTTCCTTCCGTTGGGACCGCGTGGCGAGCTAAACATTACTCTACTTGTCACGAAATTATCGGTCTGGTACTGCTACGAACATGGATAAAAAGGGAAGCGCAGAACAATTGGCCAAAGCCATTGCAGTGGCATGTGTACGTAATGGTTATATTGAAAAATTGCATGAAGGCAAAGGCCCTCGATCACAGACAGGAGATTACTCTGACGTCAAAGTCATCACGCCTGACCGTGAAATCCCATGGACTGAGCTCTCGCGTTTCAGCGATGAAGAAATGAAGCGCCTGATGAAAGAGGTGGTGAACAAGCTCTATACCGTTCTTCTTCATTTTGACGATAAAGAATTCCTGAATGCCCTTTTGAGATGGGGGAACAGATACACCCAAAAATGGGACAAACCGGAGGAGCTTGCCGATTTTGTGTTGCGGGATCGAAAGCCTGCCGAATAATTTGGCTGGTTCCTTTCAATAGTCTCATGACGATTACGGCTGGACCGGTCACAGAGTGTGACCGGTCGCCTAGAGTTCGAGGGTTATCAGATTTAAAAGCTCTCCGGCGCTTACGACCTGGGTGGCCCCCAGCTGCTCCTCCGGGAAATCCTTCTTGTTGCCTGTAACCACGAAATCCGCCTCTGCCGCCAGAGCGCAGGCCAGGAACTTGTCATCCTTGGGGTCGCGGGAAAGACCGGAACGCGGGGCAGGGTGTAGAAGTAGAAGATCTCCCTGGCGTTGAAGCAAGTCGACGAGGGCGGTGATTTCATCCGGCGGAAAAGCAAACTTGGGACGCGCAAGAACCTCCGAATATTCCTGCAGTACGGCGGGAGAAAAGCAAGGCTTGATGAGGCCTCGGTTGACGGCAAGAAGCAGCAGAGCTTCATTGCCCGAAGGTGAGATCATGGCCGATACGAGGACATTCGTATCAATGACAGCCCGAATCACTTCTTCTTCTCGCGCCTGTGTACTTTAATCTCGGCGTCAATCTCCTCAGCAGTGAGCTTGTCGAGACCGCGCTGCTTTGCACTTGCCCAGGCCTTTTCCAGCCATTTCGGCGGCGGCGCTACGGTCTTGATGAAATCCTCCACGCTCATGATGACCACGGCGGGTTCTCCGCGGCGGTCTACGATAAAACGCTCGTTGTTCTCGACAGCGCGGTTCATAATCTGCCCGAACTGGGTGCGGGCGACATGGGCATCGACGCGGCGGTCCATAGAGGAATCTCCAATCAATTGATTAATCAATACATCAATTTACCACGAAAATGACACCCTGTCGAGAGGCTTGACTTTAACCCCGATAAAATACATTTTCGCGTTAGACGGCTGTGGGTGAGCGGTCGCAGAATCTCTATGTCCTTTTGCTTGTTGCCTTGACCGCCATCCTTCGCCGGGAGGATAATTACCTCCTCGGCCGCATCGTTTTTCCCCTGCGGTCAACAGCCGAGAAGGGCCCCTGTCTTTTCCACGAATTGAGCCTCTTGTGCGTCCGTGAATCTCGCGCACGGGAAGTGGTCCCAATGACGAAAAGTCGAATCTCCGAACTTTTTGTGGTCGCAATGCACTACTGTTGCGGCCTGCACGTTCTGGGGAAACCGCAGCCGAAAGCCACGTGGCGGCGAGGAGGAAACGTGAGCAAATTCAACTGCTGGATGAGGGCGAGCGCTCTCTTTCTACTGTGGGCAACCGCCGTGGTTGCCTTGCCTGCGCAGACACTTAAGTCGCTGTACAGCTTCAACGGCTCGGACGGCCGGTACCCTTACGCGGGCCTTGTCCAGGGCACCGACGGGGACTTCTACGGAACAACGTCGAGTGGCGGGATCAAGGACTATGGCACGATCTTCAAAATCACCTCAGGCGGCATACCGAAGACGCTTCACAACTTTTGCTCCCAAGGCGGTTATTGCACGAACGGCTCCGTACCCTACGCAAGCCTCATCCAGGCCACCGACGGGAACTTCTACGGGACAACGGCGGCTGGCGGGGCCAGGACCTGTGCCTCCGGCTGTGGCACGGTCTTCAAAATGACCCCGAGTGGCAAGCTGAAGACGCTTTACAGCTTTTGCGCGCAAAACAATTGCTCGGACGGCCAAGCCCCCTACGCGGCCCTCGTCCAAGGCACCGACGGGAACTTCTACGGAACAACGACGGGTGGCGGGGCCAAGAACGTCTGCGGCGCAGGCGGCTGTGGAACGGTCTTCAAAATCACCCCAAGTGGTAAGCTGACGACACTGCACAGCTTCGACAAGACGGACGGCGCCAACCCCTACGCGGGGCTTGTCCAGGGCACCGATGGGAACGTCTACGGAACAACGGTGAAAGGCGGAGCCAGAAAGGGGGTCAGCTATGGCACGGTCTTCAAAATGACCCCAAGCGGCAAGTTCACGACGTTGCACAGCTTCGACGGCCCGTACAAGGACGGCGCCTCCCCCTACGGGACCCCCTACGGGACCCCCTACGGGGGGCTGGTCCAAGCCACCAACGGGGACTTCTACGGAACAACGCAGGCTGGCGGGGCCCACGCTTTTGGCACGGTCTTCCGAATCACTCCGAGTGGCAAGCTGACGACGTTGCACAGCTTCGACCAGGAAGCCGAAGGCGTGTTGCCCTACGCGGGCCTCGTCCAGGGCACCGACGGGGACTTCTACGGAACAACGTTGGGCTACCACGGCGATGGCACGATCTTCAAAATCACCCCGAGTGGCAAGCTGACTAAGCACTGGAGCTTCGACTCCACGGACGGCGCCCACCCTTACGCGGGGCTGGTCCAGGGCACCGACGGGAACTTCTACGGAACAACGAAGGAAGGCGGGGCCATAAAGGGGGTCAGCTATGGCACGGTCTTTAGCCTGTCTGTGGGTCTGGGGCCGTTTGTGGAAACTCTGCCTACCTCCGGCAAGGTGGGGGCGGCCGTCAAGATTCTCGGAACCGATCTGACGGGCGCGCCCGGCGTCACGTTTAACGGCACCGCAGCGACGTTCAAGGTCGTTTCCAGTTCCGAAATCACGACCACCGTGCCCGCTGGCGCGACCACCGGCACGGTCGAAGTGAAGACACCCGACGGTACACTCAAGAGCAACGTGGTATTCCGGGTGACGCCGTAGATTACCAGGCCCCTGCAGGCTGCCGGCGACACGTAAAACGCCCTCTATACGACTACGCAAACCCTACGGCGCTCTGTTGAAAGCGCGGGTTTGCTTCGTCATTATCGCGAAAAAGCGACGGAATATCTCTGAAGATTAACCCCCGGCCGTAATCTTCAGCGGATATGAGGCGCGTCGGCACCACGAGGAAACGATGAACTAATCGGTAGCGAGACGTGGCGTAGAAGGCTTTCCCGGAAGCACATCTTACACGGTGTCGTCGTAGCAGACCAGTTCTACTTGATTGCCCTCGGGATCGGCCACATATAGAGAGCGCCAATGCATCCATGCGTGCTCGGCGGTTTCGACTTCGAGTCCCAAACCCTTCAACCTCGTGAGTTCGTCTGCAAAATCAGCCAGAGGTATCTCGAATGCGATGTGGTCGATGGTGGAAGTTGCTGCGTCCGTCCCGCGATAGCCGGGGCTTTCGGAGCGGTCAAATAGGACTATTACCTGGGTGTGACCGCCGTAGCCCTCAGCAATCTTAAGGAATGCGCAGGTTGCGTCTCGGGCCATCAGCGGCAAGCCGATGACCTCCTGGTAGAACTTCTGCATGGCGTCCAGGTTATTGACCCGCAGTGCGATCTCGCCGAGGCCGCGCACCGACGTGCACTTCTCGTTAGCAACTAATGCTGCCATGATCGACCTCCGGTGTTGGAAAATCTCCCAATCTAAGGATTCCGGGCTGTGCCATGTTGGTGCTTTTTATCTGATATAGAAAGTTCACGGTGTCTGCCCCTGGCTCTTGGGCGCTTCCTGCGATCTCGATCTGCTGCTGGTAATTCGCTACTGTTTTCTTTTAGCCAGCTCCGCTTCGTATGCCGCCTGAAGCTTCTTCTGCATTGCAAAAATACGCGCAGGTTTCCTCGGGCCCCGGGTCTTTTTTTTGGCGCTTGACTTCGGAAGATGCGTTTCGCGAAGTTCAGCCATAAATTCTGCCCTCAGCTTCGGTCCCCCTTCTTCCAGGACCTGAGCTAGAAACCTCAGCCTGGAGGCCCGCAAATATTTGTGCCCCCATGCATTCATCTCCATCAGAAGAGGCATCAATTCGATGCCCCTTTCTGTAAGACTGTAAATGGCTTTCTGTTTATGGCTGGCGTCATGAGACTTGACGATGATCCCTTGCTTGACAAGCCTTTGAAGACGATCGGCCAAAATATTCGACGCAATCCCTTCCAAAGACTTGGTCAGGAGCTCGCGAAAATGCCTTCGGTTCATGAACATGATGTCGCGGATGACGAGCAGAGTCCACTGATCGCCAAACGTTTCGACCATTCGGTTCATAACGCACTCTGACCTGTGATCCCTGCGCACTCTTGCCTCTATTCCGGTTTGGCGCTGCTTGCCTGAATGATTGTACAACTGGTTGCATTATGAGAACTGGTAGTAGTAGTAGTAGTAGTAGTAACGCAACTAGTTGCTATACACAACCAGTTGCATAACGCTAACAGCACTATATCCTCCCGAGGGTTCCTTCTTTTTCCCATAGAATTGTCCTTGCTAAAGTCCCATTTCCTGTAGATGTGCGTCGGCTTTCCGCAATCAAATCTGTGAACGAACGTGATTTCAAATAATGCTTTCGTGTAAATCTCTGATTCCATTCATGCCGTAACTAAAGCTGAGGTCGGCCTGTAGCGGAAGTTGATGGCAGCTCAAATGCCTTCGTACATCACTGGCCACTGCTTCCTAGGAGTTCCAGCATGACCACTCATTTCAAATCAACTCAGGAGGAGTTATGAATCGACTGCAGCTATGGAAAGTAGTAAGCGTCGCACTTCTTGCATGTGGTTTAGCAAGCGCTCAACACATCACCACCTTCGAGGCTCCGGGCGCAGGCACAAGCGCCGGGCAGGGCGGCTCCGCCTTAAGTATCAACCTGGCGGGGGCGGCCCTGGGATTCTACGCTGACTCAAACAACGTGGTTCACACCTTCGTGTGCGTTTCGGGCTGCACATCGCCCCGCACCTTCACCACCTTCGAGGCTCCGGGCGCAGGCACAACCGACATCGGTTCCGGCTGTTTTGTCCCCCAGACTTGCCAGGGCACTTACGCTTTCAGCAACAACGCGTTCGGGGTGAGTGTGGGTTTCTACCGTGACTCAGGCAACGTAATTCACGGCTACGTGACCGCTCCGCCTTACAAGACCTTCACCACCTTGAACGAACCGGACGCGGGCACAAGCGCCAACCAGGGCACTTTCGCGACGAGCATCAACCTGGAAGGGGAGATCGCCGGAAACTACACTGACGCGAGCGGTGTATCTCACGGCTTCGTGACCGCTCCGCCTTATACCACCTTCACCTCATTCGATCCCACGGGCTCCGTATTCACCCTTACCACAGAGGTGCTCGGCATCAACGTGGAGGGGGCGCTCACGGGAACTTACTTCGACGCGAGCGGCGTGCTTCACGGCTTCCTGCGCGCTGCAAATGGCACCTTCACCGAATTCAACGTTACGGGCGCAGGCACGGCCTCCGGCCAGGGCACCGAGACCTCAGGCATCAACGACCTGGGGGTGATCACGGGAGTTTACATTGATTCGAACGGCGTGCTTCACGGCTACGTGCGCCTTGCGAACGGCGACGTCACCACCTTCGACGTTCCGGGGGCGGGAACAGGCTCCGGCCAAGGCACCGAGCCTGAGGGCAACAACTTTTTCGGGGAGATTGTGGGAAATTACATCGACTCGAGCGGGGTGAATCACGGCTTCGTGCGGAGTCCTTCCGGCGTCATCACCACCTTCGACGCTCCGGGGGCGTCAAAAAGCTCCGCTCAGGAGGGCACCATTCCAACAACCCCCAACCTGTTTGGGGAGATCGCCGGATTCTACCAGGACGCAAACGGGGTGTTTCACGGCTTCGTGCGGACCCCGTAGGCCCGCTCTAGGGTAGACAGGCATCACCAGTTGACGGTTAATTCTGCGGCACCGGGACGCGGGAAACCTGGATGTCCGGTGGGGGGATATCCGGACCCATAGGCAAGTCGGTTGCAGACATCGCACCTACACACCCGCAATCCAGTTTGCCCGCGAACGTTGGCAAACAGAGTCTGCAGAGATTCGGACTCGTCCACTTCTGGTGATAACAGGATTCGTCCCCGAGTATGTGCATGGGCCACCCCAACCCAGCGAGCTTGGTCCCGAGAGCTGATCTACCGTACTAGCCTCGGGACCGGTGTATTCGGTCTGGGTTCACCGCGAATGATGGAATTCGGTCTGCGCGAGACCTTCTAACACTCGATAACCCTGCCGAAAACTTGAGCCGTCGGTTTCAAATCCGGCGGCTCTTTTTTGATGCTCGCGCGCTTCGGGCTGAGGATCTATCCGAGGCCCTTGGAGAATCCTGCGCCGACTACGTAGACGGTGTCTCTAATTCGGGATGGCTCTTCAGGTTTCATGCGCCTGCCTCAGCTTGGGGGATTTGAACGAACCGTACCACGCCGTGTTACTGATAAGCAGCGTGGGCATTGTCGCGAAAGGCTGTCGAGGGTGCAAAATAAAAAGGAAGAAGCGGTATCAATTATTGATGAAAATTAACCATTCCCGTGTTTTGTTGCTGGAAGGATTACGACCCATAAAAGAGGTTATGGGTGGCAAAAAGGCGAATTGGTTCAAATGTGAATCGACGGTGAAGTGCTCTTCTGGAAAATGCGTCTGGAGAACGGCACAAGCTGCTTTACAGGCGGTTTCATGCGCTGCGAGGCTCTGACTGGCGGCCTTGGCTTCCGGTTAGCCCGTCATCTGGGAGTAGCGAAGCGAATAAGCTCAGCTCTCAAAATCGAGGCCTGGGGCACGATAATGTGTGCCCTGACCACTAAGTTCGCCGTGAAGAAATCAGTCTTGTGAATTGGGCGCGAGCAGGAGGATCTTCCCAATGCCGCCTTTCTCCCCTAGCACATGTGCTTCTGCCGCTTCACGCAACGGCATCCGGCGACCAATAGGCAGAACGAACTTGCCATCGCGCACGTCATCGGCAAACTCGCGCACCTTGGATGGATCAGGCTGCGCACACACGCGCGTAATCTTCACTGTCGGATTTTTAGCCGCCGCACTTTCCGGCAACACAGCGGTGTAGCCAAAGGAGCCGCTCTGCTTTACCTTCGCGATCAGCTTCGCTGCAACGTCACCGCCAACGGTGTCCGCAATTGCATCCACTAAGCGGAAGTTCTCAATCGCATTATCGTCATCAATCGCTAGCACGTCAGAGACCCCGAGGGAGCGGGCATCATCCAACTCTTTCCCGCGAACACCTGCAATCACCTGCGCGCCTATCTTCTTCGCCGTATGCACTGCCGCGCGCCCAACACTGCCCAGAGCTCCCGTTATCAGAACAACCTGTCCCTTTTTCACGTTTGTCGCAAGGCGCACAAGCTGGTCTCCCGTGAGGGAAATCAACGGGATCGCGGCCGCGTTCGCCAAGTCCACACCATCCGGCAGATGGGTCACGTCCGAATCGTCCACTGCCACCAATTCGGCATAGGTCGCGTTGGATAGTGCAAGAACGCGGTCGCCAGCCTTGAAGTGCTTCACATTTGCGCCTACCCCCCGTACGATGCCACTCACATCGCGGCCCAGAATTGCCGGAAACGACAACGGAGAATCCTTCTGGCGCATCCCTGAACGCAGTTTCCAGTCGATCGGATTAACGCTCGCAGCGGCTGCCGCGATCAGTACCGTACTTCCGCTAATCTGCGGTTCGGGAACGTTGTCTTCAAATTTCAGCTTCTCGGGACCGCCGTACTCATGCAGCACCACTGCCCTCATCACGTATCTCCCAGAGCTCCAAGTATATTCAGCCTCAAAATCAGATGCACGGGAGCCGACTCGCGTCTCAACGGGATAACTTCCGGCTTGCTCGTCAACCGGGAGCAATCGCGGATTGGGCCTGCTGAATCGGGCAAGCCATCTCGCGATAATGCGAAAACCAGAGTGACCGCTTGCGAATGAGATAGTTCGATCCATACTTGCACGCGCGGTTTGCCCAAACCCACTATCGGCGAAGCCCTTTTTGCCGGATCATTCCATAAATGGATCCCGCAAGTCTTGGATCTCGTTCAGCGGTTCTGAAGACACTCGCTTGATCTGCGCCTCAATCAATCCCCGGAGTTGAGAATCGTTGGGAGCGTATTGCAACGCGTCGGAGTAAGCTCGCGAAGCGCGTTCCCGCGCCCCGCGCTTTATACAAACGTTACCCAGTTGGATGTCCACGAAAAAGGCAGTCGGATCCGATGCGAGCGATTGCCTGAGCAATCGTTCTGCAGCTTCTAAATCGGGCTTTTCCGTGAATATTTTCGCAAGGGCATCAAAATAGAATTTCCCAGCCAGGTTGGACGGGAATGTACCTCGAAAGATCAAGAGATTCCCGAAGCGTGAGGCCGGAGCAGTGCGCAGCGAAGGAGTATCCCAGAACGGCTTTTTGCCCAGGAACCGAGCGTCGGCCAGAATGGTGCCGGAAAAAACGGGCGAGTTAAGCCGAGCTTCGTCACGGTTGAGATCGCGGCCAAGCCAATCCAAGTGCCGAGCCATCTTTTCGGCTTCCCCCATTTCGTATCCTAGCAAAGGAACTTCACCCGAGGGCTCGAGAACGCGACGATAGTACTCTTCCAGTTCGTTGCCACGTTGCGAGAGATCAACACCCTCATCGCTGAAGTATAGGTAGGCGTTCTTTGAGCCTACAATCTCGTTGAAGTATTCCCATGGGCGCACGACTGGCAAGGCAGATATTGCGGCCGCCAGGAGTGCCAACGTCACGACTACCTTCCACGTCCGCGAAGTCGAGGAAACACTCGCATGCACGGCGACCCCTCCAATAATTGCCAAAAGAACAACGACCGGAAGCGCGTGGCGGATGCCTCCATAGGTCGAGCCCGACGCGAGGACTACTAAGAAGAGAGCTGATGCTGCCAGAACCATGGTCAGGCCCACGTTCGACTCAGGCGACAAACGGCGCCTGAAAAAAAGGACCAATCCAATCAACACCAGCAGGTCAAGGCCAATCGGCAGTTTGAGTAGGATCACTGCGGGAAAGAAATATCTTGGCGCGGTCGTCACATAAGGGCGGCCAAAAGCCGTGATCGGGTCAGTACGTCCTTCAAGGCCAGCCCGAATGGTATCGGCGAAGCCCCAAATGTACGGGCGAGGCACCACATGGCTCGTCGCCATTGTTTTGAGCACAAATCGATAGGCCGGCGAACGAACGTCGGAGATTTTGTCTGTCAGCGGATGATTGAAGACGTCGCGGCCGGCATTGCTTTCCGCAAATCGAAAGAAATAAAAGCTCCAGAGAATAATCAAGGCGCCGATTGCGACAGCGGCAAGCTTCACGAATCGCGGCAGGCGGGAACTGTCAGGCCAAGAGAGAGGTAGAACGAGTGCGAGAACCGTCCCGCTCCCGAGGACAAAGATAAGAACGATAGGCGCGGAATGCTTTGTCGCCAGCGCCAGTCCCAACGCGATGGCGCATGCCCCCAGGTTCTTCCATTGCCAGCCTTGGAAGGCAGGGATAGCGAGTATGACTGCGGTGGCGGACAACAGTGAGACCGGCAAGTCTGTCATCACCACAGGCAAGTGCGCAGCCACCGTCGGATCAATTGCCAGAAAGAGCATTGTCCCGAGCGCAACTCCGGAGCCAAAGGCTCGGCGTACGGCGAATGCCAGAAACACCAATAACAATCCATTCAGCGTACACATAGCGATGCGGGATCGCCGTTGCACCGAATGAAAATCATTATTGAGATAGACATCTTTTTCGGTGAAATCGCGCTCATCGGCCTTATCGACGAAGACGCGAATGGGATTGAGGTGGAATCCCGTCGCGGAGAGGAACGCTCCCGCCCAGAGCTTAACGAGCGGAGGATGCTCTGGGTTGATACGAAAATCGGCGTAGCGCACGTAGGAGACGCCTGTGGCAGCGAGAGCAACCTGGTATCGGCGATCAAGAACGCAGCACAGGTGGACGAAGCTGTGAATAATCTGGCGGAACGATTCGAAGAAATGTGCCGCCGTCAGAAAATAAGCGTGAATCCGGAGCTTCGGCCTTCAGTGGTAAAACTACTGGCGGCAGAATTGTGGGTGAATCATCAGGCCCTCGGCATTCCTGCGGAAGAACTAATAGGCGTGACCGTGCAGCAGGGAGCGGTGGGTCCAGAATTGCAAAGTGAGTTCGACCGTTTCCGAGATAGGCCCGGCGTCTTCACAACAGCGGCAATCGGTTATCCTTCCGACCCGCGCAGCTTTCTTCGCAAGGTAGCGAAAAACTTCGACACCCTCGCGTAAGACCCTGAGTTTGAACGCTTCCGCGACACGCCTTCCGTCCTTGCAAGGGCGGCAATCGGATACACTGCCGACCCGCAAAGTTACCTCCGCAAAGTAGGAAAAACCATAGACACCCTCGCGCAAGAGCCCGAGTTTGAGCGCTTCCGCGATACGCCCGGCGTCTTTGCAACGGCGGCAGTCGATTACTCCGACCCGCGCGGTTTTCTGCGCAAAGTAGGAAAAACCATAGACACCCTCGCGCAAGAGCCCGAGTTCGAGCGCTTCCGGGATACTCCGTACGTCTTTGCAACGGCGGCAGTCGATTACTCCGACCCGCGCGGTTTTCTGCGCAAAGTAGGAAAGACCATAGACATCCTTGCGCAGGATCCGGAGTTCGAGCGCTTCCGCGATACGCCCGGCGTCTTTGCAACGGCGGCAGTCGATTACTCCGACCCGCGCAGTTTTCTCCGCAAAGTAGGGAAAACCATAGACGCCCTCGCGCAAGACCCGGAGTTCGAACGCTTCCGCGATATGCCCGCCGTCTTTACAACGGCGGCAGTCAGTCACGCTTCCGACCCGCATAGTTTTCTGCGCAAAGTAGGAAAAACCATAGACTCGCTCGCGCAAGACCCCGAATTTGAGCGTTTCCGCGATACGCCCGGCGTCTATACAAAAGCGGCAGTGAAACAATCTGACCCACGTAGTTTTCTCCGTAACGTAGCAAAAGACATAGACACGCTTGCGCAAGACCCCGAGTTCGAGCGCTTCCGCTGGATCTCAGCGTCGCAGAAGGGAGACTCTTGCGCACGTGGTCGGAAGAAAAGAATCAATACGCTTACCAGGAGACCAACATCAGGGCGGTTTCAAAGTTTGCAGTTTGACTGACGAATCCCCTCGCTGATAGCTGTGTTTAACCCATGCATCGGGTCGGTCGGCTGGGTCCAAAGGCGGGTAGGCGTTCGCACAGATCCTTATTCCGCTTTTGGCCCTGCTCCAAAAGCTCAGTTTCCTGAAATACTCATCAACCTAACCCGGCGGAGCCGGAACCAAAAACAGGAAGTTGGAAGTTTTCAAAAACGCCTCTGAACCAGCATAAACATTGGTTGAATCACCACCCACGAAAAATGTCTTGCCAGAAACAGCAAAGATTTGTGTATAGAGGTACTAATTTACTGCTAACGTCGACAGTCGGTAAGGTGTATTCCTCTGCGGCACATCCAAACTACCGCCCAACGGAATTACTGCGTCTAGGAAGCTAAGCCGTAGGATTTGGTCCTTTCGCTCTTCCCGCATTAGGCTCAATCTCAACAGATTGGATTTTTGTTTTTCCTATCCTTCAAGACATGGACGTCAAGGCGATATTCAAAGGCGTAACTTACGAGTCCCTCAGCGACCCCGAGTTTATGCGTATCGCAGGCCAGAAAATTTCATCGCTAGATCGGCTTCAAGAGGAGTTTGATGCGGCGAAAGCCGAAGATCGGAGAGACGAAAAGGAAGCTCCCGCTAGCTGTGGAATTCCTTTGCCCCTGACCGTCTCTCAGCGCGGCGGGTTGCCCAAAAACCTGCTCAGATGGAAGTTCCCAAATGCTGACCCGCTACAGGAGTTGTTGTATAGCTCGCTGGAGTGTCTGCATTGTTCGCTTCTGAACAGCGAAGTTCGGTAACGGACATCGAGCAGGCGCTTTTTGGCGATGTTACTCAGGCTTACTTGCCGCTTGTCAATGGTTTACGGGTTGCAGCTTCGGCGTTGCAATTGCACTCTGTGCTGTGGTCGTTTTGGCCAACGTTCTGGGCCGCAGACGCGGTGACATTAAAGACAGACTATGAACGCCCTGCTTCAGGATATCCGCTACGCCCTGCGGATGCTGCGCAAGAGCCCCGGATTCACCGCCGTGATCGTGCTCACCTTAGGCTTTGGCATCGGCGCTAACACGGCGTTGTTTTCAGTGGTCGATGCCGTTCTGCTGCGGCCGCTCCCTTATGCCCAGCCCGAGCAGTTGGTGGCTGTGAAAGAAGACTTGCCGGGAGTCAACCTGATCGACGCGGGAATGTCGCAGCCGGAGCTCGACGACTTCCAGAAGCGCTCGGGAGTCTTCGACCAGATTTCGGCCGTCGCAGCCATCGACGCCAACATCACCGGTCGGGAGAAGCCGCAACGCGTCGAGGCCGATGTGAGCAGCCCGAACTACTTTACGCTGTTGAAGGCAAAGCCGGCGCTGGGCCGGGTTTTCAACGACAGCGACTATCGCAAAGGATTTTCCGAAGGCGCGGTGATCAGCGACAGTCTGTGGCATGCCATGTTCGGCGCCGACCCAAACGTGGTGGGGCAGGCAGTCCGGCTCGATACCGATCTCTACACCATCATCGGTGTCATGCCACCCGACTTTCGCCATCCAGGACGCACTCTGCTGCACGATGTTGACATTTGGTTAGCCGCCGGATTCGCCGGGCCGCCCGCTCCCCCTCCGGTGCGCGCACTGCGGTTCATTCCCGGCGCCATTGCGCGTTTGAAGCCGGGATTGACCCTGGCGCAGGCGCAGGCGAAGCTCGATGCCTTTGCCGCGCATCTGCGGCAGGAGTATCCGACGGACTATCCGGTGAGCGCGCAATGGCAGCCGCGGCTTGTCCCGCTGCAGCGGGAGGTTGTTGGCAACGCCAGCCAGATGTTGTTTTTGCTCTTGGCTGCAGTTGGGGTGGTGCTGCTGATCGCCTGCGTCAACATCGCTAGCCTCTTGCTGGCGAGGTCGTCGGCTCGTCATCGCGAGTTTGCCATCCGTCATGCTTTGGGGGCTGGCTGCTGGAGACTGATCCAGCAAACTTTGACCGAGAGTGTGGTGCTCTCGCTCTGCGGTGGATTGGTGGCTGTGCCGGTCAGCTTCTGGCTGAAAGACCTTCTGCTCACACTGGTTCCATCGACTCTTCCACGGCTGGCAGAAGTACATCTGAACGGACGAGCGCTGTTGTTTGTGTGGGCGATCTCTGTGATCTGCGGCTTGTTGTTCGGTCTGGCACCGGCCTTGCAAATGTCTGACCGGCGGCTGGTGAACAAGCTTGGTCAGGGAGCGCGTGGCGTGGGCATTGCCTCCCGTCAGCACAGATTTCTCAGCGCACTGGTGGCTTCCGAATTTGCCCTATCGCTGGTGCTGATGGTGGGCGCTGGCTTGTTGCTGCGCAGCTTCTGGAAGGTGATTGAGGTGCAACCCGGATTCAACTCCGATCACCTCGTGACCGCGCAGTTGTGGCTCCCAGTGCCAAACGATCCCAAGAACGACCCTTACCCGACCCAGGAGAAGCGGAATTCTTTCCTCAACGAAATCCTTCGTCGCGTTAGTGCTTTGCCCGGAGTAAATGAAGTAGCGATCGGAGGAGGGAATACGGCTTTCTCCGGACAACGCAATGCCTTTGGTTTCGCCATCGAGGGGCGCATTGCGGCCGCGGGTGAGGCCCCCACTGCCGAGATAGGCTTCGCGACCCCGGACCTTTTTCACGTTTTGGGAACCCCGCTGATTCGCGGCCGGTTCTTCACCGACGCCGACAACGAAAAAGGAGAACCGGTGGTGCTGATCGATCAAACGGCTGCCGAACGCTTTTGGCCCCATGAAGATCCAGTGGGAAGACAGATCCGCATCCGTCTGCAGTTTGCTGCCCCGGACGAACCGCTGCGCAAAGTTGTCGGCGTGGTCGGACGAAGCCGAAGCGATGGACTGGACGCTCCTTACGCGCCGCACCTGTTTCTTCCGGCGAAGGAAAACGGCTTGAATGCCATGACGGTCTACATACGAACGGTGGCGAGTCCCGAAGCCTTGGAAGATCCGGTTCGTCGCGCAGTGCAAGCCGTTGATCCCGACCTGCCCGTGTTTGGCGTGCGAGCCCTGCGTGGCATCATCTCAGATTCTCTAGCCTCGCGCCGCTTTGCCATGCAGATTTTGGGCTTCTTTGCGGCGACAGCGATGCTGCTGGCAGCCATCGGAATCTACGGCGTGATGGCGTATTTCGTGGGCCAGCGGGTGCGGGAAATCGGAGTGCGCATGGCACTCGGAGCTCAGCGAGGCGACGTGTTGAAGCTCATCGTCAGGCAGGGAATGTCCCGGGCGTTGATCGGGGTGGGGGTTGGACTGGTTGCGGCTTTGGCACTGACGAGATTGATCTCTGGCTTGCTGTTTGATGTGAGTGCCAGCGATCCGCTCACGCTGGCCGCCCTAACTGCCTTACTGGTGCTAGTAGCGTTGCTGGCCAACTACATTCCCGCCAGCCGCGCGGCCAGGGTCGACCCTATGGTGGCATTGCGATACGAATGAGGTGACTCCAACGGAGACGCTGCTCCAAGACGTTCGCTACGGTTGGCCCATGTTGGCGAAAAAGTGCGCCGTGAAAAGGCGCTGGACTTCAGCGGGTGCAACTCCCGCCCGGGAACTGGTTCGCTCCGTCCGGTAGCAATCGAAGCGGCAGCGGAGGTACCCACACTTCTAGGGATCGGCCATTCTCGTGGCGGCAGCTGCCGTCATGCCGTGGCTTGCGAAAGCGAAGCGGCGGTTGTCAGGAACTACAGGCAGTGCTGCTTTGAGGGCGGATGCCGCACAGTCGGCGCTGTGCGCTTACTTGTCGCTGATCGCCTTGGCGGGGCTGGCGATCAACGCGATCTGGCACGCAAGGTGGGACCCGGTTACGGCTTTAGTCGTTTTGCCGCTCATTGTCTGGGAAGGTCGGGAAGCCATGCGCGGAAACTCTTGCGGCTGTTGCTAGATTCGATCCCGCATCAACCCAGTCTGCCATAAACTCCACGTGTCGATCGGTACAGACTCTCTTGACTGACGTTGCCAAATCGTCGCTTGTCGTGCTCACTTCTGCCTACTGTCAGCCGCCTCGAAGAGAGCGTGCCCTTCATGTTGGCACTGCTGCCAGTTCTCTTGAGTCATGGGAGTCGGCTTCTCGCCTGCCGGAACGGATGTGCATCGCAGGTAGTCGTCAAATCCGGGGGCAGAAAACACGAATGTTATGCTCATGACCTCGGTGGATGTGTTCTTTAACCCCACCCAAGTATTCGCAGGAATAAACACCATACTCCCAACATGCAAATCGCGCTCCTGATCGCCTAGCCTAACCGAAGTTCGTCACGGCATGGCCGGATTCTGCGATTTTTGATGACACAAGCGAGACAAGCCTTGTCCTTGCAATCGCGGGTTCGGAAAAGGCGATGTAGTGCAGACAGGTTGTTGAGATCGCGATCCGAGCCCTGTCGCCCGCAGTCAACGATACGTTCACCGGCGTTGCGTGCGTCGACTGGCTCGCTGACGCACTGCTCACGCTGGCCGAACGGCCCCCGCTCGAAGGGAACTGGTACGACACTGGCAGCCGCCTCCGAGTATGGATGCCGCCGGTGCGTCTCGAGCGCCTCGCCAAGTTCGCATTCGATCAGGTCCGTCAGGCGTCCGCAAGCACGCCCGCTGTGCTGATCCACCAACTCGATGCGATCCGCCGGCTGGCGCCGCGACTTCCAGACGCCTGCCATCAAGCGCTCTCAGACCAAGCCGACGCGATTCTCGAAACCGCGAGCGCGCTGGTCGCGCTGGATCGCCGCGACCTTGATGCGGCGTGGCAACGGGCACACACCGCGCTCGAAGCGCTGCCCCGACCCTCGATCGGTCCGTGACGCCAGCCGGTAGGGCGCGTCCGCTCTACGCGCTGGAGGGATCCGGAAACTTGCTTTGCGGGAAGTGATGACAATTGCGATGGCAACAAAAACTAGAAGTGCCCAGTTCGAGCAAACAAAGAATCAAGCCGAATTGCCGCTCAGGGACCTCCTTTCGCTCTGATTGCTGTTGTAACATCGCGTCTCTGACAGTGTCGGCCCGTGTCAAGCACTTTTGAGCACACTACTGCATGCACTCAAAGAAGAGCCCATTTCGCTCTCATAGATGGTGTTGCTTTTCCAACCGTAGGCTCGCTCGTAATCGTTTTCCGGTCAGGACTCAGTCCGACCCATGCATCTCTTCGGTCTGCAACTGCGATCATGATTACTACTTCGAACTCCCCCGCAAAAGGGGAGCGGGATACCCAATCAGTTACTCGGTGTTCTACAACACACCATCGCGATGTCCGGGCTGTCCCGCGTGCGAACCGAACTTGCTCCACTGCTGATAGTCCCACTCCTGACGCATCATCCAGTACAGACGAACCGCCAGCTTGCGGGCCATGGCGACCTTGGCGGTTTTCCTTCCTCTCCGCATCATCAGGTGGAGATAGTTGCTGCGCCATTCGGGCACACTGCGCACCGTCACCTGCTCTGCTTCCACCAGCAAGAAACGCATCATCGAGCTGCCCTGTTTGGTGATGTGTCCCAGCCGTCGCCGATTGCCGCTGGAGTCCTCCAACGGCATCAGCCCCAGATAGCTCGCCACCTGCTTGCCCGAGCCAAAGCGCTCGGTTTGGCCGATGATCAACACGAAGGCCAGTGCGGTCAAGGCACCGACTCCGGGATGCGTCATCAACCGCCGCGCCTCGGGACACTTTTCGACTTCCTGCTCGATCGCCTGGCTCAACTCCGTGATCGTCGGGTTCAGTCGATCCATCAACTCCAGCAGATCGCGTCGTCGCCGGCTAGCCCATGGAGCCAGTCGAAATGCTTCCAGTTGTTGTCGCCCGTGCTCCCGCCACAGCCTCTTCTTGCAGCGCAGGCCTTCGTTCAGCGCCACGGCTCGCAGTTGGTTCATGATCCGGGTACGCGCCTGCACCATGCGATGCCGGTGCCACAGCAGTTGCCGCAGATCCCAATTTTCCCAGCTCGGCACCCAGATCTGCGGAAAATCATCCTTCAGCATGAGTTTCAGAATCAGCTGCGCGTCTTGCCGATCCGTCTTCTGCTTTCGCACTCGTGGGGTTCGGATTTCTGCCGCATCTCCGACCCAGAGTTCCACCTGCAACTCGGACAGCAGTCGTTCGAACCAGCGCCCGTGCCCACTGGCTTCCATCCCTACACGAACCTTCTGCCCTGCGACCGCCAGCCCGCGATAGAATGTCTCCGCTTCCTCGCGATGCCCCAGCCGTTTTTCCTGGAACTCTCCGGTCTCGGTATCCACCGAAGCGATTTGCTGAAACTCGGGGTGAAAATCTACTCCTATAATGATCATTGTTCGGCTCCTTTCTCCCGAGCCTGTTGGTTGGATTCAGCACCACCAAACTTTACTCGGACCTAGGAGCCGACATTGTCATGGAATCAGTTACACTCATTGGCCCAGAGTCCGGTTGAAGCTGTGTTAGAAAACCAGCCATTCCTAACGCCATGTATTGAAATCAGGAAGGCCAATCTTTACGAGGTTTCCACGCGAGCAATTCTGGGCAGGTTTTCTAACACTGCTGCCGTAGAGGTGTGGTGGCAACCCTCTTTCGACTGGCCGCCAGCCCCGGGCACAAACGTGACGCGGTCCAGAAACGCTAGTGCTGTATCGGATGCGCCCCATCAGAAGAGCACAGGTAGGTTGGGGACGTCGCGTGGGGCGCATCCGATACAGCTGTTTGAAGGAAGCCGCCCGTGGGTAGGCAGTTATGCAAATTGAATGGTGTTGGGGTTAAGAGAAAGGCTTGGAGAAGAGGTAGTGGAGCGAAGAATGAGGACAAGGAGGATGGGTTTGGTTGTATTTTGCGTGGGGTCGGGGCGAGAGTTTGAGGCGAGGTTGGAAGCGGGTAGCTGATTGGGGGGCAAGAAGGGCGCACCACGCCGGTAGGTGGTGAGAGGCACCGAGTGAGCGAGATCGGAATTGTCGTATCATGCGGCGACTCGGTGGAGAGAGGGTGGAGAGCGGAGTTGGATTTGGGCAGCAGTAAGTCTCTCGATGACCACCATCTTTCCGCCACACTTGGGACAGAGCCAAGGTGGGCTCGGTTCCTGGGCAGGGGAGGCTTCTGGTTCGGTCTGCGATGGCTGTACTGCTGCGAGTAGTTGAAAGCAGAGCGGGAGGAGAGTGGCGCGCCGCCGGTTGGCGAGGAAGCCAAAGTGGCGAATGCGGACAAAGCCTTTGGGAAGCAGGTGCAACAGGAAACGGCGCAGGAACTCATCGAGGGATAGGGGCAGCAGTTTCTCTTGATTGTTATGAGCGCGGTCGCGCCAACGAAAGGTGACCTGGTCATCGACCAAGGAAACGAGTCGATGGTTGGAGATGGCGACGCGATGGGTGTAGTGGCCTAAGTAACGCACCGCCTGCTCCGCATCTCCGAAGGGGGGTTTGGAGTAGACGTGCCAGGGGTGTCGGTATAGGGTTCGCAACCATGCGGAGAAGGCTTTGGGGTGAGCGAGGGGCTTCAAAGTGCCATGGAAGCCGAGCTTGCCCTGACGGAAGTTGCGTTTCAAAGCGATGACAAACTTGCGGCGAAAAACCTTTCGGAGCACCGGGATGGGAAGAAAGAAGCGAGCGTGCGAGGACACCCAAACCGAGTGATCGGGCGACAATCCGCCGGCGGGCACCACACAGTGGGCATGGGGGTGATGTTCGAGTTTTTGATTCCAGGTGTGGAGCACACTGAAGAAGCCGATTTCGGCGCCGAGATGTTGGGGATCGCGGGCGACTTCGAGGAGGGTTTCGGCACTGGTCTGCAGCAACAGATGGTACAGGATTTTCTTGTTCTGCAAGGCGAGCGGGGCCAGCTCATGGGGTAGGGTGAAGACAACATGGCTGTGACCTGAACAGCTACGGAGATGAATATCTGGTGAAAGGGGCAGACCGTTCGTCCCATCGAACGTACCCTACGAGAGAGAGCGGCGAGGTAACGAACTGTTCTGGAACTCTCGGACAATGGACCCCACTCGCAAGAGTGGCATCGGAGCCGCGAGGCAATGGTGCATCTGCTAGCAGCGAGGCGGAAGTGGGACTAGGGTGTAGATAGCATGGTGAGCATATGCAAACTCTTGTAAGCGTCGTAATCTTCAAGGAGCGGAAGCTGCTTTGCGCTCTTCTTGCAGTGGGTACGACGGCTCCATGTTCCGTCGACATGGGCACACAACACTGCCGGCGTATAGGGAGCACCTAAACTATCTTCTTGTAGTCATCTCCGCGGAACAGGGTAAGCCCGTATCGCTCCCCGCAAGGGGAAGATCAACCGTAAGGCGGATCGATGGCGGTGCGGGTATCGGAATTGCGAGGAAGCGAATGCCGCCCTGTAATCGGGCAGATAGAGGTTGCGTCGCCTCGATGGGACAAGATTACCTAACCGGAAACGGAGCTGACTTCGCGATGGTGTTCAAACTCGAGAACATTTGTGGAACCGATGTAGGAAGCAAAGCAAATGATGGCGGCGTAAGCCGCTGGTGCAGCTTCCCACACGATGGTGGTTTTCCTCCACCGTCGTGTGAGTTGGCCGCAGACCAGTATCGAGTAGGTTTTATTTGATGTTGAATAAAGCCGCGTCCTCGTTTTTCAGGTGGGCGTTATTGAATGCTCGAGCCGGATGAAGGGAAACTTTCAAGTCCGGTTCTTAGAGGGCCGGCCCCCAGCAATGGGGGCTGGCCACTCGGCACGTAGCGCGTGGGGAGAAGTTCCTGACGGCGCGCTTGGAGCCAACGGTCGCGAGCGTTGGCCTGACACTTCGGGCAGTGCCGGTTCCGGCAGCTGTTGTAGGAGATGGGCGGATGGTAGGCGCAGTCGGTACACTCATCGAGATGCCCGCCCAAGGCGGCGGTGCGACAGCGCGCGATGGCCCGCAACACTTTGAGGTGTTGCCAGGTGATCCATTTACGGCTGCGTTCGATGAAGGTGCGTCCCGCGGCGCGAACCAGATCGGCCACCTCGAGGGGTGGCCGGTTCATCATTCGCTCTGCGGTACCTTACCTTTCAGCTGGAGCGAGTCCAGAGGACTCGCGGTTGCGTTGAGGTGGCGCTGTGAAAGATGGAGGCGGATGTGCTCAGGAGCGAGCTGATCCGGCGGGCGCCGGAAATAACGCGCGAAATCCTCGAGCGTATGGAGGTAGCAGTTTATGGTAGTCTGAGCGTAATTACGACGCTCGAGTTCTTCGAGCATCATTTTGCGAAGGTGGGTCATAGGTTGGCTCCTTATGACCCAACCTTACCCCTTCACATACACCGTTGACACCCAGCACGCGAATGCGTCTGCCGCGAAGCGGCTTCGTTCAAACGGGTTTCGCGGAGATCAACCGGGTGAATCGAGAGTCTGCAAGCACACTTCCCCCAAGCCGACTTCTGGACAACGTCGTCGGACTCTGCGTGAAAACGTAACTTTCGGTTGGCCCGTCATCCGCCCAGAATTGTCTACAAACGTTAATGGAAATTGCTTGTTTCTGCTCATGCACCGATTTCTGGGATCGCGAGTGTAAAAGCGGAGTTATGGAAAAAGTACTACTGTCCCTATTGCGGTAAGCCAACTTTGCGCACCAATTCGATGTAACGTGGATCGGAGCGCAGAGGATCCATCGAGAAATCGGTCCGAAGAGAAATTATGCTGATATCGTGTTCTTGAAATGCGGCGTTGAGCCATTCGAAGGCGTGTTCCTTGTCGCCCAGATCGGCATATAGCTGTGCGATCGCGTATGGAGAAACGTAACCGCTCTTGGCTTTGCGTTGCGCGACTGAAACCTCGATGCTCTTGCGCAGAGCGCCCGGCCAGCCGCCCGCGCGGAAACCCGCCTCCGAAGCTGCAGCGTATCTTTGGAGTGGTCGGCACATGAATTGACCCCATAGGTCCTGTTTTGTCGGCAAACCTTACCGAATTAGGGAAGGTTTGCCCGTCATCGGTCCACAATGTGATAGGAGATTTGCGCGGATTGGAACTGAGACTATTTGCCGGCAAACCCCTGCAACATCCACAGGCTGCTGGAGCGCTTGGCAACCGAATACGCAAAGCTAATGCCGTCGGGGGCCAGCGTGAAGCGAATCGCCGGATTCAAAGGCGAAGTCGGCCGTAAAGCGCTATCCACGGGCTTGATGTCGCGGAGTTTTGCCGTCTCGATGTCGAGCGAAAATAGAAACCACTTGTCGGCGTCAGCGCGGATGCCGTATATGGTTTTGCCGTCTCTGGAAAATCCGAGATTGGAAGTCTTGATGATCCCAAGGTCGCGATGCTGCTTCCCGTCGGGCGAGATCAAATGCCACCCGCTATCGATGTCGGAATAAGCAATCCAATTCCCGTCCGGTGCCCAGGAAAGCACGCCGTTGGCACCGTCCTGGAGCTTCTGTGCGACTCCCCCGCCTGAGGTGCGCACGACCTTCAAGCTAGTCTTGCCGTCTGGCTCAAGGCCGATGAAAGCAAATTGCGTGCCCCCGGGGGACCAATCTCCAGTGAACTGCTTGGTGGACGTCTCGGAAGCATCCAGCAAAGGAACGGGGGCGCCACCGGCCACCGAAGCCTCCCATAGGCGGCTTTTGCCCGTCTTCTCGACGGTGACGAAGATGACGCGGGTGCCGTCCGGGGACAGTACGGGAGCATACATCCACTTGGGCGCATCCGGCGCGAAACTCGCCCGGGTCACCAGTGGACGATCCGATCCATCCTTGGTGTGAAGCCAGATATCTTCTGTGCCTAACCGGTCAGAAACGTAGACCAGCGAATCCGCCTTGGCGGCCCACGCCGGCATGCTCTCGGATCGCGCCGTCACAATCAGGCCCTGCGTCGTACTATCCGCGAGTGACATGGACAAAATGTCGTAGTCAACATTGCTCTCGGCAAACAGAATGGAACTCCCATCCGGAGATACCGCCGGCAAACCCTCGGAGCCGGTCCCCTGGGTGATCTGTTGCAGCCGGTCCGACCTCGTATCGGCCAGGAACAGATGTTGGGTTGCGCCAACGCCATGGGTGGCCGCAGCGATAATGTGGCGGTTATCTGGCATCCAGGCGAAGGACGGCGTGCCCGCATCGTGCGGCAATGTGCCTAATACCTGGTGCGGAGTTTCGGACCCGGCCGGCCACGGCAGCAGCCAGGACTCTTCGGTTCCGGCATCACCCGCACGAATGAACAACAGTTGACGGCCGTCCGGTGAAAATCCCAGCTGCGGACTGTTGAAAACGAAGTGCGAAGACGCTTGCGAAGATGGGTAGCGGCGCAACGGCGATCCAATGGGATCGGAAATATAAAGGTCGTAGATATTGTCCGCACCCTCGTTCAGAACGACTCCAGCCTTGCTATCTGGAGATATGGCCAAGAGATAGGCCTCCTGGGGCAGCGTCCAAAGCAGGTCCGGCTCTCCTCCCACCGTTCCAATGGAAAAAACCTTGGGCGGTTCTCCTGTCGCCACCGTTTGCAGGTAGAGGATGCGCGAGGAGTCCGGTGACCAGCTCAGCGGGCGCGCGCTGCCGCGGGAGTGAGTCAACTGCCGCGGCGTTGGCGAATCCAGCGTGCGCAAAAAGAGCTGCCGATAGTCACTCACATCGCCGGAGTACGCTGCCATCTTGTCGTCAGGCGACCATAAGGGGTTCGACGCATTCACTGCGAAAGGCGTGTACCGGAAATCGGAAAGCTGCACGCCCGCCGGATGCAGCCACCATGCAAATGCACCGGCCAGCACCGCCGCCAGAGCCACCAGCCCGACCGTAACGCCCATGCTGAATCCCCGCCACTTCGCGCCAGCTTGAGCCGACGCCGCAACCTCGGGCGACACAGCCTGCACACTGCTGCTGGTAAACGCCTCAGAAAAGTGGTCGCGCAGGGTGCGCAGTTGCTGATACAAATCCCGCGACGAATCGTACCGCCGCATGGGGTCCTTCTCCAGGCAGCGGTCCACCAGCCACTTGAGCGGCGCCGGAATCTTCCCCGGAACAAGCGGCTCCGGTTCGTCGCGCACGATCGCAGCCATCGTCTCAACGGCGGAGTCGCGAGCGAACGCCTGCTTGCCGGCGAGCATCTCATATACAATCAGGCCGAACGAAAACTGGTCAGAGCGATAGTCTGCTTCTTCTCCCCGGGCTTGCTCGGGACTCATGTACGCCGCCGTCCCCAGTACCATGCCGGGCACCGTTTTGTAGTCCATGGTCGCCGAGAGAGCGATGGTCTCGGCGTTGGAGACTTTGCCGGATGCGCCGGCAGACGGCAGCGCACGCGCCAACCCAAAGTCGAGGATTTTCACCCGACCATCGCGGGTTACCATCACGTTCTCCGGCTTGAGGTCGCGATGCACAATGCCCGCCGCATGCGCAGCGGCCATGCCGTCGGCCAACTGCGTGGCCAGCTCCACCACCTGCCGCACCGGCATGGCGCGCTGCTTCATTTGCACCCGCAGCGGCTCGCCCTCCACCAGTTCGCTGACCGTGTACTCGATGCCGTCGGCGTTGCCAACCTCGTATAGCGCCACAATGTTGGGATGACTCAGGGCAGCGACCGTCTTGGCTTCGCGCTCGAACCGGGCGCGTCGGTCGGGATCGCCAGCTACTTCAGAATGCAGAATTTTCAGCGCGACATCGCGATCCAGCCGCGTATCACGGGCGCGGTAGACTTCGCCCATGCCGCCAGCGCCCAGCGGAGCTTGGATTTCATACGGCCCGAGTTTCGTACCAGAGTTGAGCGCCATTCGTGGGCGTCATTATAGCCTGTGCAGCAAACTGCAGCGGATGCGGTGATTCTGTATGGTTTGTCGGCAATGCAGAAGTAATCCGAAGAGCCATTTAATGCTTCGTGCTAGCGGTCCCGAAACGCTAGTGCTGTATCGGATGCGCCCCATCAGAAGAGCACAGGTAGGTTCGTGACGTGGTGGGGGGCGCATCCGATACAGCTGTTTGAAGGAAGCCGCCCGTGGGTAGGCAGTTATGCAAATTGAATGGTGTTGGGGTTAAGAGAAAGGCTTGGAGAAGAGGTAGTGGAGCGAAGAATGAGGACAAGGAGGATGGGTTTGGTTGTATTTTGCGTGGGGTCGGGGCGAGAGTTTGAGGCGAGGTTGGAAGCGGGTAGCTGATCTGGGGGCAAGAAGGGCGCAGCACGCCGGTAGGTGGTGAGAGGCACCGAGTGAGCGAGATCGGAATTGTCGTATCATGCGGCGACTCGGTGGAGAGAGGGTGGAGAGCGGAGTTGGATTTGGGCAGCAGTAAGTCTCTCGATGACCACCATCTTTCCGCCACACTTGGGACAGAGCCAAAGTGGGCTCGGTTCCTGGGCAGGGGAGGCTTCTGGTTCGGTCTGCGATGGCTGTACTGCTGCGAGTAGTTGAAAGCAGAGCGGGAGGAGAGTGGCGCGCCGCCGGTTGGCGAGGAAGCCAAAGTGGCGAATGCGGACAAAGCCTTTGGGAAGCAGGTGCAACAGGAAACGGCGCAGGAACTCATCGAGGGATAGGGGCAGCAGTTTCTCTTGATTGTTATGAGCGCGGTCGCGCCAACGAAAGGTGACCTGGTCATCGACCAAGGAAACGAGTCGATGGTTGGAGATGGCGACGCGATGGGTGTAGTGGCCTAAGTAACGCACCGCCTGCTCCGCATCTCCGAAGGGGGGTTTGGAGTAGACGTGCCAGGGGTGTCGGTATAGGGTTCGCAACCATGCGGAGAAGGCTTTGGGGTGAGCGAGGGGCTTCAAAGTGCCATGGAAGCCGAGCTTGCCCTGACGGAAGTTGCGTTTCAAAGCGATGACAAACTTGCGGCGAAAAACCTTTCGGAGCACCGGGATGGGAAGAAAGAAGCGAGCGTGCGAGGACACCCAAACCGAGTGATCGGGCGACAATCCGCCGGCGGGCACCACACAGTGGGCATGGGGGTGATGTTCGAGTTTTTGATTCCAGGTGTGGAGCACACTGAAGAAGCCGATTTCGGCGCCGAGATGTTGGGGATCGCGGGCGACTTCGAGGAGGGTTTCGGCACTGGTCTGCAGCAACAGATGGTACAGGATTTTCTTGTTCTGCAAGGCGAGCGGGGCCAGCTCATGGGGTAGGGTGAAGACAACATGGACGTAGCGCGTGGGGAGAAGTTCCTGACGGCGCGCTTGGAGCCAACGGTCGCGAGCGTTGGCCTGACACTTCGGGCAGTGCCGGTTCCGGCAGCTGTTGTAGGAGATGGGCGGATGGTAGGCGCAGTCGGTACACTCATCGAGATGCCCGCCCAAGGCGGCGGTGCGACAGCGCGCGATGGCCCGCAACACTTTGAGGTGTTGCCAGGTGATCCATTTACGGCTGCGTTCGATGAAGGTGCGTCCCGCGGCGCGAACCAGATCGGCCACCTCGAGGGGTGGCCGGTTCATCATTCGCTCTGCGGTACCTTACCTTTCAGCTGGAGCGAGTCCAGAGGACTCGCGGTTGCGTTGAGGTGGCGCTGTGAAAGATGGAGGCGGATGTGCTCAGGAGCGAGCTGATCCGGCGGGCGCCGGAAATAACGCGCGAAATCCTCGAGCGTATGGAGGTAGCAGTTTATGGTAGTCTGAGCGTAATTACGACGCTCGAGTTCTTCGAGCATCATTTTGCGAAGGTGGGTCATAGGTTGGCTCCTTATGACCCAACCTTACCCCTTCACATACACCGTTGACACCCAGCACGCGAATGCGTCTGCCGCGAAGCGGCTTCGTTCAAACGGGCTTCGGGGAGATCTCCTCCAAGCCGACCCTATGCGCCGAGTAGCCGGCCCCCATTGCTGGGGGCCAGCCCTCTAAGAACCGGACTTGACAGTTTCCCGTCATCCGGCTCGAGCATTCAATAACGCCCCCCTGAAAACGAGGACGCGGCCTTATTCAACATCAAATAAGACCTTCTCGATACTGACCTGCGGCCGACTCGCACGGCGGTGGAGGAAGCCACCATCGTGTGGGAGGCTGCACCAGCGGCTTGCGCCGCCATCATTTGCTTTGCTTCCTACATCGGTTCCACAAATGTTCTCGAGTTTGAACACCATCGCGAAGTCAGCTCCATTTCCGGTGAAGTAATCTTGTCCCATCAAGGCGACGCAACCTCTATCTGCCCGGTTACAGGGCAGCATTCGCTTCCTCGCAATTCCGATACCCGCACCGCCATCGATCCGCCTTACGGTTGATCTTCCCCTTGCAGGGAGCGATACGGGCTTACCTTGTTCCGTGGAGGTGACACGATAGGGTAGGTGTTCTCTGTACGCCGGCAGTGCTGCTCGCCCATGACGGAATAGAGGGGAAGCTCCGTACCCACTGCAAGAGAAGCCTATAAGCATCTTCGACTTCTTGTCATTGACGACGTTTTCGAGAATTTGCATATGCTCACCATGCTATCAACCCTGGGCCCTCACCGCCTCGATGCTGGCAGATGCATCGTTACCTCGCGGTTTCGATGCCGATCTTTCGATCGCAGGTACGTTGTCGGAGCGCTTTCGACAGGTCGTTGCCTTCCCGCTGTAGCTCCTAGGGTACTCATCATGGGAGATGAGGTCCGGTCGAGATCTTCTTCGCCGGACAGTCACTTCAACCGATTTCCAAGTCACAGCCCCTCGCATGACCCAACAAAGCTGTAGGCCACGAGTCTCGGATAGGACCATGGTTGGCAACTCTGCAACCAGGTTAGCTTGTGAGTTTCAGAGAACCCGAACAGCGCCGTCATGACGAACATGAAACCCCCACAGGAAGGAAGAAACACGGGGGCCCCGTCGCTCTGCGGCTTACAGGGCCGCTCCGCAACCGGGCTGAACGGTCAAGCAGCTAAAGAAGAGGTGTCGGCACTATGGCGAGGGGGCTGGATGCCGGAAAATATTTCTGGCGTTCCGGCAGGGAGAAGTGTTTTTCACTTGACATCCCCTTTAATAGGACTTCTGGCCAGGGTCGTTGAGAGTCTGTTCTGGGATATAAGTTCAGGGGTGCCCGTCATCCGCCCGCAATGGGAGGCAAATGGCAATGGAGCTTCCAAGTTCCCACAAGAGAGGCGTGAGGAACAGAAACCCCTGGAGCGGACGGGCCTGCGCTCTTCTGCAGTATCCGCTAGTAAGCTAGGCATCGGTCATCTACTATGGGCGACTAGTTCAGAAGTCGCAGAGATGGCCGCAACCACGCAAACCAATCTGGAGAATGCCCTCGGGTACGCCGAGAGGGCAGCTGGTCCTTGCGTGTTCGTGCTGTTTGGCGCGGCTGGGGATTTGACCAAGCGCAAGCTGGCGCCCGCGCTCTTCAATTTGGGGAAGGCAAAGCTGCTGTCTGACAACTTCGCGGTGATAGGCGTTTCAGTCGACGACTTGAGCCTGGAAGATTTTCGCAGCCAGGTTACTAGTTTCCTGCCGGTCGGAGCGGAGTCAGCGGACGCCTTGGAGTGGTTCCGGGAGCGGCTGTTCTACGAGCGCGGCGACTTTGCGGATCCAGATACGTTTACGAAACTCCGGGAACGGCTCGCCGCGCTAGACGGGGAGCAACATACGGAGGGCAACTATCTTTTCTATCTGGCGACCGCACCCAAGTTTTTTTCGCAGATTGTGCAGCAGTTGGGAGCAGCCGCGCTTTCGCGGCAGGAGAATGGACGCTGGCGCCGGGTGGTAATCGAAAAACCGTTTGGACACGATCTGGACTCTGCTCAGGCGCTCAACCGCGATATCAAGAATGTGCTGCAGGAGAATCAGATCTATCGCATCGATCACTATCTGGGCAAAGAGACGGTGCAGAACATCATGGTCTTCCGGTTCGACAATGCCATTTTCGAGCCCATCTGGAACCGGCGGTACATTGACCATGTGCAAGTCACGAATGCCGAAACCGTAGGCGTGGAGCAGCGCGGCGGGTACTTCGACACGGCGGGGACATTGCGCGACATGGTTCCCAACCACGTGATGCAACTGCTCAGCTTAACCGCGATGGAATCGCCGGTATCTTTTCAGGCGGACGCAGTACGTAATGAGCAGGCTAAAGTTTTGCATTCGATTCAACCGCTGAGCTCGGACGACGTTTTGCAACGCAGCGTGCGCGGCCAATATGGCCCGGGACTGCTGGGTGAGGAAAAAGTATCCGCTTATCGGGCGGAACCAGGAGTTTCTCCGGAATCGCGCACTGAGACGTTCGTGGCCCTGAAGCTCAACATCGATAATTGGCGCTGGGCGGGAGTGCCATTTTATTTCCGGACTGGCAAGCGTCTGGCGCAGCGCCACACGGAGATCGCCATCCAGTTCAAACGCATGCCGTTCGAACTGTTTCGCAACGCTCCCTTTCACAAGCTGCACACCAACACGCTGGTCATCCAAATCCAGCCGGTGGAAGGAATTTCGCTGAGCTTTGGGGCGAAGATTCCAGGGCCTCTGCTTCGGATTGGGTCAGTAGACATGAGTTTTGAATACTCCAAGTATTTCGGAGCAGCAGGCTATACCGGCTACGAGGTTTTGCTGTATGACTGCATGATCGGAGACGCAACTCTGTTCCAGCGCGCCGATATGGTCGAAGCTGGTTGGAGAGTGGTAGATCCAGTATTGGACGTGTGGACAGCGCTGCCGCCGCGCAAGTTTCCGAATTATGCATCCGGCAGCTGGGGGCCAACGGAGGCCGATCAACTGCTGCAACTTGACGGCCGCCAGTGGAGGAGAATTGAACCATGATTCTTGCCGGTGAGATCGGCGCGACTCGCACCCGGCTGGCCGCTTTCGAAACCGAAGGCAACCGGCTGCAATGCGTGGTGGAAAAGACTTACATGAGCCAGCACCACGACGGATTATCGGGCATTCTTGCTGACTTCATAAAAACCGAAGGCATTCCCGTTCACAGCGCATGCCTCGGCGTGGCCGGGCCGGTGCGAGCGGGACGAAGCAAGATTTCCAACCTGCCCTGGGTCATCGATGCGCGGGAAGTGGCTAAGCAACTCAGACTGAATTCGGTTGGACTGCTGAACGATCTGGAAGCTTACGCTTATGGAATCGATGGTCTGGAATCAAGAGACTTCATCACGTTGAGCGAGGGCGCGGAAGAAGCTGAAGGCAACCGTGCCGTCATCTCTGCCAAAACTGGACTTGGGATGGCGGGGCTTTACTGGGATGGCTTCCGGCATCATCCTTTTGCTTGCGAAGGAGGACACGCCGACTTCGCGCCCAGGAATGATCTGCAAATGGAATTGCTGGCCTACCTGCAGAAGAAGTACGGCCGCATCAGCTGTGAGCGAATTCTCTCCGGGCCCGGGATCAAGAATATTTACGATTTTCTGCGAGACGCACACAAGGCCGAGGAGCCGGAATGGTTGCGAACGCAGTTGAGCGCCGCGCCCGATCCTCCGGCGCTGATCTCGCAAATGGCATTGGAGGGTAAGGCCGCGATCTGCGATCAGACCTTGTCGATTTTCGTCAGCGTGTTCGGCGCGGAGACTGGGAACTGCGCGCTGAATTTCATGTCCACGGGAGGGATTTTCATCGGGGGTAGCATTGCGGCAAAGATCGTGCCCAAGATGAAGGATCCCCTGTTCCTAGAAAGTTTCCTGGACAAAGGGCGCATGGAAGCAATCCTGAAGGACGTGCCGGTCAAGATCGTGGCGAATGACGACTCCGGCATGATCGGGGCGGCGCGTTACACGCTCGTCCAGAAAGCATTTCACACAGCGAGCCGGACTGCGGAATGACCGAGTCCCTCAGGGGCTGAGGCCCCGCATCCCTATTGCCCTGTAGCAGCACGGCCCCCCCGTTGCGGGGTTGTCCCCGTGGACGAGGAATAATCTGATTACTTCCGAGCTGCTGCAATGCGGATGTAATCCGTGGGCCCTTCAGCGTCTCGTCCTCGCGGTCCACAAACGCTAGTGCTGTATCGGATGCGCCCCATCAGAAGAGGGCAGGTAGGTTGGGGACGTCGCGTGGGGCGCATCCGATACAGCTGTTTGAAGGAAGCCGCCCGTGGGTAGGCAGTTATGCAAATTGAATGGTGTTGGGGTTAAGAGAAAGGCTTGGAGAAGAGGTAGTGGAGCGAAGAATGAGGACAAGGAGGATGGGTTTGGTTGTATTTTGCGTGGGGTCGGGGCGAGAGTTTGAGGCGAGGTTGGAAGCGGGTAGCTGATTTGGGGGCAAGAAGGGCGCAGCACGCCGGTAGGTGGTGAGAGGCACCGAGTGAGCGAGATCGGAATTGTCGTATCATGCGGCGACTCCGTGGAGAGAGGGTGGAGAGCGGAGTTGGATTTGGGCAGCAGTAAGTCTCTCGATGATCACCATCTTTCCGCCACATTTGGGACAGAGCCAAAGTGGGCTCGGTTCCTGGGCAGGGGAGGCTTCTGGTTCGGTCTGCGATGGCTGCACTGCTCCGAGTAGTTGAAAGCAGAGCGGGAGGAGAGTGGCGACGCCGGCGGTTGGCGAGGAAGCCAAAGTGGCGAATGCGGACAAAGCCTTTGGGAAGCAGGTGCAACAGGAAACGGCGCAGGAACTCATCGAGGGATAGGGGCAGCAGTTTCTCTTGATTGTTATGAGCGCGGTCGCGCCAACGAAAGGTGACCTGGTCATCGATCAAGGAAACGAGTCGATGGTTGGAGATGGCGACGCGATGGGTGTAGTGGCCTAAGTAACGCACCGCCTGCTCCGCATCTCCGAAGGGGGGTTTGGAGTAGACGTGCCAGTGGTGTCGGTATAGGGTTCGCAACCATGCGGAGAAGGCTTTGGGGTGAGCGAGGGGCTTCAAAGTGCCATGGAAGCCGAGCTTGCCTGACGGAAGTTGCGTTTCAAAGCGCTGACAAACTTGCGGCGAAAAACCTTTCGGAGCACCGGGATGGGAAGAAAAAAGCGAGCGTGCGAGGAGACCCAAACCGAGTGATCGGGCGACAATCCGCCGGCGGGCACCACGCAATGGGCATGGGGGTGATGTTCGAGTTTTTGATTCCAGGTGTGGAGCACGCTGAAGAAGCCGATTTCGGCGCCGAAATGTTGGGGATCGCGGGCGACTTCGAGGAGGGTTTCGGCACTGGTCTGCAGCAACAGATGGTACAGGATTTTTTTGTTCTGCAAGGCGAGCGGGGCCAGCTCATGGGGTAGGGTGAAGACAACATGGACGTAGCGCGTGGGGAGAAGTTCCTGACGGCGCGCTTGGAGCCAACGGTCGCGAGCGTTGGCTTGACACTTCGGGCAGTGCCGGTCGCGGCAGCTGTTGTAGGAGATGGGCGGACGGTACGCGCAGTCGGTGCACTCATCGAGATGCCCGCCCAAGGCGGCGGTGCGACAGCGCGCGATGGCCCGCAACACCTTGAGGTGTTGCCAGGTGATCCATTTACGGCTGCGTTCGATGAAGGTGCGTCCCGCGGCGCGAACCAGATCGGCCACCTCGAGGGGTGGCCGGTTCATCATTCGCTCTGCGGTACCTTGCCTTTCAGCTGGAGCGAGTCCAGAGGACTCGCGGTGGCGTTGAGGTGCCGTTGGGAAAGATGGAGATAGATCGTCGTCTCTTCCAAATCACGATGGCCTAGCAGCAGCTGAATAGTGCGCAGATCCTCGAGCATCATTTTGCGAAGGTGGGTCATAGGTCATCTCCTTATGACCTAACCTTATCCCTTCACCCAAACCGCTGACACCCAGCACGCGAAAGCGTCGCCGCGAAGGGCGCAAACGGGCTTCGCGGAGATCAACCGGGTGAATCGAGAGTCTGCAAGCACACTTCCCCCAAGCCGACTTCTCGCCCGCCAGGAGTCTGTCTTGGATCATAACTTCAGAGTTGCCCGTAATCCTGAGAGGCGCGTCTAATTGGCGGCGAGGGAGGTCACTGCTACTCGCAGCCGACGGCCCGACCAAGTGCTTTGGGAGATCGAGGAACTGCCCGTTCTCTCGTGGAACCGCGCTCTTCAGGATGAATAGGACGCTTCGTGTTTTCACGGACTTTCTGCCTTATACTGCCTGGACAGCCTGGCTAATGCGACTGTGAGCGTGTGGTTGTTGACGGCATCTGGAAGCAGGGCATAGGATTTGCCGGGAAGATTCGGCGCGAAGCCGACACTAAAACATCATGAGTGGGGGTGCGTCGTTCCGAAAATCATTCCTGGCAACATTGGCGACCCTGTTTGCCGTGGCCGCGATCACTTACGGTTCCCTCTGGATGTACACGGTTCGTCGGGCGCGTCCGAAAGTGGAGCTCGGCTTCAATAACCAACATAACCCTCAGTATGACGAGAGAACGCACTGTCAGGCAGTCGAAGATGTGGTGGAAGGGGGCCCTGCGGAGCGCGCCGGCCTGCGCGTTGGCGACCGCATTATTGGGGTAAATGGGCGAGCGTTGTTGACCGCCATTGGTTCTGACCAAGCCTATCTTCATGGTCGGGCAGGCGACGTGGTGGAAATAACGGTAGAGCGCGCCGGTGAGCCCAAGCCGCTGGTTCTACACGGCGTGTTTCGAGCTGCCCCGCTGGCTAGTGCTTCCGAGGGCCTGGCCAGGTCCTCCGCGCAGCAAATCACGGGATCATTCCCCATTCCTTTTCTTCTGGTGGCATTCGCCGTCCTCTTGTTGAAGCTGGAAGAGCCAAATGCATGGCTTCTGGCATTGCTCTTCTGCGCCTTTGTCGCCACCCCTGGCTTTTCACAATTCCGGGATCTCTCCCGCACTTAGCGCATTCGTGCTTGTTTTTCGTGCCGTGTTTGCCGGGATGCTCTGTCCCGTTTTCTATCTTTTCTTTGCAGTTTTCCCGGTGCAATCGCCTCTGGATCGGCGCCTCCCCTGGTTGAAGTGGGCGGGGCTTCTCTTGGGAATCTGTACCGTCATTCCCGGCTTGCGGACAGGCGATCCAGGCTTTCCAGCAGTGGTCGCCCACCTGGTAGGCAGCCGCAACTCCGATCTCATTGAAGCTGCCATGAAATACGCCTTACTTGCTCTCGGTATGATCTCGCTGGCGCAAAATTCATTCATGTCCGCCGTCCCTCCAGAAGCGCGGCGCAAATCACGAGTGATTTTGTGGGGAACCCTGGTCGGCGTCCTGCCAATCGTGCTTATACGTGCCGCCGTGGATTTCACCGGATTTCGGCCCTCTTTCTGGCTCGATACCGGGCTGGTGCTGGTGTTGTTCCTCTATCCCCTCTCCTTTGCTTATGCGGTGGTGAAGCACCGCGTGATGGAGCTTCCGGTGCTGCTGCGACGCAGCGCGCGGTACGTTCTGGTGCAGAGGGGTTTTATCGTTGTGACGTTCATCGTTGCGGCTTCCGCCATCGCGCTCTTCACCCACGTCTTCTCGCGATTCCTCCGCGCGGATACAAATATCGGGATGGCTGTGAGCGCAGTATTTGGGATTGTCCTTGTCTGGACATCGGCGCCGCTGGTGAAGCGGGGAACCATGCGTATCGACCGGGCCTTCTTTCGCAGTGCTTATGACTCTCGTATCATTCTGCACGACCTCGCGGAGAAAACCCGCACCGTGAGCGACCGTCGCCAACTGGCGATGCTCATCGAGCGCCACGTGAGCGAAGCGCTGCACCCGAAGATCCTGGCGTGTTACCTGGAATCAGGCAACGGCCGGCTGGCCGCAATCTCCGGAACGTTCCCAGCGACCCTCGAAACGCTCTCGGCCAGCGCGCCGGTTTTCCTCGAACTCGCGCGCCGAGGGAAAACGTGGGAGGTCACATCCGATCCCGCCAGTGCCGAAGAGTTAACCGCGCTGGCGTCCCTCGCGCCGGAATGCCTGGTGCCGATCCTCAGCCGTGAGAACAATCTCATTGGCATGCTCGTTCTTGGCCAGCGGCTTTCCGAGGAACCTTATTCCGGTGAAGACAAGCGTCTGCTCGATTCCGTGGCGACCCAAGCCGGCATCGCTTTGGAGAACATAGCCCTCGCAGAAAAAATGGCGGAGCGAATGGAAGCCGATCGCCGCCTCGCTCAGGAAATGGAAATTGCCCGGCAGGTGCAGGCCAGGCTTTTCCCGCAAAAGCTGCCCGCGATGAGAACGCTCGAATACACGGGCGGTTGCATCCAGGCTCGCAAAGTGGGCGGAGACTACTACGATTTTCTGGAGCTTTGCCCCGGCCGCCTGGCGATGGTGATGGCGGATGTTGCTGGTAAAGTAGTGTCTGGCGCCCTGCTGATGGCGAATCTCCAAGCCAATCTGCGCAGCCAATATGCCCTCGCGGTCGACGACCTGTCTCGATTGCTCGCCTCAGTCAACCGCTTGTTCTATGAGAATAGCGGTGACGCCAGTTACGCTACCTTATTTTTTGCGGATTACGACGACTCAAGCCGCAAGCTCCGTTACGCGAATTGTGGACATCTTCCCCCGGTCCTGCTGCGCGCCAGCGGAAGCTCGCAGGATCGGGTCTCCGAGACGCCGAAGGTGGAGTGGCTGAGTTCCACCTGCACCGTGATGGGATTGTTTGAAGCCTGGCAGTGCGAGATTGCGGAAGTGGAGCTTGCAGCAGGTGACACGCTGGTGCTCTACACTGATGGAATCACCGAGGCCGAGAACGCGGATGGGGAAGAATTTGGCGCGTCTCGTTTGCTCGACACCCTCGGGAGCCATTCTCACCTTCCAGCAGTAGCCCTTCTCCAAGCAGTGGTTGGGGCGGTCCGGCAATTCAGCGGCGGAAGCGAACAGCAGGATGACATCACACTGGTGATTGCGCGGTCCCTTGCATAATTGATCCGCGTTGTAGCCCAAACTCGCCAGAGCCAACCTGGGCGGTCGCCTATGCCATAACGCGATAACCCCCGAGTAATCGGCCATCCGGAAGTTATCCAAAAACGCTAGTGCTGTAAACGCTAGTGCTGTATCGGATGCGCCCCATCAGAAGAGGGCAGGTAGGTTCGTGAGGTGGTGCGGGGCGCATCCGATACAGCTGTTTGAAGGAAGCCGCCCGTGGGTAGGCAGTTATGCAAATTGAATGGTGTTGGGGTTAAGAGAAAGGCTTGGAGAAGAGGTAGTGGAGCGAAGAATGAGAACAAGGAGGATGGGTTTGGTTGTATTTTGCGTGGGGTCGGGGCGAGAGTTTGAGGCGAGGTTGGAAGCGGGTAGCTGATTTGGGGGCAAGAAGGGCGCAGCACGCCGGTAGGTGGTGAGAGGCACCGAGTGAGCGAGATCGGAATTGTCGTATCATGCGGCGACTCCGTGGAGAGAGGGTGGAGAGCGGAGTTGGATTTGGGCAGCAGTAAGTCTCTCGATGATCACCATCTTTCCGCCACATTTGGGACAGAGCCAAAGTGGGCTCGGTTCCTGGGCAGGGGAGGCTTCTGGTTCGGTCTGCGATGGCTGCACTGCTCCGAGTAGTTGAAAGCAGAGCGGGAGGAGAGTGGCGCGCCGGCGGTTGGCGAGGAAGCCAAAGTGGCGAATGCGGACAAAGCCTTTGGGAAGCAGGTGCAACAGGAAACGGCGCAGGAACTCATCGAGGGATAGGGGCAGCAGTTTCTCTTGATTGTTATGAGCGCGGTCGCGCCAACGGAAGGTGACCTGGTCATCGATCAAGGAAACGAGTCGATGGTTGGAGATGGCGACGCGATGGGTGTAGTGGCCTAAGTAACGCACCGCCTGCTCCGCATCTCCGAAGGGGGGTTTGGAGTAGACGTGCCAGTGGTGTCGGTATAGGGTTCGCAACCATGCGGAGAAGGCTTTGGGGTGAGCGAGGGGCTTCAAAGTGCCATGGAAGCCGAGCTTGCCCTGACGGAAGTTGCGTTTCAAAGCGCTGACAAACTTGCGGCGAAAAACCTTTCGGAGCACCGGGATGGGAAGAAAAAAGCGAGCGTGCGAGGAGACCCAAACCGAGTGATCGGGCGACAATCCGCCGGCGGGCACCACGCAATGGGCATGGGGGTGATGTTCGAGTTTTTGATTCCAGGTGTGGAGCACGCTGAAGAAGCCGATTTCGGCGCCGAAATGTTGGGGATCGCGGGCGACTTCGAGGAGGGTTTCGGCACTGGTCTGCAGCAACAGATGGTACAGGATTTTTTTGTTCTGCAAGGCGAGCGGGGCCAGCTCATGGGGTAGGGTGAAGACAACATGGACGTAGCGCGTGGGGAGAAGTTCCTGACGGCGCGCTTGGAGCCAACGGTCGCGAGCGTTGGCTTGACACTTCGGGCAGTGCCGGTCGCGGCAGCTGTTGTAGGAGATGGGCGGACGGTACGCGCAGTCGGTGCACTCATCGAGATGCCCGCCCAAGGCGGCGGTGCGACAGCGCGCGATGGCCCGCAACACCTTGAGGTGTTGCCAGGTGATCCATTTACGGCTGCGTTCGATGAAGGTGCGTCCCGCGGCGCGAACCAGATCGGCCACCTCGAGGGGTGGCCGGTTCATCATTCGCTCTGCGGTACCTTGCCTTTCAGCTGGAGCGAGTCCAGAGGACTCGCGGTGGCGTTGAGGTGCCGTTGGGAAAGATGGAGATAGATCGTCGTCTCTTCCAAATCACGATGGCCTAGCAGCAGCTGAATAGTGCGCAGATCCTCGAGCATCATTTTGCGAAGGTGGGTCATAGGTCATCTCCTTATGACCTAACCTTATCCCTTCACCCAAACCGCTGACACCCAGCACGCGAAAGCGTCTGCCGCGAAGCGGCTTCGTTCAAACGGGCTTGGAGGAGATCACTTGCGATTTCCTCGAAGCCGACTTCTGGCCAACCGAACATCATCAAACGCTAGCCAGGAAGGGAACATAGCGAGTCTCTTGGCGCGCATGGTCGGAGCGTTTGCTTCGAACGTCACAGGCAGAGTGTTCCGAACGTGGTCCAGTCCGCTTCGACCTCCGCGTTGCGTGAGCCTTAGTTTTCCTATATCTCCCGAAGAAAGTAAAAGGCGCAGCCATAACGTTTGCAAAGCTAAGTAGCGAAGATGATCCGGTTCAGATACTCGTTGCGAAACTTGCCTTGGGGATCGTAGCGCGTGCTCAGTTCAACGAATTCGGGCATCTTCTTGTAAATGCTCTTGAGTTCCGTTGACGAAGTTGTGAATAACTTTCCCCAGTGTGGGCGCGCGTTGAATGGAGCGAGTTCCTTCTCGATGACCGGCAACAGTTTGCTGACGGCAGGCCAATCTGGTTTCCAGGTGAAGTGGATGGTCACGCAGTCTTGGTCGTAGCAAGGACTCATCCATAAATGGTCGGCGGCGATGGTGCGGATTTCGGTAATTAGGAGAGACGGGCTCACCTGGTCGTGCAGCCTCTCTACTGCCAAGATTGCTTCCACCGCATACCGCCCAGGCACGAAGTATTCCGATTGCAATTCTTTGCCGGCACTGGGCGTGAAACCCATGCGAAAGTGGGGCAGACGCTTATACCACGGTCCGGGCACGCCCATCTGCTCGGTGCAGTTTTCCGCTGAAAGCGCCGCAATCGGGTGCAGGTTGCGGGTAGCAAGCTTCGCCCCGTAAAACTCGGGGCTCGCGTGAAATTCCTGCCCTTCTTCGATGCGGCTCTTGATCCACAGTTCGTTAATGCGCTGCTTTTGCCAATCGGTGAACAGGCTCACGCTGTAGCCGCTGGATTCGATGGCATCAAAGTGTTCTTTCAACTCGCCGAGGGGAAGGTCTTCATACACATACTGCCGCATCATGAAACTGGGCTGAATGTCGAGACTGACTTTTGTGATTACGCCGAGAGCGCCGAGTCCTACCACTGCCCCGTTAAATGTTTCGCCGTCTCGTTCGCGCGACAGGTTTACGACTGTGCCGTCCGCAGTCACTATTTCCAGTCCAGAGGCTGCTGTAGCCAGGTTGCCGTTTTTCTGACCGGACCCATGGGTCGCTGTGCTGCATGCGCCCGCCACGGAGATATGAGGTAGCGAGGCGAGGTTGTGAAGGGCAAAGCCCTTGCCGTCGAGGTAGGGGCACAACTGTCCATACGTGATGCCCGCCGCGACAGTTACGGTGCGCTTCGCGGGATCGAGAGAAATCACTTCGTCCATCGGCTTCAGCGACAGGAATCCATCTTTACTGTCAGCAATGTTGTTGAAGCAATGCCGCGTGCCGAGCACTTTCAGCTTGGGTTGCGTCTTGACGTAGTCCTGCACCTGCGCGAGCGAAGTGGAAGTCTGAACCCGGTTAGTGCTGTACTCGATATTGCCGGCCCAGTTTCTGAGTTTCTCCTGTCCCGCCCAAGCAAGAAGGCGCATGACCGGAGCAGATGCTAGCGCGGCGGCGAAGAGTTTGATAAAGGTCCTCTTGTTCATAGGGCGAGGCTCCAGAATAATTTCGGGTGGGGTGTTCTCGCACACTCACCGCGCGCGGAAAGATCGACGACTTTCCTCGGGTTCATCCGGCTATAACCGAACGATAGCTAATGATAACGTCCTTTATCATTCACTATCTGGGTTGGCAAGCGGCGTGAGGTTTTGAGCCACTTGCCCGAAATGGGCGTTTTTCGTCAAATGATACTGGATTGTTGAACTTTCGCTTCGAGCGGGTGGCTGCAAACAGCTTCATCCAAGCGGCTAGAATGTACAGAGGCCGTGATTTCCAGTTCGGCGCGCGATAACGCTCATAGAGAAGGATTTTCCCGTGCCGTTTGTAGATACCAATGATGACGTGTTTCTCGGTGAAAAGTCATTCGCGACGTGGCTCTCGACCGTTATGAGACCCTTCCGTGCACAAGAATCCTCCCCGGACATGGCGCGCCGGGCGGCAAAGAGCTGTTTGCCCAGATGCGGGAGTACCTGACGCCCGCGAAGAAAGAGTACCTAGCGAATGACACTGCGGAAGGTTTCGTTCAGCGAATGCGTGCAGCATTTCCCAGCTTCGACGGAGATGTTCTCCTTCATCACCCGCTCCGCTTCTTGTTCCGGAAGTCATAGAACATCCGGCCGGAATCAGCCGTCGCCTAAAGACCCAGGAGGTATTGATGAAAGCATTGATCTTTCGCGAGACCGGTGAACCGAAGAGCGTATTGAAACTGGCAGAGATCCCTACTCCGCCCTTGGCCCCTGGCGAAGCGCTCGTCCGAGTGCTGCTGAGCCCGATCAACCCATCGGATCTGCACATGGTGCGCGGGCGCTATGGCTATCAGCCGGAATTGCCTGCCAGCCCGGGCGCTGAAGGCGTGGGGATTGTGGAGGCTGTAGGTCCGGGCGTGCAAGGTCCGACTGTTGGAACTCGCGTAGTTTTCGTTCACACGTGGAACATCTGGCGCGAGCAGATCGTGTGCCCAGTGGACAGACTCGTGCCCGTTCCAGACGGCCTGGACGATCCGGCCGCCGCCACTTCCTACACGAATCCTTTGACTGCATGGGCATTGACGAGATCAAGTCACAACCTCAAGGAGGGCGACTGGCTCCTACAGACGGCGGCCGCATCCAGCGTCGGGAAGTTGGTGCTTCAATTGGCGCAGCAGTATCGATTCAAGACAATCAACGTCGTCCGGCGGCGCGAGCAGGAAACAATCATCCGCAACCTCGGAGGCAATGAGGTAATCTGCACAGCCGACGAGGATCTCAGGGCACGCCTGCAGGATTTGACCGCGGGCAAGGGCGTTGAACGAGCGATTGATTGCGTTGCCGGGGAACTTGGCGCTGAGATTGCCCGCAACCTCGCCCTCGCTGGAACCATGCTTGTGTATGGAGCCCTATCCAGTCATCGGCAGACGGACCCCGCGAAATTCACCATGCCGCTCTTCGCTCCACGTTTGATTTATTCGACAGCGACGGTTCGCGGGTGGTGGCTTCCGCGTTGGGTGGGTTCCCAGCCGCTCGCCGAAGTGCGGGCAGCGACGAGCGATCTCCTCACCATGTTGTCGAACGGAGCACTTACGCTGCCAGCGATTGGGCGGTATTCATTGAAGGACTTCCAAGAGGCAGTACGCCTAGCCGATGGTGAGGCAGGACAGCAAAAGGTCTTGCTGGACTTCTCCGAAAGGGCACCATAACCGGTGGAGCCTCATGGCGGTCGTCGCGAACCAGGCCGTAAGGTTTGACAAATCCATGTTGACGGCTTGTCCCCATCTCGGAGATGTGCTCCGTCCGGGGTTGATCCTGGATCACGCAGTATCCGGAAGTTGGCGGGCCAGGTGGGCGATGATCCACAAAAGCTCTTTCAGCTTGCCAACCCAAGTAGTGAATGATAAAGGACGTTCACGTCAACAACCCCGGTTGCCTTGCCGACGGGGATGGAATTCGGGATGACAAAATCTGACCGGTTGCTGAGCTTACGCGAGGGGGAAACTTCGGGCACGGCCGGAAAGGAGCCGTTCCGATGTCCCCGAAAACGAAGCCCGAGTCCATAACTCGCCCCGCAACCATCACCATCCCTGAACTTGAACAGTCGAAGACTGCCGTGCTAAACACGCTCGCTTCTCAACACTCACGGCGGAGCTATGAATACGCTATCGACCGGTTCATTGGCTGGTACTGCAATGAGCCTCGCCTAACGTTCAACCGCTCTGTTGTGGTGAGGTACCGCTCATTTCTGGAACGCCTCTCCCTGTCCGCGGCGACGATCAACCTGCATCTTCCAGCGATCCGGCGGCTGGCCGATGAATCTGTCGAAAGCGGTTGGCTGAGCCCGGAGTTGGCGATTGGAATTCGGCGCGTCAAAGGAGTGAAGCGGCTCGGACGGAGAATGGGCAACTGGATCACCCGAAATCAGGCGCAAGAGCTGATTAGCGCCGCCTCAAAGAACAGCCTGCGCGGCTGGAGGGACGGTGCAATCCTCGGATTGCTCTTGGGGTGTGGATTGCGACGCTCGGAAGTCGTGGGCTTGAACCTGGATCAGCTGCAGTCGAGGGAGGGTCACTGGGTCATTGTCAATCTGGTCGGCAAGGGAGGACGCCTACGAACCGTACCTGTGCCGTCCTGGTGCAAGGCACTTGTCGATGCATGGCTCCGGCATTCGGGAGTGAGCGACGGAAAAGTATTCAGGCGAGTGTTGAAGGGCGGAGTTCTGGACGGAACTGGCGTGACGGTCAACGTCGTCTGGTACGCAGTGAAGCGATGCGCCGGTCAGGCCGGCATAAGCAATCTGCCTCCCCACGATCTTCGGCGCTATGCCGCATCTCGGATTATGCCGAATGCCCGCGCCATGGCAGCGGCCTGAGCTGTTCCTCGCTCGAGTGATTCGGCATAGTCCGGCGCCAGCCGAAGATCGGAATACCGAACTGGCCACGATAAGATTCGCCCAAGCACACCTCGCCGTAACATTCGTGATCGACCCCAAAATCCGCCTTGGCGCGCCAACTGCTTGGGGGCGCCGAGGAAGCTCGCCAAAGAACAAGAAAGGATGCTAAACAACTGATGGTGACTGTTGAGCCTCGTCCATGTCCTGTGAAGCACACCGGATTATGCCGCATGGATCGCGCCGCACGATAGACGATCGGCAGGATTCGCGCAGTTTCGAGAGCATTTTAGAATCGCGATTCGGCATGATCCTGGATTCGGCATAGCTCCGCCTATGCCGCATGCGGCATGAGCGACGCACATGCGCCCGACTTTGCCATGGGTGCGGAGGCGAACTGGAGCAGATTCAGTTTCTGCTTGGTCACACTTCCGTGCAAACAACGGAACGCTATATCGGAAGCAAACAGAAGCTTCAGGATGCCGTGAATGATCGACTTGGAATTTCGGTCGCAAGCGACACTCCCTGAAAAGTGGCAGACGGGCCGCTTCGGGGATGTTGGCGATAGCGTCCTTTATCATTCAATGCCTGAATTGGGAAGCCGGCAAGCCGAAAGAGCTGGATCAGAGCTCTGTACGAGTGGCGCGTCACTCGCCCGGGATTGCCGCAACTTCCCCTAACGCCGTTTGAACGAAGCCGCTTCGCGGCAGACGCTTTCGCGTGCTGGGTGTCAGCGGTTTGGGTGAAGGGATAAGGTTAGGTCATAAGGAGATGACCTATGACCCACCTTCGCAAAATGATGCTCGAGGATCTGCGCACTATTCAGCTGCTGCTAGGCCATCGTGATTTGGAAGAGACGACGATCTATCTCCATCTTTCCCAACGGCACCTCAACGCCACCGCGAGTCCTCTGGACTCGCTCCAGCTGAAAGGCAAGGTACCGCAGAGCGAATGATGAACCGGCCACCCCTCGAGGTGGCCGATCTGGTTCGCGCCGCGGGACGCACCTTCATCGAACGCAGCCGTAAATGGATCACCTGGCAACACCTCAAGGTGTTGCGGGCCATCGCGCGCTGTCGCACCGCCGCCTTGGGCGGGCATCTCGATGAGTGCACCGACTGCGCGTACCGTCCGCCCATCTCCTACAACAGCTGCCGCGACCGGCACTGCCCGAAGTGTCAAGCCAACGCTCGCGACCGTTGGCTCCAAGCGCGCCGTCAGGAACTTCTCCCCACGCGCTACGTCCATGTTGTCTTCACCCTACCCCATGAGCTGGCCCCGCTCGCCTTGCAGAACAAAAAAATCCTGTACCATCTGTTGCTGCAGACCAGTGCCGAAACCCTCCTCGAAGTCGCCCGCGATCCCCAACATTTCGGCGCCGAAATCGGCTTCTTCAGCGTGCTCCACACCTGGAATCAAAAACTCGAACATCACCCCCATGCCCATTGCGTGGTGCCCGCCGGCGGATTGTCGCCCGATCACTCGGTTTGGGTCTCCTCGCACGCTCGCTTTTTTCTTCCCATCCCGGTGCTCCGAAAGGTTTTTCGCCGCAAGTTTGTCAGCGCTTTGAAACGCAACTTCCGTCAGGGCAAGCTCGGCTTCCATGGCACTTTGAAGCCCCTCGCTCACCCCAAAGCCTTCTCCGCATGGTTGCGAACCCTATACCGACACCACTGGCACGTCTACTCCAAACCCCCCTTCGGAGATGCGGAGCAGGCGGTGCGTTACTTAGGCCACTACACCCATCGCGTCGCCATCTCCAACCATCGACTCGTTTCCTTGGTCGATGACCAGGTCACCTTTCGTTGGCGCGACCGCGCTCATAACAATCAAGAGAAACTGCTGCCCCTATCCCTCGATGAGTTCCTGCGCCGTTTCCTGTTGCACCTGCTTCCCAAAGGCTTTGTCCGCATTCGCCACTTTGGCTTCCTCGCCAACCGCCGGCGCGCCACTCTCCTGCCCGCTCTGCTTTCAACTACTCGGCAGCAGTGCAGCCATCGCAGACCGAACCAGAAGCCTCCCCTGCCCAGGAACCGAGCCCACTTTGGCTCTGTCCCAAATGTGGCGGAAAGATGGTGGTCATCGAGAGACTTACTGCTGCCCAAATCCAACTCCGCTCTCCACCCTCTCTCCACGGAGTCGCCGCATGATACGACAATTCCGATCTCGCTCACTCGGTGCCTCTCACCACCTACCGGCGTGCTGCGCCCTTCTTGCCCCCAAATCAGCTACCCGCTTCCAACCTCGCCTCAAACTCTGGCCCCGACCCCACGCAAAATACAACCAAACCCATCCTCCTTGTTCTCATTCTTCGCTCCACTACCTCTTCTCCAAGCCTTTCTCTTAACCCCAACACCATTCAATTTGCATAACTGCCTACCCACGGGCGGCTTCCTTCAAACAGCTGTATCGGATGCGCCCCGCACCACCTCACGAACCTACCTGCCCTCTTCTGATGGGGCGCATCCGATACAGCACTAGCGTTTCAAGCACACCTCGCCGTAACATTCGTGATCGACCCCAAAATCCGCCTTGGCGCGCCAACTGCTTGGGGGCGCCGAGGAAGCTCGCCAAAGAACAAGAAAGGATGCTAAACAACTGATGGTGACTGTTGAGCCTCGTCCATGTCCTGTGAAGCACACCGGATTATGCCGCATGGATCGCGCCGCACGATAGACGATCGGCAGGATTCGCGCAGTTTCGAGAGCATTTTAGAATCGCGATTCGGCATGATCCTGGATTCGGCATAGCTCCGCCTATGCCGCATGCGGCATGAGCGACGCACATGCGCCCGACTTTGCCATGGGTGCGGAGGCGAACTGGAGCAGATTCAGTTTCTGCTTGGTCACACTTCCGTGCAAACAACGGAACGCTATATCGGAAGCAAACAGAAGCTTCAGGATGCCGTGAATGATCGACTTGGAATTTCGGTCGCAAGCGACACTCCCTGAAAAGTGGCAGACGGGCCGCTTCGGGGATGTTGGCGATAGCGTCCTTTATCATTCAATGCCTGAATTGGGAAGCCGGCAAGCCGAAAGAGCTGGATCAGAGCTCTGTACGAGTGGCGCGTCACTCGCCCGGGATTGCCGCAACTTCCCCTAACGCCGTTTGAACGAAGCCGCTTCGCGGCAGACGCTTTCGCGTGCTGGGTGTCAGCGGTTTGGGTGAAGGGATAAGGTTAGGTCATAAGGAGATGAATGACCCCACTCCGCAACATATGCTGGAAGAACTCGCACTATTCAGCTGCTGCTAGGCCATCGTGATTTGGAAGAGACGACGATCTATCTCCATCTTTCCCAACGGCACCTCAACGCCACCGCGAGTCCTCTGGACTCGCTCCAGCTGAAAGGCAAGGTACCGCAGAGCGAATGATGAACCGGCCACCCCTCGAGGTGGCCGATCTGGTTCGCGCCGCGGGACGCACCTTCATCGAACGCAGCCGTAAATGGATCACCTGGCAACACCTCAAGGTGTTGCGGGCCATCGCGCGCTGTCGCACCGCCGCCTTGGGCGGGCATCTCGATGAGTGCACCGACTGCGCGTACCGTCCGCCCATCTCCTACAACAGCTGCTGCGACCGGCACTGCCCGAAGTGTCAAGCCAACGCTCGCGACCGTTGGCTCCAAGCGCGCCGTCAGGAACTTCTCCCCACGCGCTACGTCCATGTTGTCTTCACCCTACCCCATGAGCTGGCCCCGCTCGCCTTGCAGAACAAAAAAATCCTGTACCATCTGTTGCTGCAGACCAGTGCCGAAACCCTCCTCGAAGTCGCCCGCGATCCCCAACATTTCGGCGCCGAAATCGGCTTCTTCAGCGTGCTCCACACCTGGAATCAAAAACTCGAACATCACCCCCATGCCCATTGCGTGGTGCCCGCCGGCGGATTGTCGCCCGATCACTCGGTTTGGGTCTCCTCGCACGCTCGCTTTTTTCTTCCCATCCCGGTGCTCCGAAAGGTTTTTCGCCGCAAGTTTGTCAGCGCTTTGAAACGCAACTTCCGTCAGGGCAAGCTCGGCTTCCATGGCACTTTGAAGCCCCTCGCTCACCCCAAAGCCTTCTCCGCATGGTTGCGAACCCTATACCGACACCACTGGCACGTCTACTCCAAACCCCCCTTCGGAGATGCGGAGCAGGCGGTGCGTTACTTAGGCCACTACACCCATCGCGTCGCCATCTCCAACCATCGACTCGTTTCCTTGGTCGATGACCAGGTCACCTTTCGTTGGCGCGACCGCGCTCATAACAATCAAGAGAAACTGCTGCCCCTATCCCTCGATGAGTTCCTGCGCCGTTTCCTGTTGCACCTGCTTCCCAAAGGCTTTGTCCGCATTCGCCACTTTGGCTTCCTCGCCAACCGCGGCGCGCTACTCTCCTCCCGCTCTGCTTTCAACTACTCGGAGCAGTGCAGCCATCGCAGACCGAACCAGAAGCCTCCCCTGCCCAGGAACCGAGCCCACTTTGGCTCTGTCCCAAATGTGGCGGAAAGATGGTGATCATCGAGAGACTTACTGCTGCCCAAATCCAACTCCGCTCTCCACCCTCTCTCCACGGAGTCGCCGCATGATACGACAATTCCGATCTCGCTCACTCGGTGCCTCTCACCACCTACCGGCGTGCTGCGCCCTTCTTGCCTCCAAATCAGCTACCCGCTTCCAACCTCGCCTCAAACTCTCGCCCCGACCCCACGCAAAATACAACCAAACCCATCCTCCTTGTTCTCATTCTTCGCTCCACTACCTCTTCTCCAAGCCTTTCTCTTAACCCCAACACCATTCAATTTGCATAACTGCCTACCCACGGGCGGCTTCCTTCAAACAGCTGTATCGGATGCGCCACGCACCACCTCACGAACCTACCTGCCCTCTTCTGATGGGGCGCATCCGATACAGCACTAGCGTTTCAGGACGCCGACTCAATCGAGGCTCATTTCCTTCGCTGATTGCGAGGCGTAAGGTGGTTCAGCGTAGCCGCGCTAAGGATCGGGCATTTATCTCATTACAGAAAGGTACTCCGCCCAGGGACCCACTTCCTGCTTATAACGCTTCGCCATAACCCGGCTGACCTGCAGGATATGCGCAAGATCGTGCGCGGTCCATGTCGCCACGAGTTGCCGCAGCGTTACTCGACCCAACGCGGGATGGGTACCCACCAATTCCAATTGGGCTGGCTGCAAATCCAGAGTTCGAAGCTGCACGAGATTGTCGGCGCGCCGCTCGGCAAATTCGTCCAGCAATGCAGAGATCGGTTTGCCCTGGCTATCGCGGAACTGCGCGTCTCGATCGAAGGGCTCAAAGGGTTGATGGGGGCCATGCTCCAGGATGATCATCACCCGCGCCACCCAATCCGTTTTCTCCCCGTGAATCAGATGACCGATAACCACGTATGGACTCCACGTGCCGGGCCCTTCGGTGGCTGTGGTCCACTGTTCCGGGAGGCCGCGCAGCATAGCATCGAACGTCGCAGGAGTCCGCGTCAGTACGGCGAAAGATTCTTCGAGGAAAAGGCCGCTCATGAATCCATGTTAGTTTGCCGAATCCTTCCGGGCGAGTTCATCGCTGAGGCTGCTCCGCTCCTGCGGAAAACAAGCTCGTGGTGATATACCTTTCTCCCGTGTCGGCTAGAATCACCACGATGATCTTCCCGGCGGCGTCTTGCCGTGCGGCTATGGCAAGAGCCGCGTGGACTGCCGCTCCGGATGAAATGCTGGCGATGATTCCTTCTTCGCGCGCAAGACGGCGTGCACATGAGAAGGCATGTTCGTCTGTTACGGCGATCACTTCATCGAGAATTGAACGGTTCAAGACTTCCGGGACGAATCTGACGCCGATTTCTGGAATCTGGTGATTCCCCACCGGGCCGCCAGAAAGGATGGCAGCGTTGGCGGGCTCCACGCCGATGATTCGGACACCAGGTCTCTTTTGTTTAAGAACCTCGCCCACACCCGTGATGGTTCTGCCTGTGCCAATGGCAGACACAAAAGAATCGACTTCGCCTTGTGTATCCTGCCAGATCTCCATGGCCGTCGTGCGTCTATGAATCTCCGGGTTAGCGGGATTTCTGAATTGATCGAGGATGACGGCACCGGGGAGTTCGTTCGCGATCTTCTGAGCTTGCGCAACGGCGTCGATCATGAGAATTCCGGGAGTGAGCACAATTTCCGCTCCTAACTGCCTGAGCAGCGCCACTCTTTCTACCGACATAGTCTCAGGCACGGTCAGGATGAGTCTATAGCCTCGAATTGCGCAGACGAAAGCTAATCCTATGCCCGTGTTTCCGCCCGTTGCCTCAACGATCGTCATTCCGGGTTTCAGCAGACCTCGCGATTCGGCATCTTGGACAAGCGCAACTGCAACGCGATCCTTTACATTCCCGCAGGGATTTCGCATTTCCAATTTCGCCAGTACGCGGCCTGGCAGATCTTTAGATAAGCGCCTTAGTTCGACGAGCGGAGTTCGTCCTACTGTGGCGATGAGATCCGCGTGGGTCATGACGTGAGCCTCTTAACACCGAGAAGGCAGATTCATCACGGCTTCGATAATCGGTGTGACATGACCTCCGACGTAGATTCCGTCAGTCCCGTTTTCGCCGCGTAGTTCTACGTGCAAAAGGCTACGGCGGCCCATTCTTGTTCCCTGTTCGCTGACAAAACGCGTGCCAGCCGAGCTCGATAGCAAACCTTGTTGAATCATGAAAACAGCAAGAGGACCTGTGGAACTTCCAGTGGCCGGATCTTCTGGAACTCCGTAATCAGGAGCGAACATCCGCGAATAGGCGCCATCGGGTGTTGTGACAAACAAGAAGACGCAGAAGACTTCGTTCGCGCCGCCCTTTAGGACTCTTAAGCCAGTCAAATCGAGCGATGCTCGATCAACCGCGGCTTTATCTTTCACCGCGATCAGTAGCGTTGAATTGCCGGCGCTCAGCAGTTGCGGTTTGAGCGGAAGAAGATCCTGTGGCTCCAGGCCTAGCGCTCTGGCGCACAGAGCGCCATCAAAGCACCTCCCTTCGTGAATCGGCGGGGTCCGCAACCAAATGAGAGGACGTTGTCCTCCCTCGATTCGAATGTGGACCGGACCCACCTCCTCTTCGAGCATGAACTCTGTGCTATCGCTCGCGACAATGCCCTTTAGCACCAGCACAAATGCAGTACCGACGGTGGGATGTCCCGCGAATGCCAACTCCTTTGCAGGAGTAAATATGCGCACGCGGGCTGCACAGTCTTTACGTGTTGCCGGGAGGACGAAGGCGGTTTCCGCCAAGTTGAGCTCTCTCGCGATCCTCTGCATGGTCACGGCATCAAACTCCGACGCGTCCGGGAAAACGGCGAGCGGATTTCCAGCCAAAGGCTCCGTCGTAAAAACGTCGACGACCGTGTATGCGTGGGACCCGTTGAGCGCCATTACTCGTGAACCTCCGCGATAAGATCGATTTCCACACAGGAGCCAAAGGGCACTTGAGCAACTCCGAAGGCGCTCCGGGCATGCTTGCCGCTGATTCCAAAAACTTCGGCGAGCAGTTCCGATGCACCGTTGGCTACCAGATGCTGCTCAGTGAATGTCGGCGCGCTGTTGACCAAGACCATCAACTTGACGATTTGCCTAATTTTATTGAGATCGCCGACAGCCAGATTTAGCGTCGCCATCAAGTCGATCGCTATACCGCGCGCAGCTGTTGTTCCGAGCTCGGTGGTGAGATTTGCGCCAAGCTGTCCCACCCAGGGTTTGCCGTCTTTCTTAGCGATATGGCCCGACAGGAAGATCTGATTGCCGCTTCGCACGAAGGGGACGAAGGCTGCGACGGGTGGTGTGACTTCGGGCAACTTGATCCCCAACGACGCGATTCTCTCATATACGGACATGAGACCCCCTGACACAAGCCTACGTTTACACCAGCCGCCATGTACAGTGTCAGAAGACGAGTTTTATTACCATGACAGTTTCATTCTTGAGATCTGCTATGTTCAAGACGTATGCGAAAACCGGCTCAAAGCAATGTCCCGCTGTACGTGCGGATCGCCGAACGCTTTACCCACCAGGTTGCCAATGGCGTTCTTCGTCCTGGAGATCGCGTGCCCTCACTCAGAAGACTCAGCAAGAACAGGGCGTGAGTCTCTCGACCGCCTTGCAGGCGTATCTGTGGCTGGAAAATCGCGGGTATCTGGAAGCCCGGCCTCAATCGGGTTTCTACATTCGCACGCCTTTTGCAAAACTGATTCCGGAGCCGCAGGCCGAGTCGATCCAAAGTCAACCGGCTGCAATGGGAAGCAACGCTGTGTTGGAAGAGGTGATCCGGTTGGCAGGCGATCCGAAATTCGTTCCGTTCGGCGCGGGATGCGCAAGCGCGGAGTTGTTTCCGAACCGCAGGTTGAATTTAATCCTGCGCGGAATTCTGCGCAGGCGGCCGTCACACAGTGGGAATTACGACTTTCCGCCGGGCGTCGAGGCGCTCCGCCGGCAAATCGCCAGGCGTTCGCTGACGATCCGGTGCGAGGTTGCGCCGCAAGATGTCGTGGTCACCGCCGGGGCCCTGGAAGCGATCAATTTGAGTCTTCGCGCGGTAGCAAAGCCCGGCGACGTTATCGCTGTGGAAAGCCCTCTTTACTTCGGCATTTTGGGGAGCGTCGCATCTCTGAACATGAAGACCATCGAGATTCCCACGCACCCTCAACAAGGGATGGATTTAGGGCACCTGGAGCGCGCCATCCGCAAGCACAAAATCAAGGCGTGTATCACCATGACAAACTGCCACAATCCACTTGGCTTTGTCTTGCCGGACAGGCACAAGCGCGACCTGGTGGATTTGACGGGCCGGTTGAACGTCGCCGTCATTGAGGATGATCTGTACGGTGACCTCGCCTATGAGAGCCCGCGGCCTTTGACGGCGAAATCCTTTGACCGTAAAGGTCTCGTGCTGCTCTGTTCATCTGTTTCCAAAATCTTGTCGCCCGGATATCGCGTCGGCTGGGTTCTGGCAGGGCGGTTCCGCGCCGAGGTGGAGCGGCTAAAGCTGGTAACCAGCATGGCCGCCCCGTCCTTGCCGCAGTTGGTGGTGGCGGAGTTTCTGGAGTCGGGCAGCTACGACCGCCATGTGAGGAAGTTGCGCGCGACACTCGCTTGCCAGATGGAAAGCGTGCGTCAGGCGATCGCCCGCTATTTTCCGGCCGGAACGCGCATCAGCGGGCCTGCGGGCGGCTACATGTTATGGATTGAACTGCCCCCGAGTGTCAATGCTCTTAAACTGCATCGGGCCGCGTTGCTAGAGCGCATCAGCATTTTGCCGGGGGGCCTCTTTTCCGCGACGGGCCGATACAAGAACTACATTCGCATAAATTGCGGACACGTCTGGACGAAAAGTCACGATCGGGCGCTTTTGACGCTGGGTCGCCTATGCGAGCGGGAGATCTGATTTGCAGCGTAGCAGCGTCAATGGCGGTCAACTGTACTGGTACTAAACTCACCATTCTGATTGTACTGCATATACATAGAGACGATAGGATCTCCATATGACCAATAAAAGCCGTGAGTCCGGAGAGCGGGTGACGGACGGCCTTAGCTGGATGGAGAACCTGCGAAACGATTGCCGCTACGCGGCACGCAAGTTGCGCCGCAGCCCTGGATTCGCGCTGGCGGCGGTTCTGACCTTGGCGCTCGGAATCGGGGCGAATGTGGCGGTGTTTACCGTTGTGCAAGCCGTCCTGCTCAACCCGTTACCGTATCCGCACCCTGAGCAGCTTGTACGGGTTTTTGACGACTTGCGTGGCTCGAACAGCCGCGATGTTGGCGCTTCGGCACCGGAGTTATGGGATCTGCGAGACAGATCCGATGTTTTTCCAGGAGATCTCGGCGATATGGCCCACCGATGCAAATCTTACAGGTGGTGAAAAGCCGGAGCGCATCGAGGTCCTGGTGACGAGTACGAATTACTTTACGATGCTGGCGGCGCGGCCCAGGTGGGCCGAGTTTACACCGCCAACGATGAGCGGCCGGGATTCATTGAAGGAGCCGTGCTCAGTGACGGTTACTGGCGGCGAACGTTCGGCGGTGACCCTAACGCGATTGGGAAGAGAATCCGCATGGACGGCGATCTCTATACGATCATCGGGGTTATGCCTGCGGATTTCAGGCATCCGGGCCGCTCACTTGAAGGCGACGTCGAGGTGTGGACGGCGGCAGGGTTTAACGCGCCGCCGTTTCTCGTATTTCCGCAGAGATCTCGAAGAATGGTTCCGGGAGCGATAGGGCGGTTACGCTCGGGCCTTTCGATCGCCCAGGCTCAAGCACGCTTAAATATTTTTTCCGCGCAATTGAGCCGTCAATATCCCACCGACTATCCGGCACCCGCGGGATGGGGATTACGGCTGGTTTCCCTGCAGGAAGACCTAGTCGGCAGCATGCGGACGGAGTTGTTCGTGCTGTTTGGAGCGGTAGGTTTCGTTCTGTTGATAGCCTGCGTTAATCTTGCGAACCTGCTGCTGGCACATTCGGCCGGACGTCAACGCGAGATAGCGGTGAGACGAGCCCTCGGCGCCGATACGGGGCGATTGATCGGCCAATTGCTTGCTGAAAACCTCTTGCTGTCATTGATCTCGGGAGGAGCCGCTATATGTGCCTTGGCTGTCATGAAAGTTTCGCTGCTGAGACTCGCCCCGGCCGATCTTCCAAGATTAGACGAGATCGGCCTGAGTTTGGGGGTTTTGCTGTTTGCATTCCTGATCTCGATTCTGACAGGAGTTGTTTTCGGCCTGTTGCCGGCGCTACTGACCGTACGTCCTAGCCAGATCGTCAGCCTCCGGGACGGCAGCCGTGGTTCGGGATCAAGCAAACATCAGAAAAACATCTCGCGCATCCTCGTTGCGGGGGAAATCGCGCTGTCCCTCGTGCTTCTCATCGGGGCTGGCCTACTCTTGCGAAGCTTCTGGCATCTGCTGGAAGTGCGTCCAGGCTTCGAACCACACGAAATCATAACTGCAAAAATATGGCTGCCTTTCCCGAATGATCCGGCACAGGATGTGTACCGAACGACTGAGAAGCGCGCGGCCTATTATCGGGAGGTTGTGCGCCGAGTATGCCTGCTGCCCGGCGTGGAGCAAGTCGCCGTCGGTAACGGTGAAAGTCTACCGATGAGCAGTTCGCGGAAGAATAAAAGTTCATTCGTGATCGAGGGGCGTGCCGCGGAATCTGAGCGTGTGCCGGTTGCCGGGGTGGCGAGCGTAAGCTCAGGATACTTCGATGTCCTGAAGACCCCGCTGCTAAAAGGGCGAATATTCACGGAGAATGACAACTCAACCGGGCAGCGGGTCGCGGTCATCAACGAGGCGTTGGAGCGCCAATACTGGAAAGACAGCGATCCGATCGGTCAGCATATCCAATTGACATCGAGACAGGCGCAGGCTAGCGCGGGAAACCTCACCATAGTCGGCGTCGTCGGTGACATAAGGTCCGACGGCTTCGATGCGGCAGGCTCGCCTCATATCTATCTCTCCGAGCCCCAGGCTCCCGCCTATAATTCCGTTGTTTATCTTCGGACGGCCGCGGACCCAGGTGCTCTTAGCGAAGCAATTCGCCGCGAAGTACAAGCTGTGGATCAGTCCATTCCAGTGTTTGGCATCCAGACAATGGACGACGTCGTGGCGAAGAATCTATCCGCGCGGCGGTTTGCTCTCGAAATCCTGGGGATTTTCGCGACCGTTGCGTTTCTTTTAGCGTGCATTGGAATCTACGGAGTGGTGGCTTATACACTAAGCCAACGCACCGGCGAAATCGGACTTCGCATGGCGCTGGGCGCGCAGCGCAGCGACATTCTGAGAATCATCTTGGGCGAAGGCGCCCTTATCGTCGTAGCTGGTGTAGGAGCAGGGCTGTTTGGATCTGTGATGTTGACGAGATTCCTGCAGACGATGCTTTTCGAGATCAAGCCTACGGACCCGATTACCTTTACTGCACTGACGATACTGCTCGCTGGCGTCGCCCTGATGGCGAGTTTCATTCCCGCACGAAGAGCGAGCCGGATTGATCCGCTCGTTGCACTGCGCCATGAATAACAAGAAACTAATATGGCCGTCGGTTTGTCCGATAAGAACCGCCATGCCAAAAAGGAATGGACCCCACAGGTCGAGAGCTTGCTACCGGAGCAGAAGGTGCTAGCGAGGTGACACCTGCGATATGAATTGAAACAGCTCGGCGTTGTAGCGGAGCGCAGTGAGGTCGCGGTGTTTGTGTTACGTCATCACACCCGTATGATTGCGAACCAGGATGGCTCGGTCTACTCCACGAGATGTTCGGCCGCAAACGCAGTCTACCGAGAGGACCAATGGCAGAGACGTTCGAAGCATACCGAACTCGAGTCCTAAGCTATCTTGGCGATGAGGAGCCCATCGGTGTCCAACAAGCCACCCCATCGCAGCTCGATCGGCGTCTGCGCGATGTCGCGCCCGAGGAGTTGATCCGGCGCCCTGCACCTGAAAAGTGGTCAATTGTCGAGATCGTAGCGCACTTGGCGGACGCGGAGCTGGCGATGGGGTGGCGATTGCGAAACATGCTGGCGAATCCGGGCGTGGCCTTAACGTGGTGGGATGAGGCGGCATGGGCGGAGCGCTTGGGTTACGCGCAGCAAGATGCCAGCCTTTCGGCAGGGGTCTTTCGGGCCCTGCGCGAGAGCAACCTGCGACTGTTGGAGTCGGTCCCGCGCGCACGGTGGGTGGAGTGCTATGGGGTCCACGAGGTACGCGGACGGCAAACGGTCGAGGAGTTCGTCCGCCTGGAAGCGGCACACGACTTGAACCATCTTCGGCAGATCGACCGCATCTTGGGTGGCTGTATGTAGTGGTAGCCGTTTGGCTGCCAATGCCTCGGCGAGCGCATTCAGTCGGTTGTGGCGTTGAAAATGGGAAGTGGGAGGAATAGTTTTTTCAGAAGGTGGCAAGATTCGTAGGAAACATGTCTCTTGCTCCACGAGCCTACGGGGATTCGGCGATTCTGTCAAACAAAACTTTCTTTTGAACTTGCTCTGGCTACTTTTTGTAATCTTGGCCGGGCAAAAGTGCGCAAAAGATATGAATCAACAATCGACGAGAGTGGCCGTTTCGGGATTGCGATGGATGCTGGGCTTGGTGATTTTGCGCGAATCCGCTCATTTCGCGCTCGGTCCAGCCGCCGCCCGCGAGGTCGCCAATATTGGTCTGCCGCACTGGATTCCGCTTGCCCTCGGCGGAAACGAGGCGTTGGCCGCGCTCTTATTCCTCGTGCCTCCCCTAAGGTTGATTGGGGGCTACATGCTGCTAGCATTGCCAGACTCTCGGGATAGGGTTTAGGACGCCACAAGCCTCGATTTTCGCGCTCTCCGACTTCGTCCCGAAACTTAGCCCTTTCGGGACGGATGTCCTTGCACAGCGAAGAGGATTAAGTTTAGCTAGAGGTAGATGCCGGAGTCGCCCGCTCCGGGAGTATCGTCGGCCACTCGTACAAAGCTCGGCCCCAATAAATCTTCCCCTTGCCAACTCAAGTAGTGAATGATAAAGGACGTTATCATTCCCTAAAATCGATGGCGAGAAGAAGAAGCTGCGGCAGCCGCTCGCTTGCCTTAATCTCCGCGACCCTATCACCACGGAGCCGAGGATATTCCACAGTTCCCCGAATAGGACTTCTGGCCCGTGTCACCGAACAGTCCGTCCGGGCCCATAACTTCAGAGTTGCCCGTCATACGGCCAAGAGTGCATTCGTCTCGCAAAGCGCCCACTCAGTCCCACAACCCGACCATTGGCTTTTCAAGCGTAAATTGTCAACCCTGAACTCGCGACAGGCGTTGATCTCCGAACAGGATGCCAGAAGCGTTAATCAAATACTGTTCATCGCTAAGCTTTTCAACCAATTCGTCGGGAAACAGAGAGATTTCGCTCTGCAAATACGTGGCCAGCTCGCGATAGATTTCTCGGCGCGCGTACGCCGCTAGTTCGTTGCGGCGGCGCAGTGCATCTTGAATCAGAGTAGCGAGTTCCGGCGTTGCGGCGCGGCGAAGCTTCATCGCAATTACTGGACAATCCATGAAGGAGTTGTACTTTTGCCGCATCCAGAATTCTTCCACGGGCGCAGCCACTGGCGTTTGACGTACGACGAGTGTTCCAGCCACGCGGTCGCCGAAGCGCTGCATCAGGGGACTGCTCAGTACCGAGAGTCCTCCGACCAGATAGGCGAATGGCAGCGCATCAAAAACGCGCATCAGATTGCGCACCCACGCCTGTTCGATCCGTAGCGGGAGGCCATCCTGGTCAATCACACGCAAATGGAAGAGGCGTTTTCCAATCGTCTGCCCGTTCCAGAAGCCCTCCAACAATGCGCCATAGGCGAACCCGATCGCGAACTCCGCGAGCGTAATCACCATGAATCCAAAACCTGGTGCTTTGGAGAAAATCCAGTAGACAAGCAGCCCCACTCCGTTAACCGTGCCCAACACGATAGCGGTATCGAGCAGCATTGCGTAAAGCCGGGAAGCGGCTCCGGCCAAAGGCAAGCGGAATAACACGCCTTCCGGCGTCGCAATGGTCAGTTCGGCCGCGATCGACGCGCGGGTTAACTGAGTATCGGTCATCTGTTTTCCGAAGGAACGCTGGAGCGTGCTTCCGCGCCGATTTCTTTTCGTCCGATCATTAGTAGATAGATCGTCAGCAGCACGAGTTCCGCTGCGGCAACCGCAACCTTGAACCCATATGGCAGAACGGGGGCGTGATGCTGAGAAAAAAATGCTTCCATGACTCCGGCCCACACCAGCATCATTGCCAGCCCGGCGATCAGTACCAGCCATTCCCGCATCGATTGTCGAACGTTGCGGTCCTCTCGCCGGCGCAAAAGCAGGCGCGCCAAGTAGAACCCCGCCTGTCCGGCGATTAAGATCGAGGGAATCTCAAACACGCCGTGTGGCAACAGCCAAGCCGTCATGAACAGTCCGAAGCCCCGCTGCGTATAATGAACCACTACCGCCCCGAGCAGTACGCCATTTTCGAACAGGAGGAGTGCCGTCCCGATGCCAAAGGTTACGCCGAGTGCCGCTGCGAGCAACGCTACCTGGATGTTGTGCCTGATCAGTTGCGCCGAGAATGCTGCTTCGGTCTGTGCGGAGTCCAGGTGCCGCCCCTGTCCTTGCTCCTCTTCATGCACGCGCTGGTCCGGATTGCGTAGATAATCGGCCGGAAGCAACACATCCACAGAGGCAGGATCGTAGTGCACCGCTAGTCCGCCCAAGGCGCAGCCCAACAGCGTGATCGATACAGCCAGCGCGAAATAGCGGGAGTGCCGCCGGAACGTTTCCGGGAACGCCGTAAAAATCCTCAGCCAGCGGTGCGGCTGCCATATTTCAGAGCGCATCGGCGGAGCGTAGTATAGTTCCGCATAGGCTCGCGCCACCAGTCGCTCGAGATACTGTCTTAGCTCGTGCGCCAACGCACCGTGTGTGACGCGATTCAAATCCGCGGCAGCCTGGGCGTAAAGCTCTTGCAGTTGTTCGGCCTCCGCTAGATTCAGGAGGCGGTCCGGCCGACTTTCTAGCGCGGCGAGCAGCGATTCGAGGTCGCGCCAGCGTGGCCGCGCCTGCGCCTGAAATCGTTCGAGATCCAAGATCACAGCCGTTGCTCCCGCTTGTTTTCCAGATATCCCTCCACGGCAGTTCGCAGGAACTTCTCCGCAGGAATGTACCGGAGTTGCACGTCCAGCTGGCGCAGTTGCCGCGCCAACGCGGCGAGTCGCTGGTTTTCTCTGTCACCCGCGAGGGCCGCATATACATCTTGATCCGTGTTCACATCCTCTCTTGGCGAGAATGCTGGCCGCACATGATCCGGCAAGATGCTTGTCATCAAGAGAGCATGTGAGGAGCGGACCAAGCCAACTCCGCGACGCAACGAGTCCGAAATCGAGCGCTCGGTCAGGTCGGCGAGCAATACCAGGTAGGCGCGCCGCCGCAGCCGGACTCGAATGTCGCTGAACAACGCTTCGTAATCTGCATTCGTTGGCACAGGCTCCATATTCAGCAGATAATCACGAAATCGGTGAAACTGGGATTGGCCGCTGCCCGCGCGTAACCAGGATTTCGCTCCATCCGCATAAGTGACCAGACCAAATTCGTCGCCCAGTTCCAGCGCGACAGTTGCTCCCACCAGCGCCGTTTCCACTGCGAGATCCAGCATCCGTTGCGGTGCACGTTCTTGTGGGGCGACGCTCTCGGGGTCCGCGGCCGCATGGAGAGCAAGCGCGGATGCCCGCGATTGGTCCACCACGAAATATACTTCCTGCTTTTGCTCCCATTGGAAAAGCCGGGTGACCGGACCGCCGCGGCGCGCCGTGGATTTCCAGGCGATCTCCGAATACGTATCGCCGGGATGATATTCTCGCAAACGCTCGAAGTCGCGCCCGTGTCCGGTCCAGGGCGTTTGCCGGGACGCCACAAGCATGCGGTAAACTGGGCTGCGCAGAATTTCCTGTCGCCCGGGCCGCAAATTCGCCTCGATCCGCAAAGGCGCGGGCACACCAAACCATCGCCGCAAACGCCAGATTCGGAAGTGCGACTGCCGCTCGATGCCAACCCGCGGTCCAGGCCACAATCCGCGCCGAAGCAAAGCGATTTCCGCCGTCCATGGCCAGAGTCGAATATGCGTGGCGCTTGCTGGAGTTGATCCACCTGCGGCAGAATCCGGTTGCTCAAGTTTCAGCCGCTGAGGATCGTCCTTCACACGGATAGCGGTTTCGCTATTCTGTGTTGCCGGCGTGATCGCAACGCGGATGTCGTTGTGCAGCCACCGGCGCCCGGAGCCAGTGAGCGCAAACGAAACCCGGATGGTCTGCCCTTCGCGTCCTCGGAGTCCTTTCTCCGGCTGCAGGAGAACCGGTGCACATTCTTCGCGGGTGAGCCACAAGGCGATCGCGTCATAACACGCCAGCAACGCCACAGGAGTGGCGATCAGCCCGAACCATAACCATCCGCGCGCAAACCACGGCACAATGCACGCACCCACACCCAGCAGTCCTATGATCCACACAAGCGATTCCTGCGGACTGAAGAGCAATTCCGCTGGGCGAAGCGCGATTCGCTGCGAAGTGTTGCTCCCCAAAAGCGGGTTGGGGAGTGCTGGTCCCGCAGTGGCTTCGACCGTGGCCGTGAGAGCTACGCCCTGCCCACCAACGCCCGCTGAGTTCTTGTTTCCAGCCGTCATGATTTTACTTGCTTCGATGTTGTCGCCCGGCGTGTACTACGCATGCGGTCTAGCGCGGTACTTCGACCGCCTCCAGCACCGCGTTGATCACCTCGCGAATCTCGACGCCTTCCATCTCGACCTCCGGCCGCAGCAGCATGCGGTGCTCCAGTACAGGAGCAGCCAGCGTCTTTACGTCCTCGGGCGCCACGAAATCGCGCTCCTCGAGAACCGCGAGCGCCCGCGACGCCGACAACAACGCAAGTGTTGCCCGCGGCCCAGCGCCAACCCAGACTGCCGCGTGCTGCCGGGTCTGTCGGGCTAAGCTGACGATGTAACCGCTGATGGCCTCGCTGACGCGCACATGCGCTGTAGCGGCTCGCAGTTGTTCGAGTTCGCCGGATTGCAAAACCGGCACTCGTAGGTCCTCGGCTAACCGTCGCTCCGGTGCATCGCCTCCTGCCACGAGTCTCGCCAGTTCGTTTTCGTCTTCCGCGGCCGGGTAGCCCATGCGAATTTTTACGAGAAAGCGATCCTTCTGGGCCTCCGGCAGCGGATACGTGCCCTGATGCTCGATTGGATTTTGCGTCGCAAAGACGACGAAGACCGGGGATAGCGCGTAGGTTTCGCGATCGATCGTCACCTGGCGCTCTTGCATGGCCTCCAGCAGCGCCGATTGCGTTTTCGCGGGTGCGCGATTGATTTCGTCTGCCAGTAAGAAATTTGTGAAAATGGGTCCGCGCACGAGCCGGAATTCCTGCGTCCTCAGGTCGAAAACGCTTGTCCCCGTGACGTCTGCCGGCATCAGGTCCGGCGTGAATTGAATGCGCTGGAAGTCGCCCGCGACCGCGCGGGCTAGCGCTTTCACCAGCAGCGTTTTCCCCACGCCAGGCACACCTTCGACGAGCGCGTGTCCGCCAGCAAGTAGCGTTACCAGCGCGAGATCGATAGCTTCGTTTTGGCCGACGATCACGCGGCTCAGGGCTTCTCGAACACGCCGCGCTCCGCTCGTGATCATCGCGAACGCATCTGACGATTGCATTGCCGCCCTCCCAGACTGTGCCTGCCCGTCCGAACCCAGTACCGGCTTCTCGTTCATGTGATCTGTGCCTCCAAGGAAATCATCATCGGTTAAGCGTGGAATTATGAGGCGCTTCGCGGTCGACATGAGCCAGACCCTTTGCGGATGCGCGCCGTTCGGCAATCAGCTGGCCTAGTTCCTTATATCCCGCTAAAGGAGGCTGCGCGAGCGCGGTGCGCAGGCGCGCGCCCCAAAGTGGATCTGCAGAAATGGCCTGCGCATCCTGCGGCCAACAGCGACGGAACTGTTCCCAGCACTCTGCCACAACGCGCTCTTTCGCGATGCTCCGTTGAAGTAGGCGTCGCGCCGCCACCCCGGCGACTTCCCCATGACGTACGATCTGCGCACCCGGGTCGCGCGCCGGGCGGCGCACTAAATCGCCACTCATACTCCAAAGCAACACCAGCAGAGTCGCCCAGAAGAGCAGCAGAGCAGCTTGCAGCCGGTATCGCTGCACGAGCCAAAGCACACCCTCATCCTGGTGCAGTCCATGCAACGTTTCATCGACCCAGATTACCGGCCGGCCGCCCGCAAGAGAATCTAACAGCACCGGATTTGGATGCGTCTTGATCGCTTCGTTCAATAAGAACGATTCTTGACTCGCGGCGATGAGTTCGCCATTTCCGGCTCGTCGCATTGCCATATAGACAGGCGCAGATGTGTCAGTCTTGGCATTGGCACCCACGACCCCGCCGTACAGCACGGTCCACTGTGCATCTGTTTGGAGCCACGGGTCATCAGCGGCGAGATACATCATCTCGCTGTCCGCCGGCATTGCACGGAGATCAGGCGAGACCCACCGTGGAGCGTGCTCCTGCCCAGTTCGATCCCACTTGTTCTCGACTTCCCAGCCTTGAGACGCGGATTTTAGTTCCCAACGGGGCTCGATCAGAACGACGCGGCCGCCGCGAGCAAGGAAATCTTCCACCCGCCCGCGAAACTTTGCTCCGGCCTGGAGTTTTCCATCGTTGGTTGTCCAATCGTTAGGGGAGTAGCCCCCTATAAAGAACGCGGTCGTTGTCGACGCGTCCTGATCGCTTAGGGAGTCCTCATCCTGGCCGCGCTTTACTTGGTACCCAGCGCGCCCATAGGAATCGAACAATAGGCTGGTGCCGTAAGGGTCCTCGCGTAAGCTGGATCCCATGTCGCTCGTTTTCGACTCATTCTGATGTGCCATGACCAACAGAATCGCGAACACCGCCGCAAAAATACCAGCAGCCAGCAGCGGACCTCGCCAGTTAAGCACGATGCTCTTGCCTGGCCTACTGTCAGACATGGTTGAGCAACTCCCGCTGATCTTGGCGGTACGCAGCCACTGCCTCTTGCGTCAGCACATGGGACCCATACCAAACGCGATCGAACTGCCGCAGGCTGCCGCGCAGTTTCTCAGGAATTTCTGCCCTCGACTCAACGGCCGCTTGGGGACGCCTCCGCCATCGGCGCGTAAACTCATCGAGATATTCGCGATTCGTGCGATCGCGGCGAATCATCACCCATTCGCGATGGGCCAATCCTGCAAGCAGACCGAAATACGCCGCGCGCAGGGCGAACCGCAATTCTCCCTCCTCTTCGAACTGTCCTGCCAAGGCGAACCATTCGTCCTCGGAACGCACGCTTGCTAGTGCACCCTCGCTCAAATCGGGAAGCGGCGCGATTGTCTGCGGGATGGAAAGCGATGCCGCCTCCCTTTGTCGCCGCAACCAAAAGAGCACCCCTCCTGCCGCAACAGTCAAAATCGCGATCAGCCACAGCCACATTCGAAGGTCCTTCAACTGCCAAGGACGGCCCTTCTCGTTTCCGAGATTCAACCCGCGGGGCCACAGTTTGTGTAGAAAATCCCAGAACGCATTCCAAGCACGCTCTATTCGGCGTTCGATTTTCGCCAAGAGCTTGTCAAACCAGTTGGGTGGACTCGGGTGTTCGGCGTCGTGCCAGCGATAAATTGCGCGCCGCGACTTTACATCCAAAGCTTGGCGCAATTGTTGAATCCGTGCCTGGCGCGCGGAATCGGTGAGAGTCTCCGTTCTGTTTGGCGCTGGCGGCGTCTGCTCTGCCCGCGCGGCCTGGGAAACGCCAGGGATAATCGCAGCCAGGACCACCAATGCGCCGATCAGGCTGCTGCCAGCCATGGTGGATGCAATCATCTGAGCCTTCTTCTGCTGCTCGCGTGGCAGGCTCGCCAGCAAACCGCGCAAGTCGTCGCCTTCGCGCCTCGATCGCAAATGCTGATAAACAACGACGAACGAACACTTGACGATTGGATCAAGTGCCAGCCATGCGCCCCCGAACAACGAAAGCAAGAACGCGGAACTGCGGACCAGCGCGAATATCCCTACCGGCGTAGACAGGAGGGTATTTACGCCAAGAACCGAGTGCAGAAGCTGCGGAACAAGCATCGCAATGATCAGAGCATTCAGCCACACGGCGATCCAGAAAGGAAAGAGCATCAAGAATAGGAGCACGCTGCTGCCGAACCATTCACTAGCAATTGCCAGGCAGCCGCGCATAGAGTGCCTTTCGGCGCCGTCCTCCCCCGCCTCAAGACTGGCAAATTGACATGCGCTGTAAAACCACGACGCCCCAGCGAAGGTTAGCAGCGCGGCTAACGCCCCGGCACTTAGGGTTATCTTCCACGCAAGCAAACGCCCCACGGCTGCGGCTTGCGCGGTTGCTCGTACCGGTTTCGATCTGGGCGTGCCAAACGCTCGCTCGCGAACGCGTTGCATGTAACTGGCGACGATACACACTCGCAGAAGATAGCTGGCGGCGAGTACTGCCGCCTCCATCAGCACAACGCCATCGGATAGCCGTATCTGGCCATTCACCACCCACATCGGAATAAAACAAAAGACAAGAGGCGCGCTGCCAACGTAATAACGCCACGCCTCTCCCACAAACGTTGACCGGAACAGGGCGAATCCACGTTCCAGTGCTTCGAGCGAGTTCAGCCGGTTCCGGGGACTGCGCACGGGTAGCACGCGTGCCCGTAGCGAAGGGGCCGGAGGCAGTGCGGCTTCACTCATTGTTTTGCTCGGGCAGCCGGTCACCAGCGATTCGGCCGAGATTCAGATGCTCCTCCGGCGTATTCACTCGCCACCGCAGCATCGCGAAGAAGAGCGCCATGAGCGAGGCAAGCGCGGTAAGTCCAGCGAGAACCTGCCGAAAGCGGCGCGTCTGTGACAGCTTTGGTACGGGCGGACGCGCCATCCGGCGCAGACAAGGCGGACAGGCGAGCTTGCCCTCTTCGTCCGTTACGCATTCACGGCAGAACGTTCCTCCGCAATGTGGACACCGCGCTGCCGCTTCACGTAGCGGATGAAACAAGCAGCGAGCATGGCGCAGACTCGTCGTGGGCGCGGCTGGCATCTCAGAAGCCATTCGTCTGTGAGGCATCCGCAATGGAAGGGACCGCAGACGCTGCTTCGGAGTTCGTTTGGACGGAGACCCCAGCCGGTTGCAGGCTGGGTATGGGAACGGCCGGTTGCAGGGTGACGTCGCGAGACGCGCAAACCGCCGCGTCGATTGCGTTAAGCACCTTGCGGGCGCGACGTGTTCGCTTCACCAACGGCAGGTCAACGCTCACTCCCGTGGCGCGAACACGCGACACCGCCGTCGACCCGAGCGCCAGTTCCAGCACTACCCATGCGAAACCGATGCCAGTGAAAATCGCGCCAGAGGTGGAATTCACCCACTGCCACAGGCAAGCGCCGAGGGCTGCAAGTAGTACCCCTGGAACGATCAGGCGCCACAGCCACAAACGGCTGGGCCAGACGACAATGCTTTCCAAGTCGCGCAAATAAAACCGGCGATACTCGACCACGTACATCACGCGCTTCGCCGCTAGCAAACAGTCTTTGCTCAAATACCACCTTGTCGCGCCGGTCAAGCTACTAACGCGCGATATTTTCTGGAAAGCACTTTTCAATCAATGCCTCCTCGCCATCCAACGTGCGAAGAAGGAACTGGCGAGCAGTAGTGGAAGCCAGACGAGCCCCGCGTAAGCCGCCCAGAAACGCCACCCAGATCGAGCAATCAAATACGATCGCGGCGCCTTCCGATACTTCACGTGCAGGAAAATCACGGCCGGAAGCGCGGCTACGATTACGGGCCAAACGAGAATCCAAACCCACCCGACTGTCAATGCAATGGAATCATAGAGCACATCGCGATACCGCCATTCTGCCTTGCCAGCCTCCGCACCGGAATCGGCCCGCCCACGCTCGAAGCATGTGGGGCAAACGTGCTCCGCTCCCAACTGCAAATCACACAGCGCACACACAAATCGGCCGCACCGTTGGCAGCAGGCCTGAAACGCCTTGTCCGGATGAAAAAAGCAGGTTGCCTGGTCCGAAAGCGCCGACACCGAATTGGTATTCTGGCGAACAATCGGCCAGATGCGGATCTGCAGCCACTTCTGGCAGTAAGGACAACTTTGCCATCGTGAATCAGCCGGTATGTCCACTGAACAGTGAGGACAGGTTACTGCCGCAGGTCCAATAGGCGATGACGTCGGGTCATCGTTTGCGGAAGAGCCCGCCGGGCCAGAGGCGGTAATTAAGGGATTGATACTAAGGTTCACGCTACACTCTGTTTATATATCACCCTCGTGTCACACACCCGGTCATGCAAGGCTCGCTTCTCGTCGTCCACCCCCACCATGATCGCGCTGACCGGCATGAGGACGGTGTTTATGTAGGGAATGCCGCTGGTAACAACATTCCACATGAAGAAGCGCCCAAAGCATACGCCCCAACTCAAAGTGCGGCCGTCGGATCGGATGACCTTTAGCCCACAGGCCATCTTTCCGAGAGTTGCACTGCGATACTTCAGCATCAGAATCTCGTAGCAACCTCCGGCGAGGAAAAAAACCAGAAAGAAGGTGATAAAGCCGAAGGCTGCAAACGCCGGGTTGGGTGCGCTGGCCGGGTTGCCAGCTTGCCTCCCCGCGCGGATCAGATTTGGTATGAACACAGCGGCGAAGATCAGGATGGGAACCGTGAAAATAAGGCCGTCAATGAAGCGCGCGCCGAAGCGGATCCAAAATCCGCCATAACGCCAGTCCCGTGGCGATGCCCCAGCAGCGCCGCTCGCCATCACCCGGCTCAGAAATGCCGGCTTGCAATCAGCACACACCCAGTTCCCGGCGATATGCACCAAGTCAGACTGAGCGAGCGCCCGTCCGCATTGGGAACACGCCAAAACTGTTTGGACCGGGGCTTCTTGACTCATTGTGTATCCTCCCTCGTATGCAAAGTCGCACTCAGCCTAGCGCAAGCGGCTCCCCGCGCCAAGTACTACTATCTAGCCCGAAGGCCATGACCTGGCGATGCCGCTGGATACCGTTCCAAGATAGCTCTCTAGTGCCTCAACGTTCTAGTCTGGAGACTACGCTCAAGTTGTTATTCGGCGCATTCGAACAGTGTTGAGATACACACCGAACGGGGTCGTACCTTGTTCTACCCCGTTCGAATAAACATCCGAATCAGCGCGGGCGTACCACGCCGACCTAAGCCGAAGGCTTAGAGATGATCTCCGTCTGTACCCGTGCGTCTCTTTCCCGTTCTGCAGGTGCTGCGGTGCTGTCGAACTTAGCCGCAGAATCTCGACTCGCGCAAGTTCGGAACCGTGTTCTTGCAGGGCCTCACCAGTGATCCCACATCCAAAATGCTGTCATCAGTATCTCGGTGCCCGAGATCACAACCGCCACACGGGCTTGCGCCATTAATTCCCGAATCGTCGGCTATCCGGAAACTATCCAGAAACGCTAGTGCTGTATCGGACGCGCCCCATTCCGAAGAAGCGCAGGTAGGTTCGGGAGGTTGTGCGGGGCGCGTCCGATACAGCTGTTTGAAGGAAGCCGCCCGTGGGGAGGCACTTATGCAAATTGAATGATTTTGGGGTGATGAGAAAGGCTTGGGGAACAGGGAATGGAATTAACAAGAGGGCAGACGGGATTGGTTTGGTGGTAGTTTGCCTGGGGTTGGGGCGGGAGTTTGGGGCGCGGTTGGAAGTGGGGAGCTAGTTTGAGGGCGAGAAGGGCGCACCAGGGCGGCAGGTGGTCGGAGGCACCCGGTGAAGGAGATCGGAATGGTCGTGTCATGCGGCGACTCCGGTGGGAAAGGGTGGAGAACGGAGTTGGATCTGGGCAGCGGTAAGTCTCTCGATGACCACCATGCGGCCGCCACATTTGGGACAGAGCCAAAGTGGGCTCGGTTCCTGGGCAGGAGAGGCTTCTGGTTCGGTCTGCGATGGCTGTAGTGCTCCGAGCAGTTGAAAGCAAAGCGGCAGGAGGGTGGCGCGCCGGCGGTTGGCAAGGAAACCAAAGTGGCGAATGCGGACGAAGCCCTTGGGAAGCAGATGCAGCAGGAAGCGACGCAGGAACTCATCGAGGGATAGGGGCATGAGTTTCTGTTGATTGTTATGAGCGGAGTCGCGCCAGCGAAAGGTGACCTGGTCATCGACCAGGGAAACGAGTCGATGGTTGGAGATGGCAACGCGATGGGTGTAGTGGCCTAAATAGCGCACTGCCTGCTCCGCGTCTCCGAAGGGGCGTTTGGAGTAGACGTGCCAGTGGTGTCGGTATAGGGTTCGCAACCAAGCGGAGAAGGCTTTGGGGTGAGCGAGCGGCTTCAGAGTTCCATGGAAGCCAAGCTTGCCCTGGCGGAAGTTGTGTTTCAAAGCGCTGACAAACTTGCGGCGAAAAACCTTTCGGAGCACCGGGATGGGAAGAAAGAAGCGAGAGTGCGATGAAACCCAACGAGAGTGATCGAGCGACAATCCGCCAGCGGGCACCACACAATGGGCATGCGGGTGATGTTCGAGTTTTTGATTCCAGGTGTGCAGCACGCTAAAGAAGCCGATTTCGGCGCCGAGATGTTGGGGATCGCGAGCGACTTCGAGGAGGGTTTCGGCACTGGTTTGCAGCAGGAGATGGTAGAGGATTTTCTTGTTTTGCAAAGCGAGCGGCGCTAGCTCATGGGGTAGGGTGAAGACAACATGGACGTAGCGCGTGGGGAGAAGTTCCTGACGACGCGCTTCGAGCCAACGGTCGCGAGCGTTGGCCTGACACTTGGGGCAGTGCCGGTCCCGGCAGCTGTTGTAGGAGATGGGCGGACGGTACGCGCAGTCGGTGCACTCATCCAGATGTCCGCCCAAGGCGGCGGTGCGACAGCGCGCGATGGCCCGCAACACCTTGAGGTGTTGCCAGGTGATCCATTTACGGCTGCGTTCAATGAAGGTGCGTCCCGCAGCGCGAACCAGATCGGCCACCTCGAGGGGTGGCCGGTTCATCATTCGCTCTGCGGTACCTTACCTTTCGGCTGGAGCGAGTCCAGAGGACTCGCGGTTGCGTTGAGGTGGCGCTGTGAAAGATGGAGGCGGATGTGCTCAGGAGCGAGCTGATCCGGTGGGCGCCGGAAATAACGCGCGAAATCCTCGACCGTATGGAGGTAGCAGTTTATGGTAGTCTGAGCGTAATTACGACGCTCGAGTTCTTCGAGCATCATTTTGCGAAGGTGGGTCATAGGTTGGCTCCTTATGACCCAACCTTACCCCTTCACATACACCGTTGACACCCAGCACGCGAATGCGTCTGCCGCGAAGCGGCTTCGTTCAAACGGGTTTCGCGGAGATGAGAACGCTAGCCCTCGCAGGGAGCTCGTTTTCCACATTGGGACTTCTGCGATATACCGGCGCGGTTCGCTCTTGCGCAACTCCCGGCAGGTTCCTTCCAAACGCTAACGATGTTTCGCTTGATAGCCGACACCTCGCACGGGACGGCCCGGGCGCTCATCGGTAATCGCTCCGTCCCACATTACGGGACGTCCATTCACAAAGACGTACCTCACGCCCACGGAGTAATGCATGGGATCACTGAAAGTGGCGGCGTCGCGGATGGTCTTGGGATCGAACACCGCTATGTCCGCAAACGCTCCCGGACGGAGAATGCCGCGATCCAGCAACCCTACGCGGCTCGCCGCCAGCGAAGTCATCTTGCGCACCGCCTCTTCCAGGCTCATCGTGTGTTGCTCACGAGCATACATTCCAAGGATGCGCGGGAACGTTCCGAACGCGCGCGGATGCGCCTTGGTTTTGCTCAGAGGACCGTCTTCCGCCTGAGCCTCGGAGTCCGAACCGTACGTTACGATCGGGTTCGAAACCGCCGTCGCCACGTCTCCTTCATCCATGATGGAAGTGACCTGCCCGGTGTGACCGTGATCCGCGATTACGATTTCCATTGCCACGTCTTTGGGATCCTTCTTCCACTGGCGGCCAATTTCTTGCAGCGTCATGCCTTCATACTTTGCGAGTTCGGGATTCATCAAGCCAACCAGCATGATGCCGGAGCCGTCTCCACCTGAACCGAGCCACTCGTTTTCCCAAGTAGTGCTGGGCTGATCCATTTCTTTCTTGATGCGCTCCCGTTGAACCGGGTCCTTGAAGCGCGTAATCATCTGTTCGATTCCGCCTTCGGAAACCCACGGAGGGAAAGAAGAAACCAGTCCGTTGCTGGCGCGCGTGTAGGGATAAACGCTGGCCGCCACATCGATGCCTTGTGCGCGAGCATTCTGTATGCGGCGAAGCACCTCCGGCATCTTTCCAAAATTCTCGTGGTACGCGGTCTTAAGGTGCCAGATCGTCGTAGAAATGTTGGCGCGCCGGGCAATCGCAAAGACCTCGTCCAGGGAGCTGAAGATGGCGTCCGTTTCCGAGCGCTGATGAGTGAAATAGACGCCTCCATACTGGCGGGCGACTTTGGCCAGCTCCACAATCTCATCCGTTGACGCAAAAGTGTCCGGAACGTACTCGAGCGCTGTACTGATTCCCATAGCACCGTCCTGCATCGCCTGGGCGACGAACTGACGCATCTGCTCAAGTTCTGCCGGTGATGCGGGCCGATTGACCGTTCCCATCACATAATTGCGAACTCCGCCTGCTCCCACGAAGGTACCCAGGTTGATGGCGGATTTTGCCCGTTCAAAATGTTTGAAGTATTCGTCGAGCGTCGACCAATCCACGGTCACGCCATATTTCTTCGCGACTTCTTCGTTCTCCCTTTTCATGCGGTCGTTGACGGGGGCGATCGAACTGCCTTCGCCGGTGATTTCGGTGGTGACGCCCTGCGTGATTTTGCTCGCCGCGCGATTGTCCACCAGTACATTGAATTCCGACTGGCCCTGCACATCGATAAATCCTGGCGACACGACGAGACCCTTTGCGTCCAGGCGTTTTCGAGCCGACGCTTTTCCCAGGTCGCCGATGGCGGCTATGCGGTCACCGGCAATGGCAATGTCCCCTTCAACCCACGGGGCGCCGGTGCCGTCGACCAGGTGGGCTCCGGAAATGATGAAGTCATAGTCCGGACCCTGCGCCGCGGCAAAGGCGGGAAGAAGCAGGAAGATCAAGCCAACGCAACGAGCGCAATGATGGAATCTGCCGTTCATGGTGCACCTCAATCAAGTTGAAATGAACATCGCGAACCATTTCCGCATAGCCCGCGCTATTAGTTCAGGGAGATATAGTCGCATTATCACGTGCCGATCACTAGCCCGAAACGCTAGTGCTGTATCGGATGCGCCCCATCAGAAGAGCGCAGGTAGGTTCGTGACGTGGTGGGGGCGCATCCGATACAGCTGTTTGAAGGAAGCCGCCCGTGGGTAGGCAGTTATGCAAATTGAATGGTGTTGGGGTTAAGAGAAAGGCTTGGAGAAGAGGTAGTGGAGCGAAGAATGAGGACAAGGAGGATGGGTTTGGTTGTATTTTGCGTGGGGTCGGGGCGAGAGTTTGAGGCGAGGTTGGAAGCGGGTAGCTGATTGGGGGGCAAGAAGGGCGCAGCACGCCGGTAGGTGGTGAGAGGCAGCGAGTGAGCGAGATCGGAATTGTCGTATCATGCGGCGACTCGGTGGAGAGAGGGTGGAGAGCGGAGTTGGATTTGGGCAGCAGTAAGTCTCTCGATGACCAGCATCTTTCCGCCACACTTGGGACAGAGCCAAAGTGGGCTCGGTTCCTGGGCAGGGGAGGCTTCTGGTTCGGTCTGCGATGGCTGTACTGCTGCGAGTAGTTGAAAGCAGAGCGGGAGGAGAGTGGCGCGCCGCCGGTTGGCGAGGAAGCCAAAGTGGCGAATGCGGACAAAGCCTTTGGGAAGCAGGTGCAACAGGAAACGGCGCAGGAACTCATCGAGGGATAGGGGCAGCAGTTTCTCTTGATTGTTATGAGCGCGGTCGCGCCAACGAAAGGTGACCTGGTCATCGACCAAGGAAACGAGTCGATGGTTGGAGATGGCGACGCGATGGGTGTAGTGGCCTAAGTAACGCACCGCCTGCTCCGCATCTCCGAAGGGGCGTTTGGAGTAGACGTGCCAGGGGTGTCAGTATAGGGTTCGCAACCATGCGGAGAAGGCTTTGGGGTGAGCGAGGGGCTTCAAAGTGCCATGGAAGCCGAGCTTGCCCTGACGGAAGTTGCGTTTCAAAGCGCTGACAAACTTGCGGCGAAAAACCTTTCGGAGCACCGGGATGGGAAGAAAGAAGCGAGCGTGCGAGGACACCCAAACCGAGTGATCGGGCGACAATCCGCCGGCGGGCACCACACAGTGGGCATGGGGATGATGTTCGAGTTTTTGATTCCAGGTGTGGAGCACACTGAAGAAGCCGATTTCGGCGCCGAGATGTTGGGGATCGCGGGCGACTTCGAGGAGGGTTTCGGCACTGGTCTGCAGCAACAGATGGTACAGGATTTTCTTGTTCTGCAAGGCGAGCGGGGCCAGCTCATGGGGTAGGGTGAAGACAACATGGACGTAGCGCGTGGGGAGAAGTTCCTGACGGCGCGCTTGGAGCCAACGGTCGCGAGCGTTGGCCTGACACTTCGGGCAGTGCCGGTTCCGGCAGCTGTTGTAGGAGATGGGCGGATGGTAGCCGCAGTCGGTACACTCATCGAGATGCCCGCCCAAGGCGGCGGTGCGACAGCGCGCGATGGCCCGCAACACTTTGAGGTGTTGCCAGGTGATCCATTTACGGCTGCGTTCGATGAAGGTGCGTCCCGCGGCGCGAACCAGATCGGCCACCTCGAGGGGTGGCCGGTTCATCATTCGCTCTGCGGTACCTTACCTTTCAGCTGGAGCGAGTCCAGAGGACTCGCGGTTGCGTTGAGGTGGCGCTGTGAAAGATGGAGGCGGATGTGCTCAGGAGCGAGCTGATCCGGTGGGCGCCGGAAATAACGCGCGAAATCCTCGAGCGTATGGAGGTAGCAGTTTATGGTAGTCTGAGCGTAATTACGACGCTCGAGTTCTTCGAGCATCATTTTGCGAAGGTGGGTCATAGGTTAGCTCCTTATGACCCAACTTTATTCCTTCACACACACTGCCGCCACCTGACACGCGAAAGCGTCTGCCGCGAAGCGGCTTCGTTCAGAAACGGGCATCTGGGAAGTCACGAAACTCGTTCCCCCGAAGCCGCGGAGAAAAGGCTATTAGCGTTCACTCTCTTGCTGCCTGCGTGTAAACGTCGAGCATGGAGCGGAACGATGAATGCCGCAGCAGCTCCTGCATCACTTTGAACTCAGTCCCCACGCTTCGCAGCAGGGTGGAGTAGGTGTGCCGGAATGTATGCCATCCGAATCGCTTGTGAATTCCGGCTCGTTGTGCCGCAGGACGTATGTAGGTACAACGTTCCTCCACTGCATCAGAGCGTCCGCGAAAGTCGGATGCATTGGCACAGGTTTTTGCGATGATTCGGTCTTGCACGAACCTACCACTCCGTACACGATGGAACGTATGACGCTCATCGTGCCTCGCTCGAAGTCGATATCGCCCCACTTTAAGCCGAATATCTCGCTCTGCCGCAACCTGATGTGGCGAGAAGGACTAATGTGCGTTCTCGAAGTGCCAGACCGTCGAGTAGAGCTTTGATTTCTCGGCGGGTTCCAGAACGGAGGGCGCTGTTCGGCGTTTCGGGCTCTGACGAACGAGGTAGATTGGGTTGCGGTCAAACAATTCATACCGGCAGGCATGGTTGAAGAGAACGGACATCAGTTTTCGGATCTTGGCATAACTGCTTTTCGCTAATGGCAATCCGCGAAGCCAGGACTCGACCTGTATGGTTCTAATCTCAGCCAACTGGTATGTTTGCCAATGAGGACGAACCCATCGGCTCAAGTATGCTTTGTAGATTTTCTTCGTGGCGTGACTACGCCAAGTGTTTTCCTTTGCGAGTTCGCGTTGCTCGAAATGATCACAGAGTTGAGCTATGGTCATTGCGCCGGAATCCGTTAGTCGGGCACCTGTTAACGCCGGCGAAAAAGTGATCCGTTTTAGCCGGTCCCGGCCGGAGCCAGTGATCCAGAGAGAGCCCCGGTCGACGGGGACGCGGTAGGAACTCTACAGCAGTTTCTAAATTGCCTTGCACGCGTAAGCACGCTTCACGTATAACCCGTGCGAGAAAATCAATTGGATTCTTCTCCACACATTCCCTTACGAAAGCGCCAAAGTCTACCTTGCTCAGGTGGGAGGGAAATGCCGAACGGGTATCGCGTTCGTCAGGTAAATTGTTTTGAGAATGTTGGGTCACCGGCTGTGAGAACTTCCAATCACTCCAACGCTCAGGCCAAAGGGCCTTGTATGTGTTCGGCAGCGGCGGTTCGCAGCGCGGAGGAATTGCTACCTGCCTCTCAATCGGTCGAGACGAACTTCGACGCCACGGGAATTCCGCAGTACGAGCAGGAGTGGATGGCGCGGGAGGAGCATGTGTGAACTGAGTTGGCGCTGGACACAAAGCTCGCAAATTTCGGCTGCTCAGGTTTCGAAGAAGCGGCGGCCGCACAAGTGTGGCACCCGGACAATCGGCAAGCGCAGTGGCTCCCTCAAAACCGGCCAGAATGGCTCACTCTTAAATTGGCGCTAACAGGCACCGGTGTTGATTTCCGATACCAGCCCTACGACGGCACGCCGCGCAGCATTCTCATCAGGGTATTGCTCGACAGTGCCGACGATCTTCTTGTGGTAAAGACGCTTGCCGTCAGAGCTTGTCTCGGACCAGCGAAACTGCCAGACATCAGGGCCTTCTTTGCGATTGTTTCGTTGCATACATCCGCGTTGCATCTTCAGTCCTCCTGCACCGCCGTTGCGGAGCAAAAAGAATCTTCAGGCATAGAACGAAGGGGAGGGGAGGGCTAAATCTGTCGAGTGATTTGCTTTACGGCGGCAATTACCTCGCTAAGAGGTCAAAGCGAAGACGGGGTTGTCCTCGCCCAAAGGCGCACCGGCCCAAGTAGACACAGTTGGAGTAGATTCCTGTTCGCGGACATCCGTCAGGGACCTTGCACTGAGGGGTCCGCTATGAGGAGCGCGGCCAAGCCGAAAAGAGGAAGATGAACATTCCTGATTCAAAGCACAAGGAAGATTCTTGGACTCCCACAGGAGGCTTACACCTTACGTACGTACGTAACGTTAGAAGCTCGCTGGCCTCAGCGGGAGGCGCAAGTGTCAAACCGGACCCGGGCTGGCCGAATCGGCTCAAAAACCCTATGTTTTTCCGTAGACGGTGACCATGATGGCGCGAAACCTCGCCGACTCGCCGCATTGTGTGGCCGAAGGTCCGGTCACCGTCGCGGCAACTGACAGTTTTCGCCAGTAATGAATCCTCGCAGTACCCCCTCCGCAGTGTTTCAATTAGCCATAACATACATACCAGTCGGTATTATTGATACAACCGTCAAATAGAATGACCGCATCGTAAGAGTCAGATCATACTGAAGTCTGTGCCGAAGGGGAAAATTAAGTGGGCCGAAGGACACTCAAGATAATCGCATTGGCAAGCCCCGTGCTTGTTGTCGCGCTGGCTGCGCTCTCGCAAGCACAATCCAAAACGCCCTATCCCAGCATGGCCCCGCTCGACCAATACCTGATCGCGGATCGAAACGCTGAGATTGCTCTGGCACGGACCGCGGCCCCGCCGTCGATTTCCCGCGATGCGAAAGTTATGGTCCTCGGAAGCCATGGCTATGAAACAGCGGTTGAGGGCAGGAACGGCTTTGTCTGCATGGTAGAACGCGCGTGGATGAATCCATTCGACAGCCCGGAGTTTTGGAACCCTAAGAATCGCAGTCCGATTTGCTTAAATCCACCCGCCGCTCGAACGGTGCTGCCGATCACTTTGATGAGAACAAAATTGGTATTGGCTGGAAAATCGAAAGAAGAAGTCAAGGAGAGTGTCAAGGCCGCGATTGAGAAAAAGGAATTGCCGGCTCTCGAGGCTGGCGCGATGAGCTACATGATGTCCAAGGATGCGTACCTAACTGATAAGGGTGGGCACAACATGGCCCATCTCATGTTCTACACGCCGCTCGGTACGGTGTGGGGCGCAAATCTGGTGGATTCCTCAAATTATGTGTCGGAACCGTTCCCGGGCTCTCCGCTCTTACTGGCTCCAACGTACAAAGGCAACCCGGAACCGATCGATATGTTCCTGATGCCCACTGGCGTGTGGTCGGATGGTACGACGATGTAGGGCGCCGCATTGAGAGATATGCGGGGTGTCGTGGCCGAGTCTTTCCTCCTCAGTTCGGTCAAGACCGGAGTGTGCGAGCGTGATGAAAACTGGGTTCGAGAGAGCAGAAAGGACAGCCTCGCAGTACGGGAGGCTTCTGCTTGCCTCGTTGCTTTTGTTGCCGTCAACTGCGCTTGGACAAGCGCAATTACCGGCAAAGCCGGAGCCTGCCACAATTCGTCCGTTCAAAGTGCATGTTCCCGACCAGGTTCTGATCGATCTTCGGCGCCGCTTGGCAGAAACCAAATGGCCAGATCAAATTCCGAGCACGACCTGGGAGTACGGCGCCGACATCAAGAAGGTCCGGGAACTCGCGGAGTATTGGCAGAGCGGCTACGACTGGCGTGCGCAAGAAGCTAAGATCAACCGCTTTGACCAGTTCACCACGGAAATTGATGGACAGCAGATTTATTTTATCCATCAGCGCTCGGCCCGCCCCGACGCAATACCCTTGCTGTTGATTCACGGCTGGCCCGGTTCGATTCTTGAATTTCTCGCGCTGATCGAGCCGCTTATCCATCCCAAAGACAGCCATAGCCCGGCATTCCACGTCATCATTCCTTCGCTTCCGGGCTTTGGGTTCTCCGGACCCACCACAACCCGTGGCTGGGGCCCACAGCGTATGGCAAAAGCTCTGGTCGTTCTGATGGATCGTTTGGGCTATTCCAAGTACGGCATCCAGGGTGGCGACTGGGGTTCGGCGATAGCCCAAGACATGGCTTACCAGGCGCCCGCGCACGTGATCGGGCTGCATCTGAACCTGCTTTTCGTGCCACCGCCGAACCCGGAAGCTATTGCGAAAATGAGCGATGCGGAGCGGAAGCGGTATTCGTACTTTGACCGAGAAGAAAGCAGTTTTTTTTTCCTCCAGGCTGCTGAACCGCAGACTCTTGCCTATGCCCTGACTGACTCTCCGGTTGGATGGTTGGCCTGGATGATTGATAAATTTCAACTGCTCACAGACAACAACGGCGACTTTCTTACGGCGGTGGACCGCGACACATTTCTGACCAACGTCACTCTCTACTGGGTTACAGACACGGTGGGCTCCGCCATGCGAATTTATCGTGAGAACCGGCTCACCAGAGAGGAAATGGCGTCGACGCCACACCTGGAGACTCCCGTGGCGTACGCGGATTTTCCGAGGGAGGTAGCTGTCCCTCCGTTTCGCTGGATTACTCAAACATACAACGTAGTACAAAGAACTGAAATGCCGAAGGGTGGGCACTTTGCCGCTCTGGAACAGCCCGATCTCCTGCTTGACGATATACGGAAGTTCTTTGCGACGGTTGATCAGAAATAAGCCGAAATTGTGCCCTGATACGAAATGGAACGGGGCGGCCCCAGCCAGTTAGGGACACTCCGCAATGCGAGAGAATGGGCCGATGTTTTCAAGCGCGGGGTGTCTCTCTTGCCGGCTCTGGTTTCTTCTCTGCCGGCTTGAGCAGCAAGTCCTGATATCGAGACTGAACTCAGCCAGTGCGCTTTGAACGCTTCGTACTGCGGGTGCTGCAGATAGTCGCTCATGAACGGCTCGGTTGGGCCGCGGATTTGCCTGGCTCTTAGGCTCGGGTCCGGAGCGGTCAGGCGAGCCGTGTACACCGGATGGAACAGAGATAGATGAGGAAACCATGCGCGTGTTGATCGTGGATGATGAGCCCTTGGCCCAAACGGCTCGGGCAAATATCCTGTCGGCAAGGAGCGACGTGGAGCATTTCGATTCGGCCAACGATGCGAGCGAAGCGCTCGAGAAACTGGCCACGGACTCCTACGAGGTTTTGCTTCTCGACATTAATATGCTGGACCTGTCGGGCACTGAATTGATAGATCAGCTTAGGGAACGAAACCTTCCGTTGCCGTCTATCGTGTTTGTAACGGCACACGTTGAACACGCGGTCGCAGCCTTCGAAAAGTGCACCGTAGACTATGTGCTAAAGCCTTTTTCGACCGAACAGATCAACGGAGCCTTGGACCGCGCCTCTCGGAGAACGGAGGGCGAGCGCGCCGTAAAATTGATCGAAGCCTTGCCGCAATTGCGGAGGCAATCCTCTCGTCCGCTGTACACGAGGATGGCAATCAGAACTAAGGGAAGGATTCTCTTTCTCGACCCCCGCGATGTAATCGCGGTTCAGGTTGAAGGCAACTACGTATTGCTGCAGCACAAGTCGGGATCCTATCTTCTAAGGGAGTCGCTCTCAACAGTGGCGGAAAAGCTCAAACCATACGGATTCATTCGAATCCACCGCTCCGTGCTGGTGAATACCTCGTTTGTGGAAGAAATTCAGCCGTACTTGACCGGATCATGTAGCCTTCGAATCACAGGAGGAAGGGAATACACGGTCACCCGCACCTACCGGAAGAATCTCAAGTCTCTCGCGGAATTCTGGATCGGACGGCGGAGCCTCTCCGGCTAAGGGTCCGACTGATCTTGTTTTTGACTTGGGCGGCCGTAACATGCATGCCAGTGACCATGATCGCTCGAAACCCAGGGCAATTTGTGGCCAGAGGTCAGGTCACCGTCGCGGCAACTGACAGTTTTCGCCAGTAATGAATCCTCGCAGTACCCCCTCCGCAGCGCACCATTTAGCCATACCATACATACCAGTCGGTATGATTGATGCAACCGTCAGATACATACCCCGCATCATATTTGCCCGGGATTCTGTTCACTACGAAAACTCATAGCGCGATCAAGGCACTCCTACTGATACCCATATAAATCGACGCATGACGCGCTGTCGTCTCTTGGAAAAATCCGCCGTGTCGTCTCCTCTTTTTGGTAGCGTCGTACCCGAATTCAACAAGCTCACGTCATTTGCCTGATTTGCCCCCGCATGTGGACATCGGCCTGCACGATCTGGCCCTGAATAAAGAGGCTGCGGCCTCTACTATTAGACCGCGCCGAGTAGGCCCGCGACGTGAATCACCACTCATCCCGGCACGGATACTTTGCTCGGACGAAAAAGGAGAAGATATGAGCGCAGTAAGACGGTTGCGGAATTTCTGGATACTGTGGGTTACGACGGTTGTTCTGGCATGCATTCAGCAATGCAGTCGCTCAAGCGAGCTACAAAGTTACCGATATGGGCGCTGAGGGGAATGACAATCTGGGTTGTGCCATGTCCGTCAATAATGAAGGCTGGACGGAGATCATGGCTGGGAACTTGCCACCGGGGGAGCAGGATAGCTTGCTCGGGACACTTCTAAACGGACGCGCATTGATAGACGTCGGCGGATTCAAGTTCGACCTCGGCACGCTCGGAGGACAGAACAGTTGGATGAACTGGGGCCAGATCAACGACTATGCGCAGATAGTAGGTTATTCCGACACGGCTGTCCCAGACCCGAACGGCGAAGACATTTGTGGCTTCGGCACACACCTTACGTGTCACCCGTTTCTTTGGCAATTCTTCCACATGAGCGCTCTCCCGACGCTCGGCGGAAATAACGGGCAGGCGAGCGGGATCAATAACAGTGGACAAATCGCGGGATTTGCGGAAAACGGTATCGTGGACTCCACATGCCCGCCTAACACGACTAATGATCGGATTGTACTGCCGGTGTTGTGGGAAAAAGGCAACGCCAAAGCTCTTCCTACGGTGGGTAGCGATCCAGACGGGGAGGCGTTTGGCATCAACGGTCAAGGCCAAGCCGTAGGCTTCTCGGGAAACTGCACCGCAGACCTTCACGCCGTATTGTGGGAAAACGGCACTGCCACCCCGCTTCCTGACCTCGGAGTTGAGGGCGCCAGTTTAGCCTGGGCCATTAACGACCAAGGCCAAATTGTTGGGGAAGTCTTTAACCCTGAAGGCACAACCCAAACTGCCGCTCTTTGGCAGAACGCGAAATCACAACACCTCGGCACTCTGCCGGGAGATTTTGGCTCCCTGGCCAGTGGCATCAACAACCGGGGCCAAGTGGTGGGAAGCACCTTCGACTCCAACTTCGACTGGTCCCATGCCTTCATCTATCAGAACGGCGTTATGACCGACCTCAACACGCTGCTTCCCGCCAGTTCCAACCTCTACGCAACCATGGCTAACAAGATTAACGAGCGCGGACAGATCTCGGGCATGGCAACGGTACTCACCGGGCCGGATGCGGGCAACATCCACGCCTTTCTGGCAACCCCTGTTCACCAAAGCATAGGCAGGTCGGTTGCAGAGGTCGCACCTACACACCCGAAATCCAATTTGCCTTCGAATGTTAGCGAACAGCATTTGCAGAGATTCGGACTCGTCCACTTCGGCCGATAGCCGCGTCCAACAACGCTTCCATTTGAACCCTTGACTCTGGACTGCGCTCCAGATTATTCGCGGTTCTAGGATTGCTGGAATTCTTTGCCAGGGGGGCACCTTTGCCCTCCTTGTTTTCTCATCTGCTCAGAAATGGCACCACGAGGCGCTGAGCATGTGTGCTGATGGGCCACAAGCACAGTTTCGCATATAGCATTAACTCAAAGCGTCAGATCGTAGGCTGTCTAAGGAACAATCTTAATTATGGATGTTCCCGCGGGTTTCGGTGGGAGAACGGCATCATGTATGACCTGAACAAACTGATTCCTCCCGGGCAGAACGTGAACACGTTCGGCTCGACACCTCACCGCGTGAACGTGCATACTGATTGGTATGTCCGCTATTAGAAAACGATCGCCACGCAGGGGGACGACGTCGCGGAATCCAGAGCGCACACGAGGGCTCCTGTTGCAGGCTGCCTTCCAAGAGATGTACCGCTCTGGCTATCGGAGCGCTGACCTGGATGCGATCCTGGCGGCAGCGGGCGTCACCAAAGGCGCGCTGTACTACCACTTTGACGACAAGGAGGCCCTCGGGTATGCGGTGGTGGACGAAGTCATGGCGAGTGACCTTCACCGGAAGTGGGTGCAGCCTTTACGGAACGCCAAGGACCCCATCGACGTTCTGGTACGCATTGTTCAGTCCGAATCGGTGAAAAAAGAAGACGTTCAGCGTGGCTGCCCCTTGCTTAACTTGTCTCAAGAGATGTCAGGCCTTGATGAGGGATTCCGCAGAAGGACGGCAAGACTCTTTAAGGACTGGCACGACGCTGTGGCGGAGGCCCTGCGAGAAGGACAGAAACGCGAGTTAGTGCGGAATGATATAAATGCGAATGAAACTGCTACGTTCCTGATCGCGACGTATGAGGGTTATGTTGTTTTAGGAAAGAATTCGCAGGATCCACGGACGATGCAATCAGGCCAAAGAAGGGTGAGCGGCCACATCGAGTCGCTACGTCCGGCAGGAGGCCGGACGCGAGTGGCGGGCCGCGCGGCTCCCCCCAAAAAATCAACCAAGACCATCACAGGTTCAATAAATTCACAGCTGGTCCGATAAGCAAGAGCCGATGACTCATGAGCGAATTGATTCCATGTCGCTCCGCTGGCGATTGGGGAGCTGCTGCGATGAAAACGTGATAGTCAGGAGAAATTGTGAATGACCATCTCAAGAAGTGATCGGGGGACTATGAACCGATGGTGCGCCTGAACTGGGTACGCTGTCGGCTTTGTACAATGCAGGAGACATGCGGTCAGGATCGAGATGCAGATACGGGCGATCCCCAAGCTCGCGGGGAGATCGTAGCTTTCATCGAACAGGTGCTGAGTGACAGGCCCGGAGAGTGGCGGGTTTCAATTGTTGGGTCTCACGCAAATGACAATTGGGAAATGAAAGTGCAAGGAAAAGAGGGGGTTCGAGCGCTCGTACAGTTTGGTTGCCGGTGCCGGGGAGCACCAGCCCGCGGTAATAGGAAACTCAATCGTTGAGCTGCTGCCCGCGAGAAATTCATGATTTGCATTCCGTTTTGCATCCTCTCCAAACCACGCTGACATCAGGACCGTGTCAGGAATAAGCTGAACTGGAACTGGAACCGGAAATGCGAAAGATTCCGAATTCGAGTCGTCGTCTCGACGAGCACATTTCACGAGCGTTGAACAAGATCAGGAAGCCGAGCACTGCGGAAGAAATCACCGAGTTGCTCAATCGTGACCTGGAGCCCGAAGACCGGCCCTTCCGAGCAAAAGAAGTCGCGGAGCGGTTGCGGAACACCGAGGACACGGCGTTGACATTGTATTGGTCAAGGACTCGCCCCCGCAGGCAGCCCTCCTAGGGGGCAATCGCGACCACCGCGGGCTGCGTCCACAACCTCTCTTTTTCGATTTGCCGATCTGAGGTGCAGCCCCCTTCGCCGCTTGGCAGGGACTAAGGCCAGCCCGGCTTAGGTTAATCGTGGTCTCTCACAACTTCGCCCTAAGTCGCTCCGCTGCAGCCTCCTCACGCTAATGGCGATCATTCGCGACAACCCTTTCTTCTTCGGTTGATTCCGCTAGAAATCCGAAGTCCCTGACACAGTCAGCCGTGATTCTCTCGCGATCAATCACCACCGTGCGCCGAACGAGCTGAGCCAGATCATCCCAGTCAAACTCCCTTCCATCCTGAAATTTCTGCATCAGACGCGCTGAATCGAAACTATCCCGCGCTTGCCACAGCTTCAGCACCACCAGGCGGCGGATAATCGGCTGGTCGAGCGGCCGCGTTGCGAATACGCCGAGATCAAAGATATCGCGTGCCTTGTTACTCTGATAGCAGGCGCGGACCTGCGGGTGCCGTTCCGTGGGCAGCGTGGGGTCTCGCGCCGACTGATCTGCAGCCCCACCTCGCTCACACCCCTTGCATTCCACTCGTGTGCATATATCGGATTGACGCCCCAGGACAAACCATCCTGCGTCTCGTGGTATCCCTCGTCAGGAATGGCGAACTGAATCCCGTAGAAGGGCTGCACGAAGGCCTCCATCATGGCGAGAATGACTTCCTCGTGATCGTGATCCGCGACGCCGGTGAAGTCGAGATCGGCGGAGAATCGTCCTTGGGTTCCGAGAAACATTTTCCGGAGACACGTGCCTCCCTTGAAGGCCAGTCTCTCGAGAATGCCGCGCTCCAACAGTAGTTGTAGCAGAAGGTCAGAACCACCTCCTTCTCCGCGATTATGATGTCCCGCAGTCCGGATTCATTCGAGTAGCGCTGGAGCTGCGGCTGCGTCAGCATTCTTAACCTTCTTTCCCGATGGGCTTCCGCCGCCCTAATCCAGAGCTGCCGTGCAGCTCCTCGCGGGGCACGTTGACGAATAGGCGCCAGGTCTCGTCATAGCCGAAGGCGTGCGGCACCGCGTGTCCTGCCGACTACCACATCCAGCCACACAACTTGGCCTTATGCCGATCGGACAGCGCAACGGCACGGCGATTCCTGCCCCGGCTAGCGTTGCGCACTGGTCTGGACGACAGGCTTACGGCGCAGATTGATGTACTTCACCAACCAATCGTAACGATCCGCCAGGGCTTGCGGATCGTTCAGATCATGCCCGGTATCGTAGTACGGCACCTTCTTTGGTTCGCTCGCCGCGGCCACGTAGTGCTGCATCGAAGTCTTGTCGAAGTATTGCTCGTAATTCGCGAATTGGAGCAGCAGAGGAGTGGGCGTCGCCTTTCCGACGAAATGGATTGCGTCGATGTCACCGGTGACTTGGGAGTATTTTTCCAGTTGACCAGCCGGCTGGGTCTTGCGGAAATCAACCATGCCGGGATCGTCGCTACGCAAGAGGATGTCGGCCATTTCAGCTACTCCGGCCATCAAGATGGACGTCTTCATGCGCTTGTCGACCGCAGAAAGAATCGATCCCCATTGCGCTCCGTAGCTATGTCCGACGTAGGCGAGCCGAGTCGGATCCACATCTAGCGCGCCAGTAGCAAGTCGATTCCGCGGCGAAGATCGACCACGGCCTGAATTTCGATTTCGCGATCCACTTCTGGCTTATCGAAATGGTCAGGAGTCTTGTGCCACGGTTGCGGACGGTCCCAAGGGTAATCGGGGATAAGCGAGACCGCGCCAGCTCTGGCGTAAATTTTCGCTTCTGGAAATGAATTCAGCCCGAGTGCCGTTTCCCCAGTGTCCGAAAAGCACTGCCGCGAACGGCCCTTGCCCGTTGGGACGATCAGATACGCTGCGACCGGCCGCCCTTCGGACTCGGGTAGCTAACTTCATGAAGGGTGCCACCAGCGAACTCTTTGATGATCTTGTCGTGAATGTCGAGCGGCTGTTTCGTCGTAGTCGAAGAAATGAACAGCGACCGGGAACTCCGCGGCAGGTTTAACTCCTGTTTGGGCCACTAAAGGAGCGACGAGAACGAGAGTTAGAACACAGATCAGGTAACGCATTTCCATCTCCAGTGCCGTAAAAGGAGAATGACTGCCGATTCGGTCACTTCTTACAGAGCACTCTTGCATTTCGCCCAACGCGCGCGCTGAGCGGCAGCAATCCGTTTGCGGGCGGCGGACATAGGTCTCCGGCTTTTGCGTGCACGACTCTGCGGTGACCTTCCGCCGGCGTGCACGAGGTCAGCCAGAGCCGAAAGCGCTTTTCATCGCCTTCGGAGTCGTACCCAGCTTTTGTTCCAGCACTACTTCTCCCGCTTCATTCAGAACGCGATACCAGCTCGATCGATCGCCTAGATCCAGGCCGATCGTAAGTTTCCGATCTCGAAAATTCTTGCTCTGCTTTGCCGCTACAGTGCTAACCTTCTTCATTGCCGGTCTCCTTTATCTCGTGCGCTTCGAGCGCGTCGATAACTTGGGAGCGTATCGCATCCCGCCGGAGACCGGCCTTCTCATCTCATCTGGTAACACCAGTTAGGCTTAATGCGGCATTCTTTGCGGCGGAATTCCTGATGTGCAAACTTAGCGAGAAACCAGAGCCTCCAGCGGTTTTTCTTTTTCATCAAGCCGAAGGCGGGTTGCGTGGCCACAGCTCATTTGGGCATGAACGTAAGAATACCGACGCCCGCGCTGGCCAGCACTAGCAGAGCCGGATTTACTTTGTACTGCAGCAGGATCAGCAGTACACCGACCGCAATGGCTGCGGTTTCGGTTCCGGTAATGGCGCCTTTGGCCATGCTGAAACAGCCGGCCAGCAGCAACCCGATCGATACCGGCGCTAGTCCCTGCTGAATCGACCTTCTCCACGGCCATTTCTCGAGCTTTTTCCACGCTTTGGCAACGATGAACGCGAGTACAGCAGTCGGCCCGAAAAAGGCACTCAGGACAGCGATCGCGCCGAGGATTCCGCCAGCCCATTGTCCAATCGACACGATCATCATCATGTTGGGGCCGGGAGCCATCTGGCCAACGCTGTACAAGTGAATTAACTGCGGGAACGTAAGCCACTTGTGCACATCGACGGTCAGGATCTTCATTTCGGGGAAAGCCGCCATGCCGCCGCCGACAGTGAGTATGGATAGATAGGCAAACACCCGGATCAGGGCTGGAATCTCATTCATCGCTTCACACTCTCTTTTTGTTCCGTGCGCGGATGGTGGAAGAGAATGGCCAGAATCCCGACTGCGACCAGCGTACGCGGCACTCCCAGGTGCAACCGGTTCACCGCGATCACTGTTGCTGCCATGAACACGAAATCGAAATTATGGGAGAGCGACTTTTTGCTGAGGCTTACAACGGTGGACAAAATCAGCCCAACTGCCGCCGCCGCCACACCCTTCAATGCGGCAGTGATCCACACATGCTCGCCGTGGTGGAGGTAAAAGATGCCGACAGCGAACATCAGCAATCCACCAGGAAGGCAGATGCCGACGATCCCGGCAATTGAACCCATTGCGCCGCGCAGCTTCTCTCCCACCAGGACCGCCATGTTCGTGGCGTTGAGTCCCGGCAGGCTCTGGCTGATGGACAGCATCTCAACGAATTCTTTGTCGTCAATCCACTGTCGCTTCGTCACCAGGCTGCCGCGCAAATAGGGCACGACACCGCCGAAGCTGGTGGCGCCGATGATAAGAAATTCCAGGAATATCTCCCAGATGGAAACTGCTGCCGCTTTAGCAGCAATTTCCCCGGGTTGAAATGCGGGTCTAGCAGCAGTATCAGCCATGGCTCACGACCATGATCCCTTCATTCGGACAAGAAGCTTGCGTTCATTCATGGGACTTGGGCGGATTACCCAGCAGCCGGTACACGGTGGCGGTCTTCGTCGCATTCAGCGCGATGTAGTCTTCGGCGGCATACTGCAGGGCGATAAAGAACGCTTCCGTTCGGCGCAATGCCTCCGGGCTGAGCTGCGCACGGTCCTTGAACTTGAACTGGTAAGCGAACTCCCCGATGAGCGGACGGTGCTCACCACGGGTACGCCAGATCGCCACGTTGGCCTTGCAGGTGAGGCCCGAACCGAAATCCAGCAGGCCGATGTCCTGAAGCACTTCCTCGACGATGGTATTGCTGACCAAATGGATCTCTTCTTTCGGGGTCTTTCTGAGTCTCCCAAGCACCGGGAGCACGTCGATTACAGAGTCCATGTCGTGGATATTTTCGTGGCCTAATCCAATGGCTCCGCGGGTGAACTGCACGTTGTGTGAGTAAAGCAGACGGATGCCACCCAGCTTCTCTTTCAAAGGCAGGGCCTGGACCTTGAACTTGACCCGATGATCGCCGAGAATATTCGGCCGGACGTCGGTCTCGGCCGCGGCCTGCAATTCGGGATGCCTGTACTTGAAGACGATCTCGGGCTCGCCGATTGGGAAGCCGTCCTTGTATGGGATCCGGCGGCGCAGAATGAAGGCGTTGTTGTAGAGGCGAAAGTCATCCGTGTCAATAAACAGCACTTCGCGGATTTTGACCGGCTGCTCCAAGAAGCCTTCTGTCGTGTATTTCACGCCGTGTTCTTTAGCCGGCTCGCGCATGACCTTGCCGAAGTCAAAGAAGCTCTCTCGCGAATGGAACTTGTTGGGCCGCAGAATCAGCTTGCAGCAGATGTATTCGGGCGCATGGATGGGCATGCCATCGGCGTACTGGCCCGGCTTGAGTTGGGGGACGCGCCCGACCCAGCTGGGGGTAACCGGCTCGCGACTCTTCAGCGGGGTTGTGGTTTTTCCATTTTGACGGCTTAGTACGGTTGTGGCGGCGGCTGGCATATTCGCCCTCCCAAAGCGTTGACTCCTTGGTTTCGAGTTCATCGGAGTGTAATAAAGGACAGAACAAGTTGATACTGTAAGAATCACTAGGGGTGAGCAAATAACCTGATAGCGGTCTTAGAACGTCCTCAAAGCGGGGGTTTTCCGTCGGAGAGTTCTGTTATATCTGCTCAGGTCTTCCGTCTCTTGCAGAACTTAACGAATAGATAACTGTCCTAATAGAACTGTCCTATAGGGCCTGTGTGGCCCGCGAAACTTCGTGAAAATCGCTCAACGTCAGACAAGTCAGAGCTAGTGACGCTAACTCCTTTGATTTCAGCACGACTTAATTTGCGACACAGGGTTTTTCGATCCTGTTGTAACAGTGCGCCGTGAAAGGCGCCGCGCATCGCCATCCGCTGGGCTCTTCCACTCCTTATTCGACGTCCGCTTCTTGCGCTTGCGATGCAACCGCGCCAAGTCTTCGCGCGTCGGTGTCGCGATGCCCGAGGCCTTCGCCAGTTCCCCCAGAAACTCCTCGTAATTCTCGCCCGCGTCCCGCCGCACCATCGAACGCAGCGCCGCCTTCGCCTCCAGCGTCGTCGCATCAATCGCGATGCGCTGGCCTTTCAGCAACCCACGATCGGCCAGCACGCCCAACACCCAGCCGAATACTTCGCGATGCGTGTCCAGATCGATCCGCCGCCGCGTGCGCGAAATCGTCGAGTGATCCGGCGGGTACTCGTCCAGCGCCATGCCCACGAAACGCCGCAGGGCCAGCGAGTCTGTAAGCCGCCCGCTGCCAAGCGGAATAAATGGCCGGCCCGGTTTTTGACTTTTCGGGCTCCCCGCCATAATAGTTTCCCGCCGCTGATGTCGTTGTCCGGACAGAGTGCAAGCCAGGAGATGAAGTGCGCTGCGGTGGGCCAGTTGGACATGTCGCGGTCGATCTCACTGAACAATGGCAACGCGTTTTCCTCTTCCAGCGATTTTCGGATGGTGTCGGCGTCGGCTTTGATGTGTGGATCCCGCAGCTTGGCGAGCTCTGCGCCTTCCCGTTGTCCAGCCAGGATGGCGTCCACAATGGCGCGGCCCGTCAACCCGGTAATGTCACTGATGACATGATGGATTTGCAGGTTCATTTGCGTCAGCGCCTTGTGCATGTGCTGCACCTGTTGGCTGGCCGCCGAGACCAATTCGTTCCGGTGCCGCAGCACGGTCCGCACGGCGCAGATGTCCTGTCCAGGCCGAAAGGCAGCCCGCAGTAATCCCACGGAGTGCAGGAACTGTGACCATTTGGCGCTCGTGCCAGTTGGTGCGCCGTCCGGGTACGTTCTTCATATGGCGGGCATTCACCAAACAGGGACGGATGCCCCGTTGTTCGAGAATCTCGAACAGTGGAATCCAATACACCCCGGTGGATTCCAGAGCCACCGTGGTTACCCACACTGCTCGAGGCAATCGGTTAAGCGCTCCAGATCTTCAATGAAGGTGGCAAACACCCGCACCGGATTCTCGTCCCGCCCTGAAGGTACAGCCACAAACATTTCGCGTGCACCAACGTCGATTCCGGCTGCATTCGGTTCTAACACCGGCCGATCTTCCAAACACATCCCTTTGTTTCGTCTCCGCCGCTTGGGCTTCATGTCCCGCGCTTGCTGATTACTACCCCGTGTCTTTTTCACTGGTTGCTCGCTTTCTGAGCTGCAAGCAACGGCCAAGCTGCGCCATCGAAGATACTCTTCCAAACGGAATCAGTTGGGTCACCCCACTGTTAACCACTGCTCTGCGCACGGAACTTGGGACCACGCTAATGATCGGCGTTCAAACCACACACCACTGCCATAACGGCCTACTTCCGTTGCCTGCCGCTCCGTCTCAGGATGCAGAAATGGCCCGACCGACACAAGTTCCTTCCCGCTTTGCCCCGACCACAGGCCGGGCCCTCTGCTTGTGAGGCACTCACGGGGAGCAACAGATAGGCAGAATCTACGGAGCTTGGCGCCGGTCCTCGACCCTACAAGGCAATACTAAGTGGAACCTGTCGGCAAAGATTGAACATAGGAGACCAGTTGCCATCGCTGCTCTTGTGACAAGCTTCCAAAGCCTGGCATCCCATGCCAACGATTACCGTGAGCGATCAGCCACTCCAGTTCGCCAGCGCTAGCGGAATGGACCTCTTTTGTTTGCAGCGAAGGATGGTGCCCTTTGCCTTCTCCGTTGGCGCCGTGGCATTTGGCGCATTTGTCTGCATAGATTTGTTTGCCCGCAGCCAAGGACTCCGGACTGGAGGCGATCGGATTCTGCCGGGTACGATCGCTCTCTGGAACCTTCGTTTGCCAATCGCTAACGGCTAGAACAGTTGAGGTAAGAAAGGAAGCGATGAGAATGAATCTGAAGGATCTCAATGGTTCTCCTGTAATGATCTTGGCTCTCTTCATCGATGATATCGAAAAACTTCTGTGCCCGAATTTAGAACATCCAAGAATGAACAAATTGTCATTTATCGGAGACGCGAGTTTAATGTCCTGCGAATAGTCTGTGGTAAGGATCTAAGTTCCGAAGGGTCAACAAATGCCAATTGAAGTCGCGTTCCCAAGTGCCGTGTACAGTGACCACGTGAACCCGCAATGGGTGAAGCTGCTCGATGTGTTGGGGATGAATCTCCGGTACATACGGTGCTCGGGTGCCGAGCTTTTCACGGAAGATGGAAATTGCGTTCTGGATTTTCTTTCGGGATATTGCGTACACAACGTCGGGCACAACCACCCTTCGGTTATCGCGGCTTTGAAAGAAGAACTGGATCGTTCCAGGCCCGCCATGCTGCAGAGCCACGTTCCCGAGGCTGCTGGCGAATTAGCGGCCAGGCTGTGCAAATTGGCGGGCGGGCACCTATCCAAAGGTTTTCTTTGCGAGTTCTGGGAGTGAAGGTGTAGAAGGGTCGATCAAGTTTGCGCGCGCCCACGCTGGACGCTCCGGTCTGCTATACACCGAGGGGGCATTCCACGGATTGACATGTGGGGCTCTGTCCTCATGGGAAATCCGTTCTGGCGCGATGGGTTCGGGCCGATGTTACCGGGAGCGGAACTCATCCCGTTCGAGAATGCTCAGTCATTGGAAGCGAAACTCAGCACCAGGCAATTCGCAGCGTTCATCGTGGAACCGGTGCAGGCGGAGGGTGGAATCCGGATTCCGCACCGCGATTATCTGCAAACCGCACAGCAACTCTGCAGAAAATACGAGACCTTGTTCGCGCAACGCTCCCTGGCGAGTCGGCCGCAACGCTTTCAGTTCGTCTTCGTTCCCAAGCACGGTTCGTGACTCAATCTGGTGAAGAACATGTTCAGCAAGATGGCGCGCAGCATGCTCCGGGAGATCCGGGTGCACAGCAAACAGGAACTCATCCAGCGCATCCACCTGTACTTCCAAGAAGTGAATGCAGCTCCGGTGGTATTCCGATGGAGGTGCAAGATGGATGAGGTTTCTGTTGATTAGTTATTTAGAGAACGATGATCTAGATGTCGTTATCGCTCGGTTTTGTCCAAGTTTGGGACAAGAATTCGGGGAAAGGCTTCGACTGATTTAAGAGAGTCCTTCGGTTTGCTCCGTCAGGAGAAATGCCAACGGAAGTACTTAATAGTCCCTTGCTAGGCTGCATTTAGAGTTTTATTCGACGCACGAGCGACCAACTCGTCCAATCTCGAAAGCAAGAGCTTTAGGATGGGAGACTGGTTCGACTTCTTGTAGCCGAGGACCAGATCGACAGTTGGCGTATCCCCCTTCAGAGGGCGACTCGTTACAGACGCGGGAAGAAAGTTCTGTGCGTAAGCAGGTAACAGACCTACACCACGCGTCGACATTATCAAGGAAATTCCCATGGTGACATGGTCCGCCTCGTGAGCTGGCGTGATTTTGATTCCGGACCGCTTCAAGTAATTGTCGATCACCCCGCGCAGCACAGGTGCCGTCTGCGACACGATCACGAATGTCTCGCGATTAGATTCTTGGATCAAAGATCTTAAACAAGAATACTTCAACAATTGAATCTGTAACATCATGCAGCGGCGAGTAAGTCGACGATGTTCTGGATGGCCTTGTCGGCTTTGTAATAGGCAAGTTCGAGTTTGCTGTCGGGTGCGTGAGCCGGGTCGGGAGTGTGGTGAAAGCGGCTGTTTGCGAGGGGGCCGCAGAGGCGCTTGTGGAAGAACAAGAACAGCAGGGCCACCTGGACGCCTTTGGGAGTGAGCCGGTAGGCATAGCGGGAGCCGTCGCGTTGCAGCAGGCCGTGGCCCTTGAGTTTGCGCAGATCGTAGCGGAGTTGGTTGAGGCCGTAGGTTTTGGGGGAAAGCTGAAAGGTGGTGAGGACGGCTTGGTGGATCTGTTTCGCGGTCCATCCGCCGACGGTATTGCCGCCATGGAGCAAGACCTCAAGTAAACGGATGATGCGGGTGTCGTGGATCTTGATTCCGGGATAGCGGACCGAGCCGACGGTGAGGGGCAGGGCCAGGCGCTGCAGCAAGGGAAAGTCGACGTGGACATTGAGGCACTGGGCCTGGAAGCCGGCAAAGCGGTCGGTAATGACCTGGAATCGGGTACGCACGGCGTCGAGATGATCGAGGCCTTTCTTCAGACCAAAGTCGCGCAGATTGTTGGAGCAGAGTTCATTGCGCAGGTAGCGGGAGAACTTTTCATACTGTTTGAGAAAGGCGTTCTTCCAGTAGGCGCGGAAGACGTGATGGCCATGCTCGATCTGATCGAGGACGGTGGCCAGCTTTCCCCGTAGCCTCTTGTTCAGCCGGACGCCGAAGATCTCACTAATGCGGTTGGCGGTGAGGCGCCACAAGCCGATCTCACAGCTGCGCTCGAAGATCTTGTGAATGGGAAAGTGGCGCTTAAAAATAAAGTTGCGGCAATACTCAATCTGAGTGATGGCGTAGAAGCGGGACAGGTTCATCTGGCTGCGTTCTTTTTTGGAGAACTTCGGGCCCAACAGGAAGGTCCAGTAATCCAGCTGTTTGCGGATGATCTGCGGGCTCAGCCGATCCGCCGCTGCCTGCAGAGCAGCCACGTCGTCGACGGCGAGAAAGGCGTTGTCGCTCTTATGGAAGCCGATGCGAGATCGATTCAGTTCCTGCTCCATGAAGGAGTGGCCGTTGAGCCAGTAGGTGGCGTGAAAGGGAAAGAAGGAGGCTACGCGCAGCACGATCGGCCCCAGAACCTCATCCCGGATATAGAAGTAGTAGTGCGTGAAACGGCTGCGCTGGTGGGCCAGGATGCGATAGTTCGGATCGGGAGTGGGATATTTCGGGACGCTGATGCGGAAGGTCCGACCCTGTTCCATGCTCTTGAAGATGAAATAGACCCCGTAGACATTGTTCTTGATCAGACGATGCAGGCGGGGGGACACGTAATCTTCTTTGCGCACTCCCTTTTCCGCCCACTCAACAGGGAGGTGATGGTTGCGGGCGTAGGCTTCCACCCAGTCCCGGTAATCCCCGGTGCGTTGGCTGAGCACTTCTTTGTTCACCACCGGGAGGCCCAGAACCTGACGGACGAAATACACCACCTGCTCGGGTCGAGACAGACCGCTCAAGTAGCCGTGAATGACGATTCGGTCGAAGCAGTGATAGACGAAGGCCAGCAGGTTTCCGAATAACTGCGTGAACTCTTCCATGGTCCCGCACTATACTCGCCAGGAAGCACCGAGGAGAACCGAGAGGAGAGGCCAGAACCATGAAGCGCGGATCGGGAAAGCAATCGGTCGAGGGGAAAGGCTTCCGCTTGGCGGAGGAAGTTCGTTACATCCAGAACAAGGCTGCCGAGCATGATGGGCGGGTGGTTACTCTCGGTCAACTAATCCTGTTTTCCACCGATACCGGAGACGCCTGGTTGCTGGACGTCGCCGATCAACTGGCTGCGCCCCTGGCTCGGGATGGTGATCCGGAGCCGCTTCACCTGGAGGAGACTGACACCAGCTTCGCCATCGGATGGAAGGGAAAGTATCGCATTGAGGGGACTGCCTTCATCTACGCCGATCGTGACTCGGGACGGGTCAGAACCATCCTCGGGTATCCCACGCAGAAGATCGCCCGAGCCGGTTAGTTCGGAAATTTCAAATATGTTTGGCTAGATCCTTAGGACTGATGTCCTTGAGCGCAGCGAGACGGTGGTTACCAGGCAAGACCACCACCAAGGGCTCCTTGACGAGAAGGCGGAATGCCAGGTCTGGCGCCCCTCGTTCCCGTCGAAGAAAGGCCGCATCAATTTTTCCCTTCGAAAGCCCATCCGCAAGCAGAGGCGAGTATTGACTCGATATCATTACGTCGATGTTAGGTAGCTCGTCGCGCAAGATCTGCAACGCTTCGGGCATCCACGTCAATTCGTGGCCGGTCAGAAAGCCCATGGTGAAGCATGGCTTGCTGGGATGAGCGACCCGGTGTGCAGCTACGGCTGCCGCTTCAACCTGCAATAGCACCGCGCGGGCGTGATCGAGAAAGGCTCGACCCGCTGGCGTCAGCTCGATACCGCGAGCTCTTCGCGTCAAGAGTTGGGCACCGACCTCGTTCTCAAGATCTCGAATCTGCCGACTCAACGAGGGTTGCGATGTGTGCAGCATTCGCTGTGCGGCCACCGTCAGGTTTCCCGCGTCGGCAACCGCAACGAAGTAACGAAGATGTCGTAATTCCATTCCCACTCCCATGCTTGGGAAGCATCGATGTTAGCGTAACAAAGTATGCTCCAACCGCGCTACTAATAGCTTCTTTCACGATCTAAGTAGGTGATCTGAGCTATCACAAGAACAGCGCTGGTGTCAGTCATGCCTGACCTGCATGGGTCCCGATCAAGGAGGCAGTAACTATGAGTTCACCAGTTGTTCCAATCACTGGCGTACTGACCGGCATCGGTCGCGCTACGGCCGTGGCCTTCGCGCGTGAAGGAGCGTGGGTCGTTGTTTTCGGTCGACACGACGATGAAGGTCGGAAGCTAGTCACTGAACTGCGCAACCTCGGCACTGAAGCCGAATTTGTGCGCACCGACGTGCGGCATGAAGAGGAAGTCAAGAACCTCGTCGACAAGATCATCGCTCGTTTCGGTGGGCTCGACATTGCCGTCAATAACGCTGGCACCGTCGGCACTCCCGGTTCGGCTGCCGACGTAACCCCGGAGAGCTGTCAAGCTATTTTCGACACGAATGTGCTTGGTGTGCTTCTGTGCATGAAGTACGAGATTCGGGCCATGCTTCGGGAAGGCAAAGGCAGCATCGTCAACATTTCATCTTCGTACGGCAAGGTCGGCGGCCCGACCGCAGCAGTGTATGTCGGCAGCAAGCAAGCTATGGAAGGCATCACGAAGTCTGCGGCCATCAAACTCGCCGGCACGGGCGTTCGTGTCAACATCATTGGCCCTGGTCCGACGGAAACAGGGATGTTCAACCGCTTTGCGCAAACGAAGGAAAACAAAGCAGATTTCCTCGAGGCACACATTCCTACCAGGCGCACGGGAACGCAGGAAAAGATTGCAAATGCCATCGTGTTCATTGGGTCTGACAAGGCCTCTTACATCATCGGTGCATCCCTGGCGGGGGATGGAGGGATGCTCGCGGGGTGATTCAAGCTCGGCATCCAGATGGGACTCTCGTAAGTAACCCCGGTCGGAGGGGAGAATGGTTCAGCACAACAAAACGGCGCTTGTGACGGGCGCATCAAGAGGAATTGGCCGCGCGACGGCAGCGGCGCTTGCTAGGGCCGGTGCGCACGTCCTGGTTCACCACGGTCACTCCGCGCGGGAAGCGGAATCTGTTGTCTCCGAGATCGAAACGAAAGGCGGACTCGCAAATGCAATCTCGGCGGATCTAGGAACTCCGAACGGCGCTGCGCTGCTGGCCAAACAGGTGCGCTCCCTCGTCGGTGATCGATTAGATGTGCTTGTGCTCAACGCCGGAATCAGCAAGGCGGCACGCCTCGCGGACTATACGGTAGGGGATTTTGACAACCTCTTTGCGACAAACGTCCGAAGTTCGTTCTTCTTGGTGCAGCGACTCCTGCCCGTCCTCGGCGAAGGCTCGAACATCATTGTGATCTCTTCGATCGGGTCCCACGCCGTAGTTGGCAAGCCCGGCGTGGACAACCCCTCGATCCTTGCCTACGCCTCGACCAAAGGAGCATTAGAGACTTTGGTCAAGAACTGGGCTGCCATTCTTGGGCCGCAAGGTATTCGCGTCAATGCAGTCGCGCCCGGTGTGATCGATACGGATATGTCGAATTTTACGAAGACTGAAGCAGGGCGCGAGGCCACTCTTGGGATGCAAGCACTAAAGCGAATCGGCAAGCCGGAGGACGTGGCAGATGTAGTCGCGTTCTTAGCCTCGGACAAGGCACGCTGGATCACCGGTGCCAGTATTCCCGTCGATGGCGGGTCGAAGCTGTAACTAGTACCGTGAGGAGCGCAATGGAGACTAAGACGAGCAAAGGCAAGGAGATCAGAATTCCTGGGCCTGACCATCCCATCAAGATTTCTCCGGCTGAGGGCAGGGTGCGTGTGACGGTCGCCGGCAGCATAGTTGCTGAATCGACGCAAGCGCTTCGACTGGAGGAGAAGGGATATCCGCCGGTTTACTACTTGCCGCGCGACGATGCGGACATGTCGTTGCTGGTTCGGACCAAGCATTACACCTATTGTCCGTACAAGGGTGATTGTACGTACTACAGCATTCCCATCGGCGGATCGAATTCGGAATACGCCGTTTGGACGTACGAAAAATTTTATGAGGCAGTCGCCAGTATTAAGGAGTACCTGGCGTTTTATCCCTCACGGGTTGATGCAATCGAAGTGATCTCCTAAAAGCATGTTTGGGTGTTGCTCGGCAGGTCGGCTTGGTCACGTTCAAACAGCATGGATATTCCGTCATGAGTTCGTTCCAAGCTCCGAGTGAGAGAAAGGAATCGGTATGCCGACTATACCCGAACAAAACAAGGCCCTCGTCTTGGTAGCGCTCGACACACTCTTCAACAAGCGCGATTATGCGACCGCCGAACGATTCTGGTCGCCGGGATACATTCAGTACAGCGCCCATATCGCACCCGGTCGTGAGCGTCTTTTCAATCTCATCAAGAGCCTTCCGCCAACGTTGAAGTACGAACCGGGAACGATCGTGGCTGAGGGGGACCTCGTGATCGTGCACGGGCGATCTAGCGGTTTCGGTGCTTCTGTGAATTGGATTGCCGCAGATATTGTGCGCATTCAAAACAGACTCCTTGTCGAGCATTGGGACGTCATTCAGGATGAAGCGACGGAAGAACAGTCGATAAGCAAGCAGCCCAGGTTCGGGAACAAATTTCCGAAGTGAAAGGGAAAGACTAGCCAAACATATTTGAAATTTCCGAACTAACCGGCTCGGGCGATCTTCTGCGTGGGATACCCGAGGATGGTTCTGACCCGTCCCGAGTCACGATCGGCGTAGATGAAGGCAGTCCCCTCAATGCGATACTTTCCCTTCCATCCGATGGCGAAGCTGGTGTCAGTCTCCTCCAGGTGAAGCGGCTCCGGATCACCATCCCGAGCCAGGGGCGCAGCCAGTTGATCGGCGACGTCCAGCAACCAGGCGTCTCCGGTATCGGTGGAAAACAGGATTAGTTGACCGAGAGTAACCACCCGCCCATCATGCTCGGCAGCCTTGTTCTGGATGTAACGAACTTCCTCCGCCAAGCGGAAGCCTTTCCCCTCGACCGATTGCTTTCCCGATCCGCGCTTCATGGTTCTGGCCTCTCCTCTCGGTTCTCCTCGGTGCTTCCTGGCGAGTATAGTGCGGGACCATGGAAGAGTTCACGCAGTTATTCGGAAACCTGCTGGCCTTCGTCTATCACTGCTTCGACCGAATCGTCATTCACGGCTACTTGAGCGGTCTGTCTCGACCCGAGCAGGTGGTGTATTTCGTCCGTCAGGTTCTGGGCCTCCCGGTGGTGAACAAAGAAGTGCTCAGCCAACGCACCGGGGATTACCGGGACTGGGTGGAAGCCTACGCCCGCAACCATCACCTCCCTGTTGAGTGGGCGGAAAAGGGAGTGCGCAAAGAAGATTACGTGTCCCCCCGCCTGCATCGTCTGATCAAGAACAATGCCTACGGGGTCTATTTCATCTTCAAGAGCATGGAACAGGGTCGGACCTTCCGCATCAGCGTCCCGAAATATCCCACTCCCGATCCGAACTATCGCATCCTGGCCCACCAGCGCAGCCGTTTCACGCACTACTACTTCTATATCCGGGATGAGGTTCTGGGGCCGATCGTGCTGCGCGTAGCCTCCTTCTTTCCCTTTCACGCCACCTACTGGCTCAACGGCCACTCCTTCATGGAGCAGGAACTGAATCGATCTCGCATCGGCTTCCATAAGAGCGACAACGCCTTTCTCGCCGTCGACGACGTGGCTGCTCTGCAGGCAGCGGCGGATCGGCTGAGCCCGCAGATCATCCGCAAACAGCTGGATTACTGGACCTTCCTGTTGGGCCCGAAGTTCTCCAAAAAAGAACGCAGCCAGATGAACCTGTCCCGCTTCTACGCCATCACTCAGATTGAGTATTGCCGCAACTTTATTTTTAAGCGCCACTTTCCCATTCACAAGATCTTCGAGCGCAGCTGTGAGATCGGCTTGTGGCGCCTCACCGCCAACCGCATTAGTGAGATCTTCGGCGTCCGGCTGAACAAGAGGCTACGGGGAAAGCTGGCCACCGTCCTCGATCAGATCGAGCATGGCCATCACGTCTTCCGCGCCTACTGGAAGAACGCCTTTCTCAAACAGTATGAAAAGTTCTCCCGCTACCTGCGCAATGAACTCTGCTCCAACAATCTGCGCGACTTTGGTCTGAAGAAAGGCCTCGATCATCTCGACGCCGTGCGTACCCGATTCCAGGTCATTACCGACCGCTTTGCCGGCTTCCAGGCCCAGTGCCTCAATGTCCACGTCGACTTTCCCTTGCTGCAGCGCCTGGCCCTGCCCCTCACCGTCGGCTCGGTCCGCTATCCCGGAATCAAGATCCACGACACCCGCATCATCCGTTTACTTGAGGTCTTGCTCCATGGCGGCAATACCGTCGGCGGATGGACCGCGAAACAGATCCACCAAGCCGTCCTCACCACCTTTCAGCTTTCCCCCAAAACCTACGGCCTCAACCAACTCCGCTACGATCTGCGCAAACTCAAGGGCCACGGCCTGCTGCAACGCGACGGCTCCCGCTATGCCTACCGGCTCACTCCCAAAGGCGTCCAGGTGGCCCTGCTGTTCTTGTTCTTCCACAAGCGCCTCTGCGGCCCCCTCGCAAACAGCCGCTTTCACCACACTCCCGACCCGGCTCACGCACCCGACAGCAAACTCGAACTTGCCTATTACAAAGCCGACAAGGCCATCCAGAACATCGTCGACTTACTCGCCGCTGCATGATGTTACAGATTCAATTGTTGAAGTATTCTTGTTTAAGATCTTTGATCCAAGAATCTAATGGTCGACGAGACGTGAAAATAACCGTCCAGCAGAGTGCGCAGTGCACTGTGGTCGTTACTGGGGCAAAGGGAGTGTCCGGCTTTGAAAGGGAGAATTGTCATGTCCGCTATTTCTGAAACACCTGTCACCGAACGCCAGATCCTGCTTCTTGGACCCTATGGCGTTTTTGGACAGGTGTCATCGACGCCGTCGCAGAGAACCCAAATGGGGATCACCACAGCTGCGCGCCGCCCCGCGCCAACCTACCGGGCGTCGCTGGCCGCCCCTCACATCAGCCTCGATCTGATGGACCGAGAGGGCACGACGAAGGCCTTTTCATCTCTTGATAAGGTGGCTGATCTGGTGTTCGCTGCCTATGTCGAGAAACCCACGGTGCTGAAACTGTTGAGCCAAATGCCGGAATGTTGAAAATGCCAGAATGTTGAAAAATACGCTCGACGCTCTCGCCGCGCCCAATGTGCCTCTTCAGCGCATCACGCTTGCCGGCGGCGCCAAGTCGTACGGCTTCAGTCTTGGGGCGTTCAATGCTCCAGCAAAGGAGACAGAGGCACGTCTCGTAGCGCCGATCCACTACCACCAGCAAGAAGACATTGTGGCTGAATGGGCCGCCAAGAACGGAGCTGGCTGGACGGTCTTGCGTCCTCATATGGTCATGGAATCAAGCCTAAACTCGCCAATGAACCTGGTTGCCAGTCTCGCGACCTACGCTGCGATGACTCCGCACTCGGGTTGCCCTTGCGCTCTCCTGGCACAAAGGAGGCCAGGAGACAACCGACGCAGAACTGTTCGGCCGCGCGACTTTGTGGGCTCTAGGTGAAGACAAAGCGCGCAATGGAATCTTCAACATACCGAACCGAGATGTCTATCGGTGGATAGGCGACAGCTCACCAGACTCCGCGATATGCGCATCATCCTAATTACGCTTCGAAATCCACATCGAGAACATCTATAGAGAAGAGAAGATATATGTCTGCGATTATCCAAGCCAGTCCCGTCGAGAAGTTGTCGCACCACCCATTGCCCACCGGAGATTCGTGTGTTCTGGTTATTTTTGGAGCCTCGGGCGATCTGACGAACCGGAAGCTGATCCCCGGTCTGTACAACCTCGCATGTGAAGGCTGCATGAACCCCGAGTTCGAAGTTCTCGGAATCGGCCGCACGTCGATGAGTTCTGAGGAGTTTCGCAAGAAGACAGGGGAGGCAGCCGCCAAGTCGAAAGACACACGCGACTTCAGCGGGTCGGGATGGATAGACTTTGAAACGCGGCTGAACTACATCGTAGGTGACATCAACGATCCGAAGTTCTATCCGCGGTTGCGCGTTCGCTTGGAGGAGATGGAGAAGAATGGTTCGAGCCCAAACCATTTGTTCTACGTGTCTACGCCCGCGTCGGTAGCGGGACCCATCATTGAAGGTTTGGGAGCGGTTGGACTGAACCGCCGCGACCATGGGTGGACGCGAATTGTTCTGGAAAAGCCCTTCGGGCGGGACTCGGAATCGGCCGTTGCGTTGAATGACGTCGTGCGAGGTGTATTCGACGAGAAATCGGTTTACCGGATTGACCACTATCTTGGCAAAGAAACAGTGCAGAACATCCTAGTCTAGTGTCCCATTAATGACTAGACGTATGTGGGCTGTTGTGGTATGAACCTAAGCATGGCTAGAATCAGCCCGGTCGTAAGCTTATCCGCAGACGATCTAGCGCAGTTGGTTCGCTGGGAAGCGGCCCCCAGTACGCCTCAGCAGGTGGCCTTGCGCTGCCGCTTGGCCTTGGCCGCTGCCGCCGGCAAGCAGGATCTGGAAATAGCCTCCCGCTATGGGGTCAACCGACATACCGCCGCCTTGTGGCGCCAGCGGGTGCGAACCGCCGGGATCGGTTCGGTGTGGGAGATTCAACCCGGACGGGGACGCAAACCCCGATATAGCCAGGAAAAGCGCGACGCGCTGATTGCCGCGACTCTGAAAACCAAACCCAAAGGCATGACGCACTGGAGCTGCCGGACGATGGCCCAAGCCCAGGGGATGAGCAAGAACACGGTGAACCGGCTTTGGAACTTACACAACCTCAAACCGCACCTGAGCCGGACTTTCAAATTGTCGCGCGATCCCAAGTTTATAGAGAAGCTGACCGATGTGGTGGGTTTGTATTTGAACCCGCCGGATAAGGCGATCGTGTTGTGCGTGGATGAAAAGAGCCAGATTCAAGCCTTGGACCGAACCCAGCCGGGCCTGCCGTTGAAGAAAGGGCGGTGCGGCACGATGACGCATGACTATAAGCGCAACGGAACGACGACCTTGTTCGCGGCGCTGAGCTTATTGGACGGCAAAGTCATGGGGCAGTGTCACAGCCGGCACCGCCATCAAGAATTCCTGAAGTTCTTGCGCCAGCTGGACCGAGAGTTTCCCGGAGATCGGGAACTGCACCTGATACTGGACAACTACGGGACGCACAAAACCCCGGAAGTCAAAAGCTGGCTGAAACGCCATCGCCGCTTTGTGCCGCACTTCATTCCTACCAGTTCCAGTTGGCTGAATCTGGTGGAGCGCTGGTTTCGGGAGCTAACGGAAAAGGCCGTACGGCGGGAGGCCTTTTTCAGCGTGCCGGATCTGGTTGAGGCCATCGAGGCGTTTCTGGAGGCATGGAATGAGAATCCGCGGCCTTTCGTGTGGACGGCACAACTGGAGGACATCCTGAAGAAAATTGACCGGGCGCGCGCGAAGTTGGAATCGATTGAACCGGGGAGCACCCAACCTCGGCGCCGCCGCAAAGGTGAAGAATAATACGTCTATCTATTTAAGGGACACTAGACTAGTCTTCCGCTTCAGCAACTCGCTATTCGAACCGGTCTGGAACAGGAACTATATCGACTATGTGGAGATCACCGCGGCTGAAACGGTGGGGGTCGAAAACCGCGCGGCGTTTTACGAAGAGACGGGCGCCCTACGCGATATGGTGGCGAACCATCTACTTCAGTTGCTGGCGCTGACTGCGATGGAGCCGCCGGTAGCATTTGATGCGGATTCGGTGCGTGAACAGAAGGTGCAGGTATTTCGATCCATTTGGCCGATGAGTGTCGAGGATGTAGCACGATTCACCGTTCGAGGGCAGTATAGTCCCGGCGTGCTTGATGGAAAGCAGGTACCGGGCTATCGGCAAGAGCCGGGAGTGAATACCCACTCCACAACCGAAACCTACGCAGCAGTAAGGTTTCAGATCGAGAACTGGCGTTGGGCTGGAGTTCCTTTCTACATCCGGACTGGGAAGCGTCTTGCGCGAAATCTGACGGAGATTCGCCTGCATCTCAAACCAACCCCACAGGCTTTGTTCGCGAGCACGTCGTCGGTGATTGAACCTAATGTCATAACCATAAGCATTCAGCCGGACGAAGGAATCTCAATCGCATTCGACGCGAAGCGACCCGGAACGCAGGTGCGTACAGTGACCGTTCAGGCCAACTTCTCTTACCAAGCGAGCTTTGGGTCGAAGGGACCGGTTGCGTACGAAACTCTGTTGCTTGACTCGATGCGTGGCGATGCAACGCTATTTACGCGCCGAGACGAAGTAGAGGCGGAGTGGCGCATCATTACGCCGATTGAAGAAGCGTGGGCGCATCTACCGGCGCCGGAGTTCCCCAACTATGCCGCAGGCAGCGAAGGACCAACCTCGTGGCGTGAACTGCTGAAAATCGGTGATAATACTGCCGACCGGGCAATCGGCTACGGCCGGTAGTGTCCAGGCGGTATGCGCAGTGGTCGAAGGCGTCATGATCGAGTGCCACTCCGCTCGGCAGGTTCGGTACACAGGACGCTCGTCCGAGAGCATCAGCCGTCTCAGGCGGTCTTCGCGGCTTTGTTCAAAGTGATTAACTGATCGCGAGTCTGTTGGAGAATCTCTCGTGAAAGGTTTGGGTCCGACACGGCACGAGAGAGGTTGATCGCTCCTAGCATTGCACTAATCATGAGAATGGCACGGGCGCGCCGATCAGAGGTTCCATTCGGTGGAACCAGGCCCGTCGAGTATGCCAAGGTGCGCTTGAGTCGTGCTGTATACACCGCTTTCGCCGATCGACTCCCCCGAGACATGTCACCGAGCAAAGCGCCCAAAGCACAGCCTGTTCCCGGAATATCCCGGTGTTCTTCGGACAAATAGTTCTCCAGAAGTTTCGTTAGCGTGTCAGTGTGCTCCTCCCAGCGGTCGAGGTCTTGAAATGCGGTTGCCAGCGCCTCAACGACTAGTTCATCGCGCGAATCGAAATGTTTGTAAAAACCACCGACAGTAACACCGGCCTCCTTCATCACATCGGCAACGCCGATGCCTTCGAGACCGAGTTCGCGAAACCTCTTGGCCGCAACGCCTACGATCCGACTGTGTGTCTCTGCCTTATCTCTTTTCGAATAACCCATCTGTCAACCCCACTTCTTCCCGAACGTACAGGGCTCGCTCCATCGTTGCCCACCTCCCCTGTTAGACGCAGCACCAACTTGTAGAGTATTAACATAATCTATATTACCTAGATGCAAGCCGCTTCCTTCTGGGTACAGATTGTCAACTTGATAATAAATGGCGATTAATTTCGCTAGAAAGAAGCACGATAAATCTTTTAAACAGTTTTTCCACACAATTCGCTGCGACCTCTGGAGAATGGTCATAATCTTGCAACGTGAAGGTGCAGATCAATATCTCACAAGCATAGAAGAAGAAATGAGCAACTCGTTCCCAGAACGGAAGAAGACAACCGTGCTCATTCGAATTCCGGTCCCTATGCCTTGATTCACGTACATGGTGCGTGCATTGCAACAGCGTATTCAGAAGAGAAATATTCGAGGGAAGGGCACTCACGTCAGAGATTTTTCTCTGTCGGAAGTGGCCTGGTCGAAAGAGGGTTGACGATGTCCACTGCGGCGGTCCAATTGGAGCCGGAGTCTCTGGCGGTGCGACTTTACGGAGGTGGTTTCGACGTGTTATGGTAATGGCATGAATCGATTGCAAAAGACTTTACGAAATGCGATGCTGGTGCGCGGCGAGAGGCTGGCCGAGTTTCTAAACTACGAGGGCGTGGACGCACAGGCCGCTGTGGAATTGCTAGAGCAACTGGCAGAGCTGCAAGGAATTTTGGACCGAGTCATTGCAAAGAAGCGATGCATTGTCCGCGAAACTGTGGAACGCGCAGACGCAGACCGGAATAAAGGCTTGTGGTGCTGGTGGGCGGTGGATAAAAAGGTGGGTGCGTTGGTGCGGACCGCGAACCGGCGGTTGGCTAAGTATGGATGGGGGATTGAGAAAATTGTAAAGCTTACGCGCTGGGGTTCGCCTACTGTTCCGCTTGCGCTGAAAAATCCCTTACGCTTCGGGAGCGGACACTATTTCGGGTACCTGCTGCGAGATTGCGTGGAGGACCGAAACATCGGGCACGTGCGGCGTTGCTTGGTCTGTGAAAGATGGTTCATAGCAAGCCGTAATGATCAACGCCACTGCATGCGGCGCTGCAGCAAACGGTCTGCCCTACAGAGAAACCCTGAAGACTGGAGATTGTACATCAAGGTGTACCGAAGAAAGAAAACAATTCAGGGACTGTTGGGAAAGCTACACCGGCAATTGAAACGGGCGAGGCTGTCGGAGCGGAACAGAATTCAGATCGAGATCACGCGACTGGACGCCGAATACAAAGCATTGCTGCGGAAAAAGAAAGTGAGACGTTATGTCAAAAACTAAAACCAAGGACCGCCTTACACCGCGCGCGGGCAGTCCCGGCCACGAAAGGCGGTCCCCTCCGGCAGGGGACAACCAGCAGAATAGGATGCTTTCACAGGTGGGTTGGTTCGGTTCCAAACTGAGTCAATGCATTATGAAAGAGCGCCCCGATTGAGAAGGTCGGATGGAGAACGCCGCCTCCGCTCCGCTACGCTGTGCGGGCCTTTGCTCCGCTCCGGCGGCTAGAGATTCTTCATAAACAAGCTACCCGCCCTTGCCCCGCATTGCCTGGTGAAGAAATCACAGTCGGATGTCAGTGGTGTCACAGGAAGCATCGTCTCGGGAAGGATTTCCGCAGTCGTAGGATTCACTTCTAATAGCTTTCCGGCCCTTCCGCGCAACCACAGTATGTGGTCCATCCAGACGGCAGCAATAAGTTTAAGTTCGGTCAATGAGAGTTCGCGGAAGCCTTAGCAACACCAACCTGAACTGTGTGGGCCATCAGCTTTCCATCTTTCATGGGCATGGCGTGGATGACCACGCTGTCCCCGACATGCAGGTCGCTTGGCGTTGCCGATGCATCGTTCTTGCTAAACTTCGTGTCGGAACTGACCATCACTTCGACGGTAGCCTTTGTGTTGGTTGCAACGGTGACGGACTCCTGCGATACCTTGATCGCTGTTCCCATCACGTGCTGTTCATTCCCGTGAGCAAAACCGGGGGTAGACATCACGGCCATGCAAAGCAAGGCAACAATGGTGCGCATCATGTTGTCTCTCCTTTTAAGTGATTGTGTGAATTAGGCTTGGAGGATTTCGTACTACCTCCATGCAGAAAGTTTTGTTGCTTGTCTTCTTCCAGGGGCTCCTTTTCAGTCTTGGGAGTTAGTAGTTCCATCCGTTCCATCTGCTTGAGTTCCTCCGCAGTCTGCTCTGGCAGATGGCGGATGAAAAGCACAAGGTTCCACGTCTCCAAATCGCCAGCTTTGGCATGTTCTTCGCCGAATGCTGGCGTTCCACTTAGCCGAATGCCGTTTTCAATCGTGTAATAGAGCTCTCCATCGCTCTTGTTTTGTGTTTCCTTCTTGCGCACGTCCGGTGGTTGGGGTAGAGACCTTCGCCGAATGAGGTGTCGCCACTTCCATCGTTGCGTGGCACGTGGCGCAGTGATCGGCGAAATGTTCCATGCCGGCGCGAAGATGGTCAGACGAATCTGACAGTGGGTTGCGAAGTTGACGGTATTGGGACGGAACAGCCAGTTGGCGTGCGGTCGCCGCAACCAGTTTCTCTATCCCAGACGAGTTATCTCGCGCACTGAAGCCACGCCTGATCGTCACCCATCCGAACGCGCCGGTTCCCGCGATGCCTACAAGGGTGATCGATAGAAGGAGAGTGCGTCTTCTCATGCGCTACCTTTCCTGCGGGCTTGTGCCCATCTGGAATGGGATATTCACTTCTCGCACCGGTTGGTCGATTCCGCCTGGTTGCGAAGGAGCTTCGAGACCGTCCGTGAGCAAGTACGATCGCAAAGAAACTGAGCTCGTTGCGAACGTCTCCAGGGCAGTAATGTAGGAAACCTCTAGCTGCATCAGGGTTCTCTGGGCGATGAGAACCTGCGGGTACGCTGCAGCCATCTCCTGGTATTTCTTGGCATAGAGTTCGTAGGCCTTTTGCGCCCTCGGTATCATCTGGTTCTTGTACCGATCGACTGCGGTTTGCGAAAAAGTGTAGTTCTGGACGACACTTGCCGCCCGTTCTCGCAAAACGAGCTTCACGCGCTCCACTTCACGCTTTGCCCTCTCTACATCAGCGTTAGCAGTGGCAATGTTGCCCTGGTTGCGGTTAAAAATGGGAATTCTCACCCCCACATCGGCAAAGCCCTGTAATCCGACTGGTCTCCCACTAGGCTCGGACAACAACTCGCCGTTCTGTTGAATGCCGCCTCGGATTTGCAGATCGGGAATCGATTCACGCTTTGCGCGAGCCAAGGTTGCTTCCGCTCGTTTGACACCGAGTTCGGCAATTCTTACGGCCGGACTGTCGGTGACGATTTTCTCCACCAGTTCATCCGCATTGACTGGCGGGGTGTCTTCCAGTTTTCCTTCGAGCCTCATCAAAGGAAGCGACGGGTTCCCCACGACGGCGGATAGTGCTTTCCAAACCCGCTGCTGATTCTGTTCGGCCATGCTGACCGCGAGTTCTGCCTGCTGCGCTTCCACTTCCGATTCGAGCACGTCGGGAGCGTCCGCTTGGCCGACATTCGCGAGCTGATGGGAGGTTTCGACAGCGTTGTCGGCGACTCTGCTGAGATTTTGCCGTAACTCCAGCGTCTGCTGGGCGGCCAGCGCTTGGATGTACGCGATCCGCACGTTTGTGACTACGCGCACTCGTTGCTCCTCGGCCTCTGTTTCTGCCTGTTTGAGCTCATGGTCGAAAATCTTTCGATTCAGGCCCAGCTTTCCACTCAGCACGATGTCCTGCTGGACGAAGAAACCTTGCTCGCCACCGTGAAACGACCCGCCTCGGATTTGCTCGCCCTGGTAGCCGACGGTTGGGTTCGGGTAGAGTCCCGACTGTTTCGTCCTGCCCTCGGCCGCCTGGATATTGGCGGCGGATTGCGCGAACGTAGGATTGTTTCGTAAGGCCATCTGTTGCAGTTCTTCAAGCGTCATCGTCTTCTGCTCGGAGAGCGCGGTTTGCGCTGGGGCTAGCGCGGTAAACAGAAACAAGAAACAAGAGAAGCAGAGTACAAATCGGGTTACACCACGAAGCGGCATTACGGCTTCGAAACGTAATTCCATAACTGGCGTGGTCAGGCTATTCATGTCTGTGCTCCATCCCCGGCATGTCCATGTTCATTGGCTTAATGCCGTCCCGTCTCCTCCGAAGCTCCATGATTTGGTCGTATTTGTCTTGAGGCAGCACGCGTACGAACGTCATCATTCCCGCCACGAAGCCGCTCCAGCCGCGCCGTAGACCAAAGTTTTCGGGTTTGTCTACCATCTGATCCATCGCCATCATGGGACCTTCCATGAAGGCATCCTGCGGAAAGCCGGGCACGGAATTAGCATCCTTGCTGACTTCGAGCTTGCCCGTTTGCATTCCTTCGTGCTGCATCGGACTCCCGGTTTTGAGCGGTGAGTTTGACAGCCGTTGTTCGAAGGTGGAACCGACACCCATTCCTCGACCTAGGCTTGCACCATTTTCCTCAGACGTGGCGCTTCCTTGCCGCAGCATCCCCATACCTCGCTCCATGTCGAGACCTGCGGGGATTCCATTCCTCCGTGTCATAGGGCCGACATTGGACGACATCTGATTCATCATGTGGTGAGGGAGATGGCAGTGCAGCATCCAATCACCGGGATTGTTTGCGACAAATTCGATGTCGCGCGACTGCGCTACCCCTACGAGCACCGTGTTTCCTGTGCCCCACGTCGACTCGGGCTGGCGCCCCCCTTCTGTGCCAGTAACCACAAACTGATGGCCGTGAAGGTGGATCGGGTGATGATCCATGCCAAGGTTGATCAAGCGAATTCGCACGCGCTCCCCGTGCCGCACGATCAAAGGAGTCGTCGCAGGGCCGGCTTTGCCGTTGAGCGTGAGCCAGTTGAACTCCATGTTCATGGAGTTGGGGACGGTTATATTGGGCAGGATGGCGTACTCCTGCAGAATGATGGCGAAGTCTTTATCTGCGCTCGGCCTGTATAGCTCCCTGGGATGCATGATGAACGCCCCGATCATGCCCATCATTTCTTGCATCGCCATGTGCGAGTGGTAAAAGTAAGTTCCTTCCTGGTGGAGCGTGAATTCGTAGACAAATCGCCCGCCCGGAGGGATGGGGTCTTGGCTACTACCCGGCGATCCATCCATTTCGACCGGGACCTCAAATCCATGCCAGTGCATCGATGTCGCTTCGGGGAGGTGGTTGTCGACGATGATGCGAACGCGATCGCCTTGGTTCACTTGAATCGTTGGGCCCGGAGCGCTGCCGTTGTAACCCCAGAGGTCAATTACACGTCCAGGAACAATCTCCTGTTTAACTGGCTCGGCGATCAGGTGGAACTCTTTCGCGCCCCCTTCCATTCGCCACGGGAGTTGCGGAACGTCGGGCGTTTCCACGGAAACGACGTCACCGCTGCTGCGCTCGATAGCATGGCTCATGTGTTTCATGTCCCTGCCCGTTCCGCTTTCGTTCGGGGTTGCGAACAGGCGAGGCGCAGCGGCCAGACCCGCGCCCAGACCGAGCGTATTTCTAAGGAAATCACGTCTGTTCTTCATGGTTCTTCCTCTTCAAGAATTATGCGGACCCTAAATGTCCGGAAAAACCCCAGCGGACATTGGATCGAAGCGAGATGCACGGCCCGCAAACGACACTAAGTCGCTGCCTTTGCCACCATGGCTAGAAGGACAGGGAAAGACTCAGATCCGAAGAATGCTGTAAAAGGCGGGGCATGCAGAGCGAAAGGAGGGCGGGCCACTGTCCAAACTCCACACGCTTTCGAGATGGGGAGCCAAAAACCTGGGGGTTGCGTCCAGGATTACGGCACCAGTCTGGCCCACGGTCACTTGAGGAACAACTTTTCTTGAAATGTTGATCCGCTTAGCCGCGGCACAATCCGTCTGGCACGATCGCGCCTCCACCACGAAGGTCATGTCCCCAACAACGGAGTGATGCATGGCTGAGTGATTGTGAGCCATTCCCGGCATGGAGTCCGACTCCTTACTGCAGCGGTGGGCCTCTGCTCGCGAGTGCCGTGCACATATGAGAGCGCAAAGCCCTAGGGGGCTGAGAGTCCCCGCCAGCAGAGCAGTAAGAAGAACCATCGAAGCCGCAATTCGTGGAGACATTTTCCAGACTCTACCTTAAGGTACAAGGCAAACGCAAACCTCGGCTTGGCGTCCAACACGGTACGCAGTCAACAAACTCAATAGTACCATACCCGGTATGGTATAGTGGAAAGCGACAACAAATCATGAGCCACACAGTCAACGAAAAGCAGAACCTCCTTCTTAGGGCCAAGCGCATCCGAGGGCAGGTGGAAGCTCTGGTGCGAGCCCTGGACGAAGAGCGCGACTGCTCCGAGGTTCTGCAAGTGATGAGTGCAGCCAGAGGCGCCATGAACAGCTTGATGGCCGAGCTGCTGGAAGGCCACATCCGGAGTCACGTTCTTAACGGAAAACACAAACCGTCTCCCCAGCAGGTGGTAGCAGCAGATGAAGTCATCGACATGGTCAAGTCGTACTTGAAATAGCTACGTTAGCAACACCACAAGGAAATGCCGATATGAATTCCTCACCCTTGATCGAAAAGTCTACGGCCGGCGCTTCCGAGATCTCCCCAGCATCGCAGGAGCCTCACCTTGGTGCCGAGCACGAAGAGCACGGGCACGGCGTCGAGTGGACTGAACTTATCCGCATTGCCTTCGTGGCAATGGCTGCCGCTGCCGTCTGGTTTGGGCTATGGGAGCCGTTTCCGCACATCAGTGTAATCGGCATCGCAGCTACGCTGATCGGCGGATATCCAATTTTTAAGGAAGCCTTCGAGAACATCCTCGAACGAAAGATGACCATGGAACTCTCCATGACCATCGCCCTGCTCTCGGCTTTGGCGATTGGAGAGTTTTTCACCACTCTGGTCATCACTGGCTTCGTTCTTGCCGCTGAAGTGTTGGAAGGCCTCACAGTTGGGCGAGGCCGACGGGCTATCCAGAGTCTTCTCGATTTTCTCCCCAGAACCGTCGCAGTCCGACGGAATGATGAGGTGATCGAAATAGCGTCCGACCAGGTTCAAGTGGGCGACACGGTCATCGTAAAACCGGGCGGTCACATTCCGGTAGATGGCATTGTGCTGGGCGGTCGCTCATTCGTGGAACAAGCGGCAATCACCGGGGAAGCCATGCCGGTTGAGAAAGCACCCGGAGATAGGGTTTACGCCGGAACCATCAACCAATCCGGCGCATTGGAAATCGGTGCCCAAAAGCTCGGCCGCGACACCACCTTCGGCAGAATCATTGAAGCCGTCGAACGAGCGGAGAAGTCACGGGCCCCGATTCAGAAAACTGCGGATCGGCTGGCGGGTTACCTCGTGTACTTTGCCCTAGGGGCAGCAATTCTGACCTTTACTGTTACTCACAATGTCAGGTCAACAATTTCGGTCGTAATTGTTGCCGGGGCGTGCGGCATCGCGGCTGGAACTCCTCTGGCGATCCTCGGAGCAATCGGCCGAGCGGCGCATCAGGGAGCCATCATTAAAGGTGGTCTTTACCTGGAAGCGTTGGCTGCGGTCGACACGGTGCTCTTGGACAAAACCGGCACGCTGACTTTCGGTACGCCGCAGATTCGGGAAGTCGTTTCAGCCAACGGTTTCGAGGAGAGGCAGATTATTGGCGCGGCCAGCATTGCAGAGCGAAAATCCGAGCATCCTCTTGCGAAAGCCGTCGTCGCGCGTGCGACCGAACTCGCGATGCCGCTAGTGGAGCCCGATGAATTCTCGTACACGCCGGGACGAGGAGTCCGGGTGAGTTATCGAGGCGACGAGATCCTTGTGGGCGGTCTGGCACTCCTCGCGGAGCACGGCATGACAAGGGGCTTGCCCACACCGGGTGACGGTGCGGACGGGGCATCGGAAGTCTACGTCGCTCGTTCAGGACAAGTTCTTGGGAGCATCCGAATTGCGGATGTTTTGCGGCCGGAAGCCAAGAAGGCGATTGCGGCGATGCGGCAAATGGGTTTGAAAACTGTTCTATTGAGTGGGGACACACAAGCTGCAACTTCATCCGTAGGTCGCGGTCTCGGGGTGGATGAGGCGGTGGGAGGACTCCTGCCGGAGCAGAAAGCAAAGTGGGTAACTGAGCTGCGTAGCAAAGGCCGCAGTGTGGCTATGGTCGGTGACGGCATCAACGACGCTCCTGCCCTGGTAGAGGCGAATGTGGGCATCGCTATGGGATCGGGAACGGATGTTGCTCGTGAAAGCGCAGATGTGATCTTGATCGGAAGCGATCTCTCGAAGTTAGTCGAGACTCTGCGGGTTGCTCGCCGCTGTCGCGGGATCATCATGCAGAACTTTGTAGGGACGCTCGTGGTGGACAGCGTGGGAGTGGGAATGGCAGCCTTCGGTTTCCTGAATCCGCTCCTAGCCGCCTTTATTCACGTGACCTCAGAGCTGGCATTCATCCTTAATTCCACGAGATTGTTGCCTCGGAGTTCCGAAGCCGGGCAATGAGATTCAGGAGTGACGGTAGCGCTTGAGCGGTGGGTATGCGCTTTGCTCATGTGATCCAAAGTCGGAAAGGGGGGCGGGCGTTGGCGGTCCTGATCGCTCTGGCGATCATAGGAATTCTGATCGCCGCAGTCGTTTTGCTGTCAGGTAGATCACCAACACGGTTTCAAGTGGACGATCTGTATGGCTTGTTGGATTAAGTGGCTTCCGGAAGTGGGGATGGATCAGACACCGTGAACGATGATCGAGATTGTCGGCTGAAAACCAAGCGCCTCGTGGTCGGGCAAATTACGATCTGCCGAGGCTGCTGTTGCGGCAATGTCGAGCGTGGTTTGCCCGAAGTTCCGGTGGAATGGCTCAAGATTGAATGGAGGAAGCGCGGTCTGCTGAAACGAGTGCAGTTAACAATCATCGGTTGTGTTGCTCCATGCGACGTTCCGAATGTGGTCGTGATCACAAGTTCATCGGGAACAGAATGGCTGGGAAATATCGTTAAGTTCGACCAGTACCGAAGCCTGCTTGAGTGGGCCGTCCGGTGTCGGGACGTAGGCGATATATTGGTTCTGCCCAGCGAATTCGATGAATGCAGGATCAGTCCTTTTGGTCGTGGCACCTTGCATGAGCGAAAATAACACATCTAGAGGCGCTAGTGGCCGGTCGCGGTGAGTTCGTTACCGCGGATGCGGCACAGCGATGCTGTTCATGCTCGAATGCAGTTGATTGAGCAAGTACCGCTTTCGGTGCCCAGATCCGGAATCTGGTAATGTTTGCTCCGCGACAGGCCACTGGTACAAGGGGTGCCCATGGTGGCAATCCCCATAGGGTTCGATCAACCAGGCGTCGCTGCGAGGATTGCACATCACGGCGTGGGGTGAATTCGTGGAAATGGGAAGTCTGACGGTCGAACGTCTCTCAGTGTTGATTCGGAGAGTACGAAAGAATCCTAGCTATCGCGACAGAGCCCGCTACTTCCAGAAAAAGTGATTGCACAGATCCGGGGGCTGGATCTGGCCGCCGACGTGATTGAACGGGCGTTCAACAAGAGAAACATGTATCTATTGACAGGGTGCCATCGGTCTGAAATGTCAGAGAAACTCTAGCCAAACATATTTGAAATTTCCGAACTAACCGGCTCGGGCGATCTTCTGCGTGGGATACCCGAGGATGGTTCTGACCCGTCCCGAGTCACGATCGGCGTAGATGAAGGCAGTCCCCTCAATGCGATACTTTCCCTTCCATCCGATGGCGAAGCTGGTGTCAGTCTCCTCCAGGTGAAGCGGCTCCGGATCACCATCCCGAGCCAGGGGCGCAGCCAGTTGATCGGCGACGTCCAGCAACCAGGCGTCTCCGGTATCGGTGGAAAACAGGATTAGTTGACCGAGAGTAACCACCCGCCCATCATGCTCGGCAGCCTTGTTCTGGATGTAACGAACTTCCTCCGCCAAGCGGAAGCCTTTCCCCTCGACCGATTGCTTTCCCGATCCGCGCTTCATGGTTCTGGCCTCTCCTCTCGGTTCTCCTCGGTGCTTCCTGGCGAGTATAGTGCGGGACCATGGAAGAGTTCACGCAGTTATTCGGAAACCTGCTGGCCTTCGTCTATCACTGCTTCGACCGAATCGTCATTCACGGCTACTTGAGCGGTCTGTCTCGACCCGAGCAGGTGGTGTATTTCGTCCGTCAGGTTCTGGGCCTCCCGGTGGTGAACAAAGAAGTGCTCAGCCAACGCACCGGGGATTACCGGGACTGGGTGGAAGCCTACGCCCGCAACCATCACCTCCCTGTGGAGTGGGCGAAAAAGGGAGTGCGCAAAGAAGATTACGTGTCCCCCCGCCTGCATCGTCTGATCAAGAACAATGCCTACGGGGTCTATTTCATCTTCAAGAGCATGGAACAGGGTCGGACCTTCCGCATCAGCGTCCCGAAATATCCCACTCCCGATCCGAACTATCGCATCCTGGCCCACCAGCGCAGCCGTTTCACGCACTACTACTTCTATATCCGGGATGAGGTTCTGGGGCCGATCGTGCTGCGCGTAGCCTCCTTCTTTCCCTTTCACGCCACCTACTGGCTCAACGGCCACTCCTTCATGGAGCAGGAACTGAATCGATCTCGCATCGGCTTCCATAAGAGCGACAACGCCTTTCTCGCCGTCGACGACGTGGCTGCTCTGCAGGCAGCGGCGGATCGGCTGAGCCCGCAGATCATCCGCAAACAGCTGGATTACTGGACCTTCCTGTTGGGCCCGAAGTTCTCCAAAAAAGAACGCAGCCAGATGAACCTGTCCCGCTTCTACGCCATCACTCAGATTGAGTATTGCCGCAACTTTATTTTTAAGCGCCACTTTCCCATTCACAAGATCTTCGAGCGCAGCTGTGAGATCGGCTTGTGGCGCCTCACCGCCAACCGCATTAGTGAGATCTTCGGCGTCCGGCTGAACAAGAGGCTACGGGGAAAGCTGGCCACCGTCCTCGATCAGATCGAGCATGGCCATCACGTCTTCCGCGCCTACTGGAAGAACGCCTTTCTCAAACAGTATGAAAAGTTCTCCCGCTACCTGCGCAATGAACTCTGCTCCAACAATCTGCGCGACTTTGGTCTGAAGAAAGGCCTCGATCATCTCGACGCCGTGCGTACCCGATTCCAGGTCATTACCGACCGCTTTGCCGGCTTCCAGGCCCAGTGCCTCAATGTCCACGTCGACTTTCCCTTGCTGCAGCGCCTGGCCCTGCCCCTCACCGTCGGCTCGGTCCGCTATCCCGGAATCAAGATCCACGACACCCGCATCATCCGTTTACTTGAGGTCTTGCTCCATGGCGGCAATACCGTCGGCGGATGGACCGCGAAACAGATCCACCAAGCCGTCCTCACCACCTTTCAGCTTTCCCCCAAAACCTACGGCCTCAACCAACTCCGCTACGATCTGCGCAAACTCAAGGGCCACGGCCTGCTGCAACGCGACGGCTCCCGCTATGCCTACCGGCTCACTCCCAAAGGCGTCCAGGTGGCCCTGCTGTTCTTGTTCTTCCACAAGCGCCTCTGCGGCCCCCTCGCAAACAGCCGCTTTCACCACACTCCCGACCCGGCTCACGCACCCGACAGCAAACTCGAACTTGCCTATTACAAAGCCGACAAGGCCATCCAGAACATCGTCGACTTACTCGCCGCTGCATGATGTTACAGATTCAATTGTTGAAGTATTCTTGTTTAAGATCTTTGATCCAAGAATCTAGCAACGCCTCGATGGTCTCCTTTGGCCGCATGCACAGCATTTTTGTGTGAGATGTCCTCTTCTTGACTTGTTGACCGGGCGGTGATTTGTCTTTCTGTCAGATTTGCGCCATGCCGCCGTCTGCAAAAAGTTCAATGCCGTTGACGAAGCTGCTGTCGTCAGAAGCGAGAAACACAACCACCTTGGCGATTTCGTCAGTTGTGCCGACGCGACCTAGCGGAATGGTGGTGACCTGGAAGTCCACGAAACTCTTCGCCTGCTCTTTAGTCAGTCCCATCAAATCATAGCCCGGAGTGGGCACGACACCCGGACTGACGGCATTGACGCGTATTTTGCGTTCCTTGAGGTCAAGCCGTCCAGTTGCGTGCGAATGACCGCACTGCCGCTTTCGTTGCGCTATAAACACTTAATGCCTGCGTGCCTTTGATCGAGGTGGTGGACGCGTTGAGGACGATGGACGAACCCGGCGGCATTAGCGGCAGTGCCTTCTGCACGGTGAAGAGCAGACCACGGACATTGGTATTGAAGGTTTTGTCGAAATGCTCCTCGGTGATCTGACCAAGAGGCGCGAGGCCACCGCCTCCGGCGTTGGCAAAGAGAATGTCGAGGCGACCCTTCTCGCTTTTAATGGTGGCATAGACACGGTCGAGGTCTGCAAGGTTGGAGACGTCACCCCGGATGCCAGTAACGTCGCGTCCAATCAGTTTCACGGCAGCGTCGAGTTCGGGTTGGCGGCGGCCGGTGATGAAGACATACGCGCCTTCGGACACAAACCGTTTGGCCGTGGCGAGTCCGATACCGCTGCTGCCGCCGGTGACTAGAGCGATTTTTCCCGAAAGTTCGTTGGTGCTCATGACTTTGGTTCCTTCGATATTTAGTTGGTTAATTTGCTATTGTGTACCGCTAGGTATAGAATTACACATCATGGACAGGAAACCTGTCAATGATTTATTTACTTATCGGTATGAAACGCGAGAAACTTACATCCGCACTCGGGCGTCCCCGCGCTTTCGACGCAGAGAAAGCGTTGGACCGCGCGATGGAGGTTTTTTGGCGGAAGGGTTACCTTGGCACATCGCTTTCCGATCTCACAGATGCGATGGGCATCAATCGTCCGAGTCTTTACGCTGCTTTTGGCAACAAGAAATCTCTCTTCCGCAAAGTGCTCGGCCGCTATCTTAAGGGGCCGTCCGTTTATCTTTCTTAGGCGCTCCGAGAGCCGACCGCCCGCGCCGTAGTCGAGCGGGTGCTCCACGGGGTCGTTGATCTGTTGACCGATCCGCGTACGCCGACAACTTGTATGTGGGTGCATGGCGCACTTTCTTGCGGGGATGATCCGTTGCGAAAAGAATTCGCGGCGCAGCGTGTGGCTGGATTCGAGGAGTTGCGCGCACGCTTCCGACGTGCAATTACCGAAGGCGACCTGCCCATCAGCGCGGATCTGGACACGCTGGCGAACTTCGTGCAGACGGTCAACTTTGGCTTGACCGTTCAGGCGTCCACCGGTGTCCACCCGCAAGGATCTGTTGTGCGTTGTTGCCGCCGCTCTTCGAGCTTGGCCGAAGTAAAACTCAAGCAAGAGAATGCACAATCTGTGCAGCTTTGCAGTGTTAAAATTTCATATCCTCGCTCATGGCGTCGGGAAAAGTAGTGGTTTCAATCAATTCTGGATTGGTACCGAGAAACGCTCTTTAGCATACGGAGCATAAATCGAGATTTTCATACGCGCGAGACGCAATTCACAGCGATCGACGTTCGGAGGTTACGGGGAGTCGGATCAAGAACAATGGCGAATCATGAGCAGACTGTCTGAGAAAGTGGCAATAGTGACGGGCGCCTCCAAAGGCATAGGCGCTGGGATTGCAACGGCTTTGGGAACTGCGGGCGCGCGCGTGGCCGTGAACTATTCCTCCGACCGGCAAGGCGCCGAGCGGCTCGCTCAGGCGATCATCGACAGCGGGGGTGAGGCGATCTCGGTCGGGGCGGACGTGTCCAAGGCAGCAGATGTCGAGCGGTTGTTCAAAGAAGTGGATTCTGCGTTCGGAAGACTGGACGTTCTGGTCAACAACGCCGGAGCCTTCCGCTTCGGCGCCTTCGCGGAGATCACGGAAGAGAGCTTTCACCTCCACTACAACATTAACGTTCTCGGGACGATTCACACCGTACAGGAGGCGATCAAGCGATTCGGCGCCGACGGCGGCAGCATCATCAACCTCAGCTCCATTGTGGGCTCGCATCCCGTGGCGGGAGCCCTGCTGTACGCTTCCACGAAAGGCGCCATCGAAACACTGACAAAGGGATTGGCGCTCGAACTTGCACCGCGCAAGATCCGGGTCAACGCCATCGCTCCAGGTCATACAGAAACCGAAGGCAATGTAGCCGCGGGAACCTTTGAGGGTGGGGCCGGCGCCGTTCTGGCGGAGAAGACGCCGCTCGGTCGGCTCGGTCGCGTCAGTGATATCGCCCCGCTGGCAGTGTTCCTAGCGTCAGATGAATCAGCCTGGATCACGGGAGAGGTCATTCGGGCCGCAGGGGGCCTCGTTGTTGCCACTTGAGCGCGATGTGCTGACCTCGAAGCTAATTCAGGAGGCCACCTTTTCCAAAGTTTCTCAGCCACGCTGCTCCGCAAGCGGCTGATCTATTTCGAGGAAGGATAGCCAAGAGGCTGGTTGGTATTTTCCCAAAAGACTGTGAAACAAACAAGGCCGGGTTATGACGGTGACGAATATCGGCGTAGAGCGTCGCTCAACCGCGCTTCGACGATCTGATGGATTAAGCGCAATTGCCAGCTTACGTTACCATTGGCCGGAATATCTGATGGAAGTGGGTGAACTGGGATTGTATCTCTTCGTTGCGTGCGTGGTCGCCACGTTGCTAGAGCACCCTGCGTCGATTGTGCGGCAGTCTATTTCTAGCGGCGCTACTCGCAGGGCGCTCATGGGATTGGTCATGGGTGCGACGGCGATTGCAATTGTGATCTCACCCTGGGGCAAACAGTCAGGAGGTCATTTCAATCCGGCAATCACCTTCACTTTTTATCGCCTGGGAAAAGTGGAGTTTTGGGATGCATGGCTCTATGTCATCGCCCAGTTCTTAGGCGCCGTTGGTGGTGTCGCTCTTGCCAGATATGTATTGCGAGGCGCGCTTGGCAACCATGCGGTACGTTATGCGGTAACAGTGCCGGGCGTGTACGGAAGCGCAGTCGCTTTCGTGGCCGAATTGGCGATCTCTTTCTTTCTGATGATCACTGTGTTGTTCGCCACCAATCACAAAAGACTGGCACCATACACGGCGTATTTTGTGGGCGCACTGATCGCGACCTACTTCACCTTCGAAGCACCGCTCTCAGGCATGAGCACGAACCCGGCACGAACATTCGGCTCAGCACTTCACGCGAACTATTGGCACGCGCTCTGGATCTATTTCATAGCTCCGTCGATGGGCATGCTGGCCGCCGGCGAGGTATTTCTTCGAGTCCGCCGGGGCGCCGCCCCATATTGCGCTAAACTTCACCACGCTAACAACGAACGCTGCATCTTCCATCACGCCCAACACAAAGTTTAGAGAGGAGATCCTATGCAACGACTTCAAGATGACTACTTAGCTGCATATCGCAGCCTAAAACTGACTCGGGACTCCGAAGGTGTCCTGGTTGCCGAATTTCACAGCAACGACGGGCCATTCACTTTCACGGCACAAGATCATACGGAGTTTGTCGACGCCTTTTACCGGATCGCGCAAGACCGGGCGAACAAGATTGTAATTTTCACCGGAGCAGGGGGGGACTTCATCCCTGAGATCGATTTTTCATCCTTCGGCAACGTCGCCGATCCCGGCGTTTGGGGCCAGGTTCACGACGAAGGCGTTCAGCTTCTAGAAAACATAGCCAACATACGCGTGCCGGTCATCGCGGCTATCGAGGGACGCGCTCATGTGCACTCAGAATATGCGCTACTTGCGAATGTGATTGTGGCGGCCGAGGGTGCGACCTTCCACGATGTGCCGCACTTCGCGGGAGGCATTGTGCCGGGCGACGGAATCTTTACCACCTGGAGTTATCGCGCCGGAGCAGGACGAGCGGAGGCATTCCTGCTGAATCCACAGCCGCTAGCGGCGCGTACCGCATATGAATGGGGAGTGGTTGCAGAAATTGTGCCGAACGGTAAGGCGCTCAGTCGGGCACGGGAATTAGCCGAGCTCTACTTGAAGGCTCCGGAAGTGACGTGCCGCAACACACGCGTACACTTCATGCAGCCCTTGAAAGAACGCATCGTGCGAGAAGTTGGCTACGGACTGTCGCTCGAAGGAGCATCGGCAGCCGATCTCGTCAAATCAATGCAAGCCAAGAGTGAACCTGTTGCTCAGAAAGGAAAAGTAGCATGAAGAGTACCGAGACCTCTCCATCCGCCTATGTTCTTAAGAAGTTGCAGCCGGAAGAATTTGATCTGGTGATTCTCGGTGGCGGCACGGGCTCAACCGTCGCTGCATGGACGTTTGCTGGCGAAGGCAAGCGGGTCGCAGTCGTCGATCGCAAGTATATTGGCGGCTCTTGCCCTAATATTGCGTGCCTTCCGAGCAAGAACATTATCCATAGTGCGAAAGTTGTGGACTACTTTCGCCGAAGCAAAGAGTTTGGCATTGCTCACGATGGCTTCACGATTGAGATGTCGGGTGTCCGCGAACGCAAACGCAAGATGGTGAGCGGCCTCAACGAAATGTATCTAGAAAACTACAGGAACACGGGAGCGGAGTTCATTCTAGGGGCAGGCCGGTTTATAGCTCAAAAAACCGTAGAGGTCACTCTTCCCGACGGGACCACCCGAGAACTGCGCGGCGCGAACGTGATCGTCAGTACCGGTACGCGCGCCACCTTGGGGCCAATTCCCGGACTAGCGGAAGCGCAACCCCTCACGCACATTGAGGCACTCGAACTTGACCGCGTTCCCGAGCATCTACTTGTGGTCGGCGGCGGCTATGTCGGAATAGAGTTGTCGCAGGCGATGCGCCGGTTCGGAAGCAAAGTGACAGTGATCGATCGCAACCAGCGATTGATGCAGAAAGAAGACCTAGATGTTTGTGAGGCCCTTCGCAACCTGCTTGAGGACGAGGACATTGACATTCATCTGGATGCGCAGATCAACCGAGTTTCGGGGAAATCGGGCCAGTCGGTGAGCATCGTGCTCACTCAAAATGCTACGGAGACGGTGATAGAAGGCAGTCATGTGCTGGTAGCGACAGGACGCACCCCAAATACCGAGGGGCTTGGATTGGAATTGGCTGGAATCGAATTGACGGACCGTGGATACATCAAGGTCAACGAACGATTGCAGACCACTGCGCCTAGCGTGTGGGCGATCGGTGAGGTTGCGGGTAGCCCGCAGTTCACACACATCAGTGTCGACGATTTTCGTGTCGTCCATGCCAATATAACTGGCGGCAACCGCGTGACGACTGGCCGGCAAGTTCCTTATTGTCTGTTTACCGATCCTGAACTCGCTCGCATCGGCCTCAGTGAAGCAGAAGCAAAAGTGCAGGGAATTGCCTATCGCCTGTTTAAAGTGCCGATGAAAATCAACTTACGTGCTCGCACACTTTCGGAAACGCGAGGATTTCTCAAGGCCCTGGTAGAGGCTGACCACGATCAGATCCTCGGCTTCACGGCTTTCGGTGTTGGTGCAGGGGAGATTATGTCCGTCGTGCAGATTGCGATGATCGCGGGACAGCCCTATACCGCAATGCGGGATGCCGTTCTCACGCATCCCACATTAGTAGAAGGACTGATCCCGCTGTTCTCATCAGTGCCGTCGGTCCACAGTGTCGCGGATGCAACCTCAACGACCGCCGCGTAAGGTCGTTTCGCTTAAGGATTCACTACGAAAGGGAGGAGTTATAGGACTGTCATGGCAACAAGGTCCGTTGTCACCCGGAGCAATCGGCCGATTTCTCGCGCCCGAACCGCTGCCGAAGAGATTTTTGTACGTCGAAAGGTTTACGCCGGCGGATGCGAGTGCGCTTCGGCGGCATTTGGATCGCTGATAGCGAAAACGTCTTATTGCTCTTCGGACCGGGCCGCTATCCGATGGCCTACTTTCTGGAGACCGACGTGTCTCCAGACACGCTACAGCGCACCGAGTATACGCGAGGGGTCGATCGAGACCCCGCTCACAGTTCTAGCCCAACTCCAGCAAAAGGGTTTGTTGCGTCATATCGGCCTGAGCAACGTCACGTCCGCGCAGATCGCGGAAGCCCGACAGATCGCTCCGATCGTCTGCGTACAGAACCACTACAACCTCGCGCATCGAACCGATGATGCACTCGTAGCCGATCTTGCTGGTGAAAGTATCGCCTACGTGCCATTCTTTCCACTCGGACGGGTTCACTCCACTCCAGTCGGCTACCTTGTCTGACGTCGCTGCGCGTCTCGGTGCCACGCCCATGCAGGTTGCGCTCGTTTGGCTTCTCCAGCGGTCGACCAATATCCTGGTGATCCCGGGGACGTCTTCCATCGAGCATCTTCGCGAGAATTTCAGTCTTCGATGCTTCAAATTCCCCCTGAAGTGATCGCCGATCTCGACGCAATCGGCGGAAAATGCCTGAAATGGGAGGCACACATCGCTACCACCTAGCAAGCGTACCGTGGAGATCTCCAACCTCTCCGCATCAATTTAATTCCATTAACCCCCGATGGAGTTCGCTCTACATCTCCTCCGCCCAACCCCCGCTGGAAACAGAAGTTTTCACAGCTTCACCCGCAAAGGTGGGCCAGCCACGTGTAACATCCCCACTTCAAGCCGAAACCGGGCTTGAGTGAGCCACCCGTGCGTCGCATGATTAGACGCTTGCGACCGGTGGCGCAAGCCGACCGCCGCCGAAGGAGCTACTGGCGCGATCGATCTCTCCGAAGAACACCATGATATCGTTTGGATCAGTGCCGGCACCGTTGAGCGCTTCGACTAAGGCTGCCAGCAGACGCGTCTTCCTGTCGGCGTCAGTCCCGGACGACACAAGGACTTCGATCATCAGCATCTTCTCCGTTCGGGGTTTCGGCAAACCAGGATAGTTGAGATCGACTTTCAGGTCGGCCTGCTCAAGACAAAAAAAACGTTGGAACGTGTCGTCGTCGGGATATCCTGCCTTGACGCTTGCGTCATGTAGGGCACGAGAGATCGCATTTTTTTCGTCAGCCGCTCTGCCCGCTTTCATCGTTACGGTGAACAATGGCATGAGAGTCTCCGAATGATGGAGGATGGCCGAGCCGGGCATTGCGGCCTGACCGAGCGACCGATGCTGAATGAACTCAATGTGATTGTAGCTGAGGGTGCCGAAAAGGACTCGAAAGTGATTGTCTATTCAAGCCAGGAGCTGGCAAGAGAGTTGCTTACTGTCTGTTCGAAAATCCTTGTCGAATTGCCTGGCAGCAAGGCGCGGATTAATTTGCAAGACCAGCCGTTCGGGAGCGGTCAATCCACTTCGAGGAAGCGCGTCGCGCTACGCACATATCTGGTGCAGACACGGACAGCAGTGCCCACGGCGACGACTAATTGCTCGGCGCGACCCTGTCCGTATCGTGTAGCGCCATCACGGCAAACTTCCAACCGCTATCCCCTTTATGCAGCAGGTAGGTAACACTCACTCGTTCCATCTCTTGACCATCAGTCTTGTACCGTATGGCCACGCCCATCGCCAATGCCGATGTGGCGCTGAGAAGCCGGAGCTGTTGTAGGCTCAATTCACTCCGGCGATATTCCCGTTGCAGAAGGTTTTCCATGACCGGGCCGAAGATGGGAACCACCGCCTCGGGGGTCGGAAGGGCAATCACCCCTGACGGCCCGATGAGCAGAGCTGGCTGGTGAAAATAGCGCAGAATGGACTGGACAGTTAGTGTACTGAAAGCCTTGTAGTAGTCTGTAAGTACTTGGTTCACAGCGTCTTCATCATTATTCATGGTTCTTAGTCATCGCTTTCGCAGTAACACTCGAGCATGAACAAATTTCTGTCAGAGTGGAAGACCACGTCGACGGTTCCCATTGCAACGGCTTGCGGAGGAAGCAGTCAAACAGTCCACAAGATACATTCTAAAGCGGGCCACCCGCCGCCTAATATCTCCATCCTATGCGTGAAGATACATTCACGCGAGGGGTTCTGCCTATGGCTGTGAAGCGTGTGATCAAAGGTGTTCACGTCGTCCCAATGGGGAAGGCAAACGCCTTCCTGATCGAGGGCGACGACGGGTTGACACTGATCGACGCTGGTTACCCAGGTAAGGAAGCCGCCGTCTTCGGGGCGATCCGCGGGCTTGGCCATTCGCCAGATCAGCTCAAGCACCTAATTTTCACTCACGGCCACCCGGATCATATCGGGAGCGCCTCTGTGATCGTGCAGGAAACCGGTGCGAGGACCTACATGCACCCGCTCGATATTCCTATAGCCGAAAGTGGAGGTCCTTTTCGGCCCCTGAGGGCAGCACCTGGTCTGTTGCGGCGAGGGCTGTGCAAGCTGTTCTACCATCCCGACGAGCGACTGGAGCCGGTAGCCATCAACCAGCGTTTGACCGCTGGGGAAATACTGCCCATAGCTGGCGGCATTGAAGTTATTCATACTCCTGGGCATTGCGCGGGACAGGTCGCGCTACTGTGGCGTCCGGGACGAATGCTGTTCGCGGGTGATGTGTGCATGAACATCATGGGCCTCGGTGATCCCGTCGGCTTCGAGAGTTTGAAGGAAGGTCGTGCGAGCCAGCGGAAAGTTGCCAGTCTTTCTTTCGATGCTGCCGGGTTCGGCCATGGCGCGCCTATCCCCCACGATGCGTCGACGCGTTTCAGCAATAAGTGGGGCGGAAATCGTCCTCCTTGACATTGGAGACGCCTGCTTCGGGGTTGAGGCCAGAAATCCGCTTGGGAGCCGGCCAGCCGCACAAAGAAACCGCAGATGGGTTCACGCTCTAGACTCGTCACGTGGCGGGTGGCCCATCCTTTACGCCTTTTGCAAAGGATGGGATTCCGGGCTGCCACGATTTTCCCGAACTGCTATCGAACCAGAAGAGGCTTCCACGGGCAGAGGTTGCAGGTTACGGTGAGCGCACCTAAAATAGGTGCGAGGGTTGGAGCTGTACATGAAAAGGCCCGTCGCGGTGGAATCTACCTCTGCATCAATCGACGAGAAGATCAAGGAACTTGGTGACTGGCGCGGGAAGACGCTCGCGAAAGTGCGCGACATCATCCACGAGGCAGACCCTGAGATCGTCGAGGAGTTGAAGTGGGTCAAGCCGACATCGCCGGGGACTCCCGTCTTCTCCCACGGCGGCATCGTCTGCACGGGAGAGACGTACAAAAACGTCGTCAAAATAACATTTGCCAAGGGAGCTGCGTTGAAGGACCCTTCAGGTCTATTCAACTCCAGCCTCGACGGGAATGTCAGGCGCGCCATCGACATCCACGAAGGCGAAAAGGTCGATGAGGCGGTCTTGAAGGATCTCATCCGCGCTGCAGTGGCCCTCAATCTCAAGGGCAAGCCCAAGCCGAAGCCCCGGCGAGCCAACAGCAAGCGGGCCGACTAGCTTCGTCGCAGGTCCCGGCCATATCTCCTCCCATAGGAGAGGAGCTTCGGCACCTCCCCATACGCCAAGCAGTTCGGTATTGAAACGCCCAACTGGCCGCCCAAGGCGGCTCAAAAGTCGTGAATCGAGGGGATCGCAAAACAATGCGCCAACCACGCTCGCGGAGGCGGACCAAAATTCAATTCAGTTGAGGAATATCTAGCCTTACTGGACCCTACGAAACAAAGGACCCTCAGGTCTGTGATTTGATTTGATTGGCGAAGACTCCGACCTCCGACGTCAGATAGCGAATGACTAAGACTTCGAAATAGAGGGTGAGAAAGCTTGCAAGAAATAACTGGCTCGAATTCGAGAAGGGGAAGCACCGCTCCGCTACGAGAAAACCGTTCCCCGGACTTCTAGGCGAGGGTTGCAGAACGGTCATTCAGTCAGAGGATGCTAAGGCTGCGTCTGGAAAAAGTCAACCGACGAAGGCAGGGCGTTTGATGGTTTTGAGATTCCTTGCCGTCGACGACGTGGCTGAGGAACATCGACTTCCGGGGACCAAGTGCGACAAACCCAGACACATCTACGAGTGACAACTTCAATCCACAACCCAACCCAGACCACCCTGTCGGTGGCGGGTTCGGGATTCGCGACGGGTCTGCCTTATCGTTTACGTGCCAGCGATGCCCTTGTTCTGCAGGATCCTGACGACCACCCGACGATTCTCGGCTTGACCTTCTGCGGTTGCGTCAGGAGCTACCTGCGTGCTCGTGCCCATTGCACCCGGAGCGAGTACATTCGTCAATGGAATGTTCCCCTGCTGTTCCAAAAACTCGAGCACGTGATCTGCGCGCTCCATGCTCAGCCGTTGGTTCAATGCGGCGCTGCCCACCTTCGAGGCATACCCCTGCACTTGAATGATGTAGGCAGTGATGCCCTTGGCCTGCTGCGCTAGTTTCAGCAGTTGTGGGCTGTATTGCGATTCAACCACGGTGCTGCCGTTGCCGAAGTAAACCGTCACTTCCCCCAGGATGTTGTAATCCGCGAGTTCGCCGAAACGCTTGTTGTCAGCCGCGATTGCTGCCTTGTTCGCGGCGATCGCCGCAGCGTTTGCAGCGGACTTCTGCTGTTCTGCCTGGAGCTCTTGGTGCTGTTGCTGAAGCGCCTGTTTCTGGGCCTGAATTTGCTGTTCGCTCTGCTGGATCTGTTGCTGGTTTGCCTGAACTTGTTGCTCGGTCGGGGTTAAGCCGGCCTGCATATCTTCGGCGGCCTTGAGGTCGGAGCCTTTAAATTTCACCGTGTCCGCCACTAGCTGGTTCTGGGCATTGTAAGACCCCTGCACCTGCACCGGGAGACCCGGCACCAGAGCGGTGACGCCCATCTCTTTCTTGCGAGCATGGAGCAACCCCTCAACTTCGTCGACCTCAGTGGAGGGCGTGAGGATCACCACCACGTTTCCGGAATCTTGAGTCTGGAGCGTCATGGTGGCGCCGCTTCGTCCGTTGATTACTCCTTGTAAGTTTTGTGCCATAGCAACGCCACTACCCAAAATGACTGCTAGCAATGACACGCCGGCACTCAAGGCGATTCTTCCACTCCTACTTTTGATCATGGTCCTCACTCCACTCTGGACTTGTCTCATTGAGACTTATCTCGGCTTTGTTGTACCGTGCTCCCAACCTCAATCCGCAGTCGCGGGAGGTGGACCGTCCTACGCACTATTTCGGCGGGACTTTGACGTCCTACGGCAAAAATAAGTCAACCTGGAAACAACTGCGACTGGCAGAAGTAATAGTTCTTGCCTGAAAATAAAGTGAGGGTACAGCCAATCTGACACCGGAAGTTCGAGTCGCTTGTTCTGGAGAGCGGCGAATCGTGGGACACGCTCTTCACTCGAACTGAATCAATACGATCTCGGGTTGCGTGCCGAGCCGCATCGGCGGGCCCCAGGTTCCGGCGCCGGTTGTGGTGTAGACCATCATGTTACCGAACCGTTTTAGGCCGTAGGTATATTCGCCGAAGATACGTCGGGTGAACCAAGTGAAGGGGAAGAACTGGCCTCCGTGAGTGTGCCCTGAAAGTTGGAGCGAGATGCCAGCTTGTTCGGGAATCGGAAGGGCGTGGGGCGCGTGCGAGAGGAGGATGCTGGGTTCCTCGCGCTTCAGTGCGGCGCGCTCAAGGACGGACCGGAATTGATCGGCGTTAGCGGAAGTGTGATGGAGCACACCAACTACCTGCAGGCCGTCGACAGTCACCTTCTCGTTGTTGAGAATACGTACGCCGGCTAGCCTCACCGCGTCGAGATATTTCGCCGGGTTGGAAAACTCCTCATGATTTCCGGTGATGAAGTATGCCCCAAGCGACGCGGAGAGCTTTTTCCAGGGCGCCGCGAGGGTATTGGCATCGACTTTGGTTCCGTCGTATAAATCGCCGGTAAGGAAGACTACGTCGGGGCCGAGCCTTGTGAGCTTGGCAACGATTCGCCGCATGAATGCGACCCCGTTGACGTGGCCGAGGTGGACGTCGGAAACCAGCGCGGCTACCCGTCCACGCCAAGTGTGAGGAAGGTTCGGCAGCTTCACCTTGATCCGCTTGACGCGAACCCACCGGGCATTGATGAGAGCGTAGATGCCCAAGAGGATCGCGAGACCGAACACCACACCGGCGACTGCGGGAAGATCCACGTCCAAACCAGTTAGACGAGCTCCGAAATCGAGCGTCCAACAGAGGCAGGCCGCGAGAAAGAGGAAGTTCACCATGCCCAGCCAGACAGCGGCAATCGTGTAAAAGACACGAGCGAACCCGTTGAAATAGCGAAAGGCCAAGAAAGAGGCGGCGACGAAGCTTACTGACAGCAAAGCCAACGCTGCCTGTGGGACGGTAGTGCCTGGCGGGTCGGCAACTGCCCGGAAGTCGATCCAAGTCCGGTAAATGAACCAGTGGGCGAGCAAAAGGATCGACTGAATGATCACGACGAATACGGCAATTCTTGCGCGCAAACTGGGCGTCCTTAGCGGTTGAAATTCGAGATTGGGGCTGCTTTATCGGTGCCCGATAGAGGTTTCGCGGAAATGGCATTGATGTCATTGCTTTCAAGCACGTGCTTAGTAGCACTTGTTTTGGCTACGCTAATCATGGCCCGGCCCAATTGCTCGGTAGTCGTCAAATAACGAGGGAAGAGCCTCCTCAAAAGCGGGTAGAGCGGGGCCATTATCGCGTACGCCGTGCCGTACCACTTTGTTTTTGTTCGGACGCCGTGCATGGGCTGGATGTATCCCGGGCGGAACATGTACGCAGCCTTGAACGGCATCGCCAGGAGCGCGTTTTCGGTTTTGCCCTTAATCCGTGCCCACATCATGCGACCGTGCTCACTGCTGTCGGTACCCGCACCCGAAACGTAGATGAACGTCATGGCGGGATTGAGCCTGGCCAGAGTTGCCGCGACCGACAAACTGAGATCGTAGGTCACGCGCCTGTAGTCGTCCTCGCTCATGCCGGCGGATGAAACGCCAAGACAGAAAAAGCAGGCGTCGTAGCCGAAGAGTCTGTTCTCGACAGAAGAGAGATCAGTGAGGGTCTTAAGCACGATCTCGTGCAACTTCTCGTGCTGCTGCTCGATCGAGCTGCGCCCAATAGCCAGGACACTCTCGACTTCTGGATCAAGCATGCATTCCCGCAGGACACCCTGACCGACCATCCCCGTAGCGCCAAAGAGAATGACGTTCATGTCAGGCCTGCCTCTCAGGCAGCAAGCAACGCGCAACTGGGTAGGTCATGCATGCTCCCGAGTGGGGTTACACAGCACTTTCACCGCGACGGCGAAGCCCCGCACGAACTGCTCGCGGGACTGGCTGCTGTGTTTCAGGCCGCGCGCTGTCGCCAGTAGAGTATCGGTGATTTGCCGAGCTGTGATGCCAGAAGATTTGTACGCAGCCAACAATCGCGAGGAGCGAATGGCTTTGGTGACGGCGTCGGAAAACACCTCTTCGTATTGGGTGAGCAGGGTGGCCGACAAGCGGCTGGTAGCTTCGATCAAGTCGGAGGCGTCACCACCCATAATTCCGATGTATCGGCCGAGCCATTCATCGAAGGCTCGGACCAGTCGTTGGTCCAGCGGAAGGGAAGCGCTGGTCAAAGCAGCCACGGCGGCGCGTGAAGAGTTTTCGAGAGCGTTCCGGACGGCGGCCTGAAAGAGTTCCTCCTTGGTGGCAAAGTGCAAGTAGAGACCCTGACGCGAAAGCTGAGCAGAGCGAGCGACCTCGTCCATGGAAGTTTTCTGGTAACCATAGCGGGCGAAGACCGCCAAGGCGGCGTCGAGCAGGGCGCGGCGCCGCGAGTCGGCTAACGCACTGCTTCGTTTGGTGCCCCTACCGTTCATATGATCATATTGACATGTTAGGCCTATAGTGTCAATAACATACTACCCTGGAAAATATGCAGATGGTCTCGGCTGGGCCGGAAGCGTTTACTAAAATCGCGAATGGGATCGGGTCGGTATGCGCCACGACTCAGGGTGTGGCGATGGCGTGAAGGCAAGTACCTGAAAAGCTGGAGCCGACGACTAGAGTTGAACTGGTGACCTACCGATTACGAATTATCGTCAGGTCCTACTGCTGCTAAGTCTATCGCAGCACAAGACTTTAACACATTTCGGCCCGCGCGGAAGGCAGTTCTGGCGATGTTGATTACGTTGGCCTTAGGTGAAACGAGTTGAACTCTTACGTCACAAGTGCGTCACAAAAAAGACCGCAACGGAAGACACATCTTCGGTGCTTCGCTTTTAACCCTCAGAGATGCCACAGAAGCCCGTCGCCAAGTGCTGGGGGGACCCCCCTCTACTAAACGTAACGACATAAGTAATTGCGCATAACGAGGGGTTGTGATTTCATGGAACCATGAAACCACTTACCATTGCGGACTCTCCCACGATCATTCTCGGACTGCAAGATGAGATTCGCCGTTCGGAGGAATCTCGTTACGATCATCGTCTCCATGGGGTGCTTTTGGTAGCCCAGGGTATGACCTGCCCGGAGGTAGCACGTCTTCTGGGCGATGCCCCACGATCGGTGGAATATTGGGTCGGTCGTTTTGAAAAAGACGGTCTGGCAGGATTGTCGGAGGGGGAGCGACCGGGGCGACCCCGACGCTTGACGGAAAAACAGTGGGCGGCGGTGGATCAAATTTTGCGCTATCCGCCGAGGAAGGTTGGTCTGAGCGGGAACCTCTGGGATGGAAAAACACTCCGTACCTGGATTGAGCAAAGATACGGCATTGCCATCGGGGTTCGCCAGTGCCAGCGGATGTTCCGTCAACTGGGCTTCCGGTTGCGCAAACCACGCCCCGCTCTGGCCCATGCTGATCCCGCGGTACAAAAAGCACATAAAAAAAACTCCAAGCCTTGATGCAGGACCCGAACGTCGATCTTTGGGCGACCGACGAAGTGCACTTTCAGCAGCATGGCTCGCGCTGCCGCATGTGGATCCCGCCAGAAATCAAGGACCCGGTCCTGCTGCACGCCCCCACCCGCAAGAGTGTGGGGTATTTCGGAGCCGTGCGCTTGCGGGATGGGCGCTTTGTGTTTCGTCTGGAAACCGGCAAATTCAATGGGCCCAGCTTCCTTCAGTTCCTCCAGCAACTCCGCTCCGCCAGCCGCGGAACCGGGAGACGGGTTGTGGTCATCACCGACAATGCCCGTTATCACCACTCCCGCCTGCACCGACCATGGCGGGACCAATACGCCCCTCACTTTGCCTTGGACTTCCTGCCCCCTTACAGTCCCGAACTCAACCCCATCGAGCGAGTGTGGAAGCTCACCCGCCGTCGTTGCCTACACAATCGCTACTTCGACCATCTCCAAGACGTCATCGGCGCGGTTGAATCCGAGTTCGCAACCTGGACCACTCGCAACGATGTCCTCCGCAGACTATGCGCAATTACTTAAGACGCTGTGTTTAGCTAGTGAAAGCTATGGCTGACAAGTGTAGATTTCGGAAAAGAATGGGTCGCGCCGTGGCGCCAACGCTCATCCTTCGAACGGTCTTTGCGTCTTTCACGATCCAGCCAAGGCATCGGATGGGCAGAGAGCCAGAAGCGCTGGAGGCATCACCCGAACCCGGGCGGTCGCGGTGTTGCCGTTCGACACGCCGGACCATCCTCTCGGTGATACAAACCAGATCTCGGTTTTGTTGGCGGACTCCATCAATCGGCTTCGCCGAGGGCAACTCGACCCGCGCGTAGCCAATGCAATGGGCTACCTGGCAAGTGTTCTTCTGGAGGCGTTAGAGAGTGCCAGGATCGAAGATCGGTTGGCCTTGATAGCGATTTCGGCCTTACTGATACTATGGTTCTCTTTCGCAGGGGGTATGTGCGGGCGTTACGACTATCCCCCGTGGCATCGCCCGATGGACTTAGCACGGCAAGCGTTAGCGAAGAGGATTGCGGTGCCACGGACTCCTTTCATAGTTCCGTTCAGCTGTGGCAGCGCAAGCTTGGCACGGCCACATATTCACGATTGGACACGACCGCCGGCTGCTCGAAATTCAGTGGAACGGAGCAAATCGGCTTGTTATTCGATATCCCAGTGACTCGTCCAGTCCGAAGGAGTTCCGCTGTCAGTCGCAATGGGGTGAATGTTCAAATCGAGTGCATTTCATGTGCGCCCGACTACAGCGACCCGTTGCGAATATGCCGCCTGTGAAGAGATCATAGTAAGGAGAGTGAATGGCTGGGATCGTTGGCGTAAAATCGCCATAGTGCAACAGTGTCGCGCTAGCGATCGTGAGGCGTAGAGTGATAAGAGTGAATTTTTTCGGTCGAATCGCTGAGCTCGCAACAATCTGGACCACCCGCTTTTCTTCTGTTCCGTACAAGTACTTGCGACCTGTAGTTATGGACAGATACGCGGGCCGTAACCGGCGGATTAAGCTAAAGGCGAGAGGGTGTGTTCCCATCTGCGATTAAGGAGTCCGCCATGAAAGGGAAATTACGAATGTGGGGGGGAGACCGATTCGATCGTTTTGCATGACGGTAGCGCTGGCAGGGACGTTGGGAACAACGTCTGTTCAAGCCCAGGAACCAACGAGCACGCGAGAACAATTCCAAGCGGGAACTCTACGGTGGGGGTTGGATGATGTTTCGCTGCTCAGCCAAGACCCTCAACAACCGAGCACAACAACAGACGGAAAATCCCCTTTGCCAGACGCGCCGACAACGAAGATCAACCCTGCAAATCCGAGTAACCCCAATGACCAGTATGGTAAACAACCCAAGAGAATTCTGTGGGTTATCCCAAATTACCGCGCGGTCAGCGCCAACACGCATTTGCCTCCGCTGAGTTTCAAGAATAAATTCTGGCTGGCGACGCAGGATACATTCGACTACTCCGATTTCATTTTCGTGGCAGGGCTGGCGGGAATTTCGATGGCCAACAAATCGCAGCCGTCCTTTAAGCAAGGCGCGGCAGGCTACGGTCGATACTATTGGCACCTCTTTGTCGACGGCGCCATAGAGAACTACATGACGGAAGCGATCGTGCCAGCGGCGACCAAAGAAGACCCCAGATACTACACCATGGGCAAGGGTCGATTCATCAAGCGGACTGGCTATGCGGTAAGTCGGCTGTTCATCACCAGGACCGACTCGGGAAAGAGCACCTTCAATATTTCGGAGATCGTGGGGGCTGGAGCGGCCGCGGGCATCGGCAATGCGTATTACCCAGCACAATCCAACCCCTGGGTGAAAACGTACCAACGTTGGGGAACGCAGGTGGGCTTGGACGGCGTGTTCAACGTATTAAAAGAGTTCTGGCCGGACATCAATAAAGCGGTATTTCGTGGAAAATACTAGTCCCATACAGGCGCTAACTTCTTGTAGCTCGTGACCCGGGATCTCTAGGTATTGCAAATGCACCGACCATAAGCCCCGCCGCAATCAGCTTGACACCACCGGCGAAACCATTTAACGAACAGACCCGAGCTATCTACTTCAACGGTAATTGAATCTTTCCCGCAACGATTTGAATCTTTTCCCTCAAATCGTATTCTTGGACTAGGAGCGGTTTGAACTCTGTTCGCCAAAATTCCGCTTGAGCTTGCTCAGGGAGAGCTGCCATGTTTCGAGCAGTCAAAACTTCTTGCTTTGTAAGTGTATCCATCTTGCGAATTAGGTTGAGCAGCTCGAAATTATCCTTGCACATATCCGGTGGATGACTCTTGTAGAAGAGCTGGGTGCTTATCAGGCTCCTATTTTTGTCAAGCTGTCGCGCCTCTTGGCAAACGACAGCACACTTTTCTATCTTCGCCTCGCAGTCCGGCAGCAGTTGCCCAATTTCAGCGTACGCACGGATATAGTCGTTCGTCGTTCGCAAGTCCCGTTGTTTGATGGCACCGATTCTGGTGACCGCCGCCGTTAGGTCCTTTGCCACTGCTTGGATTTTCTCCACCACCATTCGTCGGTCATTCCCGTTCTGTATACCATTGGTGATTGCGAGCGACAGTACGACAACAAACATCATCTCGGCAAGTACAGAAGTCCACCTATGACGCCGAAGGTATTTAGGATTCGCATTGGATTCTCTGCAGAGGATACTTTTCCAGGCCATGTAGGGCCACGACGCTAAGAGCACTGCAATGATGAACCGACTGAAGGGATAGTCGCTTTTTGGATTCTCTGGCGCATATGCCCAGTCGTTGGAAGCTGACCACGCCAACAGTCCTAACCACAGAGTCAGAACTAGAAACCCAAGGAAAACTGAGATATATTGGACCCAGGGCGTTCCGGTCGAGCCTCCTGATGACAACGCATTGAGACACGGTGTCGAACTGATCCCGCGTTGGATAAGGCCCCAACCCTTTGAAAGCCAAAAGAAACCTACAATGAAAGCAAACAATCCGGTCACCGCTAGTTGGCCGTATCTCTCGAGATAGTCATCCGATGTTATTAAGTCGATGCTGACTATTCCCCAGGTAGCAGCGAGACAGGCCGCGACAGCGACCAGGAATAACGGAATTCTCAACCAAATTCTCCCTGTCGGGAATGGTGTCAGCGGAGCAAGAAACATTCCTGCCGCACACATGAAAACAACAACGAGTACGGGGTTGGCTCGGCTGTAGAGCAACATCGCACCACAGACACCTCCAGCTAAAGCCATTGCCAAAGGCAGCCGGGTCCAGGAATAGAATGTTCCGGAAGCTCCTTTCAGACCAGCGTATGCTTTCAGGGCAGTGTTACTGCCTGTTGCCCAAGCAAAAGCGACCCCCAGCATCATGAAATAGAGGGCTTCTCGCAGTTTCGCGCCCAGCAGCAGAGCGCAGCTGCTGACCACAAGCGTGACAAAAAGAATCGCCTTGTGCCTGCGATTAACGCGTCACCGCCATAAGATTAACTTCAACCAAACTGGTAATGCACAACACATCAGTTTATCTAGCCGGGTCGATCGCGGTAGCCGCGCTTTTCGGACGCGTTCGCAGCCCACGAGGAAATTATTTTCCATAAAAGCGCGGCGCCCTTTTTGTACCTCGTCTGCGTCAGGATCGTGGCAGCCGAAATGATACAATGACCGTAATTGATGCTGAGGTACGAGTATCGGAGCAGTCTCTGAGGGGATCAATTACACAGCACACCCGCAAGCAAGCGGGACTCCTTGAACCGGCAAAAAGGAGACGTCGGAACCCCACTGATGTGGGTGGTGCCTGTTCTGGTGGCAAGTTCGTTGAAGATATGGCAGGCGAACCCTCCGATCCGCGAGACAGAGCTCCAAAACTGATTCTCCGATTGTTGATCCTCAAGCTTGGCACCCTTCCCCGTTACTTCCTATTCTCCTGCGCGATACTTTCAGCTTTCTTGTTTCTAACACTTCCAGTGTTCTCCCAAGAGACACAGAAACAGCCTTCTTCGGACCCTGCCGCTCTTCCAATGCAGGACAAAGCTGGAGACCAACCGTCTGCCCAGAATAATTCTCAGGATCAAAACAGCCGGGTCCAGCAAGATACAGAGAAGAACAAGGACGACCGGATGTTTTACGTGATGCCAAACTTCTTGACGGTAGATAATGAGTCGCAAGTGAAACCGATCTCCTGGAAAGAAAAGTTCGCCATCACAGCGAAGGGCGCCTTCGATCCATATGAATTCGCAATAGTGGGTGTTGTGGCGGGCATCCGTCAGGCGGAAAATGCCTATCCTGCTTTCGGGCAGGGAATGGCGGGATATGGGAAGCGGTATGGAGCGGCTTTCGCCGATCAGGTGGATGGCAATATCATGGTGGGCGGCGTTTTTCCCTCGATCCTAAAAACAGATCCTCGCTATTTTCGATTGGGAAAGGGTGGGTTGTTTCACCGCTTTGGCTATGCCATCAGCCGCATTCTCATCACCCGAAGGGACTCCGGCGGTCGTATGTTCGACGTTCCCGAGTTTGCTGGTAACGCAACGGCGATTGCCATTTCCAACGTTTATTATCCCGCCGCCGATCGGGGTTTTTCAACGAGTTTCACCAGCTGGGGCGTGCAGATGGGCATCGACGCCTTCGGGAATGAGCTGAAGGAGTTTTGGCCGGATATTCACAGACGTTTGCGGAAAAGGAAGAGCTCTCACCTGCAGCAGTGAAAGGGCAATCCCGCGAGCGGCGCAACCTTGCGAATGGGAGGGCCAAATGCTGACCGAGAAACGGGCACAAGTTTGGCTCGCACGAATTGCGCTATCCTCGAAAACCACCGACGTTTGGGTTATGGGTGAGTAGAAAAACGTAATTCCAATGAGTTGCGCGGACAGGAACGAGCTTCAAAACACCCGCTGGAGCTGCTCGGACAACTTAATCTTCCCTTAATGCTCCTTCATCGTTTGGTCGAGAAATATAACGAGCTGATGCGATCAGACCGTTGGGTCGGTTTCCCAAGGATCGAGAGAGAGGTAGAGAGGAGGTGAAAGCTACTTACCCTTAACAGAAAAGTCTCGTTGTTGCTGAGCTGCACGAACTCAAATCGTGCACCTACTGATTAAGAGACAACGGGGAACACATGACTGCGAGCGGGCGAGCACATTGGCGATTTGGTATGAATTGGCCGATAGCAGATCAGTGCTGTCCTTCGAGCAGCTGCGCAACCCGCTCCGTGCTTGCCCGCGCCCAAGCCGTGTTCGACGCAAACCCCAGCATAGCACCGCCGCGCCGCACGCTGTCATCACCCACCAGATCGCATGTGTTGCCCTGGTGAAATCCATACCACGCGCATGGCTCGCTGCCACCACAGTTCCGGACACGGCCACCCCCAGCGCTGCGCCCGCCTGCCGGCTGGTCGACGCGATTGCCGCCGCTACGCCCGCTTGCGACAGCGGCATCCCGGCCACCGCGCTGTTGTGACCTTGTCAACCACTGCGAGCAGCTTGTCTCGATCGTATCGTTCACCTGCCAGCGCCTCCGCTTTCTGGAGTGTCGTTATCTTCTTCGGTCGCAGGTCTGCGTTCAGGGCTCGCGGCATTCATGGGGTGGGGGCATTTTCCCACGGACGTTATGTGTTTCGCCCACTTGCCGTTCCCACGGGCAGGTCTACAGACGAGGATGACACTTACCGGGATTACAAGAAGTTCCGTACGTGGGCGAAGATCGTGGGAATGCTGAAAGCGATTGGCAACTCGCCTAAGTTGCGCGGATTGCTTTCGATAGCGGGGACCTCCCCCGGCTTTTCGTCTGAAGCCTAAAGTCCTTGGGGATCATCTATGTAAACTCGCAGTCCTGTAAACTCGTAGCTCTTCAGGTGAACATCATGTCTTCTCCAGTGGCGCTTCATCCGGTCGCGCCTTCCACAAATCGCGCGGATTCGCGAGGCGGGTCGGATACGCAAGGTCGAACTTGGCGAGATTTTGTTCGAACCTGGCCAGACTAACGTTCCCTTCTTCGTGCTGCTTTCGGGAAGCCTGGACATTGTGCAGCCCGACGGAATCGGCGGTGAACGTGCCATCGTGACGCATCATGCGGGAGCATTTACCGGCGAGATGACGATGATTTCCAATCGCGGCGCGCTTGCTCGCGGGCGGGTTTCGGAAGCTGGAGAGTTCATCGAACTCAATTCCCAACAACTGCACGCCTTGGTGGCACGGGATGCCGAACTCAACGAAATCCTTATGCGGGCTTTCATTCTCCGACGCATTCTGCTGCTCTCGAGCGGCTATGGCAATGTCGTTTTGATGGGCTCGCGTCATTCACCGGCGACTCTGCGCCTGCGCGAATTTCTAACCCGAAACGGCCATCCGCACACTTATATCGATCTCGACGTGGACAAAGGTTCGCAGGCGATGCTCGATCGCTTTTCGGTGAAGGGTGCGGCTCTTTTGCGTTTGAAGCTAGAGCATGATCTTTCAATAGGATAGACGAGGAGTGTGGTGTTCATGCTCCTCAGATGAGGGGGATATCGGGCGTGCAGGGAGATATGTGTTGAACACCTTGCCACAGTTACCACTCTCAGAGAATACTTGGTCCTCACATTTTCACACGGCTGGACGAGCAACGAGTTCGCGTTGGTAATAACTCCTCCCTATTTACCTTGTTAATCCCAAGACCGCCTGGATGGATTCGATCGGGGCTGGACATTTCTCTCGTGGTTGGCTATCGTAAGGTTGCAGGGGAGGAGCAGCAGTGGCGAGCCCCGCCGACAGCAACGCGTTCAAGTGCAGTGGCCGGACCTTTCCGGCATCCGAGATCGCTCTGATTCGAGAGGTAGTGGCAACCTGTGGGGGCCTGAGTCGCAAAGAACTGGCCAACACCATCAGCGAGTTGATGGGCTGGACGCGGGCTAATGGTTTATTAAAGGAAGCCGAATGCCTCATGCTATTGACGCGGCTGGAAGCGGCGGGCCTGCTCAGGTTACCGGCGAAACAGCAGACGCGACCGGTGGGGTCGGCGACCTCGATTCCGCACACGGCCGAGGGCGAACCGGGTGTGCCGCTGAGCGGACCACTGGAAGCTTTTGCTCCCGTCTCGCTCGAGCTGATCAGCAATGCTGGGGCGCGACAGCGATTTCGCGAACTGGTCGACCGGTATCACCCGTTGGGTTACAAAGTACCTTTCGGAGGACACCTGCAATATCTGGTCTCGATTAGCCAGCCGGTGCCGACAGTGGTTGGCGCTCTGCAGTTTTCCAGTGCGGCGTGGCGGATCGAGGTGCGCGATCAATGGATTGGGTGGGACGGCGCAACGCGCGTGCGCCATCTGCCGCAGGTGGTCAATAACAGTCGCTTCCTTCTGGCTCCTTGGGTCCACATCAAAAATTTAGCCAGTGCCACGTTGGCCCGCGTACTCCGGCGTTTGCCCGCGGACTGGCAGGCCCAATACGGCGTCACCCCACTGCTGGTGGAAACCTTCGTGGACCCGGCGCAGTATAGCGGCACTTGTTATCGAGCGGCCAATTGGGTGGAGCTGGGAGAAACGAGCGGGCGGGGCCGCGATGATCGCCAGCACCGCCGCCATGGAGCGCGGCCCAAGCGGGTCTTCATGTATCCGCTAAGGCGGGATGCGCGGGTACGGTTGCGGGGAGGAGCGGTGACCCCATGAGCGCGTTGCCCTGTCCGGTTGCGGATCCGTTTGCTGCGGCCGACCAAGCCTATGCGAAAATCAGCCAGTTCCTAGGTTCGGAGGAGGCGCATCAGGTGAAGCATAGTGACTTGGAGCGGCAGTTGGAGGGGATGGGGCGTGAGTTGATGCGAAAATTGCTGCAAGCGCATCTCGACTTACGCCAGCCGGGGAAAGCGGTCGGGCTGGTACGGGATGCCGCGGGCACGACCCTCACGCCTACGCCGGCGCACACGCGCAGCCTGGAAAGTATTTTCGGGACGGTGGAGGTGACCCGCACTGGTTATCGAGCCGAAGACAAGCCTAGTCTGCATCCGCTCGACGGTGCGCTCAATCTGCCGCCAGAGAAGTACTCGTTGGAAGTGCGGCGGCGAGTGACCATCGAAGCGGCCAAAGGAGGGTTTGACGAGGGGGTCAAGACGCTGGAGGAGTTTACCGGCGCGCACGTTCCCAAGCGGCAGTTCGAAGAACTGGTAATCCGCGCGGCGCAGGATTTCGAGGCCTTTTATGCCGACCGCCAAAAGCGCGCTCGCGCCGACCCACATACCGGGCCCGTCCTGGTGCTCACGGTAGATGGCAAGGGCGTAGTGATGCGGCCCGAGGATCTACGCGAAGCCACGCAACGCGCTGCCGCGAAGCGAGCGGAGAGCTTCACGGCACGGCTGGGGCGCAGTCGCCGGCTGCACGCCAAACGGATGGCCTCGGTGGCCGCCATCTATACCGTCGCGCGCTTCGTACGCCCGCCCGAGGAAATTCTGCCGCTATCGGAGGAGCGGCAGGAGAAGCCAACGCGGCCACAGCCGGAACATAAACGCGTCTGGGCCAGCCTCGCCCACTCACCCGAAGCCGTGATCACGGCCATGTTCGATGAGGCGGAGCACCGGGATCCAAAACGAAAAAAGCGGTGGGTTGCTCTCGTCGACGGGAATCGCACGCAGATCGATTATCTCCACCAGCTGGCAGATGAGCGAAAGCTAGATTTGATCATCGTGGTGGATTTCATTCATGTGGCACAGTATGTCTGGCAGGCATCACTGGCCCTTTTTCCCGATAATCAGGTAGAACAAGATCGCTGGGTGCGAGCGCACCTGCTGGAGATTCTGCGCGGCAAGGCGAGCGTGGTGGCGGCGGGCATTCGCCGAAGTGCCACGCTGCGAGCCATGGCCACTGCCGAGCGGCAGGCGGTTGACGACTGTGCCGATTACCTCCTTAATTACTCGCCGTATCTGCAGTACGACAAGGCGCTGGCTGAGGGCGTGCCCATCGCTACTGGTGTCATTGAAGGTGCCTGTCGTCATCTGGTTGAGGACCGGATGAATCTTACTGGGGCACGTTGGAGTTTAAGCGGCGCCGAAGCCGTGCTCCGCTTACGCGCCCTACGCTCGAGTCATGATTTCGATGCTTATTGGAAGTTTCACGAGGAACAGGAGTACAAACGCAATCACGCCTTGCACTATGCCGATCATCACGCGCCGAGCATCGTTCTGCCTGCGGCCCTCTTATCCCAACCCAGTCGTCGCAGCACTCTGAAAATCGTCAAGAAAAAAGGAGAGTCGTAACCGCCCTCGCACCAGCGAGCTGGCCCTGAATTTCACAGAAATAAGGAAATCTAAAAGAGCCGCACCCTTCGGTGAAAGTGGAGGAGATTCCGGTTGCGATCTGCAATGACAAGACCGTGCTGCGAAATCCCTCGACGCACGAACTGGCGCGCTGCCTGGGCTTCAATTACTGAATCGAACCAACGGAGGTTCGTGACGTCGTGATTGTGGGCGCAGGGCCGGCCGGTCTGGCCGCCGCCGTTTACGCGGCTTCGGAAGGCCTTGATATGCTCCTGATTGAAGCCGAGGTGCCGGGCGGTCAGGCGGGATCGAGCTCAAAGATCGAAAATTACCTTGGCTTCCCGATGGGAGTTTCGGGGCTGGAGCTAACTAGCCAAGGGCTTCGCCCTTGATATCCCGTTGAATTCCAACGGATGCAGCAACTTGACGTTACAACGAGAACAAAATTCTCGTTGTAACGTGCATAATCGACTAATCGCGCAGCGACGCAGGCGCAGAAATTTGGCGCGAAGATGATAATCGCTTCGAGCGTGACACGGTTGAACTGCGATCAACGGCCATACGAGGTCAAGCTGGATGACGGACGAACGATTCCGGCGAAGACGATCGTCATCGCCAGCGGAGCGCAGTACAACAAGCCACGCATCGAGAACCTCGCGCACTTCGAAGGCCGGGGCGTGTATTACGGGGCGACCTTCCTTGAATCTCAACTGTGTGGCGATGAAGAAGTCATCGTCATCGGCGGCGGTAATTCGGCGGGACAGGCCGCGGTGTTCTTGTCCCAGACTGCAAGTAAGGTGCACATGCTGGTGCGGTCGAATCGCTTGTCGGACACGATGTCGCGCTACTTGATTCAACGGATCGAAGAGAATCCCAAGATCGACTTACGTTACTGCACGGACATCGTCGCGCTCGAGGGCGACACTCAGTTGGAACGTGTGACCTGGCGCGACAAAAACTCCGGAGCAACCGAGTCCCATCCGATCCGCCACGTGTTCACCATGGCCGGAGCATCGCCGCGCACCGACTGGCTGAGAGGATGCCTGGCACTCGATGACAAAGGATTCATTCTCACCGGACGCGACCTTGATCCCGTGGCGAAAGAGGTCGGATGGATGCTCGATCGCCGCCCGCAGATGCTCGAAACCAGATTGCCGGGTGTTTTTGCGGAGGGCGATGTGCGCGCAAATAGCGTCAAGCGCGTTGCATCGGCGGTGGGCGAGGGAGCGATCGCGGTGTCTCTCGTCCATCGGACGCTGGCAGAGTTGTAAGAACCTCTTCGCCGCGGTTTCACATGGATGGATGGATCTTTCCGGGGGGCCCTTGCCGAGATCACATCTTTTCGGCATTTATAATAGAGAGATTCGCATTGAATTTCCTTTCGAGAGAACAGCGTTGAGGTCACTGAGCTGCGCGGCGCATTCGATGAGCATCTGCAGGCTCAGCCATTGGGTCTTGAGGCTGTCGCTTGCATTCGGCCCAGGCGCGCCGGTACTGTCGAGAACGAGGGCAGTACATTGCGCGGCTCACGGAAGAGGTAAGAGTCCACTATGGCGAAGAAGAAAGTTGCTAATCTCCTGCCAAAACTCACAGAGACTGAACAAGACCTACTTTCACATATCCAAGACGGATACCAGCTTGAAACTGATTCGCTCGGGGGCAACCCAGTTCTGCGGCAGTTGAAAGATGATGAAGAAATACGCCCTCTGTCTGCCAATCGCAATACCATCAAGGCGATGGAACGGCGCGGACTCATCGGCCCCGGCAAAGGTTGCGACCCCCTCACTATCGTGTGGCGTCTGACAAAGAAAAGAAATTAGGTGTAATGGCTTGGACTCGACCTTACCGACAGCGTTGCCGAGTTTCTACGTATCGGACACAGATTGGTATCCGATTGGGGAGATTTTGAGTGTAATAGAGATGTTTGTGCGCCGGGATAAACCGGCATGAAGTAGAGGATGAAAGAGCCTTACGAGTAAAGACTAGCGATCTGCTCGGCCCCGAGTCTTGCGCTGATACCGCGAGGGACTCAGTGAAGCGTGGACAGGGGCTAGGCGGGGTGGGTATCCAGCTCCGAAAAGATACAATCCGGACGCCGCCGTCTTAAATATGCGCGGTAGGCAACATGAGCAGGAGCGCTAGCGCGAGTTCCCGCTCAGTCCGGCGTAGTCGAAGACCCCAGGCACGCCTAGAAACTTCATGCACGAGAACCGGGAGACCTCGGAGACACCTGCTGCCAAACCAGACAGCAGGGCGGTGGGCGAAGGCAATAGCCGCACGGCCCGCATGTACGTCCCCGAGGAGTCACACGACGGTACAGTACCGATGAATCATTCGAACAAAGACAAAAGATCGTTGGCGGAGAATGAGGAGGGAAGGCCGTCGATGGAGCAGTCGACAATACTGTGAATCTTGCGAGGTGAAAGTCCTCGTGCCGCCAATTGCCTGTAGTCGGGCGGCGAGCATATCCGGTGCGTGCGAAGGCAACGACGCACGTTCTGCTCGGACGTAAACGCCTCAGCTGCCCTGCGGGGAAACCTGCAGCGGTAGGAGCGATCCGGGAGGCAAGCCAACTCGGAGGCCTGAACATAACGAAATAGCTGCAACCTCGAAAACCTTCCCCGCGAAAAATCGCGTTCGCGGAAAGAAGCGGGAAGCCGACCCTACATCGACATGGGAAAGGCCGAAGACACTGGGGAAGAACCAGGCATATGCACTCAGTGGGACCGCCGTGGTAGGGGCTCAGGCATCTGAGGAAAGATTCGCAGAATAACGTCGAGAAGGTCCTGTTAGCAGCAGGGGCTGATAGCAACCTGCAGAGACTCCTCTAACGAGGCCAAGGCCGAAGTCGAGGAGAGATAACGGGATCGGCGCATGGGTCCGTACGAGCGATGACTGAGGAGTAATGTCCTCACAGGAGACGGTACACGGCTCCCTGATGTAGGTAACACCTACATCGGGCGAAGGGACTCTGGATCATGGCGGTGCCATTGTTCAGCGGGGTGATCGGACTCTGAGCCGACATAAGCCTTCCGCTGGAGATGGCGCTAGGCCGTGGGCAAACCACGGAAGTCGGGGCGTATGCGAATCAGCGCTTAAACCTCGCCAAGCTGGGAAGGCCCATGGAAGAAATGCCATGGTTCCGAACCGGACCTGGGAAAACCGGCCGTCCGGGATTATCGGGGGGCCCCGCGAAACGCAGCCATGGTGGAATTGTGAACCCGTCTTGCAACCGAAAGGGCAAGTACGGTAACCCTGCACCTACAGCTGGCGCGCGCGGGTTCTATCCCAACCAAGGAGAACGCAGGTCAACCTAACACGTACCCGACTCAGAGCGGGAAGGGCGTGCCCCAGGGGTTGGCAGGCGTGCGGAAAGCAGCACGGGAAAATAAGGAGATGAAGTTCACCGCTCTGCTCCACCATCTGACCGTCGACCTGCTGCGGGAAAGCTTTTACTCACTAAAGAGGAAAGCCGCACCCGGAGTGGACGGGGTCACCTGGCAGGAGTATGAGACCGGACTGGAAGATCGGTTGGTTGATCTCCATGGCCGGGTTCATCGCGGAGCGTATCGAGCACTGCCTTCGAGAAGAGTGTACATAAAGAAAGAAGATGGACGGCAACGCCCACTCGGAGTCGCGGCCCTGGAAGATAAGCTTGTCCAGTACGCCGTGACCACGATCCTCAATCAGATCTATGAAGAGGACTTTCTCGGATTCTCGTATGGCTTTCGCCCGGGGCGCAGCCAGCATGACGCGCTGGATGCGTTGTCGTACGCGCTCCTGAAGAAGAAGGTGAACTACATTTTGGACGCTGATGTCCGAAGCTTTTTCGACAATCTCGACAAAGGCTGGATGATCAGGTTCATCGAGCATCGCGTCGCCGATCCTCGCATACTGCGGCTGATCCAGAAATGGCTGAAGGCCGGAGTGATGGAGGAAGGCAAATGGTCGGAACCGAAGACAGGTACGCCGCAGGGTTCGGTGATTTCACCGCTGCTCGCTAACGTGTACTTACACTACGCTTTCGATCTTTGGGTGAACGTCTGGCGCAATAAGTGGGCGCAAGGCGAGGTGGTGGCCGTCCGCTATGCGGACGACGTCATCCTGGGATTTCAGCATCGGACAGACGCTGATCGTTTCCTGGAGAATCTACGGGAACGACTGGCCATGTTTGGACTGGAACTGCACCCAGATAAGACGCGCCGGATCGAGTTCGGCAGATTTGCCGAAGAGAACCGGAGACGTAGAGGGGAAGGGAAACCCGAGACGTTCGACTTTCTAGGCTTCACGCACATTAGCGGGAAGAATAGTTTGGGGCGATTCATGGTACGGCGCACGACGATTCGCAAACGCATGCGGGCCAAGCTGCGGCAAATAAAACCGGAGCTCCGCAAGCGCATGCATGATCCCGTGGGCCAAACCGGCCAATGGCTCCGGTCGGTCGTACAGGGGTACTTCAACTACTACGCGGTACCGGGAAACAACGCTAGCCTATCCCTGTTCCGGCATCGGGTGCTGGTCTGCTGGTGGCATAGTATTCGCCGCCGGACCCAGAAACACCGAATCAACTGGACGCGGATGCTCACCCTGGCGAAGCGCTGGCTTCCCCAACCGGCTGTGCTCCATCCTTTCCCCGATGCTCGCTTTGCCGCCACTCATCCGAGATAAGAACCGGATGCGCTAACGAGCGCCCGTCCGGATCTGTGCGGGGGGTACCGGGCAACTGGTATCCCTACCGCGATCGCCAATTGACAGTCTTCATCTTGGTTGGCGCAACCGAGCGTTAGCAGAAACCAACGGCCCTAGGGCTTCAAGTCCAACGCCTTGAGCCGCTTCCGTGCGGTCCCGAAATTGCCCAACTGGTAAACGGACGCGCTCGCCGGCGGCCCTATGGTTTCAGGCGGTAGCTATCGCCCAGTTTTCTCGCTGCCTGCAGGTGTTTTCGCGCTCTCACCAGGTCAGCGATCTGCCGGATATGTTCCAGATCGTGCATGGTCCACTCATGCAGCATTTGTTGCCGGGTGATTTCGCCGGCCTCCTGGTGCCTCGCGCGGCGTTCACCGGCGCTTCGCGGCAAGGTCCGCAGATACTCCACGTTGGTCTCGCGCTGCTCTTCAAAATGGTCGAAGGCATCTTCCGCATTGGCATTACGGTACAACTCCAGGTACATCTGCGCATCATCCGGCTCGAACTCCGGCAGTTCCTCACTCACGAACCGGTCCACGCGTGTTCGATAGCAGTGGCCCTCGGAATGGGAAAGATGCGCGAGCACTTCCGCTACCGAAAAGCGGTCGGGCGCGGGCTTCCATTCGGTATCTTCGACCGACAGGTCGCACATCAATCCGCGCAGGATCGCGGGGGTCGCTTCCAACTGGTCGAGGCAGTCTAATTCCAATTCTTGCGTCATGCGATTCATCCTACGATGTTCTCTCCGCCGTCTACATGCAGGGTATTGCCAGTGAGCCAATATGTGGCCTGGAGTAGCCCCCGCACGGGGTTGTAGCCATCTGGGCCCTCGAAGTTGTGCAGTGTGGTGAAAGTCTGCGCTGAAAGCGAAAGAGCCAGGGACAACAATCCACCGAATATGCAACTAATGCGAAGAACCTTCATTGAGATTTCCTCTTTCTTCGATTGAATCGTGCCCTGGCTTGAAAACCAGATGCAAATGGGGCCGTGGCTCGGAGCCTCGGCCCCCTCGATTTCAGCGACAAGACAGGGGCAGGCAGGATTACGGTTCACTTCTGTTAAGAACAAGGCGCTACTCTTTGCGCCGCGCATTGTCTTTAGTTAGATTCTGTTGATGGTGGTCCTCAAAATCCAACGTGAGCCGCGTTGGAGCGGTGTTTGCCTCTAACACCGGCAGAAGGATGCCGGGAAAAGAATCCAATTCGTTGTCGTGTGTCTTTGGGCGCGATACGGCGTAAGGGGTCGCTGATTTTCGATAAATGAGGCCCATACGTCCATTTTTCAGGCGGGGTCCGGGGGTCTGCATGCCTAACACAGCACGCGAGTAACACGCATGCCCGCAGGAGTCAGCAGGCTGTGAGGCGCAATGCTGGGTCGGGCCTGCACGCTCGGAACTGAAAGGGTTCAGTCTTTCCCTCGACAATCTTTCGCGACGCGAAATCAAGCCGGTCATCGGCGACCGCTGGCGGGGCTGGCATTCTTTCAGGCGCGGCCTTGGCACAATCATGTACGGACTCGGCGTCCCAGCCGAGACTGCAAAAATACTTCTACGTCACTCGGCAGTCGCGGTCACGCAACAGCATTACATCAAGTTGAAGTCCGCGAAAGAGGGTCGCGTTGCCATGAACAAACTGGAAAAAGCGGTTGCCAAAACTGGGCCACTGGTGGGCCGAAGAAAACGCCGACAATCGTAGGGAAGTCGAGCTAACCTGCATGAGATACGTGTAAAAGCTGGAGCCGACGACCAGAGTTGAACTGGTGACCTGCCGATTACGAAATGACCCAACCTCGCGTATGTTGTTGTGAAGTATAGGTGCTTCGAAGCGGTTTTTGTGCGTTTCAGGGTGTTCTGGGAAGCGATTGTGCAGCAGTTTGTGCAGCAATTTGACTTGCCGATTTCTGGACGGCTGGTCTTTGCTCTTCCTTGCCTCAACGATTCACGAACTGCCGTCCCGGCTCGAAACCCACGTCTATCTTCTGTCGCCCCGCTTGAATCGCCGCCTCGATGGCGGACTCTTCCGTCGTGAAGGTGTCGGGCAAATAGAACTGAGTTTCGAAGTTAACCTGCCAAGGTCATACCAGCAACAGGATGGGGGATTCTCGGCGGAGCTTTGGATCGAAGAACATGATGCGTGCCTCGATGACGTAGCCCTTGTATCCCTGCCTGCTCTTCATGACTGCAGCCTCTTACACCCAATTTATCGGACTTCGGGGTTGAAAAGATTTCAGGCGGGACGGCACCGCACTGGGAGATCAGTTCAACTTCGCCCCGCCGCAACACTTCTTGTACTTCTTCCCGGAACCACACGGACACGGATCGTTCCGCCCGACCTTGGGAGTGTTGGTCGGCGTCGGTCAGCGGGTCGTTTTGGGTGAAGGTTCTCATTGGGAGTTCGGCAGCAAGATGTCGTTGGCTTCATCCAGACTGCCGAACTTGCACGTGTCCGACATCTCGCCGCCGAAGACCTCTCGATAGTACCATCCGGCGTGGATGCGGTGCCGTATCCCGTGCCGGACAGCGCAATCCAGCGACCAACTTTATTCGTTGCCGTATCGATTACCGCCAGCCGAGGCTTCTCTGTGTCTGACGTGAACACCCAGCGGCCGTCGGGCGCGGCCGAGACGCGCTGCACGTGTCCCGCGACGGGGATCACCGTGACGGTTTTTCGCCCCGCGAGATCGAGCACCGATACCGTCCCCGGTCCTACGTTCGCAGTGTAGCCCTTGCGCCCGTCTGGGCTGATTGCTTGTTGAGCTACCTGCGGTGGAGGTGGTCACAGCTACCGATCCGCCCAAGCGTGCCGCCTATTTGCCCAATACGACTTTGGTGGGATGGCTGAGCGATAAGGAAATCCTGATCGTCAAAGATTCATTCCTTGTCGCGTATGATGTGCTGGCAGGCACAACGCGCAAATCGAATATTTCTGTCGGCGACAAGACCTTTGCATTCGTGAGGTAGTCTCGTTTTTCAGCAACTTTGTGCCGAATCAATTCTAAGACTGTGCTGGTCAGAACCTTTCTGAACAGAAGCCCGCGGGGCAATTCGCCACGAGTAGTCAACGCTGTTGTGGCACCTCACGGTCCTGAAAACCTCGAAGTGGAACAGAACCTATGCCATCGAGGATGCCACGCCACCGCGCGGTAACTCACTTCGGTCTGCCGAGCCACGAATACTGCCACGCGGCCGAAACATTCTGGTAGTTTCCTCCAAACCGGATATAGGTGCCATTGCTGTAACTGAATTTCAGCGATTGGTGCTTTGACACCGGGACGGAGATGGTACCTCCGATCCGGGAACTGGTCTGCTTGGATTCGAGATTGCGTATGCCATTCAAGCTCGTGATGCCACCGATCCAGAAGTTGCCATCGAGCGAGACCCAAAGGCGCCTGTTCGTGAAATCGCGACTCAGGTGTCCTTCAAAGGAGCCGACAGGTGCTTCGGTTTGCGGCTTGGGAGCAGGAACGTCGAAGAACGCGTTGTTGGCGGTATAGAACCATACGCCTGCATATCCATCGAGCACCCAATAGCCCCAACGTTGGGAATAGCCGAACTCCGGCTTGAAGGCCCAGCGGTTAATGCCCCAGTTGATTAGTTTCGTGGGATCGTATTGGCCGGTCGGTGCGATTATCTTCAGACTGGCGCCCAGCAGCATCTTCTGCTTCCATTTCATGAATGTCTGCGCGGGCATTGCCGGACCGCCTTTGAGGTTCACGGAGAGACGGGCCGACAAATCCAGCAGGCCCGACCGGTAAATCGATCTTTGGGCGCCCAGAACGCTTCCCGAGAAAGTTCCCACGGCGTAGGGCAACGAAGCGGTGATATTCGCCGAGCGGCCAAAGAAGCTGAACGAGTGGTAGTAACTGAAGACCGGCACGTTGTAAGTGCCCGTGGCACCTGTTATTGGGATCGTCCCATTAAAGTTAAGGCCTCCGTCATAGAAGGACCACGTCAGCGTGACCGCATTCGAATGCAAAGGCGTAATGATGTAAGCGCGAGGCGCGAGGTCCTGTGCACTGAGGACCTGCATGGCACATACCGCAATGACAGCCGACAACGCGAGCTTGAAGAGAGGTCGCATCCTCGATCAAGGGACTCATTCTGTTCCGTCCACCCAGTCTGATGGCTCGCTCCGAAGCCCGTGGCGCGGTGGCGCCCCCGAGGATGCTGCTCCGAGACACCACCGTGTCACCGTTTGAACTCTGTACTAACCCGCTTTCTTCAGCGCCACAGGCTTGCCCAACACCACCTCGTCAAACGACGGCAGCGGCTTGATCAGCGGAGCAAGCAACTTTGCAGATTCCTCCGTCGTGAGCACGTCTGCGGGATCGAGCTTAATGACTTCGGCCTTGGACGGTTCCGGCTCCCAAACGTCCTCTCCGATGAGTCTGCCACGGTCATCGTAAGGCCAGACCATCTGCATCCCAATCGTCTTGTAAAGGTATACATCGTCATCATCGGCTTTGTACCCTTTCGCTGCCAGCGCCTTCTCGACTAGCTTGTGAGAGACGGCGCTGGGAAGATGGGACAACAGCTTCGCTTGTTTGAGACCCTTTCCTGATACTTGCTGATAGGACGTGACCACGGACGCGACGAAATGGTCCGCGACCGCAACTTCTTCGTTCTCGATGAAGAAGATGCTCTGGTTGGTTTCCGCCCACATGCGATACAGGCTCTTGACTTGGTCCTGTCCTCTCAGCACGATTTCGTTGCCCGCTTGGTTGAAGTGGTAGACGGGGTCCATGCTCATCATTTCCGGCACAAAGATTTCCTCGTAGCGCCCCGCATTCTCCAAATAGCGGTGGCGGCTGTATGACTGTAGGAGAAACCGATGCCGCGGGTTCTCAGTTACCTCTAGCAGCTTATCGATGGCTACGTTTAGTTTTGTGATGTCAAACTTGGGCATTTTTGTGTTCTCCTTTTCTCTGTTTTCACGAGTCAATCTCGGAGTGAGTTCTGCCATGTTCCAAGTCCCATTTATCAGCTATTGACTTCTCTTACCGCCGGGGGTTTCCATGTGCCGTCGATGATGGAAGGTGGGTTCTCCTTCGGCCAATACAGTCGCAGCATGGGAATGAATTTAGCCTTTGGCGCAGGCAGCCAATTGGCTTCCTTCGCCTTCCCCGGAGAGTCGGCTTGGAGATAGAGGTCAACCGAGCCGTCACTGTTGGTGACGAACTTGTTCCGCGAACTCACGGTGTAGCGGTTGATCGGGTTCGGCACGAAGAAGTACCCCGCGTCGTACATGGTGATAGACCAGAAGCCGTCTGCCGGGGGCATCTGCCCTTTGTCGATGTGAATCACGTACTTCTTTGACGCGCCGTCAAATTCCTTGCCGTCTGAATCCTTTTCTCCGGTCGGATACACCGCGTCCTGTGGACGGTTTGCGCCGAGACCAATGGCGGTGACCAACGCCCGTTGCAGATAGTCTGTGCCGTAGAGACCCGTTTTTGTTGTGAACATCCACCCATTTATGGGAGTACCCGCTTGTTTGAAGTACTCCATGATCCTCACTTGAGCCAGTTTAGGTACTGCCTTGATAGCCTCTTTGTCGAACGCACCCAGCTTGCTGGGGTCAAAATCCTGCCCCGGAACCAGTCCGATTTTCGCCATCTTCGCAACCATCGGCGCATCGTCGGCTGCCGGTGGATTGGTTTTCATCAACTTCGCGAGGTAATTGAAGTAAGCGGCGGTATCCATCGCGTCAACTTGCTCGCGCACCGCTGTCTTCATGTCGAAGTTGTCATCGACTTCTCCGGGCAGGGGCGTGTACGGCTTGCCGTAAGAACTGAGTGGGACGAGAGAAAACTTGTCCTGCAAGGCATGCACTGCCTTGTAGTCGTCGGGAGTACCCGTGCAGTAGATTCGACCGAGAATCCAAACTAGGGCGGTGGGGGATTTGTATTCGGTGACGCCCGCTGGAAGCGTCCCTGACCATCCTGGACCGGTGATGGCATATTTCTGGGCTTTGTTCCCGGTGGTGCGCATGCCCGGAACCTGAAACACGTCCGTCCAACCATCCAGCATGGGCATCAGGTAGTAGCGGTCTCCCATGTCAGGAATACCGAATATCCACGGCTCCTTCGAAACGTCCAGCCACGTAGTCGTGTACAAAGTGTCGGCGTTGGGAGCGGTGACAGCATGGTCATCCACCGCAGGATACGTTCGCAATAGGTTCAGTTGACCCATGGGAGCACGCGATCCGCCCGGAGCGGCTACATTGGTCAGTTGTTTGCGTGTCATGTCCATCGTGACCAGTGGGTAGCCGTAAATGTAAGCTTCGGTTGCCGTGCTGACCGCTTCCTCGACACCGGGCTGAGTATTGCCACTTGCCTTTGTGTCTGATCCCGAGCACGCGATCAACGCACAAGCAACGGCAACTACCAAAATAACGACTGCGGATGTGCGCAACACTTTGAGTCTCATGAATTTCTCCATGCTGAAATGGATGATCCCTAGTTTCTTGGTACGCCAAAAGAAGGACAAGTCTTAAAAGGACAAGTCTTAAATCGTCCCTGACCCTCATTGCGGATGTACGACTTAATGATCCCCACCAGACACACCTCTACCATCAGAGAATTTATGAAAACAATCACGCCCCCGCCACTGGCAAAACTGCCAGTCTGCACGGAAATCGTCTGAGACGCTTGGGATCGCAGCCCGAGTGACCTGAGATGTGGACTGATCGTGCCGCTCGCATCCCCACTACGAAAATAGCCGATGCTGAATCTATGCGAGTTCCACGGGGTGCGGAGCAGGCTTCTTCGTCCGTTCGCCAAGTGGTTGATCCGAGTGCTGACGGAGCACCGCATCAGCCGAGCATCATAGGGCTTCAGCAGATCTGACGCCGCCCTCACATCCCTGCCTTGAGGCGATTTGCTGCCGTCAGCATCTGTTGGGATAATTGGCACTCAGCGGGTTCAGTGGAGGGATCAAATGGAAGGAACACAGTTTAGATACGTGATCAAGTTCGTTGCTGACATGGACAAAGCCGTGAAGTTCTACCGCGACGTGCTCGGTCTCCCACTTAAGTTCGAATCGCCGGGGTGGAGTGAGTTCGTGACGGGCGAAACCACTCTCGCGCTGCACCCGGCTTCCGACAAGAATCCAGCGGGAAAAGTCGAATTGGATTTCACTGTTGCCGACGTGGAGGCTTTCTACCGGGACATGAGCGCGAAAGGCGTGCTCTTCAGCATGCCGCCAAAGAAGCAAGATTTCGGCAGTGTGCTGGCGCAGTTCGTGGATTCCGAGGGCGCACATTGCAGCGTAGGCGCGGAAGCGGCGTAGGGATCACAGCGATAGACGAAATCGTGTTTCATCACGGAACCACGATGGTGCGTCGTCTGCGTCTTGCTCTCGGCGCGGCTGTACCGAGCAAGTCACGATTTTCCTGCTCGACCGCGCCGACGCGGTGCTGAGCCGACTGGAAAGTGATTAACGCTGAGAAGTAAAGATAGACAAACACGCGCTTTGAAAGAGGTTGTTTGTGCCACGACAATTCATAGCTCGCATGTGTTTCCTTTGTTTGGTACTTTCCGAGGCATTGGCGGTACCCGCCCAGCAGCCCAAATCCGACACCGACGCCGCCGTCTCGGAAAAGTTGCAGGCAATAGAACGGGACTGGCTGAATGCGGAGAAAAATCACGATGCGGCGGCATTCGAAAAAATCGTTGCCGATGATGGGATCGCCATCACCCCGGATGGCAAGAGCCAGACCAAAGCCCAGAGAGCCGTTGAGATCAAGACCGCTCGCACAACCTCCGCTACGCTAGGCGACATGAACGTGCGCGTCTTCGGCGACACTGCCGTGGTCACGGGTACAGACGATGAAATCACCGTGGAGGGTAGCAAGGAATCCAGCGACCATTACGTCTGGACTGATGTTTTTGTGAATCGCAACGGAAAGTGGCTGGCTGTCGCCTCTCAGACTGCGTTAATCAAGTAGATCGCCGCCGCTTGTTATTGCACATACTAATCCGAATGCGGCGACCAGCGTGCGCACGAGAGGCATTGTGTCGAAGTCCACTGGTGCAGGCAGGCTGGGCAGACGCCTCCGGTGTCGAAGGTATTCCACTCATTACCGCAGGTGCAGAACCACTTGTCCTCTTTCCGGGGCGACCAGCCACAGAGCGGGCAGCGGATGCGCGGATCAGATGGCTCCCGGCTCTTCTCTTTCTCAACCTCACGATCCAAAACAACTGACGATTTGAGCAATGTCACTCAAGAGAGTCTGTAGTGACCGCACACATTGGAGGTCGCTGCAAGAGCGGCCTGCTCGTTGCGAGCTTCCAGCCATTCGTTTGTGCCTCTGCGAGGCAGAGCGCAGGCTTCAGCAAATCCTGTCGCGACAAGACTCGCGGCAAGAGCAGGAGGAACGTGGGCAGTGGTTCCGCGCAGATGGGGCGCGGCGTTTTCGTTGTATTTGATTTTCACAGGAGGCTCCCTTTCGACCAGAGTTAAGTTGCTTCAAAATATCAGTGAAAGTGTTACGACTTCTTGCCGTGCCGGTTCTTGATGCGCTCGGCCAGCTCTGCGCGACCTCGCGGCCCGAGTGCAGCGAACAGCTTCACCCAATCCGTGGTGTACGAGCAGAACTCGTCCTCCGGGTCGATAATTTTGAAGTCGGGGAGCATTGACAGACGACATACCTCTGGGTCGTCCATCACCACTCCCCAGAGGATGAGGACTTGCATCGCGTCATAAGTGTTCGACCAAAGCCCTGCGGCTTCGAGCTTGGGTTTGCGAGCTTCGATTATGTAGAGCTGGTATTCGAGGTCGGTCATAACAAAATCTCCGTCTGCTGGTCTTTGCCCTTCTCTTTTTCCTGTTGAGCCAACCAACCGGCTGAGCCAACGGGAAATTCCTTCTTCGGGTTCAGCCGAGTCTGCTTTGCTCTTTCGCGGGCGGTCGGGGTCACTCCGAGTTGAATCAGCAGTGCTCGAAGTGCGTTCGCAGTCTGCGCCACGTTTTTCAAGATGGGATTCGGGATGCGAGAGGTGTGCCAGCCGTGCTCGTCCTGCCACTTCGAGTCAACGACGCGCCCCTGCTCCTCGACTTCTTTGTTGAACGCTCTCCAATCGCAATATGTAGAAACGTAGAGTTCGACCACTGGCCCGTCGCCCTTCGTCAGGGTTCCGCGCTCGCCCAAAATTTTGATGATGCGGTTCCACTCCTTGCGCCCGATTTCCGATAAATGGCTGGGGCGCGTCGGACGACCGCTAATGTGGGGGCTCGGCTCGACGTTCGCACGAGTCGCCCGCGTGCCAACGACTCTGTGGTACTCCTCGCTCTCTGCTGGGCGCGACATTAGCTCTCCTTCGGGGTCATCGTCGTGAACACGCGGACCAGCGGCTGTTCAGTTTCCGCAGGGGCTGGTTTTGTGGTCGTCCGGGGACGCCCGCCTAAGCAGCCATTCGCTCGGGACGCGGCTGCCTTCTTCTCGGTCTTAATCGAGCCGAGGAGCTTGGCTGCCTCGCTCGCCGGGTTCTTGATTGGGTCGGCCATAATGCCTCCTTAAAAATACCTACCGACAGGTCACCTAACTGTGACGGGGCCAGCGCTGGGTTTTTCGGAGCGCGTGGGAACCCAAACCGGGCTCGGGAAAGAAGCCGGGATGTATTACCCAACGTTGGGTAAGTAGCCTGAATCTCGGGCCGGGGCGGGCGGACCGGGGGGCAATCGTGGAATTTTTTGAGGGCTGTGCCTCTCTGCGGACGACGGGCGCTTGCTGAAAAAAAAAGGATGGGCAAAAACGACTCCCCCTATGGTCATTTTCGAGCCGGGGCCGTTTAAGCCTGATAACACGAGGCTTGCACGCACGCACCGAGTCAGCCAGCAGACGCGAGCACAGCGGACATTCGGTGCTGGCCATCGCGCTGGGGAGGAGCTGGAACGTGCAGGATTGATTCGGTTCGTGGGGCTTTGTGGCCTTGCTCGCGGGCTGTTGGGCCGCTATTCGGTCCTGTTATTACGTCGGGGCACACAGGCGGTCAGTGGCGTCAGGTGTTAATCGTGCGTGGGTATCAGACCTCGGTTTGAGCATAATGGCCGTTTACAACACCTACTTACTGCAGGCCAACACACCAGAGGTACAATCCTTAAACGGGAGGCGCTCCGATGACCGACGTTTGTGCTCTGCTCTGTGTCGCAGTTCTATCAACAACGCTGGCTGCGCAAAGCGAACCTGTGCTCGTATCCGCGAATATACCAAGCTATCCTTCACTGGCAAGCCAAGCACGCATTGAGGGAATCGTGAAACTAACTTTCACATTAAGGGCGGACGCTGGCGAACCAATAGACGTTCAGGTGGTATCGGGCCATCCGGTATTAAAGGGTGCTGCAGTTGAGAATGCCAAGACGTGGCGCTTCCGAAATCCTTATGCCGTAGAGCGCACGTACGAAACGGAGTTTGATTTTCGGCTACCATGCTCTGGCCCGCAAAGGGTTACTTTTGAGTCGTATGAGCGAGTGGAAGTTGTCAGCTGCGCTACGATGCACAGCGATTGAGGTGAGTTGATAATCGGCGTGGCTGTTCAAACATCGCCATTACAGTGCGCCGGGATAAACCGGCATAAAGTAGAGGATGAAAGATCCTTACGAGAAAGGAATAGCGATCCGCTCGGCCTCGAGTCTTGCGCTGGGTATCGTGAGGTACAGAGCGAAGCGTAGACAGAGGATAGGCGGGGTGGGTATCCAGCTCCGA
>CAWCKL010000039.1:0-55132 GCA_963796095.1 uncultured Acidobacteriota bacterium
GACATCAGGCAGAACTGTACGGCCAAGCGAGCAAACTGCGGGTTGAAGCCGAGGGAGCCGCCACATACGCCAACCAGGAGCGTTTGTATAACGCTTCGACCGTGGTCGAGTGGCTGAAGGCCGAAGCCCACGGCGACAAGAAGCTCGCCGACCTTTTCGAACGGCGTTTCCTTCCCGAGTTTCGTCCCGCCTTTGAAGCTTGGAAGAAGACTGACCCACTCAACAACCCCAAAGCTCCGGCGGGTCCTCAGTTGATGGCGGAATACCGAAGCTCCAGGACGGAAGAGGCGGCCAAGTTGAACGACCAAGCCACCGAAATCTTCGAGCAAGGCACCCGAGCCCGGCAACGCTCCGACGAATACGTGCGAGTAACCGTGACGCTGGCAACCGTGCTACTGCTAATTGCGATCAGCCAGCGTTTCAAGACTCGTGGTGTGCGGATTGGACTGCTGGCGACCGCCATGCTGCTGCTGTGCTTTCCGGTTTACCATATTCTTACGCTGCCCCGAGCATAGAGCCGCCTGCCCCTGCCCGACAGGAGCAGGGTTGAATATCAATGCGCGTCAGATGTTGCCCAGCAGATCATTCGAGGCCAGATTCGGTTTGGCGCGACCGCCTCACTTTTACTATCAGAATCCACAAGGCGAAGCAGAACATTTGTAAAAAGTCTGAAACTTCCTCCCACCTCACGAATCCTATGGCCGCGCGCAGCTGAACCCAGACAAATTTTTGTTCGTCCATTTCAGCACGCGACAAAAATACAGGAGTTAGAAAATGCGCAAGGCAGTTCACATCCTCTGGATGGTCGCGCTCGCTATCAGCGTCGTCTCCCCAACCTACAGCAACGCAGAGGACGAGCATTCCCAAGGTGCAGTCTTCGTCATGACAAATTCCGCCAACCGCAACGAAGTCATCTCCTACAAACGAGCCACAGATGGCTCCCTGCAAGCCGGTCACAGATTCGCCACCGGCGGTCGCGGCAGCGGTGGCAACAACGACCCTCTCGAATCGCAAGGTTCTCTAACCCTGAGCCAGGATCACTCCTTACTCTTCGCAGTCAACGCCGGCAGCGGAGAGATCTCCGTTTTCCAAGTCCACGGCCCAGACTTGTCGCTAACCGACAAACAACTCTCCAGGGGCAGCGAACCCAACGCCGTAGCCCAGCACGGACACCTCGTCTACGTCCTCAACACCGGCGGCAGCAGCAGCGTAGTGGGTTTCCGGGTCGGCGAGGACGGAAAACTCCACCCCATTCCCCATTCTCTAACTTTCCTAAGCACCAACACCTCGGGAGCTTCGTCGTTAGCCTTCAGCCCCAACGGCCAGTTCCTGCTGGTGACGGAACGTGAAACCAACAGCATCGATGCCTTCAGTGTCAAGAAAAACGGAACCTTGTCACCGATCGTAATCAATCCTAGTGCTGGACCGGGAGTCTTCTCGCTAGCGTTCGCTCCCAACGGAGTCGCTCTGGCAGCTGAAACCGGCCCCGCTGGAGGTCAAAACGCCTCCGCCATTTCCTCCTACTCAGTTGCCTCGAACGGAATCCTGACTCCGATCAGCACCAGCGTCCCGACCTTAGGCGCAGCAAGCTGCTGGAACGCCGTCACTCCCAACGGTAAATGGGTTTACACTTCCAATGCCGGCACGTCCAACATTTCCGGATTTTCCATCGGCTCGAATGGCGCGCTGACGGCATTACCCGGAACGATCGTAGGCACAAATCCCACAGGCGCCACCAATCTGGACATCGCCATCACCACCGATGGCAAGTTCCTGTACAGCCTCGATGGCGAGATCGGCAAGATCAGCATCTTTGGCGTCCAGTCCGATGGCACCCTGACCAACCTGGGCACCACCGGCGCGTTGCCGAAGGGCGTCGGATTCAACGGAATCGCAGCCAACTAACCGCGCAACGTGAGTTGCGGGAATCAAACCGCAACTCACCTTTTTCTCATCTTATGGACTCGGAACCGACCACGTAAGGAACGGACTTCCCTCGTGTGCCCAGGGGGCGGGTTAGCCAAGAAGTGGATTGATGGTTGATTAAGACAGGCATTCCGCTATCTTTCAACACGCCTGAGTTCGTGAACGCACTGCGAGAAAGGAAGAATGGGAACACTGTTCGCGGAACTCAAGAATCAGATCAGATTGCGCGCCTGCGCCTGCGGAGATTAGAGTTTGTTCGTGAGTAGTTCTCGTGGCGGCTGCTGCCCAGGACATCAAGCGACTGGTCCGCTTCCTCAGCCGAGGGCAAAGAGAAATGTTAGCCGCGACGACGTGGTGGTGATCCCGTTGTGAAGAAGAGCTCATGCCACTGCAACACTCGCAGCCGAGCTAAAATCTCTTTCCGCATCTTCTTTTTCAGCACCCACGCAATTTATCAACAACTAAGGCAAGTTGTATGTTTGCCGTGCACTGAAAGATGCACCGTCATCGCCCGTTAGGTGTTCTAGCAACTTATTATTTAGTGTGTTCCCGAGATGAAACGGCGATCGTGCTCTTGCCCGCGGCATTGACCAATACCTTCGGCAGGATGGTTGGCCAGCCTCGACAGGGATGGCTTTTCTATCGCGTGATTGTGTTTCTGTTCGCCTGCGGACTGGTCTTCGTACACCACTTTGAACAACAGGCAGATCCTCGCTTCGGGGCTGTGGACTTCCAAAATAGTTCTCTCCAATCTGGCGGCAACATGGAAGGGAAAGAGGTGCGCTTCGGCATCGGCGCCTCGACCCTCACCGCGGTCGTTACTTCAAACACGGCCACAGGATCATACAACTCCATGCATGACAGCTACACCTCGCTCGGCGGCATGGTGCTGCTGATAAATATGCTGCTCGGAGAGCTCGTATTCGGAGGTCTGGGCACTGGTCTTTAGCACAGAGGATCATCGACAATTTCGACCTGCTCAACGACAATAGCCGCGGTGCCCAAAACTCCGAACATGGCTGGAAGAGGCCGACCCGACGACGGAGGTTGGCGTGTTCAAGCTTTTCCTGGGCTAAGCGTCGGTGTTGGCAAAACGTTCGGCATGTTGAGTGAAGGCTGACGCGCAAACATAACCAAACTGAAGGGTAGCAGCTGGCCGAGGTGGTGGCTGGCTTCGTTCGCGAAAAATGTGTCACTCAAGTTGTGTTCGGACGATCGGCCACTCGCGCTGGAGAAATATCTGTACTTCACACTGCCATTAACGAGTTCCTGCGAGATGTGCCCCCCGGTGGACGAATATATTGTTACGCAGGAGCCCTCCTGATTCCCTCATGAGCGAGCATCGCGGCATTCTCGTAGTGGACGATGAGCCCCAGATCACGCGTGTGCTGCGGACCACTCTCTCCAGCCAGGGCTATGACATTCGCGCGGCGAATGACGGCGAGACCGCGCTCGAGATCATGAAAGACTGGACCCCGGATTCGTGATCACTGATCTCTCGATGCCCAATATGGATGGGTTGGAGTTGTGCCGGCGATTGCGGACGGGAACACAGATTCCAATTATCGTTCTTTCAGTTAGGGGCGAGGAAGAGTCCAAAGTGCAGGCTCTGGATGCTGGCGCCGACGACTACATCACCAAGCCGTTTGGGTTCGAGGAACTGCTGGCTCGTATACGAGCCGATCTACGCCGCGCCCCGGCTGGCGAAAACTGGCAAGCATTGCCGATTGAGATCGGTGATTTCCGGATCGATCTGGCTGCCCGCAAAGTCGGGGTATGTGGTCGCGAAGCGCATCTTACTCCGAAGGAATTTGATCTGTTGGCCTACCTGGCGCGCTATCCCGGCAAGGTTGTTACCCATCGCACGCTGCTGAGCGCAATCTGGGGCCGCGGCCAGAGTATGGAACAAGTCGAGAATCTTCGCGTAGTCGTCGGCCAATTGCGAAAGAAGCTAGAACCGGAAACCTCCTCACCGCGCTACATCGTTACCGAACTCTCGGTCGGATACCGCTTCGAGCCCGGCGAATAAATTCTCTGGATCAACCTGATCCGTCTTCACGAACATTTTACGAACTCTTTATTCAATCCTTACGTGTGGCCGGCGAATTGTTATTTCGCCCATAATTCATTGGAATTTCCCGTCCTGCTAGGATTCTGTGATGCGCGATCTGGTCGTCCTTTTCATCCATTTCATCGCTACCCTGGCTCGCTTGCTCAGACCTGGCGGTGCCCGTTCCATCGTTGCCGAGTCGCTTCTGCTCAAGCATCAACTCCTGATCCTGAATCGCTCCCGGCAACGAGCGCCGAATCTGTCCGCGTCGGACCGGATCCTTGCCGGCTGGCTGGCGCTCTGGCTGCGTCCCACTCGCCTGCTCCGGTCTGCCATTGTGCTGAAGCCCTCAACCCTGCTAGGCCTTCACCAAGCGATGCGCAAGCAAAAATACCGCATGCTGTTCTCACCCAATCACAATCGCAGGCCCGGCCCGAAGGGACCGAGTGCAGAACTCGTCCATGCGGTCGTCGAAATGAAGCAACGCAATCCCCGCTGGGGTTGTCCACGAATCGCTGAACAGATCACCTTGGCCTTCAACCTTGCAATCGACCAAGACGTGGTTCGAAGGATTCTCGCCCATCACCACTGGCCGGGACAGAGCCCGGGCGGGCCTTCCTGGCTGACTTTCCTCGGCCACATGAAAGAAAGCCTCTGGAGTATGGATCGGTTCCGCTGGGAGTCGGTAACCTTGCGGACCCACTGGGTCCTGGTGGTTATGGATCAATCCACGCGACGGATCATTGGTTTCGGCGTCCATGCCGGCACGGTCGATGGGGTCGCACTCTGTCGCATGTTTAACCGCGCCATTCGAGGTCAACGCGGGTTGCCAAAGTACCTCAGCTCCGACCATGATCCTCTCTATAGGTTCCACCAATGGCAAGCCAATCTGCGGATCCTGGAGGTGACAGAAATCAAGACCGTCCCCTACGTTCCCCTGTCTCATCCCTGCGTGGACTCATTGGCACCATTCGACGCGAATATTTGGATCACCTGTTGTTCTGGACGAGTGCAGATCTCGAGAATAAACTGCTCGATTTCAGGACCTACTTCAACCACCATCGCACCCATCACTCCCGGGAAGGGCGAACGCCGGATATGCCAGTGTCACCACCCGTCGCCAATCTGCGCTCGTTTCGCTGGCAACCACACTGTCGAGGCCTATATCAGACACCCGTGGCTGCCTGAGTTTTCAAAGATGTGCGATTGCTGCGATATGCAGGTCTCCGTGGGCAAAAACTCGGAATGAAATCATTCGCGTTGGAGTTCTTCAGTTCTTCATCGCAGCGCGTTTCGTGAATCTAGCCGTACACTGCCTCAGTATCAATTCGCCAGCCACACCTGACCGATTCTTTGTACCAAGCGGAGTGAGAGTCTATATCACTGCTCGGGCCTGCGAAAGCGCACCAGCGTTTCCGGGGTACTTATGATAGGCATCTTCTCCCACCGCGCTGACGAACCACCTCTACCGTTGCGTTGTAATCTGGCACTCCGCTCGGATCCAGCCTCCCCGCCGGGATCAGCACGTTGATCTCGGGCCAGTGGGCCTGCAAGCATCCTGGTTTCATGCGGTCGATCCAGACCTTACCGTGGAACTCGCCAAGCTCATTGCGCAACACGATCGCATCCCCTTCCTCGAGCCCGAAATGCGCCGCATCTCCCTCTGACATGAAAACGTCGTCGCGGCGAGCTCCCGTAATCGGATCTTTCTCCGCATTGATGATGCTATTGAACTGTTTCCCACGGCGCGTCGAAAGCAGAAAGCGCCCTGGCGGCAGATGTGCTTCCGGCAACTCGACCGTGCTGAAGTGTGCTTTGCCATCGGGCGTGTGACAGCGATCTACCAACAAATGCGGCCCACCATACTGGAAGTTATCGCCCTTTTTCTTGAGACCCGCGATGCCCTTATACGTCGGGATCACCCTCTCAATCTCATCGCGAATGTCTTGCGTGTCCTTCCACGGAAACGCCGATGCCGCCTGCTTCGCGTTGATCGCACGGGCCACCAGCACCGGAATCTCCCATTCATCTTTGCTCTCCGGAATGCGCGGGCCGGGAATTTCCGGGCTGAAAATGACGCGGCGCTCCGTGCTGGTTTCAGTTCCTCCGCCGCGTTGTTCGTAGCGCGTACGCGAAGGAAGCAGCACAACGGTCTCTGCCGGATCCACCAACATCGTCGGATTTACCACGATGTCCTGATGGATCCGCAGCTTGAGGTTGCCGAGCGCGCGATTCACCAGCTCCGGTTCCGGGAGCGTGTGCTTGAAATTTCCTCCACTCTGCCACAGCACGTCGATCTCGCCACGATCCGCTGCTAAGACCATATGACTCGCGCTGAGACCTTTCCACGAAGGCGGCTCGAATCCCCACATTTCCGACGAAGCGAACTTCCGCGCATTTTCTTCCGTCGCTGCTGACCCCATGACATATGCCGAAGGTTGCGCGCCCATCTCCGCTCCTCCTTGCACTCCGCTATGGCCGCGGATCGGCATCAATCCTGTATGTGTGCGCCCAATATTCCCCTTGCACAACTGCAAATTGACCAGGGCGCGCACATTGTCGCTGCCATGCAGATGCTGCGTGATCCCCATACTCCAAACCACGATCGCATGCCGCGCCTTGCCAAAAGCTTCCGCGAACCGCAACATGTCGCTCCGCGTTAATCCTGATCCGCGTTCCAGGTCCGCCCAGGAAAGTCGGGCGATCTTGTCTTTCAACTCACTCCATCCGACAGTGCGCCGCGCGATGAAGTCGTTGTCAGTCCAGCCGTTCTCTATTAGGTACTTGATCACCCCGTGGAAGAACGCAATATCGCCTCCGGTATGAACCTGAAAGAAGTCGTCAGCGAAGCGCGTACCAAACATCGCGCTCTCCGGCACCGACGGAACCCAATAACGTTCCATCCCCGGCTCAAAATACGGGTTGACCAGAAAAACTTTCGTCCCCTCCTTCTTCGCGTAATACAAATACTTGGTCGCAACCGGCTGATTGTTGGCAATGTTTGAGCCGACAAAAACGATGAGGTCTGCCCCAATCCAATCCGAATAAGAACAGGTCGTAGCGGCGCAGCCCAGAGTCGCGCTTAGCGCCATGGTGCTGGGCGCGTGGCAAATGCGCGCGCTAGTATCCACATGATTGGTGCCAATGAAGCGTGCCACTTTCTGATGAGCGTAATACGCCTCATTGGTCAGGCCGCGGGAAGTGATGTACCAGCCGAGACGTCGTGGATCGGTATTCTGCAAACATTTCGCCACAGTAGAAATCGCATCGTCCCAAGACACGCAGCGAAAACCTTTTTCCCCCTTGCGCCGGATCATTGGAACCGCCAACCGCCCCAGCTTCCGTACCTGTTTTTCCGTTTTCTTTTGCAGCGGCGTCACGTCTTCGAGCACTCGCCACTCCATCGCCGGCATAGTGTTCAAGCGCAGCAGCGAAAGCCGCACCGCGCACAGATGAATGCCTTTCATCGTCCAGTCGTGCATTCCGGTAGTGCCGAGCGCACACCCATCACAACAACCATCGTTGAGAATTCGCCAGGCATAACCCAGGCTGTCGCGGTTTTCCCAAACCGTGGCCAGCATATCCTTATAAGCATTGGGATGCTGATGGTGCACCCCATAAGGCACCCACCCCACCCACTGCTCCTTCTTCAACCCGGTTTTCTCTGACCGCAATCAACCCTCACTCTCAGAAAAGAGGAACCCTTAAGCATACAAGGACGCCCCATCGTGTAAAGTGATTTGACGAGTGGGCCGACACTCGCCACAAGGACCGAACGTATTTGACGTGACCGAGCATTTCTGTACCGTCGATCCAAGGTGCGCCAGCAGCCAGCCAGCGTCTCCGCAACTCCGCACATGATTTTCTTGCATCGTCGTATCCGAACTCTGTGCCGCAGGACGGACAGATTTCAAACGAGGCACATCCTGCATTGTCGTATGGAGGTTGTGTGAGTTCGGCAAAGCCGCAGACCGGCCAACTGTGCGCCATACGTGCGGAAAGTATAGTTGACGAAATCAGGCGTTACTCATTTAACCTGTCGTTCGCGGTCAGCGCGATGGCCGCCGAAGGCGTGGATAGTTCGTGTTCCAGCAACCACTTCACCAGCGTGTGCTACGCCACGTGGAATGAAGTATTCCTCTCCCGCATTTAACGGAATATGCTTTCCATTAATGATGAGCGTGTAGCAACCCTGTACGACCAGCATGTATTCGTCGTAATCATGCACATGCTCTGCGGACCCCGCATTCTTGAAGCACGTCCAAAACGCCATCTGGCTTCCATCTCTCCCGTCGAAAACAAAACCTTCAACACCTAGCGTGGCCTGATTCAGGAAGCGGAAAATATGCGCGCCCACCTACAAACTTGTGCGAATTGCAGGGCGCGACTGGAAGAGGAGCAGGAGTTGTCCCGACCGAGACTCGGTTCTATTGCAAACTCGTCACTGAACTAAGTTTCGGCCAGCGCGAATCGCTGATTAGAGACAAACGCCATGCTCAAGCATTGGACTCCTAAAATCTACCCAAAGATATTTGAAATTTTGATCTCCATCGGTCTTTTGTCCGATGATTTTGTTGTCGATGCAAAGTCAAGCTCTGTTATCTGCTGGCCATTGCTCTGGTTCTGGTTTACTTCTTGTTGTACGGCTTCGCGATCTTTCCTCGCACCAGAATATTCACTGGCGCTTTGCAGAAGATCTTAGGTCCAGCGCTGCGGGATGCAGCGCAGGCGGTGGAGGACTATGTTCCGAACCTCGGTTATCTCTTTGTAATACTGCTATTGGGCTGGATTCTCCTGAAGGGCTTGAAATACTTTTTCGCTTCCATTCGAGACGGGACCATCGTTTTCGAAAAATTTCCCGTGGATTGGGCCGATCCGACCTATAAGCTCTGCCGAACAATCTTGTTTCTATTTGTCCTGATGGTGAGCTTCCCCTATCTACCCGCCGCCCATTCGGCATTCTTTCGGGGTTTCTCGGTGTTCATCGGCGCGCTGGTCACCTTCGGGTCCAGCGGAGTCATCGGAAACCTCCTGGCGGGAATCCTTTTGACCTATGCCCGCGCATTTAAGGTGGGTGACGTCGTGCAGATCGAAGGTGTATTCGGAAAGGTTATGGAGAAGACATTGCTCATAACCAGAGTCTTGACGGTGGGCAACGAGCAGGTCGCAATTCCCAACAGCAGAGTATTGACGGACTCGGTCACCAACTACAGCACCCACGGCTCAGGTAATGGTTTTGCGGTGGGCGTGGCAGCCACGATTGGCTACGACGTCGATTGGCGGACTGTGCACAAGCTTCTGTTCGATGGAGCCACCCGAACTGAACAGATCGCCACCGACCGACTCCGCGCGTACTGGAAAAATCCTTCGGGAACTATTCCGTGGAATACGAACTTCGGGCCTGGACCAAAACATCAGAGGGGATTTTTTAGACATATGCCGCTCTGCGCCGTAACGTATTGGACGCTTTCGCTGACGCTGGCGTCGAGATCATGACGCCCACGATTCTGTCACACCGTGATGCCAGCGAACTGGCTGTTCCGACAGAGCGTTTTCCGAATCGTCCTAGGCCAGGAGGGATTAGGATTGAGGTCGATCCCCGAAATCACGAGGGCGATTCAAGGTCTCTTTAGTGCGCCGGACACTCGATCGAACGCTCTGCAAACGGGGTTGTAGTCGTCCATAACGATAACGCAGTGTCAAAGGGTGTCTTTTCGCGGGTACCGTGGGCTTCTACTCGGTGATGATCTATAACGTGCTCGCGGAGATTCCGTTAAGGAGGCGCGTATGGGCCGATTCAGCAGAGTGACGCTACCCGTTCTTTTCCTGAGCGTAATCGCGCTCACAGGCTGTCAGGGCCTGGTTCCACATGACACGCAGAGCTTACTTGACCCCAATCTTAAGCGGTCCGACATCCTTGGTCTTGTGGCGGGTTTTGGAACGACCTTTGCCGCTCTGCCGGACTTGATCGCAATGTTCCGGCGTCGGTCAAGCGCAGGCATGAACCCCAGGATGGCGGCAATCATGGGCGTCTTCCAGATTCTATGGGTGTACTACGGTCTGTTGATACTGTCGCGGCCGGTGATCCTATGGAACGTGGTCGCTGTGGTGGTCAACTTCGTGAGCGTCGGCGCATACGCTTACTTTTTGCGAAAGGAAAAACCCAAGTCTCTATGACCCCGTGGATCAGTCTGGTGGGTGGGGGGCTGAGATGTCCCTGCCGACAACGAGGTCCTTAGCCGGTGGCAACTGGTCGTATTCGTGGTGCTGTCGATGGAGCGGCGAATCATACATTCCGGCAGAATTCGGCTATTCCCAACGCTGGGGCCATTGGGTGCTCGATGGATATGCAGGCGTATGGTTCTAAACCGCCGACAATGCGTTCTTCGACATTCCCATTCCCAAGCCGCAAACCGAAGCACCTGTCGGCTCCTTTGAAGGACACCTGAGTCGCGATTTCACGAACAGGCGGCTTTGGGTCTCAGTCGATGGCAACTTTTGGGTGGGTGGCATTACGAGCTTGAACGGCGTACGCAATCTCGAATCCAAGCAGACCGGTTCCCATATCGGAGGCACCTTCTCCGTTCCGGTGTCAAAGCACCAATCCCTAAAATTCAGCTACAGCAACGGCACTACATTCGGTTTGGGGGGAACTACCAGAATGTTTCGGTAGCGTGGCAGTATTCTTGGCTGGGAAGGCCGAATTAGTGGTCATTGCACTCATACGATGGTGTGGCTCCGTATGAAAGTCAGGCAGGCGTACGAAGGCCGTGTGATTGAAGCCCGATCTTTGGAATTGAAAGGCGGAGGTTGAAATTGCGAGTTTTCCATCGAAGAACGTGAAGTGACGGGTGTAACTGAAACGGCGTTCTATGTACCGGGAATTTTTCCCACGGCGGAAGCGGCGATTGAGGCGGCAGAGACGGCGGGACAGCAGAAGATTGATTCAGGTTTCGAGTAAAAGTCCGTTGTCGAGTATCGACACTGAGCGGGATCGCGGACGATGAAAATCTATTGTGACACAAGTTCGTTGTTCAGCAACCCATCTCCAGACTGCTTGGATTGCATCGACAGGGCAACGTACAGTCGGTTCTGTCGGACGTCGTTCGCCGTGAACTGGAAAAGACTTCTGACGTGACGCAAAGAGATGCATTGTTTAACGATTTTCTTCGTGTGCTTTCGGCAAGGCTGCGTAGTGTCCGGCCGGGACGGCATAGTTCAGAAGCAGTAACCCTGCGCCACCCAGTAATGCCAGTCGCCAATGGCCTCGGCAGAGGATTGGTCGGGATCAACGGCGACCAGTTGTGATAGGGGAACTGCCATAGTCCGATCGTGCCAGCGGATGAGCACGAGCATTTCGGCGGAGCAGGCGTCTTCCGGTGCCATACCCTGGACTTCGGCGGTTTCCCCCTTCCGGAGCGGGGAAACGACTTTGGCAGCGATGCACTTGGCCTGAAAAGGGAATCGGATTTTGTCCTCGAGGTAGTAATACCACCCCATGACCTGCTCTTCCGGCCCATTCGCGTCTGCGATGACTTCATTGTGGATTCGGTCCTCCCGGACCGGGTCTTTCTTGGGTTTCTTCATCGGGAGACGATCCGCTCCAAGGTTTCGCGAAAGTTCCACGGCATCCACTCCGCAGGTTTGGCGGTAAGGTCCTCGGTATGCCGCTGCAGTTCAGTGAGGTAGTCGAAGGGGTTCACATCATTCAGCTCGCACGTATGGATCAGGCTCATGTATAGATCACCGACATCAGCGCCATTCAGCGTCTTATAGAAAAGTGAGTTCTTTCGGTGAAGAATCGCTTTCTTCAGAGCGCGTTCAACCAGATTGTTGTCGAGTGGGGCGCCGGGCTCGCGCAGAAACAGAGTCAGCGCTTGCCAGTGCCGTAGCATATAGCCGATGGCTTTGCCTAAGCCGGAGTTCGGCTCCACTTTGTTTTCCTTCAGCTGTGCGTCCAGCCACTGGTGTAGGTCCTTCATCACGGGTTGACTGTATTGCTGGTGAAGGTGCAATCGTTCTACGCGTGATAGCCCACGCTCGCGCGCCAGACCGTCCTGGTGGTATACCTCGCCCAACGCCTCCAACACATGCCGACAGGGTTCAGGAAAGTTGGGTGTGATCTGAACAAACTGCCGTCTTCCATGGGCGAGGCAGTGGGCGACTAATAACTTGATCGGCTTCGGTGCGTTGCGTGACAACGCATCCGACATCTGAATCGGCATGGGCAGTTCCGCCGCGCGCCGCTTCAGCACGTCGGCAAGGTTCTCTCCCGCATGTTGTCGTCCGGTGAAGAACAGCGCAATCTTACGCCCTTCGGCCGTCGACACCACCCCGGAGGTGAAGATACCGGTACGTTCGCCGGCTTCCTCGGCGATGGCTCGTCGGAGCGCCAACACCTTCATGCTGGTATCGTCGTTGTGCAGAACCTCGCCTTGGGCCGCCTCTCGAATCAGCTCATCGCGCGCCGGTTTGACTAGCTCCGCCGCCTCCTCCACGATCTCCCATTGCGTGGACGCCGGTAGCGGGATCCCCAGGTTCTTTTCCAGATCTTCCAGCCGGTAGAACGGCATGCCCGTACCGTACTTCAACTGCGCAATCATGGCTGCCGCGCTTTCGTCGTACTTGTCTTCCCCCACCCCTTCCGGTGCTTCCGCGCTATACACTTCTCCGCACAGATTGCAGCGCAAGCGCTGCAGCTCATAGACGGTCGCAGTCAGGGGAGCTTGTCCCACGATGCGCACCAGACGCCTGGGCTCTTGCTGCTCGTAAACCTTGCCCTTCAGGCAGCCCGGGCACTTATCGCCATGTTTCAAGCTCTCGTGCGAAACCCTCACCCGGCGCGGGTTGCGATAATCTCCGGCCCCGTTTCGTCCATGGCCAGCCCCACTCGGTTTTGGTTTCCCAGGTTTCGCTGTGCCCTGTTGGTCCGCTGCTTTCGACGTTCCCTCGATGCCGGCCTTGTTCAGCACTGCTTCGGTCTTCTCCGTTGAGGCGGGAAACATCAACTCGCGCAGATCACGAATCGTGGTCTGCTGATCTGCGACCAGATCAGTGAGGTAGGTCAGGGCCTCCACCACACCCTTCAACTTGCGATACTCTTCCGCCGACAGCGAAGCGCGGGCGCGCTCCACCAGCTGATTCAACTCCTCGCGGTCCATGTCGATGAACTCGATTGCCGATCTCATCCTAACTCACCCAGCAGTTCGCGGAACCGGGGGCTCAGAGGGTATCCCAGAACATGCTTGATCGAGCGGTTCGGTACGTAGCTGTTCGAAGCCTTGCCCCGACCGGTCGTCTCTCCCAGCCATACCCAGTTCGCCGCGTAGTAACAGGTACCGCGGAATCGCTCCGGATCCACGAACGTTTCCAGAAAGTACAGGGGGTGCCCATAGAAGCTCTCCCAGTCCTGGGAGATGCGGACGGCCATGCCCCCCAGAATGTGAGAAGCCAGATGCTTCACCTTCACCCACGGCAGAATCAAGTACCGCGAGTTATAGGCAAGAAAGCGAACATTACTCCGCCGCGCTGCCGCACTCCAGCCGATGTAGCGATCGCGCGCTCCCAGATGCCGCGGGGCACTCGACCAGGCGAGGCAGGCAATCGGTCGCGATTGTCCCCAGACCAGATACTTCAGTTGCTCCCCGACCGGCTGCTCATAACGCAAGTAATGATGCTGCTCCAGCAGACTGTTAAACAGCGGCTCATCTCCGGTGCGTCGTACCAGCTGAAACTCTAGCCGTCCCAGCTCGCGCAGCTCGCCTTCCATCGGCGTGGTATCGATCAACAACGGCCTGGGCCTGGCTCTTCTGGCCAGCGGATTGTGCCGCACATACTTCACGGGCGGCAGCGCGATCTCGCCGGCACGCTCCAGCATCAGGAGCAGACCACGGCAAACCATGTCGCTCAAGGCGCCATTTGCTTGCCGCCACTGCCAGGCTTCGCAGAGCTTCTTCGACAACGTGCGGCGACTTGCCTCCGGGTGGGCGGCAATCATCTCGCGTACATATATAAGGTGGGCCTCGGTGATAACCCGGCCTCGGTATTTAAGCTCAGCCATCCTGTTCGTCAGTATGCGCGGGTTTTTCTTGGAACGCAAGGGGCAAGAAGGTTTCTGGAGGGTTTCTAATTTGGTCCACTCACCCGCTTCCACATGGGTGCCGCGCGCACCCGAGACACATCGCCAGCGGCCAGCAGCAGCTGGGCTTCATAGGATTCCAGCCTTTTGGCCGGCTGATCGGATTCCGGCCACCAGCGAAAACGATTTTTCGAGAGCCGCTTCTGCAACAGCCAGTATCCTTGCCCATCATAGGTGAGCAAGCGAATCGCGGTTCCACTGCGGCTGCGGAAAACGAAAACACATCCGCTAAAAGGGTCTTCCGCCAACTTCTCTCGGCAGAGCTGCGCCAGAGAATCGATCCCTTTTCGGCCATCGACCGGCTCGATCGCTACCAGCACCCGCATTTGCGGTGTAATCTGGATCATCGTTCCGCTCTTCGCCAAGCCTCCAGCAACGCTGCCCAGTCCGGCGGAGTGGCGGCTCTCCAGTGGATGCGCATCTTGGGACCTTGCCCAGACTCGAACTCGATCACGTATTCATCGACTCTCGCTCCGGCCGCACCGATCAATTCGACGAAGGACGGTTGGCTCCCCTCCCGCTCGGAAGCAGAGGATGCGGAAGATCCGTTCACCTGTTTCTTCAGTCTGGTGTAGTCCAGCCGCAACGGGCGTGACACTGCGTATATGCCGTGGCTGCGGGCCAGTTCCACTGCCAATTGCCACAGCGGCTTCGGCAGCCTCGTGCGCGGCGGGTGGGCTGCGCGAAACTGTTCTACCTGAACCTGTAACTGGGTGATTGACTCAGGGACCGGAATCTTTCGGCTGGGCATAATCAGTCGCGCACTCAGCGACTGGCCATCAACTTACCAGCATGTACCGGCTAGAGTCATGCACGCTTGCCGAAAGCACACAGAGATGCATTGTTTAACGATTTTCTTCAAATTGTTCCGGGGGCGAACGACGAGAAGGCTTTGGGTGTCGATGAGCAGACAACTGACCCGCTTGGCGGATTTGTGACAAGTCCGCTCGTGTCAGACGTTCAAGACGAGGGTCTCGTTGAGAAACTGCAAAAGCAGTTCAGTCTTGAGAAGTTTGACGCGCAACAATTAGCACAAGCGCTTTCGAACAGTGCAAACATTTTTCGGTTCTGCACGTGACGAAAGGCATTTCCTTAAGCAGCGTAAGCGTCAGGGCATTGAGAAAGACTTCAACATAAAGATTCGCCTGCCATCGGAGGTTTAAGTAAATCTCCTCGTCTTTTAGCGTGACCTGTCTTTTGCTGTGATAGCCAGGACTTGACCTTGCAGGCCATCCTATCGAATGGGGTCGCTACGGTCAGGCAGATCCTTAGGCCGATGTTCAGCGCAATGGCTGCTGAGAGGGCGAAGAAACGGCGCAAGCTTGTACTAAGGCCTGGTTACGACACCTATTCGCAAACTGTCAGATTCCCCATTTCTCAAACTCGCAATGTTGAGGGGGTGCTAGTATCGCCTCTAGCTGTCGCGTTAAATAATCAGACTGCGTTTAAATGTTTGTTTCTGCGCATGGCGTGACGGTCATTCTGGTTGTGTTCTTCGCCGCGATTTTGGCCGCGGCGAGCGAAGCGGGATTCCGTCTCGGGCGAAAAGCACAGTCGAAAACTGCCGAGAAAATGAAGTCCCAGTTGGAAGCCATCGAGGGCGGCATCCTCGCTGTGCTCGCTCTGCTCCTAGGATTCACTATGTCAATGGCAGTGACCCGATTCGAAGTACGCAAGCGCCTTGTGCTGGAGGAGGCCAATGCCATCGGGACTTCCTACTTGCGCACCCAACTCCTTCCTGCCCCGGAGGGTACGGAGATTGCCAACCTCCTCCGCGAATATGTCATTGTCCGCCTCCAATACGCTGATGCCGGTGGCGACCTTGATCGACTCCAAGCCACGCGGGAACAAGCCACACGCTTGCAGAATGAATTTTGGGCCCGGGCTGTCGCTTATGGGCAGAAAGACCCAAGCCCTGTCAAAGCCGGATTACTCTTGCAATCGTTGAACGAGGTTATTGATTTGGAGTCGGCACGTTGGATGGCCTTCCAAAACCATGTGCCCAGAACGGTTATCTACGTGAACTATATTGTCGCTTTATTTGCAGTAATCCTGGTGGGATATGCTTTCGGCCGCGAGGGTCGGCGCCAGGTCTTCTCCACCTCCGTGTTGGTGCTCGCGATCACGGTAGTACTTGCCGTTATCGTAGATCTCGACCAGCCCCGGCAAGGTTTCATCAAGGGGAGCCAGCAGCCGCTCGTTGACCTACAACATCAGTTGCTGGAATCCAAGCAGTAGCGGCGAACCCCGGCATCCGGCGGTGCTGTCATTGCCCAAGAAACTCGACATGCCGGATCTAAGACCGAATTGAATCTAAAAGGAAGAAAGGAACAAGGTTGCAGGCGAAAAATCGTCATTCTACTTATTGAGGGGATTTTGAGTTCCGATGGGCCTGTGGCCGACCAGTGGTAGCACGTGAGGGTGTTTAACCTTTTTCGCGCGCGTCCTGCCGCTTCCACGCCAGGAGGAAGCGATGCCGTACAAGATAGCAGGCATTGACGTGCACAAGAAAGTGCTGATGGTGGTGGTGGTGGTGGTGATCGATGCCAGCACCCCGGAAGACAAACCGGAACGACGACGATTTATCACCATGCCAAGCGAGATGCACCGACTCTCGGTCTGGTTACGGGAACAGGGAGTGGAGGAAGCAGTGATGGAATCCACAGCCCAATACTGGTGATCGGTGTGGTTGGAGTTGGAGCCGTACATGCGTTTACATCTGGCCCAGGCATTTTCGAATGGTGCTCCGCGGGGACGCAAGCATGACTTCAAGGATGCCGAGCGGCTGGTGCGTCGGCTGAACGCCCAGGGGCCGTGACAGCGGCTCGTTTCGCCATGGTCGAACACCAACTACTGTTGATCATTGACCTGCAGATCGATTCCTCGCTGCCCGTCGTTGGACAGGGCTCATAGGTTCAAGAAAAGGAGACACGCATATGCGCAAGGCATTCGTTTGGACAAATGCTCTTCTCTTGAGTATCGCGATTGTACCAGGGATTTTTGGAGAGAGGTCCCGCTCAGCCTTCACGAACGGGGCCTCTGCTAATGCGGGGGCACAAACTATGAGAAGAATCACCGTGCCTGCAGGGACCCGAATCCTCATTCGAATGGTCGATTCGATCGATACCACGAAGCAAACGAAGGGATACCGCTTCACCGCTACTCTCGAAACGAACTTGCAAGCCGAAGACACAGTCGTTGCGCCACGGGGAACGACACTGTACGGACGTCTCGCCGGGGCTTCGTCCGCCGGCAGGATGTCCGGAAGTTCCGAGTTAACCCTGGAGCTCACCGATGTCGTCATCAACGGCACTGCGTATCCGCTGCTGACCAGTACTTATGAGGTGAAGGGTAAGGGAGAAGGCGGGAATACTGCGAAGAAAGTCGTCGGCGGTGCAGGGTTGGGCGCCCTCATTGGCGGTATAGCAGGGGGTGGAAAAGGAGCGGGCATAGGCGCAGCTGCCGGTGCCGCTACTGGAACCGCGGTTGCGGGTGCCAAGAAAGGGCAGCAGCTGCAAATCCCCAGCGAAACTTTGCTCGAATTCCGCCTTCAGCAACCCGTGTCGTTGCCCGTCGCCGGATAGGCAGGTCCCAATACGTTTTGCGTTTATGCCAAGAGAGGATACTCTTCTGTGCCTACTTCCAAGCGCCCCACTTTTGCCCGACGCGCTAAGTTGACCGACCCGGTTGGGGTTTTGAGCATTATGGCGATCTTATCCAACAATCTACGTAGACTATTGGGGCTCCTCAAACGAAAATCTCCTCACAGGGTTGCGAGCGCACCAGATGGGTGTATGCTCGGTGCGTTCTTGGGAGTGAGAAAGGAGATTCCGATTGGAGGAAAACGATGCACGACTGCAATTTGAAGCTCAGGAACATTATTGTTCTCGCGATCGCGCTAACGCCGCTGCGACCTCTCCATGCACAGGATGACTGCGGTGATGAATGCAAAATCAACAGCAACCTTGCCATGGTGGTCAACGTTCCCGTCAACCCGAGCGCGCAGGTCGTCGGCACCGGCTGGGGTATCGTAGGCGGAGCGGGATATAATTTCAACAAGCGCAACGCAGTCATCGGCGAGTTCATGTGGAACAGAGTTTACCCTTCAGGAGCGTCGCTGCAACCGCTCCAAGCGGCGTTGCCATCCAGCAACCTAAGCGGAAACACTAACCTGTTTACTCTCACTGGAAATTACCGGTTCGAACTGCGCGGCCGGTTACTCGGAACCTATATCATCGGCGGCGGCGGCTGGTATTCCCGCAATACGTGGCTGTCGAACGAGGTCACCTCAGGCACAGGCACCGTTTGCACACCAGCGTGGCTCTGGTGGGGATTCACTTGCACGTCGGGGAGGGTCACTACCAACCAGACAGTGGCAAGTTCCAGCTCGAACGTATGGGGCGCGAACGCAGGCATAGGGTTAACGGTAAGAGTTGGCGAAGCTCCTTACCGGCTTTATACCGAGGCACGCTATCACTATGCTCCAACCAAGAACATCAACACTCAGTTCATAGCGGTCACTTTCGGAATCCGCCACTGAAGAAGATTGGCACGCGTAGAACAAAGAGAAGCCCGTCGCCCTGTGACTCTTAGGGATTCCCTGGTTGCGTCGGACATGAAAAGCGCCCTGTATCGCACGCGTCCAAATTTGACCAAGGACTTGAGGTTGCTTCGAGCGACGCCTTATTTGGCTGCCGGAACCCAAACATTGTCGGCAGCGGCTATCTCAGAATTCGGCACCTCCGTTGTTAAGTTGACACGCTGCAAACCATCCTTCTTTCCAGGTGTGGCTTGGAAAACTACGTAGTACTGGTTGTCGAACATTTTCTGCAAGCGGTCCAGGTAGGGTTTGAAGCTGACTAGATTCGAAGTGCCCAGAGAAAAGGAGTCGCCGCCGGTTTCATCAGCGATCTTGGTGAGGCCAGAAAGGCCAATTTGTAGATCCCAGGAACTTCGGGCGGCTCGCCCGACGCCTACGGCGTATAACGGGTAGACAATCACGTTGTAGCGCTGGCTGATCTCACTAGCGGAGTTCACGTCAGGGCTCATGGTCGGCATGCTGTGATACACGGGTCCATAGTCCGGGCCCAGGCGCGAAGACCCGGGCTGCGTGCGTCCAGAGCGGGGCGTCATAGGCTGAGCTGTTGAGCGTCCGGGCTGCTCTCCGCGAAGTCGGTCAACACCGTCTGACACCATCAGGACTTCACGCCGGACATTCTGCTGGGGCCATCCCCTCACCAAGCTGATCAGAGACAGATACGGACTATCCATCGTCGACAAGCTTCCGCGAGGCAGGCGGAGGGCTTTGGCGGCGAGGTCGTGATCGGCGGTGAAGTTCTGGGCAACCTGGACGGCCGCATTCGACATATAGCCGACAGCAATCACGGTTGTCGCAGGCTGGGCATTAATGAAATCCCGAATGTCGTTGAGATTATTTCCAACCCCCGTGTCGAGCGTATCGTCGATCAGGATAAATAGCTGGAGTGCGGCATTGTCGCCCTTGGCCGGGATCAACTGGTTCACTTTGAGAAAATTCTTGCCCTGTTTTACTTTTACGTCGCCCTCCTGCAGAGTGGGAACTTCGTCACCACGCTGGGCCTCGTTGGTGACAACCAGGTGGACTTGGACCGCGCCCTGAGCATTCTTTTCTTGTGAGTGCATGGTTGGCGCGGTGAAGATGAGGAGGCACAAACTGCTCAACAATCCGAGAACAATCCTGTAGTTTTTCATTGACCCTCGCTTTCGAATCAAGAATGTTGAACCGAAATCGAAACTTCAGATCCAGTGGAGAGCTTCAAACCCGGAATTCTCTGCTTCTAGCTAACTTAGAAGCTCAGTCTTAAAAGCTCAGTCAGTGGCACAACGCCTCTGTGGCATGTACTACAACTGTTTCAGAAGCTGGGCCGCTTTTAGCGTCTGATAGTTGATACGTGCGGCTAGCCCCTTGTTGAGGTATTTCTCCGGTCGTATCACAACAGGATCATCGTCCAAGAGCAGTTCGGCTTCGGCTGCTCCGGGGCAACTCAACCGGCTCACGCCCTTCCAACCCCACCCACCTTTGTGCGGACGACAGTATAAGCACCGCACCACCACAAAAAACTGGCAAAACTGCTAGTCTGCACGGGAGCACGCTTCAGGCAGTTGGACGCAGAGGCTCAACCGCATCGTTTCTCCGACTGCCGGCACTATCCAGAGCACATCGTAGGTGTCCGCACAGGTCTGATGGACTACAGGTAAGGCGGAGCGCAGTTCGTGGGCAGACGCTATCCCTGGCCATCCAGCGATGAGGACGAGAAGAAACAAAGCGAAGGAATACCGCATCACTGCACCGTTGCCAATTTCGCCGATACTTTTGGCCAAGCGCCCATAATTCTCGACGGCAAATCTCTCGCCGGTGGTGCTATTACCAATGCCGTCTTCGCGTACTACGGAGGAGCTGTTGAACTAAACAACGTTAAAATCGACAAGGGCTCCGTTAGATTGGAATTCGGGGGCGCCGCCGCAAATACCGTGCGGTTCATGGCTGCATGGGAGCAATTAGAGAACCACCTGCAGCGCGATATCGATCAGCTTTTCCAACTCGAGCGGGCCACCCTGCACCAATTCCTTCATGGCGAAATTCTCAGCACTCCGCTGAATGGCTTGTACATCTCCAGGATGATGAAGACAGCGGAGGAAACTGCGATCGCGCCGAGGGCCAACGCCACTACTACAGTGGAGTTCGGCGAAGCGAAGAGACCAAAGCTGGCAAAGATGACGGCCAGCCACGAGACCACCACCAGCAGGAGTGGGAAGGGCACGGCATTCTGCTCCGATTTGAGGAACAGGAGCCATTGGGTCTGCCGAAAGGCAAGAATCAGGGAGATGGACTGGGCCTTGGTGGCGGCCTGTGCGCCATTCTTCGGCGTCAGAAGTTCCATATGGTCAAAAACAATTTCGCCGTACCTAATCGGCCTGAGTTCGGCCGCACGTGACGACTCGTCTGGTCAGACGCGGTGGAGACCGGCCTCCACCATCTGACGAAACTCGCCGCGAATTTCTCCTGTCTCCGGGCCATACCTTGCCAGCGTTCGATCAATGGTGACAATCTGCGTGGATATCTCCGCGACATCGTTCTTACGTGCATCGTAGAAGGACTTTCCGGAAGACACCAGCATCCCCAGGACCAGCGCGGCCATGGTAGCAATGAGCCCGGTCGTGAGCCTTACGACCTCCCTCGGATCCGATCCAACGTGATCTTCTGGAAGGATCCGGCGGACAGCCATGCCGATGAGAGCTGCGGCAAAGACGGATACAAACGTTATCGAGCTGGCCACGGTCGAATTCATACCGTTTGCTGCTCCCTTTCTGTCGCAGAGCTTTGATACTGTAAACAGGCCCGGTTGTGTCTTGGAAAGCAAGCGTCCGCACTCTGCGGACGCCTTTTTTTCCCAGCCTGGATGCGCTTCGCCGGCTCTCCGGCGAACGACGGTTATTCCTCTACGACGGTCCAAGTGGAGTCGGGATCGAACTCGTTCATTGCAGTTGCTGTTTGTGTGGTGTCCTTCCCTAGATCTTTTTGCAGCAGCACGCCATCCTGGTCGATCATGAAGGTCATCACCCCTGAGTTGCCGTATTCCGCCGGATAGGCGACGAAGGCAAATCCGCCGACCATTTTCCCATCGACTACGTAATCTTTGGCGCCGCCCGGCGCCTTGTCGCTTTGCCCCTTCAGCATGTGGAAGGAGTATCCGTGGAAAGCCGTGTGCGCATCGGCCTTTGCGGTATATCCTTCGGAAGTTGCGAACGCCGCCAGTGGCCCGAGCGGGCTCTCGGGCTGACCATCCGCCGACTTCCAGTACAGGCCGTTCTGCTTGCCCGGATCACTGATGAACTTCAGTGCGTATTGTCTCGTGGTTGCGCCATCGTGAAGCTGGGAGAAGTACTCGGCCTGAGCGTCCGCCACGGCGCCACAAACCTCGATGATTGCAAGTTCATTTCGCCCAATACGGCGATTCAGAATCTCATCCTTTCCCGCAACCGTATCGAAGAACCACTGCCCGCCATCATTCTTCTTCAGCGGGATCGGGAAGGGAAAATTGTCAGCTCCAACCAGCAGGATTTGGCCACCATCCGGCATCCTGCGCCAGCGATGCATCACGTCATAGCCTGCCGCGAATGCGTTGCCGATGTTCTTGTCCTGCACGGGGTCGCCAGAGAAGATAATCTGTTGCGAATCCGGACCAAAAATTGCCAGCAGCGCATTTTGATCGCCTGCCTTCACCGCTGTCACCAGCGCATTACTCGCGTCGTCAGGGGAGGCAAACACTCTGGCCGAAGGTTTGTTGGGTTTGCTGCAAGCGGCGAGAGCAATGATTAGTGCTAGAAGCAGTATGCGGATCATCAACGTAATTCTGCAGGATTTGAGCAACATCACATCCTCCAAAGCCTAGGCTTAAGACTCTTTTCCAACACGCGCACTCGAGTTAGCTTCGCTCACGGCTGCTTGCCTCACTTGCGACCGCCCCAACCGCCACCACCACCGCGGCTTGCCGAACCACGCGCGCTTGCCTCCCTCGATTGCCACCCGCCTCCACCACCTCCGCTGAAAGCCGATGACCCGCTGCTTTTCTCCGGCTGTCCCCATCCCTTTGCAGCAGCGGAATTGGCTCCCGAGTAACTTGAGTTGGATTTCGGGGTTCCTTGAGTTTGCTGCCAACCGCTCCCGCTGTTCTTGTAGACATTGCCGTTAGAGGCCGCATATTTGTTGCCATTTGCGGTTTGGCCTGCCGCAGCGTTGCCATACGCGCCGGACGCGGCAACACCCTTGCCACCCGCCGAAGTTTGTACCGATCCCACAGACCCTCGTGTGGTGGTTTGGTGCTGGGTGTACGCAGTCTGGCCGTTCTTGGAGACAACCGAGCTTCCGTAGTTCCCATAAGCGTTGGAGGTTTGATGCGTGGCGCCATAGGCTCCGGTCTTTGGGTTGTAGGCTTGACCGACTGCCGCGCTTCCGTAGGCGTTCGAGGCTGACGCGCCTCTCGCGTAGGTGCCGGTGCTCGGGTTGTAGGCTTGACCGGCGCTTCGAGTGCCGTAGGGGGTCGCGACGGTTGCGCCTCTGGCGTAAGTCCCCGTCGAAGGATTATAGGCGGTGCCAACCCGTGCGGACCCGTAGTATCCGCCGTGCCAGGCACTGTTTCCGTAGTACACATTGCTCCTGTAAACGACGGTTCCGCCGTGCCAGTTGCAGTTCCAATAGCTGTAGCCCCATCCGCAACAACTGTTGTTGCTTATCGCAGCGCCTACGGCGATGCCAACTCCGAATGCAAGCAGTCCGGTCGCCACTACGTCTGCAGTGCTATATCCGGGTGTCTGAACCGGCGCGCCATAGACAACCGTAGGGTTGTATTGCGGGACGTACACCACCTGTGGATTGGTAGGCTGAATCACGATTACTTGTGGCGACTGCTGCACAACCGTAATCTGTGAGCCCGATTTCAGATTGCCCGCGGCCTTGGCTTTGGCGCGCAAAGTCTGGACAGCCGACATGACATCAGCGGCGTGGGTATGATACGCCTCTCCCAGTGCGGAAGTCCAGCTGAGGTTCTTCGCCAGGTTGTCGAGGACCGAGGGAAACTGGGTGAGCGCCTTCACACTGGGATCCCACGGCTGCGTATCGACGGCCTGCATTAGGGCGGTGCCGGTGAGATTCTTGTTCTGCTGAAGCCAACCGTCGGCGGCATCAACCTCATCGGGAAAAGTCGCGGCTCCAAGAATCTGGGCAACCAGGGCGTCCGGATACAGCGCGATGGGCGCCACCAGTTGTTGCAACTCATCCGCAGACAGGGGCGCACCTTGGCCCGAATATCCGGTCGATCCAGCTGGTGCCGGTTGCTGACCCCCAGCGTCAAATGGCACGGCGGTGATGACCAGCAGGAAAGATAACGCCGTTGACAAAAGCTGTTTCGTGAAAGTCTTGATCATTTTCTTCTCTCCATCCAAGAAAAGGCATCGAGCTTCGCCACGATGATGATTCGTTTCATGACGAATCTCCAGAGGATTGTAGGGCGTAAATACGTTTCCCGGAAATTCGGGTCATTCGCCTTCGGGGGTGCTGCGTCTCAACGGGTGAGAACTGCTCTTCGGAGAGGCGAGACGATTAGTTGCAAACAAGTTTACTCCTTTGGCTAGCCTCTGCAATAGGCAGGCATCACCCCTTGGGTGTGAAGCCACGGCGCACGCCAGTGGGCGATGGACGTATCGGAAACCAGTTCTGGCTGGTAGCAGAGCATGGGATGAAGGCGGGATACGTCCGCAACATTGAGCGTGATCCGCATGTACGTCTGAAGCAGCGTGAGGGGTTGAGGTATCACTGGCACACGGGCACTGCGCATCTGCTCTCGGACGACCCACTCAGAATCCGATCCGCCCCGCTCGAATCAGCGCAGAGAAATCGGGAGAGTGGTCTGCCGCTTGGGCTGCAGCGTTGATATGCTCGCGTTGCTTCAGCTCTGGAAATGGAAGCCCGCCAGTGACCAGTCGTCCCCGGTCGTATAGCAACTCATCCAGCGTGCCGTTCAATATGAATTGGTAGTTCCAGGGCTGCGGGTTGTTAACGTTAGCGGCAAGCTGTTTGTCGAGCGTAGTCGTGCAGTTTCTTGTCAGTTCGTTATACCACTCGGGATGATCTTTCAATTTATTCAGGTAGGCGACATAGGTAAGGAACATAGCCCGTGCTACTTCCGGTTGTACGTGGACACGGTACAAGTACACTTCTTCATCTTTACGATAGTTGGTGCGCAACCGAATAACGTCGCGCTCATCCGCCGCCACAAAAATCAGTCCGAACTGACGAAAAAATCCAAGAATTGTCGAGTACGCCTGACCAGCTTTGTAGCGCGCTTCAATGGAAAATGCGACATGCTCGCTGTCTCCAGATTGAAAGCTGACAATCGGGTGGCTCGCAAAGGGTATCCCCCAGTTCGTCAGGAAGAAGTCGGCGGCCCGGATCTGTGAAAGATAGAGTGTCCGGTCGCTCCAGCAATTCGTGTAGTCGGTTTCGGTGCGATAATCGCAGTTGCGCAAATTGTGAATTGTGACCCGATCTCCGTCCATTTCAGCCCAGGCTGTTCGATCACTGTCGGGTTGCCAATTGCCATCGTTCGAGGGCTTTAGGGCGAGCCACCATGCGAGCACACTACAAAAGCCCGCGAAACACAAGGCTGCAGCCCAGGATCGTTTGAGCTTGAATAAAATTGTGATAATCCCAACGACGTAAATCAAAGTAACCGGAATGCGTAATGCCGGGATCCGAAGATCGACGTAAAGAGCTGCCACTGCCCATAGAGTAAGCAGCGCGAGAATAAACCACATAATTGCGATTCCAATCGCGCGCAGCACCCTCAACCGAGGCGGCGACGAAAACGGGCGACGGGGGGCAGGAGTGCTATTCATTTTAGCTCCATTCCGGCAGCTCCATTCCGGTCTTCAACAACTCATTGACTGGCATTGCATCCTTACGCAGCCACTCAGCCAGCGTCTCACTGTCCAAGAACTCCATCACCAGGAAATCAGTTCCATCCTGCGAGCCAACATCGAAGAGCTCGAAGATATGCGGAGCTTTCTCGCATAAACTCAACGAACAGATCTTACGCCTTGCACTCGGCATACGGACCCCAAGTCCAATAGACACACTTGTGGCGCAGTCTATAGCACCATGTCACCCTGGCAACTGGTAAAACTGGCAGTTCGCACGGAAATAATCCGAGGCTCGCGGAATTGCTCCCGAATCAGTTGGAAGTGTCGAAATCGGGCGTGGCTCTGGACGCGAACTGGTACAACCTAAACCAGCCGAAGACTAACTCTAGGCTTGGTGCAAAAAGTACTGGTCCGATCAACTGTGATGTAAACTCTGACTCTGACTGGTACAAGAAATCGGTCAGGTCAATTGGCATCAGCGGCTGAAGTAAATTCCACAAGAGGTTATCTCAGGGGCTGAAGCTGGCGCTGATTCAACCGGCCATCATGGACGCTTGAAGGCGTGCTCCACCCGGTAAAGGAATTGCGAATCTGCTCTAGCGGCCTCGCCGAAGTAAGCTCTCCGCTACCAGCACTGATGTCTTCACTACCGAGGTAAATGTCATGTACCCGCGAGCCGGAGTTCTCACCGCAGTTTTGTGTTCCTGGCTGCTCGCCTCTGCATCATCAGCTATGGCCCAACAGCCTGGAGTCGTCGCCAACAGCAATGCGGCCGTGTCCAAACGTCCAGCCCTGGGCTTGGTACTGGAAGGCGGCGGGGCTCTGGGCTTAGCACATATCGGCGTCATTCGGTGGTTGGAAGAACACCGCATCCCGGTGAACTATATCGCCGGCACCAGCATGGGTGGGCTTGTGGGTGGAGTTTATGCCACCGGCCGAAATGCGGAACAGCTTTACGACGTCGTGAAGGACATTCACTGGAATCAGGTGATGAACGGGCAGACACTGTTCGACGACCTTTCGTTTCGACGTAAGCAGGACGGGCGCGAATATCCCGCCACGGTGGAGCTTGGGCTGAAAAAAGGATTGCAGTTTCCTTCCGGGTTTAACTCCGGCCAGGAAGTCTCGCTTGTTCTCGACCGCATCGCCCTTCCATACTCCGGCATCACGAGTTTCGACGATCTGCCGATTCCGTTCGCATGTGTAGCCACCGATCTGGTGACCAGCAGCGAGCAGATTTTTCGCAGTGGCCCCTTAGATCTGGCGCTCCGATCAACCATGTCACTGCCAGGTATTTTCACGCCCGTTCACTCCGGCGGGCACATTTACGTCGATGGTGGATTGCTGAACAATTTTCCGGTTAGTGTCGCCAAGGCGATGGGGGCGCAGTATGTGCTCGGCATTCACCTGGAGGTCGCGCCGCTGAATCCCGACGCGTCGCTCTCCAGCTTCGCGGTTCTGGGACGGTCCATAGGCACGGTTGTTGCTGCCAATGAACGGCGCGCCATGGAAGGCGCCGACATGGTGGTGACGGTCAACTTGCAGAAGTACAGCTCATTGGACTTCGATGCCGCCGAGGAGATTATCAAGGCAGGCTATGCCGCCGCGGCTGCAAGTGCAGCGGAGTTGCTATTGCTCTCAGTGGATGAAGCGACATGGCAGCAGTATCTGGCGGAGCGTGATACACGGATCAAGAAGGTACAGGTCCCGCAGTTTGTCGCGGTCACGGGAGTACCGCAAGACATTGCCGTTCCCATCACTGACGATCTCTCGGGTTTGGTTGGTAAACCGGTTGATATCGCGAAATTGGAGCAGGATATTCGGCAACTGAATGGGACAGGCACGTTTTCGGTTGTGAACTACTCCATGGTCGAGAAAGGTGGTGAGCCCGGTTTGCAGCTACAGGCTGAGCCGAAAGGTTACTCACCGCCGATCGTGCGACCGCTGATAGACATCAATGGCGCGAGCTACGACAACGTCTTCTTCAGCATTGGCGGTCGAATAACCTTTCTGAACTTTGGTGGATACCGCCGCGAGCTGCGCACAGATGTCATTTTTGGCACTCAGTACGGTCTCGCCACGGAGTATTACCGGCCGTTCACTTCGACGAGTGACTGGTTTGCGGCTGCACGCGCACTTTATAACAACGCACAATTCCCGTTGTTCAACGGTAACGATTTTCTTGCGCTGTACAGGAATCGCAGGGCGCTGGGAGGCTTGGACGTGGGTTACGCCTTTGGAAGAACCGGCGAGCTGCGCTTCGGGTATGAAGGTGGATATGAGCAGCTGAAACCGCAGATCGGAAGTAGCACAGAACTACCGACGGTTGCCGGGACGACCGGTGATGTAAGGGTTCAATTCCTCTTGGACACCCTCGACCGGCCGACGATCCCCCACAGTGGAGAAAGCGTTCGAGCCTATGCCAAGTATTTCAATGCAAATCCAGGAGCGCCAAGCGGCTTTCCGCTATCGGAGCTTCAGATCCAGAATTTCTTCCGGCTTAACGATCCATCTTCCCTCTTCCTGAATGGATATGGAGGAACCAGCTATGGCTTCAAGACAGGCATTCCGCCGTTCGAACTTGGCGGGGTAACCCGCTTTGTGGCTTTTGGTCAGAATGAGTTGCTAGCGGATCAATATTTTCTGTTTCAGACCGGCTATATCCGGACATTGAAGAGGTTACCGCCTCTTCTCGGCAGCACGATCGATGCTCTAGGCATGTTCGAGATTGGTAAGACATATCAGCTTCCCTTTGGGCCCAAGCCGCCCGATCTGCCTGGAGATGTGGTCGGCGCATTAATCGTGAACACATTGTTCGGACCGGTTGAAGTCGGTGGCGCAGTCGGTGATTACGGCCACGCCAAATTCTTTTTCCAGGTCGGCAGGATTTTCTGAGGAACGCAGACCAGCGACTTTCGGGGGTATGCAACGGCGGTTGCTAAGGGGACCGCAGGCGCACGAAGGTTGGGGGGAACTGAAGACTGACCATTTTGTTCGAGCCGCTCGTCTGTGTTTCCGGAGACCGGGCACTTGGGCGGCTTTCTAAGCGGTGTTAATGGACCCGTTTAGACGTAATAATACTAAGTTCGCGCACGTAACCAAGAGTAAGTTTCCCGGCGGGGGCCAACTTCTGAGGCGTCAGCAATCGCACAAGGTTTCCAGCACCTCAACATGACCGAGAATAAAAGCGAATCGTGCCAGTTATCTAATGAGTACGCAACAAACTACGGAGGGCAAATGGCGGACAAGAAGCAAGATTTTATTGATCAGAAGTCGCAAGACCTCGACGACGACGGCGTCGACCGCCGCGTTCTTAAGTGCATGGCACGGGGTCGGTACAGGGCTAGTCTGGACCATGAGCGGAGGCATCACCGTATCTCGGGCGTTCGCTAAAAACAGCACTAAAGATACCGGAAAAGGCGCCGACTTCAGCTCTGAGCAGATCAGGGAGAGTCACATCGGCTGTAATAAGCCGGCAAGTCCACCCAAGATTGGGTATTGAGCGCTGGCTACGCTCACGTAGTGCAGCCCGATCACCAGCGCGAACAGGTAAGAACGCTGATCATGGTTTTCTCCTCGTCTCGTGTTTCACAGGCATAGCGTCCCCCCTGCCGAGCTGTCAATTGAGCCGCTGGCCTTCACCGTTTTCTTTCGCGTGCGCGTTTGACCTGCAGGTGATCCCGGCCTGGCTTCCGCCAGAAATCATGTGGCTTCTGACCGCATACTGCACCAGCTCGACATCGTTCTTGGCATCCAATATTTCTTTGATCCGGAGCTTATGAAAGGCAACCGTGGAAGTGGATACGTTCAAGACGAAGGCGGCTTGCTTCATTGACTTGCCTTCCGTCAGCAACTGCAATACTTCGCGCTGCCGGTCGGTGAGCCGTTCTGCTTCAGCAATAAATTCCTTGTGCTGGTGCAGCAAGAAATCGACTGCTTCTTTGGCGATTGCCGGGGAGAGATAGGATCTGCCCTGCAGAATCTCCCGGACGGCGGTTGTCAGTTCCGCGGCCGTACCAGTCTTCAGGAGATAGCCGGAAGCTCCGCGCCGGAATGCCTCGGCGGTCAGCGCGGGATCGGTATTCATTGTCAGGAATATCAGCTTCACCGAACCCAGCAATTCCTTGACCTGATAGCCGGCGTCGAGTCCATTCAACAGTGGCATGCCGATGTCTACGACGACGACCTGCGGTTTCAGAGTAGCGGCGACGCGCACTAGCGCGCGTCCGTCACCCACCGTGGCGACCACATCGAATTCCGGTTCGAGCAGCATCTTGCACGCCTCAGCCATGAAGGTGTGGTCGCCGGCAATAATGATCTTCGGCCGGTTTCTCTCCAAGGTAAGCCCTCCTCCACGTCTTGCTGTTCACTCGCTGTCCAAACTGCTACACGCCGAATCGGGTCCGTAAATCATGTCGCTGCCACTAATCATAACAGCAGTTCTGCAGCCAATCTCACAGATGGGAAGTTAAGCCGCGGCTTGTGTGAAAACAAAACGCTTGTGAGGGATTTGCGAACTTGAACGTACCGGAGTTAGTTTCGAGAAAGGGCGGCATTGCGTCTTTGGGGACTGAATCCCGTCCCATCCGCTCGTGACGGTCAACAAAACCCCCTGGTCGTAAATCGTAACCCAATCAGATTTTTGCTTGGCTGACTGTTCGAACTCCAGTTGGGCGGAGATGGTCCTCCCTACAATTCTTGCAGTCGGAGCTCGGCGTCTACGCTTGTCTCCATCGTTGCCCCAAAGCTCCTTCCGAATGAGTCACCGGCGAGAGCGGCGAACAGTGGAGCGAGGGTGTTCTGGCTGGCCAGGGGATCATCTCCCTGCAATGGTCCGGATGAAGTAGCCAAAGGCAGCGCTAACGAGAATAGCCTCCTTTCTGAAATTCTTCAGTGCGGGATATCAGTACGCGCCGAGCTTCTCGTAATTGGAGTTTGTCGTCGTCACCACCAGCTGTTTAGCCGCTGCGTTGAGCACTGTTTGCTGGACATAGTTGGTGCCATCCGGAAGGCTGCCCATCTGCACCTGCAAGGCCACGGCATCTTTCTCATTACCCATGTAGGTATTGATGTTCAAGCCGGTGATTTTCTTGGTGGCAGTCTCAAAAGTGAGCGTCATCTTATCCCCGGGCTGGGCATAATCCGTGAACACCAGGTTCACCGCGCCCGGTACAGGGTTCAGGGAGACTTTGCCTGCCTGGTACGCTGCCTGCATTTTCTGCGGGTCGGGCGGCACGTATAGACTAAGGAGCGCCTTCACGTCTCCCATGTAGTCCTTCATCTCTTCTTTTTTCTTAGCAATGATCTTTTGTTTCATCCTGCCGCCGCTCGGTTGTTCCGGGGGCGGACTGATCAGAGTCTTCTGTACTTGCCCATCTGGGCCGTAAACGCAGCTGTTCTGCGAGGGAGGTTTCTGATCTCCTTTCAGGGTGAGCTGCGTCGTTTCAATCCACTTATACTGCCGGAGTTTCTGCTTGTTCTCCGCCATAGACTGCTTCACGGCGGCAAGCTTCTCCTGAAGCTGAGGATCCTGTGGAACTGCTTGGACAGTAGCCAGAAGCACCACCGCACCAATTATCATCAAGCGTTTACTCTTCGAATTCATAGAACTCTCCTTGATCCGAGTCGAAATCGCAATGATTGTCGGTAACCAGAGAGTCGCCATCACCTAAACACACCAAGTACTGGTTCCCTGGCCGAACCGATCGGCGCACATCTCCATGCCTCGCGATGCTGCTCCGAAAGACTGTGGGGCGGAACTGTCAAAAATGACAATCAGGTGCAAATAGCCCCACCGGCCTTAAGCCGGGATTTTCGATTTCGACGTCTATCGCGCGCATCATACGCTTCTCCTGCCCTCGACAACAGCGAATTTGCCCCCTGGGCAGTCCCCAACGAGATTAGCGGCGGTTTCGTCGACTGGTTTTCGCCGTCTGCCAAACCCCGCTTGGCACTGTGCAATCAGTTTCTCAGACACTGGACTGACCCTCCTCCCTCAACCCCAGAGTTTGCAACCGCAATCGCGGTGCTACCCGCTCGGCAGGCAGCGCCGAGTTCAATCAGACGCTCTCGGAGATACGCGCTGTCGCGCTGCGCGACTACCTTGTTAGCCAGGGCCTGCCTGACAGCTCGCTGTCGGCGCAAGGTCTCGGCATGGAGAATCTCGTAGCCGAGAACAGCACAGCCGAGGGTCGCCGGAAGAACCGCCGCGTCGAGATCATTGTTTCCGGGGAAGTCATGGGAACGGCGATGAAAGCCAAGGCTTAGCCATCTTCCAAGGATTCTTTTCACCTGTTCGATCCCCGATGACAGGTCCGCGTCACTGCCGGTTACGCCAAACAATTGGGTCAGGAACAGCATGCAGATCACAAGCCTTCTCCCAAGTTGGCGATAAATTTGATGGCTGTTATGCTCGGCAGAAACAGGTACGCAGCGGCTCTGGTCGTTACGAAGCTTGAGAGGCCTATTACCTCGATCGGCGGGCCCCCATTTGCCTGCGGCATCACAAAAATGCTTTCCGCTGGGTTCTGCGTGCCAATCAGCGGATCTTTCGACTTTGGGTGAAGCCTGACGGCCCCAGCGAATTCACTGTCATTTACCCAGCGTTGCAGCACGAACTCATATTGGTTTTCGATGTTCGCGTTAATGAAGTAAAAGAGAATCCCGCGCTCGATGCCATCGTAAGGTTTACTTGGATCATAGCTCGGCCCGTAAGGCAGACCGCGACGAATTATCCGGTGAGAATTATTGCTGCCACCGGGTTGCCCCTGGCCCGCGATCGGCTGACCTCGTGGATTGATGCGGCGTATGTGTGCGCCGACGGGACAGCGGATCCCCTTCGGATCTCCCGAACCATCCGCATTTACATACTCGAAATTGTTCAACTGTTCGGGCGCAATTCCTCCCGCAGGGCTATCTGTGTCTGGTGACAAGGCGAGAGGAACACCGTTGCGCCATCGCCCGCACATCTTTGCGGCGAGCAGTTCAGGATCTATTTTGTCTTTGTTCGACTGCAGAAAATTTTCAAAGCTGACGACGTCCGTCTTGACCTGTTTGAAAACCGCAAAGCTCCCGTTCAGGCCAAGTGTCCGAGGCTCCGGTACCTCGTAGTTCACAGCGTCTTCCCGCAGGACAAAGAGCCATGGCTCGCAGGGTTGCTGGTGATCAGGGTGATATGTTTCCGGGCCACCGCGAATAGTGGGCGTACTGATGCCGTCGGTATATCCGAAGTGAATTTTGCCGGTAGGCACAAGTTGGCCATTTTGCATCTCCATCAACGCCATCCCGTCATGGCGCCAGATTTCTCGAAAGGCATTTCCTTCCGCAAACCAGGCACACAACCTATCGCTGTAGCTCTGCATCGTTTCCGGGCTGATGGCGTGCAGCGTCACCAGGACGTGATCGTACCCTTTTCCAAAACCACCAATCCAATTCAGGGGGGAACTTGCTCCGGTATCTCCGACTAATTCCGCACGTTGCGCGGCTCCCTCGATGAACGCACCAAATGACTTGAAAGATAGTTTTGGGACAAGTTCTTTTATCTCGAGCGCAACCAGTCCGGGCCAAGTGATACCAATGTTGAGGCAATAGTCGGGTTTGCGACGCTGGGCATCCGCGGGATTGTCTCCTGGTCCAGGCCCGAACCCCACGTGCCAGTCCGCAGCAGTAGTAATCTGCGGGGCGTCGGATTCGTCGCCGCTTACGAGGCGTCCGAGTTGCCTCCGCGCTTGTTCCGGATTCCCTACCGTCAACAAGAAATGCCGCAGCATTGGCATTCTGTAACCGCGGAGAATGAACCCCTGAATATCCGCGAGGTCAAGCGTGGACATTTTCCTGGGCCCCGAATCGCCATCCATCCCTGCGTTTTCAAGCTCCCTTCGACCAAGTCTTCGGCGAAGAAGTCCGAGACCCTCCTTCGCTGGTGTTCTTTGAGTTTCGTTCTCTTTCGCCAACGCGTCCCTCCTGATTGATCAACGGCTATGCAGTGCCCGGTGCTCGTCGTTATTTTGGCCTCACCTCGTTTGCGGGCCTCTGCACAAACCGAAGCCCTTGCGAGAGTACTTACTTCGCCTTTTTCTTGAAAACCCTTCCAATCTCAGGGGCAAACTCGCCGATCCAGTTGATGCCCGACCCAATAAAAATCTGCGTGATTGCTGCCTGGTACCCTCGTATCTGCCATTTGGGATTGTTGGGTTCCCAGGTGGTCGCGATTGAGGCCGCACCGAAGGCACCGAGATACGGCATGATCTGTGGCCGTAGAGATATCTCGGTTCGGTTGTAGGTCACAAAATTTCTGATGATCGCATGGCGAGTGCGCGGCCAAAAGCCATTGCATTGACAGCGGTTGTAGCGGGGCTCCCAACCAAGAATGCCGTTGCCCAGAGACGAAATCGAATTCTGGATGATGAACTGCACCTGACGATTCCCAAGGCGTTTCGCAAAACCCTCGAAGTCGTCTCCCCACTCTGGGTTGCTGTCCGAGATTTGGTCGTGGATTGCAAATAACGCAGTTTTAATGTAAATGCCCGGGGTCGTATATGTTTGGCGCAGGTAAAGCTTGAACCGCTGACGGCCATCAAGCGGCATGAGCGCAACTTCCTTAGGGACATATGAGCCATAAAACCAGTTGACATTTAGCTGTCCGGCCGGTTTCGCGCTTTGTGTTGGACTACCTTGAACCTGATCTTGGGCTGAACAACCCATGACGAGGAATCCCGCTGCGAGGATAAGCGAAAGCCGTCTCAAATACCTGCAGGCCGAAGGCACACACTTCAGGTTTGCATTACCGCGATGGAGTGCGTGACTCGTCTGCTCTCCAACCTCGTCTGGATGCATTTCCTTGCCTTCCTAGCGGATAACTTTCTGGTTGTGGCTCCAGAAGTTAAGATGAGCGTACGGCGTTCACGGTCTGTCCATTTCTGGTGTTGAAAATCAAGAAAACTATTTGTTACCCGCTTTTTGAGGCGCTCTAGCCGAAGTTAGCGAAGCTTAGGAAAAATCGTAGGCTTATCGTACGAAGAAGACCTGTCTCGGGGAACTACCAGTTTTATTAGGTATTATCTGAAACGTCGCAAGGGTATAGCGGTGCGTCGCAAGCGACGGACAGGTTTCACGCTAATCGCGGCATTTACGAGAGGCCTGCACTGTTGTCAATTAAGTTTGAGCAGGCAGCTCGTAATCGCGAGCGTCGACGGCGTCCGCGCAAGGGCGGCTGGTCTCCGGCCTCTTTATCTCGTGCCCGTGACCCTGGCCGAGCACCAGATCGAGATTGCTTTCCCATCGTATAGCGTGCATCGACTCACCGGCACTCTCGAAAATCATGATCGTTTGGCCAGAGATACTTATGAGTGAAGAACCCAATCCGAGAGCTTGCTATTTATTGCCAAAAGTCCAGCTAAGGCCCGAGCTGCTGCCATAGTCGCTACCGGCAAGACCATGCGGCGGCTGATTGTCCCAGTTGCCGTAAAAAGACAAATTCCAAGACAGGTTGCCGAAGAGCTTGAGGTAATAGGTGGCATTGGTATTGAAACGGACGCGGCCAGGATCAGAGATCGCGGGAAGGATAGATACTGTTAGATCCAGATTGGTTTTCTTGAACTTGAAGAGTTTTACTTGCGCCGCTATCAGAGCGGCCGCAATGTTTTGTGTGCCTTGCGTGTTGCTGGATGGTTTGTAATTGGTGCTTTGCCAGCCCAACCCGCCGAGCACTGCGATGTTAATACGGTTGGTATCTTTGAAAAAATATCCAACGCCGCCGCCCAGGCTGGTTTGAAGCGTGATTTCCTGCACCGAGCTTTGCAGGAAATTACCCAGACCCCCGTAAAAATAGTTGCGCCAAGGCAATAAATGGTAACCCTGAAGCTGCAACTGGTTTCGGGTAGAGATCGCGGAGTTACTGTTGGCAGACAAGCTGGAAGTGTAGTCGGCCTCGGCTGCCCATCGTTCTCGAAGGTACTGTACATCGACGCCAAGGTTGTATTGGGTTGACTGATTACCCTTAGAGTAAAGGATCCCAGAATTAATGGCGCCGTTGAATCGCTGGTGGAACTCTTCGGATGTTTGGGTCATTCTGACGATCTGGGATCTGTCGATCTCCATTTTGTTTCCCGACGTTTCGGTGAGCTGGATCTTGACGGGCTGGCCGGAAGGTGTTTCGGCAGTGACAAGGGTGCCTTCGTACGCAGATCCGCCCTGGGTGAGAACGACAAACAGCTGACTGCTCACCAGGTGGGCCACCTCCGACCAATCCACGGAAATTGTGCCGTTGACGTAATCGAGTGACACAGAGAGAATTCCTGCATTGAGAGACTTAACCTGACCGGTTAAGCGGTCTCCATTTTTCATGACAATCACATCGGTGCTTTTTCGCGCGAAAACAGGAGCGGCGGCCAGAAGCATGCAGGTGAAAAGAAGTGCTCGGCTTTTTGTGAAGGCTCCTCTGCTCATGTTTTTTCCTCCAGCAATTAATGACGACACAATGGATCGATGAGAACTGAAAACTCATGGGCGAGTCTCGCCTGGGATGTCGCCTCGATGCAGGCTTCTTCAATTTCGGGGTTCCAACACTACTTCTATATTTCTATAAGTGTGCGCCTCGGGAACTGAGCGCCGTAAGCTTCCGATCCGAAATGCCGATCCGAAATGCCGGTCCGAAATGCCGGCCAGTCCGTCTTCTCCCAGCGATAGGCGCGCTCGCGGGCTTGGTCATGGCTGAAGTAGTCCCACGCATTTCCATCGGGACTGTAGTCTTCCCGTACGGTGCCCCACTGGCGTTCACTGAGATAGGGCCCCCACTTTTTCAATGGCGTGGCCATTTCGCGGGCGCTGTTCAGCCGGCGTTGCTCGCTGGTTTCGAGATAGGTAACTGGAAATTTCTCGCTCGATTTCATTGATTTCTTCTTGCATGCGTTCTCAATGATGGAGCGCTTGATTTCAGGCTGGCCTTCAAGACTCGCCGGCGGCTACCTGACCATTCGAGATAGCCCGCAGCAGTGTCCCATGCTATCACCAACGATCGTAAGTTCATCCTATCTTGGAGGATCGCAAATTCTTGGCTCCGATGCCCTCGCCGATGAGTTCCCTGACAGCATCGCGAACAAGTTTCATTGTGACATGACGACCTAACGGGACTAGCAGTTGTGCTAGTTCCCACATTTGATGCGATTCGACTAGCATTCGTGAGGCTAAATCTTGCGGGTGCGGAAGAGTGCACTTGGTCAAGCACCTTCCAGAATGCTTGCCAACCGGAGAAAGAAAAATGAAGCCAAGGGTAAGCGTTACCAGGATTGTCCCTTTACTTGTGGTTGTGACTTTCGGATTGACCTCGCTTTTCGCGCAAGAGAAAAACCCAGATCGAAACGCGTACTTTGGTGAAACCCACATCCACACCAGCTGGTCGTTTGATGCCTACGTTTTCGGCAACACGAAGGCCGGGCCGGAAGAGTCCTACAAGTTTGCCATGGGCCAGCCCATCGACCATCCTGCCGGCTACAAGATCAAAATCACCCGTCCGCTCGACTTCATGGCGGTGACCGACCATGCCGAGTATGTGGGCACCGTTCCGCTGGCAAACGATCCCAATTCGCCTATCAGCAAATTGCCTATCGCAGAAAAACTGAAAGTTCGAAGCAAAGAGGACATTAATCGCGTCTACATGTTTCTAGGTACTTCTCTTCTCAAGAACGAGCCCATCCCGGAACTGGTGAGCCCTGAGGTGGCGGGTAACGTCTGGAAGCAGTTTGTCACCATTGCGGACAAGTACTACCAGCCAGGGAAGTTCACGACCTTCGTGGCCTACGAATGGACGTCCACGCCAGACAATCGCAACATGCACCGCAACATCATCTTCAAAGATTCCAAAAAAGTGCCGGAAGTTCCCTTTACTGCCTTGGACTCCTATCATCCTGAGGATCTCTGGAACTGGATGGATACCCAGCGCAAGGCGGGCCATGAGTTGCTCGCCATCTCGCATAACGCCAACCTGAGTGATGGCATTATGTTTCCTCTTGAAGTGGATAACAAAGGACGGCCGATTGACGCTGCCTGGGCGCAGGAGCGCGTGAACAATGAGCCGTTAACCGAAATCCATCAGCTCAAGGGCACATCCGAGACCCATCCGCTGCTTTCACCCAACGACGAGTTCGCCGACTACGAACTACTGACCTACATTTTCGGCGGGGCGGAACGCACTCCAAAGATCCACGGCAGCTACATCCGCGAAGCCTGGCAGAACGGCATGGCAATGCAGGACAGTCGCGGGTACAACCCCTACAAGATGGGAGTTGTGGGCGCCAGCGATTCGCACAACACGGCTGCCGGCTACAGCCAAGCTGATTATTTTGGCGGCCATGGGCTCTTGGACGCCACACCGGACCTGCGTTTGAGCGGGAAGAAAGAAACCGGCCTCAATATGGGTCTGCTGAGCACTGCCGGGCTCGGTGGAGTGTGGGCCGAAGAGAACACGCGCGAATCCATCTTCGCCGCCATGCAGCGCAAGGAGGCCTTCGGCACCAGCGGCGTGCGCATCAAGGTCCGGCTCTTCGGCGGATGGGATTTCCGTCCTGACGTCCTCAACCAGAAAGATTGGGTGACAACCGGGTATGAAAAGGGCGTGCCTATGGGCGGCGACCTTCCCCAAAAAGCCGGAAAGGAACCAACCTTCATCGTTTGGGCAGTCAAAGACCCTGATGATGGCAACCTCGACCGCATTCAAATTATCAAAGGCTGGACCAAGAGCGGCCAGATCTTCGAAAAAATCTATGACGTGGCCTGGTCGGGCAATCGCAAGCCCGATCCGGTTACCGGCAAAGTCCCTGCCGTCGGCAACACGGTTGACGTGAAAAACGCGACTTATACCAACAGCATCGGTGCGGTCGAACTCAAGAGAGTGTGGCAGGATCCGGAGTTTGATCCTAGCCTGCATGCCTTCTATTACGCCCGGGTTTTACAGATTCCGACCCCACGCTGGACCACCTACGATGCTAAGAAGCTAGGCGTGCCGCCGCCGAACTGGGTTGCGGCAACGGTGCAGGAGCGGGCTTGGACCTCGCCCATCTGGTACTCGCCATCGGAGGAGGAGGCGCGGAAGGGTGAGAAGGGCATGACGGTCGCGAAACTCCAGACCAAGGGCGCGGTGGCTCTGGATGACGCGCAATTGACGGCGCTGGTCGTGGGTAAAACCTTCAGGGTGCGTAACCGGGTAACGGGCGACCGGTTCGAAATTCTCTACGGAAATGACGGTCGCCGACTGATTACCAGCTTCAACGGAAAACAGCCGGCAGCCGGAGAGGTCTGGGATGTAGAGCACGGCGGCGCATTGGGCTCGCCCGCTGAGTACGAGATCAGCGGTGGGCGCATCATTACGACCCTTGAGATGACGCCTTTTGCGGTGACCGTCTACAAGCTGGGTGACAAGTATGTGGCCGCGCGCAGCAGTGAATTCGGTTACGCGAATTACGAAGTCGAGGAAGTTAAGCAATGAAATGCGGGATCTCGGAACAGGACGAGGCAATCATCACGCCTGCGTTGGTGGATTCATTGCCTGGGACAGCTAGCAACGGTAGTGCGAGGGTTCACAGTGCGGTGAGACGGATGCAATGGTTGCGCGAGCCGCTCGTACAGTTCCTCATCATCGGGGTCGCGTTGTTCCTTATCAACGGAGCATTGGATCATGGCACCAACCAACCGGGGAGTTCTTACCAGATCGCGCTCACGATCGACGACCTTCGTCAACTGCAGAGCACATTCGCTGCGCAATGGCAGCGTGCTCCTTCGCCTGAGGAGATGCGGGGTCTCGTGGAGAATAGAGTCCGACAGGAAGTTTTGTACCGTGAGGCGTTAATGCTCGGTCTGGATAAAGAAGACATCATTATTAAGCGCCGCCTGGCGCAGAAGATGCAGTTTCTGGCCGAGGACGTTGCCGGCACCCACGAGCCGACAACCGCGGAACTCAAGGCCTGGTATGGAAAGAACTGCGACAGATTCGCCTTACCGGGCCGGTTTAGCTTTCGGCATCTCTACTTTTCTCCTGACAGTCGCCGCCAGCGCGCGCATGACGACGCGATGAACGCACTGGCCAAGATCGGAGGAGAGGCGGAAGGCTCAAAGACAGCAGCGGCCCTGGCTGATCGCTTCATGTTCCAGGATTACTATGCAGACCGGACACCAGAAGAGTTGGAAAAGGAATTTGGGACACAATTTGCTTCGGCGATCACGAGGCTTAGGCCACGATCGTGGCAGGGGCCTATCGAGTCCGGCTACGGCTGGCACCTGGTATTTGTTGATTCGGTGGTCCCTGGCCGCATTCCAGTTTTCGAAGAAGTCGAGCCAGACGTAAAGACGGCTTGGCTGGCTGATCAGAAGCAATACGCTTGGCAAAAAGCTTATGAACAGATGCGCGCGAAGTACACTGCTCATCTGCCCGGTGCTGCAGAACTGCAGTCCGCAAGTACACCTGTGAAATCAATGGAGATTCCAGCTGCATCGAGGGAGGGCCCACAGTGAGTCGTTTGCCTGCGCGTTGGATCGCGTTGTTGGCTTGCGTGCTGCTTGCGGCTTCGATGGCGTCGGCGCACGAGGCGCGCCCGGCCTATCTGGAGATTAAAGAGAACACACCCGGACAATTCACAGTGCTGTGGCGCACGCCAATCATGTCGGGCATGCACCTTCCGGTGACGCTGAACCTTCCCGACGATGCGCGGAATTTGCGAGAGCCGAGTGTACAGGAGTTATCTGATTCGCTTGTAGAACGCCGCTGGATTGAGGCTGGACGAAACGGCCTGGCGGGCAAGTGCATCGAGTTCCGCGGTCTTCAGATGACCATCACCGACGTGCTCGTGCGCGTGGAGATGCTTGACGGCAGAAGGTGGACGACTATTGCACGTCCGTCGCAGCCCTGGGTGGAAATAGCAGCCTCTCAGACCTGGGCGGGAGTGGCGGGCACATACATCGTGCAGGGCATCAGGCACATTTTGTTCGGTGCAGATCATATGCTCTTCGTTCTGGGCCTGCTGCTGATCGTGAGAAACCGCTGGATGCTGCTGAAGACTGTGACCGCATTCACCGTGGCGCACAGCATCACGCTCGCTGTCGCGACACTCGGATACGCGGAAGTCCCAGTGCTGCCGCTGAACGCCGCAATTGCGTTGAGTATTTTGTTTCTCGGCCCCGAGATCGTTCGCTCGTGGCGTGGCGAAACCAGTGTTGCCCTCCGGCACCCCTGGGCCGTGGCCTTTGCCTTCGGGCTGCTGCACGGGTTTGGTTTCGCCAGCGCACTGACAAGTGCTGGACTTCCGCGGCATGAGCTACCACTGGCGTTGGTTACTTTCAATGTCGGAGTAGAACTCGGGCAGATCGGCTTCATCGCCCTGATGCTCGCACTCGATCGTTCCTTCCACATCCTGGAAATACGGTGGCCGCGATGGGCACGGGTGCTTCCCGGGTACACTGTCGGTTCTCTCGGGGCATTCTGGACGGTTCAGCGCGTAACGCTGCTGTTGGGAGGCGCGAGATGAGGAGCAGCCAAAAGCAACTTGTGATGCGAGCTCTGGGCGTAATTGTCCTCATCTTTCTGTGGACACAGCTAGCATTCGCTCATCCACAAAAGGGCGAGGCGGTTGGCTTCTTGACCGGCTTCCGTCACCCAATTTCGGGGTTGGACCATGTGCTGGCGATGATCGCAGTCGGTTTGTGGGGAGCTCAACTCGGCAGTCCGGCGATTTGGCTTTTGCCTGTAGCATTTCCGATGGTGATGGCGATGGGCGGAATGCTGGGTCTTATGGGAGCGCCACTTCCAGGAATCGAGTACGGGATCGCGTTATCGGCCATCATGCTTGGAGCGGCGGTGATGTTCGCGATTCGCCCGCCGCTTGGAATCGCGGCGGCACTGGTTGGTGTCTTCGCCATATTCCACGGATATGCTCACGGAACCGAACTGCCACCCGGACAGAGCGCGCTGCTCTACAGCATGGGCTTCGTCATCGCGACTGGTTGTCTTCACGCACTAGGGATCGGCATCGGTACGGTCCATCGCTGGGGGTGGGGACAGAAGGTGCTGCGGGCTGCCGGAGGGGTGGTTGCCGTCGGGGGCGCGTTCTTCATGTGGAAGGCGATCGCATGAATCAGCTGGACAAATCACGCGTGCCGATGTACGCCTTCGTCTTCTTCGCGTTCCTCATGTCAGCAATTCCGGGGGAGGCGCACCTCAACTCGACTGGCATGGGGCCGTTCTACGACGGTTTGATGCACTTTCTGTTGAGCCCGGAAGATATCATTCCGGTGATCGCCCTGGCCTTGCTGGCTGGGCTGCGCGGAGCGGAGTTTGGACGTCGTGCGCTCTTGGTATTGCCGAGTGCATGGCTGTTAGGCAGTTTATTCGGTCTCGCCGCCGCGGCGGTAAAGGGAACTGCCCTAGTCTCCGCGATTTGGTTTGTCCTCTTGGGCGGATTGCTGGCAGCCAACGCCAAGCTTTCGCTACGGCTAACCACCGTCCTGGCTGCGCTGCTCGGACTGTATCACGGGTATTTGAACGGAACCGGAATGGCGCAGGCTGCGTCTGCTGTACTTGTTCTTTTGGGACTGGTGGCTGCGATTTTTGTTCTGGTCGCGCTCGCCGCCGCATTCGTAGTGCGGTTACGTACGCAATGGGCGCGAATTGCGGTGCGCGTCGCGGGAAGCTGGATTGCGGCTAGCGGTATTCTAATGCTCGGCTGGGCAGTTCGGGCGCGATAGCGCGCCCGCTCGTCCAACTGGCTATTAGAAATGATTTGATACGCTCGATGCGGCCGGTTTCATTCGTCGAACAGACCTCGGGTACAAAGCTGGGGTGCCTAAACAACGGAGATGTTCTTTGCAAACTAAATTTGGACTCGTCCTCGCGATATATACGTTCTTAGGTAGCGCATCTTTTCTGGTGGCGCAACAGAAAGGGCAATATGTGCCGGGGCAATATGGCCTGAACGCCGGCGTAGCGCCTGACCCCGGATTTACCTTTGCCAACATAACCGTCAACTACTCCGCCGATTCGCTGAAAGATTCAGGCGGCAACTCGGTTCCCGGGATCACGGGGACGTATAGTTTCTGGGCTATTGAAAACATCTTCTACTACGTGCCAGCGAAGAAGGTTCTCGGCGGACATTTCTTCACTATGGCGGCGCTGAATCTGGCGAACGGTTCGTTGACCGCGGACTTGGGTAACCCGCCCGCCTTCTCAGCTAACGGAGGCGGCGAAGGCATGAGCGACACGTGGATACAGCCCGCGAACCTGGCCTGGAGTTTCAAGCGCGCAGATGTTTGGGTGGGTTACGCATTCATGGCGCCCACGGGAAAATTTTCTCCTGGCGCAAGCAATAACGTTGGTTCGGGATATTGGGGCAACAACTTCGCGACTGGTACGACCTTCTACGTGACCAAAAATAAGGGAACCAGCCTGAACCTGGCCACGAACTGGGAAATCCATGGGCAAAAGCGGCAGACCAACATAACGCCGGGCCAGGCTGTCACGGACGAATGGGGATTGGGACAGATTCTTCCGCTGAAAAAGGATTTCAGCCGACTGCTCCAGTTGGGCGTGGTTGGGTATGACCAATGGCAGGTGACGGCGAACCAGGGTCTTACTGCTGCGTTTCCGTACTACTCAGTTCACGCGGTCGGCGTGCAGAGCAATTTCATTCTGCCTCCAAAGGGGCTAAATCTGTTTTTCAAGTATGAGGATGAGTACCTGGCGAAGGCGCGGCCGGAGGGGCGAACCATTGTCTTTGGATTCTCGTGGACGCTTCGCGATCCTAAGCCGCAACCGCCAAAGCAATAATATATCTTAATTCTGCGCGTAATTTTGATTCAATCACTGCTCCTTGCGTTACTTGCATGCACGCACCCCACAGCGGTCCATCGCGATTGACACGACCATTTCCCACTATCGCGTCCTGGAAAAACTGGGCAGTGGAGGAATGGGAGTTGTGTACAAGGCACAAGACCTTCGCCTCGCGCGCTTTGTGGCGTTGAAGTTTCTGCCCGACGAGGTCGCCAAGGACCCCCAAGCCTTGGCCCGCTTCCAGCGGGAGGCGCAGGCGGCTTCGGGTCTGAACCATCCTAATATCTGCACGATCCATGAGATCGGGCAGCAAGATGAGCGGCCCTTCATCGTAATGGAGTTTCTGGACGGGATGACGCTGAAGCACCGTATCGATGAAAAGCCGATCGAGATCGAAGGCTTGCTTCGTTTAGCAATTGAGATTGCCGACGGACTTGATGCAGCGCATTCCGAAGGAATTATCCACCGCGATATCAAGCCGGCGAATATCTTCGTGACCAAACGTGGACACGCGAAAATTCTCGACTTTGGCCTGGCCAAGGTAACGCTTCGCGTCAGCACTGCTAGCCACATTGCTGCGCAGAAAACGCAATCTTCCTCCGATATTGGCGAGGAATTTCTCACCAGCCCGGGCACGGCGATGGGCACGACAGCCTACATGTCGCCGGAACAGGCGCGTGCCAAAGAACTGGACGCACGCAGTGACCTGTTCTCGTTCGGCGCCGTGCTTTACGAGATGGCAACAGGTACGCTCCCGTTTCGTGGCGGCAGTGCCGCGGAGATATTCAAGGCCATTCTGGACGCGACGCCAGTCTCGCCTGTGCGTCTGAATCCGACGGTTCCCGCAGAACTGGAACGAATCGTTAATAAGGCCTTGGAGAAAGACCGCGATCTTCGCTACCAGAGCGCGGCAGAATTGCGAGCTGACCTGCTACGGCTGAAGCGGGACACGGATTCTGGACGCTCCGCCACAATCGCAGTGGCAAGTTCTGGGAGCGCGGTTGGGGAGCAGCAGGATTCTGTAGCGAGAGGTCCGCGGTTCTCTGGTCGAAAACCTTCGGCCCTCCCAACCCCGGAACGGCCTGGTGCGGCTCCAGGCAAGAATTGGATTTGGACTGCCGCGGCGGTAACCATCGCGCTGGCTGCTGCGCTCATAATCTCGTGGAATCGCCCATATGCTGTCCCTACCGTGGAAGCTGTTACCCAATTGACCGATGACGGTAAGCCAAAACCCAATTGGAGTGATTTAGAGACTGACGGATCGCGAGTTTACTTCAACGAAGGTACGAACGGAAACCTCAAGGTCGCAGAAGTCGCGACAACCGGGGGCGCCACTGGGTTCGTTTCGACTCCCTCGTTGAATCAGCGGATCCTAGATCTATCGCCCGATGGTTCGACTCTGCTCGCAAGCTCTGGCCGCTATGACTCAGCGATGTTTCTCTCGGGACTTTATCCTCTGTGGGAGCTCCCGCTGCCGACGGGGGAACCGCGCCAACTCGCTGGGCTTCAGGCTCAAGGTGGGAGCTTTGCACCGGACGGGCGCATGCTCTTTGCCCAAGGCGGAGGTCTATATCTCGCGCAAAGAGACGGTTCGAATTATCGGGAAGTGATCAGCGGCTTAAGCGGTTTTATCGGAGACCCAAGCTTTTCTCCCGACGGGCGGCAGATTGTGTTCACACTGTATTCCGACTCCGGCCACCCGGTCTCGATTTATGACGCCAGGACGGATGGTTCCAACCTGCACGCGATTGTGAACGACAGCGCAACAGGAGAGGTATGTTGTGCCCGCTGGGCCCCAGATGGCAGATACATCGCCTTCTCAAAGGTCCATCAAGGCCAGCGAGATATTTGGGCACTTCTGATGAACCCCGGCATCTTCCAACGCCGCCAGAAGCCACTTCAGCTCACCAACGGGCCGCTGTCCTATAGCGGTCCTATCATCAGCCGGGATGGAAAGCAGCTGTTTGCCATTGGCTCCAAAGAGCGCAGCGAATTGGTCCGTTACGATGCAAATTCGGGACAATTCGTTCCTTTTCTCTTAGGCATCTCAGCCTTCAGTCCCACATTCTCCAGCGACGGAAAATGGGTAGCCTATGCTTCTTACCCGGATCACATGCTGTGGCGCAGCCGTAGCGACGGAACCGACCGCTTGCAGCTGACGTTTCCTCCGATGAAGGTGCTGTATCCTTTTATTTCCCCGGACGGAAAGCGTGTCGTGTTTGGGAATTCTGATTGGGACACCTACGTAATCAGCATGGATGGGGGAGCACCTCGAACGGTCGCTACGGACTCAGCTGCCGCAAATTGGTTCCCTGATGGAAACTTCCTGGTGTACACGGACTCCCATACCGCACATCCGCAGTTGTGGGTGCTTGATTTGCGAACGTCAAGGCCTTCTCTCGTCAACGAGTCACAAGGCATGGTTGGCGGGCAATGGATCGCGCAAGACGCGATCGTGGCCTCGCGTCTAGTTTCAACGACCATGCAGGTTCTTGATTTGAAAACAAGAAAATGGTCGGATCTGGGGCCGGGAACGATGCCGAATACCATCGTCAACTGGCTGCATTCACCGGATTATAAGTATTTGTACCTCTCGGCCGGAGGAACTAAGCCAGAGGTTTTACGCGTCCGGCTCGCTGATGGCAAGTTAGAAACCGTCGCCAGCCTGGAGGGCTTGCGCCAAGCTCCAGGTCCGAACGGGAATACCCAAATCGGTGTCGCCCCAGACGGATCGGCAATTTTCAGCCGCGACATCGGTACGCAAGAGGTCTACGCGCTCACCCTGAAGTGGCCGTGAGTTGGTGGTGAATGCGCTTGATGAGACACGCCAAAGCCGAGAATCGTAGTTGTTGTTGCGCATGTGTTCCCTTGAGGATGATAAGTTCCAGTGTGGTTCTCCGAGAAAGGGAAACTGGACCAAATAACAACGGCCCCACCGGGCTCGCTATTCAACTTCCAGACCCACCCCTACTACTTTTGACAGTTGCAACTGGGGAAACGCTGATTCAGAATCCGTACGTCACTGAGAGTTCGGGCGAGCCAAAAAGCACCACCTCCTGGACAGGCTCCCCTGACCATTCTGCCCCCTAAAGGAGAACCCTATATGAGCCAAAATCTTCTCATCCTTGACTTCCCGATTAAGGCGCCCGCCAGCGCCAAGGCGTTAAGCGAAGTGCTGCCCCCGTTGATGCCCGATTTCGCGAAAACGCAGGATAACCTCGGTATTGTGCATTTCTCCCGTTTCATGGTGAAGGGAGACGAGAAGCTTCTCTTCGTTTCGGACATTGACGGCGAGATCGATGATCATATTGAACGGCTAGTCCAGAGTGCTGGCCCGGTGTTTGACGCCATCTTCAAGCACGTGGAAAACCCTCCGGCCACGCCCGTGGCCAGTAACCCTGAGAGGGTCATCAAATGGCTGAGGCGTCATGTCCGCGAGCCTCTGGATACGTATTTCGCTTTCGAGGACGCTTCGGTTCAGGACATCAAGGCAGCCGCTCGTGCGGCGGGCTTTACGGGCAGTACCCCGCAGCACACCTTGCTGACATACATGTCCTTCAAGTCACGTGTGCAAGGCTTTGTCTTGAAGTTGGTCGGAAAGGCCTTGGTTGGAGAGAAGGGACATAAAGCGTCGGATTCGATTGGGACGCTGCATGTCGCCCATTTTGCGCCCTTTGAGAACAACCACTTAGGCTTCTTCACTGTCTATGACGGTTCTGTCGAGAAGTACATCCAGGACTTCGCAGAAAAAAACTCGTTTGTTTTCGATGCTCTCTTTCCAACTGTCACTGGCGCCCCGCCAACCCCAGTGGCAAAGAATGCCCAGGCGTTCTTTCAGTGGGCAGTGGAAAACAACTATCCGGCTATCGGGTTCTACAGCGCCTATCCCGACCTCTCGGTTCAAGACATTCGAGCCCTGCTGGCCGATCGCAAGTCACAATCGATCAGCGCTGCATAGCCGTTGATCGATTAGGAGGTATGCGTTGGCAATATTTAAAAGGTCAGGAGGTGCAAATGCCGCCGATACGCTATAAAGACATTCCGCAGACTCCAGAATCCACTTATGCCTCAGAGATTGCAAAGATCCTCACCTCGGTGGAGCAGACGATCAAGGCCTCCTACGATAAAGAGAAGCAGAAACGGGCAGTGCGCTTCGCGCACGCGAAAAGTTATGGCATAGTTCGGGCATCCGTTGAAATCGAAAGTGGCTTGGCCCCAGAGTATGCGCAGGGCATCTACGCGATTCCGGCCACCTACGAGGCCCTGATCCGTTTTTCGAACGGCCTCGGCCATCTAGGGCCGGATGCGATGCTTGGTCCGATATTCGGCACGGGTTTGAAATTTTTCAATGTTCCCGGGCACTCCGTTCTCGAGAACGAGACGGGGGTCAGCAACTTCGACTATGCAATGATCAACGCTCCCGTATTCTTCGCTAACACCGCGAAGGACTATCTCGTAATTCAGCGTTTGTTCGATGCGCTGCCCGGAGTGCTTATGGATCCTCGGACCGCGAAGACCTGGCTTCACGATTTCGTTACACGCGAAGGAACGTTGCCGCCTGACGAGTGGCTTTGGGATGAGCTCTTCGCAGTCACGTCTTTAGGCAATACGCCGTGGCGCAACCCTCTCCTTGCGAGTTACTGGACCATGGGTGCGGTGCGGCACGGAGAGTATGTCGCCAAATTGCGCATCACTCCGCAGCCATCTGCTGCCGCGAAGGTGAGAATCCGCGACCTGGATCCCCTGACAAACCCGGAAGCGGTGCGGGACTCGCTCGTGGCGGAAATCGGCGAGCACGATCACACCTTCGAGCTGGAAGTGCAGTTGTGCGTCGATCCTTTGCGAATGCCCATCCAAAATACCTCGATTGGCTGGTCAGAGAAGCTTTCTCCATTTACGAAGATCGCGATCATTCACATTCCGAGGCAGGATATTTCATCGCCCGTCAATCTCGACATCGCTGACCGGATCTCGATTTCGCCATGGAGAACGCGTGACGATCACATTCCCATGGGCGAGATTATGACGGTGCGGCGTGAGGTGTACGGCGATCGGCCGAACTGCGGCGGCAGATCAACCAGCAGCCGCAAAGAGAACCGTCCAGCCCGAACGAGGTATTCGATCAGCGGAGGGCAGCGTAACTCATCTACGACTTCGCAGATAAAATCGGGCCCGTTTTCGATGCTGGCTTTGACTATATCAGTGGAAGGCCGCCAAGCCGAGTAGCAAAGAACACACGGGCGTTCCTTCAGTGGGCAGCGGAAAGCAACCATGCGGCCATCAGTTTTTACATCGCTTGCCGCTGGATAGCAGTTGTGGCACGTGGTCCACGAACCAAGATCAACCAGGTGGGTACGTGTTAGCAGAGGAGAACCAAATACAAGCAGCAGAGGCAAAGACAGAAGTCCAAATCGGAAATGCAGGCTAGATGACTTATTTGCCTCTTGGGAGTTGGGAGACCTGCATCGTTGCGGAAATCGAAGCCGGTCTGAATTTTGTTTCAGGAGGAAAGCATGGCTACTCATTACAACCGCTGGATTGTGACAGTTTCGCTTTTCGCAGTTCTTGTTTTGGCGCTTTCGCTAGGTCGTCCCAACCACGCCAAAGCGCAAGCACAAGACCAACACCCGATCCTAGACAAGGTCGCCGATAAGGTGATTCAGAAGTACCAGACATCGACCTGCGAGCAGCTGTGGGTGAAGAAGAGCGAAAAGGCTCCGCCAAGCGCTGAAGAACAAAAAGCCATCGCATTTCTTAAGGGCAATCCGCAGATGCGTACCTTATTTATCGACAAGGTTGCGGCGCCGATTGCGAACAAGATGTTCGAATGCGGGATGATCCCATGAGGGGATCGGAACTAAAGTATGCAAGCCAGTCTTTTGAGGTATGTCATGAAAACCCGACTCAAGATTTTTGTAAGAACATTACTGATGTTGCTGCTCGCACTTTCGCTGGTGACTGTAGCCGCGAGTGCTCAAACTACGTCGCCGCCCGCAAAGAAGAAGACCACCCAAACCAAGAAGACTCCAGCTACCCCGCCCAAACCGGACCTTGAGCCGAAAGCAATTGAACTGCTAAAAGCCGTGAGTAGCCGCTTGGCTGCTGCGCATACCCTGTCGTTCACAGCGGTGCAAATCTTCGAGTCCCCGAGCCGCCAGGGCCCTCCCCTCGCCTATGCAAAAAAGACAAACGTCACTCTGCAGAGGCCTGACAGGATGCGTGTGATCATTTCAGGTGACGGTCCCGCCTCGGAGTTCTACTACAACGGCAAAACCGTGACGGCCTTTGCCCCGGCCGAAAACTTACTCGCCGTAAGCGACGCGCCGCCTACGATTGACGCCATGTTGGAAGCCGTCTACCACTCCGCCGGGATCTTCTTCACCTTCACCGACTTGGTTGTTGCCGATCCTTATAAGGATATGGCTGAAGGGCTAACTCTCGCCTATTACGTCGGCCAATCGCACGTGGTCGCGGGAACGACGACAGACATGGTGGCATACGTCGACAACGGTGTGTTCATCCAGCTGTGGATTGGAACCGAGGACAAGCTCCCCCAAATGGTCCGGGCAATTTTTCTCGACGATCCAGAGAATTTGCGCAGTCAGGTGGAGTTCTCCAACTGGCAACTCGACCTTAACGTCCCCCCGGATGCCTTCGCGCTCTCGAACGCCACCGACGCGAAACGCATCCCGTTCGCTGACATTAAGACGCAGGCCGCGTCGGGCACTATGCCCTCGGCGAGGGCGAATTCTCCAAAGCAACCATGAAGCAAGAGGGAAACATGCTGAAAAAGATGATGGTTAGTTTGGTGACTTTGGTGTTGACTCTGCTCTTCTGCGGGACAGCCTGGGCCCAAGCGCACGCGAACCGGTACGGAGGCGGTTCCACCTCCCGCAGCGGGAATACCACAACGCGCACCAATGCCTACGGTGGCAGCGCGACACACACCGCTGGACAGGGAACCACCGCCTCCAACGCATATGGTGGCTCTGCCTATCATGCGCAAGGGTCTGGAAAGACGACTGCCACCAACGCATATGGTGGTAGCGCGACACACACCGCCGGACAGGGAACCACCGCCTCCAACGCATACGGTGGCTCTGCCTATCATGCGCAAGGGTCTGGAACGACGACTGCCACTAACGCATATGGTGGTAGCGCGACACATTACGCGGGAGGTGGTACCGTCGCCACAAATTCATATGGCCAGACGGCATATCGTCCACCCACCGCATACTATGGGTACCATCCACCCACCACCGTGGCGTACTACGGAACAAGCTGCTACAACTGCAACTCCGGTTCAACTGCCGGTGCCGCAGCCGCGGGCGCTATAGTCGGCATGGCCGTTGGCGCCGCCGCAGCCTCTTCCAAGGCTAGCTCCGAAAGCGCGAGCGCCTACAATGCAGGCTACTCCGCCGGCACGGCCAACGCGAGCACCGCCAACGCCAATGCTGCGGCTGCGAACGCTAATGCCGCGGCAGCGAACGCCAATGTGGCGGCCGCGAATGTTCATTCCGCCGCTGCCGATACGAGTGTCGCTGCGGGCGCCGCCAACGTCACGTATCAGATGGGCGCGGTTTATGGGGCGCTGCCATCTGGCTGCATCAGTCCCAACGTCTCGGGAGGTGGAACCTATTATTTATGTGGCAACACTTGGTTCAGCCCATCCTATGGTGCGAATGGCGTTCTCTATCGCGTGGTGCCAACACCGTAAGGGGGTGCGCATCCGCAAGTTTGAAGGACGATTTGCGGACAGGATTCGACGAAAACTACATGCTTTTTTCAAACTGGGTGCAGGCTGTGATTTTGCGAAGGCGCGATACGGTCGGCTGTTGACCGACGCCCTGTGGCAAAAGATCCGGCCCTTGCTCCCGAAATGGCCGAAACGTCCGAAGGGTGGAACGTCCCCGAAGGACGACCGCGACGTGCTGGAAGGTGCTTTAATGGATTCTGCGCAGCGGAAAACCCTGTCGAGACATTCGGGCCTTGTTGGCCGATCGCAAACCACAATCGCCCTAATCTTTGCTGTCATTTTGTTCGTAGCCTTAGCTGCGCATTCGGGGGCGCAGCTTGCGACATCGGCCACCTCTACCTCCCCTAAACCCGAGTCTGTACCAGCACTTGATCCGCTCGGACGTGAAACTCCGCATAGTGCAGTCATAGGTCTCCTGAAGTGCGTAGAAAAGAAGGACTCTGCGACCGCCGCTCGTTACCTGCAAGCGCCTCCCGGGCAAGAAACGAATCTAGAACAGAGAGCTAAAGAATTTCTAGCGTTGAGCTCCAGGTTCAAAAGCAATATCGGCTGGTTGAGCGATGATCCCAAAGGCTCGATTGAACCTGGACTCCCTCCGGGCAAGGTACGCGTCGGTGTGATAGAAGTAGGTGGCACGACCACAGACATAATCCTGGTGCGGGTGGATGATCTGGAATTCGGGAAAATTTGGCTGGTTTCGCAAGAGACGATTGCAAAAGTTCCTTCCCTCTATGCTCGGATCGGAAGCGAAACGCCGACTTTGTCTGATCGAATTCTGCCCGCCTCTCTGACCAACCGATACCTGCTGGGGATGTCACTCGCACAATGGCTCGGCTGGCTGATCTCGATCCCACTTTCGTGGTCGCTGGCCTGGCTCTTAGCATTTCTGGTCAGTGCGCCCCGGCGACTGGTGTACAAAGTCCGAAAACTGCCTCTGCGAACTGTCTGGGACACGCCCATTGGCATACCGCTCAAGTGCACCATTGCGATTTTGATCCATGCCATTTTCGTCTACCTGTTGGATCTGCCGCTCTTGTATCGCGCCTACTACGTTCGTTTCTTGGCAGCGCTCCTGGTGGGATGCCTCGCGTGGCTGGTAAGCAAAATCACAGACCGGGGCTTCGAGCGGGTTGTCAACCGCACGCGAATGCACCGCCAGGGCGGTGAATCGATCTTGATCCTGATGCAACGACTCAACCGGGTTGTGCTGATGATCATCGCTTTGGTCGCCACCATGGCTCTGTTCGGGTTGAACGTGAAGACGACGCTTGCCGGCCTTGGCGTGGGGGGATTGGCAATAGCACTGGCCGCTCAGAAATCTCTCGAGAACCTCATAGGCGGAGTTTCATTGCTCATGGACAAAGCTATACATGTCGGTGACTTCTGCCAGATCGGCGGCCAGCTTGGAACTGTGGAAGATATCGGGCTTCGATCCCTAAAACTGCGAACCCTTGATCAGAATCTGTCGGTAGTCCCTAACGGATCGCTCGCTCAAATGCAATTCGAAAACATGGCGCGTCGCAGCAAGTTGCTTATCAACCAGACCTTCTCTCTGCGAATTGAAACTCAAGCCGAACAACTATGGTACGTGCTGGACCGTGTGCAGACGATGCTGGACCACCATCCCGCGATCGAACCTGGGACCTGTCGAGTTCGGGTGATGAGTTTTGCCGGCGCTGCTTTCCAGATAGAGTTGTTCGCCTATGTCAAGACGGGCGACTGGGCCGAGTTCACTGCTATCCGACAGGAACTCATACTTAAAATCACCGAAATTGTCGAGGCTGCCGGTACGCGGTTAGCGGCCCCGACACAATTAACCTATCTATCCGCAGATGCCGGTGTTGACGCCGAAAAGGCGAAGAGCATTGCGCATCGTGTGACCGACCTTCGGGCCAGACATTCGCTCTGATTTCTAGGTGACGGCCGAGCCGAACGGGAATGATTCCTCCGCGGTAGTCCCCAAATCGGTGATCGTTGATCGTGAGGTCCCGAGCAAAGCCAACCATACCCTACCGGATGATGGTATGCACGTCCGCGAAGCGAAGGAGCGTCGGCTCGGAATCCTTCCAAAAAAAAGCGGAAGAGACGCTTGCGTGAACTTCCGGCGTAGAAAGAAAAAGCCGCGACCCGAAGATCGCGGCTCTTCACCTCCTCAATCTGGTTCTTCTTCTTTAGCGAACGACCCGACCGGGCATGAGGGTCGCGGGTCTCGAAAACGAGAGGCGATTCAAGCAACTCGCGCTCTGCCGCGTTCTTCACAGAGGACTTCAGCGGGTAGGTCATCCTCTCGACGTATCTGTTCCCCTCGTATCGGCTTCGTAGCCTTGCTGTCATGTGTACACTTTCGACTGCTCCGGCGTCGGTAGCCCAGCTTGGCCGGGGATGACTTTCCACTGACCGTAATGCATAACGTAGAAGAGTCGGTCATGATCTAGCGGAAACGGTGGCCATCCTTGCATCGGTCCCGGTACCACGTCGGCATCGACCGCCATGAGCTGCTTGCCGTAGGCGTCCACTGTTGTCAGCAACTTGTAGTCGCCGCGCGCGGTGGGAAAGGATTTCGTGTTGAGATATTGGACCCAGTACCACTGTTGCAACGGAGTCCACATCTGGCTGTTATAGTACGTGAAGATTCCGATTCCCACGATGGCGGCGATTAGCATCGCCCCGAGACTCGACACTGGCCACTTCGTCGCCCAAGGCTGATGCTCACCGCGACCCAACACTTGGTTCATCACCGACTGCCCCTACTCTCTGTCGAACCCGAACCACGAAAAAACGATCAGGATTATTCTTTCCGTTGCCCTTCTGACTCTTGCGCCTGCAAGAGCCGCTCCCGCGCCTTCCTCAACTTGTCCGAGTCGGCCCTCTCAATGAGGCGTTGCATCTCCTCGGCTGTCAGCCGTTCTCCGTTGGACTGTTTGAACAGCACGTTGAGCAGGATTGCCCGCAGCGCCACCAGCTCGGCCATGACAGCATGGCCGGTCCCACCGGGATCATAGGACTTCGGCTCTTGGCCGTTCACGCTTGCCAGCAAGGTCTCCCTGCACCACTCGCTCGGGGTTAGCCCGCGCTCGCTGGCCGCTGCCTCCAGTTGCGCCAACTCCTCCTCGCTCACCTTCGTGCTCAGAGTCTTGGTGCGGAGCGGGGGCTTCACCATGTGGCGCCACCATGGGAAACAGCCGATAGCCAAAGGTGGCAGTCCACTGGGATCACCTCTCTTCTCCCGAAACCAATCTCCCCCATGGTGAGCCAAAGGAATCACCAAGTTGACGTTCGTAAACCTACAGTCGACAGTCGCAGAGGGATTTCTCTCGAATTGCTTTGCTTTCAACAAGTTTACGTACAGCTACCTCAGGTAGCTGTGCAGCACCCATTCTGGGGTGACGTGTCATTCTTCAGCCGCTGCGAAGCAGCGTTTTCGAACAAACTTGAAACGCGATCCGCTTGGAACCCAGCAATCTGACTCAGCCGCCATCGGAAACCTGAACTTGGCTATCCAGGAACCGGCGGAACTGGTCTACGAGCTCTGGCTGGGGTCAGAGGTGGACACATTGACTCGATTTAGCATATGCTTGGCATATGCCACAGGAGGTCGTTGATGAGCCCGGAGCGTCACGTGAAAGTGTTTAAGAATGGTCGAAATCAGGCGGTCCGGATCCCGCGTGAGTTCGAGTTTTCGGGCGAGGACGCCATCATGCGAAAGGAGGGCGACCGGCTCATCATCGAGCCCGCGCCACCTAAATCTCTGCTGGCGGTGTTAGCGACCCTGGCGCCGCTGCACGAGGATTTTCCGCCCATTCAGGAGTTGCCCCCTGATCCGGTTGATCTCTGATGCGCTACCTTCTCGACACCAATGTCGTTTCTGATCTTGTCCGCAACCCGCAGGGAAAAGTGGCACAGCAGATCCGCAAGGTTGGTGAAGCGCAAGTCTGCACCAGCATCATCGTCGCTGCGGAATTGCGCTACGGGGCTGCCAAGAAAGGCTCACCACGG
>CAWCKL010000040.1:0-496459 GCA_963796095.1 uncultured Acidobacteriota bacterium
TTGTTATGCGTTTGTCAGCACTGCTTTTTCTTCTATTCAGCGCGGCCGCCGCTTGGGCTCAACTCCCATCCCAAGCTCCCCAAGCCGTCTATGAAGGCCAGACCGTAAGCACAGTCGACCTGATTGCGAACCCCCATCGGGATGTGGAGCCCTTGCGCTCCTTTGTGGCTCAGAAAGCAGGACAGGCTTATTCACAGACAAACGTGCAAGCGAGTATTGCGGCGCTTGAAAAGAATGGGGGCTTCAACAAAGTCGAAATCAACGTGATCCAAGACCCCTCTGGACTGCGGCTCAATTTTATCCTCGAGCCCCCCTATTACCTTGGCATGATCGAATTTCCCGGCGTTGACAAATACTTTCCCTACACGCGTCTTTTGCAGGTGGTGAATCTTCCGGATGAAGACCCCTACGACAAGGATCGCATTCCGGGGGCTGAAGCAGAGTTCCTGAACTTCCTTCAGAAAAACGGATACTTCCAGGCCCAGGTGCGCGCTGAGTCTCAGATCGACGACGCGAATCAGTTGGTGAATATCAGCTTTCCCGCCCAACTCGGAAAGCAGGCCCGCATCGGAAAAGTTGAGGTGCGGGGTCCCGCCGACCCCGAGGACGCCCGCTTGCTTCACACGCTGCGTTCACTCCGCGCCAGATTCACCGGAGCACTCCTGAAGCCGGGAAAGCCCTACAGTCCAGAGCGCATTAAGGCTGCGACAGCACTGATCAAAAGAACGCTCGCCCAACAACACCGTCTGGCCAGCACCGTTCACGAGGATCCGCCGCAATATCATGCGGACAGCAATCGGGTGGATGTGTCCTTCCAGGTTGAACTGGGTCCAGTGGTAAGCGTTCGCACTATTGGTGCCCGCCTTTCGGCAATTCCTTTCATGTCCAAGCGGCAAATGAAGAAACTCATTCCCATCTATTCCGAGGGCACCATCGATCGCGACCTCGTGGAAGAAGGTCAGCAGAATCTCGTCGACTATTTTCAGAAGAAAGGCTTCTTCGACGTCGAGGTAAAGACCGATTTTCAGCAACAGCCAGGCCAGATCTTGCTCGTGTACGAAATCGATCGCGGGAAGAAGCATAAAGTCGATCGCATCTCCTTTCGCGGAAACTACCAGATTCCCGAGAAGGACTTGCTCGCCCAGGTTGCGGTAAAGAAGTCTCACATCTGGTCGCACGGCAGTATCAGCCAGAAACTGCTGAAGCAGAGCGTCAATAACCTGCAAGCCCTCTATCGGGACCGGGGCTACGAAGAGGTCAAGATTACTTCCCAAGTCACCGACCGTGAGCCTAAGATTGACGTAGCCTTTGAGATCGAAGAAGGTCCGCAAACGTTGGTCGCCGACGTCCGAGTCACCGGAAACAGCAGCGTTCCCTACGACCAGCTCACCGCTCCCAAAGGCTTCGAGCTGCGATCCGGTGCGCCGTTCTCCGCACGGCGGCTGTCCGAAGACCGCAACCGAATCTCAGCCACATATCTGAACCGTGGATATCTCAACGCCGAGGTAAAAACAGCGGTGAGCCGCCGCCAAAACGATCCCCACCGCGTGGATGTTACATACGCCGTCATGGAAGGGCACTTGGTGCGCGTCAGCCAAGTGGCATACCTGGGACAAAAGCAAACACGGCTCTCGCTAATCAGGAAAACAGCACAGATTCCTCGCGAATCTCCCATGGGAAGAGGTCAGTTGCTGGAGGCGGAAACCCGCCTTTATGACCTCAACGTCTTCGACTGGTCTAGCGTAGGCCCGAGAAAACCGATTACTGATCAGACCGAGGAAGAAGCGCTGGTCAAAGTGCACGAAGCCAAGCGCAATGAAATCATCTATGGATTCGGTTTTGAGGTCTCGCATCGTGGCGGGAATATCCCCTCAGGCTCCGTGGCCGTGCCGGGGCTTCCCACGATTGGCCTAGGCAACAATCAGATCGCACCCAGCCAGTCCACTTTCGCCAGCCCGCGTGGCTCGATTGAGTTCGCGCGCCGAAATATGCGGGGGCTGGCAGAGACCGCGAGCGCCTCGCTTCTGCTCTCGCGCCTCGACCAACTGGCGGTTGCTGCCTACGCACAACCGCACTTCCTGGCTTCGCAATGGAGTTCGCTGACCAGTTTCTCGGTTGAGCACACGACGGAGAATCCGCTCTTCGCGGCTGGCCTCGGGGATGTATCGTTCCAGGTCGAACGGCTGGTGAGCCGAAAGACCAACACCCGGCTCCAGCTTCGCTACGATTTCAACAAGACCATCCTGTCGCATTTGCTGGTTCCTGAGCTCGTACTACCGCAAGACCGCAATATCCACCTGTCCACACTCTCTGCCACGCTTATTCGTGACACCCGCGACAAGCCACTGGACGCGCACCATGGCGTTTACACGACCGTCGATCTGGCAATCACCCCTGTGGCTCTTGGCTCCAGCGCAAGTTTCGCCAGGCTCTTCGGACAATACGCTTTCTACAAACCATTTCATTCCACGGTATTCGCCAATAGCGTCCGTTTAGGCCTGGTCAAAGCTTTCGCTGGGAGCTTTGTTCCCACTAGTCAGCTTTACTTCTCCGGTGGCGGCACCTCGCTGCGCGGCTTCCCAATCAACCAAGCCGGTCCGCAAAGCCTGGTGCCCTTCTGCAATGTTCTGACGGGTCAATCGGGATGCGTCAACGTCACTGTGCCCCTAGGCGGACGGCAACTCTTCATCTTGAACTCCGAACTCCGCTTTCCGCTTGGGATCATGAAAGCTCTAGGCGGAGTCTTGTTCTACGATGGTGGTAACGTCTACAGCGCGATCAACTTCAACAATTTCGTAACTAACTACACCAACACGGTTGGAATTGGGCTACGATACTCGACTCCGATCGGCCCCATTCGCATTGATGTCGGGCGCAACCTGAATCCTGTGCCCGGCCTTAACCCAACCCAGTACTACATCACACTAGGTCAGGCCTTTTAGGAGAAGTTATGCCTTGGCGGCGCACAATTCGTTGGACGTTCGTGGTTCTCGGAGTCTTAGTCTTCGCCGCCGCCGTGGTTGGATATCTGTTCCTGCAGAGTCGTAGCTTCCAGGAATATGCGCTTCGCACAATTGTGAAAGAAACGAACGACGCAACTAGCGGCCGAGCCGAGATTCGTAACTTCGATTTCGAACTGTCGACGCTCACTGCCCATCTCTACAACATCACCCTTCATGGCAGCGAGCGTCCGACCAACTACCACTCCTGCAGCTCGACAAACTTACAGTCGGTCTCAAGATTCAATCCCTGCTACATCGCAAGATTACGCTGAACGAACTTCTCGTCGACCATCCCGTGGCGTACTTGGGGGTCGATCGTGAAGGCAAGAGTAATATTCCACAATCTCCGCCCAGCAAGAACAGCAGCCGCACTAGTGTTTTCGATTTGGCTGTCGGGCATGTGAATCTGACCGACGGCGAGATCAATTACAACGACAAGAAAACTTCGCTGGTTGGCGACCTGTACGATCTTGACACGGACATCCGCTTCGATCCTCTGGCGAGGCGTTATCGCGGTAGGATTTCGTACGACAACGGCCATCTGTGCTATGCGAGGTACTCTCCTCTTCCCCACAGCCTGATTGGGAAATCAGTGCACGTTTATGGCTCGAATCGGCCGAGCTCAAAGTTGGCTCTTCGGCGATCTCCCTACGTGGGGATATGACGGACTACACGAATCCTACGGTCGAAGGGGACTAGGCGGGTTATGGGTGGATGTTCAGTGGTGGATCAACGGTCACACTGAAAGAAATCCGTGCCCTTCATCCAGCTGTATGCTCGCGTTCGGCGTGGCTGCGCGATTCCGACTGGATTGCAAGGTAAATCTTCAAGGCAGTGAGCGCGTAGGCGCGTCGTCCATCACTTCCTGTTCGTGGATATTGTCTCCTGGAGCTTTGAACAACTCTCGCGCCCTCTCCACGCTTGCGTGTTCTGCCTCCGCGATGCGCGTGGACATTTTGAACGGAATACATCACGATTACTGTGGGATCGGGCGAGCCGCAATACAGTCAATCCTGTGGCCGGGCGCGGTTTTTCCACAGAGGAGTTGGTTCGGGGGTCAAGCGGCCATCTGGCAAGACATTAGATAGGACGTTTTGAGTTCAGTCGTTCCTTTTCGGCAGCCACCTCCAAAATGTCTGCGGCCCTTTCCAAGCCTGCAGCAACATCTCGAAGATGGTCTGAACACTGACGAAGAGCTTGTTTCAGTATGTCAAGTTCTTCCTCGGTGAGGTGCATCACTGACCAGCCTTTCGAAGCTCGTCCAACTCTGGTTTTGTCAGGCAAAGCCAATCACAGAGCTGCTGGTCAGTCCAGCGCAGAGCAGTTCCATATTTGATTTGGCCTAGAACGACTTCCGTTTCTGCTGCGACTCTCTTTCGAGCTAAAGCAATATGCCTCTCAGCAGTCTTTGTGGCGTCGTAGTTCCGTGCCAGATGGAGTTCCTGCTGACAAACCTTGACCAGTGCACGTAATTCTCCCAGACGAGACACTTAGCCACTTTGCCCCAAGTGCCGAGGTCCTGCCAACTTACTTTCGTACTTTTGTCCTCCAGTTAGCGGTTGCCGTTTTCGGCACTTCGCCCCTTCGTGGTACCCTGTCCGGAAAATGGAACATCTTCGCTCTCTTCCCGCGTGATTGCTCTTGACGCTGTCCCCATTCGGCGAAGCGCCAACCAACTCCGCCAGAGCCTGCCAGCGCTGGGGATGGGGCGGCGGCGGCTCGCACGGATGTCACTACCGTAGGGCCGCCATCACTCAATGCCGTGGGCTGTGGGCATCGCCGAGTATGTGATTCCAGCGAGTCGAGGCTGAACTTCCTTCCTTGCTCTCCGCCACCAAATAACCGTACTGAAACGCAGGCATCCTGAGCGAGACTCGGTCCAATGGTCCATTCCATAAGTTATTTTGGGTTGTCGCGAGCCGATTTTGGTCTAGGTTGTGCCGCTGGTCAGGAAAAGGGCAGACATCGGTGGCAAGGTCAGGGACAGGGAGAAAGGGCGTCCATGAGAACGCACTGGTACGGCCTCCACGCCGCCCAGGTTTCCCCAACCCGCGCCTCCGTAGATCAAAGCATCACTGTTTAAGATCTCTTTCCAAAACCCTGCTCTAGGAACTCCTACGCGGTAGTTCTGTCGGGGCACGGGTGTGAAGTTGAAAGCAATGAGGATGAGATCGTTCGTCGTCTTCGCCTTTCGAATCATGGTCAGAGTGCTCTGCTCGCTATCGTTACAGTCGATCCACTCGAAACCGGCGGGATCGCTGTCCGTCTCGTGCAGCGCCGGCTGTGCTCGGTATAAACGATTGATGTCTGTCAGCCACTTCTGTAGGCCTTGGTGAGGAGGATGTTCCAGCAACTGCCAATCCAGACCGTCGTCGTGATTCCACTCGCGCCATTGCCCAAACTCATCGCCCATGAACAGCAGTTTCTTGCCCGGCTGCGCGTAGAGATAACCATAGAGCAGCCGCAAGTTAGCGAATTTCTGCCAAACATCCCCAGGCATCTTCCCCAAGAGTGAAGCTTTTCCATGGACAACCTCATCGTGGGACAAAGCTAAAACAAAGTTTTCTGCGAAAGCATACACTGTCCTAAAAGTCAGCTTGCTGTGATTGAACTTGCGATAGATGGGGTCCAACGACATGTATTGCAACGTGTCGTGCATCCATCCCATGTCCCATTTCAGCCCGAAGCCCAGGCCGCCGACATAGAGAGGACGCGAAACCATGGGCCACGCGGTGGATTCTTCGGCAACGGTCTGAATGCCAGGGTACGCTTTATAGACCTCCTCGTTGAACTTTCTGAGGAAGTGAATGGCCTCCAAGTTCTCGCGTCCGCCATAGGTATTGGGGATCCACTGTCCTTCTTTGCGGGAGTAATCGAGATAGAGCATGGAGGCCACGGCATCCACCCGCAAACCGTCTGCATGATAGCGGTCGAGCCAAAACATGGCACTACTGATGAGGAAGGACTGCACCTCATTCCGGCCGTAATTGAAGATGTAGCTGTTCCAGTCTGGATGAATTCCTTGGCGTGGATCGGCGTGCTCGAAGAGGTGGGATCCATCAAAGTACACGAGCCCGTGCTCATCATTAGGGAAGTGGGATGGAACCCAATCAAGAATGACGCCAATATCGTGCTGGTGGAGGTAGTCAACCAGGAACATGAAATCCGCTGGGGGACCGTAGCGGCTAGTAGGAGCGAAATATCCTGTTGTCTGGTAGCCCCAGGAACCGTAAAACGGATGTTCCATGATGGGCAAAAACTCAACGTGGGTAAAACCCAATTCTTGGGCGTGCTCCGTGAGCTGAGGCGCCAGCTCGCGATAGGTTAAGAAACGACCTCCTTCCTCGGGCACGCGCCTCCATGATCCTAGGTGAACCTCGTAAATGGCCATCGGCCTTTGCAGGCTGTTGTACCGATGGCGGTCGCGCATCCAACTGTCATCTCCCCATGCGTAGCTCAAGTCGCAAATAATGGACGCCGTCTTGGGCGGTGTTTCACTCTCGAAGGCAAACGGATCGGCCTTATCCACCTGATAACCGTTATAGCGGGAGACGATGTGATACTTGTACGGAACGCCAGCGTGGAGATCCGGCACAAATCCTTCCCAGATCCCCGATCCTTCCCGAGCACCCAGGCGCAACTGCGCCTTGTCCCACCCATTGAATTCACCCATGATGAAAACGTGCTCTGCATTGGGAGCCCATACCGCGAAATAGGTCCCTTCCACGTCCTGCATGTTGATGCAGTGCGATCCCAGCTTTTCGTAGAGGTGGTAGTGAGTTCCCTGGTTAAACAGATATAAGTCGTCAGCGGTCAGCAACGAAATGTCATTGCGAATAACGCCTGCGCTCTGACCTTTCCGCGTCGCCTGTAATGTTCTCTGCTTCGACTCTTTCACCGTTCTGCTCCCCACTTGCGGGTGGATCCTGCCGTTTCTTCAGCAAGGCGGCTAAAGAGACGAGATTGACCTAATCCGCGGCAATCAACTCAAGCATGTTGGATGTTCCATACCCGCGTGATGTTGTCGAAGGCAACACGATCTACCGCGGCGACATCTCAATGTGCGAATTTGCCGGAGCCTAGACCCTTTGGAAGCAGGAGCTTGGAAATTTCCGTGAGCGGAACATGCGCTGAAAGCAAGCTGGGAGCAGAGCCGAAGCTGGCCATACTCAGATTTCGAGACCCAGGCCTTGGGCCGATTCTAGTCTGGAACTGCGATGTGATAGGTTAAACAAATTCGTGCCAGTCCCACGGCACACAGCTGGAAAATATTCAGGTCTTGTCGTACTGACGCCTCGATTGACCGTTGACTTCTCGGAGGCTGTGATGGAAGTACACGAACTCGACAAAGGTAATAACGATGAATCGACTTTCGTGCGGCGAGTGGTTATTGAAAACGTCAGACCAGAAATTCAAGGCGGTCGTTTTCCGATTAAGCGCACGATTGGTGAGCATGTGGAGGTGACGGCAGACATCTATGCCGATGGACACGATATCCTGCACGCTGTTTTACTGCATCGCCCGGTTTCCCAGCTGGACTGGGAAGAAGTGCCAATGCAGCCGCTGGTGAACGATCGCTGGCAGGCCAAGTTCACTGTCTCAGCGGAGGGTATACATCTCTACACGCTTAAGGCGTGGATGGATCCGTTTCAGTCTTGGCGTAGGGATTTCTCCAAAAATTTGGAGGCTGGCCACGACATCTCCGTTGACCTGCTCACAGGAGTGCAATTGCTTCAAGCCGCTGCAAAGCGCGCAAGCGGTGAGGACGCCGGACGTTTGGCGGCCTGCGCTGGGGAGCTCTCGCGGCTGGGGAAACAAAACCTCAACCAAGCGGCGCAAATGATTTCAAATGTCAACCTCAACGCCCTGATGGTATTGCACGCAGATCGCAGCCAAGCCACGATCTACGGTAAAGAACTTACGGTGGTTGTCGATCGTGAAAGAGCTCGGTTTAGCTCGTGGTACGAGATGTTCCCGCGATCTTGCGGGACAGAAGTCGGACGACACGGAACCTTCCAGGACTGTGAGAGAAGACTGGAGTACGTCTCCGGCATGGGATTTGACGTTCTTTATCTTCCTCCTATTCATCCCATAGGTCGTGCGCACCGAAAGGGGAGGAACAATAGCGAAGCGGCCGCTCCGGAGGACGTCGGAAGCCCGTGGGCCATCGGTTCCAGGGAAGGTGGACACAAAGCGATTCACCCGGAACTCGGGACGCTCGAGGATTTCCGCCGACTACTGGCACGCGCAAAGGAATTCGGATTGGAGGTGGCCTTGGATCTTGCGTTCCAGTGCGCACCGGACCACCCCTACGTAGTGGAGCACAAGGAATGGTTCCGCATGCGGCCGGATGGCACCGTGCAGTATGCAGAAAACCCTCCCAAAAAGTACCAGGACATCTACCCGCTGTATTTCGAAAATGAGCACAGCCGCGAGCTGTGGGAGGAATTGCGAAGCGTGGTGCTGTTCTGGATCGAACAGGGCATACGTATCTTCCGCGTGGACAACCCTCACACTAAACCTTTTGATTTCTGGGAGTGGCTCATCGCCGACATAAAGACTGGGTACTCTGAAGTTCTATTTCTTTCCGAAGCTTTCACGCGCCCGAAGGTGATGTATCGGCTCAGTCAGATGGGATTCACGCAGTCATATACGTATTTTGCTTGGCGGAACACGAAGTCGGAACTCACGGAATACTTCACCGAGCTCACGCAGACGGAGGTATGTGAATATTTCCGGGCAAACCTCTGGCCCACCACCCCGGACATACTTACGGAATTTCTACAATTCGGCGGGCGTGCCGCTTTCATGATCCGGTTGGTGCTGGCCGCCACTCTGGGCGCGAACTACGGAATTTACGGACCGGCCTTCGAGCTCTGTGAGAATCGGGCTCTCCGCCCGGGTAGCGAAGAATACTTAGACTCTGAGAAGTACCAGATCCGGCACTGGGATATTGATAATCCCAATAGCCTTCGAAGCCTGATTGCACGTGTGAACCATATACGTCACGAAAATCGCGGTCTGCAAAGCGATTTGAGTTTGCGGTTTCATCCGGTCGACAACGAGCAACTGATTGTTTACAGCAAGACGACGGAAGATCTATCCAACATCATCGTCGTGGTCGTCAACCTCGACCCTCATCACACTCAGTCTGGCTGGGTCGATTTGCCGGTCGAGTCGTTCCAACTCGATCCACACCAGCCGTATCAAGTGCACGATTTGCTGACCAATGCCCGCTACTTCTGGCACGGGACCCACAATTACGTTGAGCTCAATCCGCAAATGATGCCGGCGCACATCTTCCGCATTCGGCGGCTCGTGCGGACTGAGCGCGATTTCGATTATTTTCTGTGACGAGAGACAAAGAAATTCGGGGAAGAGAGTCCCCAAGGAATATGTCGAATTCAGTTGCGACGAATGAACTCTTGGCGGGGTTTAGGAAGAGTCTGCCGCCGATTCTCCCGGACTTCCTAGCGCAGCGGCGCTGGTTCGGTGGCAAGGCGAGAGTGATTCAATCCGTTGTGGTAGCGGATTTGGTGCCGCTACTCTCCACCGATCTACAGGTTTACTTGTTTCTGATTCGCATTGAGTACGCAACCGGACTTGGAGAGATGTATGCACTTCCTCTGCGGTTAGCGAAGGATGATGAACGATCCCCGCGTGGAGAACCGGCTCCGTCCCTAAGAATCAATTGGGAAGGCGGTTCAGGGATTGTTTTGTATGACGCACTTTCTAACCAGCCATTCCTAACATTTCTGCTGGAGGCAGTTGCGCGAGGGGATCGCTTTCACGGGGTTCGCGGAGAAGTCCGGGCAGTTCCAGCCGCCGCACTGCGCTCCATTTGGGATTCATCGCAGGGTCCACTGGCGCCATCCCTGATGAGAGCGGAACAGAGCAACAGCTCGATCATCTATGCCAACCGCTTGGTGCTCAAGGTGTTTCGCCGCTTGGAAGAAGGGCTCAATCCTGACCTCGAGATTGGCTCATTCCTTACCGAGAAGACTGAGTTCAGAAATGTGCCCATGCTGGCGGGCTATCTAGAGTATGTCAGCAACTACGGAAAACGAATCACCCTGGGTATCCTTCAGGACTACGTTCCAAATCACGGGGATGCATGGCAGTACACTCTGAAGGCGCTCGCGGAATACTATGAACAGGCTCAATCCGCAGCCGGGATTCGACTCGGAGAGTTGCCACATGTCCCAATCCTGGCTCTAGCTGACTGGGAGGTTCCGCCTGACGCAAAAGAAAGAATAGGCTCTTATCTTGAATCCGCCCGGTTGCTCGGCGTTAGAACGGCCCAGCTTCACCTTGCCCTGTGCACAACCCGGGACCAGCCTGCTTTTGCGCCAGAACCCTTTACGGGCGCGAACCAGAAGGAGCTAGTGAAATCCGCACTCGATCTTATCGCCCGGACATTTCAGTCGCTTCGCCAGCAGAGTGAGAAACTGTCGGAGGGCGTGCGGGAAGAAGCCAGCAAAGTCGTGAAGCTCGAGGAGGGGCTACGCCAACGCGTCCAGTTGCTTGGAGGGTTCAAGATTTCTGCGATGCGTACTCGCATCCACGGTGACTACCATCTCGGGCAAGTCCTTTTCACGGGCGACGACTTTGTCATCATCGATTTCGAGGGAGAACCCGCCCGGCCTTTGAGCGAGAGGCGAAACAAGAACTCTCCCTTACAGGACGTTGCCGGAATGCTGCGCTCTTTTCACTACGCGGCCTACGCGCCACTTCTCGGAGAAATCAGCAGCCGTGAGGTTACGCAAGACAGACTCAATGCTTTGGATGTCTGGGCGCAGTATTGGCAAACGTGGGTTTCTGCTACTTTCCTGAAAACGTATCTGAGAACTTCGGGCTCTGCCTCCTTTGTTCCTCAGAGCCGTGAAGAACTTGCGGTCCTATTGGATGTCTACGTCATCACCAAGGCCGTATATGAGCTGGGATATGAACTCAACAACCGGCCGTCCTGGCTCCGGATTCCATTGCAGAGTGTCTCGAAGCTTCTCGAAGCTGCCTAACCGGCTTTCCGTGGGCTGAGATAGGTTCGCCGTAGATGGCTTTCACGCTCGCTTGGCTGAGGATGTTTTCCTTAAGTGATTCAAGAACGGCTACGGCTGCGCGGCACAACCGCCTACTGTGCAGCCACATTATTATTAACCCTCCGCATTATGCGCTCCGCCCACCGCCCCGCTGCTGCGATCATGGCATCCGTTCTGGGGGCCTGAAGTCACGGTGAATCGGAGTGGAAACTGGCTTGAAAGAGACCGAGAAAAAGTGAGGCTCCTGGGCCTCGTTACGGCTACGGGAATATTGCGGCCAACTTACGCCAGAATCCTCACCATTTCACCTTGCACCTCTTTCGCCCCAGGACCGTGTGTCATAGACCGTGATCCCGAACAAGTCCGACTCGAACTCGCCCAACTCATCAAGGAGCAAATTGACACGACGGAGACGAGAACCTTAACAGACGCAGAACATTTCTCGACGTTCACCGAACTGGGATCCGTCCGCACGGTCTGGTTTTGGTTCCGCTCGGAGGGTCTTTCCTTCCCTCTGCGAGCTCCCATGAAAAGTGATGGTAGCCGGGTGAGGAGTTTCTGCCGCGATAGTGAGTGCTCCCGCTTGATGAGGTTGCGGATGAATTTGTTCCGGCAAGATTATCGTCCAGGGACGCGGCGTGTACTGTCTCAACGTCGGCGGCGTGCAAATCGATCAGGCCGTGGTGGAGGCTTTTCTCCGAGCTGTGACGCCCGCGGCTGCACTTTCATCCCCATTGGTGGCCGCAGGCCCATGTGAACTCAGAATCAGGTCAATAAATGTGACGGCGGTGTGCGCCCGTGACTCGGGAGTTTTCACTTAGGACCGGGAAGATCTGCGCTAAGCGAATGCCGTACGTCTTAGACACGGAGTAAGGAATTCACCTGATCAGCGAGGCGAGAGAACCCGATATCGGCCTCAGCGATCTATTACGCGAGGAACGCGACTACGGGCCTTCCTCGCTTGAGGTTCTCACCGCTAAGCGATGCATCAATTGCTTATAGGAGCTCGCAGAGCCCGATAAAGCAGCGATTGCTCTTCGCTAGATAGTCCTGGGTTCGAGGGATTGCCCATTATTTTGGTCCCCGACGTGCACGGAGATTGAGATGTCCGGCCTAACCGAACGTGAGGAAGATTATGACATACGTGATGACCAAACCTTGCCCAGTTTGCAAACAGCAACTGACCAAGCCACGGCCTACCGAGACCGTCCACTGTACCTGCGGTAAACACGTTTGGCAGGGCTGACACCGAGCGCTCGCCTCGCATGGACGGCTTGAGCGGCAACAACTCTACGCTTCCCACGTCCAGACCGGAACAGCTCGCGGGATGCCCAATGGTACGGGCCGCGACCATTCCCACTCCCCAGATCGATGTGTCCACGCCCGGCGTAGGGCGCTATCTCCGATCAGATCTAAGTGCTGCCTCGGATTGTGATTCCGTGAGGTGCTATGACTCGCATGAGCGTCAAATCCTATCGCGACATTACCGAAAGGTTGAGTCCATTATAAAGCCTAACGGGCCCGGAACTCGGGGAGCTACCGCGTACCCCGAAGTCACGACCACGCTAAGCCCCACCGCAAGTACCGCGACCTCTTGCCCCTCGCCAATGGCCGATTAGCTAACGTGCCACGCGCCAACCCCTCACAAATTCGCGGGCACCATCTTCCCTACAATAGCCCGAATCACCTCCGGCCGATGTTCCCCGGAACTGCCTTCCAACGTATACGACCGCTCAAAGCCCTTCGGTCCGCCAATCTTCATCTCCCAGCGGTCATTCGCCTGAGAACCAATTATCAAAACGCGCCACTCTCCGGGGCGATCCGCAAAGACATGTTCAATGGCCGCCACCACCTCCGCTCGCAGAGCTGGGTCTCCCGTGTGATGCATCTCCAACAAAACTGCCATACCAAAAGTCTACGCTCTGCGCCTCACGCCGCGGTGACGGCTGCTTTGACATTCGCGCATGGCGAATTCGTTGGATCAGTAACCTCAGTAATGGTGGTGCGCACCGGTTGTCGGCTGCCTTCCACATAAGCCTCGGTCGTGGAGAACACTGAGAAGTGAACCGTGAACCTGCAACCTACGTCGGCGTTCATTTTCTCTGGACTGCGAAAGATAGTTCGAACAAGACCGTCCACTGCAGCGATAGTTCCGCGCTTCTTACGCTGGCGAAACTCGTTCAGGGTGACTGATCAGGTGCATGGCCAAGACACACCGAGAAGCGCATCGAATGCCAAGCAAAACCTGGCCACCAGCGCGGCACGCAGGCCCGGAGCCAGATTATTGTCAACGCACCCACTCAACATGTCATGCCGGCGGATGTTTCCTTAGAAAGTAGAGATTGTGGCGGGCGTCTTCGATCAGTTGCTGCTCATTGGAGTCAATCGCGTGCACATCTCTCAATCGGTCACCGATTGCTTCCTGGGCTGCTTCAATTTTCTGCAGCAGTTTTATCGGGTCTAATTCGACCACAGCATCGTTGTAAAGTTTTTGCCAGTCACCATGGTCGCTCACTCGGTCCTGATTTCGATTTACCGCGTAGAGTGGCGGTTTCTGCGCGACAGTATAGCGCAAATGGTTTAACGCCGCAGTTAGAAACTTATTGTGTGTCTCATTGTCGCGCAGACGCATTCCGAAAGAAATGCTCCGACAGTGTCGCTCTGGCTTCGAACTGAGTTGCCCCCTATACCAAGCAAATTCTGCCGAGCAGAGGAACATTTTGCTTCCGCCAAGTCCGCCTGAATCCCGCCTCTGGCGCTGAGCTAACTTCAGCAAAAACAGACGCATAGCCGTTCGTGTGCAAAGAGGCACAAAGAATGCTGACTATGTTCCCATGGTGATACGCTGCGGTCAGTGCGGGTCGAATAACAATTCGGGGAATCGTCTTTGCTTGACATGCGGAGCCGATCTTCTCGAATTCGCCGAAGAGTTGGCGGCTCGGCCAATGTCACCGGAACCGCGTGAGCTAACATCGGTTAGCGGATCTTCCATGGCGCGTCCGACCGCTGAACCGACTAACAGCGTGATTTACCGTTCTCAAAGTGGTGTAACTGCACCTCATTTAGGCCGCCATCTCGTACTAATCCTTTTCACCTTGACGGTTGCGGGTGCGTGCTGGCATTGGCAGGACCTGCGTATGCTCGCAAGTAGGTCTTCACAAACTCCCGATATGAGCCAGTCCAAGGAGCCGAATTCTATCCCAGCGCCCGCCCCGATTCCACCTCTAGACGTGCAGACGCCGCAGAGTTCACAGCCTGCACCTTCCGAACTGGCTTCGCAGCGCGATCAAAGTGCCATCGAAGAGACATCCTCGCAGGAACCGTCGCAGGAAGGATCCGTAAGGTCGTCGAAGAGCAGGATTCAGCCACTTTCTGCGACCGAACCTGGCAATACATCGGAGACCGAGGGCGAAAAGTATTTGTATGGAGATGGTGTGCAGGTAGACTGTGGTCGCGCTCGTCAAGATTTTCTTGCCGCTGCTGAGCACTCCAGCACGAAGGCCCAAAGCACTTTAGGAACTATGTACGCAACCGGTCACTGCGCAAACCGAGATTTACCTCTCGCGTATCACTGGTTCGCGCGCGCCCAGCGTCAAGAACCCCTCAACCGAATCGTTCAAGAAGACATGAAAGCTCTTTGGAACCAAATGAGCCCAGAGGAGAGAAGGCTAGCCAAACGGTAATCGATGTAGTCTTGGGCGTCCCAAGATTCGCAACAACACGAGCGTGCCGGTCAATAGCGTTGACAGCGAATGTTGTCACCGAACGTGACACATTAGTTACTAATAGTGACAACGATATGAGCAAGCACTTCAGCGCCAAGATTCCGAGGAACGCGCTTGGACAAAGCCCTGAATTATGGTCCCTAGGGCGAAAACGTCAGTGCCCACGACGCCTGTAATTGTAAGTAGGCGGCTGCCCCACTCTTCGTAGTGGAAGGGTTTTGCGAAGAGTGGGGCCGATTGGTCGAGATTTCGTCGAAGGTCAAGGACGAAGGTGGACCAGCCCTGGAGCCTTGCTCGTCTAAGTTCTGCGGTCCTGTTGCGGGAGGAACTGCTCCCGCCCCATTGCTCGATGGTGTACACGGAGACGACGTGCTGTTCAACGATGCCGTTGTAGCGGCGCCGCTGGATGCACCGTTCGGTGTCTGTGCCGAGGGTAAGCCACGTTGCGAACCTACGGTTCGCGGCCTGAGCGTGGTGTTTCGGGCCTGAGACGTCGCGGTTCCGCCTTGCGGCATTGCGGACCCGGGCGCTGTTGCCGCTGTGGCAGGACTCGATGCCGCGAGACCGGGAGCAGGCGCGGAGGGCGGTGTCGAACTACCCGCTGTCGTATTCGTGGACACCGGGGCGGCGGGCAACCCCGACGACGAGCTTTGTCCAGTAGATCCCGCGCTGCCCGAGCCTTATCCGGCTGGACACGGAGCCGTGTTCTGGCCTACCGCTAGAGTTGCAGAAACCAGAAACAACCACATGATGTTCGTATTCAGCTTCATGTAACCTCCAAGGACGTTATTCAGGGTTCTTAGCTAGGCGGCCGTCCTGTTGGCAAACGTATTGCCCAGCTTCGTGAAGCGATGAACGAAAGCCACATGGGACATCTCTCCCGACTCTCCCTCATCCTCTTCATCTTGTTCTTGGTCACCGTTTTCAATGACCGAGAAGTGAACGTAATCGTAGATATCAACGTCTTCTACTCTGACTCGTAAGCCCGTTGGATCTCCGCAGATGTCACCAATGGTAAGTTGAACGTCACGCATCATCATTAGAATCTCCGGTTTGTTTGGAAATTAACTACCAAGACCTCTCACAAGCGACGAATCGCAAGCAAGCGAGGCTGGAACCCCTTATTTCTGGGGGTCCCAGCGCGCAGAGTCAGCATACTGTCTACGCTGACATTGCTCGACGCGGCGTCCGGCTCTCGCGGATCGGGGCAACCCCTCGGCGGATGTTCGGCCAGCCATTTTCCCGAAAGAGGTGGAAAAGGTCATAGCTGTAGGGGACCTCGCCCGTGATGATCTCTTCTTTCCCTTGATCATCAGTAACCGCGAAGGCAACCTGCACCGGCTCATCAGGCGAATTTTGTTTGGTAAAGTGGACGAGTCTTACGTTGAGGGTGGTTTGCTCTTGAGTTTGCATTGGCATCATTTTCCTCTCGTCCCTAGCTACGCTAGTTGGGCACTGAAATTTCACCTTTAGAAGAAACCACAGTACAAGTCAAGCCGATAGCCCGACATTTTTGTAAAACTTTGTCATCACCAGTGACAATTTGCATAGCTTTTGCGCTTGTGGAGGAATGCTGCACATGAAAACGCCTTGCATGTTTGTTTTTGCTGCACTTCCTCTCACGAATCCGTTCAATAAGTTACTGTGTGTTCTTACAACGAATAGCCGAAATAGCCGAAATGAACCTGGATTCCACTTGTGGGCACAGCTATGGCATAAGCGCGAACACGCTAACAACCGAGCAAATTCTGCTCTCTTTGCTGTCGAGGATCACGTCGAGCAACGGATCGCATACGGTTTTCCCTGTAGTTCGCACGGAGAGAAATGTCTTGTGCAGTATCAAAATTCTTCGTGGACCAGCTCCGATCCGACCTAAAGCTTGTAAATCGAACGCCACGCCCGCACTTCCACTCTCGAAAATCGCAGTACAGGAGGAACATTTGGCAAGCAGTTTGCTGCACACTACCGAATCGACTAACTCGTTTCGGAGGCCTCGTGAAAGGGAAAAGACAAATAGACTCTACGCGGCTTTTTGCCGTGCTTCTTCTCGTGTGTGGGATGATGCTTATGAGCGCTCAGCTCTTCGGGCAGCATGCCGCGCCATCCGCGCAACAGCAGTATCCAACTCAGCAGCCCGGTCAGGAGCCAGCACAACAGCAGCAACCTAGGCGGGCACCGGACCAATCAGGACAGGCGCCGGACTCCCAGGCTCAGTCGCAGCAGCAGCCCGGAGTTCAGGTCTTTACCGGTATGATCGTGAAATCAGGTGACAAGTATGTGTTGCAGGATTCCGCCAGCAACACCACTTACGATATCGATCACCAAGACGAAGTGAAGCAGTACGAAGGCAAGAAAGTCCGCGTGCATGGCACCCTGGATGCCAACGGCGAGATGATCCATGTTCAATAGGCAGTCTCAAGTCAGATGCGAGTACTTGGAAATCGGCATAGGGGGACGGGTCGCCCCGCCTCCCCTGCCACACCGCCGTACATGCCGGTCCGCATACGGCGGTTCGTCGGATTAAGCTAAGACCGCACGACCATCGGTGGAAGCCCGAGCTTGGCAAAGTAGGCATTCGGCAAAGCCATGGCCAAGGCGGGCGAGTTGGGGATGCGCCACGGGCCGTGAGGACTGCCGGCGGTTTGCGCTGCCAGGTCCTGGCTCACCTTCCGTTTGCGAAATCGCGTCCGTCGCCGTTTCCATTGCTTCCACACCACCGACCGAAGTCGACGGCGTGGCCACGATTCCAGGGTTTGCAACACCGGGGGCGTTTGACAATCGTCGAAGTATCCGAGCCATCCCCGCAGGTAGGTCGCGATCTGTGTGACCATCTGTATTACTAACATCGAAAATCTTTTCCGTTTGCAAAGATTTTTCATGATGTCTAGGCAGCGAGAGCGGTTAGTTGTGCTGTTACAGGCGTGAGTTGGGCAACCGTGGATCGTAGAGCACTGAGGATAGCGACGATGGTTTTGCGACCGGTGGAGGTTAGTTGGTAGCGGTGTGTGCCGGTGATCTTGGTGATGAGGGCGTGAGCCCGCAGCAGGCGGAGTTTGCGGCTGATCCAGGCAGAGCGACGGCGGATCTCCTTTTTGTCGTGGTTGGTCTGGGGAAAGAAGAGGGCGCGGAGGTCGCGATTGCGGAAGCCGTTGATGGTGAACTCGCCGTGATTGATGGCGGACAGCAGTGCCCGGTCGTCGGCTAAGGGACGGAGGGCACGCACTCGGCGGCCGCGCCATTGCCGGGGTTGTTCTAGCCGCTGGAGCAGTTGGTCGAGAGTCGTGGAGTCGTCGACGGTAGCGAAGGCGTCGAGATAGCGCGCTGCGGCTTTGTGGGAAAGCTGGGCTCGGCGGTGCAGGTCGGCGATGCCCCGGCGTAGTGGACGCCAGGCGCGGGGCCCTTTGCGGTCGCCCTCCTTGCGCCGGTAAACGCGGAAGTCGTCGCCGTTATGGAAGGTGGCCTCGGCGCGCAGGACGCTGCCTTTGGAAGTATAGGCCTTGTCGTAAAGTTTCACGGAGTTGCCGTTGACGCTATGCTTGACGCGTACTCCTTCGGCCCGGCGTTTGAAGTCACTGACTACTTCTCCGGAGAAGTCCTGGCGTAGCTGGCCGCTCAGGGTGATGGGCTTACCCAGAAAACGCATGACATCGGGGCTGGAGAAGGTGGTCATAGCATGGTTGACCCAGCGTGGATAGAAGCGCCGCAGATCGGCCGCGTGGTGGAAGACCACATCGAGAGCCCACTCGTGCTGGTAAGTGGACCAGTAGTAGGAGATGGGGTGTTTAGGGAAGATCTCGGTATGAATGGGGTTGAGCTGTCGGGCGATGCCGTTGAGCAGTTTGGGCCATGGGGTTTTGAGTTGACTATCCATCAGGCGCTGAGCTTTGCTCCAGTCCGAAATCCAGGGAAAGCAGTTGTCCTGCTGCAGGTAGTCGAGACCGGCGGCTTGCATCTGTCGGGCCAGCCATTCCCGGCCGTTGAGGCAGATCTGAATGGAGAAGGGGAACCAGGTTTGGATACGGGCATTGAGGAAGCCGAAGATGGGGTGGATTTGATAGTGATAGAGAAACAGACATTTGCCGGGGCGTAGTTGGAGCTCGAGCCTTTTGTTCTCGCGATTGCGATGGATCTGGAATGTCCAGCAGGGTTCGACGCAGCTGAGCACGCACACCAGTCCGCTGCGCACGCCATCGTGGGCTAGGATGTCGCGGGCGATGGTCTCTTTATCCGTCTGGCTGGAGTTCAGATATTTCACCGGACGTCCAGAAGCCTTGGCTTGGGCCAAGGAAGCTTCCTTCAGGTGCTCAGTGACCTTCTCCACATGGGCGCCAAAGTTCTTGAGTAAGATCTGGTTCGTCCAGAGATAGTTCATCATTCCCTGGGGATGGCCAATGGAGCGCAGGTGTCCGCGAAATACCAAGCGGTCGAATCCAGATAGGGTTCCTGCGATCTTGTCCTGGTGTTTCGCGATAAACTCGTGCATGGCGTTCCCCTCCGTATGGTTGTGAGTTTTTGACCGAACCTACAATGATATGCAGACGGGGAACGCCTTTGAGCTTATAAGTAGCGCTGGGCCTTCCAGAAGATTTCTATTGCAGCGATTGCAAGGGTGAGAGCAGTTCAAGCGAGTGCTGACCGCTGATGGCTGAGAGCTCAGCCGAAGTGTTTTGGTTGCGGCTCCGCCGCGCTGTGTCAGACTGATGCCACGGGTTCGACGTGTCTGTTCCCGAATCCTCTCCTTAAAGCGAGCGATGGCCTTGGGGGCGATGCGCCGCCTAGGTTCCCTTTCGCCGGTGAAGCTGAATCCGAGAAACGTTCTTTGCCCCGGTCGAGCCACGGCGCTCTTCGCCTGATTCACCTTGAGCTTGAGTCGGTGCGTGATGAAGTGCGTAACGCTCTCCATCACTCGCTGTCCCGCTCGTTCGTTGCCCAGGTAAATGTTACAGTCATCGGCATAACGCACGAAGTGGTGACCACGCCGCTCTAACTCCCGGTCCAGTTCGTGCAGATCTCCCGAGGTAAGTTCGACCGCCTTCGACACGCAACCGCCGGATTTACCACCAGTGAGCGTGATGGATATGGGCTTCGCAATCATATGCCCGCTCGCCCGCCACCGTAGGCCTCCTATCCGGTTCTTGTTCATCGGCTCGCGTCTTTGCTCCACGCTGCTTTCAGGCCCCGCCTCGCGACGAGTGTTATTTCACCTTTGCGCTTCGCTAACCCTTCACCTCCATCCGGTTGGGTAGGTAGGGGACTTGCACCTCCTAGCTGTCGAACATGCTCTGCAACACATAACAAAGGGCCAGAGTACCGGCCTTTTTGCGTGGGGAACTGCATGGGGCATTCTTGTATCCGCAAGATGCAATGATACACGGGAGAAGAACGTTCTAGCGGCCGACTACGGGGTTAATTCCAGACAAATAGGGTATGCACTCGATCAAACGAGTGCGAAACCTTCGCTAGACTTCATAGTTGACTTTGCGCTCCTTCGCCCAGAACCTCGACCGCCCTGCGTCGGCGGCACCAAATGAGAGACGATAGTGTCGAGCAACTCCGGGCGGAATTAGTCAACCTGCTTCAAAGGCAAGTCGAGGCTCTGGAACTGGAAACCTATGTCGGCTTGACGGACCCAGAACTCCGCGAATTCTACAAGAGGCAAGAGCGCATCCGGGACCTGAAAGCAGGTTTAGGTCCGCCGTCGCTTAGACTGCCCTACGATTAATAAGCGAAATCGCTGATCTAAACGAGGCGATAGGGGCAGCAGCTACCAATGGGAGCATGGAAATGGAGAGGATCGTTTCTTCTTACCGCGCGATCGCCAACCTTCGTGGTCAGAATGTTCAAACGAACTTGTGATGTCGCTGGGAAACTGCCGCCCAACTACAGAGCGAGAAGAGTGTTCATCCATTCATACGGAACGTGGCGATGACACTTGTGTTCGGTAAAAAGTTGCTCAACTAGAACATTCTTGTTATAGCATTGATATTACTTCGTCATAGCGCGCCTGGCCTTTTCTGAGTCGCTTGTAGATTTCCCAAAGCGAGGGTAAGACTGTGACGACTAAGGCTTCGCTATCCACCCGAATCTCAAAGAAAATTGTGGTACGTTACGCGATCGCGCTGTTGGCGACGGCAGCGGCTTTACTGGTCCGCTTGGCGCTAAATCCATTCTTGGGAGATTACGTACCGTACATCACGCTTTTTCCGGCGGCCGCTTTCTGTGCGTGGTACTGCGGCGTTGGCCCATCCATCCTGAGCGGGATTCTTGCCCTCATCGCAGTGCGGTACTGGCTTATCCTGCCGGTACACTCGTTTCGTGTCCCCGCCACGCCGCAGGCCCTTGGCATCCTGGCGTTCTTGTTGGTTTCCAGCGCCCTGGTTGCGATGGGAGAAGCACGCCGCCGCCGTGAAGAAACACTGTGGGCAGCGCAAGGAGAACTGGAGGAAGCAGTAAAGCAGCGCACGGTCGAGCTCGATAGGACCAATCAAAATCTGCGTGAGCTCTCGGCGCGTCTGCTGCAATTGCAGGATGATGAGAGACGGCGCATCGCCCGCGAGTTGCACGACAGCGTGGGACAGATGCTGGCGGCGCTGGGAATGAACCTTGCTGCCGTCGGAACCGACATCGAACGCCTCACTAAGATTTCGCATACGGTCAACGACAGTGCGGCTCTGGTGAAGGAACTCAGTAAAGAGGTTCGCACGATCTCTCACCTACTGCATCCGCCTCTGCTGGATGAAGCAGGACTTGCTTCAGCCCTTCGCTGGTACGTGGAGGGATTCGCGCAACGCAGTAAGATTGAAGTCGATTTGGAGTTCCCTGAGGATTTTGGGCGGCTTCCACGCGAAGCAGAAACAGCTATTTTTCGAACCGTGCAGGAATGTCTGACCAATATTCATCGCCATTCGGAAAGCCCGACAGCCACGATTCGAATTGCTGCCGCTGACAATCACGTTCGCGTAGAGGTTGAGGATCGCGGCAAGGGCATACCGCCAGAAAAGCAATTTGAAATGACTTCGACGGGCACGCCTGGGGTCGGAATCCGGGGTATGCGAGAAAGACTACGGCAACTGGGCGGCAGCCTCGACATCCATTCGAATGGCAAGGGTACGCTCATCGTAGCTCAGCTACCGGTTGCCGCCACTTCCTCGTCGAGCAGAGTCGTAGCGTTAGAAGCCTCTTCGTAGTTGCGATGGGGAATGGTGATGCCGGAGTGCAAAGTCACGTCCTGATGCTGAGCAAGAGCAGACGTTTGATCTGATAACCATACCGTTCGTCGGTACTAAGGCTTTCTAACTTGCACGTTAAACCATTTGCGCTATACTGTCGCGCAGAAACCGCTACTGTACGCGGTACGTTATCGGAAATCAGGACCGAGTGAGCGACAACGGTGACTGGCAAACGCTGTACTACGATGCTGTGGTCGAGTTGGATCCAATCAAGCTACTGGACAAAATTGAAGCCACCCAGAAAGCAATCGCTGATCGACTGAAAAATGCCATGAATCCGATATGTCGTACCTTCGGCGCTATCAGGACGATGCGGTCCTGGTCGTGATCAACATGTCAGCGAGTCCGCAGAAAGTGAGCTTCGACCTGTCACAACAGGGCTTCGGCTCAGGAGCCGCGAAGACGCTGCTGACTACGCAGGCGTCGGTGAAGAACAATTCTTCGGTTACCCAGCTTTCGTTGGAGCCGTTCGCCGTTTACATCGCCGAATTGTCGAAGTGAGGTGATTGCGGAGGTGACGAAGTGAGGTCGTCATTTTGAAGGGGCACGGCTTCAGCCGTGCCGTAAGATGCTCTTATGAAGGTGGCTTCAGCCACTGAGGGACTTCGGGATTGAGACGAAGTGCAAGTTCCGCCAGGGGGCTGAAGCCCAGAGCCCACGCGCACGTGACGGCACGGCTGGAAGCCGTGCCCCTTCAAAGAACAATCTCGACCGCTCAGAATTCTGCTAGAGTACCCGACCATGCGGCATTCGATAATTGCCCTGAGTCTGTTGGCCGTGTTGCTCATCGCGCTGATTACTCCAGCGAGCCAATCGTCCTCATCTGCCTCCGCCAAGGCCGATGCAAATGGCTACGTAGGCAACGAAGCCTGCGCGAAGTGTCATGCCCCGATCTTTGAGTCGTACCAGCGAACCGCCATGGCACACGCCAGCGGTCCAGCTTCTGAAAACCTGATCGCCGGAGATTTCCTTCACAAGAAGTCAGGCGTTACCTATCGCATCTACGCTCAGGATGGAAAGGTCTGGCTGAGCTTCGAACGCCCGGGCGATCCGTCGGCCCGAGGCAAGCGCGAGCTGCTGTATTACATCGGGCAGGGACGACGCGGACGGACCTATCTGTTTTCGGTGGATGGGTTCGTCTTCGAGTCTCCAGTGAACTGGTACACCGACAAACACATGTGGGACATGGCGCCCGCATATGGCGATGTGCGCGAAGCTCCAATGAATCTTCCCGCGCTCACGTCTTGCCTGGACTGCCACGTCAGCGGATTTCAGCCTCCCATCCAGGGTACCGAGAACCGCTACAAGATGCCGGTGTTCGCGTACTCAGGCGTTACCTGCGAGCGCTGCCATGGACCGGGAGCGGCCCATGTGAACGGCGGCGCCATCGTCAATCCGATAAGACTTACTGCCGACCGGCGCAATGCCATTTGCATGCAGTGTCACCTGGAGGGCAATGCTGCGATTGAGCGGCCCGGCAAGCACTTGTATCAGTTTCGACCCGGCGACGATCTTTCCGACTACGTTCGGTACTACGTCCGGGCGAACGATGGTCAGCCCGGCTTGCGTGCGGCAAGCCAGTTTGAGGCGCTGGCACAAAGCATGTGCAAGAAGAAGTCGGGCGCGGCGATGTCGTGCATGAGTTGCCACGATCCGCATCGTTCGCCATCGGCGGGGGAGCGGGTTTCGTTTTATCGCGAGAAATGCCTGGCTTGCCACGCCGGGTTGAGCACGAAGCATCATGCCAATCAGCCCGATTGCACCTCGTGTCACATGCCCGCCAACTTGAGCACCGACGTTGCGCACACGGAAGTGACCGACCACCGAATCCAACGCCGCCCGAGTACCGGCCCCGTTTTGGAGGATGCGCTAACGCGACCGTCCTCGACGTTGCCGCGGCTGGCGCCATTTCCAGACTTGCCCGAAGCGGAACACGACGATCGCGACATGGCGTTGGCATGGGCCTCCATGGCGGAAAACGGTGACGCTGCTGTGCAGAAGCAAGCAGAGCAGTTGCTGCGCAAGGCCGTGCAGGAGTCGCCGAAGGATGGCGCTCTGTTGGCGTCGCTAGGCTATGTCGAACAGAGACGCGGTGCAGTCAGCGATGCTCGTGAGTCATACCAGCGAGCTCTGGCGCAGGATCCCAGCCTGATTGATGCCGCCACCAACCTCGGCGTGATCGAGGCCAACAGCGGCCGTTTGGGTGAGGCGGTGAAGTTGTGGGAGGAGGCATTTCAGCGCGCACCGGGTAGGAGCAGCGTTGGCATGAATATCGCGCGTGCTTTTTGCAGCGCGGGACAACTTGACCGGGCGCGCGACGTCACCATGCGTGTGCTGCAGTTCAACCCCGACCTGGATTCGGCGAAGAAGCTGTTCAACGGGATGAATCGAACTCCTCCGAAATGCGGGATGTGAAAGTTCAGATAGAGGAACTGCGCCGCCCTACCCAAAGAACGGCTAGAACGGGCACCCCAGATTGCTCTGGACCTTTATCTGGATTACTCATGATCTGGGTGTCATCCTGAGCGACGAGCGCAGCGAGGAATCGAAGGACCCCTACAGTTTGCCAGCAATCTTACTGTGCCCCCGCCGCCTTGGCCTTCTCCGCCGTCATGCCTAACTCGTGGGCGAATTCCAACACAACGGCATTGGTCCAGCCGAAGCCGACTACGTTCTGTTTGTACCCAGCGGTGATGTTGACCTCCTTTGAACTGGACACCACGTCGTACTTCTCGCGAATGGTGTTGTCCTGGCGGAAATTCTTAGCGACAGTTTCGATCCACTCCCGCGAGGCGCGGTCAGCGTCCTGCTTGAAGCCACAGCGCCGCATGCCCTCAACGTCGATGAAGTTGACTGGCGCCCAACCATAGGGAAGGTCCCACTGCACACCGGTCTCGTAAGGGCTCATGGCGATGCCGCCTGGGTGCTCGAAGTTTTTGAGATTGGCCACGACCGCCTTGGCCTGCTCCGGTGACGCTGCGCCCACCCACAACGGATAAAACGTGGTCGCGTATTGATACTTCGACTGCTCTCCTTTGGTGAAGTCGTAATCGAAATACATTCCGGCTTGCGCGTTCCACAGATAGCGATCAATCAGCTCCTTGCGATGTTGCGCGCGCTGGGTCCACTCGGCAGCCTCGGCGGTTTTGCCCAGCAATTTACTGATCGCCGCCATGTCCATTTCTTCCTTGTACAGAAGGCTGTTCAGGCACACCGCAGCATAGTGTTGGGTGCTGCCGCTGAAATCGCCGAAGCGAAAGGAAATGTCGAAGCCAGATTCGCGCATCGCGCGGTCGCCTTTGTAGTAGTCGGCCGTGAATTGCTGGACCGGCGACTTCTCGCAGGAGTTGTTCTGTGCATCCTGTTCGCAAGCCTCGAACGTGAACGTCGGTCCAATCAGCTTCGCCGACGACTTGCCCGGCTCGCCGAGATACTCCTTGGCCTGGACCGAGGCCTGTAGGTAGCGGAACACGTCGCGGTAGTAAGGATCGTGCATGGTGGCGATTTCTGGAACCGGCCCGTCGCCGTAATCGTAAAAGCGCGACAGCCCGGTGTTGCCCGCCAGCTTCTCGCCATGTGTCCACATGTCATAGTCGCGTTGGATGAACGGATACGACTTCTCCAGCCAAAGGCGCTTGGTTGTAGGATCGGGCAACACGTCGTAGAGCGCCATTACCATCGAGCTGAGAAATGGCGGTTGGGAGCGGGTCAGGAAATAGGTGCGGTTCGCATTCAGAATGCCGCCGTAGTGCTCGATCTCGAAGAAAAAGTTTTCCACCATACCGCGTGCCAGTTCAATGCGCCCCGCGCGCAGCAGACCCACCATAATGAAGTAGCTGTCCCAACCGTACATCTCGTTAAGGAAGCCGCCGGGCACGACATAGGGATTGGGCAGGTAAAGCACACCTTGCCGCGGCGAGGTGTCCATGTTGAGGCTGCCGAGCGAGGTAATGCGCTGCGGAAGGTGGTCGACCGCGATCTTGCATTTCGACTGCAGTTCCTTCACTGACGCGGGTTCGGGATAACCCTCGGGAAGATACAGCAGCGAGTGTTCGGGCACGCGAACGTCCATGACCGTGTTGCAGTCCACTGGAGATCGGGTCAGCGCATCCCAGCTATGGTCGATGTAAGTGAGTACGTCGGTGATGTCGGCTGCCTGCTGTGCCTGCGCCGAACCAACGCCGGACAAGCCGAACAATGGAGTCAGAAGAGTTGCGATGATCTTTGCGTAAGACACGGTCACCCCATCACTGCGGAAGGTTCGTCCCCGGCGAAGATTATAAGGTACGTTGCCAATGCACAACTCCATGAGAAAAGGTGATTGGCCAGTTTGGAAGATTAACTTGTAGGCCGAGTGCAATTACATTCCACGGCACCGGTTGAATAGGAGGTGCTCAGACAGTTGGCACGCGGGCGACGACTTATGACGGGCTGGGAAGATAAGTCCACGCCGCCGCGCCGACGCTGGCGAATGCACGAAGGCGAGATCCCCCGGAGTTACAGCCCACTCTTTCCCTCTTCCGCGAAGACTTGCTGCATGATCTGCTCCAGGACTTGGAGCTGCGGTCCTACCGGGCGGACGCGAATGGTGCGGCCAAGTTCCAACCACTGGTCAGTTCGCGCGTCATAGGCTGGCCACTCCGGAAATCCAGGAGCATTCGGATTGCCGGTTTTTGCGAATTGCGTCCAGTAGGCGCGTATCGCCTCGCCAAGCTTTTCGTGATCACGGCTGTGCTCCCAGTCACCAGGAAAGGAATTACTCAAAAACTTGAGTTCTTCGCCATGGTACGCGCCGAGGTGAGCCCGCTTTCCCGTCTCCGCGTAAGTGAAGTAATACAAATATGCCTTTTGGTCCGCGCGCGTCATGGCTTGCGCCAGCGAACACGCGCCGTACGCGAATGAATCGCTCTGCAGCTGCGAATACTGCGCTGGAACATCGCGGTCCGAATGCACGGGATAAGCTCGGAATTCCTCATCCGAGTATTTGCCGGTGTCCTCCCGCAGGTAGTCCTTATATTGGTCAACGGTCTTCGGGCCACCATGGCTAAACACGGTCGCTTCGTTGGCATTGCTGCCCACGAGAACAGCGATGTGCATTTGTTTGCCTTCAGCAAAAATCTTGGCGGGTTGCTCTGGAACGACCCAGCCATCCACGATGGCGTCGAAGTGTACCTGCTGGTCCTGACTCCAAGCTTTCAGGATTTGGTCAGCGGGAATGCTGAGCAGCTTTTGCAATGTATCCGGCCCATCTGCAATTCCTAAGTCATTCGCAAGACGTTCTCCAACACCTTCGCCGGTGCCGGAGATGGTGTTGTACGGTATGGGCGTGCGGATGTCTTCGTTGAGGGTGCTCTGGCATTCTCCGCTCTCCATAATCGCTCGCTGAAATGCGCCCGCCGCCAGCGGAGAGGACATGAGCAGGCAGATATCGACTGCGCCAGCCGACTGGCCAATTACAGTAACTTGGCTGGGGTCGCCTCCAAAGCGCGAAATATTTTCATGCACCCACTTCAGCGCCTGCAGCTGGTCGAGAAGCCCATAGTTTCCGGAAGAGTGATGCGACGATTCTGCCGTGAGAGCCGGATGCGCAAGGAATCCAAAAGGACCGAGCCTGTAGTTGGCGCTCACGACGATCACGCCAAGTGGTGAGAGCGCGGGGCCAAGCGGCGTCATTTGGCTGTAGCCCTGTGTATTACTGCCACCATGAAAATACACAAGGACTGGCAACTTCGAGCTCGGGGACAGTTGAGGCGTCCAGACGTTCAAGTAGAGACAGTCTTCGCTCCAAGCAAGATGCGGAAACCAGCTTGCCGGAAGCTGCGGACAGGCCGCGCCGAATTGCGTCGCGTTGCGCGTCCCGCTCCACTTCATTACGGGCTGCGGCGGTTTCCAGCGCAGATTGCCGACGGGCGGTGCGGCGTAAGGCACGCCGAGGAACGCGAGGTCATTTTGCGCAGAGCCGAAGTGCGTGCCTTCAATCGTGCCGGTTTCCAGTGTCACCGTCGGCGTCGGGGCGTTTGGCAACGCCGGTGCACGGCGGTCGCAGGTAATAACGCAAATCAGAAGGCATGCTATAAGCCAATGCAAACGTAAATGCATACGGCACCCCCAACACGGTTGTCCCACGAATTTCATCTTCAACCTCTTAAGGGCGGCCGTCGCGCGTGGAACCGAAATGCGTCAGCGTTCCTTTCGACTTCCAGAACCTCGAACCCTGCCGCCTCAAGCCGCCGACCGATCGCGTCCGGATCAACCGGCACAAGCGTGTCACCGATGTGAATCAATCTCATGAGCCAGCTTTGCAGGCTGTCACTTCCCACGAACACTCCTCCCGGCTTCAACACTCGCCACACCTCGCGCAGCAGTTTGTCCTGCAAATCAGCAGTGGGCACATGATGCAGCATGGTGAACGAAGCCCCTCCTGAAAACCGTGCATCCCCGAACGGCATCGCAGTCGCATCGCCGCCGACTACCTCAACATTGCTGCCACGCAAACGCGAACCCAGCGACTCCGCCGCTTTGGCATCGATCTCGAGAGCCGTGAGGCGCTGTACGCCTAGCCGCAACAGCCCCGTTGTGAGGCCAGGTCCGGGTCCGAGCTCGAGGACATTCTGTCCCAGGTCAGCCTGCGAGATGACCCACGGCACTCGCTGCTGGACGGTCTTTCGCCATCGAGCGGAGCGACATAACCAATGGTGCAAGAGATTCACGCGTTCCCCTCAACTGACTTTAGATAGGCCCAGCTTAACGATTGCGGGGAGTTCGTACTTCCGACATTGTGACAATGAATGTCGCAGAAGCGCCAAAGCGGTTTGGATACCTGCAACGGTCCACACACCATGTCAGGCACGGTAGCGATGCGAACTCTTTACCTCAGGCCGCGGCTAGTGAGGGCTCTGCCGCGAGATTGTTGCGTAGTAAGCGTGTCGCGGCTATTGAAGGAACTGATTCTGCATGCGTGCACCTTCACCGGACTGAAGAAAAGTATTAGGGCGCAACGTCATTTGATAGACGTAATCCTCGACCAGCTGCAGCGATCCCGGTGCTTCCTTTGCAGCTTCCAAATCCGTCCGATCCCAGGGCACTCCGGATCGCCGAAGTACTCATTGGTGATCCAAGCAACTCGCGAACGCTGGCGCAACTCTGCAAAGTTGGCGGCGCCAGCAAGAGGACCGTAGAACGACTCTTTCAGGAAGACGTGGGGATGTCGTTCGGGAAGTGGCGGCAGCAACTTCGTCTCATGCACGCGTTGCGGTTCTTGGGGGAGGGAGCGAAGGTCACGCACGCCGCTCTGGAGGCGGGTTACAGTACACCAAGCGCATTCATTTCCACGTTCAGAAAAACGCTGGGGACCACACCGACCTTGTACTTTGGAACAGCTGCCAAACGGTCGACGCAGCGCGATGTACTTTGACCTGCATCCTATTTAAAATCTGAGCAAGCGAGAGGTGAGGGCCTGTGTACCGCGATCGGCAACGCGTTTCCGCAATCCTGGTGCTGATGCTTAATTTCGCGCTCATAATCGTGATGGTGGGATGGATCGGCGCTGCAGGCGTTCGCGCAAATCAGCCACCAACCGGAGTTGATCTTGCAGGCAAGCCGGTGGACCCGCTGCGCGCTGATGCCGGCAAGCCGGTAGTTCTGATATTCGTGCGAACCGATTGTCCCATCTCCAATCGCTACGCTCCCACAATTCAGCGGCTCAGTACGGAGTATGCGGGCAGGGCTGCATTCTGGCTGGTGTATCCGGATAAGTCGGAGTCCAGCGCGGCGATCGAGCAGCATCTGCACGCCTATGGATACAAGCTTCCTGCTCTGCACGATCCACAGCATGCGCTGGTTAAGTTGGGCCAGGCACAAGTCACGCCTGAGGTCGCGGTCTTCGATGCCGGCGGTCAGCTCGCGTATCACGGACGCATCGACAACTGGTACCTGACCTTTGGCCATGCTCGCCCTGAGCCTACGACCCACGAGCTTGACGACGCCTTGCAGGCCGTTCTGAAAGGCAGCAAACCTCAGGTGGCGACGGCAAGTGGAGTAGGCTGCTACATCTCGGACCTCGAATGAGCGGCTCGCGCGAATTAACAAAGTCATTGGCCGGTTTCATCTTGACGGTTGCCGTCGCATTGTCGTTTCTAGTCGGTGGTTTGTCTGCCGGAATGATGGCGAGAGAACAGGGCCCGAAGATCCAGTGTTGCGAGCAAATATCGGTTTGCAATGATAGAACGAAGCACGCAAAACCAGCCCCAAATGGGGCGATAGATCTTAGCCCAGCGCTTCAGCGCTGGGTGCAGTCGGAGATAGAAACGAGTCCCGTAGGGACGGCAGAGGTTGCGACACAGTCTCTAAAGGCCGTTCGTGATGACAACTCACAAATAGCCGCCGTTGGCCAAAAGGCCACCTTCAATCGCGATATCGCTCCCATCGTCTTTCACTATTGCGCGTCGTGTCATCGGCCGGGCGAGGCTGGCCCGTTTCCACTGCTGACCTACGACGACGTCAAGAAGCATGGGCGCCAGATCGAAGCCGTCACGCAAACGCGCTTCATGCCGCCATGGCTACCGGAACCGCAGACCCTAAAGTTTGCCGACGAGCGCCGTCTCAGCGCTGAACAGATCGCGCTCATTCAAAAGTGGGTTGATCAAGGCATGTTGCAAGGCGGCTCGGCGGACTTGCCGCCTCAGCCGCAATTTGTGAAGGGATGGCAACTGGGCAAGCCTGACCTGATTGTGAAAGCGGCAAAGCCGTTTCAGTTGCCCGCCAGCGGGATCGACACGTACTGGAATTTCATCCTGCCCATCCCAATCAACGAAAGCCGCTGGGTGAAGGCGGTCGAAATACGTCCAGGCGACAAGCGCCTGGTGCATCACGCCAACATTCTGGTCGATCGGCTTGAGCTTTCACGCAAAATAGAGACTGAGCCCGGCGCGGGTTTTGGCGGCATGGAAATCAGGATTGAGTCGGAGCTGTTCGATCCCGACAGCCATTTTCTCTTCTGGAAGCCCGGCACCGTGCCTTACGTCGAGCCGGACGGCATGGCACTGCGCCTCGATAAGGGCACCGACCTGGTGCTCAATACTCATCTCCAACCGTCGGGGAAAGCAGAGCTGATCGAGCCGAGCGTCGGGATCTACTTCACCGACAAGCCGGCCACCGAGCATCCCATGCTGCTGCAACTGGAGTGCGACTCACAGCTCGACATCCCGCCCGGCGACAGCAACTTCGTGGTGCACGATGAATTCACGCTGCCTCTGGACGCCGATCTACTCGCGATTTATCCCCACGCGCACTATCTCGGCAAAGAGTTGGAAGCGATCGCGACGCTGCCCGGTGGCACGCGCGAGACGCTGATCGGCATTAAGCACTGGGACCTAAACTGGCAGGCGGTGTACCGCTACGAGCAGCCGGTGGCGCTGCCCAAGGGCACGACGATCTCGATGCGTTATGTGTACGACAACTCTGACCGGAATGTGGCCAACCCGAACCATCCGCCCAAGCGCGTGAAGGGTGGAAACCGTTCCAGCGATGAGATGGCGCACCTCTGGTTGCAGGTTTTGCCGAAGAACTTGCCCGACTCGAACCGCGATCCGCGCATGGTGTTGCAGGAAGCATTGGCGCGGCACCATGTCGAACGCGATCCTTCCGACTTCGAGTCGCACTACAACCTCGGCGCCATGTTGCAGGCGGCGGGCGATGTGGAGGGAGCGGAGGCGCAATATCAGGCGGCATTGCAGCTTCGTCCGGGCGATGCGGTGGTGAACAATGCGCTGGGCGCAGCGCTGCTGGCCTCGGGTGATTCGGAAGAAGCCGTCGCTCATCTCTCGGCTTCGCTGAAAGCACGTCCCGATTACTTCGACGCGCACTACAACCTTGGCAGCGCGATGGCCTCGCAGGGCAACTTCAGCGGAGCGGCGGAGCAGTTTCGCGATGCGGTCCGCCTGAACCCGCAGGACGCCGATGCCGAGGCGAACCTGGGCAGCGCGTTAGCACAGATGGGCGAACTGAAGGAAGCAAAGTCGCACTTCGAACGTGCGCTGCAACTGAAACCCGGCCATGCGCTGGCGCAGGAAAATTTGCAGCTCGTCGAGCATATGCTGGCGGGACGTCAGCCGTAACCTCCTTTCATCAGAAACGCCTGCGTTCAGTCTTCGTGTGCTCCATGATCTCCGTGAGGAGAATCTTCGAGGGACTGCCTTCACTGACTCGCGTCCTGCTTTTGCTGGAGCTGTTCGGCCAGCTTTAGCTCACGTTCCGCGTCATCCGTTTTGCCCAGGTCGCGATAGCTCTGCCCCAGCAGATGGTGCGAGATCGGATTGTTCGGGTCCATGGCCACCGCGCGTTGCAAGGTTCGCACCGCGAGGGCCGCCTCTCCTTTCTTCTCGAGGACCTTGCCCATCAGGATGTACGGCCCGGTCGAAGTGGCATCCAGCCAGATCGAACGTTGCAAGAGGCGCTCGGCCTCATCGTACTTCTGCACTCGCGAGTAGGCATCCGCGAGCTTGTAATAGGCGGCGGCGTAGCCCGGGTTGATGGCGAGCTCCTGCTGCAAATCAGTGATCGCCTCCGGAATTTTCGACTTGTACAGATGAAGCTCGCCAAGCAGGAAATGCGCCATCGGCAATTTGGGATCGAGCGCGACCGCCTTTTGCGCGTACTCCTCCGCGACCGGATCGAACTCCTGGCGGAAGAGCATGCGCGCCGTGAACAAATCGCTCGCCGCCGAGTCCGGCTTGACGTCGAACATTTTGGCAAAGGCGATACGCGCCTGTTGATAGTTCTTGGATTGGATGTAGCAAATGCCGAGAATGTACGACGCGTCCACATTGGCGCGCGGATACCACGTCTGCACCTTCTCCAGGTAGGGAATTGCTTCGCTTGGTCGCCCTGCGAGATAGTACGACAGACCGAGCAACTGAACCGCTTCGTCGTCCTTCGGATTCTCCGCCAGGGCCTGCTTCAGATACTCAGCCGCCTTCACGTAATCGCTCTTCTTGTAGTAAGCCGCTCCCAGCTCGTGTGAAAGCCCGGGGGGCTGCGGATTGCGAAGCGCAAGCTCTTGCAATTGCGCGATGGCGTCATCGTATTTGCCTTGTTCGGTGAGGCGGCGGGCTTCGGCGAAGATGGCCTCAGGCGATGCCGATTTATTGGATTGCGCCGTGTTGTCCACGAGCGTGGGGCCTGGTGCGGCCTGGGCGCGTAATCGGACGGTACCGACGGTGAGTGCGACTGCGAACGGGAAAACGAGAACCAACCTAAGGTGTGACATGGGAAACTCTCGGAGATCGCTGGAAGGATTAGAGCACAAACACGGCAGGCGCTGCCCGTGCCAATGATGGGGGGAGTTGCTAAAGGCTCTCCCATCTCACATGTCCGGAGCAGTCCCAGCGGCGGAGCTCAAGGGCTAAAGAGCGTGTTAGAGCACTGTGCCGTCCCTGAAGGGACTTCTTCGTTCTTCGCGCCTTACCCAGGGCTCACGCCCTCAAGGGAATGATGCTTGACGATACGGATGCGTGGGCCGACGTTTGGTCAGGCTGGTTGAAGTTCTTGGTCTGGAGGTAGACAGACGATTTGAGCTTTGGATTCACTCCCCAGATTCCTGGATCACGGACCACTCGGAAGCGAAGCTGAGCCCAATGTCAACAGCCGCGCGGCCTTGAAGTAATGCGCGTGAACGAAGTAAGGCATCGTAAATAAATAAAGGTAGCACCATGGGGTTCAAGGTTGTTATGCTGTCTGAGCATGGACAGTCTTGCCGAACTGACGGCTAAGTTCCATTCTGTGTGGCCTTTGTTGGACGAACGGACGCGGCGCCTCATGGCGGCTAGCGAAGCAAAGACCTTGGGCTATGGGGGAGTGAGTTTGGTCCGCCGTGCGTGCGGACTGTCGCGCAAGGCGATTTCCAAAGGCATCCGTGATATCGAAGAGGGCGCCGCGTTGGTGGAAGGCCGCATCCGCCGCCCCGGAGCCGGACGCAAACTCATTACGGTGTCGGACCCGCGGCTCGTGGATACCTTGGAAGAGATGATCGATCATCAGACACGGGGCGACCCGGAATCGGCGCTGCGATGGATTTGTAAGAGCACGCGGGCGATTGCGAAAGAGTTGGATCGGAACAAACATCCGGTCAGCCATGCCAAGGTCGCTCAGCTTCTGCACGGTCTCAACTACAGTCTCCAGAGCAACCGCAAGACGGAGGAGGGGCGAGACCATCCGGACCGCGACGCGCAATTTCGGTATATCGATGCCGCGGTGAAAAGATGCCTGGCGCAGGGCAGCCCCGTGATCTCGATGGATACCAAGAAGAAAGAACTCATCGGCAACTACGATCACGCCGGCCCGCAATGGCTTCCAGCAAAACGGCCGAGGAAGGTTCGCGGGCACGATTTTCCTACACCCGACGTGCCGCGTGCCTATCCCTATGGCATCTACGACATCGGGCGCAACACCGGGTTTGTCAATGTCGGGACCGATCACGACACCGGAGCGTTTGCGGTGGCATCCATCCGGGGATGGTGGCGCCAGGAAGGCAAACGGCTCTATCCGGCGGCCACTAAGATCCTGATTACAGCCGACGGCGGGGGGAGCAATGGCTGGCGGTTGCGCCTGTGGCAACTGGAGTTGCAGACCTTCGCGGACAAAACTGGCCTGCCCATCTCGGTTTGTCATTTCCCCCCAGGGACGAGCAAATGGAACAAGATCGAGCACCGCCTTTTTTCCTTCATCTCGTCGAATTGGCGTGGCGAACCACGGCGAGATTACGAAACCGTCGTCCATCTCATTGCTAAGACGACGACTGCGAAAGGACTAAAAATGACATGCCGATTGGACCGCTGCAAATATCCAACCGGCCGCAAAGTCACTAAAGAAGAGATGAAGGGCATCAATCTTCAACCTGATAGGTTTCATGGCGAATGGAACTATGTCATCAGACCTCATGAGCCCCGACATCGTCGAATGGGTACGGATGCTTGATACCTTTATTTATTTACGCGTACTAACTTGGTTAACCGTGTTCTTACCGGGTGCGGCAAAACGTTTGGGCAAAGTTGTCCTCAATGGTGTCCTGCTCCTTGCCTCTCTCGGAATTGCATGCAACGCATCACCGCAAGCAAAAGCCACTTCCGACAGCATCCTCGCGGCAAACACATACAGGCGCGGCATAACCGCCTTGCAGGACGACGACCTGACTGCGGCACGTTCCGCCTTCGAGCAGGCGGTCAAGCTAAGTCCAAAGAATGCCGAGTATCAAAATGCGCTGGCAGAAGTGATGCTGCGGCAGGGCGACGTTGACGGTGCAATCGCACACTTCCGGGCCGTGACACGTTTAGCGCCCGATGCGGCGCTGCCACACATAGAGTTGGGGAAGGCTTTGGAGGCCAAGGGCTCGCTTGATGAAGCAGCCACCGAACTTACCCAGGCGGTTAAACTCGCCCCGCAAGAACCCGAGGTGCATCGACAGATGGCGCGCGTCTTGAGTTTGCAGGGAAAGACCGACGACGCCATGGCGGAGATCAAAGAAGGGCTCACCCACCCTGCCGGTCGACCGGAATTGCACGACGATCTGGGAGTATTGCTGGCCCAGAAATCGCAATTCGACGACGCGGAAAAAGAGTTTCGCGCTGCTCTGTCTTTGGACGCGCACTTTCAACAGGCAATGTTTCACCTTGGGGTAACGCTGTTGCGAGCGGGCGATCTCGATGACGCCGTTCCGCTACTCACGCAGGCGACACAAGCGAATCCGAAGGACGGAATTGCTTTCTACTATCTCGGAACCGCCCTCGAAGCGAAGCACGACACGGCGGGAGCGCTGCAGGCCTATCAACAAGCAGCGCAGCTTGTGCCCAACATGGTACCTCTGCAGACGCGGCTGGGCCTGCTGTTGCAGCGCTCTGGCGATCCGGACGGTGCGGCGGTCGCTTTTAGAAAAGTCGCTGCACTCACGCCCAACGATCCCGAGGCCTACAACAATCTTGGGCTGGCGTTAATGCAGCACGGCCAAGGTCCAGCCGCGGTGAAGGAATTTCAGCATGCCCTGACGCTGCGTCCGGATGACGCTGGCTTCCGGGAGAATCTCGCTGTCACATTGTTGCAGCAGTCCGAATTCGACGCCGCGGCCGAGCAGTTGCAAGAAGCGCTGAAGTTGGCTCCCGGCAATGCGTCGCTGCACTACAACCTGGGGCTGGCGTTGAAGTTCAAAGACAATTTGCCGGGTGCAATTGCCGAATTCCAACAAGCCATTGCGTTGGATCCTCAGCTTGTGGACGCTTACTACACCCTCGGAGTGACGCTCTGGCAGAAAGGCGATTTTCCGGCGGCCGCCGAGCAGTTGCAACACGCAGTCCAGCTCAAGCCGGACTATGCTGAAGCGCACTACATGCTGGGCACCGTGCTGAAGCAACTGAACAAATTGCCGGAAGCGGCGCAAGCATTGCGTGAGGCCATACGGCTGCAACCCGATTTATTGGGCGCGCACACCAACCTGGCCGCAGTATTGCGGCAAATGGGCGACACCGCCGGGGCAGAGGCCGAAAGCCGCGCGGGTGAACAGCTGAGCAAACAAAAGACCGGTCTGCAGGCCGCGACCTTCGCAACGAATTCCGGTAATCGCTTGCTTAACGCGGGAGATATTGACGGAGCCATCTCGCAATATCGCAACGCAATTCAACAAGCTCCCAGCTATGCACCGGCGCATCAGCAACTGGCGATCGCGTTATCGCGCAAAGGAGAGACCAAGGAAGCCGACCAGGAATTCAAGAAGGCTTCAGAGCTCGACCCCCGTTTGAAACCGTCTACGCCCTAGCAAACCTCTGGAATTGTCATTACGAGCGAAGCGAGGAATCTGCCGTTGCGTGCGTCGGCGTTGACTTGGGGAAACAACAGATGCCTTGTATCTTAGCTGACGCTGTTAGCCTCACGGCCTGAAGGCCGTTCGTGATGACAATTCAGATTGCGGATTCTAGGGACCTATACTTGGCGCGGCCTGTTACGAAGGGAAACCCGGTGCGATGCGGAAGATCTTGCAAAGACGTACTCTGTCGATATCGCGGGTCGCGGTGCTGGTGCTTTGCCTCGCTAGACTCGCCCCCCCTGGCGATCGCCCACGCGCAGTTCAAGGATTGCCAAGCTTCGCAAGGGGAGCTGACCCTGTCGCGAAATGCGCAGAACTGGCAGTTTCTCGACGCGGTTGGACCGCGCTCGGCACTGCTCGGACGTGAAGATGGTAATTTCGAGGCCTGGATCTATCCACTCAAGCTATTGCGCGATTTCCACCTGGACCTTCCATCTTGGCGGCCACGTAATCCCTGGCGAAACCTTGCCACGGACGATCACCGTGCGGCCGGAATCAACTTCCATCCGCTACGTGTACGACTCCTTCTGTCTGTGCGAGACGTGGTTCGCGGCGCTCCAAGACGCCGGGGCCGTCGTGACGCTGCAACTTGAAAGCTCTGAACCGGTGGCGATTGAGGCATCTTTCACGCCCGACGTGGCATGGATGTGGCCCGCCGGCTTGGGAGCGGGTTACGTGGAGTGGGATTCCACGCTTCGGGTCTTCAACTTCGGCGAGGAAGAGCATCGCTTCTACGCAGTTGCCGGATCACCCGAAGCTAGCGATATTCACCAGGCCTACTCCACGAACTATTCCTCCGCAACGACCGATGGCTTTCAGTTTGGGCCGGCAGTGAAGGGCTCGGCGAACTATCACTTTGTTCTGGCAGCGTCGTTCAAAGAAAAAAAGGGGCGAATGACCTCTACCAGAAGCTCCTGTCGCAATATCCGCAACTTCAGCAGGAGGCGCGGGAGTATTACAAGCACTATCTCGACACTACGGTCTCGGTCTCCCTGCCCGACCGCGATTTGCAGACGGCGTACGACTGGTCGCGCATCAGCGAAGTACAAGGACTGGTGGATGATCCCTTCGCGGGCACCGGGTTGATCGCCGGCTATGACTTGTCGGGCGTCAATCACCGGCCAGGATTCAGTTGGTTCTTCGGGCGCGATTCCATGTGGACCGCGCTGGCGCTGGACTCCGTTGGCGATTTCCAAAACACGCGCACGGCGCTGGAATCTCTGGCGAAATATCAGGGAGAGAACGGGCGCATCCCTCACGAAGTACCGCAGACCGTGAGTCTGGTCCCGTGGTTCAAACTGTACCCCTACGGATTGGCTTCGGCCGACACCACGCCGCTGTACATCATTGGCACCGCCGACTACGTTCGCGCCAGCGGCGACTTGGCATTCGCTGGAGCGAAGTGGGACAGCCTCTGGCGGGCTTATCAATGGCTAACCACCTATGAGGCGAATGGTTTCGCCAAGAACCAGGAAATTGGTCACGGATGGATCGAGGGTGGGCCACTGCTGCCGGTTTCCTCAGAGTTGTACCAGGTGGGCGTGGCGATTCAGGCACAGCAATCGTTGGCTGACTTGGCGGGCCTGCTGCACAAACCGGAAGCGCAGTCGCTTTTGCAGGACCTGCCCGCGCTCAAGAGCCGAATGGAAGCCGCGTTCTGGTCTCCGGACAAGAACATCTACGGCTACGCGCTCAATCCCGAGGGCAAGCGCATCGATCGCGCCAGCGTGCTGGGAACGGTTCCTATGTGGTTCGGATTGCTTGACCAGCAGCATGGCCAGCGGTTTCTCACCGAACTTGCCGGACCGCGTCACCAGGCCGACTGGGGGATGCGCATCATCCCAGAAGACGATCCTATGTACGATCCCACGGGATATCACTTCGGCAGCGTGTGGCCGCTGTTTACCGGATGGGCCTCGGTTGCCGAGTATCGCTACCATCAGAGCTTGCCCGCGTATGCCAATCTCCGTGCAAACGCGCAACTGGTCTTCGACGGCTCGCCGGGACGGGCTACCGAGGCGCTCTCCGGCCGCTATTACACGCCGGTCGTCAGCAGCAGTTCGCATCAGATCTGGTCGTCGGCGATGATTGTGAGCCCCCTTTTGCGCGGAATGATGGGGCTCACGGTCGACGCCCTGGATTCTGTTGTCCGGTTCGAACCGCATGTCCCGGCTAACTGGACGGATTTCGCGATCGGCAACCTCCCGATGGGCGTCACCTCCGAGGCGCTAGCAACGACTCTGGCGCTGTCGTACCACCGCAGCCCCGGTGAGATTACGCTGGAAGTCACACGGCGCGGCAGTCAGCGCGTCCAGCTTGAGTTTCTGCCGTCATTGAGCCTGCGGACCCGCGTTCTGAGCGCGGAAATCGAAGGCAAGCCGGCCAGTTTCCATGCAGTCGAGCCCGCCAACGAAGTTGACCAGCACATTGCGGTCCTCGTGCCGATAAGTACCGACCGCACAGTGATTTGCATAGGGCTGCGAAGTGATTTCGGAATAGCCTATCCATACGTCGCACCGGTAATGGGTGCCGTCAGCTCGAACCTTAAGTTCGTCTCCGAGCACTGGAACACTGCGCATGACAGACTTGAGGTGCAAGTTGCAGGCACGGGCGGAGCAAAATATCGGGTCCCACTGGTCGGTGATCTCACAGGAGTGACGGTCAGCGGCGCGGAGTTGTCGCAAAACTCGCTCCAAATCGAGTTCCCGCTGGGTCCATCCGACGCGTACACCACGAAAGCGGTGGTTCTACAATTTCCGATGGCATTGAGTCGCTGAAGTTACACCGGGATCCTCGACGGAGTCGCTACAGCGAGGTTGAGAATGCCTTTGCGGCAGCTTTGGCAGTGCTACCACGACTAGTACAAAAAAAACAGCCCGTAGTCCATTTTATTAGTTCATTTTTATTATTGACAATCTATCAAAAATTTGCTTGACAGGAGATACTTGGCGGAATTAGTTTCTCTTCACAGCGTATTGTGACGAAGGTCACCTCGCGGTCTGACTCGGTACTTAGGGTGTCACGACTGCCATGATCAGTATCTGCTACAAAATCGCAGATGACGTGAACTTGGGAAGTCTCTTCCTCTGGCAATCTTCTTCTTTCTCTGATTTCAATCGTTCGGTTAGCACAAAGGCGAAAGTAGCTGACGCAAGTGTAACAGCCGCATTGGCGGCTGGCGCTGCATACAGCGACCAAGTTGGGTGGGGGGCAAAATGAAGAAGCGGTGCGTATGGTGTGCAGTGACGATCATGCTTCTTTCCCTGGTTCCGACCATGTCCTTCGGGCAGGTAACAACCGGCACCATTTTTGGAACGGTCACGGATCCCCAGGGCGCGGCGATAGCCAATGCGGCGGTGACGGTGACTGACATAGCCAAAGGCACGACCGACACCGCGACCACGAACGGCTCGGGAAACTATAGCGTGACGCACTTGATCCCGGACGTCTACTCGGTCAAGATTGAGGCCCCGGGCTTTCAGACCTACGAGCAAAAGGGCATCACCGTAGTCGCGGATGCCTCCGAGCGCGTGGACGCTCAGGTGCAGGTTGGCTCCGCGTCTCAGACCGTGGAGGTCACAAGCGAAGCGCCGCAACTACAGACCGAGAACGCGGACGTCGGCGTCACGTATAACCAGCGCTACGTGGAGAACCTGCCGGTCTTTAATCGCAACTTCACCCAGTTTGAATTATTGTCGCCCGGCACCCAGCAATTGGCCGGCTGGAGCCATGCCGCCACCGAGAACCCGCAGGGCGGTCTGCAGATTTTTGTCAACGGCCAGCACTTCAGCGGCACCGGCTTCCAGTTGGACGGAACCGATAACCAAGACCCCATCTTGGGTATCATCGTCATCAATCCCAACCTGGACGCCGTCAGCCAAGCTACTGTCGGATCCCAGTTTTACGACGCTGAGCAGGGCAAGGCCATCGCCGGCCTCGTAACAGCGCAGACCAAGTCCGGGACTAACGAGTTGCACGGCAGCGGCTTCTGGTTCCGGCGGACCGACGCCACCGAGGCGCGCGATCCGTTTACGCAGTTTGCTCCCAATTCCATCACCGGAAGGTACATTCCGTCCGACAAGTGGAACCAGTACGGCGGCACCATCGGCGGTCCGATCATCAAGAACAAGTTGTTCTTCTTTGGCGATTATCAAGGTACAAAGGAAACCACCGGTGTGACCAACGAGCTCACCGTCCCGACGACAGAAGTGGTGCAGAGTTGTACCGCTGCGACCGGTTTCTGCAATCTGAGCCAATACTTAGGCCAGGTCGCCGGCGGTGGCCAGGTTTACTACCCCAATACGAACAACTCAGGCTCGTTCACAGGCGCCACTCCGGTACCCGGCAACTTGATCCCGGTTAGCCAGCTTTCCCCACAGGCGGTGGCAATTCTGAAGGCTTTTCCAGCGCCAACCAATAACAGCCTCTTCGCAAACTATGTCGCTTCGGGTGCGGGCGCTTTCAAGCAGAACGCCTTCGACACTCGCATTGATTACGACTTGAACGAAAAAAATCAGATTTACGGACGTTTCAGTCTCGCCTACTTCACCCTGTCGGGAAATCCTTCGCTCCCGTTGCTTGGCGGCGTGGGCTTCGGTCCAGGCCCAGGTCTGGCGGGAAGCTCGAACGTCCATAATTACAGCTTGGCTTCGGGTTGGACGCACACCTTCAGCCCTACTCTTCTGGCAGACTTCCACTTTGGCTGGTTCAAGTACCACCCGCAGACTGCTTTCTGGGACCAGGGCCAGACCCCGATGACGGCATTCGGCATCCCTGGCCTCAACCTGCCCTCGCAAGCGTTGCTTACCTCAGGTTTGGCATACTTCGCCATGGGGCAGTCAAACACCAGCGGCCAGCAGGGCAACCAGACGATTTCCGACTTCGGAAACGGCCTGGGCGTGCAACGTTGCAACTGCCCCTTGACTGAGAGGGAAAATCAGTATCAGTTGGTAGGTAACGTTACCAAGATCCATGGCAACCACACCTTCAAGTTTGGCGCTGACGTTCGTTTTGCGACGAACCTGCGGGTGCCCAGTGACGAAAACCGCGCTGGCCAATTGTCGTTCGCTCAAGTGGGTACTGGGAACGGCAACCTAGGCGGACTCACCTTGGCGACCCTCCTGTTCGGTGATGTAACCTCTTTCTCGCGGTTTGTCAGCAGCACCACGGACGCTATCGACCAGCAGTGGCGCATGTTCTACTATGGGCAGGACACTTGGCGCGTAACCCAGAAGCTAACCCTCAGCTACGGGCTGCGCTGGGAAGTTTACTTTCCTGAGTTCGTTAACGGAAAAGGCAACGGCGGCTTCTACAATATCGTTGAGGGCATCGGCCGAGTCGCCGGCTACGGACCCTACGGTCTGAACGGCAACATCGGCAACGACTGGCACGCCTTTGCACCTCGCTTTGGCATCGCGTACCAACTGCATGATAAGACCGTCATCCGGGCGGGATTCGGCATAAGCTATGACATGGGCGTCTTCGGGTCGAACTTCGGTCATAGCGTGGCCCAAAGTCTGCCGGTTCTGCTAGCGCAGCAAAACAATGCCCCCGGCGCCAACAATAACTACGCCCCGGCATTCAACCTAGGTCCTGGTGGTTACCTGAGTACTTTGCCGGGCGTGGTAACCGGCGCGCCTGCTGGGGTTTTCCCGGCAATTCCCGCAAACGGCCAGTTGCCGCTGCTTGGCCCCACCAACAATGCTCAACCTTACATCCGTCCCCTCACTCAGACTCTGCCCGCAATTGGAGTGTGGAATCTCACGATTCAGCAGCAGATCGGCAAGAATTCCACATTGGAGATGGCTTACATCGGAAACCTGGGCCGGCACGGGTTTGCGGGTGATAGTCCCAGCTACAACGTCAATCAACAATTCGCCAACGGTACTTACCCGCTGCAGAACAAGTTCACGTATCCCGGATACATCGATCCGGCGACTGGTAAGACGCTGGTTTGCTGCAATACGGGTGTCAACAACTATTTAGGTAACAATGCCAACTCCAATTACAACGCCTTGCAGGTGAAATTCAATCAGAACTTCTCTCACGGACTGCAGTTCATCACTCACTTCACCTGGTCAAGGGCGCTGCACTACGACAGCAACTATTTTGCTGACGTTCCTGCCATTGCGTACGGTCCCGATGACGAGAACCGTAAGCTGGTATGGGTTGCCAGCGGCGTGTACGACTTGCCGTTTGGCAAAGGGCAGACGTTTGGCGGCGGCGTTGGTGGAGCGATGAATGAAGTCATTGGCGGCTGGCAAATCAGTTTCACCAATAACTGGGGTAGTGGCCTGCCCTTCACGCCCACCTTAAGCTCGTGCCCTACTATCAACTCCTCGACGCCCTGTCGGCCTGACAAGGGAGTTGGAGGCTTCGCTCTCGGACCCAGCGGCCTGATCCATCCGGCCGGCGGGGGTGCGCCTTACGTCCAATACTTCACCCCGGTTGTTGTGGGTGGAGCATGGCTCGCTCCACCCGCCGGGGCGATCGGCAATGCTGGTTTTGACGGGCTATACGGCCCCTCCGACTACACCGCCCAGGCTGCCATCATGAAGAACTTCCAGCTTACGGAGCGCTTCCGGTTCCAGTTCCGCATGGACGCTTACAACATCTTTAACCATGTGCCCTTGGGCTACTCTAACAACCAGGGCGGCGGTGGAAACTGCGTGGCGTCGCTCTCGCCTACGAACACGTGCGGTTCCGCGAGCGGCCAGATTACCGACATCCTGTACGGAACCACGATGCGTCAGTTGCAGTTCGGCGTGCACCTGTTCTTCTAAACGCAGAGTGTGCGAAACACTTGTAGGAGGGGGTCTTCGGGCTCCCTCCTACTTTTTTGCGCTAGCCAAAGGATGATTGAAAGGATTGGCCAACTAGGGCACATTCACTAACCCATTGCGAATAGCAAAGACGACTAGCTCCGCCGTTTTATGTATGCCCAATGGATTTTGTAGCGATTTTCAGTCCCATCGATCGGCGGCTGGATTCCGCTGACGTGGCACTCCATGCAACTTACTAGCGCCGGAAGGTTCAGGGGCATCTCGCGGGCGCCACCGTACGCGGGAGCCATATCCCACATATGCCGGTCGGCATACCAGTTGACTGGAGATTCGAACACGAAGGCATCGACTGAGAACAGGTAGGTGCGGCCGCGGCGGCCCTGTCCGATGTAGTAGAGGAGTTGACGTGTTCCGCTTACGCTGGGATCGCGGGGCGCTCGAAGGATAGCCACACCTTGCCATCCTCGGAGTAGATACGGTGGTTCACCCCCGACGGTTGGTGATGGAGTTCGCCGACGATCAGGTTTTCCGTGGCAGGGCCGCTGGCGTTCGCCATGGCTGTACGTTTGTAGGACTCGTAGATTGAGGCGTGGCACTTCGCGCAAGCTTCGTTCCCCAGGTACTCTGAAGCATCGGCCGTAGCGGGACCGCCGGAAGGCTGGCTCCCGGATGCATCCAATACGCACAGCAGCATGACTGCTACTGGAACCGCGATCAGTCCCGTAAGCGTGGATTTTCTTATCATGTCCGCCGCAGCATTGCCGCCATCGACTGAAATTCAGCCAGCCATTATTTCGAAACTGCACCGATGTAAACGGAAAACGGTTCCAGAGATAAATGCGAAACCGAGCCCGCTTGCGATCCTGTCGCCATGGTAGTCAACAGAGTACGTGCGGTCTTTCCATCGAAGCCTTGAGGTGCGAGATCGAAGCTCACCTGCTGCGGCTGCGAGGACATGTTCAGCACGACCAGCACCGCCTCATTCTTATAACGTCTCAGGTAGGAGAGCACGTTCGGGTCGTTCTCGTTAAGCGCAACGTAGTCGCCGTCTAGCAGAGCGCGATTCTGGTGCCTCAGGGCGAGCAGGCTGCGGTAGACATTTAGGATCGAAGAGGGATCTTTGAGTTCGCTGGCGACGTTGACGGTCTTGTAGATAAGCGGAACGGGCAGCCACGGCGTACCGCGCGTAAAGCCAGCGTTGGGGCTATCGTCCCACTGCATGGGGGTGCGTTCTCCATCGCGACCTTTTTCCTGCGGCCAGCCCACGCGCCCGATCGGGTCTTTCACATCTTCCTTCCGCACTGGATCGGTATTTTGCATTCCGATCTCTTCGCCGTAGTACATGATCGGGGTCCCGCGCAGAGTCAAATAAAGGGACGCCATCAATTTTGCGATGGCCTGGTTGTTCTGCCCATCTCCGTAACGCACGTAGGAGCGCACGATGTCGTGATTGCTGAGGACGAATACCGGCCAGCCCCCGGCTGAGTCGACCGCGGCAATTTGCCGGCGGAATTCCGGTGGCGAAAGTCTGTCGACCTTGGTGAACATGAAGTCCATCGGCATCTGCAGCTCATTGCTGTGGTCGCCGTAATATTGCTTCAGCTCATTCACGTCTTTGGTCCAGGTTTCGCCAATGAGGACCGCGTTGTTTTCATCGGCAACCTTACGCAGGTTCCGGAGAACGACGTGGACTTCGGGCAGCTTCGTGTTGTAGAGGTCTGTTTCGTTGGGATCGCCGTACTTGTTTAAGCCCGGAAGGACTGGATTGTCGCGCAGCTCGGGGTCTTCGAACAATGTATCCACGGCATCGAGCCGGAACCCAGCCACTCCGCGTTTGTACCACCAGCGAGTCACATCGAACATGGCATCGTGTACGGCAGGATTACGCCAGTTCAGATCAGGCTGCTGCGGATAGAAATAGTGGTAATAATATTGCCCGGTTTTGAAATCCATGGTCCATGCCGATCCACCAAAGGTTGAGACCCAGTTGTTTGGCTCTGCCGAAGCTTTGCCGTCATGCCACATGTACCAATCGCGCTTCGCGGAAGTGCGCGACGATCGAGAGTCGATGAACCATGGATGCTGATCAGAAGAGTGATTCATCACGAAATCCATAATGATGCGAATGCCGCGTGTCTTTGCCTCTTGTTGCAGACGATCGAAGTCCGCCAGCGTTCCGTACATGGGATCGATATTCTCGTAATCCGAAACGTCGTAACCGAAATCAACCTGCGGGGAGGGATAGCAGGGCGTGATCCAGATCGCGTCAACGCCCAGACTTTTCAGATAATCCAGTTTGGAGGCAATGCCGTTCAAGTCGCCAATGCCGTCGTTGTTGCTATCCATGAAACTGCGCGGATAGATCTCGTAAAACACAGCGTGCTGCCACCACTGATGGCCTTCGGAGTCAACGGCCTGGGTTTGGGAGAATACCGTAGAACAGAAACCGGAGATACATAGGGCTAAAGCCACGAATTTACAAAACATGCCAGACTTCCTCCTTGAGAGGATCTTCGTGAATCGCCTGTGAGGCGATAGCAGAAAGTCTAGCTCAGCTTGCGACCTCGGGCCAGTAAAACCGGAGGGTCACTCAGCATTTTTTGCTGGTTTAGCGACTTGTTTCTTGGTGCCGTCTTCGACCGTAAAATGGATCAACATCGTTGCATGAACATAGGAGTACAAATCTGTTCCCGGCAACTCGACGCGAATCCGCCCGTGACCACTTTCTTCCTGGATAAACTTGCCTCCTTCTACACTTGCGATCTGTCCTGAATTCCACAGCTGAGATCATATTGTTTGCCGGAGACACCTGATACGTTCACGGTCAAGCTTTCGTATTTCGGTCCCAAAGACTCGGAGAGAACTCTCAAACCCTGACTGCGTTCTCCCAGGGGGGAAGATTTGACGAGACGTCATAGCCAAAATCGTTGCGCACGGGGATTCGGGCGGGGATTCGGAGGGTGCTCGGTCCATTGCGAACTGGGAAGCGCAACACTAAGTGTTGATCCTCGCTGTTACGATAGGGATATGGATAGTCGGTGAACCAGGGTCCAAGGTTGCGGACTGCGAGATCTCGTGTGGAACCTTGCCGTCGGTGCGCTGGTAGTGGCTCAGGAAATCCAGTGCGGTACGTGTATCGGTGAAGTCGTCCTCCGCGTTGAGCGCGAAGGAAGTCCAGAGTGCGTCGCGGCCAAAAACCAGGCAAAGCCTGGCCGTGCAGTGTCGCCAGAGGTTCGATAGCCCGCGATGAGGCCCTTGCCCAGGTACGGATTGTTGACCATTCCCTGAATCATGCTGACGCGCGCCCAGTCGTAGGCTTGTTGCAGTTGCGCGTCGGGCAGCGTCACGTTCACGGTTTCGTTCAGGTAGTGCTTGTAATAGTTGGAGGAAGTTTGCCTCAGTTCGGGATACGTGCTGGCGAGTCGGTGATACGCGTCTTCGGCTTCCGTGGCTCCATTTATTTGAAGCAGCAATCACTACCACCTTCGTGTCTTTGCCTTTTGCGGTCGCGCCCAGCAGGAAAGAGTTCTGCGATGACGAAGAATAATTGGTGGCGTATTCTTCGCCGGAAAGTGCAGCCGTTGGCGATCATACCAGCGCGGCAAATTTCTTCTGTTCTTCTCCCAGCGCAAAGGCGTGAAGGTTCGGATCCCAGTTGAGATAAGTTCCACCCAGGGCAGCGGGCCATTCCAACTGAAAATCGCGTTGAAACACGGCTTCGACCTCGAGCGGATGCGCGGTTTCTACCTCGATCAGGATGACAGCACCGGGCTCGTGCACGGGCACGAAAAAAACCTCGCGGACTTGAAACGTGTCGCCTGCATAAAGGATGGAGCACGCTTCCGGCAGGACAGAGACCGTGCGTGCCAAAGACTCCGCTGGGAGCGCGCGGCCCTCGACGTGAACTACGAGGTGGAGGTCGCGCAGAATTTTGAGCGGGTACACCCAGGCTTCGAAGGTTCCGGCTTCGTTGCCAAACATCCCGGCGCGTGTCCCAACTGCCGAAAGAAATTCCCAGGGGCGCGAAAGGGAAAGGCTGGCTTGTTGAGTAAAAGCCGAGATCGTAAGAACAGCCAGCAGGGTTTCGAGTCGGCTGCGCCGAGCACTGCTATCGTTGGAATAGGCCGTTCGAAACTCCGTTGCTGTGAGCCCATTGAGGTGTGTGCGCTTGCAAATCATGCTATTGTCCTACAGAATTAAGGGCGAATTCTAGCACGAGCTAAGGGCATACAGGTACTTCCTTTTGCAGTTCTCACGCCGCAAGTTTCTTCGATCGCTGAGCCGGTCTGCGCTAGTGCTTTCTCTGGAAAATGTGCTCTCCTTAGCTCGTCCGCTTCGTTTGCGGGCTTTGTCGTCAATTCCGGAAAAAGACCAGAAGCCGGATGTTGATTTAGGCGTCAGCTTTGCAAATGTTGGCAGCGAAGCTGGCCTGAACGTAGAAACCATTTTCGGCGGCGAGCATAAGAACAAGTACCTGCTGGAGACTACCGGTTGCGGCGTGGCTTTCTACGATTATGACAATGACGGCTGGCTCGACATTTTTCTGGTGAACGGCTGGCGTCTGGAGGGTTTCCCGGCGGGGCATGAGCCGGCATCGCATCTGTTCAAAAACAATCGCGACGGCACATTTACCGACGTGACCGCCAAAGCTGGGTTGAGCCATAGCGGCTGGGGGCAAGGCGTTTGCATCGGAGACTATGACAACGATGGCTTCGAAGATTTGTTCGTGACCTACTATGGCAAAAACGTTCTCTACCACAATAACGGGGGTGAAACTTTTACCGACGTAAGCGAGAAGGCGGGAGTTGCGGGCAAAAAGACTCGCTGGGGAACTGGCTGCGCATTTGTCGACTATGACCGGGATGGGCGCCTCGATCTATTCGTGGCGAATTACATTGACCTTGATCTTGCGACGGCGCCGGTGCCGGAGTCCGGACCCTGTCTCTATAAGAGCGTGATGGTGGCCTGCGGTCCGCCTGGCTTAAACGGCGGAAAGAACATTCTCTATCACAACAACGGAGACGGAACTTTCACCGATGTTTCCGAGGCGGCCGGAATTACGCGAGCCAGTGGCACCTACGGTCTCGGTGTGCTGGTCGCTGATTTTGATAATGATGGATGGCCCGACATCTATGTGGCCAACGACTCGACCGCCAGCGCTCTCTACCAGAACAAGAAGAACAGCAAATTCGAAGATATTGCCACCGAAGCGGGCTGCGCCTTGAGCGCTGACGGGAAGCCGCAAGCGGGGATGGGCGTATCTGCGGCCGACTATGACTTGGATGGCAATCTTGACATCGTCAAGACTAACTTTGCCGGAGACACGCCATCGCTCTACCACAATCGCGGCGGCGGGGAGTTTGACGACGCTACTTTTACCGCTGGATTGGGCATGCATACGCAGTACCTGGGTTGGGGCTGCGGATTTTTCGACTTCGATAATGACGGTTGGCCTGACATTTTGATTTGCAATGGCCACGTTTATCCCGAGGTCGAACAGTTGCGCACCGAAGCCGGCTACGCTCAGCGGAAGCTGCTGTATCGCAACCAGCGCAACGGGCATTTTGAGGATGTCTCGCTGAATGCCGGGGCTGGCATTTCCACGCCCAGCGCCTCGCGCGGCTGCGCGTTTGGCGACTTCGACAACGACGGTGATATCGATGTCGTGGTCAATACCATCAACGGCCTGCCGCAGCTTTTGCGCTGCGACTCTCGTTTAAACCACAACTGGATCAAGGTCCGCACCATCGGAACCAAATCGAACCGCAGCGGCATCGGAACTCGTCTGAAGTGCGTCACGCACCCGCCGGATGAGACCAAACCTCATCAGCAGATCGATGAAGTGCGCAGCGGCGGCAGTTACATTTCGCAGAATGATCTACGAATCCACTTTGGCATGGGCAAAGCTGAGAAGGTGGAGTTGCTCGAGATTCACTGGCCCAGCGGACAAGTAGATACGATGAAGAACATCAAGGCCAATCAGTTGGTTTACGTGAAAGAGGGCGAGGGGATTGTGCGCACGGTGGAATTCGGCGGGGCGAGTGGGAAGTCGCCGAAATAAGTACGCGCTACGACCTACACGGACGATCGGCATAGGGGGGAGAGTCGCCTCTCCTCCCCTGCCACACCACCTGGACATGCGGGTCCGCATCCGGCGGTTCGGCGGATTAAGCTAAGACCGCACGGCCATGGGCAGAAGTCCAAGCCCCGCGAAGTAGGCATTAGACAAAGCAATGGTAAGGGCGGGCGAGTTCGCGATCCGCCACGGGCCGTGAGGACTGCCGGCGGTTTGCGCCGCCAGGTCCTTGTTCACGCCCCGTTTGCGAAGTTCGCGGAACCTGGTTCGTCCGAGCTTCCACTGCTTCCACACTACCGACCGGAGTCGGCGGCGTAACCACGTTTCAAGGCGTTGCAACCCCGAGGGCGTTTGGCAATCACCGAAGTACCCGAGCCATCCCCGCAGGTAGGTGGTAATCTCCTTGACCATCTGCCGTAGGCTGATGCCGCCGGTTCGGTGTGTCCGTTCCCGAATCCTCTCCTTAAAGCGAGCGATGGCCTTGGGCGCGATCCGCCGCCTAGGTTCCCGTTCGCCGGTGAAGCTGAATCCGAGAAACTTTCTTTGCCTCGGTCGAGCCACGGCGCTCTTCGCCTGATTCACCTTGAGCTTGAGTCGGTGCGTGATGAAGCGCGTAACGCTCTCCATCACTCGCTGTCCCGCTCGTTCGCTGCCCACGTAAATGTTACAGTCGTCGGCATAAGGCACGAAGTGGTGACCACGCCGCTCTAACTCCCGGTCCAGTTCGTCCAGCACCAGATTACTGAGCAACGGTGAAAGCGGACCGCCCTGAGGCGTGCCCTCATCCACCGGACTCACCAATCCATCCTCCATTACACCGGCCTCCAGAAACGCTCGGATCAGCTTGCGCATTCGCTTGTCGGCCACGCGCTTGGCCACCGCTGCTAACAGACGGTCGTGGTTAACTCGATCAAAAAATTTTCCAAGTCGAGATCCACCACCCAGCGGTACCCTGCGGCGATATACTGCTGCGCCTCGTGCGCCTCGTGCACCGCGTGCCGCGCACTGCGCCCCGGTCGAAAACCGTGGCTGTGTTCGGAGAACGTCGGGTCCCAGCGCTTCTGCAGAACCTGCAGCACCGCTTGCTGGACAAACCGGTCCAGCACACAAGGAATGCCTAGCTTGCGCACTCCCTGGCCGTCCGGCTTCGGGATTTCCACCCGCCTTACCGGCTGCGGTTGATAGGTTCCGTTTCGTAGCTGTTCCCCGATCTCTAGCCCATGCTGCTTCAGGTACGCCGCGAGTTCGTCGGCGGTCATCCCGTCTACCCCCGGACTCCCTTTATTCGCCTTGACTCGTTGTAATGCCTGCTTGCAGTTTTCCAGCTCGCAGACTTCTTCCATCAGTCGTTCGGTTCCAGCCAGGCTTTCCGACGTGCGCTTCGCCATGGGCGTTTCGGTCCCTTTCTCGGCGGTGTTCGGAGCATCACTCCTACTTTCCGCCGGAAAGGCCAGCACCTCTGGTTCGGGCCGGTTTTTCTGCCGCCGTTCGCTCATGCGTCGCGCCGCTTACTTGCCATTCCCTTTATTCCCCTTGTGGGGTACCGTTCGGGCCTTCGATCATCGTTCCCGGCTCGGCCTATCTGTTTCTCCGCCTTTCGGCATTGGAGTGCCTCAATGACCTTGCCCACTGCATGACCTACTTTGCCCTCTGCTGACTTCTGCGGCACGGTCCGGATGAATCTCTTCACCCTCCGTCACGTTGTGTGACATGCCTCAGATCTCCCGAGGTAAGTTCGACCGCCTTCAACACGCAACCGCCGGATCTACCACCAGTGAGCTTGATGGATATGGGCTTCGCAATCATTGGCTCGCTCGCCCGCCACCGTAGGCCTCCTATCCGGTTCTTGTTCATCGGCTCGTGTCTTTGCTCCACGCTTCTTTCAGGCCCCGCCTCGCGGCGGGTGTTATTTCACCCTTGCGCTTCGCTAACCCTTCGTCTCCATCAGACTGGGTCGAGGACTTTCACCTCCAAGCTGTCGAGCATGCTCGGCACACCAATAAAATGCGTCAGAAGGATTCTGACGCATCAGGCCACAAGTGGAAACACTTGTCAGTAGGCCATCGAAGAGCCTTTCGACGCGGGGACGTCTTTTGACGTCATGTCGACGGTGAGCATGAAGCCGTTCGTTCCTTTGAATTCGTAGGCCTTGGGGCCTTCTTTGTATGTCTCCAGCTCGTTGGGCATCATCACGAAACCATCGTTGCGCGGGGTGCCCCAGTACTTCACGTTCTTCAGCACCGCGGGGTCGTCGGTGATCCCTTGAAAACGCTTTAGCTTGATCTCAGCTGTCTTGCCGCCGTTGAGCGTCGCATGGGCTTGGTCTTTATCGAAGGTCCACGTGTCGATATCGCCCTGGGCGGTTTGGAATGATTTCCATTTCACGGGAAATACGTGCCCCAGGATTCCCCCAAGGGCTTGTCTTTGTTCAGCAGTCGTGCCTTTGTCGAAGGTCGCGACCACCCAGTCCATCTGGCCCTGCGAGAAGTCGCCGCCCAGATCGCCGCTTAGCCATATCTTGGCGCCTGTGAGATCGACGTTGCCGTAATGTCCCTTATTGATTTTTTACGCGTTGTTGAACTTGCAAAAGTGTTCGGTCTTGCCACCCTCGTGGTGAGCTGCTGGATGCGCGTTGAAATAGCACACGCAGAAGTGTGGACAGCTACACGCCTCAATTGCAGTGGCGTTGATCGCCCAGTCGGCAGCCGGCGTACTGGAATGACCGACGCTGACGCCAAGCAGGGCAACGACCATAAACAGTGCAATTCTGTGCATAGAAGCACCCCCTGTCGTGCGAAGTATGCACCGCGGGAACCACTGGGGCGATTGGTCCTCAAGGAACGACAGGTGCGGTCGGGCCCATTGGTCCGGCGGGAGCGACGGGGGCGGCGGGAGCAGTTGGTCTGACCGGGGCGGTCGGACCGGTTGGTCCGCAAGGAACGACGGGCGCGGCAGGAACAGCGGGAGCGGTTGGCCCGGCGGGAGCAGTCGGACCTGCGGGACCCACCGCAGTGCAGGGTCCGGCTGGTCCACAGGGGGCACCGGGAACTACAGCCGCTCCGTCCGACTACAGTTTCTATTATGGGACCGGGTACAAAGCGGGTGTGGGCACAGTTGAAGTCGGAGGCTCATTCGATCGCGATCAGATCGACATGTTCAATGCGACGTCAGTCCGCCTCGTGGTCACGATCGGGCCATCGGCTCTGTCGAGCGGAAGCTATGCTCAAGCCGAGTACACGCCAGACGGAACGAACTGGTTCGCGCTCTCGGGAGAAGTACCTGTGACAACGCCAAACGGACTTTACTCAAGTGGCTGGCAAGGCCTGCCGACCGGAGCGAACGGCGATTGCGTGGTACGCATCGTGCTGTTGAACGCTGGGACTGCCGCTGACCAGATTGGACTCCGCCAGCTTCACGTACAGTTCAAGTAGGGCAGGCTTTTCCCTTACGATTTCGCCCCACGGTTGTCGGATGGCGAGTCAATGATCATTGTTTCTTCGCATCAGCTCCCGCGGCGGTTCCAGAACCCTCCTTCAAAATATGAATGACGTCTACTGACAGATCGTCGAAGGTTTCCAGTCTTCCGTTGGGCCAGCGGACCGCGACCGAATCTATTTTGGTGGCTGTGCCCAGCCCGAAATGGACGCGCATGTCGTTGTTGGAGACGTAACTCGATCCGCTGCGTGTTTCGTCGGCCAGGATTCGCTTGCCTGCGTGGATCGTGATCCGCGCGCCAATTCCGTCGCGGTTGGAGGCGGTTCCCACCGTCTTGAATGCGATCCAGTGGTTTGGATAGCGGACCTGATTCACCAGCAGGCTGGGCTGGGCGTTCATGTTGCTTACGACTACGGAGATGCGGCCATCGTTCCAGAGATCGCCTACGGCGAGGCCTCGGGAAGACGAGGCGGTTGTAATGCCTGCGCCCGCCGAGTCTGAGATGTCGGTGAACGTGCCGTTGCCATTGTTGTGATAGAGGATTCGAGGCTCCTGGTAGCTGCTGCCGAGGTGATATTTGTCGACCTCGGGATAGACGTGTCCGTTGGCCAGAATCAGATCGGGCCAGCCGTCGTTGTCGAAGTCGAAGAACATCGTGCCCCAGCCCAGGTACTTGGTGTGTAATCCCAGGCCGGCGACGAAGGTCGCGTCGGTGAAAGTGCCGTCGCCATTGTTGCGGTAGAGGGTCGAGGTGTCGTCGGAGAAGTTGGTCTTGAAGATGTCGAGGCGGCCGTCGCCGTCGTAGTCGGCTATGGTCGTGCCCATGCCGGCTTGTTCACGGCCGTCTTCGTTGAAGGCGGCGCCGGCAGTGACGGCTACGTCGGTAAACGTGCCGTCGCGATTGTTGTGATAGAGGATGCTCGGAGTGCTGTCGCAGGCTACATAAATGTCGGGCCATCCGTCGTCGTCGTAATCGAGGGTAGAAACGCTGAAGGCATAATGACCGTTGGTCTGGTCAATGTGGGCTTTGGTGGTGACGTCCTCGAAGGTGCCGTTGCCGCGGTTGTGGTAGAGAATGTTCTTGGCGCCGGGCAGGCCTCGTGGGCCGCACATCACCGGCGTGCCTTTCCAGATGCAGGACGTTCGCTCTCCGGGCGCGGGGGTGGTGGAGAGATCGAAATCCACATAGTTGGCTACGATCAGATCTAGATGGCCGTCGCGGTCGTAATCTACGAAAGCGCAGCCTGAGCCCCAGGCCTTGCCTGATCCTGCAACCCCGGCCTTCTCTGCGACCTCGGTGAACACTCCATGCTGGTTGTGGTACAGACGGTTCTTCCCGTAAGCGGTGACGTAGAGGTCTTCCCATCCGTCGTTGTCGTAATCGCCCACACACACGCCCTGGCCCCAGCCTGTGGCTATTAGACCCGCCTGGGCGGTTACGTCGGTGAAGGTTCCGTCGTGATTGTTGCGGTAAAGATGGTTGGTCGGAGCTTTGCGGTTGGGAAATCCTTCTAGAGTTGTGCCGTTGACAAAGAAGATGTCGGGCCATCCGTCGTTGTCGTAGTCAAAGATGGCTACGCCGGTTCCGGTGGTTTCGATGATGTATTTTTTCGCTGTGACGCCGCCGAAGACGTTGGTGAACGTCAGGCCGGCTTTTTCGGCGATGTCAACGAAATTAACCGCGGGCTGAGGCGGTACCGGCGACGTTGATTGTTGTGCCTGGGAAACTACAGGCAGCAGAGCTACCATCCAGACGAGCATCGCGGCGGAGCGCTGAAGTGAGAGAGGTTTATACAAGCGGAGAGCATGACCTCTCCGCATCGTAGGGGATAGGCCCGCGCGGGTCAAGCTTACGATCCCCGGCACAATAGCTGCGATCTATAAGCAGAAGGAGCAAAGATGACTCCTTCCGGCAGAGACTCCGCGAATCGTTCAGAATATTAACTTCAGCGCGAACTCAAGCTGGCGCATGCCAGTGGCAGAGCCGGGAGAAGCATCCTCTTCGATATTCGTGATGTTGCCGTTGCCGGGGCAATCGATGCATTGTCCGCTGCCACCCTGATTGTTGTTGAAGCCCAGAACAGGGTGGTTGAACACGTTGAAAGCATCCATGCGGAATTGGATCGTCACCCGTTCCGTAACCCCGAAGTTCTTCAAGAGCGACGCATCGGCGTAGACGACCCCCGCGGTCCGCGGTAGCTGAAGACACCGATGTTCCCCAGATGCCCCACTCCTGGGTCGCCGAAGGGACCCCCAATCTAGTGACGATATATCGGGTACCGGGGTAAAGAAGGGCACCACGTGGGTAACAGGATTGAAGGAACCCGCGCCAGTGTGGAATGATCCGGTTCCCTTGTTGGGACGGCAAATTGACACATCCTCCTCGGTGCCGCATTCATTGAAGCTTGGTGTCCAAGGCAAGCCACTGCCCCAAGTAGTCGTCCCGCTGATCTGCCAGCCTCCGATGACCAGGTTCTCAGCCCGTCCCGCTCCCCCTCCGAAAGGCTGGCCTCGACCCAAGGGCAGCGCATACACCACGTTGTTTACCCACACTTGGTTGCGGACCTAGTCGTCGGGACGATAGGCGATTCCCGGTGAAATTGCGTAGTAGCTGTTGTCGTACTTGTAGGCGTGAGCAAAGGTGTAGTGAGAGAGAAATTGAAGGCCGTGAGAAAACCGCTTCTCAACCTTAACCTGCAAGGCGTTATAGTTGCTGCTAGAGTCGCTCCCCAGATAGTTTCCCTAATCGGTGGAGCAGCACATCAACGTCGTGCCTGTGCTTGGATCAATGTAGCCTGGATAGCTGAACCTGTTATAGAGCGGTCGGCGCTGTACCTGGGGAACGGTCGGGTAGCCGACTATTGACGGAGGATTCGCGTTGTAAGTTGGGCCGTCACCGGGAAACACATGCGTGCCTTTGTTGCCGATGTAGCCGACTTCCAGCGTCATCGTATTGGTGAGCTGATGTTGAATCGTGGCGTTCCAAGCATCGAGTTCAGGGAGGCGTTGGAAAGTCGGACGGATGTGCGGCTGTACGCAGAGCTGCGTGTTTTGGCCTCCAACGATGACCGGGTTTTGGTAACAGTTCGGCCCCGCCACGGGAAATGCTCCGTTTGCTGGGATAGCTGGAAAAACGAAAATCGGTGGCCCCTGTGCGAGTGTGAACGCGGGGAAATTTTGGCTGGGACCCACGGCTAGTTGAGCCGCAAGCACCGGCAGGGCTTGGGTAGCCGTGTGCCCGAAATTAGAGCCAAGAACGCCCATGTCATAACTGCGGCCGTAACCCATACGGAGAACAGTTTTTTCCCGCAATTGATAAGCGAAGCCGACACGTGGCGCGAAGTAATGCCAGTCGTTGGCAATGTTGCCATTAAGTCCGTATGGTCCGTAACCGGCAACGCGGTCGATGCCCTGCACAATGTTGGCAAATCCGCCATTTCCCTTGCCGTTCACATACTCAGGGAAATATACTTCCCAGCGCAGGCCGTAGTTTAAAGTCAGCTTCGAAGTTAACCGCCACGTATCTTGGCCGTAGTAGAACATCCGCCATTGTCGTTGGCCGAAGAACTCGATGGCGTTTGGTTCAGCAGAAAGCCCCCGATGTGAAGTCAGCTTGGGGGCCGGTCAGGTTGGCGTTAGGAATGCCAAAGCCGGTCATAGGAGTGGTGCCAGCGTCAGGCTTTCGCCGTTCTCAATGCCAATCGCACTTACTATCTGACGCGCTCCCAGCCTCCATTTCTCAGTTCGATGGTCATGGCAGTCCATGAGGCACAAAAAGCGGCCGGGCAAGACGACGGCGCTTGGCTCGAGACGGCCTACTCGTATGTGAAACGGGATCACGGCATGTGGACGCAAGATCCACATCTGGCCGGCAGCACGGGTCTTTCCCGTTATTACGATTTCGGCGAGGGACCTGCGATGGAGGCTTTGCAGGACGAAAACGAAATCTATCGGCAGGTAGCCGCTTATTTTCTTTTTCATCCCACAATTCCCGCTTACCAAGGCGAGGCTGTTGATGCTTCCGGCGGCAGAGCATCGGGTTCGGCTTACGCGGTGCGAGTCTGCGACGCGGCGCAATTGCAGCCATCGTGCGAGCCTGAGCACCTCATCAAGCTGAAGCCGGACTACTATAAGGGTGACCGATCAATGCGCGAGTCAGGATTCGATGTTTCATTCCGCTTCGGGCCGTACGGCGCTGCCACTCACCATTACGCTCCCGTTTGCCTAAACAGTCTTCTCTTCAAGACGGAGCGAGACTTGGAAGAGATGAGCCGGTTGCTGGGCAAGAGCTCCGACGCGGTTCAATGGCAAAGATTGGCGGAGGCACGCAGGCGCCCGGTGCAAAAATACTTATGGGACCAGAAGCAGGGCTTTTTTTTGATTACGACTTCGAAAATGGGCAGAAATCGAGCTATCGTTACGCGACTACCTTCTACCCGCTGTGGGCTGGACTGGCGACCGATGAGCGAGCGCGTGCCGTCGTGAAAAACCTGAGTACATTTGGAAGAGCTGGCGGCATCGCCACGAGCGTGGAGGAGACGCAAGGCCAGTGGGACTATCCTTTCGGCTGGGCGCCGATCGAACTCCTGGCAGTGGAGGGTATGCGCCGCTATGGGCACAACGCGGAGGCGAACCGAGTCTCGACTGAGTTTCTTTCTACGGTGCTGGAAAATTTCGCGCGCGATCGGACGATTCGCGAGAAGTACAACGTTGTCAGTCGGTCGTCGGAAAACCACGTCAAGGCGGGATATACCGCAAACGTAGTTGGATTTGGTTGGACCAACGCCGCTTTTGTTGAGCTGCTGCATTCGCTGCCGCCCGAGAAAGTCAATCGCATGGCGGACGCAATTCAACCGGCGACGGCGTCTCAGTAGTCAGGCATACTTCCATAGGGAGCGTCGATGAATGCAACTTCTCCTGCAGTGTTTCTGCTGTTGTTCTTGAGCTTCGCGATTCCGCAGTCGAGTGGCCAGGCGATCGATCGACCTCCAGCCTTGGCGAACTTTCCATTTGAAAACAGCGTGCCGCTCAAGATTGTGCGGGAAGCGGTGCCATCGAAACCGTTTAGCGTCGTTGGACCGCGAGGGGCAATCCTCGGCAGGCAGGACGGTTCTTTCGAGGCATGGATCTTCCCATGGAAGATTCTTAGCAACCTTCGTATCAGCGCGGAGATGTGGGACTACCCCGTGCCCATTGATGTGAACGAGCACGCGGCGGTGATCGAAGTGCGGCCCGATCACACGACCATCACGTTCTCGCACGCGAATTTTACCTTGCGGGAAGTTCTTTTTGCGCCACGCAACGCACCCAACGGAGCAGGGGCTTTGGCATTCTTTCAGGTTGAGGCCCTGCGGCCGGTCACGTTTACTTTCGAATTCACTCCCGAGATGAAACGCATGTGGCCAGCTTTGTCCGACGATCGCCCGTCTCCTGAATGGGTGAAAACGGCTGCCGGCGGATTTTATGTGCTGCACTTAAATTTTCCTGATCATGTGGCTGCGGTCGAAATGCCCGGCGCTGAACCCGGTATCCTAGCTCCGTACCAGGAGCGTCCGAAGGCGTATCCGCTGCAACTTGTTCTGCATTTCGACCCTGCTCACGATGGCAACAAACTGTTTCCATTGCTGTTGGCCACAGCGGATTCAGTCGAAGACTCAAATACGACGGTTCTGGCACGGAATCTGGACGAGATCGGGCGAGTATTTCAATCTTTATACGAGGAGACCGGAGCCTATTACAAGAAGTTTTTGTCGCAGCATCTGATCCTAGAGACTCCCGACAAGCAATTCGACGATGCATTTGCCTGGGCGGAGGTATCCATCGATCAACTCAAGGTGCAGACGGCGACAGCTCCCAAGGAAACGGCGCTGGTGGCTGGATTCTACGGCTCAGGCGATTCTGCGCGACCGGGATTTGGCTGGTACTTCGGGCGAGACGCGCTGTGGACTCTGTACGCGGTAAATTCATATGGCGACTTTCAGCTATCGCGCGACCAATTCGAGTTTCTGCTGCGCCGGCAGAGTCCTGAGGGAAAGATCATGCACGAATGGGCTCAGACCGCCAGCCTTGTGGACTGGAAGAGTCTTCCATATCCGTATGCTTCATCGGATGCTACGCCGCTGTTGCTCATGGCGGCCAACGACTATCTTCAGATCAGCGGGGACGTGGGATTTCTTAAGACGCACTGGGATTCGCTCCAAAAGGCTTGGGACTTCGAGCGCTCGCACGACTCCGATGGGGACGGAATTTACGAAAATACTGAGGGATCGGGGTGGGTCGAATCCTGGTTTCACCAAATGCCGCATCAAGAGATCTATCTGGCTGCTCTCGATCAGCAAGCCAGTACAGCTTTCTCCAACATCGCCAAGGTGACCGGCCAATCGCAATTGGCCGAAGAGGCGAAGAAGCGGGCAGGGCATATCGCGCAGCAGTTGGAAAAAGAGTATTTCCTGCCCGAAGCCGATTTTTACGCGTTCAGCCGAAATGCTGATGGAACACTGGACACGAGCCCTACGATTTATCCTGCGGTGGCGGCCTGGGATGGCACCTTCAATTTGTCGCGCTCCGGCGGAATGCTAACGCGATGGGCATCGCAAGAGTTCTCCACCGATTGGGGCACGCGTGATTTGAGCCCCAGCGTGAGCTTCTACGATCCCATCAGCTATCACCAAGGGAGTGTGTGGCCGCTCTTCACCGGATGGATCTCGCTTTCCGAGTATCGCAATGGTCGCAGCCTAGCCGGGTACGCTCACCTCATGCAAAATGCAGACCTTACTTGGGCACAGGACTTGGGCGCAGTCACAGAGTTGCTCTCTGGCGAGTTCTTTCGATGGCTTGGTCGCAGCACCTCGCATCAGCTTTGGTCTTCAGCGATGGTGATCACACCAACCGTGCGGGGAATGTTCGGATTGGAATGGAGCGCCGGCGAGAATAAGCTTACGGTTACTCCGAGATTGCCTGCGCAGTGGGATGAGGCGAAGATCATGGGAGTGCCTGTGGGCCAGTCGCGTATCGGTGTCGAAGCGCGGCGCAATGGATCGGTCCTGTCAATACGCATCGGCGGTGAAGGATCGAAAAACATTAAGCTGCAATCGCGCGCGGCTGGAGCAAGAATAGCGAATGGAGAGTTGCGAATCCCGCTACCTGCTGTGGAGTTGGGTATCGCACACGGCTTGCCCGAAGCAGGAGCAGTTACTTCGCAAATGAAGGTGCTCAATCAGCAAGAGTCTCCACGCTCTTTGCGGCTGCGATTGTCCGCTCCCGCCAATAGCTATCAAACTCTGTTCCTTCGCGTGAACGACCCAAGTATTCGCCTGCGAACCGAGGGAGCAGAGGTATCGGCTAATTCTGCTCAACTCCGCGTGCAGTTTCCCTCGGGGGTGGGATATGTCGAACAAGCGGTGTCCCTTTCGTGGTGATATCACAGCGAATACTGGTTGCTCCTGTAGTTCGCCAAGACGCGGACCTTGTCGTTAGCGATGGCGGGCTGCAGGGTGGTGGCTGTGGGTACAGTCCCGATAAAACTCGCCGTGCAAATTAAGCCACTCAACGGCAACCGACATCGCTGGCGAGTCGCACGACTAGAACCAGTCTCATAAACCCAGGAGACTGATTGTCCTTGTTCGCTTCCGAACATCGACTGTCCGTGGGCGGACAGTAATGATCCGCTTCGCTTCCGCAACGGTATTCCCTCTTTCCTTTGCAACCAAGGGGTTAACTTCTGGAGTAGATTGGTCAGAGTCTTGCTTTGCCAGGTACGAGTAGGAGGACCAAACTGAGATGACCGGTCTGCTGCAAGACGTTCGCAATGCGCTGCGGCAGCTGCGCAACAAGCCAGGTTTCACGGCCGTGGCGGTGATCACGCTCGCCCTGGGAATCGGGGCCAACACCGCGATTTTCAGTGTGGTGAACGCGGTGCTCATCCGTCCTCTGCCCCACCCCAACGCCAACCGCCTGGTGATGATCTGGGAGAAGCGCTTGCCGGACGGCGAGTTCCAGAACGTAACCTCCCCAGCGACGTTTCTGAATTGGAGAGAGCGCAGCACTGCATTCGAACAGATCGCCGCCTGCAGCCATGGCGAGGGCCGGTATTGCACACAGCCCCAGAAGCAAACAAAACGATGCAAGTTTCCGCATTGTATCCTCCCAATTAGAGTTCCATCCGTGAATCGTGTTATCGCGTCGTTGCAAGCCGCGAATTTCGCACTGCCGTTTTCGCTTCCGTCGATTGCTGTTCTCGCACGGCGGTCAGTTGAGATAGCACGAACGCGCCCAGAGCAATCTCTACATCCCGCATAGCCAGGTCATAGAACATGCCGGTGGTCAACAAGTTGACAGCGATTCCAAGCAGCCAAAACATCACCAAATAACTTCCAACCTTCGTCCAACGGCTGAGAACAACCAAGCACGGCGATGATTTCGATCGCCCCCACGATGTGCATGAAGGTTGCGGCGCTTACTGGCACAATTTTCGTCACAACGGGGCTCAGATACATCCCCCAATCGGTCAATTTGTTGAAGAACTTGTCGGTACCGGTAATGATAGGTCCGACTCCCAAACCGATTCTCAGTACCCACCAGCTAGTATTCAGGCGGTCATCGAAATCTGTCATTCTTGTCCCCTACTTAACAGAGCCACGAGTCCGTAATTGGATCCAGCGCACCCTTTACCTAAGGTCAGACCTTATTTTTCAACCAGGTGTGTAACCCTTTTTTGATCTTTGGGCTCTATTAATGAGTAGAGCTATGGAAATCATCGCAACGCTCGAGAAAACGAGGTCCGAAGCCTGGAGCGACGAGGAGATCGTCCATCGGGTTAGAGCCGGCGATACTGTTTTGTACGAGATCATTATGCGGCGGTACAACCAGCGGCTTTACCGTGTCGCGCGTTCCATCCTGCGTGATGACACCGAAGCTGAAGACGTAATGCAGGATGCTTACGTTCGCGCCTATGAGCATCTTGAGCAATTTGCTGGACGCGCACTTTTTTCAACCTGGTTGACTCGAATTGCGGTCCACGAAGCGCTCAGCCGCCTCCGTCTGCGCAACCGCAACCAGCAACTGGACGACTCTGCCCACGATGGGGATATTTCTATGAACATGGTCGGAACTTCGCCTGATCCAGAGGAAAGCGCGTCCAGGGCAGAACTCTCTCAGTTGCTGGAAGAGGCATTGCTTGATCTTCCGGAACAGTACCGCATCGTAATGATGCTCCGAGACGTCGAAGGTTTGAGCACTTCAGAGACGGCTGCTGCGCTCGACCTTACAGAAGAGAATGTGAAGATTCGCTTGCATCGAGGCCGTTCGATAGCACGAGGTTGGATTGTCGGGCGCGTCGGTACAAACGCACGCAGTGCATTTCCATTTATGGGGGTTCGTTGCGATCGTGTTGTGCAGAACGTTCTCGCGCGACTCGCAGCGCAGAGCGCCCAGCATGTCCCATCGTAGCTTCGAGGAGCACCACTCGAAACGTCTCGTCCCGCCCAGTTTTTGTCGGCTGCCACAGTTTTCTCATCCGCGGGAACGGTAAATTCAAAACTTTTCTTCCCTTTCGTATCTAATTTCGATCTGCGCACTCTGTTCTTATAACTGAGCCAGATTCGCTGTTGGTGCGAACAGTCCTTATGCGATGACATTCGTTGAATGCCGAAGCACGAATGGGCTGATTCACCAAAGGCGCTCTGTCCGACACTTGCATCATCCATCAGCAGCGACCGTTGAAGCATTGAATGGGCTAGACACTCTCAAACCAACCCGAAAGGTGAGGACCTCGTCAATGAAAAGAATCCTGCTGCTGTTATTCGTTCCTCTGATCACTTTCACTTTACTCATCTTCACGTTCAACGTGCGCGCAGAATCCCGCCTGCGCTCGTACTTCGACAACCTCATCACGCAACATAACCATTCCTTGAGTGAAGAGGGTAGGGAGACTTTTCGTTATTCTACGTTTGGCGATGAAACCTGGTGGGGCGGGCAACTGCACCTCCATAAGGCGATTGAGGGCAGCAAATTCGGCGGAGTGGGACCCGGTCTGAGCCCGGCCGAAGCGCTGGCAGCGGGCTTGAAAGTCGATGTCGACGCCCTGCCCAAGAAACTCCAGGAAGAAATCAAGCACGGCAAAGTCAATCTCAACGACCCCGCTGTGACCTTGGCCCTGCTATCGCTGAATTCTGTGGTCGGAGTGACCGGCCACTTCAAGAGCGATGGCAGTCTTAGTTCGGTTGGAATCCAGTGTGCTCTTTGCCATTCCACGGTGGACAATTCGCTCGTGCCTGGGATCGGTCATCGGCTCGACGGCTGGGCAAATCGTGATCTCAATGTGGGAGCGGTTGTGGGGCTCGCTCCGAATCTAGATCCCATCGCAGACTTGCTGGGAGTCGATGTTCAGACAGTCCAGAAGGTGTTAGCCAGTTGGGGACCGGGCAAGTTCGATGCCGAACTCTTCATGGACGGCAAGGCGTTTCGCCCGGACGGTAAGTCGGCGGCTACACTCATCCCTCCTGCATTCGGCTTGGCCGGTGTGAACCTGCATACTTGGACAGGATGGGGATCGGTGCCGTACTGGAATGCATTCGTGGCAAACCTGGAGATGCACGGCCAGGGAAATTTTTATGATCCGCGATTGGACAACGCAAAACAATTTCCCATTGCGGCGAAAAACCACTTCGGTCGCCTGCACAGCCATAACGACATGATTAGCGCCAAACTCGCTGGACTGCACCAGTACCAACTCTCGATTCCCGCCCCTGCGCCTCCGCCCGACAGTTACAACAAGGACGCTGCCAAGCGTGGGCTTGTCCTTTTTTCGGGCAAAGCCCAGTGCAGCAACTGCCATCAACCGGGGACATTCACCGACTCCGGTTGGAACCTGCACACTCCGAAGGAAGTCTGCATTGACGGCTTTCAGGCGAATCGTGCTCCGGACCACCGTTACCGCACTGCGCCGTTGGCGGGACTATGGACTCACGCTAAGGGTGGTTTTTACCACGATGGCCGCTTCGCGACGATTCGCGACGTGGTAAATCACTATGACTCTTGTTTACGATTAGGACTCGCAGATGATGAAAAAGCAGAGCTGGTGCAGTACCTCAAGTCGATTCCCGCAAACCTGGACGTCACCGAGCACTAAGCTCGGATTGCATTGAAAATGGGCATAATGCGGTTCCAAAGTTTCACTGAGGGGTTTGTGACGGCACGGCTGCGGAACATTTCTTGCGCGGCCGTTCGTACCTTCATCTGCTGCCAGGGTTGAGGCGGGTTGGCGCTCCACCCCCTCCGGGGCTGGATTTTCGCGCATTTCGTCCCCCCGAATTTCCTGATAGCGAGTTCTCACGCGCACACTTCAAGCCCTGCCGTACATCGTTTTCCAAGACTTACGGTACGGCTGGGAAGCCGTGCCCTTTCAAAACTCCAACCGCACGGAGTTTTTCCGTAACCTCTAGCGTCCGCGAAGGGATAATTTGATCTGAATCTTTCAACCGTGCCGCCGTATGGCTCGGCCTTCAGTCATCAAGAAAGGTTCCAGTTCCGATCCAGAACTCTGCAAGCGACCTGAGGTTTTCTTGTAAGTGCGGGTGACGGTGTATTCTTTTCCGCACCTCAAGCGAAGCTCGTACTCTCCCGTGGCGCACGGGCGGATCTCTTGCACGAACGATGCATTCAGCAACACTGAGCGATGAATTCGAACGAATCCATATGGTTTGAGCTACGAAGGGCACAACGCAGCCGAGCCGACGTTTGCCGGCTATCGGGCCGCCGGCGTGCGTGAAACTGGCGTCCTGGTCACACTTGACGTGCCCAATAACTATCCCCAGTTGCCCTTCCGAACCGACGGCCCTTACTTGGTTAGAAAACGAGTTCAACCCGCTGGCCGAGCGCTCTCGCCAGTCGCTTTCCGCGACCGGCTTGATCAGAGCGACACCAGAGTTGGTCGTTCTCGATCCGACTCCCCGTTCGCGTTTGCGCTGGTTGCCCTGACGGCCGACATGCCCGGAGCGAAATCTCAATGCTCGACGAACGACCTTAGCCTAGACAGCGCCTGATCCCATTGCGCGGAGACGAGATCCACGTATTCCCTGATTTCCTCAACCGGCCTCGGATCGAATTCGAACCGGCTCTCCCGACCCGCATGGACATTGCGCACAAATCCTGCGCTCTCCAACACTCGAAGATGCTTGCTGATCGCCTGCCGGGTCAGCTTCGAACCTTTAGTCAGCTGAGAGATCGAGTAAGGGTGCCCGCCGCAGAGCTTCGCAACCAACAATAGCCGCGTCTCGTCGCCCAGCGCGGCAAATACGGGTGCACGAGGCTGCCGCCTGGCGGCCACGCGGCTACGACGTTTGTGCGACATGGTTTTCGATGTTCTTCATCTGCTCTGTCCAACCACCGTCATTCCTGCGGAATGCTTCCAGGCGGCGGTCGCTGGGGATCTTGTCGAAGCCGGACTCGGTGAGCAGAAGAAGTGTGCCTTTCGAAGTCTTCTCCAGTCTGAATTCGACGAGCGTGGGCGTCTCTTTCGAGTAGTCTATCTTGGAGTCGACAGCATAAGGATGCCAGGTAAAGGAAAACAGCCGTTCCGGCTCCATTTTCTGCACCACGGCCTCCCATTTGACGTGTTCATAGCCAGGATACGTAATCTGGCCGCACACGATCTGACCCGGCACGAACGGACCGTCCAGTTTCACGCGAAACCACTGGCCAAACTCACGGTAGTCCGTCAATGCACGCCAGACGCGAGAAACCGGGGCTTTTAGTTCAATGCGCTTCTCAATCTGATGGTTCACTTAATGCAACCTCCAGGTTGCATATTAGCTGAAGCGCGACACAAACTGCAACCTGGTGGTTGCATTTTTGTTTTGCTTGTGCGTTGCTAGATTGTCCTTAAACCAGCGGAGATTGCAGTGATAAAGTGAATGAGGCGCGAGTTCAGAGCACTTGCGGGCATGACCAGACTACTGACATTCTCCGCTATTATTTCAATGATGTGCCTCAGTGGATGTAGCGGAGCGCGAAAGGAGACGAATGTGGAAAGCACGGTCGGGGCAGGGCAGGCTATCAGTGCGCTTCGAGGCGCATATGCCGCATTCAACCGTGGGGATATGGACGCAGCGGTGGAACCGCTCGATGCGGAGATCGAATGGACCGAACCGGCGGAATTTCCCGGCGGTGGCACGTACCCTGGGCGGGAGGCCGCGAAGCACTATTTGACCCAGTCACGAGCCGCGTGGGCTGAAGTAAGCAGTGAGCCGGAACGGTTTATCACCGCCGGCAATCGGATCGTCGTATTTGTTCACGCGAGAGTTCGAGCGAAGGGCGGCAACGAATGGCAGGATGTGCGCCTTGCCGACGTCTATACGTTTCGTGGCGGCAAGCTGATTCAGATGCGCGCTTTCGCCGACCGGCAAGAGGCATTGCGTTGGGTCGGAGTCAACGACCCCGGCGCCACGCCGTGACAGCGGCACGGGTCATGCCGACGGAACATCACCTTATGAGCCGAGCCATTGCCGTGGGTTGCCGATTGCCTCGGCCAGATCCTCGAGAAATTTGGCTGCCCGTGCGCCATCTACGACGCGATGATCGCTTGAGAGTGTCAAGGTCATCATAGGACGGACGGCCGGATGACCGTCGATGGGCACGACCCGGTCGGTAATACGTCCGACCGCAAGAATCGCGGCTTGTTGTGGAATGATGATTGCGGTGAATGCGTCCACGCCGAACATTCCAAGGTTGCTGATGGTGAAACTGCCACCCGCCATGTCGGCTGGACGCAGCTTGCCGCCGCGTGCGCGTTCGGTAAGATCGCGTCGCTGCGTCGCGATCTCACCCAACTTGGACTTGTCGGCATTGTGAATCACCGGCGCCACCACTCCGTCGTCCACCACCATTGCTAGACCTATATTGATCTCGGCATTTGTACGAACGCCCTCGCCGGTCCAGCTTGCATTTATGCGAGGGTGCTTCGGCAGCACGCGCGCAACCAGTGCGGCCAGGAGATCGGTGTGTGTAAGTTTCAGTCCACGCGATTGTTCGATCTCTGGCGCTAGCTTTTGCCGTGCGTCGTTCAGAGCGCCAGCGTCTACATCGCGGACGATGAAGAAATGGGGGACCGTCGTCCAGCTCTGGGTTGTGCGTTCCGCCATCAGCCGGGCGATCGGGCCGCCGCTTTCGACCACAGGGGGCGATGATCCGGCTTTCGATTCTGCAGCAGCGAGAATGTCGGAAGCGAGGATCTCTCCGCCAGGGCCCGAGCCTCGGACATTCGCGAGATTGACGCCACGTTCGCTTGCGAGACGTCGCGCTTTGGGGGAAATCTTAATGGCTGGGCTTGCAGACTGAGCGCTTTGATTTACGGATACTGCTGGTGAACCCGCCGAGGGCACAACAGCAGTTGTTTTTCTTCCCGACGTGGTGGCAACTTCGTCCGTCGGGGGAACTTCTCCGGGACGCACGATCCAGGCGATAGTTCGGCCTACCGGCACTTCCGCTCCGGGTTGAACTTTCACACCAGCAAGGACGCCGTCGCCGGGCGATTCGATCTCCATCACTGCCTTGTCGGTTTCGATTTCGAGAAGCGCCTCGCCCTTGGCAACGGAGTCACCTTCTTTTTTCAGCCAGGAAATGAGCTTGCCAGTTTCCTGGGCCATTTCGAGCGCGGGCATCACGACACTGATCGCCATAATTTACCGGTAGAGACGAGGCTTGCCTCATCTCGGTATTTATAAAATCTCACTTTTTGTCATCCCGAGCAGAGCGAGGGATCTAGGTTCTTAGCTTGGCTGGAGAAAACCCAGATTCCTCATCGCTTACGCTCCTCGGAATGACACAAGGATGGTTTTGTCGGGAGCAACCTACTAGTCCACTACGCCCACCCTTTCCCGCTTGGCACTGGCCTCAATCATCTCGCGCACGCGAGAGCTGGGTTTGGATTCGGTCTCGCGGATTGCGGGCAGTGGACCATCCACCGTGAAATAGTGCCGACCGGCAACCAGAAGTTCCTCAGCTGGGAAACGCGTGATGACCTCGTGTCCAGTTTCAGTGACGACGATTTCTTCTTCGATGCGAGCGGCGCTCCAGCCATCGGTCGAGGGCCAGAAGGTTTCCAGCGCGAACACCATACCCGGCCTGATTTCGCAGGAATGCTCGAGCGACACCAGGCGGCTGATCACCGGCTTCTCCCAGATGGCGAGCCCAATGCCGTGACCATATTGGAGCGCGAAGGCGGCTTCCTCGTTCGCAAAGCCGAACTCCTGAGCCTTCGGCCACACCGAGGCAATCTCGGCTGTGGTGCGCCCCGGGCGCACGAGTTCAATCGCCGCGTCGAGATATTCCCGGCACCGTTTGTACGCGTCGTTCATTGCGTGCGAGGCGTAGCCGATAGTGAAACATCGGTAGTAGCAGGTGCGGTATCCCATGTAAGAGTGGAGAACGTCGTAGTAAACGGGATCCCCAGGACGGAGCACGCGATCGGAGAAAACGTGGGGATGCGGATTGCAGCGCTCTCCTGAAATTGCATTCACCGCTTCCACATATTCTGAGCCGAGATCGTAAAGCACCTTGCTCACCAGGCCCACTGCCTGGTTTTCGCTCATGCCAGGCTTCATGGCGCGATAGAGTTCGTCGTACGCAGCATCGACCATCATGGCGGAGTGATTTAGCAAACTGATTTCGTCGCGCGTTTTAATGAGGCGCGCTTCCGACATGAGGGCCTGTCCATCGACAATTTTGATTCCTTCCTTCTGCAAAGCAAAGAGAACGGGCAATTCGATGATGTCGATGCCAACGGGCTCTTTGTGAAGACCACGCATTTCGAGTTCGATGCGAATCTTCTCGGCTACATCTTCCGCGCGGCCCATCTCTGGCGTCATCGCGCCGCGCAATACAGAGATACCCGCTCGCGACCGCTCGCCCAACCAGGGACAATGCAACTGATGGTGCTTCGCGGCTGATCCGAAATCCCACAGAATGGGCTCATCGTTCTGCGGAAGGAGGGTGAAGCGATTTGCCTTATCCTGAGCCCAGGTACCGATGTGAGTCGCAGTCAGGTAACGGACATTATTCATGTCAAAACACAACAACGCGCCCATCTCTGACTTGGCCAAGAGTTCCTTGGCTCGCGCGAGGCGTTCGCGGCGCAGGCGATCGAAGTTAACCCGGTTTTCCCAATCCACCGCCATTGTTCCGTATGTTGGCAAAGCCATAACCCACCCTCCACTCTAACGGCTACTTTGATGACCGCCCAGGCCAAAATCGATAAAGGACAAAAACCAGCGCGGCGATTCCGAGAGTGCACCCGATTAGAAAAGCCGCCTCCGACTACGACAACACCGTCACCCATGTTGATTTGCTTTGGGTCGGTGACCCCGAAATGCGTCCATACAAAATCAAGTGCGACAAAGCTCAGGACGAAAAGTGCCGTCCCAGCAAGGACCGATCCAGCTATCACTGCGACGTACTTGCCGAACGTATTTACGTCCGCTGCATCTCGTTGCACGCTCAGGATCGGCCGCAGAGCTTGCGGGCCGCATCAAACACGGTCTGCTCGGTCGGCACGGTTACATCTTCCAAAGGTGGCGAAAATGGAATCGGAACATGCATCGCGCCCATGCGCTTGACGGGAGCGTCCATATCGTAGAATGCGCCCGTGGCGATGACGGAAGCAAGTTCGGCGGTCACGCCATAGCGTTCGTATCCTTCGTCGAGGACGATTGCCCGCGATGTTTTCTTCGCCGATTCAATCAAAGTTTTTTCATCCAGCGGCCACATGGTTCGCGGATCGACCACTTCGGCGCTGATTCCGATTTCCTCGAGCAGCGTGGCCGCGCCCAACGCCACTTGCACCATGCTGCTGGTCGCGACCAGGGTGATGTCCTCGCCGACGCGCTTCACATCCGCAACGCCAAGCGGAACGATGTAATCGTCCCCGGGCACGAAGCCTTTGAGCTTGTACATCATTTTGTCTTCGAAGAAGACAACCGGATTCTCGTCACGAATCGCGGCCTTCAATAGTCCCTTGGCGTCATATGGCGTCGAAGGTAAAACCACTTTCAAACCCGGGACGTGGCAGAACCACGCATGCAGCGACTGCGAGTGTTGCGCCGCAGAGCGTCGAGTCGCGCCCATCGTCGTGCGCATCACCATCGGTACTCGCCACTTTCCGCCTGACATGTAATGGACCTTGGCGGCCTGGTTAACCATCTGGTCCATCGTTAAGGTGATGAAGTCGCCGAACATGATGTCGACTACCGGACGCATTCCAGTCATGGCTGCGCCCACGGCAAGCCCGGTGAATCCGGCTTCGGAAATCGGCGTATCCAGCACGCGGTCTTTGCCGAATTCCTCGAGGAGGCCGGAGAGAACTTTGAAAGGCGTGCCCGCCTCGGCGACATCCTCGCCCATAATGCAGACGGTTTCATCGCGGCGCATCTCTTCGGTGAGGGCCTCGCGAATGGCCTGCGCGAATGTCAGCTCGCGATTGGCGGCTTCAGGCATACACGTCCTGGTCCACTTCGTCGGCGGATGGATATGGCGCGGCTACTGCGAAGTCGACTGCCTTTTTCATCTCGGATTCAAGTTCAGTCTGCGTCCGGTCAAGCGCAGGCCTATCGGCGAGCTTCTCTGCAATTAGCCATTTGCCGAAATTGGTGATCGGATCGCAGTCCGTTTTCCAGGTCTGCTCTTCCTGCTTGGAGCGGTAATATTCGCGGTTGATGTCGCCCACGTGATGTCCGTGATAGCGATATGTGTTGCAGAGCAGGAAGGCGGGACCTTCACCGCGGCGGGCGCGATCCACCAACCGCTGTGCGGTGCCGTGAACAGCGCGCACGTCCTGACCATCGACGCTGGCTGCCTCGAGGCCGAAGGCAGTTGCTCGCGTCAGAATGTCTCCGGCTGTGGTTTCCGAGTAATGCGTATATTCCGTGTACAGATTGTTCTCACAGACGTAGATCACCGGAAGCTTGAAAAGCTGTGCCAGGTTCATCACTTCGTAGAGCACACCCTGGCCGAGAGCGCCCTCGCCGAAAAAACATACTGCCACCCGGCCATTGCGGAGACGTCGGGCCGAAAACGCCGCTCCTGTCGCAATGCCGGCGCTGCCGCACACGATCGCGTTTGCTCCAAGGTTGCCGGTCGCCGGGTCTGCAATATGCATGGAACCGCCCTTACCCTTGCAGTACCCGGCCTTCTTACCCAGCAGTTCGGCGAACATTTTATCGGGGGAGGCACCTTTCGCCAAACAATGTCCGTGACCACGATGCGTGCTGGTGATGTAGTCGGTGCGCTCAAGCGCTTCACATACGCCTACGGCGACCGCCTCTTCACCGATGTACAGATGCGCCAGACCGGGCATCAATGCCCGGGTGTAAAGTTCGTTGACCTGGGCTTCGAATTGCCGGATGGCAACCATCTGGCGGTACATCCGGAGCCACAAATCGACTATTTCCAAAGCTTCTCTTGGCTGTGTGGCAGTGGTCATTTTTGCACACCCGACATACTCGCCAGAACGTCGAACATGACGGCAAAGTCCAGCTTTTCCCAACCCATACCGCGCGCGGCGGTGAGGAATTCGTTGCTGACGGCGGTGGTGGGAACCGGAACATTCAGCTTGCGGCCCAACTCCATGGCCAGGATCATATCTTTCTGCATCATGTTGACGTCGAACCAAGCCTCTTGCGGTTGCTGCAAAACGAACGGGCCGCGGTACTGAATCATGGGCGACGCGATGGCGCTGTGCACCAGAACGTCGACCGCGACTTCTCGCGGGATCCCGCTCTTTTCCGCCAGCAGCACACCTTCTGAAAAAGCCAGCATCTGTACCGCCAGGCTCAGGTTGACGGCAATCTTCATGGACAGCGCAACACCGTTGTCGCCGACGTACGTCACCTTCGGTCCGATGTCCAGGAGCAACGGCTTCAGGCGCTCAAAAGTTTCCTTGCCACCACCGACCATCACGGAGAGCTTGCCCTGCTGCAGGGTAATCACGCTTCCCGACACCGGGGCATCGATCATGTCGGCGCCCTTCTCGCGAACTTTCGCTGCCAGCGCCCGGCTCACTTCGGGGCTCACGGTGCTCATGTCAATGTGGAACTTGCCAGCGCCCAGGCCCGCGAGCAATCCATCGGGGCCGTCCGTCACCGCTGCGAGCGCTGCGGCGTTCGTTACCATTGTGAAAGTCACGTCCGATGCCGCTGCCACAGCTTTGGGAGACTCCGCAAACTTCATCCCCTTGTCGATCAACCACTGCGCCTTGGAACGCGTCCGGTTGTAGCCGGTCACGGCGTGCCCTTTTTCGAGCAGGCGGGCTACCATGTTTCCGCCCATCACGCCGAGACCGATGAATCCGAGCTTGGCCATTCAACAATTCCCTTTCAAATTCGACTTAAGCTGCGAACGACTTCTTGCTGATCCTACTTTTTGACGATCGACGACGAATCCGCAAGCACCTGGTTGAGATGAGCGCGCATCGCTTCTCGCGCCGCCGCCGGATCGCGTTTCTCGATAGTTGCCAGGATGCGCTTGTGATGGAACTGTCCTCGCTCCGGTCCTCCGTCCACATCGAAAATGCGACTGCGCTGTTCGCGCAAGAGACCGACAATCGAATCCAGGAGCGAAAGGATCAGAGGGTTCCCGGCTGCTTCCGCCAGCGCCAGATGGAAGTCGAGATCCGCTTCCACGTAAGCGTCCGGGTCGTGCAGATTGCGGTCCATGACGGCAACCGCTTCGCGCATGGTGCTCAGCAGTTGTTCCTCGATCCGGGTAGCCGCCAAGCCGGCAATCTCTGGCTCCAGCACCAGCCGCAATTCGGCCAGGTTGGCCGACCCTTCCTGCTGGTTGATGCGGATCATTAGATCCAGCGACTGCCGAATCGCCTGGGAAGTCCCATTGGTCACGAAGGTGCCGCGACCGGAATAGGCTTCGACCAAGCCCTTTTCCCGCAAAGTCTTCACAGCTTCGCGCACGGCGGTACGGCTCACTCCAAAGCGCTGAGCAAGATCGCGCTCCGCTGGCAACTGATCCCCAGGCTTAAGCTGTCCCTTCAAGATGGAAGCTTCCACCTGCTGGACAATCTGTTCGTAGAGGCGAGAGGTCTTCACCACTCTGTACATCGGCTTGGCTTCTCGCGAGCCCACGCCTTCGTCTGTCATGAGATCCCCAATCGGCTTCACCTGTTAGGATCATAACGGTATGGTGGTATGACCACTATACCCTATCACGCCAAAAAGTCCCAATTCCCTTCGGACTACTGGATCCAAACCGTCTTGATGTTCACGAATTCGCGGATCCCCTCGACCGCGAGTTCTCGCCCGTGGCCCGAATACTTCACGCCGCCAAAAGGCAATCGCGGATCGGAAGCCACCATCTTGTTCAGGAAGACCATACCGGCGTCGAGGTCGTTGATGAACCTTTCGGTTTCCGCAGGATCGTTGGTCCAGGCGCTGGCGCCCAGCCCGAAGCGGCTATCGTTGGCGATCTGGATGGCCTCGTCGATATCCTTCACGCGAAAAACCGACGCCACCGGACCAAAGAATTCTTCCTTGTAAGCCGGCGATTCTTTCGGGATATCGGTCAGCACCGTCGGCGCATAAAAGTTGCCGGGCAGCTTCAAGGGATAGCCACCGGTCAGCACCCGCGCACCGGCAGCCACGGTTTTTTTCACATCGGCATCGAGAGTAGTAACCGCGTCCGCGCTGGCCAGGGGGCCGAGCTGGGTGCTCTCCTCGAACGGATCGCCTACGCGCAGATCCTGCATGCGTTTGACGAACCTGCGCTCGAACTCATCGGCGATCTTTTCCGACACGATGAAACGCTTGGCCGCGATGCACGACTGCCCGTTGTTCTGAATCCGCGCGTCGACTGCGGTTGTGACCGCCGCATCCAGATCGGCGCTAGGCATCACGATGAAAGGATCGCTGCCGCCCAGCTCGAGCACGACCTTCTTGATTCGCTTGGCTGCGGAAACTCCAACTTGAATCCCCGCCTGCTCGCTGCCCGTCAAAGTTGCGGCGACGACACGAGGATCGTTCAGGATGCCGTCGACCGGCCCCGCGCCGATCAGCAATGTCTGGAATACTCCTTCGGCAAAGCCGGCGCGGCGAAGAATGTCCTCTATCTTCAACGCGCACTGGGGGACGTTTGAGGCATGTTTCAGCAATCCAACATTACCCGCCATGAGCGCCGGGGCGGCAAAACGGAACACCTGCCAGAAGGGAAAGTTCCACGGCATTACAGCCAGGACGGGACCAATCGGCAGATAGCGGATGAAGCTTCGCTTCGCGCCTGTTGCCACAATTTCGTCTGCCAGGAACTTCTCAGCGTTCTCCGCGTAATAGCGGCATCCGCCTGCACACTTCATCGCTTCGGCCACGGCGGCCTTCAGAGGCTTGCCCATTTCAAGCGTCATCAAATGGGCACACTCGTCTTTTTCCTTTTCCAAAATCTCGGCGGTGCGCATCATCTTGCTGGCGCGTTCCGCGAATGGAGTCCGCCGATGCTTTCGGAACGCAGAAGCCGCCAGCTGCAACTTCTGCTCAATTTGGGCCGCGTCCAGAGGCGCGAAAGTCTTTAGAACTTCCCCGGTCGCGGGATTGATCGTCGCTATTGCCATGCTTATTCCATCCCTCCGCTTGGTAGGCTACGCCTCAGCCCTGTTTGGACTCAAGCAGCGGACCCGTCAGGCAGCGGCCTTGTGGTCGAACCACAATACTACTTGACGGGTAGGCCGCGTCAAGGCTATACCTTCAAATCGCCAGAAGTTTTTCAATTTCCAGATCGAAAGCGGTCGCCGAATGGGCGACCGAAGCTCTTCCATCCTCTTTAGGATTTGGAGGTCGTAATGCATTCTCCGTCGAATGGCATTCGGTTCCTAGGCATAGTCAGCCTGCTGCTCGCCGTTTCCGTTCCCGCGTTCTCGCAAACCGTCACTGGCCGCCTTCTGGGGACTGTCGCCGACCAGTCTGGCGCGGCTGTGGCTGGCGCCACCGTGGTCCTCACCGATGTTCAGCGCGGCACCAGTCGAACCGTAGTCACGGATGCGTCCGGAAACTACGTCGCTCCCGAACTACAGCCCGGCACCTACAGAGTTCGAGCGGAAGCAAAAGGTTTCAAAACCGTGGAGCGCGTCAACATCCCGGTCGAAGTCGGGACGGACTTGCGGGTAGATATTACGCTTCCGGCCGGATCGCTCTCCGAGACGGTGGTGGTCACGGACGAGGTTCCCCTCATCGACACGACATCGTCAACTTTAGGCGGCACGCTGAGCAACGCGCAGATCAATGATTTGCCACTCAACGGCCGAAACTACGAGAACCTGCTGCAACTACGTCCCGGTGTGATGCGGTATCCCGGTGGCGGATTCTCGACGACGAGCACCAACGGACTGCGCGCGGAGGACAACGCCTATTTCGTTGAGGGACTGTTCAACAGCGAGCCATTCTCTGGTCAGGCCATTATCAACGGAGCCGGGATTGCTGGTGATTCGGCGACCATTCTGCCGATCGACTCGATTCAGGAATTCAACGTGGAAGAGAACGCACCGGCCGAATTCGGATGGAAGCCGGGAGCGGTGGTTAACGTCGGTCTCAAGTCCGGTACAAACCAGCTTCACGGCACCGCATTTGCGTTTGGGCGCACTGATGCATTGGATGCCCGCAATTATTTCAACATGGCGCCCAACCCCAAGCTGACAACCACGCTGGAACAATACGGCGGCAGTGTCGGCGGCGCGATCGTCAAAGACAAAGTCTTCTTCTTCGGAGCCTTCGAAGGCCAGATGTATGACGTTGGGAACTCGTTTGGAGGCATCACGAGCCCGTCGATGGTCTCCATGCCCACGGCAGGCAACTGCCTTTTCCTCACCACCGGCGACTGCGCGAACAGCATCCCGAATGCAGTGGATGATCTCCTGGCGGGAGGAGTCAAGATCAGTCCCGCCAGCCTGCAGGTGGCAGGGTGCGCGCTCTCGGGCATAACCGTCACATGCAACGGAACCGGTTTCCCCACTAACAATAATCCAAACATCAATATTCCAAATGGATTCCCCAACACGGTCTCGATTTACAACGCGGTCGGCAAAGTGGATGTCAATCTCAACCCCAAAAACCGCATTAGCGGGATGTACTTTTTCGGAAACAACACGGGAACGGTCGAAGACTTTCCCGAACTGCAATCGAAGTGGCGGTCCGACATCCACACGCGAGCCCAGGTGGCCGGCGGAAACTGGGTGACGAATCCCAGTGTTCGTTGGGTGAATGAAGTACGCGTTGGATATAACCGGCTCTACCAGCCAACCTTGCCGGGCGACCTTGACACGCCGGCGTCGGCTTATGGGCTCGATACTGGCGTCTCAGGTCCGAACACAGGAGGATTGCCACGCATCGGGTTCGGGGGCTATTTCTTTCCGGGTCTCGGCGGATTCAAGTGGCCAAAGTTTCAGGGGCCGGACAGCATCACCCAATTCCTTGATCACGTTTCCTACACCAAGGGAAATCACTCGCTCAAGTTCGGCGGCGAAGTTCATCGGGATAATGTAACTGGCGGCGCCTGGGGAAATGCCCGTGGTAGCATCACGTTCCTGGGCGCCAACACACCCGATCCTAAGAACCCGGCGAATTTGCTCAACACTACGACTTTGGAGGATTTCTTTTCCGGCGCGCCATTCAAAGCGTCCGTGCTTACCGGAAACCCTACATTTCAACTCCACAATTGGGCTTACGCCGCCTTTATTCAGGACGACTGGCGGGTTACCAGAAACGTGACTCTCAATTTTGGGCTGCGCTATGAATTCAGCGGCGTCCCCAAGGAAGCCAACAACCTGCTCGGCAACTTCGATCCCACTCTCGGCCTGGTGCAGGTCGGAAAGCAGATCAACGCTCCCTACAACTCAGACCACAACAACTTCGCTCCGCGTGCCGGGTTTGCCTGGGACACCAACGGTAAGGGAACGACGGTGATTCGTGCCGGCGGTGGGCTGGTTTACGAAACCATCAATTGGGAGTCGTTCCTCGCGTTCAACAACAGCTTCGGCCTTTCGAGCGTGCCTACCGGTGCGATTATCGATGCTGCCGGAGATACAGCCGGAGGAACGATCAACACCGGCAACCTGACGCCCCCTCTTAGTTTTCCGTGGGACAACGGTCCGATTTACGGCAACCTCAACCAAAAAATTAACTGCTTCGCCAGTCCGTGCGCGATCATGAGTGTCGACCGTAACCTGACTACTCCTTACGTGTGGAATTGGACCCTCAGTGTGCAACACGCGTTCACACCGACACTCTCGCTCGAGGTGGCTTATGTCGGCAACGACGGTGGCAATTTAATGGGAACTCGCGACATTAATCAGCCGCCAGTGGGCTCGGGGTGGCCAGCGAGCAGCATCGCTACATGCGTCGCTTCCGGCTATACCGATCCGACGTTCTGCGCCCCTGACAGTACGGGCGGCGAAGAGGCAAACCGGCCGTATGCTACAAAGTTCCCATACCTGAGCAACATCTTCCAAATGGGCAACGTTTACCGTTCCAACTACAACGGCCTGCAAGTCACGCTGAACGCCAGAAATTTCCATGGCTTGAGCATGGTGGCCGGTTACACCTACTCGCACGCTCTCGATGACGTGGCTGCAAACTGGGATTTTGGTTACGGATCGGGACTGCCGCAGAACTCTTATAACCTTGCTAGCGAATACGGGAACAGCGACTTCGATATTCGTCATCGCTTCACGGTTTCGCTCACCTACGCGATCCCCGGCAAGAAGGGCTACGCGCAGGCCCTGGAGGGTTGGGAGATCAACTCGATTATCAACCTGCAAACTCCGCAGCACTGGGGTCCGATGGATGAGGGAACGGATGCTGCCGGAGTCGGTCCGCTGCCGGTCAGCCCTCCGGCGAATAGCCCCATCCGCTGGAATTTCTTTGGCAACCCGAATGATTTCAAGTCGGGGCCGACACCGATTCCCTTTTTCGCTGGCAACCACAGTCAGACGAATCCCACCAACAATGCGACTTGCAACGCGAAAGCGCTGGCTCTCGACGGTGGGAATACCGCTGGGCCCGCGACCACGGCGCTCAACCTATTCGGCTGCTACGCCAAAGGCGACTCGGTCATGATTCCTCCGGCGCTCGGACAATTTGGCAACATGAGCCGGAACATGTTTCCCGATTCTGGTTTCCGGAATGTTGATTTCTCGATCGCGAAGAACTGGCAGTTGGGGGAACGGATTCACGCTCAGTTCCGGGCGGAGTTCTTCAACATTTTCAACCATCCGAACTTTGCCAATCCCTACGGCGGGCAGAATGGTTTCGGTCTCAATGATCCTTCCGCCGCTAACTTCGGCTGCGGATGCGCCACTCCGGATGTGGCCGCTGCCAACCCGGTCATCGGCTCCGGTGGCAGCCGCGCAGTTCAATTGGGATTGAAGTTTCTGTTCTGATGACGAAGTTTTCGTAAATCGGGGCCGGACCTCAACCCGGCCCCATCTCTTTTCAGTGGAAAGGAACCATCCTGTGTCAACACTGTTAGGGCGTCACAATCGACAACCCGCGAGACTCATTTTCTTAGCGACCTCATTTGCCACACTACTGGCCCTCAGCATTCCTTCGTTCTCCGAGCAACGCTCCGAACGGACTATCGACGAAATCAAGGCCGAAGCCATTCATCGCGCCGAGGTCGGTCAGTACCCGCTGATCGGACTCGATCCAGCCGATGTCAAGGGAGCCTTCAATTCGATCCATACTCGAGATAAAGACGAGTGGGCCGCAGCTTTTATGGGAGTGGCGGATCGCTACATGAACGAGGCCAAGGCGCTCGAGAAAACCGATCCAGCAAAGGCGAATGCGGACTACATCCGGGCGTGGCGGCTTTATTCTTTCGGACGCTGGCCCATCCCCGCGTCGCCGGGCAAACAGCGGTCCTACGAAAAGGCGATTGAAGCTTTCCTGGCACACGCGCGCTTCTGGGATCCACCGCTCGAGATTGTAAGAATTCCGTTCGAGGGCAAAGAAATCATCGGCTACCTCCGCCTGCCGAAGAATGCAAATGGGCCTGCGCCGCTGGTGCTGGCAGTGAATGGACTGGACAGCCGCAAGGAAGATTTGTCCGAGAGCTTTAGCGCAATCTTGCCTTTTGGCGTTGGCTTTTTGGCCGTCGACGGGCCGGGCACGGGGCAGTGTCCAATCAAAGTCAGCGAAACTTCGGACCGCATGTTCTCGCGCATTCTCGATTACATTGCCACCAGACCTGAGATCGACAAGAACCGCGTAACCATGCACGGCGTGAGTTGGGGCGCGTACTGGGCGACGAAGATGGCCATCGTGGAACACGCCCGCCTGCGGGGAGCGAGCGCTCAGTCACCCCCCATTGACACTTTCTTTCAGAAAGAATTTCTGATGAATTCCTTGATCGGCAATCGCGAATATCTCTTCGATCAGATCCCGGCATTGATGGCGATTTTCGACAACGTGACAACCATTGATCAAATGGCGGAAGTCTTGCCGAAGATGTCGCTGGTCAAACAAGGCCTGCTGGGCAAGCCCATAGCGCCCATGCTCATTCTTGCCGGTGTTCTGGATACGCAGGTGCCGATCTCGGATATTTACCTGCTGCTGGACAAAGGCGATGTACCGAAGACGGCGTGGATCAATCCGCAAGGTGGTCATCTTGGAAGGCAGGTAAAAGTGTGGCCTGATCCCCGCATCTTCAAAGAGGTAATCATTCCCTGGCAGGTGCGCACGCTTCAATCTGAACTGGCGAAATAGAAACATTCGCGGCTCAATTCTTCTTAGCAACGGCAGACCAACCACACGGACAAACGAAAAAGATGGCAAGTCTTCCACCCGTGCAGACGGAACTTATAAACGACGCGGCATCCAGCAAGCCGCCGTTCTACTGCGTCCTATGGGTTCAGGTTTTGGTTGCCATGGCTCTGGCCATCGTGCTCGGCTACGTGGACCCGGTTCGTGGGGTTGCCATGAAGCCTTTGGGCGACGCTTTCATCCGCCTGATTACGATGATCATCACGCTGATCATCTTCTGCACGGTGGTCACCGGAATCGCCGGCATGGAGAGCTTGAAAAAAGGTTGGACGCATCGGTGGCTTGGCGCTCGTTTACTTCGAACTTGTTTCCACGGTTGCTCTCCTTATCGGACTGCTGGTGGGCAATATGGTAAAGCCAGGCAGCGGCTCTAACGTAAACGTCGCCACCCTGGATGCCAAGTCGGTCGCCGATTATGCTGGCCAGGCCAAAACGCAGAGCGTCACCGACTTTCTGATGCACATCATTCCGACCACGGTGGTCGACGCTTTCGCTAAGGGAGAGATCCTCGAAGTGGTTTTCGTTGCTCTGCTGTTTGGCTTTGCATTGTCCGGCGTGGGTGCGCGAGCTAAACCGTTGATCGACCTGGTCAACTCCTTTACCCAGGTTATATTCGAAGTCACGAGACTGTTGATGAAATTCGCGCCAGTGGGTGCCTTCGGTGCAATGGCGTACACAGTCGGGAGGTTCGGCCTCGCGTCCCTGGGTCCGCTCGCGAAGCTGATCGGAACTTTCTGGCTCACCTCGGTGCTTTTTGTCGTGATCGTGCTCGGGACCGTGGCTTGGGCCGCGAGCTTCAACATCTTTCGTTTTCTGGCATACATCAGGGAAGAGATCCTTCTGGTGCTGGCGGTAAGTTCGTCCGAGGTCGCCATCCCCACTCTGATGGCAAAGCTTGAAAAGCTCGGTTGCTCCAAGTCGCTAGTTGGCCTGGTGGTCCCGACGGGATTCACTTTCAACACAGACGGAACCAGCCTGTACATGACCATGGCCGCTTTATTTGTGGCGCAGGCCACCAATACGCACTTGAGTCTGACTCAACAATTCACCATTCTCGCTGTCGCGGTTCTTACTTCCAAGGGTGCCAGCGGCGTGCAGGGCGCATCTTTCATTGCGCTCGTGGCCACGCTTTCGGTGATCCCAACCATTCCCGTTGCCGGCATGGCACTGATTCTCGGAATTGACCGTTTTCTGAGCATGTTCCGAGCCCTGGTTAATATGATTGGAAATGGGGTAGCGACGCTAGTCCTGGCACGATGGGAGGGAGAATTGGACGGCGAAACCCTGAGGCAACACCTGGCCCGACCTGCTTAGTCCGACCTGCTTAGTCCGACCTGCTTAGGGATTGCGCAAAAATAATTTCACATAGTTGATGGAGTCAAGGTGTAATTCCACGCGGGTAATGTGGTGTGCTTGGTAAGCATAAGTTGCTGCATTTGCTGATCGGAGATCACTTCGCCTTTTTCGTATTTCTTGGGCAGCATACGGGCACTCAGCACAAGTCCGGTCGAAGTGGTGGTGGTGCGAATGTACTTGAGGACGGTCTCATAGCTCTCCAGAGGGCGACCCGCCCAATTGTTGCTGATCTGGGAAAACAGGCGATGTTCGATGGGATTCCATTTCGAGGCCCCAGGAGGATAGTGACAGACCGTGACCTTCAGTCGGTAGGGGTTCACGAGTTGCTGTTGTAAGTGGTATTTCCAGCCGCGGGCCCGCGCACTGTTGCCCCCGCCCGCGTCCGCCAAGATTAACAGTTCCTTGGCTTCTGGGTATCGCTTCTGTCCGCAACTCTTCCACCATAGAGCAATGGCGTCGACGGCAAAGGCCGGCGTTTCGTGACTGGTCCCCACCACCATAAAGCCCCGGTTTAAGCCGGGATCGTAAATGCCATAGGGAATCGCGCGACCCTTGGCATCGCTGGGGAAGTCATGGTCGTTGACGAGTTGGGGTTGCTGTTCCCAGCAGGCTCCAGGGTTCTTGAATTTGCCGATCCACTCCTTCTTCTTGGCATCCACGCTGATGATGGGGTTGGCCTTCGCCGTGAATCGTTGGCGCTGGCCATGGATATAGGTAAACTGTCGGTTGCGCACCCGGCGCGGCGGCGGGTTCTTGTTGCCCGATTCCAGCCGCTTGTGATTCACCCGCAAACTGAATCCCAGCTGCTTCAGCAAGCGGCGTACGGTACTGGCGCTGACCTGGATCTTCAGCCGCCGAAGTTGGCGAGCGATTTTGCGGATGGCGCGGCGGGACCATTTCAGATCCCGCATGGGATGGCCGCCGGTTTCGTGCCGCAGCAGACGGGCAATCGCGTTCATCACTGCGGGCGTTTTTTTTCCGCCCGCTTGCGCCCACCCCCGGCTTGGCGAATTCGCTGCCGTTCCACCTCTCCTCCCAGCAACTCCCGCCGTCCCCGGGCCACGGTGTGCACATCCAGTCCCAGAAACTCGGCGATTTTGCGGTCGTCTCCATGGCCTACTTTGTGCGCCTCCAACCCGGCATACAAGCGGCGCTGCCGCTCATCCAGCAAGCTGTAGAACAAAATGATTCCCGCTTTCAGTTCCGGCGACAGCTCGCCCCCCACCGCGGGCTCCTCGATCTCTCGGGACATGGGCCGGGCTTCCCGCCGCAACCGTTGCTCCCGCTGCCGCCCTGGCTCCCGGGAAAAGTAGACGTACACACCTTCCACCCCCCGCCGCTCTACCCTTTTGTGCTGATAAAGCTGGAGCAAGGGCTGTTTGACTTCCACATTCAACCCGGCCTGCAACTCGCTGGCCGTGAGCCCTGCCGGGGCTTGTTCCACGAAACGTTGTGCCGTGGCCAACAACGTTCCCTCCCGGGAAAAGCAGACGGCGCGACAGGACCAAAGTCCATGTTCATCGAACTGAGGGATCTCCGCCAGGGTGTAGTACTTGCCGCGGTGGGAATAACTGGTGCGATAGCCTAGGTTCTTCAGTTTGCGAAACACGGTCATGGTGGATGTGGTTGCCAGCGCTTGTTTGAGTTCTTCCAAGGTGGCGATCTGTTTGCGTAACAAGAAGGAGCGAAGGACTTCCGAGGCGAAGGTCATGTGGTATAGTACCCCCTAATGGTTAAGGTATAAGGATGAACTATACCACAGCTAACCTTTCAATTTCCTGCAAATGGGTTGTCCGATACCATGTCTGGCGCCGCAACCATTTATGGCATTATCTGGATTGGGATAGTTTGACCAAAGAATGCGTAGTTATTTTTGCGCAAGACCTTAGATCTACTTCGTGTCGCTTTATAGATTCTTACAGTTCTTTTGACGAGATTGAACTCACCGGAGTTCTAAACCCACGCGGAGCCGGGTCGACCGTCCAAATACTTTTCAAGGAATGTCTTGCGAGCGTACTCTCAGGCAATGCGCATTCTCATCATTGAAGATGAACGGCGGCTCGCGGATAACATCGGGCGCAGTATGCGCGAGGGCGCAGGGTACGCCGTCGATCTTGCGTTGGACGGTGAAGAAGGTCTGTATATGGCGGAGTCGAACCCGTATGATCTCGTGCTGCTTGACCTGATGCTGCCCCGAATCGATGGCAAGACCGTGTTGGAGCGTATGCGGACTGCGGGAATTACAACGCCGGTCCTGGTGCTGACGGCCAGAGACGAGAAGGAGTCCATTGTGGCGGTCCTGAACTCCGGCGCGGATGATTACGTGACTAAGCCGTTTGATCTCGGCGAACTGGTTGCGCGCTCGAAAGCGCTAATTCGCCGCGGCAAAGGCCACGGCGCCCCCGTCTTGAAAGTACAAGATCTGGAAATAAATACGGCAGATCGTACGGTGCGACGCAATGGCAAACTCATTGTACTGTCGGGGATGGAATATCGTGTTCTTGAATATCTGGCGCATCGCTCGGGCGCGATCATTTCCAAGACGGAATTACTCGAGCACCTTTACGACTTTAACTGGGAGCGCTTCAGCAACGTGATTGAGGTCTATATTTCCGGACTGCGCCGCAAACTGGACGACCGCAACGGCGACCTGATACAAACCTCGCGCGGCCAGGGATACATGCTACGGAACTAAAATGCCGAAACTCTCCATCCGGCGTCGACTGATTGCATCGGTTTTTGCGACCCAACTTATCCTGACCGTTGCGCTGGTCGCACTGGCTACGTACTTTACACGCGGACAACTCCGGGCGGCGTTCGACGCCGCGCTTCACGGCCGAGCCATGAGTGTTGCGGCGCTGATCCGGTATTCCGAAGAGGACAATCATGAACTGATCTTCGATAGGGAGCTCTCGCCGCCATCCCTGGACAGAAACCATCCCGATTTCTATCAGATCGTCGATGAGAGTGGTCATGTAATCGGAGCATCCTCGAACTGGCCAGGAAATTTTGCCAGTCCTTCGAAGCCAGGCCGGCAGTACTGGGACGTCACCGTCGATGGAGTTCATTACCGGACGGTTCGCCTGGACCGTCTTCCGGTGCTGGACCGAGAGGGGCCGGACACGAACTCCAATGCAACCATCACGGTGATCTACGCGGCGCCAACCGACGAGTTCCGCGAAGACCTGTGGCACGCCGCGATCCTGACCCTGGCCGGCAGCCTGCTTTTGCTCGCGATTGCCACGGTGGTGGTGGCATGGGCGATACGCCAGGGGCTTTCTCCGCTGGCGACTCTGGCGGTCAGCGCTGGAAAGGTGTCGGCGTCGGACTGGAATCTCAACCTTCCGGAAAACGCGACCGCGACTGAAGAATTGGCTCCGTTGACCCGTGCGATGGAAACGATGCTTGCGACATTGTACCGTGCCTTCAGTTCGCAGCAGGAGTTTCTGGCAAACGCAGCCCACGAATTGAAGACACCGGTCGCGATTCTGAAATCCACCCTGCAATCAATGGTGCAAGTGCCGCGAACTGTAGATGAATACCGGGCGCGTATCGAGATCGCGCTCGAAGATGTTGCCCGTATCGAGAAGCTCATTCATTCCATGCTGCGTCTGGCCCGTGCGGAACAGTCGGCCGCCGGCCACCACCGGCAGGATCTCATCCCTGTCGATTTGGCCGTCTCCTGTGAGCAGAGCGCCGATCGATTGGGAGCCGTCGCCGGCGCAGGTGGAGTAACGATCGAGGTTCAGACAGAAAACCATCCAACCATCAAAGCCGATCCTGAAGACCTGGATCTCATCTGGAACAATCTGCTGGAAAATGCGATCCGGTACAGTAAAAAGAGTTCGCGAGTTTTGGTCACGGTTTCGGAACAGGACCACAACGTGCAAGTTACAGTGCAAGACTGGGGAGCCGGGATCGCCGAGAGCGAACTCGCTCACATCTTCGACCGCTTTCACCGGGCGGATGCTTCGCGCACCCGCGAGACGGGTGGCTATGGGCTGGGTCTGGCGATCACAAAGGCGATGGTCAACGCTTACGGAGGCACCATCGTCGTTGACAGCCGCCTTGGTGAAGGGACGGTCATGACGGTCCGTTTGCCTTTCAAATCCTGATTTCAGCTTCGCTTCACCTTCTTTTTGGCATATTTTGTATGGCGACAAAGAGGTGACGCGTGTTCCGATACATTCTGGCGCTGATGATCATCACGTGCATGGAGGTCTGGGCTCAGACAGACGTGACTGTAGCCCAGGGTCCTACTCCCGCACGCGATCAGACGCTGACCATAAGCCTCGCCGATGCAATCCAAAGAGCAAAGGTCAATGCTCCGCAGTTTCACGCGGCGCTGACCGAGGCCGGGCTGGCGCGTGAAGACCGTGTTCAAGCCCGAGCGGCGCTTCTGCCGGATGTCGGCTACACCACCGGCGCAATTTATACAGAACCGAACGGAACGTTGTCCGGCAGGTTTATCTCGGCGAACGCGGTGCACGAATACATCAGCCAGGGCGCCGTGCACGAAGGAATCGGACTGTCGTCGATTGCGGACTATCGCCGTGCTCGCGCCGTTGAAGCTTTAGCCAATGCGAAGGCTGAGATTGCGACCCGCGGACTGGTAGTAACTGTAGTTCAAAGCTTCTATGGCGCAATCGCTGCGAAGCGAAAAATCACCAATGCGCAGCAAGCTGCGGATGAGGCACAACACTTTCTGAAGATCAGCGAACAATTGGAACACGGTGGCGAAGTGGCGCATTCCGACGTAGTGAAAGCACAACTGGAAGCGAACGACCGCAACCGTGACTTCGAGGAGAGCACACTGGCCGAAGAAAAAGCGCGTCTAGCATTGGCCGTGCTGATCTTCCCGAACTTCACTCGCGACTATCAGGTTTTGGACGATCTCAGTGTTGCGCCATCTCTACCCGAGCTTAACCAGGCACAGGATCTGGCCTCACGAAACAATCTGGAGCTAAAGGCCGCGGTGGCTGCCATGCGCGCCTCGGAGCAGGAAGTGACTTCGGCCATCGGCGAACATCTGCCGTCGCTTTCCATCAACTACTTTTACGGCATCGACGCAACCCAATATGCGACTAAAACAGATGGCATTAACAATCTGGGCTACCAAGTTTCCGCAACCCTGAATCTGCCGATCTGGAACTGGGGTGCAACTCAAAGCCGAGTGAAGCAGGCGCAACTGCGTCGCGATCAGTCGAAACTGGAACTCAGTGCTGCGCAGCGTCAGGCCATCGCAGACTTGCAGACTCTGTATTCCGAAGCGCAGCTGGCGAGAAACCAACTCAATCTGCTGCATCAATCCGTGGATCTGGCGCAGGAAAGCTTGCGGTTAACCGCCATTCGCTACCAGGGAGGAGAGGCTACGATACTGGAAGCCGTCGATGCCCAGAATGTGCTCACGCAGGCTCGCAACAATTTCGACGATGGGCAGGTGAGATATCACGTGGCGATTGCCAATCTCCAGACTCTTACCGGGAGCTTTTAAGCTCATGCCGATTGTTCGCTCAAACAAGAAACTCATTGCTTTGTGGCTGGCGAGTCTGGTTGGCCTCACGGGCTGTTCGAAGCAGGCTCCCGAGGAACAACCACTGGTATCGGTGCAAACCGCCGTGGTGCAGCAGGGTCCGATCCAGGAGATTATTCGGGCTGAAGCGATTTTGTATCCCAAGAACCAGGCCGCGATTACTCCGAAGATTGTCTCTCCCGTGCGCCGTTTCTACGTGAATCGCGGTTCTCGTGTGCGTAGCGGGCAGTTGCTTGCGGAGCTTGAGAATCGGGACATCGCCGCCGCGGTGACGGATAACGAAGGCGTTTTGCAACAAGCCCAGGCAACTTACGAAACCACCACAGGAGCGAGCCTGCCCGAAGACCTGAAGAAAGCAGAACTCGATGTAAGCACGGCGCACGAAGCTCTGGACGCAGAGCAGAAACTATACGACAGCCGGCAGTACCTCTACAAAGAAGGCGCTTTGCCAAGAAAGGAACTCGATCAGGCCGCAGTATCTTTGGTACAAGCGAAAGCCCAATTCCAGATCGCAGAACAGCACCTTTCCGCGTTACAGTCCATTGGCAAACCACAAACAACCAAGTCGGCGGCCGGACAGTTGACCTCCGCCCGCGGCAAGTATGAAGGTGCCGCGGCGCAACTGGGCTACACGGAAATTCGCAGTCCCATCGACGGATTCGTGACGGAACGGCCCGGATACACTGGCGAAACTCCACCCCCGGGAATTCCTATCCTGACCGTTATGGATACTTCGTCCGTGATTGCCAAGGTACATATCCCGCAAGAGCAGGCGGCGCTTCTTAAGATTGGTGATGCGGCAATAATCTCGGGACGCGACACTCCCGCGAAAGAGGGAAAGCTCACGCTCGTCAGTCCTGCCGTTGATCCCAATAGCACGACGGTCGAGGTATGGGTCGAAACGGAAAACGCCAAAGGCGCGTTTCGTCCAGGCTCGACGGTTCAAGTTCAAATTGTCGCAAAGCAGGTGTCAGACGCGATCACGATTCCCGCCGTCGCTCTGTTGCAGAATCCTGAAGGTGGTACGAACGTGATGGTCGTCGGCACAGACCAGCATGCGCACCAGATGGAAGTAGAGGTTGGAATCCGCAGCGCAGACCTGGTGCAGATCACCAAGGGTTTGGCCGCCGGCCAGACGGTAGTTACGACTGGCGCTTACGGCCTGCCCGATAACACCCGAGTAAAACCGATTCCGGCGGAAAAGCAGGAAGGCTCACCATCTGAACCATCAAAACCAGCCGCGGAGAAGGACTGACGCATGCGCACGTCGGCATTCCTTGAGCGTCTGCGCACGAGCGATCTGGGCGCCGAACGTTACTGGTTTACTCGGTTCGCGAAGCCTCTGATATTTCTGATCATTGTTCTGGCCTTAGCGGGAATCTATCTCGCTTTTACGATTCCGATCTCGGTGTTTCCGACCACGGACTTCCCCCGCGTAGTGATCGGCGTCGACAACGGTGTGATGCCCATCGATCAGATGACGGTGACTATCACGCGTCCGATTGAGGAATCGGTGAACAGCGTGCCGGGACTGATTTCGGTCCGATCAATCACGAGCCGGGGCGCGGCCGAAATCGATCTCTTTTTTGATTGGCACGTGGACATGGTTCTGACCTTGCAGCAGGTAGACGCCGCTTTGGCACGGGTACGATCGGAATTGCCCGCCACGGTCGTCATCAGCACGCATCGGCTGACGTTCGCATCCTTTCCGATTATCGGCTATAGCCTGACCTCGGATTCGGTGCCGCAAACGCAGCTCTGGGAAACGGCAGTCTACGATCTGAAACCACGCCTCAACCGGCTGAACGGCGTAGCAGCGGTGGTGGTGCAGGGTGGCGAGCAGCCTGAGTTTCACATCACACCGAGCCCAGCCAAGCTGCTTGCCAGCAATGTCACGGTAACAGACATACTCGATTCAGTCCGGCGAACCAATCTCATCGATTCTCCCGGACTCCTGGACCAGAACCATCAGGTTTACCTGACACTTGTAAGCGGGCAAGTGACCAGCCCCGAGCAACTCGGGCAAGTGGTCGTAAAGACGACACTAGCAGGCGTTCCGGTCAAGATCGGTGATGTAGCGCTGGTCGAGCGAAGCGTAAAACCGCTTCATACCGCGGTGACGGCAAATGGCAAGCCCGCCGTGCTGCTCAACATCACACGTCAGCCCGACAGTAATACGGTGGACGTGGCCAACTTAGTTCATGACGAGGTTTACAGTCTCCAGCGGTCGCTGCCGCCAGGGGTACATCTCCAGCCGTTTTACGATCAGTCGGAAATTGTGACCGAGTCAATCAAGAGCGTGCGGGATGCGATCCTCATCGGTCTGGTGCTGGCCTCGCTCATCATGGTGCTATTTCTCCGCGATTGGGGGGCTTCGATCGTTGCCGCTCTCGTGATCCCGGCTACCGTGTTCATCACGTTTATCGTTCTCAAGCTTCTTGGCCAGAGCTTTAACCTGATGACCCTGGGCGGATTGGCCGCGGCGGTTGGGCTCGTCATCGACGACGCAATTGTTGTCGTCGAAAATGTCGCTCTCCATCGCAACGCAGGTCAAGGCCGGCTGGAAGCGATCCGCAGCGCCCTGTCAGAAATTTCTGTTCCTCTGGTTGGTTCAACCATCACGCCCATTGTGGTCTTTCTTCCGCTGATCGCGATCACCGGTGTGACCGGTATTTTCTTTCGCGCTCTCGCCATCACGGTTTCGGTGTCGCTGCTTACCTCGCTTGTCCTGGCCCTGTCCTGGACCCCAACCTTGAGCCAATATTTCATCGGCCTCAATCAAACCGAGGAACCGTCTGAGCATCCAGCGACCAAAGAGCAACTGCTTGCCGCCGAAGAGGCCACGATGACCGGCCGGTTCCGCCGCATTGTTGAGTTTTATGAGAAATGCCTCCGCTTCGCGCTGGAGCGTCCGAAGTGGATCGCAATCTTCAGCGTCGTTCTGATCGTCATTTCTGTCGTCTGCTACGGTGTCATGGGGAACGATCTTCTGCCGGAAATGGATGAAGGTGGATTCATCCTCGACTATCTAACTCCGGCTGGCACCTCGCTTGCCGAGACCCAGCGAGTGGTTGGACACATCGAGAAAATGATTCTTGAAGTGCCAGAGGTTGAGGGTGAATCCCGGCGAACCGGTCTTGAACTCGGCTTGGCTGCAGTCACCGAGGTAAATCGTGGGGACATTGCGGTAAAGCTCAAGAAAGACCGAAGTCGCGGAACCGATGAAGTCATCGTTGAACTTCGAGCCCGCATCGCACGGGAAGAGCCCGGTATCGATGTGGAGTTCGTTCAGGTTCTCCAGGACATGATCGGGGATCTGTCGAACGAGCCGGAAGACGTTTTCATTAAGCTGTATTCGAACGATGGAGCGCTTTTGCGAACGTGGGCGCCGCAAATCGCTGACGCGATCGGTAAGATCGATGGAGTCGTCGATCTTCGGAACGGAATCGACAACACGATCAGCGGGCCGGCTACACTTTTTACCGTCGATCCGACGCTCACTGCCAGGGCGGGCTTTACGCCTGAGGAGGTCTCGACGGATTCGCAGGCCCTTCTTGAGGGCATGCCGGCCGAGAGTCCGGTGGTTGCCAATGATCGCACTTACGTGGTCCGGGTTCGTTTCCCCGATCTCAATCGGTCTTCGCTGGACGCGATGAAGAATACGCTTCTGGTCAGCGGAAGCGGCCGCACCGCCACCTTGGGTTCCCTAGCGGCGGTAACAGAACTTCCCGGCCAGACTGAGGTTCGCCGGGAGAACCTGCAACGCGTGGTCTCGGTCACGGCTCGTCTCGAAGGACGAGACCTTGGGAGCGCCATGACCGCGGTTCGGAAAACCGTTTCTGCCTTGAAGATTCCGTCGTCGATCCGGCTTCAGTACGGCGGGAAATATGAAGAACAACAGAAGGCGTTTCACGACCTAATGCTGGTTCTGGTGCTCGCAATCGTACTCGTATTTATCGTGCTGCTGTTCGAGTTCCGCACAATCGCGGCGCCGCTCGCGATTCTCGCGTCGGCGGTGCTCTCCACGTCGGGAGTGTTGCTGGCATTGCTGGTGACGCGCACCACTTTCAACATCGCGTCGTTCATGGGATTGATCATGGTCATTGGCATCGTAGCCAAGAACGGAATCCTCTTGCTTGACGCCGAACAAAAGTTCCGGGCCAACGGCATGTCGTCGCGCGACGCCATGATTCAGGCCGGCCGCCGACGCCTGCGTCCGATCATGATGACAGCTCTCGCCGCTGCTGCCGGCATGCTGCCCCTAGCTCTTGCCATCGGGGCAGGGTCGCAGATGCTTCAGCCACTCGCCATCGCCGTGATCGGAGGTATCACAATCTCGATTTTGCTGTCGCTCGTTATCACGCCCACCGTTCACTATTACCTCAGCAATGTCTGAAAGCCCGGCAGATTCGTAGGGCCGCTTAGTTTCACTCGCCCCGTGTAGATTGCCATTCCAACTACGACATCGATCCGCCGAGCATCCAGTTGATCGATCTGTTCAGAGCTTGCAATGCCGCCAGCCACAATCAACTGCTTCATGGTTGCAGCCCGCAATTGGCTCACAGCGTCGAGAGGAATGCCCTGCATCAGACCCTCGGTATCGATGTGCGTGTACAGGAATGCACCGCACCAGCATTCCAGGGCTGCAATCATTTCGAGAGGCGTGATGGCGGTGAGTTGACGCCATCCTCGAATGGCAACCCTTCCCTGCTTGGAATCGATGGCAAACACCAGCTTTTCCGGCGTGACCGCGCGTGCAGCCTTTTCCGCAAACACAGCGTCAGGCTGACCATCGCGGATGAGCGATGATCCGAGGATCACACGCTTCGCTCCGAACGACAACATTTTCTCCGCAGTTTCGACGGAGCGGATTCCTCCGCCTACCTGACAAGGAAGACGGAGGGCAAACTCTCGGACCAGATCGCGGTTGTGACCCGTACCGATGGCGGCGTCCAAATCGATAAGTTGAATCCGAGGAAACGTTGAAAAGCGCTCGATCCACTGTTCGAAGTCCTCGAACTCGAGCGCTTTGCGCTCTCCCTGTACAAGCTGCACGATCTTTCCGCCCATGAAGTCGATCGAAGGTATTAACATGTCCATCGCACCGGAATGCCCGCGCTCCGCAGTTCTTGTTTGAGATCACCAAGACGGTGCAGGCCAAAGTGAAATATCGAGGCGGCGAGGGCCGCGTCTGCTTTGCCGCGCTGAAAGACATCAACAAAGCTCTGCGTGTTCCCACCACCTCCCGAAGCGATGACGGGGATGTTCAACCCTTCGGAACAGACACGGGTCAAGTCGCAATCGAAGCCCGCGCCAGTGCCATCGCGATCCATGGAAGTGAGCAAGATTTCGCCAGCACCCCGCTCCTCCGCCTCCCGGGCCCAGGTCACGACGTCGCGCCCGGTCGGATTCCTGCCTCCGCTGACGTAGGCCTCGAATCGCGCTTCTCCGTTAACCCGCTTGGCGTCAATTGCGACGATGATCGCCTGTGAACCATAGCGGTCGGCAATACGGGTAATCAAAGACGGATCAGCGAGCGCCGCGGAATTAATGCTGATTTTGTCGGCGCCGGCATCGAAGACTACGATCGCGTCATCCAGCGAACGAATTCCGCCGCCGACGGTGAAAGGAATGAACAATTGTCGAGCTGTTCTGCGAACCGTATCGGCCAGAGCGGTTCGCTTCTCATAGGTAGCGGAAATGTCGAGTAGCACCACCTCGTCGGCACCTGCCTTGCTGTGAGCCGCGGCTAACTCCGCTGGATCGCCGGCGTCGCGCAGCTGTTTGAACTGCACGCCTTTTACCACGCGTCCAGAGTTGACGTCCAAACCGGCGATGATTCGTTTGGTCAGCATTAGAGGCCGCAAAAGTTTTCGAGAAGTTTCAGTCCAAGCGCTCCGGATTTTTCGGGATGAAATTGCACGCCGAACAAATTGTCTTGCTCAACGGCGGCGGAAAACTCTCCGCCATAATCGCAGCGTGCCACGGTGTGCTTGACGACCGGCGCCGAGTACGAGTGAGTGAAGTACACGAAAGATCCAGAGGGGATTCCGCGAAGCAATCGTGAGCCATCGTGACAGGTCAGGGAATTCCAACCGACGTGCGGTGACTTGACGCTTTCTGCGAAGCGTCCGCATGCTCCCGGGAACAATCCCAGGCCCGGGATTCCCGGCGCTTCCGCACTGTATTCAAACATCCACTGCATTCCAACGCAGACGCCGAGGAAGGGCACGCCCTGATTAATCCTGTGCAAAATGGCAGTTTGCAGCCCGGCTTGTTCCAGGATGGCGGTGGACGAAAAGTGGCCAACACCAGGGAGGATGATTTTGTCAGCCCGCGCCACGACTCCCGGATCGCGGGTCACGACAGCATCCGCGCACAGATGGTCCAGCGCCTTTTTTACGGAGGTAAGATTCCCGGCGCGATAGTCAACTACGGCGATCATCAGAGCAATCCTTTCGTGCTGGGAAGTAATCGTGCCATGCGGTGATCGCGCCAGCAGGCCGCGCGCAGCGCACGCGCAAACGCTTTGAACAAAGACTCGATCTTGTGATGGCTGGAGCGGCCGTAGAGCACGCGAGCATGCACGCTGGCACGAGCGCCCCGCGCAAAGCCGTCGTAGAAATCGTGCACCAGCTCCGCTTGCAGATCGCCCACCAGGCGGGCGCGAACCTTGGTATCCACCGTAGTGGAGGCCCGTCCGCAAAAATCCACGGCTGCGACGCCAAGAGTTTCGTCCATCGGCATTACGAAATAGCCGGCGCGCAGAATGCCGCGCTTAGCGCCCAGCGCCTTGTCGAAGAGCTGCCCCAGCACGATGCCGACATCTTCGACGGTGTGGTGCTGATCAACATCAAGGTCGCCCTCGGCTGCGAGCTGGAGATCGAAGCCGCCGTGGTGGGCGAACAGTTCCAGCATGTGATCGAAGAAGCGAATTCCAGTCGAAATCTTGTACCGGCCGCGGCCTTCAATTACCAGCACAGCCCGGATGTTAGTTTCCTTGGTGGTGCGTTGGATCGTGGCCCGCCTCACTTCGCAGTCACCTCCTTCGCTCCGCTTTCCACCAGCGTCTCCCGGAGCGCGCAGAGCAGTCGTGCCGTCTGCTCATTGGTTCCGAGCGTGATGCGAACGCAGCCTTCACAACCGTAGTCGCGCGATCGGTCGCGCACCAAGATGCCGCGTGCGCGCATCGACTGGATGAACGGCGTCTTCAATGGACCGAAACTCGCCAACACGAAATTAGCCTCACTCAGCCAGTACCGAATACCCCACCGCGCGAACTCCTGCTCGAGTTCTTTGCGTCCCTGGCGAACCTGGCTGACGTACTGAACAATGTAGTCGTGGTCAGCCAGGGCCGCGGGTAAGCATGCTAGCGCCACGCCATTCACGTTGTAAGGGGAGCTGATCTTATTCACCATCGAGATGTGCACCGCATTCCCGGTGAGCACGCCAACCCGCAGTCCTGCGAGTCCGTACGCTTTCGAAAAGGTTCTGGCCACGAACAGGTTCGGCAAGTTTCGCCATTGGCCTACCAGCGTTTTCCCATAAAACTCGAAATACGCTTCATCCACCAGGATCGCCACCTGTGGGACGCGGCTCGCGATTTCGAGGAGGCTCGCCGGCTCAGCCACACTGCCCGTCGGATTGTTGGGATTGGCGACCACGATCAGACGAGTGCGCGGCGTGACTTGCGAAAGCACATCAGAGGTTGGGAAGCGGAAGTCTGCGCCCGCCGGCACGGAAATGACCCGCGCGCCGGTCGCCGCAGCTGAAATCTCGTACATGGCAAACGTCGGTACCACGATCAGGGCTTCATCGCCGGTCTGCAGAAACGTCTCGCAGAGCAGGTGGATGGCTTCATCCACGCCGTTGGTGAGCAACAACTCGTTGGGCTTGACACCAAGAAAATCGGCGGCAACGGTTTCGATGGGCGCGCGCTCCGGATAGCACGCGATCTCTTCCGCGGTGATTTTCCGTAATCGTGCGAGTACCTGCGGCGAGCAGCCCACGGTATTTTCGTTGAAGTCCAGGCGCAACCCCTCGCGTCCCCCGAGTGGCGGATGATAAGTGGGCAGATTTCGGACCGATTCGCATGCTTCAAGCATGATCGAACCTCGCGCGAATCGATTCCACATGCGCTCGCAATCCTTCCGTATTCGCCAAGGACTCAATAACCGGTGCAATCCGCTTCAGACCAGGCCGCGAAAGCCGCTGAACGCTGATGACCTTTACGTAATCGAGAACGCTGAGCCCGCCTCGGAAGCGGGCAGCGCCGCCGGTGGGGAGAACGTGATTCGGGCCCGAAGAATAATCGCCCGCCGCTTGGGGTGAATAGTCGCCAACGAAAATCGACCCTGCATTGCGCACAAGCGCAACGTCTGCCGCGTCAACCGTGAGATGTTCCGCCGCCACTTCGTTCGCCCACTCCAGACTCTGCCGGCGCGAGGCGGAAACGAGAATGATGCCGTGCCGACGCAACGACTGGCGTGCAACCGTATTCTGACGGCTGCGCTTTTCCGCGGCACGCGCTACCCGACGAGCCAGTTCGTCACGAGTTGTGACAAAAGCTGCCAGCGCTTCCGGATCGTGCTCTGCCTGCGCAACCAGGTCCGCAGCGATAAGTTCTGGTGTGCCGGCGTCGCTCACGATAACGATCTCGGTCGGACCTGCGAGGAAATCGATCGCGCAGTCAAGAGACACGAGCTTCTTCGCGGCGGTCACATACAGGTTTCCCGGGCCGACGATCTTGTCCACGCGTGCTAAGCTTTGCGTTCCGTAAGCCAGTGCAGCGATCGCCTGCGCGCCCCCGATACGATAGACTTCACGCACTCCGAGCAGTCCAGCAGCAGCGAGGACTTCTGGCCGCGGCTGAGGGGAGACAACACGGATGTTCTCCACGCCCGCCACCAGCGCGGGGATAACCGTCATCAGCAATGTAGAGACCAACGGGTAGCGTCCGCCGGGAACGTAGCAGCCCACTGAATCCAAGGGCCGCACGATTTGTCCGACGGTGATCCCCTTGCGGATACGGCTCCACTCCGCCGGCTTTTGCCATTCGCAAAAGCGCCGGATGTTCGCCGCTGCCGTACGCAAGGAAGCTTTCAGTTCCGGAGCTGCGGACTGCCATGCCGCCTTGATCTCCTCTTCCGCCACTCGAAGCGGTTCCCGCGGCGGAAGGCCATCCCATTGTTCGGCATACTTGCGCACGGCGCGGTCGCCCCGCCTTCGGACATCGGCGACAATACGCCGCACGCCCGGTTCGAGTTCCGCGTATCGCGATCCACGGGCTGCCATTTTGCGCACGCTCGCCGCGGCCGCAGCTCCCGACAGAATGCGCATCACAGCACCACCTTGTTCAGCGGGTACTCGACGATCCCTTGTCCATTGGCTTCTTTTAAACGAGGGATGACCTGCCAGGCCGTAGATTCTTCGATCACCGTGTTCACGGCTACCCAGTCTCCGTCACTGAGGGTAGAGATCGTGGGATTCTTGAGGGCAGGCAGAACTGCGAGTACCGCCGCCAGATCGTGTCTGCGGACGTTCAGCATCAAACCGACGCGATTTTGGGCATCCATTGCTCCGCGCAACATGAGCGCCAAATTTTCAATCTTGCGGCGCTTCGAAGACTCACACCAAGCTTTCTTGTTAGCGATAATTTGCGTGTTGGATTCGAGCACCGTGTCAATGATGCGTAAGTGATTAGCTCTCAAAGAACTGCCGGTCTCGGTGACTTCCACGATGGCATCAGCCAGCATCGGCGGTTTTACTTCGGTGGCTCCCCAGGAGAACTCAACCTGCACGGCAACGTTCCGATCCTCGAAATACTTCCGAGTAACACTGACTAGCTCAGTTGCGATGATGCGGTTTCCCAGGTCTTCGGCGCGCTGATACGACGAATCCTCTGGAGCCGCCAGCACCCACCGCACTTTGCCCCGGCGTTGCTTGGCGTAGATGAGGTCAGAAACGGTGACCACTTCGAGCCCACTCTCGACCACCCAGTCAAGACCTGTTAGCCCGGCATCGAGAACCCCATGCTCGACATAGCGGGCCATTTCCTGAGCGCGAATCAGCATGCACTCGACTTCCGGGTCCCCGGTGGTTGCAAAATATGAGCGGCCATTGGTGAAGATCGGAAGCCCCGCGCGAGAGAATAGCTGCAGCGTCGCTTCCTGCAAACTGCCCTTCGGAATGCCAAGACGGATCTTCATGGTCGAACCGCCTGCGTGTCGGTGCTCTCTTCCTTTGGTTCGCTCAGAAACAATGCCTTGGTGAAGCAAGAGCGCCTGCCCTCGTGACAGACCAATTCCGCTCCCTCGACCGCGACCTGCAACAAAAGCGTGTCGCAATCGCAATCGATGGTGGCGGAAACTAGCTTGAGGCGGTTTCCAGAGGTCTCCCCTTTCGTCCAAAGCTGGTTGCGAGTGCGGCTGAAGAACGTCACGTAGCCGCTACTGAGCGTCTGCGCGCAGGCTTCGCGATTCATAAAGCCGAGCATCAGCACTTCGCCCGACGCCGCATCCTGCACGATGGCCGGCGCCAAGCCCTGCATCTTGTCGAAATTTATTTCCCGGTTCATGGATGTTGTCCTTTGCGTAAAAACAAAAAGCCCGCTGAGCGCAAATCGCATCAGCGGGCTTCGAATCTCTTTAGGTGTTACGCTAGCTCAGCCAACACCCCCGCCAATGCGCTCTGCGCATGATGGTGGTGGTGTCGAAGAGCAAGACTGATCACCGGATTAAGATAGCGAACAGATTAAACATTGTCAAAGCAAATTCGCCGACGAAGATGCACGCAGTGAATCGGACTCATACATCGGGCCCTAATGCTGCGATTCCATGGCGGATTCGCCGCTGTAGAATTCGTCACTTTTGGGGCTACGGAGAATCAATTCTGGTAAGTTAAAGAGAAAACGCGATCTGCTCGGGCTATAGAAAGGCCACCCTCATGACAGTACTTCTCCTGTGCTTCCTTCTTGGCTGCGTAGCGGGATTACGCTCGCTAACAGCTCCGGCTGTGGTCTGCTGGGCTGCTCATTTTGGCTGGCTGCCCTTGACCGGAAGCAAGTTGGCGTTCATGGGCCATCCGGGAACACTGGCTTTTTTCACGCTGCTGGCTGTTGTCGAACTGATTGCAGATAAGCTGCCAAAAACTCCGCCGCGTACCGCGCCTCCCGGGCTGATCGCGCGCATTGTTTTCGGCGGCTTATGCGGCGTAGCACTCGCGATAAGCGCTGGAGGAAGTCTGATCGTTGCCGCGATCGCCGGTGTTACCGGTGCCCTCTTCGGGACGTTTGGCGGTTACAACATCCGCCACGCCCTGGTCGTGCGGACGCATTTACCCGACCTCGCCGTGGCATTGGTTGAAGACGTAATCGCGATCGCGGGCGGTTTTCTGATCGTCTCTCGCCTGTGACCGGGTTCTCTTAAGACTGCTGGATCCACCTGAACTACCGCATGTAAGGAGCATCATGGCGGAAATCACACACTACGACGCGATCATTCTTGGTTCGGGACAGGCTGGGAATCCCCTGGCAGTCGCACTATCAGCGAAAGGCAAACGCACAGCGATGATTGAGCGTGCTGCAGTAGGTGGGACGTGCGTCAACTACGGCTGCACACCGACCAAGACAATGGTTGCCAGCGCCGAGGTTGCCTACCTGGCCCGCCGCGCATCCGATTATGGCATCACGGTCGGTCAAGTCTCCGTGGATATGCTCGCGGTCCGCGAAAGAAAGCGTGGCATCGTAAAGACCTGGCGCGAAGGAAGCGAGAAGCGTCTGAAGCAGGCACAACTGGCTGATCTGATTTATGGAGAAGGCTCGTTTGTCGGGCCGAAGCAGCTGCGAGTGCGTTTGAACGACGGTGGAGAACGCATGCTGACAGCCCCTCTGATCGTCATTGACACCGGACTGAGGGCGAGCGCCCCGCTGATCGAGGGACTTGAGAGCGTGCCCTATCTGGACAACATGAGCATTATGGAGATCAGCGAATTACCTGCGCATCTGCTGGTGCTCGGAGGCGGCTACGTTGGACTTGAGTTTGCGCAAATGTTCCGGCGCTTCGGCAGTCGAGTGACGGTGATCCAACACGGAGAGCAGTTGCTGCCAATGGAGGACCGCGATATCGCAGACGAGATTGCTGCCATTCTCAGAGAAGACGGAATCGAGATCCTGCTTGAAGCCAAAACCGAGTCGTCCGCATCTCTCAAGCTAGGCGTAGGCCTGTCCGTCAAGGTGAAAGGCGAGACCAGGACTCTGGAGGGAACGCACTTGCTGGTCGCGACTGGTCGCCGCCCAAATACCGAGAAACTGAATCTTGAGGCGGCGGGCATCGCTACCGACAATCACGGGTATATTCGAGCGAACGAAAAACTGGAGACGACTGCTCCCGGCGTCTATGCAGTAGGCGATGTGAAAGGCGGCCCGGCCTTTACTCACATTTCATATGACGATTATCGCATCTTGAAAACCAATCTTCTGGAAGGCGGAAATCGCAGCGTTACCGGACGCCCAATCCCTTCCTGCGTGTTTATTGACCCGCAGCTGGGGCGTATTGGCCTGAGTGAAAAAGAAGCAAGAGAACAGGGAAGAAAAGTACGCATAGCGAAGCTACCGATGACCTCGGTTGCGCGGGCAATGGAGACCGGACGATCGCGCGGTTTCATGAAAGCGATAGTCGATCCGCAAACCGATGAGATTCTCGGGGCTGCGATCTTGGGCGAGGATGGCGGCGAGGTAATGTCGATGATCCAGCTGGCGATGATGGGCAAGCTGAAATATACCGTACTGCACGATGCCATTCTGGCGCACCCAACGCTGGCCGAGTCTTTGAACAACCTTTTCAACAGCTTTCAAAACGAGTAGTCACGGATGCTCTCCCATGAACCTGTTGACCGGAGAGGACGATCGCAGATGAAGCTGGTATCACTGAATACCGGACTCCCCCGCGAAGTTGTGTGGCGAGGAATCAACGTGACGACGGGCATTTTCAAGCAGCCGGTCGAAGGCCGTCTGGCTTTACGCAGGCTCAATTTGGATGGCGATCGTCAGGCAGACCTCACCGTTCATGGCGGCGAATTTAAGGCCGTTTACTGCTATCCCCGGGCTCACTACGATTACTGGAGAAAAGAGAGTTACCTGGGCAGAAGCTGCCGATGGGCGCGTTTGGAGAAAATTTCACTGTTCATGGCCTTCTGGAGGACTCAGTCCACCTTGGTGATCAGTTCTCTGTCGGCAGTGCGGAAGTGGTCGTGACCCAGCCTCGCCTCCCTTGCTACAAGCTTGGTGTGAGATTTCAGTCCGACGCCATGGTGAAGCGATTCCTAGCGAGCGGACGAACCGGGTTTTATTTCGCGGTCACCCGCGAGGGAGAAGTTGGCGCCGGGGATGAGATCAAGACGATTGCCCGGGACCCAAACGCAGTTCCGGTCTCGGAAATCACCCGACTGTATATCGCGAAAACGTACGGTGATGCTGATGTGACCTCCATCCGCCGCGCTTTACAAGTTGCAGCATTGCCTGAGAGTTGGAAGGGCCATCTCCGAGAAAGGCTGGAGAGGATGAGTGACTGAAACCGTTGCCCAGGTCGTGGGCAGCCAAACCGGGCGCTACGCTTTCTACCTTACCCTTCGTGCGCCGCGCGTGAGCCTCTCGACCGCTTCGGCTCGTGGCGCACGCTGCGGCCTTCCACCAGATGCACCAACTCTTCGCCCAGGTTCTTGGTGTGGTCTCCGGCGCGTTCGAAGGCTTGCGCCATCAACAGCAGATTTGTGCTGTAGTCGCGGGGCCGGTCTTTGCTTTTACTTTCGAGGTGGCGCTGAAAGACTGCCCGGCAAACTTGGTCAATCTGGGAGTCGGTTTTCAATATCCAATTTGCCGACTCCAGATCGCGGCTTACAAATCCCTTGTGCACGACCTCCAGCATCCTTTCCAGGATGTCGGCCATCGCGATTAAATCCCGGCGGTCGTCGCGCAGGATTTTGGGAGTCAGGCGTTGCAGGCGTTGGGTCACCGACCAAGTCAGATCTCCGATGCGTTCCAGATCAATGATGAATTTCAGGCAAGCGAGCAGTTCGCGTGCTTCGACTTCGGTGACTTGCGTGATCGCGTGCGTAATGCCGTCGTCGATTTTGCGTTCGGCACGATCCAGTTCCTTCTCGCAGTCCTGCACCGCGATGAAAGCCATGTTGGACGAATTCTCAAGAAAGTCTCGCAGATTAAACGCGGCATCCTTGGCGACGAGACAGGCCTGCTCCACCAATCCGGTCATTTCCTTTGTGGACTCGAGCTCTTGAACGGTTTTTCGTCTCATGGCTGTTTCATGGATCGGTCTTGGGAACGGTTAATGATATCGCTGGAACGTGAAAGTTGTTGGTCTGAGAAACATTAAAAGTTCGTGACAGGGGTGGCATAGATTGAGCCCGCGTCCCTGCGCGCATTGGGGGACCAACGAATTCCCTCCTGAATTGCACCAGCCACGATGCAAGTTGCCGCTTCAGATTCCCTTAGAGACTTGTTTCCACTTGCCAACACAACCCCAACTTCGGATAATAAAAGCTGAACGTTCCCTATTCACCGTGTACCGATACAGTCGAGCAGATTTGCTTCGGATTCTTCGGCTTACGGCGCGTCAGTTGGCGGGTTGGGAAAAAGCCGAACTGGTAGCCGTCGCCGAAGGCTATTCCTTTTTTGACCTCCTGCAAATCAAGAAAATTCGCGATTTGTGCGCTCATAAAGTGCGCCCTGCGGTAATCCGGCGGTCGCTCGATGCCATGCAGAAGCAGGCTGCGGGAATGGAGAATCCATTGGTCGAGGCGAGCGTTTTCAGCGCCGGGCATCGCATTGCTTTCCGCCACCAGGGCCGATTGGTCGAACCGATCGCTGGCCAGTTCATGTTCGATTTCTCCGCCCGAGACAATGTTGTTACCAGTACCACGATCCCGATGATTAAGCCCGAGCCGATTCCCGCGGATGTCGCTGGGCTTTTCGCCCAAGGCATTGCACTTGAAGAGGATCCCAACACGCAGGCTCAGGCGATTGCGGCTTACCAACGGGTGCTGGAACTCGATCCCGAGCACGCGGCCGCGCACATCAACCTGGGCACGCTGCACTACAACCGACAGGATTACACGTTGTCCGAGAAGCACTACCGCGCCGCAATTGAGATTGATCCACGATATGCCCTGGCTTATTTCGACCTGGGCAATGTGTTGGATGAAACCGGACGTGTCGCCGCGGCCATCCAGGCCTACAACACCGCGCTGCAACTCGCGCCCACCTACGGCGATGCTCATTACAATTTGGCGCTGGCTTATGAGAAGGTCCGGGAACCCCGCAAAGCTTTGAAGCACTGGCGGGCTTACGTGAAGTTAGATACCAGTGGCCCTTGGGCAGTCCACGCGCGGAATCAGATCCAGCGCATTCTCCAAGCCGATGGCCTCAAGCTGGTGTACAAGCAAAGGTAATCCTCGAGGACACCACTCTTAAAGCTTCATTTGGTAGCGCCGGCATCTTGCCGGCTGTCGCGAGGGCATCCTGCCCTCGCTGGTAGGGGCGGGACGCCCCCACGAAAGCCGCCGGACGACGGCGGTACAAAATTCCCACCCTAAAGATGCTAAAATTCTCGGTTCGTAATACTCACCTGAAGGTGCTCGCATGCCTGACGTTCTGCAAATCCCCGCGCCCACGCCTCTAACCAGCTTCACCGAGGACGAGATCCTCTTCCGCGACAACATCCGGCAGTTCGCCGAAGAGAAAGTTCGCCCGCTGGTGAAGGAGATGGACGACCAGGGCGTCTTCGACAAAGACCTTATTCACCAGTTCTTCCAGCTCGGACTCATGGGAATTGAGGTGCCGGAACAATACGGTGGCGCCGGGGGGAAGTTCTTTGAAGCGATTCTCGCGGTGGAGGAGCTTTCCCGCATCGACGCCTCGGCGGGCGTGATCGTGGACGTACAAAATACCCTGGTCAACAACGCATTGCTGCGCTGGACTACTGAGGACCAGAAGAAGCGCTATCTACCGCGAATGGTTGCGGACCTGTGTGGCGCGTACGCATTGAGCGAGGCTGGTTCAGGCTCGGACGCGTTTGCACTGCAGACTAAAGCTGAGCTTAAGGGAAGCGATTATGTCCTCAACGGTCGCAAGTTGTGGATCACCAATGGCAAAGAAGCCGGCGTCTTTATTCTGTTTGCCACCGTCGATCCCGCGGCGGGATACAAAGGCATCACTGCTTTCATCATCGAGAAAGAGTTTCCCGGATTCACCGTCGGCAAGAAGGAAGACAAGCTGGGCATCCGCGCTTCCTCAACATGCGAGTTGATTCTGGAGGATTGCCGCGTCCCCAAGTCGAACGTTTTGGGCGAGGTGGGCAAGGGATACAAGATCGCCATTGAAACGTTGAACGAAGGTCGCATAGGGATCGGTGCGCAGATGGCGGGCGTGGCGCGCGGCGCCTGGGAGTATGCCGCGAAATACGCACAGGAACGCAAGCAGTTCGGGAAATCAATTGCCGACTTTCAAGGTATCCAGTTTCAAATCGCGCAGATGGCCACCGAAATCGAAGCCGCCCGCCTCATGGTGTACAACGCCGCCCGCATGAAAGATGCCGGCATTGCCTTCGTCAAAGAAGCCGCCATGACCAAGCTGTTCTGCTCCCAGGTCGCCGAGCGCGTGACCTCGCTGGCCATTGAGATTTATGGTGGCTACGGATTCACTAAAGACTATCCGGTCGAAAAATACTGGCGTGATTCGAAGATCGGCAAGATCTACGAAGGCACCTCGAACATGCAACTGGCCACCATCGCCAAGCTGGTGATGAGCGGGAAGTAGGGCTCAGCTCGGCGCCATGGTCCTCGGACACCCTACTCTATTTTCGCCGCTGGTGGACCGAGGGGAACGGCCCTTCCATCTGAAGTTTTGCCAACCAAACCTATCCTCCTGTCATTCCGAGAAGCGCAGCGACGAGGAATCTTGGTACTCGCGGCCGTGCGAAAACCCAGATCGCTCGCTTCGCTCGGGATGACAACAGGAATTCTAGAGACCACATGACGGTTTTTCCCCTCCCTTTGCGCAATGCGTAGTGGAGGCTGGTTACGAATCCAACCGGCCAGCCTCCCGGCGCTGGGCGAAGTTGGAGCGCAATAAAGCTTTACACCCCACTTTCACCAAAAGGAGAACGTGAAATGAAGTCAATTCGATCGCTTTTTCGCAGTCTCGGTGTCCTGACGATCCTGTTGGCACTCGGTGTCTTCGGTGCGGCGCAGGTTTCCCAACCTCAAATGGCCGCGCCCGCTTCCATGCCCGCCCAGAACTCGTTCTGCGGCAACCAGCCCTTCTGCTACGAGGCCAACGACTTCGCCGCGACTATCACCGACTTTCGTACCAGCACGTCAGGCTACTACAAGGTCATCGACGTCATCGTGCGCTTCCAGAGCAAGACCAATCGCCCGCTCATTCTCGCCTACGTGGCCGGCTCAGGCACCGCCTTGGACGATCGCGGCAACCGCTACGGCGTTGGCGGCGGCAACGCTCTGCGCGGCATCGGCCAATCCTATGGCGGCAACAACTTTGATCCCAAGTTCAGCATCCCGCCCGGAGGCTTCGGCGACGCCCAGTTCGAGCTCATCTGGGCTCCCGGTCAGACCGTTTATGGTTTGACCTTTGAGCTCAATTTGACCATCGACGAAATCAATACCGTCGAGGGCAACCAGCACACTCTCGGGGGAGAATTCCCGCTACACTACCGAGGGCTGAGCAACGGCGTAGTCGGAAGCTCACAAGGTCAGTCGTCTGCCTACCAGGGACAAGGCACGGCATCCTCAACCTCCAGCTTGCCTCCATGCGGCACAACCGCAACTTCGCTGGCAGGCACGGCGAACTCAGCTGGCGTTCAAGTCCCGCCCAGCGCCAACAATGCTGCCTCAAACGCAAGTGCCACGTTCTCCAGTCTCGGATCGCTCTTTGGAAAGAAGAAAACCGCGACCACGACCCCGGCAGCTGCTCCAACCACTACCAGCGCCGCTCCTTGCGCTCCGGCGACGACCAGCGATGGCAGCGCCGCAAGCACTCTCATGTCTCCCGTCAACGGATCAACCCAGTCGGCCACCGGCGTAACCTCTTCCACGACTGGAACGATGTACTCAACTAACAACGGTGGCGCACCAACTCCAGGCACCACCGCGGCGCCCGCGCCCGTCGCCAAAGCAGTGGCGGTTAAGTCCACTCAGCCCGCTGGCGGGGTCAAGACATCAGCACCGCCAGCCACGGTCAAGACAGCAGCTGCACCACCACCCGCCGCGGCGGTCAAGAAACCTGTACCCCCGCCGCCCCCTGCGAAAAAGCCCGCGACAACCAATTAGGCTGCGATCAGTCCACAGCAACTTTTGTCAAAGGACTAAGAAAAAGTAAGACGGCAAATGCAAGGACGGTTCAACGAACCGTCCTTGCATTTGCGAAGCTGACAATCGACGCGCCGCACTCCTACTCGACCGTGATGCTAACCGCCTTGGACGGGATGCCATTCGCCACTACGACAAGCGAACTTGCTCCGGTCTCCATCCCTGCAGGCACATCGAAGTTGGTCGAAACCGTGGCTTTGCCGGTCGCGACCCCCATGCTGCTGTGGTCGTGCGTCTTGGCGTAGAAAACGTGGCCGGTGGAGTGATTCGTGATCCGCACCAGGGGATAGTTCGTCGCGGTTCCAAACTCGTCTCCGTACGCAGCCGCTTGCGATAAGCCGTTGAACTGCTGGCCAGAGATTTTGTACGTCGAGCCGCGCGTGACGGTAGCTGGGAAAGCGGTGATCTTCGGTGCCCACGAACTCTTATAAGTTCCGGTGGAAGTATAGGCCGCGTTGCCGGCAACGAGCACTTCGCCGGTGGGCATTACGATCAAACTACCGAAACCCACCATTGTCGGGGTCAGTTTCGATCCATCGAACTCATACATCGTCCCGGAATTACCCAATACCAGCACGCGGCCGTTGGGTAGAAGCGCAGCAAACGAATCTCCCGCTGCGTCACCGTTCGGGAAGTCAGGGCCGGCCGTCCATTTATCCGTACCAGATTTTGCCGGGTTATAGATCGCCGTATGCCCGGTGGAGGCATTCAGGTGCAGTGCTCCAGTGGCGAAAACGGTGCCGTCCGGGCGCAGGATACCCGGTCCCACTTCTCCCGGGGGACAATATACGTGATTGTTTCCATAGTGAAGGCAGCCCTCCTGGGGAGGTCCCTGCAAATTCGCCATGGTGTTGCCAGCACTCTTCCATGTTTGTGAAGACAGATCGTAGAGCTCCGAGTTGGGATTGTTTTTTACGTCATAGGTTAAGATGGTGCCGCCGGGCATGAGAGTCCAGCCCTCCTCGGCGTTGAAGTCGCTCTTGCCTGCCGATCCCACAGTCGTCCACTTAAGCGTAGTCGGATCTAATACTGCCATATTCTTATTCGTCTTTCGGCCCAACAAGAACATGCCATTCGGCAGCACAGCCGACGGCGAATCTCCAATGTCATACCATCCCTTCGGTGGCGCTACCATCGTCCACTTATTCGTCTTAGGATCGTAAATCGCACTTTGGTTGGTAAGCGTGAAATCATTGCCGCAGTTGCTGTATTCTCCCCCCACCAATAGAAACCGGCCGTCGGCCAGGACCGCCCCGGAAGTGGCATAGGGAGCATAGTTCGAAGGCAAACTGGCGGCTTGCTTCCACGTTCCCTTCACGTAACTCCCGGATTGGTCGGGCGTGAGCCTCCACCAATCCGTGCAACTGCCGCCCTGAACCAACACCGTACCATCGGTCAAGAGATATTCCACGAAAACGCCGTCGGGCGCTCGGTGAACCAGTTGTGTCAGTTTCTGCGCCAGCGAGACGCCCGATAGCACAAACAGAAGTGTGGTTACCGCGAGAACAAGTCTCTTTGCCAAGATAGGTCCTCTTATTTGAAAGCGACAATGCCGAGTGGTGACGCGTAGGCCCGCCATGCTAGCACAGTCGCGCCCACTGCTGGCGAGAAAAATGCGGGGGAGGCCCCAACAAAAACGAAAACTAGACGCCGCATAATTGTTTTTGGTGAGCATTACTGCCGAGGAAGTTTGAAGCGCAAGAAGAACTGGGAGAAGCTGTGTTGTAATTTTCCGCTATGCCGCAAACTTTTTCACGAGCGGGGCCTGTCGAAGCATCAATGCGAAGATCTAACCCCGCTCCAGCGCCGCCTCAAAGGCGTCCAGGGAGAGCGAGCGCAACAGGTTGCGCCGCATCCCGCGCTCGACCTCAGCCAGGCGGTCGGAGGCGAGCGCGATCCAGGCGAAGTCCGAAGACTCAGCCAGGCTTCTCAACTCCGACTGAATGTCAGTGTTGCGAATAAGCTCTGGAGTCCCCGAATTTAAGAAGGTCAAATCCTGCAGAACCGAATAGATTGCCCGCAGCAGCCGTTCCGTTTTATCGCGACCCTCCGCTCCGGCTCGATAGGTTTCCGTGATCTTGAACAGCTCGCTATGATCGCTGCCGCGCAAGGCGGAACTGAGGATCGCGAGCGCGTGCGCGCGGGCCGCCGTATAAGCAGCCAGATCGAAGCTGCGGGCGCGGCCTACAGCCCCTTCTGACAGCCGGGCCAACAACGCTCGCTGTTTCGGATTCCAGTCGGGACGATGCGTCGCCAGATACTGTTCGATTTCGGCCGGGGGCAACGCACCCAGCGTGATCACCATCGAACGCGATCGGATCGTTGGCAACAGCTCGCCCGCATTCTCCGTCAACAGAAAGATGGTGGCGAAACCGGGAGGCTCTTCGAGCACTTTCAGCAGAGAGTTGGCCGCCTCTTTCATGAAAGCAGAGTCTGTAAAAATGTAGACCCGCTCCTTGGCCTCGCCCGGCCGGTAATAAATGGTTTCAATCACGCGCCGCACCTGATCGACTTTGATCATCATCTGCGGCGGATCAGGGGGAATCACCAGCACATCGGGATGAGTCTGGACGAAAAGGCGAGTCTCTTTCTTGTCGGTTTCGCGCAGACCCTCGCGTGCTTCGACGGCCTCGGCAAACCGAGCCTCAAGATTCTCTGCCTGCGCGATACGAACGCAATTGGAACACTCACCGCAAAAGTCGGGCAGGCCATTCGTGACGATCGGAGCCAGGCAATTCATGGCTTTGGCAAGCATCAAAGCCAAAGTGTATTTGCCGGAGCCAGCGGGGCCAGCCAGGATCACAGCCTGGGGAAACCGGCCCCGCGCCAACATGTCGCGCATTTGGCGCACAGCTTCGGAATTGCCGTAAAAGTCAGAAAAAGGCATAAGAGCCATCAGCAATCAGCATTCAGCCAGATCAGAATAACGCTCGCGGGATCGAACTGTCCTCTCATGACGCACTTGATACTTACCCCCTGCGTGCACCGGGCAACCGGCTTCGATGCTGATTGCTGAGTGCTGAACGCGGATTGCTCGCAGCCGCTGCCAGCTTCAACTTCCGCCGCACGACCTCCACAATCTTTCGGTGCGTCTCTGAGGGAGTCCCGCGAGCGTCCACCAAAACCACGCGTTGCGGTTCGCGCGCCGCGATGGCGAGATACGCACTTCGCACCCGTCCAAAGAACGCGCGACTCTCCTGTTCGAATCGGTTCTCATCGCTCTTCCCCCGGCTATTCTTGCCGGCTTGAGTCTTGTTGCGGCGCCGGGCGCGATCCACACTCATGGCCACGTCGGAATCCATCAGGATTGTGAGTTCAGGCCGCAGACTGCCGCACAGGATTCGATGCAGCGCCAGCACAACTTCGCTGCCCAGTTTGCGACCGCCGCCCTGATAAGCCTCCGTCGAATCAGTAAAGCGATCGCAAAGCACGATTCGACCCTCAGCCAGCGCGGGCTGGATGACTTGTGCGATGTGCTGCGCCCGCGCAGCGAACATCAGCGCCAACTCAGCGAATGGAGCAAGTGATGAAGTATTCGTATCTAGCAACAGCTGACGAATTTTTTCTCCCGTGGCCGTGCCACCCGGTTCCCGGGTCGCCACAACCGGCAAGCCCTGCGCAGTCAATACTGCGGCCAGCTTCGCCATTTGAGTGCTCTTGCCGCATCCGTCGAGCCCTTCGAAGGTAATGAATCTGCCGGGCTGAGAATGGGAGGGCACGCAGAGCATCATAGCAAAGCAGCTTCGGGCTGTGATCCGAGCACACGGCTGTGGACTCAGGATATTCGACAGGTACGCGCACTGAGTGAGGGCAACATCTCGAGTACCGCCGATTTCGAAGAATCGCGTTTGGACCAACCATCCAGTTCTGACTGTCAATGCCCTGGTTGCGGCCGTTATCGGGCAAGGTGGGCCGAAAGGCGCGCAATTCTGACCACATTTCGATGCCGACCAAGTTTGGTAGTGGCGCAGTTGTGAATCCTTCCACGCATTTCAATTCGATCTAATTTGTGGGAAACCGAGAAACATGGAGTCTGGCCGAGTCAAGCGTAATCTTCGGGTGGACAAATGGCTTGGTCAGCTACCCGCAACTGGAGTTTGCGGCCTTTGCAATCGTCAGTTCAAGGTTCCCATGACCGCCATGAAGAGGGTTGCGGACGCGCAAGAGAGTCTTAGGGTCCAATTTGCAAGCCATAAATGCAACCCTGAAGACTCCGGCCAAGCCGCTGTGGGCGCAGGCACAGAAGCTACCAGGGAGTGAGAAATAACATCGCGAATTCCGGCTGGAGCGCGTTGTCACGTTTCGTGCGTCCTCCCGCTTAGGTGTAGGATTCCGCGGTTGGGGTGCTGCATGGCTCGCCGCAAGGAAACGACCATCGAGCGCATCTACCGCGAAGTCACTGGCAACAAAATGCCCGCTGCTGTGAAACGCGTTCTTCTACCCAGGCGAAAGGTCAAGCGGCATTATTATAGTGCTCTGTTCCGTGGAAGAACTGAGAATGCCAAGCGACGGATGGATGAAAACACTTGGAAGATGGCGGAAGAGTGAAATTCACCTACCAGGATCTGCTGGGCGAGGTGGCGTTCATCACCGCTCAGGTCGAAGGCAACAAGGTCGTCTATTCGATCCGTATTAATTAACCAACGGCAAGAAAGCCGATCAGTCGTGAATGAAAGTTGACGCTCGTTTCGAGGGTGACCTTCTAACGAAAGTAGCAAGCCAACCAGGACACCACCCGGGGGCTCAGGGTTCATCGATTCAATTTGCGCACTGCGACGTTTGACAATCGTAGGGCACAAGCCTAGGATTGTGATTGAGCAAGCTTCCTCTTCTTACTCTTTCAGGTCCCTGAACTAAGTCAGCCCATCTGAAATTTTTCCTCTTAGCTTCCCTCTGAAGGAGGATTGCGTTATGACAATATTGACCCGTTGGCAGCCTGTCCATGAGTTTTCCGCCGTGCAAGACCGGATGAACCGAACGAACCGTCTTTTCCGTGAGTCGTACAGCCCCGAAGGCCCGGAGGACGCGTTGACGACCGCTGGCTTTGCCCCGCCGGTGGATATCTACGAAGACGAGCACACCATTACTCTGAAGCTGGAAGTCCCGGGCATCGAAGAAAAAGACATTGATGTCCGCATCGAGAACAATACCCTCACCGTCCATGGCGAGCGCAAGATCGAGAAAGAAGAGAAAGAGGAGAACTTCCGTCGCGTCGAGCGGCAATACGGGAGCTTTACCCGCTCCTTCACCCTGCCCAGTTCCGTGGATCCAGGGCAAGTGAGCGCCGACTACGCCAGGGGCGTGCTGAATATCAAGCTTGCCAAGAAGGCCGAAGCCAAGCCCAAGCAGATCAAGGTTAACGTTGGCGGCGAGAAGATCCTCGAATCCAAGCCTGTCGCCAAGGCCGCGTAAAACCAACAAGGGTGAGAGAAATTAGGAGGCGGCTTACGTCGCCTCCCCCTCATCGCTTGGACTGCTACTTTGTCCAGGAGTGGTTATGAACACTGGCAGAGTTTGGCCGCAACTTTACAAGGCTGCGCTCTTTGAGTTGGACGCCAACAAAGTTTCAGACCGAATTGCTGAAGCCGAAACGGCACTTGTGACACGTGCGCACGAAATGTTTCACTCAGCAGGCGACAATATCGAAGAAGAGCAGGCAGTAGATGACGCCATGTATGCTTTGCACGCCCTTCGGAGCGCGTTGAAGTGCGGGCCAAACGCGAAGAAAAGCGCCTCCCAGGACCGAGCCGCTTGAAATCAACTGGAGGTCAGGCTGATGATGGATGCGAATTACATTTCGGAACGTCTCGGCAGCATGAGACAAGAAATAAGCGACCTGAGAGTCACGACCGCTCGCTATTGGAGCAAGGACCAGCACACCGCGCTGGAGAAATCCGCTTTCGCTCTACGAAAGGGACGTTTGTTGGAAATCAAACGGGAAGTGTCGGACATGATGAAACGCTGTGCTTGAATCCCAGTGGGTATGGATGGTTTGAGCGGTAAAGAGAAGAAATGTCACCCGCTCGAATACCCTGAAAGAAGCAGCCACTATGGTTTGTGATCCCCGGAAAACATGGCAGTACTTTGCTCAAGCCGTCATTCAGGAAGACGACCCAGAGAAGCTCACCTACCTGATGGAACAACTTTACCGCGTCCTGAAAGATAATGGGGAACAGCCCATTCGAACCTTCTTAAGTTGAAGAGTGTGGCGCGAGGAGGTAGCTCATCCTTTCTCCCAATTGGCGTGACATTGCGATTGCACTCCCTCGAAAGACGCGCCTAACTCATTTAGAATCACTGAGCCTCAGCAGCGCGTTTTTCGTTCACATGGGTGAGCCGTGGGTCGGGCCATTCTCAATAAGGCAGAGTCGAGAACGGGCTCAGTGGCCTTAGCTACCCCGGCAGGATCCAACGACGTCCGCCTTCCCCACATTACAGTTGGGTCAGTTCCTGCATTATCAGTTGTAACGAGTCGCGTTTGTTTTCCTCTTCGAAAGTTAATATTCCTCAGTTAATTCCGGGAAGTAGGGTGGTGATCGCGAGAGCGCACCGGGTGGCAGTGTGAGCCGCGGCGCGGATCACGCCGGGTTACATTTCGATTCTGGGTATCCCTGTGTCTTTCGTTCGGATAATTCGATGTAGGATGTCGAGCGGTGGAAGGCTCGGCTCGTTTCTGTCAGGAACCACCGAGCCCTCCGCGAGACCAAACCAGGGAGTCTGACGCTCCCAGGAAGGCTTGCAATGCAAATGCTACATCCATTCGCCGGCTCCATCCAGCATTACTTGGACCAGATCGCCGATCCCAATCGCTACCGTCCAGACTATTGCCCGCAATGCGGCGCCAAACGACCTTTGACCGGGCATGGGTTCTACTGCCGCACACTGGTGGATGTCACTTTCAACGGAGTCCTTCGCATTCGCCGTTATCTATGTTGCTGCTGTAAACGGACGGTCTCTTTGCTACCCGAGTTCGTCCTGCCCTGGCTACGATTCAGTATCTCCGTGATCGCACTGTTTCTCGTCGCCCGCTTGCTCAACGGTCTCACGCTGGTAGCCGCCGCGCTGTCGGCCGCGCAAACCACCATGCCATACCAGCGCGGACAGTTCTGGATCCGCCGTTTTCAAAAACAGGCTCCCGCCCTGAGCCTGGCTCTAGTGCCGCTGGAGACGCCGGGGCACCTTCGGGACCCGGCGGCGAACTTCGTCTCCAGAACTCTGGGAATGCTCGAATCCATCGGATGGATCGCGGCGCATCGTTTTCTGTTTTCGCAGCTGCGTGTCCATTTGCTGGGCGAGCTTGCCTGTCTCGTTCCGGCAGCGCGGCGAACCACGCTGTCCGCCGCGTGCCCCGCTCCCTGAGGTTCCCCACACAGCATTTGCCTAGTGGAAGATCGCTGCTCCGGATTATGGTCCTGGGCATGGAGGACTTCCGCATGGAGGCAAAAGCCGAAAAACTGGCCCTGTTTCGTTACGGCCTGATCGCATCGCTGGTCATTGAGCGTCTTCCCCGTGGTGAACTCACGCGCCGCGCCCAGGAGATCGCCGCCCGCACCTACGACATCCCCCATTCCAAACGGACGGGGGTTTGCGTCGATACCCTGCTCGATTGGGCGCTACGCTACCGCAATGGCGGTTTCGAAGCCTTGGCTCCCAAACCGCGCCAGGACCGGGGACAGTCCCGCGCGGTGACTCCGCAGCTGGCCAGCCTCATCGAACGCCTCAAGCGCGAGAACCCGCATCGCACCGGCACGACTCTGTTGCGCGAACTGGCCTTGTCTTCCGGGCAGGACAGGCCCGCGCTCTCGGCTTCCACACTCTACCGCTTCCTCAAACAACACGGTTTGTCAGAAAAACAACTGCTCGCACCGCCGGCGCACAAGAAGTTTGAGGCCGAACTCAGCAATCAGATCTGGCAGGCCGACATGCTGTTTGGCCCCTGGGTCCGGCGGGTGAACGATGGCGGCCGCATGCAGGTCTTTCTCCACGCCACTCTCGATGACGCCAGCCGACTCATTCCCCATGCGCAGTTTTATGCCAGCCAGGGACTCGATGCCGCGCTCGACTGTCTGCGCCACGCCATCTCCGCCCGCGGAATACCCATTCGTCTCTACATGGACAATGGAAAGATTTATCGCTCGCCGCAACTGGCGCGGATTACCGCCTCCCTCGGCACCCTGATTGTGCACTCTCGTCCCTATCAGCCGGAAGGTCGCGGCAAGGTGGAAAGATTCTTCCGCACCGTAAGAGAGCAATTCCTCGCCAACCTCGACCCCAAGCACGTGCTCTCCCTCGAAGAGTTAAACGATCGCCTGTGGATCTGGATCGAAAGGGCTTATCATCGCTCCCAACATAGCGCGCTCGGAACTACTCCGCTGGCGCGTTGGCAGCGTGATATCGAGCAGATCCGCCAGCTCCCGCCCGCTACCGATCTGCGCCGTCTCTTCTTCCATCGCCTGGATCGTGTGGTGCGCCGGGATTCCACCTTCCTGCTGCACAACCGTCTCTACGAGGCTCCGCCTCATCTGGCCGGTCAGCGCGTCGAAGTGCGCTTCGATCCTCTCGATGCCGCCGAGGTCGAGATCTGGTTTCAGGGGCAACTGGAAACCTCAGCACGGCCCGTCGACCCGGTGATCAACGGTCAGTTGCCTTCCCTGAAACGGACCGCCTCGGCCGAGCCCGAACCCACCGGCATCAACTTCGTCGAACTGCTCAAACAGAAACAGGAGAAGGAGTAACCGTCATGGTGGAAACTTTCTTTGGCTTTAAGAAAACCCCTTTCTGCGATAGCCCTGATCCCAAACAGTTGTTTTCTTCGCAAGCCTGGAATCAGGCTAAGGCGCGGCTGCAGTTTCTGGCCGATCATCACGGCGTTGGCCTGCTCACCGGGGAAGTCGGCGCCGGCAAATCGACCGCCGCTCGCAGCTTCAGCGCCGCGCTCCATCCCAACCTATATAAGGTCCTGTATCTGTATTGGACTTCCGGATCGACGCTCGATCTGCTCCGCCAACTGGCGTTGCTACTTGATCTGCAACCGGCGCACTACCGCGGCGACCTGGTGCGCCAGATCTCCCAGACCATCGTGCACCTCAATCAGAATAAGAAGCAGCATCCTCTTCTCATCTGCGACGAAGCCCAGTTGCTGTGCCATCCTGCGCTCGAACAACTTCCCCTGCTGTTGAACTTCGACATGGATTCCAGCCGCTATCTGACCTTGCTGCTGGTGGGCCAGCCGCTGCTGCGCCGCACCCTCTCGCTGCAACTCCACGAACCACTGCGTCAGCGCATCGCCGTGCAGTATCACCTCGAAGGCCTTTCGCGCGAAGAACTCGACGCCTATCTGGCGCAGCAACTTAAGGCGGCCGGCGTGACCCAGCCCTTGTTTGACGACACCGCCAGACAAGCCCTCTATCAGGCCACCAAAGGTATCCTCCGCAAGGTCAACAAACTGGCTCTGACGGCTCTGCGTCTGGCGGCTTCTCGCAAAGAGTCAACGGTGGGGGAATCGATCCTGCTGGATGCCACCGCGGAGGCGCTGCTGTGAGCGATGCCGCATCGACAAAGGCTGCCTCACCGACAGTGCTATCTCTGGCCCAGTTGCTCCAACAGCAGCCTTCGACTGCGCCGGCCTGCCTAGTCGAACCGGGACTGCTGCCACCGCAGGGCATCTTGTTTGTGGGCGGAGAGCCCAAGGTGGGTAAGTCTCTGCTGGTTGCCAACCTCGCCTTGGCGCTGGCGGCTGGCGTCGACCGCCTGGGCTTTTCCATCCCGACGCGGCGCCGGGTTCTCATCTGCCAGTTCGAACTTCCGGTCCCGCAGTTTGTCAGCCGCCTCGCCTCCATGCGCGGCGCCTTGGGAGCGGCCGCCGATCAGCATCTCCTCGTAGACACACGCGCCTCAGGCCATCTGCTCAGCACCGCGCAAGGTCTGAATCACTTTGTCTGCGCCGCACGCGCCGCCGCCGCCGAGGTCCTGGTTCTCGACCCGCTCTACTCCACCCACGATCAGGATGAAAACGATACCCGTGCCATGGCCGCCTTGTGCCAGTCGCTGTTGCGCCTGCGCGATACCTCCCGCGCCGCTCTCGTCGTTGTGCACCATGTCCGCAAGTCGATCGGCCGCCACGAGATTGGTACCGCTTTTCGTGGTTCCAGCGCTCTGCATGCGGTGGGGGACAGTTATTTGCTGCTCACACGGCCGGCTCCGCAACTCGCCACCATCGAGCTTCGTTTCCAGTTTCGCTATGCGGCCGCGCAACCTCCACGACTGCTCCAACTCGATCCCCGCACTCTGTGGTTCTCCTCGACCGAGAAGCCGCCTGCCCCTGCGGCAACCAGACGCAAAGTCGAAAAGACAGACATCACACAGGCACTGAACGATGTGGGCGACAAAGTTCGTTACAACCAACTGCGCGACCAGATCATGAATGCCACCCAGTGCTCCAAACGGACGGCTCAACTGGCCATCGCCGAAGCTTGCCAGCAGGGCTGGATCGCGCAAGCCAACGGCCAATATCTTCTGCCGCTCTAGCTTTCGTGGCGCGAGGTGTGGGCGGGGCAGCTTATCGATTGTTCGCGCGGGGTCGCGCCCGAGCGGATGCCCAAGGCCGATGCGACGGGGCTGGCTCCGAAGAAATCGGCTGACTACAACCCTCCCGCGCACGATTCGTTTGTGCGGGAGGGTTTGGCTTCCACCCCTGCTCATCGCAGCTTCTACTTTCAGGCGCTACACACCCTCAGCCTGCGCCAAGTCAAAATCAAGTCCATTTCTTTGGTGAAGTCTCGGAGCGGAGGCCTTGGGCCTAAAACGCGAAGACCGCCCGGCCGTCTTTGCCGGGCGTTCTGAATCGCAGTTTTGTTTGGCTCCTCTGCGGTTGGGATACCGCTCCTGCCTACACAAGGCGAGTATCCTATCCCACTTGCCTGCGCCGTCTACATGCCAGCGCTGATTAGACAGAAAAGAAATCCGAGAAAGCGGTCGGGAAATTGGCTGACACCTTACGGGGAAAACAGTGCGACTCGTTACATCAGTTTCGAGGCCTGCTCAGCGTTGACTGAAGACTCGCCGACTCGCCTTCTGCGACCCTTTCCACGGGAGGGTTCAGCAGCTTTGTTGCCTCCACCGCTGCTCCGATTGCTACCGGGCGGAGCGATCCAGTTCCCGGGTGGGCCTTTCATCCCGCTGCGGACCAGCGCCTTTCACGGCGCACTGTAACGGCCTGATTTCGTCAGTTGAGAATTTCTGCTCTGTGAGCGAACCCGACGATAGCCGCCACTATTGCAGCTTCGCGTACTCCGCTTTCGCTTCTTTCAGGATGGGGATGTCGGGGTCTGCGTCTTTCCAGAGGGCAAAGAGTCCCGGTAGGCGGTTTTGGCTTGGGCACCGTCGCCCGCAAGAGCGTGGGCGCGCCCGAGTCCGAAGTGCGCCAGCGAGCCGGTAATGAAATTGGCGGCCAGCGTGCGGTGATCCACGATTTTCTGATATTCGGCAACGGCTTCCTTACCTTTCTTCATGGCCAAGTATGCCTGCGCCCGCACGTAGGTGGGATACATCATAGCCTCCACACTCGCGCTGGGAGTGGGCGCACCGAACTCATAAAGACCAGTGGCTTGCAGAATCTCCTCGGCTTTGGCTGGACGATTGCGACTGATTTCAATACTGGCCCGGATACTGGTAAAGCCAATATCTGTTTACCAGCGTATCCTCCGGATAGCGCTTCGCGAGGTCGTCGGCCATCTTCTCCGCGTGGACGGCATCCCCTGCCCGTGCGAAGGCCAATGCGCCGAGAATCTGCGAATCGTGCTCCGTTGCTAATGCCAAGGCATCAGAAACCAGTCTTCGACCCTCTGCCACGTTCTTGACCTCGGCTTCTCGCAACGCGGCATTCATTTGCCACAAGACCGCGGTCTCTTTCTGGTCGTTGCGCTTGGCGGCATCGACCGCGCGCCGCGAAATTTCACGAGCCTTCCCCATTCGTCCGTAATAAGCCTCGGTGTCGGAAGATATAGAGAGAATCTGGTCCTCCGCTCCCGGCTTGCCGGTAGCCCAAGCGACGGCGTTTGGCGTAGCAGCCCATGGGTGTTGAGAAATTCTCTTCAGGGTGTTTCAACCGAGGTTCGTTCCTAAGTTATTGAATGCTCGTTCGCCGAAGGCGGTGGAGTTCGCTGAAAATACTGCCTTGATTCCTTTTGCCACCGCCACAACCAATAATCACAAAGGACAACACACGAAACGGACCCGGCCGTATCGCAGCGTGGGCGTGACGACACTCACACTCGACTGTTATAGTCATTGGTTCGTCGGGTGTTTCGTTGACCCTGCTGTGGACTCAAGGAGCTACATGACTTCTCGCCATTTGTGGTTGTGGGTGATTGTGGTTTGCGCAGCCATACTGCCAGTTGGGGCACAAAAAAACAAAGCAACACCGAAACCATCGGCGCCCGCGATCACCCTCGCCGTCGATGCTAGCGACGCTCCCCGCAAAATCTTTCACGCCCAGCTGACCATCCCAGCCACTCCGGGCACGCTCACGCTCTACTATCCCAAATGGATTCCCGGCGAACACGGACCCACAGGGCCGATCCAGGACTTGGCGGGGCTAAAGTTCACCGCCAACGGACAAACCTTGAAGTGGCGGCGCGACCTGCTCGACGGATGGACCCTGCACGTCGAAGTCCCGGCTGGGGTTTCTTCTGTGAACGCTTCGCTGGACTTCATTTCACCCACGGGTCAGGACGAGGGCATCTTCACGGGCGGGGAGTCGGCAACCGACAAAATGACGGTGTTGAGTTGGAACACGGTGCTGCTATATCCCGCGGGATGGGCCACCGACGATCTGACTTACAACGCCAGCCTACGCTTGCCCGAGGGCTGGAAGTTTGGCACGCCACTGCCCCTCGCTTCGCAGTTTGGAGCAGTACTCAACTTCAATCCGGTATCACTAACCATGCTGGTAGATTCTCCCGTGATCGCTGGTCAGTACCTCCGCGTAGTGCCGTTGAGCGAGAACCCGCGTCAGGAGATGGACATTGCCGCCGATAGCCCTGGTGATTTGGCTGCGCCCCAAAACGTGCTCGACCACTATAAAACTCTGACCGATCAGGCACTCAAACTCTTTGGGGCGCAGCATTTTCGCGACTACCACTTCCTTTATAGCCTGAGCAATCATGTGGCGCACTTCGGGCTGGAGCATCATGAATCAAACGACAGCCGTAGCACAGAGCGCTCTCTGGTTGACGCCGATCCGCGCCTGCTGGCGTCGGGTTTGCTTTCTCACGAATATGTTCACTCCTGGAACGGAAAGTACCGCCGTCCTGCGGACTTGACTACGCCAGACTACGAGAAACCCATGCAGGACGATCTCCTGTGGGTGTACGAAGGGTTGACTTCGTATTTGGGCGACACTCTGAGTGCTCGCAGCGGCATTCGTACGCCGGATCAGTTCCGCGACAATCTGGCCCTGATGTCGGCCCGCCTGGATCACGTTCCGGGCCGCACCTGGCGCAATCTGCAGGATACGGCGGACGCAGTACCCTCCATGCAGGGTGCCCCACCCCAATGGGAGTCCTGGCGCAGGACCGTAGATTATTACGAGGAAGATGTTCTGAACTGGCTTTGGGTCGACACAATTATTCGCGAGCAAACCCATAATCAGAAGTCGATGGATGATTTCTGCCGCCTCTTTCAGGGCGGACAAAGCGGTCCCCCGGAAGTGAAGACCTACACCTTTGATGACGTAGTCGCAACCCTGAATCAGGTGACTCCCTACGACTGGCGAGGGTTCTGGGCGGAACGGCTGACCAACCACGGCCTCGGCGCACCGCTTACGGGCATCGAGCAGAGTGGCTGGAAATTGGTTTATGACGAGACCCCATCGGAACTGGTAAAGGCGCGAAAGCGCGAGCTTAAGGAGATCAATGCTGAATACTCCATTGGCCTGCTTCTCGACGAAAGCGGGAATATTGTCGACACCGTCGAAGGCATGCTCGCGGCCCAGGGCGGTATCGGGCCTGGGATGAAAATTGTGGCAGTAAATGGACAACGCTTCACCGCAGACCGGTTGGGCGACGCGCTCAAAGCCGGAAAGAACAGCTCCGACCCGCTCGAGTTGCTGGTCGAGAACACGGATTATTACAAGACTTACAAGCTCGACTACCACGGCGGGGAAAAATATCCGCACTTGGTGCGGGACGAATCCAAGCCAGACGTGCTGACCGAAATAATTACGGCGCGGTAACCTGAAAACCGTCCGCGGCTTATCCGATCGCTGAGCCGCCTGTATAATTAGAGGTAGTTCTCCATCCCAGCATCCATCTGGAAGGTGATGTCTTGAATACTCCTGTGTCTCCTCGTCCCGGTCAAGCGCCCCAAGGGCCGCAGCCTCTTCCTGGCGTCGAAACGATTATCGCTGTAGGTTCCGGCAAGGGCGGAGTGGGAAAGACTACCTTGGCCGTGAATCTGGCGCTCGCCCTGGCCAAACTGGGGCACAAAGTTGGTCTGCTCGATGCTGACGTTTATGGCCCCAACGTCCCGCTTATGCTCGGCACGAGTGTGCAACCCAAGGTGCTCGGAGACAATCGCATTGAACCGATCGAGGCTCACGGACTCAAAGTGATCTCGGTGGGTCTCCTGAATCCCGGGGACAAACCGTTGATCTGGCGCGGGCCGATGCTGCATTCCATCATCAAACAGTTTCTGGGCTCGGTAGTGTGGGGACAGCTCGACTATCTCGTCGTGGATCTCCCGCCCGGCACAGGGGACGTCTCGCTCTCGCTCATTCAGACCGTGCCGCTCACCGGCGCAATCGTGGTTTCCACTCCCTCGGACGTTTCTTTACAGGATGCTCGCAAGGCGATCGAAATGTTTCGCCAGATGAAAGTAGATCTCGTAGGTATGGTCGAGAACATGAGCTATTTTGTCTGCCCGCACTGCAATCACGAGATCGATATTTTTTCTCGCGGCGGCGCGGAGAAAACGGCCAAGCAGTTCGACGTTGCCTTCCTGGGAAACGTCCAACTCGATCCCGATATCCGCAAGTCCGGGGACAGTGGCAAGCCCACGGTTCTCGAAGGCGAGAATTCTCCGCATGCCAAGTCGCTCTACGACTTTGCTCGCAAGGTCATCACACGCGTGGATGAGATCAAGTCCAGCGCGGGCGAGAGCGTGATTCAGATTCAATAGCCGAGACACCGTAGAAATGTTGCTTGGCCCGCCCTCTCGCCTGCTGTCCCTAATATATGATATCATGATATCATTACTGACAATAAGGTGAATCGTGGCGCAATTGGTGGTCCGCAACGTCGAGAACGGGGTCAAGGCACGGCTGCAACGCCGCGCCAAGCGGAATGGCCGCAGCATGGAAGAAGAAGTACGGGATATTCTACGGAACGCGGTCAATGAACCGACCGTCCCTACCGGGGGATTGGGCACGGAAATCTCGGCCCTGTTTGCCAAAGCCGGCCTCGATTCCGACATCTCCGAATTGCGGGGACATGAAATCAAACTCGCGTCATTCGATGAATGATAATTCTTGATACGAACGTGCTTTCGGCCTTGATGCGCCAAGTGCCCGACAAGCGTGTTGTCGCTTGGCTTGATCGCCAACCCCGAACGTCGATCTGGACAACTTCCGTCACAATCCTTGAAATCCGATTCGGGTTGCAGATCATGGCGGGTAGAAAGCGGCGGTCCGCATTGGCGCAGACATTTGAGGTAGTTCTAGACACGATCGGGCATCGAGTCGCTCCCTTTGACATGGTTGCCGCTCAGGAAGCAGGCGATCTGATGGCGTCCCGACACAAAAAGGGCCGGCCTGGCGAGCTACGCGATACGATGATCGCCGGTATCGTGCTCGCTCAACATGCGGCGCTCGCAACTCGCAATACAATGCACTTCGACGATGTTCTAGTCCCGCTCGTAGATCCATGGACGGCGTGACCTGGCATTGCGCTATTCGAGACGTGCCAGTTGGAATCTTGAATCGGGTTGTTTGTTTTCCATGACCCACTCTGCCAGCATCTCGCCCACTGCTGGCCCATGTTTGAAGCCGTGACCTGATCCGCCTCCGACCAGCCAAACATTCTCCGCTGCCGGATGCCGGTCGATGATCAGATGATTGTCGGGACTGTTCTCGTATTGGCACACGCGGGTCTCGACCAAGGGCGCGTCTTTCATGGCAGGAAATCGGAAGACTAGGTAATCGCGCGCTCGATTGAGTCCTTCCTGGTCTACCGTTCGTTCGCCCAAAGTCGGATCGAACTCTGGTCCTCGCGTGTCATCGGCGACCTTGAAACCGCGTCCATCCGCTGCGGGAACCCCATAGATGAAGCGATCGCGATGATCGGCCCAGACCGGCAGCTTTGTCTCGGAGAAACGATCATCTCCAGCGGGGGTGCCGAAGAAAAATACATCCTGCTTGGTTGGGCGAATGCGGTTGCCAATTGTCTGGGGAAAAAGTTTGCCCAGCCACGGGCCACAGGTGAAGACATACTGGATTGCCGACAGCCTCGAGCCATCCGAGAGTTTCAGACCATCACGAAGGCCCGTTTCAAGGTCATGGGGCAAGACAGCGATCTGTTTGTACTCGCCGCCTTCTGCCATAAAGCCTTCCAGCACTGCCTGGCACGCAGCCCGCGCCATTAAGAACCCGCCCTCGGGCTCGTGGATCGCCCAGCGCACGTCTTCAACACTGATCTGCGGCCAGCGTTTCCCGACTTCCCTTCCGGACAGTTCTTCGTAAGCGATGCCGGCCTCGCGTAGCATCGGCAACGAAGAGCGCTCGAACTCGTCGTTGCTCGACGCTACCATCCACAAGACGCCGGTGCGATGTAGAAGTTGGCGGCGCCAGCGGGTCTCGTGCTCCGTCCACAGGCGTAAGGCGCGAGCGGCCATTTTCGTGTAGGGCTGACTCGGTCCGTAGGTGCCGCGGATGATACGGGTTTCGCCGCCGGAGGAGGATCGCGAGTTGCCCGGGCCCCAGGCGTCCAGCAGGGTTACACGTGCGCCGCGGCGCAGCAGATGCAAGGCAGTCCATCCGCCGAAGGCGCCGGCTCCGATTACCGCGAAGTGGGATTTTGGGTGCATGTTGATGATGCTCAAGGATAGCGTCCTAAGTCACAAGGTCGTGGATTAATTTGGAGGCCTGGATAAGGTCGCGTCCCTCGGGGGCTAAAGCCCATGTTGGGTAGCTTTTGGGCACGGCTGAAAGCCGCGCCTTTCAAAGCCGTGTCTATTCGCGAATTCTTGATTCAGCACAATAGAAACCATCACATCAGTGAACCGAGGGCGTCGAACGGCGCCCCCCTCGTGGGCGCGGGGCTATATCGTGCCTGTTCTTTCGCTCTTTCAGGGCTGTGTCACTTCCTCTTTTCACCCACGGCTTGCGCCGTGAGCTGCATTTTTATGCCGCTACGCGGCTGCTGCGGTCGATCCCGCTCCACTTTTCCGTGGACATAAAACACAGCCCGGAGCACACTTGCGTTCAACGAGAACTGCATATATAGAACCCCTCAACTAAGGAGGCTTATGGCGAATGCATTTGGCACAGATATTTTGATTCAGGCTGATGATCCCATGAAGGCGGCTGACTTCTATGTCAAAGAACTCGGCTTTGAGATAACGGATGAGAAACCAAACATGGTCAGCCTCCACGGAAAGAACATCAATTTCTTTATTGAGCGAGGGCCTGCTCTTGGACCGGTTCTGGAAGTTACGGTCAAGAGCGTTAAGGACGCCAGGGCGAAACTCACGAAGAAGGGTTGCCAGGTCGTCAAGGACGAGCCCGATTTTCCACGATGTTACGTCAAAGATCCGAATGGGCTGATCTACAACCCGACGGAGTGACGGACGTCGGTGGCTTTTGTATTCTCGCGGCCCACCCTTCCGCAAAGAACGAACGTGGAAGAATTGGGCACCCAGTTTCATGTCTGGTTGAAACCTTGAAGGGAATGGGCCGCCTAGCGAAGTGGCTGTCGAAAAACTCGACTCCAGTTACCTCAGCGGCCAAAGCCCTCACTAATTCGAGAGCATTTACGGTAGCGCTGAAAGTGTGTGCGTGAGAACAGACTTGTTTTCGGGGAAGAAATAAGGCATGTAAGGAGGTATGTCACGATTTCTGCCGTACAGCCCGGATCAGGCCTATCTGCTGCCGCCCAGCGTGAAAGACGAGTTGGGCGAAGACCATCTGAGTATGTTTCTGCACCGCGTGGTGGAGCGGTTGGACCTGGGGGAGTTCGAGAATGCCTACAGCGACGAAGGCGGAGAGTTCTATGCGCCAGCATTGATGCTGAAGGTGTGGCTCTACGCCTATGCGCTCCGGCGGCGGCACGGGCGGGCGTTGAACGACGTGTTTACGCAAGGTGGTGTGGTGCCGTTGGTAAAGGAGGTGGAGGAGCGCACGGGAGCGTCTCCGGAAAAAGCCTTGGCCGATGCCGGATTCTACAGCAACCAGAACCGGGGAAACCGGAGAGATCGAAAGAGCGGAACAGGGCGCATGCCAACGACAAACCAGTTCTCACGCACACACTTCGAGCGCTGCCCCGCCCAAAACCAGAGTTTTTCAGCACGCGCGGAGTCGTGCCCTCCCGAATTCGGTGCGTATCGAGAATTCGAGCAGCCCACAGGTGCTTGACAGAGGCTCGCTGGGCTTCCTAGAATTCAAACTGGCTATTTTGTATCCTGCGGTGTAACTGTTGCATCTACACAACTTAGATACAAGTAGCGTAGAAGCCGGCTGGCCCCGTCGGTTCAATGTGATACAAGGGAGTGTATGCCTCCGGGACCACCCATAGGCGAGCGCGAACGCGAAATCCTGACCGCAATTGTGGAGACCTTTATTGCCACCGGCGAACCGGTGGGATCGCGCACTCTGGCGCGCGCCAACCGGGAAGGATTGAGTCCGGCGACCATCCGCAATGTGATGTCGGATCTGGCGGACTCGGGCTACCTGGAGCAGCCTCACACTTCGGCGGGCCGTGTGCCCAGCACCGATGCCTATCGGTATTACGTCGAGCAGCTAACCGGAAAGGCACGGCTGTCGAATGACGATGAGAATATTATTCAGCAGTCGTTTCATGGCGTTTCTGACGTGCAGGAGTTCATGGAGCGCACCTCGCACGTGCTCTCACTGATTTCGCGCAATGTCGGAGTCGCGGTAGCTATTGGAGGACCGAAGAACGCGCTGGAGCACGTTTATTTTTCCCGGCTGGGCGATCAGAAAGTGCTGGCCGTGGTGGTGACGCGGTCGGGGGTGGTGCGAGACCGGGTTTTGCGTCTCGACATCTCGCAAGCTGATTTGGATGCGGCGGCTCGCTTCATCAACGAGAGCTTTCGCGGCTGGACCATGGAAGCGATGCGGAGCGAGTTGGCTCGACGGCTGGAGCAAGAGCGCAGCGAATACGACCGCTTGATGACTTCGGTCGAGCAACTCTATAAGCAAGGTGCGCTGACGGCGGACGATAGCGCACAGACGGTTTACGTTGAAGGCGCAGCCAATCTGGTTGCAGGAGAGCAGGATCGACAACGCTTGCAGGAATTGTTGAAGACACTGGAGGAGAAACAGAAAATTGTCAGGCTGCTGGGTGCGTATTTGGACGCCAAGCAGGAAGCAGTCCGCGTAGTGATAGGACTCGACCAGACGCTGCCTTCGATGCGCAACTTTGTGCTGATTGGTGCTCCCGCCCGCGTAGGGGGTGAAGTAATGGGATCGCTTGCGGTGATTGGACCGACGCGCATTGACTATGAGCACACCATGACCGCGGTCTCTTATATTGCTCGTCTGTTTGACAAGATCCTCAACGAATCTGAATAAGCGAACCCGAGCAGAGATTTTTATGGCGAGAACAAACGGAAAGTCGGAAGTAGATCCCCAGGAACTTGATTCGACGCACGAATTGCCCGCATCAGACAGTGCCGAAGGCGAAGAATCAAATGAGTCTTCGTCCTCCCGCGCGTCGGCTGAGGGCGGCGAATTACAGAAGCTTAGAGTGGAACGCGACACTCTGATCGATCGGCTGGCGCGTCTTCAGGCTGAGTTCGAGAATGCCCGCAAGCGCACGGCCCGCGAACAGCAGGACTTTCGCGAGTACGCCGTATCGGACGCGGTGAAGGCGTTGCTGCCCACGCTCGACAGCTTCGAACGAGCGCTGCAGACCGGCGCGAAGGAGAAATCCGAGTTCCGGGGTGGAGTTGAACTCATCTACAAACAATTGCAAGACGCGCTGCAAAAATTGGGTTTGCGCGCCATCCCCGCGAAGGGCGAGCCTTTCGATCCCCACCTTCATGAGGCTATCGAGATGGTGGATACCACCGAAGCCGCCGATCATCAGATACTCGAGGAATTACAGCGGGGCTACAAGTTGAAGGACCGCCTGCTGCGTCCCTCGATGGTCAGAGTTGCGCGCAACCCGAAACACTAACCATCAAGAAAATCGAAAGGACTTGGAACCATTCTGGCCAGCAACGTAAAACGCGACTACTACGAAGTGCTTGGGATTGCCCGCGAAGCTAACGAGCAAGAAATTAAGAGCGCCTATCGCAAGCTGGCGCTGCAGTTTCATCCTGATCGCAATCCGAATAATCCCGACGCGGAAGAGAAATTCAAGGAATGCAGCGAAGCTTATGCGATCCTCGCGGACGCAGACAAGCGAGCGGCATACGACCGGTTCGGGCACGCTGCCGTGAGCGGCGGAGGATCGGGCGGGTTCGACCCCACGGTCTTTCAGGATGTCAGCGAAATCTTCGGGGACTTCTTCGGCTTCGGAGATCTTTTTGGCAGCGGTTCTCGACGGGGCAGCCGTGCCCAGCGTGGCCCGGATCTGCGTGAAGATGTCACGCTGGAATTTGAAGAGGCGGTTTTCGGGACGGAAACTAACGTTAGCGTGCGCCGCCACGAGACTTGTGAAGACTGCCGCGGGTCTGGTGCGGCTCCGGGCAAAACGCCCGTTTCCTGTCGATCCTGTGGAGGGCGTGGCCAGGTTCGCTATCAACAAGGATTCTTCAGCATGGCCCGCACTTGTCCCACTTGTCAGGGTGCCGGCAGCGTGATCACCGATCCATGCCTGAAGTGCAAGGGCCACGGCCGCGTGCTGCGGCAGAAGACGGTGGACGCAAAGGTTCCGGCGGGCGTGGAGGACGGAACGCGTATTCGTTTTTCCGGACTGGGCGAGGCCGGCGCTCATGGTGGACCGGCGGGCGACCTCTATATTGTCTTGCATGTCAAAGAGCATCCATTTTTCGAGCGCGAGGGCAATGATCTGCACTGCGTGATTCCTATTTCATTTGGGCAAGCGGCATTAGGCACTGAAATTCGAGTGCCGACACTTGAAGGCGAACACACCCTAAAAGTGCCGGACGGGACGCAGTCAGGCACGACGATGCGCATCCGGGGCAAAGGCGTGCCGGTGCTGAACGGCCACGGAAAGGGAGACCTGTTCGTCGAGGTTCGCGTACAGACTCCCGGCAAGCTCAACAAGCGTCAACGCGAGTTGTTGCAGGAGCTGGAAGGTACGACGCGTGTGGAAAATAAGCCCCAGCGCAGAACCTTGTTCGGTAAGGTGAAAGATATTTTCGGATAGGTCTAGGCGCCACGGAACAATTTTGACTTTTCTCCCTCCGCGATTTCCTTTGTGTACCTTCGTATCCTCTGTGGTTTAAGCTCTTGATCCATGACCCGCCGACGCTGGATCGCCGATGAAGTCTCTGGTACCCGCGCGGTCCTGGTTGGCACCCACGCTGAACATTTATCACGCGTGCTTCGGGCTCGCGTGGGTCAGGAATTCGACATCACTACGGGAGACGCAGTTCGCCGCGGACGTATCACTGCTATCGCGCAAGACCGAGTTGAATTTGAACTGGGGGATGAGATTCCCGTTCCGGTTGCGAGTCAGGTGACGGTTGTGCTCTCCATTTTCAAGTTCGACCGCATGGAGTGGGCGATCGAGAAATGTACGGAACTCGGAGCGAAACGCATTGTTCCAGCGATTGCCCAGCGAACCGAAGCTCATCTTGCGGATGCGGCAGCCAAACGCGTCGATCGCTGGCGACGGATTGCCAGACAGGCTGCGGAACAGTCTCGTCGAGGATCACCGCCGGATATTTCGGAGCCGCTGAAGCTCAAGGATGTCGTGGCCCTGTCAGGAAACTTACGGATTGTACTTTCCGAAGCGGAGACAGGGGCAATGTTGAAAGACGTCCTCCAGACGCATCCCAACCACGGTGACGTTGTTCTTGCCCTTGGCCCCGAGGGAGGGTGGACGGATGACGAATTGAAATCGTTTCAGGAGGCAGGCTGGATTTCAGCATCGCTTGGCAATACGATTCTCCGTGCCGAGACCGCGGCAATTGCCAGCCTAGCGGTGGTTCTTGCAGAGCTGCGTGCCTAGCAGGTGTGGCAAACACCGCAGAATCTGTCACAAAATATCCTCAACCATCTCTGATATGCTCCTGCCTAGTGGCTGTTGCGAAACCCATTCCGGCTGAGCGAGCTTTTGAGCCTGACGAGCGCCAGCGTGAAGCCATCGAACACGTACGTGGGCCACTGCTCGTAGTGGCGGGTGCGGGCACGGGGAAAACCACTGTCCTCACGCGGCGCATTGCCCGGTTGATTCGCGACGGACACGCTCGCCCGGACGAAATTCTGGCGGTCACTTACACCAAAAATGCAGTTCAGGAGATGCGCGAACGGGTGCGCGACAAACTGCGCGGTACAAATGTTTCCGGTTTGCAGATTGCGACGTTTCATGAATATTGCAATGACCTCCTGGGCCGGTGTGGCAAACAGTTCGGCGTCCTCGATGACCAGGATCTGTGGATCTATTTGCGGAAGCGAATCCGCGAGTTGCACCTGAACTACTTCGTGCGCGCGGCCAATGTTAGCCAATTTCTCCACGACCTCCTGAGTTTCATGCGGCGCTGCCAGGATGATCTGGTCGACCCTGAGAAATATGCTGCCTATGTGCGTCAACTTGAGCGGGGCGAGGTCGCCATTCCGCGGGTGAGCAAATCGAAAGATGCCGATGCTTTGTCGGACGAAGAGGTCATTGGACGCTGCCAGGAAATCGCCAGCGTGTTCGCGACGGTCGAGCGCATGCTGCACGAAGACAACCTGGGGACATTTGGCCACATGATCACTCACGCGCATGCATTGCTCGAGGGGAACACCGATCTGCTGGCTGGCGAACGCCGGCGCACCCGGTTCATCCTGGCGGACGAATTCCAGGATGTGAATTTTGCTCAAGTGAAAATTCTGGACAAATTAGCCGGAGAAGAACGCAATGTCTTCGCCGTGGGCGATCCGGATCAGGCCATCTATCGCTTTCGCGGTGCATCGAGCGCTGCGTTCGGACTCTTTCGGGAACATTTCCTCGAGGCAAAGATGGTCGTTCTGGAGAAGAACCGGCGTTCTACGACGACGATCTTGAAATCCTCCTTTGCGCTGGTTTCCAAGAACCCGGATGTCTTTCCTCCTGGACACGGCCCAGCATCGAGGTACCACCGTTCCCCGCTGATTTCTGCCCGCGAAGAAGAAGCCTCTCGCGATGGCAGATTCTTGCTCAGTCCTCCCGTGGATGCGGTGGTGCTGGCTGCGAAGGAATTCGAGTGCTCTGATCTTGTAGCCGCCATCCGCGATCGGCAACGCGAACTACGCTGCAAGTGGAGTGACTTCGCCATCCTCTACCGCCAACATTTTCATCGCGAACAGATTGTGGCGGAAATGGCTGAGCAGGGCATCCCATTCGCCATCGAAAACATGGATGTCATGGATACGCCCGAGGCCCGCGACCTGTTCGCCTGTCTGGGGGCGGTCGTCTCCGTGAACGACAGCGCTTCCCTCTTTCGAGTTGCGTCCTTTTCTCAGTTCGCTATCGATCCGGAGAAACTGCGTGCCGGGATAAAAGCAATTCCAAGAGATGAAAGAAGATCTGGTGTGGCCTCGGTCTTAGCTAAGATCGAAAATGGCGCCGCCGTGCTGAACGCCTTGCAGCTGGTCCGGGACGAGGTTTCCCGGGCGGCCGCTACAAGCAGCGGGGTTTTGAACATTATCATTCGTCACTTCGGATTGAACCGCACCTCGCCCGCGATCGCCGCTGTTCTTGAGTTCGTCAAGCGATGGGAGGAGAAACCGGAGGCAATCACGAAAACGGGCGACATCGGCGAATTCATTGACTATCTGCAGTATTTCCGCACCGCCGGAGGCGTGATCCCGATTTCCACGGGCGCTGAGAACGCCGTCCGACTGATGACAGCCCACGTCGCCAAAGGCCTTGAGTTCAATCACGTCTTCATCATTCGGGCAAATTCCAATTCGTTCCCGTCGTCTTACAAGGAACCCCTCGTCGATTTTCCTCGCGAGCTGCAGGGCAGCGGCTCGATAGCCTACTTCGACGACAAGGAAATATCCCGGCAGGAGGAGCGACGGTTGTTCTATGTCGCCATGACTCGTGCTCGGGACTCGCTCACCATCTACGCTCGACAAGGGCGAGGCAAAGACCCCACCCCAGATGGTTTTCTGCGCGATTTGCTCAAGGACCCCAGTCTGAGGCCCTGGCTCCGCCAACGTCATGCGCTCGAGTTTCAAACTGACTTGTTCGCGGAGGCCGCCCCCCCGCTACCCGGATCGCCAGTGACTGAGTGGCTCAAGTTGCCGCCTGCGCTTGATCTCGGTTCCAGGCTTAGCGCCAGCGCCTTGCAAACCTACGAAATCTGTCCGCTGCAATTCAAGCTGGAGCGCGAGTGGAGAATTCCCGACGACGTTCCGGCAGCCATGGAGTACGGCGCCACGATTCACCGCGTCCTGCTGGCTTATTACGCCTCGGTCCGCCTTGGACGGACCATAGAGGTCGACCAACTGATCGAACTCTTCCAGACCGACCTCGGGGCCGCGGGTATTGAAGAGAAGTATCAGCAGGAACTCTACGAACGCAAGGGGATTGAGCAGCTGCGCGAGTTCCTGGCCATCTGCAAACGTGCTCCCCTGCCACAAGTACTGCATACCGAGGAGTGGTTCGAAATGCAGATCGGACGGGCCAAGGTCGTAGGCCGCATCGACCGGGTTGATCAACTGAAGAACGGTCGCGTCGTGATTACCGATTACAAGACGGGCAGACCCAAGTCGCAGGAGGATGCCGACAAGAGCCTCCAACTTTCCATCTACGCTTTGGCCGCGCGCGAAAAGTGGGGCTACGACGCCGATCAGATAGTCTTCTACAACCTCGAGGAAAATAGTTCTGTAGTTACGCGCCGCAGCGAGACCCAACTGCAGGACTGTAAGCGCGAAGTGGAAGAGGTGGCGCGAAAGATCGCTGCGGAGGAGTTTGATGCCAAGCCCGGTTTCTATTGCACGTTTTGCGCTTACCGCAGCCTCTGCCCCGCCACCGAGAAGCGTCTCTACACGATTTCCGTCGACAAGAAATCAAGCAGTAGGAACTAGCCGCGCAATCGGCATAGGGGGACGGGTCGCCCCGCCTCCCCTGCCACACCACCGTACATGCGGTACATGCGGGTCCGCATACGGCGGTTCGGCGGATTAAGCTAAAATCGCACGACCATGGGTGGAAGCCCGAGCTTGGCAAAGTAGGCATTCGGCAAAGCAATGGCCAAGGCGGGCGAGTTGGCGATGCGCCACGGGCCGTGAGGACTGCCGGCGGTTTGCGCCGCCAGGTCCTGGCTCACATTCCGTTTGCGAAGTTCGCGAAATCGCGTCCGTCCCCGTTTCCATTGCTTCCACACCACCGACCCGAAGTCGGCGGGAGCTTGATGGATATGGGCTTCGCAATCATTGGCCCGCTCGCCCGCCACCGTATGCCTCCTATCCGGTTCTTGTTCATCGACTCGCGTCTTTGCTCCACGCTTCTTTCCGGCCCCGCCTCGCGACGAGTGTTATTTCAGCTTTGCGCTTCGCTATCCCTTCACCTCCATCACGTTGTGAAGAGGACTTGCACCTCCGAGCTGTCGAACATGTCCTATTAGGGCCTAGCGGCCCGCGAAACTTCATGAACATCACCCCGAGTCGAGGCAAAATGTAAAAGGCTTGGAGCGGCGAGGTTGACCGAGCATTGGAAAGGTTGAGGCTGTGAACATGTCGGATCCGGAGCGTGCGTGATTGAGCGAATAATTGGGCGTGGTTGTGTCCCCCTGTGGGAGCGGCGATAGCCCGTGACCCTGGTGAGTGTAACTGCAGCACGCTCTCCACTCCCGGCCAGGAGAACGTTATGGCTTACAGGATAGCGGGAATCGATGTTCATAAAAGGATGCTGGCGGTAGTTGTCTCTGACGTTGAAGTCGGCGGGGAGTATCAGTTGGAGCGGCGGATGTTCGGTAGCAACCCCGAACAACTGCGATCGCTGGCGGCATGGCTGCTCGAGCAAGAAGTCGAGGAAGGGGTCATGGAATCGACAGCGCCATACTGGAAACCCGTGTGGGAAGCACGGGAACGGTATTGGAAACCGCCACGCCAGAAGCGGGAAGGTGCATGCCGGATGTCGGGAACGCTGCATCTGGCGCAGGCGCAATCGAACCGCGGGCCGCGGGGACGCAAGAGGGATTTCCCCGATGCCGAACGACTGGTCAAGCGCCTAGTAGCCCAGGAACTGCGCCTGAGTTTTGTTCCCGATGCCGAACCGCGTCTGTGGCGAACGGTAACGCGGAGAAAGTATCAGTTGACGCGCGACCGCGCGCGGCTACAGAACCAAGTGGAGACTCTGCTGGAGGAAGCCCATATCAAATTGTCCAGCCTAGTTTCGGATCTGCGGGGCGCCAGTTCCCGGCGCATGTTGCAGGCGCTCGCTGATGGTGAAACCAACCCGGCGGCTCTGGCTGTCTTGGCCGATAAGCAGTTGCGCGCCACGGCCGAACAGTTGTGCGATGCGCTGGGCGCATGCACAGAGCTCAACCCCGTCTATCGGCGGCTGCTGAAGATGGCGCTGGACCAATTGCAATTCCTCGAGCAGCCGATCGGCCAACTCGATCAGGAGGTCGCCGGTCTGCTCCGTCAGCACCAAGATGCGGTCAAAAGGTTGGCAGAGGTGCCGGGTCTGGGAGTGGATTCAGCGACCCAGATCATTGCCGAAGTAGGTCCCACGGCTACGACCTTCCCTTCGGACAAGCACCTCTCCTCGTGGGTGGGCGCCTGCCCCGGCGACGACGAGAGCGCCGGCGTGAACTACAACCATCGGTCCCCGAAGGGCAACCGCCACATGCGGCGCGTTCTCAACCAAGCAGCCAACGCCGCCGTAAACGTCAAAGGAAGTATCTTCGAGATTGCCTACCGCCGCTCCGTCCCGCGCCTAGGACACAATCAAACCATCGGGGCGATTGCCCATCGACAGTGTCGACTGATCTGGTTGATCCTGCATCAGGGAGTCCGTTACGAAGAACGTGGCCCAGCGGTCACTAAAAAGTCGAGGCAAGCACGCGCTGCGAGAATGATCCGCCAGCTCCGAACCCTCGGCTACCGGGTCGAACTGGAGAATTCGCAGTCGAGTAATCCAATAGCAAGGTGATTTTCGACCCTGCTCGGCACACAAAACTTAGGGGACGCTTTTCAGCGTCCCCTCGGTTTTACTTTGGTTGAAGGCTCTTAGTGCTTCTTCTTTGCGGCCTTCTTTGCTTTCTTCTTGGTTGCCATTTGATCTATTCTCCCTTTCCATTTTTCATGGACTTGAAATGCAACGGTCGTTTGTTGCAACTCATTGATGTATAGAGTCTATAAAAAGTGAAGTCAAGAAAAAAATGATGTTGGACGAGCCTGCGACCCATGCCCAAAGTCACTCGAGCGCGACTCAAGTAGAAAATTTCTTTGGCGGAGATGTGTCGATCGCGTCCGTCGGCGAAAATTCTCGCGTCATCTTCGACGGAATTCTGTTCATACTCGGTTCCCTCCGAGGGTCTCTTCCCAAAAACAATTTCCCGAGCGATCAAGGTGCGCTCCAACTACAATCATCCTTTTTTGCCGTAACACATCTATAATTGAGAGGCACGAAATTATCGCAGGAGCACATAAATGGCTGCTTTCGACGATGTCGTCATCATTTCCGGGTGTCGCACTCCGGTAGGAAAATTTCAGGGAAGTCTCTCAGAATTGAGCGCGACCCAATTGGGAGCAATCGTGGTTCGTGAAGCGGTGAAGCGCGCGAACCTCGATCCCAAGCAGGTCGACGAATGCATCATGGGAAACGTAGTCTCTGCCGGACTGGGTCAGAACCCTGCGCGGCAGGCGGCAATCTTCGGTGGTCTCGCTCCCGAGGTAGGTGCCATGACCGTAAACAAAGTCTGTGGCTCTGGACTCAAAGCGGTCGGCCTCGCGGCGCAAGCGATACAGACCGAGAACAGTTCCGTCGTGGTCGCCGGTGGAATGGAATCGATGACCAACGCTCCCTATCTGCTGCCGCAGGCGCGAAAAGGATATCGCCTGGGAAACGCCCAAATCGTCGACTCAATGGTGAACGATGGGCTCTGGGACATTTACAACAACTACCACATGGGCATTACCGGTGAGAACGTCGCGGAAAAGTACGGCATCACCCGCGAGGAGCAGGACGAGTTCGCAGTGAACTCTCACCGCAAAGCCGTCGCCGCCATCAAGGAGTGCCGCTTCAAATCGCAGATCGTTCCGGTTGAGTTGCCGCCGAGGAAGAAGGGCGATGCGCCGATCGTCTTCGATAAGGACGAATCTCCCCGCGAAGATACAACGATCGAGGTGCTGCGCTCACTAAAGCCAGCATTCAAAAAAGATGGTACGGTTACCGCTGGTAACGCTCCCGGCGTGAACGATGGCGCTGCTGCTGTTGTGGTTACCAGCGCCAAGCAAGCGAAAGAACTCGGCGCCAAGCCCATGGTCCGGATCGTGGCGCAAGCGACCAGCGGAGTCGAACCCAAATGGGTCATGATGGCTCCTGTGGGCGCAGTCCGCACGATTTGGGAAAAGACCGGGTGGAAGAATGAAGATGTTGACCTGTACGAACTGAACGAGGCATTCTCAGTGCAAGCTCTCGGCGTGATGCGCGAACTTGGGCTCGACCCCAACAAAGTGAACGTGAACGGAGGCGCCGTCGCCATCGGACATCCCATCGGCGCCAGCGGAGCGCGCGTGCTGGTCACGCTCATCTATGAAATGATCCGCCGCGACGTGCACCGCGGCATCGCGGCGCTTTGTCTGGGCGGCGGCAATGCGGTGGCAATGGCCGTCGAACGATAATTGCCACAATCACATATTCTTCATCCCGGGTGAGGAGGGCGGAAAGCCATGGCCCCATCGAAGAGGGGCACAACTGCCTCCACCAGCGTGGATCTGTACGACAAGCTTATCTCTACCAATCCGAAGATCGAACGCAAAGGCGCGGCTAATCCTCACACATCGCTGAATGGCAACATGTTTACTCTTCTGCATCAATCCTCGTTGGCCATCCGGCTTCCGGAGGATAAGCGTGAGGAGTTTCTGAGGAAGTACAACACTACGCTGTTAAAGGCGTATGGCACGGTAATGAAAGAATATGTGGCGGTCCCGGATGCGTTGCTTAAGAAGACGAAAGAACTCCAGAAGTACCTCGAATTCAGCTATGAATATGCGAAGACACTAAAATCCAAGCCCACAAAGAAGAAGTCTTGACCGACACGAGAGAATCGGATTACGCACTGCCACTGATTTGCGAATGAGTTCACTAGTCACCCGACGGCGAGCCTGCGGCCACCGGTAGCGTAACCGTGAACAGCGCCCCGCCGCCCGGCCCGGAAGTAGCCTCGACGTTTCCATTGTGTTCTCGCAAAATGGCTTTGGAGATGCTTAGGCCGAGTCCGGTGCCGCGGCCTGGGCGCTTGGTGGTGTAGAAGGGGTCGAAGATATTGGGCAGAATATCAGGCGAGATGCCGGGCCCATCGTCCTGAAAAATGACGGAGACCGATTTCTCCTGCTTCTCTATGCGGATGCGCAAGGTGCCGCGATCGCGAACTTCCCGCATCGCCTGCTCCGAGTTCAAGATCAGATTCAGAAACACCTGCATCAACTGGTGGGCGTCTCCGCTCACCGCCGGAACCGATGTCTCCTTCAGGAAATCTACCGTGATGTTGCTCTTGCGCAACGAATACGCGTGCAAGTGCAAAGTCCGTTGCACCAGCTCCCCTAAGTCGATCGGAGTCTTGCCCGGGGCGGGCGGCCGGGAGAAATACATCAGGTTTTGAACGATTTCCGCCGCGCGGCGAGCCTGCTGTTGCAAAACTACCATCTGCTTCCGAACGACCTCGGGTGCTTCGCCCTCCTGCAACAATTCCGACATCCCCAGAATGCTGGTAAGCGGATTATTCAGTTCATGAGCAAATCCGCCGATCATCTGCCCCATGGCGGCGAGCCGTTCACTCTGAATAATCTGCTGCTCAAGTTTCTTCTCCACCGTTATGTCGCGAACAGAGACGATCGCACCGCTCAGCTTGTTCTCCGCATCGAACAGCGGACTAGCCGAAGCTCGCATGGTGCGCCAGCTTCCGTCGCGGTGACGCGCGCTATAGTCACACGACCCGAACATCTTCCGGCCGGTAATCAGGTCGCGATACAACGCGAACAGCTCGGGGGAATAATCCTGTTCCTCCTCAACTCTCTTTCCCAGCAAGTCTTCTGGCTTGTAGCCGCGTAGGTCGTGAATCCGTGAACTCACGAAGCTGTAGCGTCCATTCAGATCCATCACCAGAATCAGGTCAGGAAAACTTTCCAAAAGGTAGCGCTGAAATTCTTCCTGACCTCGCAATGCCTTCTCCATCTCCCGACGCTCGGTTACGTCCACCAGCGTACCCTGGTAGCGTACGATCTTCCCTCCGGCATCCCATACCGCGCGAGAGGTGTCAAGGAAAATGCCGAAGGTTCCGTTCTGGCGACGCAACATGATTTCCCGGGTGCGTACTCCGCCCTGATCGTCTGCGGTGCGCCCCAGCACCGGGCTTTGATTGGGATCGGAGTTCAATGCTCTGGGATCGAGGGAGAGAAGGTCTTCCTTGTTTTCGTATCCGAGAACCTGCACCAGAGCGGTGTTGCCATCGAGTAACCTGCCTTCCGGCGTGCTGAAATAAACTCCTTCCTGAAGAGTTTCAAAAAGCTCAGTAAAGCGCCGTTCCTTCTCGCGCTCTTCCGTGACGTCACGGGCGAGAGCGCTTACGCCCACGACTTCGTCGTCTTTCACAATTGCATTGAGGGCGCAATCAAAGTAGAGCTTTCGGGCGTTCGCTTTCAGCCGAACACAAACCATCCCGGACCAGCGACGTTTTTCGAGAAAGCGGGCCAAAGCCCTATTCACTTCTTCACGCTTCGGTTCGTCCAAAAACTCCTCTACTCGATGACCCACTACGTCGGAGTAGGGAATCCCGAGCAACTCGGTCACGCGCCGGTTTACGGTCTTTATTTTCCCCTCGAGAGAAGCGGCGAAGGCAATGTCGTCGAACGAATCGATGAGATCTTTGAAACTTCTCTGCGAGCGCGCAATGAGCTCCCCAAGTTGATCGAGTTGCTCATCCGTGGGTGCAGTTGCGCGCTCTTGCAGGCCGCGAACCAGGTTTTGTAGTTCCGTAACCCGCTTCCTGCGCCCGTAGGCGAAACCCGCAAATGCTATGGCAATGCAGAACAAGCCAAGGGAGAGCAGACCAAGATGATAGGGGAGGTTTTGCAGACGCTCCCACGACTCCGCGGCCAATCCTGTGGCCAGCAGGACCACGAATAGAAGCGCAATGCGCCACAGCAAGGCCTCTTCTTGCTCCAGGTTGGTTGACGTGCCGGCCGGACGCGTCGGCTGTTTCTCTGCTTCCGACATAAGAACCAATCCACAACTGCCAGCATGCTGACACGTTGACGAGCCCCTGGTCGAGGCGACCTCGATCTAGGCAAACTGGGTCTAGGCGAATCCTAGTCCACGCGGCGCACGCAAACAACCGAAAGTGTGTTGGGTAATTTGGTTCACAGACGAAACGTTTGGCCGCTGTTCATTTGTCACAACCTCACTGTGATATCAGTCACAACCGATTCGAGACCGCACGGCGTAAGGTGAAGCCTGGCTGACTTGTCGCTGGGCCTTCCCTCGTCACGATGGGTCTGAACAAATCTGTTTGCCTGAAGCGCAGATCCAGGTTTCATATGCCCCATGCTCTATAAAACGCTGAGTGCCGCGGTTTACGGCATCGATGCCAGCATTATCGAGGTCGAGGTCGACGTGTCTGGAATTAAGACAATGGAAGACCACTTCCATACCGTCGGTCTGCCCGATGCCGCCGTCCGTGAGAGTAGGGTCGCGTACGCGCGGCGCTGAAGAACTGCGGCTACGACATCCCTCCCACCCACATCACGATCAACCTTGCTCTGGCGGATATTCGCAAAGAGGGTTCCGGCTTCGACTTGCCTATGGCCCTCGGAATCCTGGGCGCGTATGGAGGTCTGGAATAAGAAGGAGGTGCCGGATTGCATTTTCCTAGGGGAACTGCCTTTGGATGGCGGGGTTCGCTGAGTTCGTGGAGCGCTACCTATCGCGATCGAGGCGCGGGGGAGAAAGATTTCGCGCCTGGTTGTGCCTGAGCTAAACGCAAAAGAAGCGGCCATGGTCGGCGGAGCGGAAATCTATTCAGTGAAATCGCTGATCGATGTGATTCGCTTCGTGAACACGGGCAACGGAATCCTGCAGCTCAAAGTGGACAGCGAAAGGCTGCTCAGCGAAGCCCAGCAATTTCTAGTGGACTTCAAGGACGTGCGTTGCCGGCACTCCGCCAAGCGCGCGCTGGAGGTTGCCTGCGCCGGAGGTGACAACATCTTGATGATCGGCCCTCCAGGCTCGGGCAAAACCATGCTGGCCAAGCGCATGCCCACGATTCTGCCCCCTTCACGTTCGAAGAGGCCCTCGAGACCACTAAGATTCACAGTGTTGCCGGCGTGCTCGATGCTGGTGCTGGACTGGTTGGAGTGCGCCCTTTCCGTGCGCCTCACCACACCATTTCCGACGCTGGACTCATTGGCAGCGCAGCCGTTCCGCGTCCCGGCAAGGTCTCACTGGCCCACAACCGTGTCCTGTTCCTCGATGAACTACCGGAGTTTCCGCGTAACGTGCTCGAGGTCATGCGTCAGCCCCTGGAACAGGACTGGCGTTATCACTATGCCGAAAACTCTCTACCTGCCCCTGGATGCGGGTCTGTAGGATCAGGAAAAGGATATGAGCCAAAGAAGTTTTCACGCGGAACGGTTGCACTGGACTCCGTAGGTACAATTGAAAGAGGAACTGAAATGCCAACAAGAGCTGAATTAACGCGCGGTGAAATTGCCCTTCTACTCGATGTGCCGTTGATGTTCGTCAGCGATTCTCCGATGCCAATGTTTTGAGAATTGCCATAGCACGCGAGTTCCTGGGGGCGCTAGACCCCATGGAAGTGGGGTTTGTTGTCGACCATCTCCAGAAATGGGTTCCCACCTCACCTTGGGGCTGGATGCTGGTCTTTGACGGGGATCCGCTTGAAATCGTACATACCACCGAGCAGGATGCTGCCGACCGTGCGATTCGTCGCGAAGGATTCCGGGCCAGACTCCACCTCGATCCGTTCCTCAGCGAAGTCCTAGAACGGCTCGACGCCTTTCGGGGAGAATAAGTCCCCAATCCTCGGTTTACCTCGGTGAGTTACATTCCGGTTACACTCTTGCGCAGCGTATTCACCCGTCTCATTCTTGGCGGAAGGCTTTGGATGACTCGCCACTCTGACCCTCTGGAAATGAGGGTAAGGTAGTGGTGTGCTCTAGTCAATGGATTGATGACCAAGTTGACATCGTTCACCCAAAGGACGGACACAAGAAAGTTTTCGCTATGCTCCAGGGCTTTACACGAGAGCGGCATTCAAGATGGGGCGCCTATTTGTTTGATCGGTGGATACTTCGGCGGCCCTGGACAATGGCGCAAGGTCGGGATTGCTTGGCAAACAATCTTGAATCGCCATAAAGTGGAGGAGTTCCACGCCAAGCAATTCTGGGCGTTTGCCGACAAAGGCGAACGAGTTGGGCCTTATAAGGAATGGAGCGAATCCAAAGCACACCATTTTTTGGATGAACTTATCGCGGTGATTGATGGCCACAAAATTCACCCTGTTTCTACCGTTCTGGTTGTAGACGCTTTCAACCGCCTCACTCACAATGAACGCCGATTCCTAACTGGCGGAGCACTCCGTGACGGAAAGTTCGTCACAAGCGGGTGCGCTAGCAAGCCATACTTCCTTCCGTTTCAAACTGTCGTTCTTGACCTTGCACGGCATGCCTCAATAGGAGGCAAGGCCCACTTTGCGTTTGACCTGAACAAGCAATTCAAGGGTTACGCTCTTGAGTTGTTTGCATTGGTTAAGGGGTTGACTGCGCTGCCTTTCCACAACAGAATCGGAGAAATTTCGTTTCCAACTGGGCTAGAGGCCGTACAACTCCAAACTGCCAATCTTCTGTGCTATTTGAATTATCAGTTCGCCAAGAAGAAGTTGGTTGATAGATCGGCAAAGCCAGATTTGTTGTTACGGAGCATTCTCCAGGGAATGCTGGATGATAAAGATTTCCCTTTTCTCGATGATGTGGGGTTGGCGGAACTGTTGAGAGACATCAAATTACCAACCTAAAGGCGCATAATTCGCGACTACTACCCGCGCCCGGGCACAAATTGCTCTCCACAGTCGATGCGCCGCACCTCGGCGGGCGGGATCACCTTTTTGCACTTCGGACATACCGCATCGAGCGATGCCTGCACCTTTTCAAGATTGATCTTCCGCGCTCGTTACATGACCCGACCATTTTAATTCGGGATCGCATGGTGCAGAGCTACAATGCGGCTCACCCGCACGCTAGAAGCGCATAGTGAGGTTCGGGTCGGGAGTGTTGCCTCATTCGCAGGAAAAAGGCGGTCGTGAGGGTCCGAATGTCGAGTGAGGCGACGCTAACCCATGACCGCCCGGAAAAACGGTACAGGCCATAATGTTACCCCGCACACCATGGCATGACTGTTCAAAATTGCACACCTTTAAGGAAAAGAGGGGTATAGTGGGCATCAAGGATCTTGGGGGGGCGGGTTCCGGGTTCTCCTATGTTCGGGGGAGCATGGAGACTCTGGGCCCGCCCTATAAAACAATCCTTTGTAGAGTGTTCGAGACACTTTACCATCCCCCCCGTCATTTTTCTCAACTGTCACGCTGTTGCGATTGTGAAACAGCGCTGCGGATAATGTGGTGTATATCGCTGCGTTATGGAAGACAAAGAACGGCAAGGCAAGCACAACTCCTTCCACTGCGGGCACAACGAAGACAGAGCAATAAAGCTTCGGATAGCGTGCGTGTAGACCCGCGCGTGACAAGGCCGGTCAGTCCTCCCCCCCGGCCTTCCGAAGACCTTGACTTGACCGTTTACAACCATCTCGTTATTGCGCATTCGTTTTGTTCTTCTTCTCCGTCCGCCGGACAAAGGGGTATAATTCGCGGCGCTATGGAAGATCGCGAACTTCTTAAACTCGCTTGGGATTGGGCACTTCGCCAGGACGAACTGCTAAAGACTGTCCTCCCTGTGATGATGGAGATGGAGAGCTGCTTGATTGAGGATCGGAAGCCCACTCCCGAACAAGTCGGCAGGTGGACAACACTACAGTCTCAAGTGACCCAAAAGATGCTAGAACTGAACGCAGACGTAGACCAACTTCGTCGCGCAATTGATCCTCTTTTTGGCTTTGATGCTTAAGCTGCCCTGTCATGGCATTTCATTCAACGGACCTGATTGCATCGGAGTCAATCTTCCTCCGGAGCATTCAGTATCTCTGCCTTGTGGTCGACGGCCGACCGCGGGACGTTGATGATGACAAGGCCTTGCTGGAATTCCGGGGTCCACATATTGATATCCGACTCCGAGTCGAGAATCTTCGCGGACATGGATCCACCGTCTTTTCCCTTGATGACGTTGTCCACCAGCCGCCCGCGGACCAGCTTCCTCCGTGTTTGTGGATCCACAGAGCCGAGATTCATCAGCCGCTTGCCCTTGGCCGGCAAGAGTAGTTTGACGCCTTCTGGCACCGCTGCCCATCCTTTCGACGCCTGGGTTTCGCCGTAACCAGCGTCTAGCAACACATCCCGCAGCCTGATGCCCCTGGCGAGTTTCTTTGCCATCTCAGGGTACTGCTTGCGTTTTTGTTTTACTCCCATGACTCACTAACTCCCTTCGTCTGATTTCGTCCGGGCCCGGGTCGCTTGCAAGTTTTTCCGTGAGTTCGATTTGCGGCACTGATCCGCCCGCGGACTGGATCGGTCTGTAAAAGCTCTCCGGCGGAATCATTGCAAGGTCACGCGCAAAGCCGCGGATCAAAGCTCGATCCTCAGCGGAGCAGTGTGCCCTGCCCACCATCGAATCAACTCCTGCCAATCCCCAATCGACCAATACTCGCAGCGTTCTGGGAGCGATTTTGTAAGCTGTCACTTTCACGGCTTACCCCCGCCCCGCGAGTTCTGCCCGCTGTGCGTTGAGGATGCGCTTGCGCTGCTCGTCGAGTGGTTCCGTCCACAGATTAATCGGCGGCGTATTCGTGTCGGGATTGTTGCTCTTAATCATCGGCGGGGGAGTTGGCCGGTGAGTCGGTTCCGGCCCAGCATACGACGCCCGAATCTGCTCTTGACTCAGAGGTTGATAAAGTCCATGGCGAACGGCAACGGCGTGAGCATTGCTCAGGTTGTCGATGTTTTCCATGTCCCAATTGTTTGCCCTGCACACTGCTTCTAGTGCTTCAACCGCCTGATCTGTGTTGGGAAAGTCTTGGTTCCGAGAATGGAAGCTAGAGGAGAGCTCCAGGATCCTGTATTTCTCTGCTTGCTCCCGCATAAATCCGTAATCTGAGATCATTTCTTCCGCGTCCTTGAAGCCAAAAGCTTTCGCCGTTTCCGCGTAAGTAAGCTTGAGAATCGAACGGCTGATTTGCGGTCAAGCCGGGGTCGGAGTGCTGGCCATTCGTGGGCTGCTGCTGTTGCGCTAGTGATTCGTAATGGCGCCTAGTATTCACCTTCGATTCAGCGAGTTTCCGGATGGCGTCGCGGTTTTCTTGCGCCCTGAATCCCCGGAAAGTTTCTCCGGTGACAAGCTTTGCGTCGAAAGTTCCATCGGGCTGATCTATGAAAGTGACTAGAGGCTGATTCGGGTTAGCCTGCTGTACACCGGGCGAGGCGATGGCGCTCTGCTGTTGCAGTTTTGAGCCATATTTTACGAAACCATCTTCCCCGAGACGCACCTGCAGCATCGGGTTGTTTCTTTCTTCGGGATGAGTTTCTGGGTAAACGTCTCTCGCTTTCAACGCTAGTTGGCTGGTGCGGATCAGGTCTGCCTCGAGGTAAAGTGGCACCCCAGTTAGCCGGTTGTAATTGATGCGCTTCGTGCCATCGGGGGATGCATTGATGTGGTCGAACACAGAATTTTCTACCGCTAGGGCATTTTCTACGGCCTACCGGAAATCCGCTTCCGCCTTTAGCGCCCTGTTCTGTAGTTCGGCATCAATAGTGCCTTGTACCACTTCGGCGGATCGCTGTTTCTGATCTTCGATTCGGGCTTTTTCATCGTGGTATTGTTGCTGTACCTCGCTCGATTTCTGCTCCAGGTTTGCAATCTCAGCATTGCGGCTAATTTCAAGCTGGGCCGCGAGAGCTGCATCATTGTTGGAATTGGGAGTTGCTACGACGATTGATTGTTTCTCCGTTTACCGGGGGACGCCCGGTCGTTTGCATCGGGGACGCCGATGGTTGTGGGCCGCGCTGCGTTCTGATATTCAGAGAACGTGCCTGCCCGTTTGGTGCTTTCGGTAATGTCTTCGTGTAAGAGCTTTTTGAACTCTGAGCGAGGAATTGCCGTTGAGGTTGAAAGGTTTTTCAGAGGAACACTTTGGACCTGGCGCAGCGTGTTGTGTGCGTCCATCAAGGATGCGTGTCTTCGTCCATCGGGAAGTAATTCCGCTTTCCCAAGGAATTGCTTCATCTCGGGAGCGTGTTGCTGATTCCGTTCGGCAAAGGTTGCACTCCTTGTCACGTCTACAGAAGGCGTCGCTGTGGAAATCTTGCCGATCCGATGGAAGTGTGCCGCCTTTTCCTTAATCTCCGACGAGCTCATGCTATCGGGGAAGTTCACCGGTCTAACGTGCAGGATATTGACGCGTGGCATTTAGAACGGATTCCTTTTCCCGCCGGGCCCGAGTGGCGTTAAGCTCTGGGTTCGTGGATCGTAGTTATACTCTGGCGGCTGATTGAACTGGCCGAAACTCGGGACGCTGAATTGGGATTGCGGCTGGAATTGCCGCTCCACGTCTGCCGGTAACTGCACACCGGGGATCCGCGGGATGCCCTGCGTCACGATCGCAAGGTTTTCCTTAAATTGCCCGATGGCATTTCTCGAGAAATCTTCGGGCATGGAAGGATTCGGCAAAGACTGCAAGTTCATTTCTGGGGACTTGTCCGAAGAGCCCGAGCCGCTCAACACGCGCTGGTAGCCGATCATGGCTTCGCGAGCGTTCCAGTAAGCAATCACGCGATTCTTGGCTGCCTGTCACATAGTACGGAGGTTCTCAGAATTGAGGGCCGCATTAACACGATCAAATGGTACCGAGATCCCGCTGGTATCAAGCTTGAGATCGGTTTGAAGTCCTGCAATGTTCCCCTTGTCGAAATCGCTCAGGGGGGTTTGTAAGGTCTGGTCATAGCGATTGATTTTGTTAGTTACGTCCGTGAGTCTATTGTTAAGCAATGGATCTTGCCGAATGTCATTCTCGCCGGCCTTCCGCCAAGCTGTGAGGCCGTTCGAGTTCGCCTCCGCCTGTGTGGCCGCGACGGTCTGTTGTGTTCTGGGGTCAAAGGCGTATCCGAGCTCTCTGCCTTGCTGTGCCTGGCCCGCGTCAATCTTGACGTTGACATTCGCTGCGGTTGCGGCCGGGGTTGTGTACCTCGCCATGAATCCCGTTCCCTGCTGTACTGTACTTCTGCCGGAGTCAAGACGCCTTTTCTCCCTGCTGCCTGAATCGCCGCCGATAGATGCTGTGGCTGGTCAAGTAATCCGGGGGGAGCGCTCCGGCCGCTTGCATCTTGCCGATGATTCCCATGTAGGCCGATTTCGCCGCGGTCGCCGTGTCCGCAGGGGGTTTGGCGGTGAAGTCCTGCTGTGCTTGCGCGATCTGCTGCAATTGCGTGTCGGTGGATGGATCAATTCCACTTCGCAACAAGTAGGCCAATCGCTGCCCGTACATTTCCTTCGGGTCAGTCGTCTGCGTCTGCGGACGGCTCTGTGCCGCGTAAACCTTCGCCGCGGAATTGGCCGGCATCTGCACAACGTCTCCATTTGGAAGCTGTACGTTGACCATCTGCAACGCTTGAGCTTGGGCCGCCCGGTACTGATCGAGGCTCTGGGCGGTGCTGATCGAAGCAATGTTGTTTAGTCGCTGTTGCTGTTGCTGGTCGGGCGAAGGAAGCCCCGCGTCGCGTTGCATCGCAGCTCCGGCGCCACTGAGGAAGCCCGTGAGCATCCTCTTCAAAAGTCCGCCACTGGCCGGAGGTTGTTGGTTCGCGTTGTACTGCTGGATGAGTCCCTGCTTCAGCGTCTCCCAAGGATCCGCTTGTGGAGGCTGTTGCCCGCCTTGACCTTGAGGCTGCGGACCCTGACTCTGTTGTTGGTTCTGTAAGCCCTGGCCCAGCGTTGCTTGCGCCGGACCGACTTGCTGCTCAAGCTGCTGGGTCGGATCTTGCGCCGGGGGTGTGTAGCCGGTTTGCTGCAAACTAGGGCCGGGGAAATTCGCTTGTGGTAGCTGCGTGGTCGTACTCGGGGTGGGTTGTGCGTTTCGTTTTAGAAAATCCATCAGCGAAGAACTTTGCTGAGGATCTTGCGTCGGGTCGGCCGTGGGTGGGTTGAACTGAGTTGGGTCACTTCCCCACTGGAGTGGATTGAATCCGCCGGTTTATCAACGCATCTTTGAGGCAAAGTTAGGCGAGTATTGTCAGACTGTTATAGGGCGTCGCAGAGGATACCCTTTGTGAACAGGTTTCAGGCGTGGGCTCCGCAGTGGGTCAGTCGTGCGAGGGCGGGTCTCGCAGTTAAGGGAGAGAGGACGGTCGCGTGCGGACGACCGCGGTTCTCGGCAATGGCCCGCCCCCATCCAGATGCCAGACGCTACTGCGGACGCGGACGAAAGTAAACTGGGTCTTTTGCAAGTAATCAGCTTTATTTTTCGAGCGTCAGCGATGTGCAGGGGCTGACTTTTCGCCCACTGGGGCATGTCTCCTATACGAACTTGCTCCATCAGTCTTGCATTTGCGCGAAAAGCTACAGGTGTTGTCGTACATCAATGACGTAGAGCGATAGAAGGCTGCCAACTGTGGAAGTGCGGAAGGATTTCCCTGCGCTCTTCTACTTCTCTACTTCTCTCTCTTATCTCTCGCTACAATAAAGATAAAAAGAGTTGTGGTATAGGGTGTGACTTATCTTTTATTAATAGGCGAGGAAAGGGAGATAAGCGAAGTAAGTGCCTTTTCAACAACTTTCAGACACGGGGTGGGGGGCTTATCTCGCCGCAGGTCTGGCATTCTGAGCCCTTGGCGACGGGGTAGAGTGCGAAACTACCACAGTTAGGGCAGGACGGCATGGTGCGAGGAGGTTCCGTGGGCGTGGAACTACCCCTTATCTCGCATCCGTAGGGCCTTATCTCGCATCCATAGGCCTGATGTTTTGCTCTGCCAACGCTAGTATCGAAGTGGCTACCGCACTTAGGGCAGAACAAGGTGGGTCACTTCACCTACAACGGGTTCCTATGGTGCTCGAAAATGCGGTAATCGCCTGCACACCTTTCGCAATCAATTCGACAACCACTACTAGCTGTGTGCGAATAAGAAACGCAAGGACTCAGCCGGAGATTTCTTGTGCCGATACAGTTCCTATCAGATCCGGGACAAATTGGAGCCGCTCCTAGACGACTTATTTCGAACTCGACTGACGTCCACAGACTTCCTGCATCGACTGTTTGAGCATCAGGAGCGGCAAAGCCGGCGCAGTGAGTCTCGTGTCCACACGGAGAGGCTCCAGGAGCATCTCGAAGCCCTAGCACAGAAGCAGCAGCGGGTCCTTGAACTCTTCATTGACGGTGAAATCTCGAGAGAAGAGAGAGGACGTCGGTTGGGGCAGATCGAAAGCGAGATGATCAAGACCCAGGAGATGATCAGATGATCTCCCACGAACTCCGTCCCACGGTGCTCAGCGTCGAGGCTGTAGCCGAACTTTTCTCGCCGTTCCCCGAGACAACAAAATGGAGGACGGGCGTCCTCGCCGTCTAGCTTAGAAACACAGTCCGTCCCACCGGAGCCGTGACGCTAAGTCATTTAATATCAGCATATTGAAGTCGACTATTGGAGCCGCCTACGTGAAACTCCACCTATCGAACGGACATTTTGCGTGACCAGTGGAATGGTATTGCAAGAAACACTTGACGTCTCGTTCATTCTAGCGTAGGGTGTATGGTTCTGAAGACTTAAGCGTTCAGTCTGTCTGACGAATCTCCGCTGGCAACCGGACATAATCCTAAAACCGAGAAACTTTCGGGCCAGACGGAGCATCTATACGAGTAACCAGAGATTTCCCGCAAAACCCATCTGAATTGAGTAAGTTAGACACTCTGGCCAGGCTTCCTCTGACACGAAAGAAGGGCGTGCGGGCAGTTTGCTCGGATTAGGAGAGTGACTTATTATGCGGTCTGATCGCGTTTTTGATGCTTTACATACTTTGCGGAATCGTTATATGCTTTGCCAGCTTGCGTCGAAGGCGACCCGTAAGTTTCACAAGCCCAACACCAGAATCCAGGAAACAATGAACGAAGTCCTGGATAAGATTGCAAGCTCGGAACGGCAGACGGTTCTGTCGGAACCGGAAAACTTCGCTGAGGCACAACGGCGGGCTGCTTAAAACCAGCCCCTCCGCCTGCCCCGTGATTGGCTAAGTCTTTCCTGAGTAACCCCCCTTTGAAAATTCCCTTCGCAGGTGATATCGAATAATGACCATCGCAGAACTGAAAGAAAAAAACATTACAGAGCTGACCAAGATCGCCCGATCCTTGGATCTGCCCGGCGCCAGCGGACTGCGCAAGCAAGACCTGATCTTCAAAATCCTTCAGGCACAGAGCGAAAAAGAAGGCCACATCTTTGCCGAAGGCGTGCTCGAAATCCTGCCCGACGGCTACGGATTCTTGCGCTCGCCCGATTACAATTACTTGCCCGGCCCCGACGACATCTACGTTTCGCCTTCGCAGATCCGCAAGTTCGATCTCAAGACCGGCGACACCATTAGCGGCCAGGTTCGTCCTCCACACGAGGGCGAGAAGTATTTCGCGCTGGTAAAGATTGAAGCCGTCAACTTCGAATCGCCGGACGAGGCGCGCAACAAGATTCTGTTCGACAACCTGACGCCGCTGTATCCGCAGGAACGGATCAAACTCGAAACCACCCGAGAGAACGTCAGCGCCCGCGTCATGGATTTGCTCACGCCACTCGGCAAGGGGCAGCGCGGCCTCATCGTTTCGCCGCCTCGTGCCGGCAAGACCATGCTGCTGCAGAATGTTGCTAACTCCATCACGACGAACCATCCGGAAGTCGTGCTGATGGTGCTGCTGATCGATGAGCGTCCCGAAGAAGTGACGGACATGCAGCGCTCGGTGAAGGGCGAAGTCATTTCCTCGACCTTCGACGAACCCGCCGCCCGGCACGTGCAAGTGGCGGAAATGGTGATCGAGAAAGCCAAGCGCCTGGTTGAACACAAGCGCGACGTAGTGATTCTGCTTGACTCCATCACACGTCTCGCCCGTGCCTACAACACCATCGTCCCGCCCAGCGGCAAAGTGCTTTCAGGCGGCGTCGACTCGAACGCCCTGCAACGCCCGAAGCGCTTCTTCGGTGCGGCTCGCAACATTGAAGAAGGCGGATCGCTGACAATTATCGCCACGGCCCTGATCGACACCGGCTCCCGAATGGACGACGTGATCTTCGAAGAATTCAAAGGCACCGGCAATTCCGAAATCATCCTCGACCGCAAACTGGTCGACAAGCGCACCTTCCCGGCCATCGACATCCAGCGCTCGGGCACACGTAAGGAAGAGTTGCTGATCCCGAAAGAAGACTTAACCCGCATCTGGGTGCTTCGCCGCGTTCTGAATCCGCTGTCACCGGTGGAAGCCATGGAATTGCTCATCGACAAGCTGAACAAAGCCAAATCAAACGGAGAATTCCTGGCCAACATGAGCTCGCTGTAAGATCGTGCGGAGGACGGGCGTCCCCGTCCGTCCTGCCGTTCCTACCTGTTCGGCCCGTATTCATCCAAACCCTGTCTCCTCGCGTCTTGCGAGCAGTTTCCCACCTTTAGAACTCGTATAATTTCCTTATTCCCCTGCGAACGAGGCAATTGTGCGATTCAAACCATTCGTGCTGACTGTCTTGCTTCTACTGATCACGCCCGTATTGTCAACACTGTCCTTCACTCAGAGCTCCATCCAGAGTCCCTCCCAAGGCCCTCGCCTCACCCCTGTCGACCCCTATGATCGCGACGACGAGAACCGTGCCAAGATCGAAAAAGACATGGCGAAAAAGGCGAACCGCGAGCGCCAGGCTCAGCTGCAGCGGGATACCGACAACTTGGTTAAACTTGCCAACGAATTGAAGCAATACGTCGACAAATCAAATGAAAATACTCTGTCACTGGACGTCGTCAAAAAGGCCGAAGAGATCGAAAAGCTCGCGCGCAGCGTAAAGGACAAAATGAAAGCGAATTAGCTTCTATGCGCTCCCCGCGCCCTTCCGCGCCCTTCCGCCACATTGACTCCGCGACTGCGGTAGCGTAACATCCGCCCGATCAACCAAGCATTGTTTCAACTGAATACCGGCAGGATTCTTATCCGGCCCGCAAGAAATCGGAGGAAGACAGCCGTAGGAGCTCCGCTATCCTGATGATCACCGCACCAGGGAAGAATGCCGCAACAAAGATCACTCCATCCCACATCTCCATCCGCTGGCTTCGCATCATTCCCGTCGCCTTAATCATGTACACGATCGCGTTTATCGATCGAACCAACATATCTCTGGCTCTGCCGTGGATCAGCAAGGACCTCCATCTAGATCCGCCACAAGCAGGAACGGTCGCGGGCATCTTCTTCTGGGGTTATCTGGTATTGCAGATTCCCGGCGGTCATCTCGCCAAACATTGGAGCGCCAAGAAATTCATCAGTATTCTCCTGGTGGCGTGGGCCATCTTTGCCGTGGGCTGCGGCCTGGCTCGTACATATCACGAACTTCTGTTAATGCGGCTGCTTCTGGGAGTGGCCGAGAGCGGAGTTTATCCCGCGACGTTGATATTGCTCTCTCACTGGTTTACCCGTTCCGAGCGGGCCCGTGCCAACGCCCTGTGGCTGCTCTGCTTGCCCGGAGCCCTCATTGTCTCCTCGCCTGCCTCAGGATGGATTTTGGACCATTGGAGTTGGCGTGTGATGCTGGTCGCCGAAGGTTCGTTGCCGTTCTTGTGGCTTGCCATCTGGCTTGCATTCATTCAGGATCACCCACGGGACGCGACTTGGCTGCCCGAAGCCGAACGCGGGCCCCTGGTGGAAATCTTGCGCCAGGAATCTTTTGCTCTGGAAGGGCCAGAAACAGTGCCCTACCTTCGCGCGCTCTTTCGGCCGCAACTGTTTCTTTTGGCAGCGGTCTATTTTTGTTTCGTAAGCGGACAGATGGGGCTGCTGTTTTGGCTGCCCAGCGCGATGGGAACCTTCAGGAGACTCAGTAGTCTTTCAACCGGAATTCTCTACACGATTCCATTCATTGCAGGCGCAATCTCCCTGCTGATCATCTCCCGCCATTCGGACAGAGTGCATGAGCGCCGTCTTCACGCCGCCGGGGCTATGCTCTTCGGAGGTTGCTGTATCCTGCTGGCCGTTGCCACGATTCCACATTCGCTCTGGATCGCTTTCGCGCTCATAGTCCTAAGCGGCGTGGGCGCTTACGGCCCGATGGGCGCCTTCTGGGCCATACCGACAGAAACTCTGCCGCCAGCAATCGTCGGTTCGGCAATGGGGTTTGTCAACGCCATCGGCAATCTGGGAGCCTACTTCGCCCCCCTCATCGTTGGATATCTCAACAAAAGAACGGGGACGTTCCTGGCAGGTTTTACATATCTGGGCGCGATCACGTTGGTTGGGGCCGGGCTGTCCGCGATGTTGAGGACTATCCCGGAAAATGAATCGTGAAGATTAACGTAACTCCACTTAATGCGCACACCACTGCCGGACCTTTGCGACTAAAGAGATTCCGCAAACCAATCGAAAGTTTCGAACGCACTTCCGCTAGAGTGATTGAGAGAAGGCACGGCCGCGTGAACGCCGACGCGATTACTGTTGATCCGCAGCTTTGCAGTGCTTCGAAATCGTGCGGATGTCGGTCTGCACGTCTGCCACTTCCAATGGCACACCATCGACTCCGTGTGCGGTGTCGCTGGGATTGCTGCCTGACTTCGAAGGGTTCACACCGGTCTTGATTATTCCAGACCGTAAACGTCCTTTCACTTCAACTTCATGGCGGAGTTGACCATCGAGCTTGTTACCGACTCCCTTTAAGACGTACACCAGACCAGTTTTGTCCTCGACCACAATGTAGTTTCCACGCTGACCGTCAAGGCATCCGCGCACTGTGCTGACGCTGCCTGCTGGCGCGTTGTTGCTTCCGGTCGTCGCGGGCTGTGTAGACGATTCTTGTGCGACTGCTCCTAGCCCAATGAGCAGAGATCCGACGACAGCGATCAGACTCTTGGTGCGATTCATACGTCCTCCTCGATAAGCAACTTCTAACCTTCCCATCCTCCACCCGACTTCACTGAATTCATGAGATTCGAACCCGCGAGCGCAGTTTCCGCGTTACCTCCCAGGCTGATAGTACAGGGCCAGTATGAATATTGCTCCGACCACCGCAGCGATGGCGAAAGAAAGAACCAGCCATTGTCGCGTGCTGAGCGACGCCTTTCTCCTGAGCCGCCTCCGCGTGGTTGACCATGCTATGTTCTTCCTCCTGCCCGCGACAAATACTCTCCGAAGAAACAACCCAATCATCCTTAGATTCCCGTAGTCTCGTAGGTCAGAACTGCCAGGCTCAGTCGGTAGTCATAACCGGCCTGGGCGTAACTGATTTGGGCCTGCGTCTGCTGAAGTTGCGCTTGACTCAATTCAACGATCGAGCCGAGCCCCAGGTTGTATCGAGACTGAGCCAGACTCAGCGCCAGATTGGCCTGCTGTAACAATTGCTGCGTAACCGCTAGCCGCTGATACGCTGTATTCGCGTTCAACCAGCTAGTGCGAACGTCGCGCGAGATCAGGTTCCGCATGTCGCGCAGCCGTTCTTGTGTCGCTTGTGCTCTGAGATTCGCCTCACGGGCTCTCGCGGTATACAGGAACCCATTGAAGAGCGGGATATCGATGTTTGCGCCAACCGCGCCGTACGTGTTGCTTAGAGCGCCGGGATTTGGAGCCACTGCGGGATTTCCCACGGGCGTATCTCCAACTGCCCCCATGGCGCGAATGCTGGGAAAAAGCAAATCTCGCTCCGCGGTTTGGAATTTCTTGGCCGACTCATATTGAAATTGGAGTGATAGGATTTCCGGTCGCGATGAAAAAGCCTGGGAGATCAAATCATCTACATTGCCCGGCGGCGGCGGCAGCGGACTCGTTTCCGCGATAAGTTGGAAGTTTTCCAAGCTCGGATAGCCAAGCACCATGGACAGCGTAGCGAAAGCGGCGTTTTCGTTATTTTGTGCATCCAGCAGCAGAAGTTTGGCTTGCGCCAGGTTGACGCTCGCAAAACTGAAATCCAGTTCGGATTTCAGCTTGCTCTTAAAAAGCGCTTCCACTTGATTGGCAACAGTTTGGCGTTCATTTACGGTCTGCTGCGCAACCGTTAGCACCGCCGTCGCTTGCAACGCATTGTAGAAAGCTTTGTTCACCGCCAGTAGAATCTGTTCCTTTGTGGCAACCGCATTCTGATTTTCGGCCTTGGCTGCATAGTTCGCACTCGAGACCAGGTTCGTAGTGCGACCAAAGTCGGTAATCAGTTGGGTAACCATCACTCCGGCGGCGGCACGCTCGTAGAGGATCGGGTTGTTCAGTGCGCCTGCCGTAAGACGGCTGCCCGACTGCGCATCTACGCCAGTAATCTCACCCGTCGCCGTGGGCCAAAGGTTCGACTTCACCTCCCGCGTGACTTGTTGGGACGCAAGCGCGATCAGGCGGCCGACCGAGATTTGCGGGTTGTTCTTAATCGCAAGCTCTTCCGCCTGCTTCAAGGTCAACGACGCTGGTGCGCCCGGCGTCTGGGGAGCGGAGGGCGACTGCGCATTCATCGGCAGGTTCGACATATTCTGGGCCGGAGCAGCTTGTAGCGCTGGCGCCGGAGGCAGACTCTGTCCCGTCTGCACATTCACGGGCGTCTGCGCAAAAACAAACAGGGGAAATGTCAGCAACAACAAAGTTGGGAACTGGAAGAACGGGATGATGTGCTTGTGTGTCCGCTTCATGGGTTAACCTCTTTCGAAGCAATCATCGAAATCCTCTCGCAATCGTTACACGCACCCAACCGATGGAGAGGGTTCGTGCGCTGCTTCATCGAGGCGCCAGACGATATCGTCGTTCCCACCCTAAGAACCTCCAAGCCCAACCGTTGCGACTATCGAGTCTGCCCGCAGTCCGAAGTGCGGCGAACAATGCCCATCCTCATATCCGGATCATTCGGCAGATCGAAATACATGACATGTTTAGTCAAGTGCACCTGGATCGGCTGATTGGGAGTAAATTCTGACGGCAAGTAGTTAAAAGGCGTTTCATAACGGCCAACATAAGTTTTGCAATCGACGCGCACAGAAACCTGGTAAGCGTAGTACCGCGATGTCAGTGGCGCATCGGAAGGATTGCTACCTCCGATCGCGTAATCCGGGAAATAGACTTTCTGCTTCTGCACCTCAATCACAGTCCCCTGCACAAACGGATTCGACTTGCTTCGAGCCGGAGAGGCGTTCAGCATTGGCGCAATCACCAACACTGCGATGCCGATACCGATATTTTTCCTCATGATCTTCTCCATCAAAGCGCCTGCCAAACTCGCAGGGCGCGGCGCCCGCTGATTCGAACCGCCGATTCCGGCCAATGTTTCTCGGCGGAATCGGTTCACAGGTTCCTTTCGAAGGAAATTCAGCAGGAAGGAGGAGGCCGGCTATATAGGAAATCTGTCGCATAGAGTCGAGGCCCGGGAGGAACGGCTGGCAATGCGGCGACGTGAACCCCCGCAGGTTCAAACAAAACAAACGTCGCAGCAGGAACAGACCAGTGCAGACCGTCCTTCAGCAGATGCTGCCGTTTGGCATCGAGAGACTGCGACGTTACGATCTTCGTCGCAGCTTCCTGTCGCACTACCGTGCTGTATCTGGTTGCAACGCTGATCGCGAGAGAAAGGACGGCGCCAAGAACCAATGCTCTTCGCCAGAAAGATTGCCGACAAGCGCATCCTCTGTCATTCCGAGGAGCAAAAACAGCGAGGAACCTGTGCCGCCCACGAAAAGAACCTGGATCCCACGTTTCGCACGGGATGACAGGTGGGATGTCAGCGATCTGAGAACGTCGTTCCCTCATTTTGTAGGCTCCCCCGTCACGCCTTCCGCGACCTGCTCTTTGCGTCTGTCGTAAACCAGCAAGTACGCAGCGGGCACGATGAAGATTGTCAAAAGAACCGACGAAGTCAGCCCTCCAATGATCGCACGCGCCATGGGCGTGTACTGCTCTGCCCCAGTCCCTAATTTCAGCGCCATGGGAATCATGCCGATAATGGTCGCCAGCGAAGTCATCAAAATTGGACGGAGGCGCACCCGGCATGCGGTAATAACCGCGTCCTCCGCTGATAAACCTTGCCGCTCCAGATTGTGAGCAAAGTCAACAATCAGAATGCTGTTGGAATCCGCGATTCCTACCAGCATCAGCACTCCCATCAGTGACATCACATTCAGCGTGCTGTGGGTCAACGGCAGAATCAAAAGCACACCGACAAATCCCATCGGGATCGCCAACATGATCAGGAACGGATCGATGAAAGATTTAAATTGCGCCGTGAGAATCAGAAACAGCAGCAGAAAAGAGATCAGAAATCCAAGTGCAAAACTCTTGAACGACGCCTCCATGCCTTGCACCATCCCGCGCAGATTCACTCGTACGTTGCCGGGAATGTTGGTTTTCGCCAGAATATCGCGTATCGAACTGGTGACGCGGCCAAGATCCTCTCCCGTCGGCGTCACATAGACGTCCATGGCTCGCTGAATCTGATAGTGGTCGACCTCGGTCGGCGTCTGAACCTGTCTCACGCTCACAACATTGTTGAGCACCGTAATCGGCCTGCCCTGTCCACCGCAGGCCCACGCCGGCTGCGTGCCTCCAGAGCCGCCAGAGCCAGTCGGGCCGCAGCTGATTCCCGCTCCGTTGGCCGGATCTCGCAAGGGAATCTGTCCGAAGTCAGCCATATCGTGAATGGCGGGCTGGCCTTTTTCGAAAAACTGCACCGTCAGGTAATAATCGTTGCCGCTCTTGCGATCCACCCAGTAATTCGGAGCAATCATGTAATTAGAGTTGAGCGCGGTGATGACGTTGTCCACCACGTCTTTCTGCGTAAGGCCCAACTCTCCCGCATGCACACGGTCAACATCGAGGCGCAGTGTCGGGTAATTCATATCCTGCGGGATATAAACTTGGCCCACTCCGTGCACTTGCCGAATTTGCGTGGCCAGGTTCTGCGCGATGCCATAAATCTGCGTTAAATCCGGGCTGCTCACTTGCACGTCAATCGGCGCGGGCATGCCGGCGTTCAGAATGGCATCCACCATCGAGCCACTGGAAAAGAATGTCCGAATGTCCGGAAACTGTTTCGCCATGCTGCTTTGAACCCGGTCCATGTAGTCGAAGCTGCTCAGGTGGTGCGGCTCGTTCAACTGCACCTGGACCGTCGCGGTATAAGGACCGGCGTTGGTGGTGTACAGCGCAGAGAAATCCGGAACCACCCCAATATTGGAAACGATCAACTTAAGGTCCTTCGCTTCCACCGTATGGCGGATCAAATCTTCCACCTTGGCAATGTATTGATCCGTCACTTCGATGCGGGTCCCGGTCGGAACTTTCAGGGTGATCGTGAACTGCCCCGCATCCGTCTTCGGGAACAACGCCAACCCCAGCAGTGGATAAATCGCCAGGCTGACCAGAAACAGACCACTCAACGCCAACACGGTCAAGCCCGGGCGTACCAGCGCCCGCCTCACCCAGTACTCGTAATAATCCAGAACCTTGTTGAACATTCGATTGAAGCGCGCGTTGAACCTGTCCATCCAGGATTGGCTCACTGCATTTCCCGGCTCAAGCTCATATCCCTCATGCCTATGCTCGGCCGCGTGCGGCACAGCCTTCAAGAACCGCGAGCAGAACAGAGGAATCACCGTCATCGCCACGACAAATGACGCCAGCAGCGAGAGGCAGAACGCCAGAGCTAAAGCAGAAAACAGAAACTTGGACACGCCATAGAGAAAAATCACTGGAAAGAAATCAACCACATCCACCAGGGTTGCCGCGAGCACGGCCAGGTTCACTTCTGCGCCCCCAACTTCGGCCGCAACCATCGGCACGGCTCCCATTTCCAGATGGCGGTAAATGTTTTCCAGCGCAATAACCGAGTTATCGATCACTCGCGAAAACGCCAGTGCCATCCCTCCCAGAATCATCGTGTTTACCGTGCCCCCCATCAGAGCCAGCACCACAAACGCTGCCAGCGCAGATAGAGGGATGGAGAGCAGCACGGCCGACGTGGCCCGAAAGCTTCCCAGAAAAATGAGGATCATCAGACTGGTAAGAATCAGTCCCAGAAATCCCTCATGCAATACGGTTTGGATCGCTTCCTTCACGTACACAGATTGGTCGAACACAATGCTGGTGACCATCTGCTTGGGAATGTCGTACAGATGCTTGGTCAGTTCGCGAAGCCCGTCCACCACGGCGATGGTGTTGGTATCGCCGCCCTGCTTCATCACCGGGATGTAAACCGACTTCTGCCCATCAATACGGACTATGTTGGTTTGAATCTGGTGGGAATCTTCCGCCTTGCCAACATCGTTCACCGTAACCCAGGAATGTCCCTTGACCTTGAGCGGAAGCTTGCCCAACTGGTCCATGTTGTCGACTAGGCTGTTGGAGTAAACGAAGTAATCGTAGGGGCCCATCTTCACGTCACCCGCCGGCAGGATGAGGTTCGCGTCGTTGACCGCTCCCACCACGTCCATCGGGCTCAATTGACGCGACAGTAATTTGTACGGATCGACATAGACCATGATCTGACGGTACGTTCCGCCGAACACACCGGGAATCTCCGCCCCCGGCACAACCGCGATCTGGTTCCGAATCTGAAACTGCCCGTAATCGTGAAGCTGAGTTTCGTTGAGGCCTTCTCCCTCCACCGTAACCAGCGCGACCGGCAAGCTGGAGGCGTCGAATTTCAACACTACTGGCGGCAGAGTTCCCGGTGGCAGCCGCTTCAAGTCTGCCAGAGCCAGGTTCGACAACTCGGTCACGTCCGCATCCGGGCTCGTGCCTGGCTGGAAGTACACCCGGATGATGCTCGCGCCCAGAAGCGACCGAGACTCCATGTGATCGACGCCGGCAGCTAATGTAAAGAAACGTTCCAGGGGATCCGTAATGTCGGTTTCAATGTCCTCCGGCGGCATACCCGAATAGAAAGTTGCGACCACCACTTCCGGCAGATTGATGGGCGGAAATAAATCCACCGGCATTCGCGCGATACTGGTCACGCCAATCACCAGCAGCACCAGGCAGATCACGATGATGAAGTACGGATTGCGAATTGAAAATCCCGGCATAAACGTTATCCAATCGTGCTGTTACTGTGCATTCTGTTCCTGGTACTGCATCACGGACATGGCTTGCGGGTGAACCTTCTGACCCGGCTTCAGGCCGCTGCGGTCGCTGACCACCACCTGCTCTCCTTCGCTTAATCCAGAAAGGACTTCCGCATCAGTGGTGGTCTGCAGACCGAGCTCCACCGTGCGCTCCTCCACTTCTCCATCACGATTCACCACAAAGACAGATGTTTTATTGCCCTGATGATTTACCGCCTGCAAGGGCACCGTGGGAACGTTTGCTTTTTCGTCAAGCCCAACTTCGGCTTCAGCGTAGAGGCCAGGCATCAGTACGCGCTCTGGATTCGGAACATCTACTTCGGTGTGCATGGTGCGAGTGTCAGCCCTCACATCCACCGAGAAGCGCGCGACTTTGCCAGGAAAAGTCCGGTTCAGGGAAGGCACGCGAACATTCACCGGATCTCCGATGCGAATGTACCGAACGTAGGACTCCGGAATAGGAATGACCAGGCGAAACAAATCGTCCTGAGACAGCCGTACGATCGGCATCGCCTGCGTACTCGAACTCGTTCCCGCCTGAACTAGAGTTCCCAGGTTCGCATAGCGTTCGGTGACCACTCCGGAGAAGGGCGCCGTAATCCGCGAATAATCGAATAGGGTCTCGTCGTGAACGAGTTTCGCTTTGGCCGCTGCCATCTGGCTCTGGGCCGCTTCCAGCGCGGCTTTTCCCGCGTCCACTTGAGACGCGGCGGCAAGATCCTTGCCCTGGGCATCGTCGACTTCCTGTTGCGCCACGATGCCTGGCTGCGTCTCGAACACCCCGTTCAGTCGTGTGTACTGAAGGTGCAGGGCATTGTACTGCGCATCGTAGCGTTTGAGTTCGTGATCTGCGCGGCTCACTTGATCGATCGCGTTCTTGATCTCAGCCTGATCCTGCTGCATCTGCGCCTGCAATTCCGGAATCTCCAACGTAGCCATCGTCTGGCCCGCCTTTACATGTGTCCCGTAATCGACGTCCAGTTTCTGCACGTAGCCGGCTTCCTTCGCATAGACATCGATCTCTTGAAAGGGCACTAATTCCGAAGACAAGGTAATTTGCCGGCTCACCGTTTTCTTCACGACGCTGGTCACTCCTACCGTGACCGCCTGCTCCGCACTTGCCTTCACATTGCGTCCGCCACTGCACGAAGACAGGCCAAGCGCCAGCAAGGCGGCAAACCCCACAGCCAATTTAGGCGCGCGTGTCGCGGCCCGTGCTGCCATTCCCCGATGAAGTTTCATACCCAATAAGAGTCTCCCTAACTCAATCCCTTGAGTACCTGACGTAACTTCTCGACTGAAAATTCCTGCGAGCGGCACAAGTCGATGACCCTTTGCTCCTCCTGCCGCAATCTCGCCGCAACCACTGGAATCTCCGCGGCAATCTCTTTGGGAACGGTCAAGAGCCCATGCCGATCCCCATGCAAAAGATCTCCTGGTTTCACTTCCAGCCCACCCACTTTGATCGTGGAGCCAAAATCGAAGATATGGGCATAGGCATGTGACACCGCTACATTCCCCGCAAAAAGATGCAATCCCAAATCCTTCACGCGCGGCAGGTCTCTTACTGCACCGTCGGTCACATACCCGACGCAGCCGAGCGCCCTCAGGATCGCGGCGTTCATGTCTCCGAGAAAAGCTCCCACGCCCGGTGGTTTGTCCAGATCCTCCAACACCACAATTCGCGGCGCAGGGACTTGGAGAATGCTGTTCCACCAATCGGTACGATCCACATAAATTCGCCCCGCAATGGGAGGCTCACCGCTACGCAGTCGCGCAGTGGCCGCATACCCGACCATGGGAGGGAAATCCTCGAAAATGCAGCGAATGCGAGCGTCCGCAAAGCCCGCGTTGCGCAGCCTTAGCTCAAACGTCTCGATCGCATTCGAAACCGTGCAGGAGTCTAAACGCCGCAGAGCGTCCAGATCTTCTAAGCGACTAGCAGGCTCAAGAGCCATGCGAATCCTTTCCGCAACTTTCGACTGACCTTTACGATCAGGGTCGATCGTGTCGCAAAAAAGCGTCAAAGCAGCCAAAAGCCTGCCCATCGCGACACATAACCGGATCAAATCAATACCAACTATGAAAGAAAATTAAAGGAAGAATCCCGACGATGGAGGGGGCCTGTTATACAGGCTGTCGCTGAAAACGTGCTTGGGTAGTGGAGGTCCCGCAGGAGCCAGAGAGGCTTCGATCGGCGCGGGCTCAATGATACTGAAATCGGCGGCGGGCGCTACCCACCGAATCGCATCCCGATTAAGGTGCTGCCGTTTTGGTTCGACCGATCGGCGGTCAACCGTTCTTACGGTGTGGGAAGGAGAATCGGAGGTAACCCAAAAACGTGTCGCGAGACTGAACGTCAGCGAGCAAATGCCAATGACGATCAGCGCACTTCGCCATCCCCGCTCACTAACGCTACGACGACTCAGCAATTGCATCTCGCAGCCACCAGTAGGTCGTTCCTATGATTATACATCTCCGGAGCTAATTGATGCGGACGTCACCTCAGTAACCGAATCCACTCCAGTTGGATACGAAACGCACGATGTTGGTTGTACGACTTTGGTTCTACGACTACGGTGGCCCCACCAAGTCAGCACGCGGGGCAACCGGTTTTGGATTTGAGAAGCGTTCCAGTGCGGAAATAAGGACTAATTTCAAGAACTGGGTTAGAGCCGCGGAAAGCATGCGATTCGTATCAGGGCATGCGTTCACAGGTTGGGGGAAAACCGCGATTTTGGGTGGCGCCGCACTTCCAACGCTGCGGTAAATGCTCTCGAATCAGCGAAGGGTTCAGCCGCTGAGGTACCGAATCGAGTTTTTCAGCAAACTGTTTAGCCGCCGCGTTTTGGGCTTCCCCCAAAGCTACGAGGCAGGACTAATCAGTGCCCCCAGCGTGGGCGTGAGCCTTCGCTGCCGACCTCTCCGTGCCAATTCGCATCCCGTAGAATGAGCGATACACGAAGAAGAACGAGATCACGAAGAACACCGCTGCCAGCAGATTCGTAAGCCCGGGGTTGGTTTCCGTCAACTTCACCGCCAACTCCACTGCCAGCAACCCGAACAGAGTCGTGAACTTGATCACTGGGTTCAAAGCCACCGACGACGTATCCTTAAACGGATCGCCCACCGTGTCGCCAACCACAGTGGCATCGTGCAGCGGCGTGCCTTTCTGCTTGTACTCGACCTCCACGATTTTCTTGGCGTTGTCCCATGCCCCACCCGCATTGGCCATAAAGATCGCCTGATACAAGCCAAATATTGCAATCGAGATCAAGTACCCGATAAATAGGAACGGCTCCATGAACGCAAACGACAGCGTAGCGAAAAACACCGCAATAAAGATGTTCAGCATGCCCTTCTGCGCATACTTGGTGCAGATCTCCACCACCTTCTTGCTGTCGGCCACAGAAGCCTTCGTAACCCCTTCCAGCTTGATGTTCGCCTTGATGAACTCGACCGCACGGTAGGCTCCAGTGCTCACCGCCTGCGTCGAAGCGCCCGTAAACCAATAGATAATTGCCCCTCCACTGATCAGGCCCAGCAAAAACGGTGCATGCAGCAACGACAATTTCTCGACGTTCTGCGTCAGCCCATTGGTCAGCGCCATGATGATCGAAAAAGTCATCGTGGTCGCGCCCACCACAGCCGTCCCAATGAGCACGGGTTTCGCGGTAGCCTTGAATGTATTTCCCGCACCATCATTCTCCTCCAACATGTGCTTAGCCCGCTCAAAGTTCACATCGAAGTTGTAATCCTTCTTGAGTTCGCCAGCGATGTTCGGCACTTGCTCGATCAGTGACAGTTCATAAACAGACTGGGCGTTGTCCGTCACCGGACCATAAGAGTCGACCGCAATCGTAACGGGCCCCATCCCCAGGAACCCAAACGCCACCAACCCAAAGGCAAACACCGGAGCCGCGATCATGGTCGCCGCCGCTGCCAGTCCCATCGTGCTCATGTAATATCCGACTGACATCAAAAACACCATCGACAATCCCAAGTAGTAGCCCGAGAAATTCCCGGCGACAAAGCCAGCCAGAATTCCCAGCGACGCCCCACCCTCCTCCGCCGAGGCTACAATCTCCCTGACATGCCGCGACTCGGTCGACGTAAACACTTTCACCAGCTCAGGAATCAAAGCTCCCGCCAGCGTCCCGCAAGAAATAATCGTGGCCAGCTTCCACCATTGCGTCGTATCGCCGCCAATATCGGGAACAATAACCGCCGAAACTATGTAAGTTAGAACGATCGAAACCACCGAAGTAACCCACACCAGCGAAGTCAACGGAGTCTCGAAGTTCATAACATCCGCATCCGCAAAGCGCGCCCGAGCCACAGCACTATTGAGGAAGTACGCCCCCGCGCTCGAAACCAGCATCATGATGCGCATCACAAAAATCCAGACCAGCAACTGCACCTGTACCGTCGGATTCTTCACCCCCAGCAAGATAAACGTGATCAAAGCCACGCCAGTCACGCCATACGTCTCAAACCCATCCGCCGATGGCCCAACCGAGTCGCCCGCGTTATCCCCGGTACAATCCGCAATCACGCCCGGATTCCGCGCGTCATCTTCTTTGATCTTAAAAACGATCTTCATCAGATCCGACCCAATGTCTGCAATCTTGGTGAAGATACCGCCCGCAATCCTAAGCGCCGCCGCACCCAGAGATTCCCCAATTGCGAACCCGATAAAACACGGCCCCGCGTAATCCCCCGGAACGAAAAGCAAAATGAAAAGCATGATCAACAACTCCACGCTGATCAGCATCATTCCGATACTCATCCCGGCCTGCAGCGGAATGCTGTAAATCGGATAAGGTTTTCCCCGCAAGCCAGCAAACGCGGTCCGCGAGTTGGCAAATGTATTCACCCGAATGCCAAACCAGGCCACTCCAAAACTACCCGCAATTCCCACCAGACTAAACGCCAGGATAATCGGCAGCGTCGTCATTACCGGCTTTCCCGGCACCGGCGAAAGCACGCCGAAATACAGAACAATCACTACTGCAATGAATACCCAAAGCAGCAACAAAAACTTGCCTTGCGTAATCAGGTAAGTCTTACAAGTCTCATAAATCAGCTCAGAAATCTCCAGCATCGCTCGATGTACCGGCAAATTCTTGAGCCGCATATAAATCGCCATCCCAAATCCCAGCCCCGCAATGCAGAACACGATCCCGATCATCAGCAGCTTGTGCCCATCAATGCCCAGAAACGAAACCGAAGAAAGGTCAGGCAGTTTCAATCCAGCTTCGCCGCCCACCTCCGAAGCCGGCTGGGCCAAAGCCGCGGACGCCACCACAGCGACAAAAGCCGCCACAAAAGCCGCCCGCCCGCGGGCGAAGCGTCCTCGGGACACAAGATCAGCGAGCCAGGTGCGCATAGGAAATCCTCCACTCATTGAGAACTATATTAAGGATGACTACGGGTTCAGGTCCTCGAACCGGCGCGCAAATCTCCCACGCTCTCGCAAAGAGCGCAGGAGGGCATGGCCGGAGTTCCGAACACGCTTCCACTGCAAGACTTGAACAGGGATGCTGAGCTTGGCCGCGTCGGATGTTCATCGTGCTCCAGGCGGGGAAATCCTACATTCCCGAGCCCACAGCACAAGAGCAAGTTTTATAACATGTTAGACGAGCCAGGGTCAATCCAAACCTAGCCGGAAGCCGGACCCGCCGCTTGAACTCAGTTCCCGAACACCCCAAACGCCCCCAGCACTTGATAGCTGCTATTCCAACCCGATCCGATATTATTTGAGAACGTACCCTGCGTACCCGCAAAGTTATTGTTCCAAACGTCATAGGTATCTTTAAATTGTTTCTGCGGGCTCAGCACCTGTAGGTCATCAAAATGCCATTCGCGATAAGAATCAACGGGTTCTAGTTGGGCTCATTCGTTCATTCTGGCAAAGCGATGCGTCTCAAGTAAGATCAAGCGATGCTCACGCTTGCCTTCTCCATGGTCGCCTACATTCGCGCCTTCTTCGGTCCGCGTCACCAGCTCGCGTTAGAAGCCGCTGCTCTTCGCCAGCAACTCGCCGTTCTTAAGCGGAATCAGACCCACCTCAGACTGCATCGCCTGGATCGCTTCTTCTGGACTGCGCTGCGCCGGGTGTATTCGGGCTGGGCTGAAGCCCTGATCATCGTGAAGCCGGAAACCGTGGTTTCCTGGCATCGCGCAGGCTTTCGTTTGTTTTGGCGGTGGCGGTCCCGGCAACTTCGGCCCGGACGTCCGAAGGTCAGCGGCGAGATCCGTCAGTTGATCGGGCGCATGAAGGCAGAGAATCCGACATGGGGAGCGCCTCGCATTCACGGCGAATTGCTGCAGCTCGGATTCACGATTGCCGAGCCCACCGTGTCGCGCTATCTTCAACAGCTAAAGCGTCGTCCTAATGAGGGCAAAGCCCAGCAGTGGCTGGCCTTCCTCAACAACCACCGTGAGGTCATCGGCGCGTTTGACTTTTTCACCGTTCCGAGCCTGACGTTTCGCACCCTCTACTGCTTTTTTGTCATCGCGCACGATCGACGGCGAGTCCTGCACTTCAATGTCACGACACATCCGACGACCGATTGGATCGTGCAACAACTCCGCCAGGCTCTTCCTCTTCCCTGCCCCTACCGGTACATCCTGTTCGACCGGGATGGCAAATTCGGTAGCGATGTTTTCGAGTTCCTGAAAGCCAGTGGCATTCGACCCATTCGAGCCAGTGCTCGAAGCCCCTGGCAGAACGGAATCGCCGAGCGCTGGATCGGAAGTGCGCGCCGCGAAATACTCGATTACGTCATTCCACTGAACGAGCAGCATCTCCGGCGGCTTGGGCGTGATTATTTGGCCTACTATCACGAAGACCGCACGCACATCGGACTGGAGAAGACGACACCGGCGAGACGGTCGGTTGAAGCACGCCCGCACCGGGCGCGCAACGTTTTGGCCCTGCCTCGAATGGGCGGTCTTCATCATCGCTATACCTGGTCACACGCAGCTTAACAACGACACCACTTATGACCAGTCGAGCCATGTTGATCGAACACCTTGACGACGGTTCGATCACGTCAGCCTGAGGATGGTTTCCGCAGGAAACAAGTCTCAGCGCCGTAGCGGGGACTCTATCTATCGTTTGCCCACCGACCGTGCAGTGACCACGACGAGTCGGTCGATTCTCGCATCACGATTTTCTGCGACCGAAGAGGTTTTGATGACCAACAGGGTTTTGCTCCCAGGGAGTTTGGCTGTCACTTCGTCTTCGGCAGCTGCACAATCCTAGACCCGCCTCACCGCGTGGACACATTAGCATTTCTGCGATTCCTACTCGGTTCGATAACCAACACTAGGGAACCAAGCGGTTCGGGCTCACCAAGGAATGAAACCATCTCCGTAGGAGCGTGGGAACCTAGTTCCCCGGTTTGTGGCTGACCGTTCGACCGGCTGCCTTGACGGGGACTCGCTTCTGTTCATGGCCAACACCCAACTTCATCGATGGTCACCGGGCAAGCCAACGCTGCCCTCCTCATTGCTCTGGGGCAACGACCAGAGCACTCCCCATATGTCATCCTCTTGAGTAATTATTCAGCACCGCCAGGTCGGTGACTTCGGCTTTGAACGTGATCGGGCGGAGGCTGTTCGCAATTGTTGCAAGTTCGTATCCTCGTGGTAAGTGATTCCGCATCTTTTCGGCGTCGTGTCTGTTGGATGCTGGAGCAAAAGCCCGCTTAATTTAGGAGTTCACTATGCAGCCCTCAAAATCGGGTGCGGCCGTGCCCGCATGCGGCCTCTATGGAAGCCGCATCCCCAGCCCACGCCAGCAGCGGGTCATCGAGCTCGTCGCCCAGGGACTCAAAAACAGTGAAGTCGCCGAAGCCATCGGCACGACTGAGCATGTCGTAAAGAATTATCTTCGCCGCATCTATGACAAACTTGGACTCTGGAATCGGGTCGAGCTCGCTCTCTGGTACGAGGCGCGCCGGCACGAGTCGGCTTAGAACCTTACTTACGTATCTTTTTTCAGGTGAGTGAAGAAATGCGCGCAGAAGCAGTGCAGGAGACGCAGCGACCCCTACTGGATTTACTTCGCGTGGCGATATACTTTCTTTCAAGAGGTTCGGACCGTTTGGGCGGTGGGTCGTGGGTTTGTAGGAAGTGATCGCGCTGAGCACCCGTCAATCGAAAAGACGCGCAAGATGCTTCTTGCTTCCGCTGTTTTCTGTATCACGAAGAAGACTCTGCGCCCTGGTGCTGCACAATCATTTCCAGACCGGGAACATGGAAACGCAACTCGTCGTCGAAGGAGCAGTGGGTCTGGTTGCTGCGCTTCTCACGGTGGAAGTTCACCGTCGGATCTGAGCCTTCACCCATTCCAGTAGTGGGCGGCTGGTGGTTATGGTCGACGCGACGAAAGCTCTTCTGTTCGGCCCATGCCTCCAGCAAAGTTCCATCAACTGTGAAATGCTCGTCCGACAGCAAGTCCCGCGAGCGTGCCTGCTTGAGTACGGCTGCGAAAAAAGCGCCGGCGATGTCGTCTCCAAGCAGACGCTGCCGATTCTTCGTGAACACCGTTACATCCCAAATCGGATCATCCATGTTCAGTCCCGCAAACCAACGGAACAACAAGCTGTAATCGAGCTGCTCCATCAGCATCCGTTCGCTGCGCACGGAGTACAACACTTGGAGCAGCAACGCACGTAACAACTTCTCCGGTGCTATCGATGGCCTTCTCCGGGACGGCTAGATGGCTCTGTGGCGGGAGGCTCGCACGCAAACAGCGCCATCTCAATCTGGGCATCGTTATGGACAATATGGTCGGACGTTCGTCCACAACGAACGCAAAACCATTCCTGAAGATCAGGATTCCATCGGATTTCCGGATGTTTCATTGCTATGTGCCGTTTGAAGCATCGCAGAAAACTCAACGGATTTCTCTACAGAGGATTATTTAGCCCAGCAGTGCCATACAAAGGAAGTCAGTGAGGTTAAATCGAGGGTACGTAATTAGCGTCCAACCGGATGACGCACGACTTCTACAAGACGCTGCCGCAATGACGCAGAGATTGTGGTCGCAGGAAGGTCAGGACGTGGCTGAATACGCCGTCATATTGGCGGTCGTCGTCCCTGCTCGTGGTAGTCACAGTGCGACTCATCGGCACGAGTTCAACGAGTATATTCTCCGCTGTTGGAAGTTCAATCACACAATAGTTCATGATTGCAACATGGGGGCACTGGAAAAGCATTGCCCGCGTCTGTCACTAAACGTGACTACAGTATTCACTGTATTGCCCGCACCCGACGAACGCGCTATTTACAAATGCACGCTTCGTGGGCGGTCATGGGTTAGCGTCGCACGCGTCATCCTATTTTCGCCGGGTGATATTCGGACCCTCACGACCGCTCAGCGCGTACCTCTTACTCGCACGTTTCAGGCCGGATACGGAGTCCGGCAATTTCTTTGACCTGCTCAGGAGGACCGACCGGCCTCGTCCCCCAAGGATAGTTTTCGGTATCGGTGCCAACCCTTTGCAGACTTCTTCCATCTATTGACTCGCTGCTTCGCCCAAAGGAGCGTCTCTTGTGTCCTGATAGGAAAGATCTTCGGAGCGAACTCGTCAAGTTGATCGAGAAGCAAATCGAAATGCTCGCAAAGGAAAGCTGCGATGGCCTCACCGAGGCGGAGTTGCGTGAATACGATGATCGAAAAGAGCGGATCGACGAGTTGTATGACGCACTTGACCACCTAGATTTCGCCGCCTAAGAAACAAATTCATACAGCGGCTGGCATGTTTAAGGGGCTGGTTCGCGTTTCTCACGAAGGGCTCCGGAAAGGCACAACTCCGTATCCCTTTCAACGGACTGGGCGCAGCACCGCCGCCGAGCAGGTAGCAGAGCGGGCAAACTGGAAACGCCCGATTGGACGCCGGTCGTCTACATCAACCGCTGGCTCATCGCAGGAGCGGCTGGGGAACCAACCGCCGAGTCAGTCGCGTCTTGATTGATCGGGTGAAATACCGAATCGAAAACTCGGTTCGTGAGTTCGATTGTAGCCTCTACCTGTGATAAGGCACCTGCGATCAGGGCCGCCAGGGGAACCGACAAGGCTTTGGGTGTTTCAGGGTCCAGGAACGCATGAACCACTTTGGGGGAGAGCTGGTATCGCATCGGTAACTCCTAAAGAGGATATTCGTGAGGACTCGCCTCACTTACCTCGATTTTGCGGCAGGAACAGCAGTCCCTTCAATGCGGCTGATTACTAATTACGCAAGTACAGTGTCCTGTCGGAAAACGTCTTAACGCTCTTGCGGGCAAAGAAGATTCCCGAATATTCGGCAAAGTAGGTGCTCTGCTGATCGGAGTGGGCGTCGGCGTAGGAGTCGGCCTGCTGATCGCCACGGCCAGCGGTGAAGAAACGCGAACCGACATCGCCAACAAGATTTGGGGGGTCAGCGAAAAGGTGCGTGACCGCGGACGTAAGCCGTAAGGCGCAACTGGGACGTACGGAGAATAAGAACGCGCAAGCCTATCCGTAACTGGAGTAGCAGAGCAATGATGGATTGTGAAATCTTTGCGGTCCAGAGCGTAGCGGACGTCAACGGCTACACACCTATTACAGTTCGTGGTCCGGTTGCAAGTGACCTGACCACATTCTTCGGTCCTCTACCCAATTGGGTACGATGATATGCCTGCGAGTTGAGGCGCGAGAAAACGGGACAGTTGAGGAAGTTGGATTCGACAGGCCCGACGCTCGAAATTTTTACCGCAGGTCGAACATTCTTTCCATTCATGACTCCGGCTTGCAGACGGGTCCTCGCTGCCAACCTCTTTGATTCAACGATTTACGAAGTTTGGCACGCGTACTGCTGTACCCACCTTGAAGTGTAAGGAGGCTAATATGAAAAAAGCACTCCGAAGAGTAAATTCGTTGCTGTGGATATTGCTTTTGCTTTCTGCTTTGCTTTTAAGCCCCGCGATGTACGCGGAAAACGATGTGATGGGAGAGATTCAATTTGAAGGAAAATCCCATGTCGAAAAGACTTCCGGGGTCTGGGTTGACGGAGAGTACGTAGGCTACCTGAAAGAACTCAAGGGATCGAAGAAGGTTCTCCTTTTACCTGGTGAACATGTAATTATCGTGCGCCAGGACGGCTACCAAGATTTTACTCAGCGAGTTGTCCTCCAGCCCGGACAGAAGCAGGTCGTTCGCGTGGCCATGGAGAAAGCAGTGACGGGGCCGCTCCCTAGTGTGACGGCCACCGTCAAGATCGCGGTCAACCCCTCGAGAGCGGCGGTGTTTTTGGACGGCCTTTTCGTGGGACACGTAGGAGAGTTTGAGGGCGCGGGTCGAGGGATGCTGGTGGCGCCGGGAGCGCATCAGATTAGGATCGCGCTTCCTGGCTACCAAACTTTTGAGACCGACATCAATCCGATCGCCAATCAGAAAGTTGAAATTAAGACTGAATTGGTCAAGAATGGCGCTCCTCTGACAGAGCCCCTAGTCAAGACGGAAACAAGCGACGCCACACCGCCGTCCGTTGCCCGTGATCCAGTTGGGGCTCCAGAGCGTTGAAGTGCACCGCGGAGAAGCAAAGTAAATCGGGATTTAGCAAGTCGTCAGAGGCGGAAAACTCGTTCGGACACGAGGCAAGAGGTAAAGGAGAGAGAGCCATTCCTTGATCCGCGTGGCTGTCCAGCATTTGGGAAATCTGCAAGCCAGCTCCGAAAAGGACAGCACCGGAAGATGGGCGGAATGGACAGAGGTCAACGCGCCCGACGGCGCAGCGCATGACGTAGAACAACAAGGTGTACGTTCCTGGGCGGCGGAAGTGCATGAGACCCGCAAGTGTAAAAGACGCACTGGTGCGCACCTATGCTGATGTGGTTCAGAACCATACGATGCAGATGGCAGCCGCGCTTGCGTACTATTTTGTTTTATCCCTCTTCCCAGCTTTGATTTTTCTATCCGCGGTGGTCGCATATTTACCGGTCCCTGATCTGTTCAACCAAGCCTTGGCTTTAATGGCAAGTTTTCTGCCGGCCGATAGCATGGGCCTCGTTCGTCGAGTCCTAGGCGATGTAGTCACTCCTAATCGAGGGACATTTCTCTCTTTCGGAATCCTGGGCACCCTTTGGGCCGCATCAGGTGGTTTTGCTGCAATCATTGAAGCGTTGGATATTGCCTATCAGGTCAAAGACAACCGCCCGTTCTGGAAAACGCGGCCTTTGGCTGTCGGTTTGGCCTTCATAGTCGGAACCTTAGTGCTGATTTCCTTATCCGTAATGGTTGTGGGACCAAGATTCGGAGAATGGCTCGCTGGTAGAGTTCACCTTTCGGGACTGTTCGTTCTGCTCTGGCCTTACGTCCACTGGACCATTGCAGTGGGGTTTACCGTCCTTGCGATCGAAGCTCTCTATTTCCTCGCTCCAAACGTCAAGCAGCGTTTCCTCGCCAGGCTGCCGGAGCGGTTCTTTCTGTGGGCTGCTGGATCGGCTTGTCGTATCTGCTCGGCACTTATTTTCGCCACTTCGGCAGCTTCAACAGAACCTATGGAACGCTTGGTGCCGCCATTGCACTGATGGTCTGGTTGTACTGGACAGGCTTTGCCATGCTGGTGGGTGCGGAACTCAATGCGGAACTGGCGAAGATAAGCAACGAAGGCAGGCTGCAAGAGAAGTACGCGCCTTCCGCGGTTACAAGAATTGACCGTGCGGCTTGACCTCGGCGTTCTGTAGCGCCTTGCTTATCTTACGCAGTGTGTTTTTGTCGCCCGCCAATCAAATCATCGAGAGGGGTAAAAAGAAAACGCAGATCGAGCAAGTGTTCGACGATCTGTAACAGGTTCGCGGGAGATTCGCTCTTGGACACAAACACATCTATCAATTCCAACACGCTCTCTGGTAGCTCATTATCGGCAGACAGCAGCACGATGGGAATCTCAGGCTGACTAGCTTTCATGCACGCTGCCACCACATCGCCGCGCATCTCCGGCATGTGATAGTCGAGAAGCACCAAGTCAATGGGATGGGAAGCAAAGAGGTGCAGAGCCTCTACTCCGCTTGTGCTGGCTAGAACTCTGCAGCCGCTTTCTTCAAGCAGCATCTTTCGCCCTTCAAGTCCGTTCCACTCGTCATCAACGCACAGGATTAGAGGTCTTTTTGGCATGGCAATCCTCGGATTTGTCGGCCGACAAGCACGAGAAGACTTGCCTTTGGCGCCGTTCCCGAAAGCAGCCCCTCTTGGCGAACTGTGGCACGCCAGTTGGATGTGTTGCCCTGATCGCCCTTTTGGTCAGAGTAGGCGTGCGCTGAACTGCCTTCGGCGTCTTCGTCCTAATAACTGGATCGGCTTCATAGGGAGCAATCAGCGGCTTTCCGTCTACTGTGCGCCAGCAGTTTCGATTAAACGCCGATGCTTCCCAGCCCCTAGACTTTGGCGACCATACGAGCTTCGGCTCACTGATCTGCTCCATCCATTGCACCATATCCTCTTTTGCTTTCCTGTCGATTACATCACCGTTTTTGAGGCGAGCATACAATGCCGCGACGACGTCCGACAGAGGATAACTTTCGCCCGGATTAAAGCCCCACTTCTTCCACGTCATGGCGGCTCCTCGTCTTTCCTCTCTTGCATTTTCGCACAGAGACAGCGAGGATCGAGCCTCGCGGGAAAATTCACTCTAAAGCCAACCAAGTCTGGCACGATACTAACGAATTCCGCATCGAGCGGTTCCCGGCACACAATCTTGCCAGCCGGACGATACAAATGTCCGGCGTTGTCCTGATCGCCTTCCTTGCTATAAAGGTAGGTAAATGTGTCGTCATCAACGACACATAACCGAGGCAGCAAAGTGACTTCCTCGCGCATGGAAAAATGAGAATCGTCGTCTGGAACTGTTGCATGGGATTCGGCAAGAAGCGTGAAGTGCTCGACGCGCTGAAGCCCGACGTTGCCGTTATTCCTGAATGCTCTCAGGATGCAGTGAAGCTCTGCATGGATGACGGATATTCCGCCTGTTGGTGGGGCGATAAGAAACATAAGGGACTCGCAGTGATTGCCGCGAAGCCGTGGACTCTCGAAGTCGGAAAGCATCCGACTCAAAGGTGGATCGCCCCAGTCAAGGTGAAAGGCGTAACCAACTTTCTGCTTCTCGCGGTTTGGGCTTGCCCGGTTGGTCAGGTGAAGGAACTCAACTACATCGGACAGGTGTTCGAGGCGATCAAGAGGCACAACGGCTGGTTCTGCGACGAACTACCAACTGTGATCTGCGGCGACTTCAATAGCAATGCGATTTTCGACCACGCAAGAAAGAAACGGAACCACACGGCAGTGGTCGCGATGCTGAAGCAGAGGAATCTTCTGAGCGCGTACCACGCCTTCTTCTCCGAAGAGCATGGTGAGGAAACTAGACCGACTCACTACTTCTGGCACCGGAAATCGAGACCGTTCCATATTGACTACGTGTTCATGCCTCGCGAGTGGATTCCTTTCGTAAAGGTCACTGTGGGCACGTATCGGAAATGGAGATCACTGAGCGATCACGTACCGCTCATCGTTGACGTTTCACCGCGAGCATGAGTCAGGCAGTCTATCCCAGCAATTCTTTCACGATGGCGAGCCACTCCGCATCCAGCGGCTCCCGGCACACGGGCTTGCCAGCCCGGTTATACCAATAAGCTGCGTTGCTCTGGTCGCCTTCTTTGCGATGCAGGTAAGCGTGAACCCACGAACCGTCGCGCTCTGAAAGCGACGGACTTAACTTCTCGCGGGGGCTGCCAAGTCGCTGAAAGGGACTGTAGGAACCGCTCTCTGTGGGTAAATTTGTGGGTAAGACTCGCACCTATTTTAGACGGGTGACCGAGTTGTTTTTCTCGCAGGAAGAAACATACGCGGCGGCTACTACCCACGCTACCCGCTTTGGATCATGGGCATAGAAAGCCAGCAGGTATGGGCGGCTGACAACGACCATGTAGGTCTCAAGTTTGTCGGCTGGCTTCCATTCATACACATGTCGCCCTTGGGCTTTGCGAGTTTCTTTCAGGGCGACTGAGCTTCCTTCCACATTCGCGAACCGGGCGATGGCTTCGGATGCGACTCGCTGCGGGTCGTCGAAGACCCAATCTCGCTGTCCAGCGTCAGCTTCCCGTTGCGCTTTGATCAAATCGACGGTCGGATCAATCGGTACGAGGTCACGATAGCCGCATCCTACCTTCCCGATCTCAGGCTGGTCGGAAGCTGCACCGTAGTCAAGGTCATCGCGATTCTGAGAGTCAAAGGATTTGACTTCCTGAATCGCAAGCAGTGTACAGCAACCCATGTGCCCGTAGCCGCCCCAGAACGTTGCTTTCGGATACTTGATTAGCCGCCCGGAGAAAAATCGCCCCACCAATGTTGCATGCACAATCGAGCCATGGACGCCGGAGCGGAACGGAGGCTGGATGAGTTTGTCGAATTCGCGGAATTGATCGTTATCGACTAGCGGGATTGAGATGTCCTCAACCTTCAGTTCCTTCGGACGGTGCCTATCAGCGGTGACCCCACAGCAGTACATTGTTCCTGACTTCGCCTTCCCACCGTACTCAAGCCAAACGCCGGGATATGATGGGCAGGTCGGATCGAACACCGTGAAATCTTCGAAGGCGTGCGACACAAACCCCGTGACCTCCACCAGTTTGTGGTTGTATCCCGCTGGGTCACTCTTGAGCTGGCAGATTGTCACCGTCGCAGGCTGCTCCTCAGCGGCAGCGACTCCGGCAAGTGGTGTCTGGGCACTCGCAAGTGCTCCGAGCACCAACACTATGGATGCACACCTTAATAGCTTCATGTACATTCGTCCCTAACGTAACGCGGCTCGTTGTCCTATCTATGTCCGCTAAATCGTGACTGCCATTCTGACCACCGAAACTTTAGTTGAGGGAGGATAGAATCGAGATTCGTGCGGGCGTTCTCACGGTTAATCATTGGCAGGACAAAACTGACGCTCCACACTCCCCATCGGGTAGTTTCGATTGGCATGACCTCTCGGAAATAAGGCGGATCGCATACCTCCCACACAAGAGCAGCACGACTTCCATCCGGCGCGATCACAAATGCGTCTCCCGTTTCGCAAGGCTCAGCTTCCCAATCGGTGATCTTGCCAAGAGTGAAGCCGTCCACCTTAACGTCATCGAGGACGACAAAGCCGTGATAGACAGGGGCACCCTCTGGACGGGCGACAAAGGCTGGCTCGGTCGGCGATCCACTCCTCGCGCTATCGTCAATCGCCAAAGGTCGTCCTTGCCGACTCTCATCCATTAGAGCCTCCCTTCTGCAAGCCACTGGGTCACTTCTGCCTCCACTGAGAATCCCCGTCGAGGATCACGTCGAAAGCGATCTTCGAAACTGTAAGCATTCACTTCAAGAGGAATTGCTTCGTAGCTGCCGCCGTTCAGAAATCCACGCACGTAAAGCTCTGAGAAGCGCGGGATGCCAAGCTGCCGATACTGCTCGACATGCACCAGTTCATGGAAAAGCAACCCATCAGAGAACGGCTCATGGGAAACGACTACATCGCAGAAGGTGATCGCCCCCATCGCCGACTGGTCGGGCAGATTCCGAAATCCAAAACCCCGAAGCATCGGATAAAACTCGGGGTTTGGAACTCGCTCGCCTTCGAGCACAAGCACGCGGACATTTTCGAGAACCTCTTGCTCAAAAAAAGGCTCCAGAGGCGCTCTCTGCTGCGCGGACAACGGCACGGCTCGTGCGACGTACTTCCCGCGTTGTGCGGTGATGTATTGGCACACAAGTCCTGAAACTTGAGCGATTTGGTCAGGGTTGAGTTTTGGAGTCGCCATTCTGTTCCTCAAAGCCTCGGATCGACAGGCTCACTTTCCAACGCCAGCACGCCAAAGACGCACTCATGCACACGTCGGAGCGGTTCGCGTTCGACGAACCGATGCAACGCTTCTACTCCCAACGCAAACTCACGTAGAGCCAGCGACCGTTTTGTGCCGAGACCTCTGGAACGGAGGCGCTCAAGATTCTCTGGCGCGGTGTACTCAGCGCCGTAGATGATCCTGAGATATTCGCGCCCCCTGCATTTCACCGCAGGCTGCACCAGCCCGCGCCTGCTCTTCGTGACGAATTGGAGAGGCTTCACAACCATGCCTTCTCCACCGGAAGACGTCAGTGCTTCCCACCAGTCGATACCCGCCTTCTCGCTTGCTTCGTCGCCGACATCGACTAACTTATAAGGCGTTGCCAGAAGCAGCCCCGCATCGGAGTCGCAAAGGCAAGCCAGTGTGGTCATGTGCCAGACGTGATCCTTATCCGAATGCACCGCGTCCTCGCTTGCCAGTAAATGGAAGGGTGCGAGCTTTAGGTCTGCCAGTGAGCGAACCGTCCAGCAGTAACGGCGGTAAGCCTCGATGTATTGTTCCGCCATGACCCGTCGCTCATCGAACCGTCCGACTAGCTCGGAGGCTTCCGGCACATGCCTACTAGTCGCACGCAACGCAGCTATAGACGCCGTGAGTCCGGCGCGTGCAGCAGCCCCGGTCGGGGCATACTGCTGGCGCAGCAAGTCCTGCGCCTTGGAAGACCACGGCATGAGTTCGCAGTCGAGGCACAGCCAGTCGGTCTTAAGCTCTTCCCAGAGACCTGATCCGGTCGCTGCTTTCTGAATTCGAACGAGGAACTCCCTCTCCAGTTCGCCGTCGTTGAAGAACCGCCTGCCAGTCCGGGTGTAGCACACACCGATCTCGTCCTGCGTCACCCCAAATCGACGCAACGCGGCGTCACGGTCACGGCAAACTATCACGACAGCCCGCGACCCCATGTGCTTCTGCTCGCAGATGACTTTCTCGATATGCGACTTGCGAAAGTAGCCTAATGCCTCGGCAGGGTGCTCCAGCAAGTCCTGCTGTTCGCTGGTTTCGCTGGGCGACATCGTCGGCGGGAGATAAATGAGCCACTTTGGATTGGTCGCGAAGCGGCTCATTACTTCGAGGGCGGCGATTGCGTTTTCCTCGCGGACAGTCAGGTTCCCGTGTAGCCTCGTCTCCACGATCCTCTTCCCGATGACGTCGTCGATGTCCAGAATGTCGTCCTGCTCGTGCTGCTGTGAGAGTGCGGTCGCCGTTTGCGCAGGTGCTAACGGCTTCGCAGGCTCATAGTAGACGCGGCGGGCTGGGACGGACACTAACTCCTTTTCGGGATAGCGGAGCGCCGTGAGCTTGCCGCCGAACACACATCCAGTGTCGATGTTGATCGTTCGGTTCAACCACTGAGGCTCCGAGATTGGCGTGTGCCCGTAAACCACCGAGGCACGCCCGCGATAGTCTGCCGCCCAGTTGTAACGAACAGGAAGCCCAAACTCGTCGGTCTCGCCCGTCGTTTCCCCGAACAACGCGAAGGAGCGGATCGCCCCAGAACCACGCCCTTGCATCTCTTCCTTCATTCCGGCGTGTGCCACGACGAGCTTCCCGTCATCGAGGACATAGTGGCTGATGAGACCGTCAATGAATTCCGACACTTTGCCCTTGAATTCCGGCGACTCCGCCTCAAGCTGCGCTACGGAGTCGGCGAGTCCATGCGCCATCTTCACGTCCTTGCCCCGGAGCTTCTGGAGGAGCTTCATGTCATGGTTGCCGGGCACACATAGGGCAGTACCAGCCTGCACCATTCCCATCACCAACCGGAGCACGTCTGGAATCCTCGCCCCGCGATCCACTAGATCGCCGAGGAAGATCGCCTTGCGACCTTCAGGCACTCCGACTTGATAGCCGTCACCGTTCTTCTCCACCGAGTAGCCGAGCATTGTCATTAACTCCTGCAACTCGTTGAAGCAGCCATGCACGTCGCCGATGATGTCGAAAGGCCCGTGCTCTCTGCGGCGATTCGTCCACATCGGCTGGCGTTCGATTTCCAGTCCGTCCAGTTCCTCTGGTGACTTGAAGATGTGGACTCCCCGGAAGCCCTCCCGTTCTAGTCCACGCAGGGATCGCCGCAACTGCTGCGCCTGATTACGCACGACATGAGAACCGAAGTCGCGATTCGGTCGGTTCCGATTCCGTTCTTGGCAGAGCTTTTCTGGGAAGTCGAGCACAATAGCGATGGGCAGCACGTGGAACTCGCGAGCCAATGCTACAAGCGGCTTCCGCGAATCCGGCTGCACGTTAGTCGCGTCGATGACCGTCAACCGCCCCGCCGCAAGTCGCTTACGGGCGATGAAGTGTAGTACCTCGAACGCCTCCTTCGTCGCGGTCTGATCGTTCTCGTCGTCCGACACCAGTCCGCGACAGTAGTCGGAGGACAGCACCTCGGTCGGCTTGAAGTGCTTCTGCGCGAAAGTGGACTTCCCGCAGCCCGAAGGACCGACGAGCAAGATGAGAGAAAGTTCGGGAACCGTGATCTTCACAAGTGCCGCGTCCCCCTTGCTTGGTCGTATGTGGAGTGGCGTAGGCGAACCAACAGATCGGAGAGCGCTCTTTTTGTGTTCGGCTCGTCCGGCAGACGTGAGCACTCAGACGCGGATTCCAACTCAGTTCGCAGGCGCTCGTACTCGCGGCGGTGCGTATCCAAATCAGCGTCAGAAATTGTGGCCTGCTCGGTGCCGGAAGTTTTTCGTCCTATCAGTTCCGCTAGGTGGGGCAAGCGGAATTCGTCATTGAGTCGTAGCAGATTTGCCTCGACCTCACCAGTCCTCATCAGATAAATGCCCGTTAACAGCACTCGGTAGGTGTACAGGAGAGGCTTGATCCGCTGGGGTTGCTCTTTCTCGAAAAACTCCCATTGAGTGGAGGCAAATCCCAAATAGTGGTGGGAATGATGCCGAGTGATGCAGCCCTTCGCGATCTGTTTCAATTCTTCATGCTCTGATGTCGTATAGACAATCAGAGGTGAATAAAGTTGCTCAAGCACATAACCATTCCGCTTTAGCAGAAGACCGAAGAACTTACGAGCATCGTGCGTCACCAGATCAAGTTCAATCCCATCTTCGTTTCTTCCTTGTTCGACTGTCTCCTTCGGTTCAAAGAGTCCTAGCACCTCGTCGGCAGGTAGAAGATGGACGCCGCGCAAGTCCCAATCGGAATCGGGTGAGGCGAAGCCATAGAGGTGCGCTCCGCTGACCGTGGCGAATATCAGAGGATATGGATGCTGATGGACAGCACGGCTTATCGGAGCAGGAACAGGGAATGTCATCGCACCATACTCCTTCTAGCCTGAACCAAGAAATCATTGACGCGCTGATAATCGGGAGTGGCTGATAGCTTGGTCGTTTCGTAAGCCTGATTGAAGCGTTGGTGCAGTTCCAGCCGCCAAGCGTTTACGTCATCCCACGCGATCTCACCGCGACGGATTGCAAGTAGCTTTTCTCGGTGCTCTTCAACCGATAGGGGCACGAATCCTTCTCGCAGAACCGTGATACCAGACAGCAACAGACGGATGAGGTGCATCGCATGTTTCCATTTGATTTCGCCTACAGCCCGCCAGTCCTGCTCCAGTTTCTTAAACTGAGAGAGGACGTATCCGTTGTAGGTCTGATACACAAGGCGTGAAAGGAACGATTCGCGAATCTTCACGAGTTCGTCCGCGAGTGGTGTCTTCATCTCGACGAGTGGGGTGTACAGGCACTCCAAAACGTTTGGGTTTGCCTTCAAAGCCAAGACCAAGAATTTTTGTAACTCCCAGTAGACTTCTTCCGATTCAGGATTCTCCGGTTGTTCGGGAACCCCATAGAGCGACCACTGAAGATCAGTTGGAGGAAGATAGATGCCCCTACGATCAATGTCGGATTGTTCATGGCTCAAGCCATAGGCATGTGATCCGACGACACACCGATAGATCACGAACTCGTAAAGATCGAATTCTTTGAGAACGCGATCCCGATCACTACATCTTCGATAAACAACTGGCGAAACTTACAGCCCGCTAACGCGACGGTCTGCTCAAAGACGCGCGGCGTTCGATATTTGCGGGTGGGGACATCCAGTTCGACCACCCGCCAGGCGGAAGCCGGCAACTGGGCGATTTCCTTGAGCAATCCGGGAGAACGGCGGCGGAGAGTGATGAAGGCGATGTGCATGCGATCGAGGCGGGCGAGATTGGCATGGGTGGTGAGACGAGAATCAAAGACCAGCTCCCGCGGATAAGTGCCGTGCGTGCGTTTCCAAAAGGAGATAAAGCGGAAGATCTCGCCCTTCTCTTCTCCCTTGCGGAGATCGGCATTGGAGTAGCAAAAGGCTCCAGCCTCCGGATCCTGGGCGAGAAAGACCAGAATGCTGGGCTGGCTGCGACTGCGGGCGGAAACGTAGTGGGACTGGACCAAGGGATACTCGCCATAGAAGGGCACGGAGTGGAAATCGAGATTAAAGGATGAACCCGCAAAGAGGGAGTCGCGGTCCCCTTCGCCATGAACCTGGTCGTGCCAAGCCGCCAACAACTGGGTGATTTGGCTGGGGGCAATGCGGGAGGAATATTCCGAGAGATAGCTCTTCTTGGGAAAGGCATTGAGCCCCGGAAACAGGGCCAAGCCCTCATCCGCCACTAAGGCCATGACATGGCTCTTGCGCTCGATGGACCAGAGCTTCAAGGCCAGACAGGCGCGCAGAGCGTGCGGGGCCGGGATCATCTTGGAGCCGGGCAGATGCGCAGCCTGAGCCAGTTGCTCCAAGCCCAGGGAGAGCAGATCGGGCAGGAAAAGAAAAAGCCCACCACAGTGAGTGCTAAATTGCCGCGGCGCCAAAGAGAACTCGGCCACATTCGCGACGGGTTCGACCGAAGCCCGAGGATATTGGGGACGCTCCTCATCGCGGCGGCGGGGTAAGGGAGCGAAGCCTTCTGCCTTCAACACTTCGCCGACGGCGGTCGGACTGAGGGACTGGTTCTGTTCCTTCAGGGCGTGGTTTTGCGAGTAGCCCGGGTTTAACACGACGATCGAATGTATGGAGGGTCCGAGTTCTTAGGCGAACTCTGTGCCGTGGAAATCCAGGCTAGCGGCCCCGTCTTAACATGTTTGAGGAGCGAGAACTCGTGCCTACGGAGATTTGACTCCGCGCCATCAGGAAAGCGCACACGATAAGCGTGAGTCGAATCAGCGGGAGTCCTGATCAGTTCTCCGACAATGCCTTTCGGCAGTGGCGTACCACCACCTGAAGGCTCGACCTCAACCCGCGTCACGACTTGCGTGCCAATGGGCACGATCAGATTTGGGTGACGTTTAAGCACGGGAGAACACCCCCATCTGCGTAGGTGCCCCAACTTGCCGATCCTCGTCACCCACAGGCTTGAACTCCACGGAGTAGCCGAACCGACTGCAGATTGCTTCCGCCCATTTCTGGAACTGGTCGCGAGTCCACTCGAAGCGGTGATCACGATGCCGGAACTGCCCAGCCGGGAGCGTCTCGAACTTGACGTTGTATTCCGCGTTCGGCGTTGTCAACACCGCCATCTGCGGACGGGCGAACTCGAAGAGCACCCGCTCGAACGCGGCGAGCCGCGGTTCATCGAGATGTTCGATGACCTCGACGACGGCGGCTGCGTCGAACCCCGACAGGCGCTTGTCTCGGTACATGAGCGATCCCTGAATGAGTTTGATCCGCTCCTTCTGCTTCGGCGGCAGCGTGTCTAGGTGCAATCGCTCGGCGGCTACTTCAAGGCTTCGGTAGGAAACGTCCATCCCCACGATTTCCTCGAACTGCCTGTCTTTCAAAAGTTCGCGGACGAGCTTGCCTTCCCCGCAGCCGAGGTCAAGGATGCGCTTCGCGCCACTTGCCTTGAGTTCCGACGTGACCTGCTGGAGACGAGCATCGTGGAGACGAAGCGGAGCCTCGATTGCTTGCTCCTGTTCTTCTTTCGTTTCCTGCTCTGCGTCGGGATCAACGGACTCGTCTTCCGTTAGCCGCGCCAGTGCTTCCCGTGTCAGTTTTCGGAATCCTCGCAAGTAGCGACTCACGATTGCTTCGCGCTCGGGGTGCGACTGTAGCCAGCCCTCGCCGTGACGCAACAGCTTCTCCACCTCGTCCTTGCCGACCCAGTAGTGCTTGTCTGCGTCTAGCACCGGGATCAAAACGTAAAGGTGCGTCAGCAGGTCTTGCAGGGTGACTTCCTTGGCGATTTGGACGGTGTAGTAAGAACTCTCGCCCCACTCTGGGAACTTCTCATCAAGCGGATGGTGCTCGGCATCCACCCGGTAGCCCAGCGGCTCAAACAGACGTCGCAGGAACGACTCGCCGCCACGGCAAGGAAGGGCGGCGATTCTCGCCGTAAGAGGTAGCGCAACGGTCACAAGTTCCGGGCGACCCTTGCTGTTCCCCGCCAGCGCAGAGTTGAAGACCCGTGCGATGGCGACGCTCATGAACGATGAGGCGACGTAGGGGCGGTCGTTTACGTACTGCTCCAGCATCCCGCCTTCGCCCGCCGGACCTCGGCGCGTCCTAACGAGACCCACCGGGTCAACGTCGAGCAGCAGCGCAGCCGTGCAGCGATCTGCCGCTGCGTCAGGGTAGAACACGTGGGCTTTCCCGAACGAAAGCTCGAACGACTGTAATTTCCCCGGATTTTTATGGAGCAAGTAACCTAAGTCCGTGGCAGGACTCTTCGTGTTAGTGATGGTCAAGAGCATTGTTCGAACAGCCATTATGCCTGATCAACAGGCAGTTCCCGAAAGACGAACAGGGCGGGACGGGAAGAAGAAGGAAGAAAGCTATCGCAGACACAAGGGGCAAGGACAGCCGCGCCGTAGAATGATCAAGCGTTCGCCTTGAGGCTGCTTCCCTTCAGCAGCATCTCGCGGAACTCGTTGTATAGCTTGTTTTGCGCCAGAGTGGGCTGCGAGCCGACGAAGATGCGCCAGAGCGCTTTGTCCGCTTGGTATACGGACTCCAGTGCGTCCCACCACATGCAGTTGATCTTTGAGTCGGTCACGACGTGAGGAAGGGCGCTGATCTTCTGGAACCTGCGCTCGGCGGTCAAAAGCATCCCGCAGGCTTCGCGCATCCTCTCTTCGGCTTCCATGTCGGCGAGTGTCTGATCGTCCGAGATGCGCGGCTTGCCATTCACCATCTCGACCTTCGTTGCCTTGATCTCTTCGAACAGGGTCACTACCTTCGCCTCGGCTTCGTCTTCCGTCATTCGATCTCCTCCTCACACATCGACTTCACTATCTCATCAGGTGTCATCGTCTCGAACCGCTGCGGCTCCAAGGGTCGTGCTGCGCACAGCGGATCGACTCTGCGGAAAGCCTTGTCGGTTTCGTCGGCGACGCCCATCACCTTGTGAAGCTCCCACATCAACGGCGCAGTAAAGACGGTCGGGGATTGCGCTGTTCAGCGGCAAGAATGGCTGGGGTCTCACAAAAGGCGGGGTTTCTGAAGTCTATCCCTAATCTTCCGAATTCAGCTTCCAATTCTTCACGGGTGGGCATGTGCTAAGTGCAGATTATAAGCTCCATCCGGAACCCATCCGCGGGGAGTGTTCTCGTGGCGTGATGTCCGAAGAGCAGGATGTCGAACTAAGAAAGTACGGATTCAAGTTCTCATTCCAGAATGTGCGCTAAGAATTGCTGTCGCGGTAGCCGTCCGGGTTGTATTGGTGTGTCCGGTCAATAGCACATGGTCGTTGAGGTGGTCACGAAGGCTGCCTGCACCTCTGAAACGCCCCAGCCGACCTGAACCCCTCCGGGCCGCCAAAACCCCAGCAGAATCGACTTCCACAACCAGTCTGGCAGGTAGTGGGCTACTTTGAATCGTCGCCGCCGAAAAGTGTTATGACCCATCGGGGCACTCCCCGATACCCGACGAATCCGCCTGTCTCATGGCGATGGCGAAATACATGAATGGTGGAGGCAACAGCCATAACGAGGAGAAGTAACAGCCATACGATGTTAAAGACAGCATCCACCCACGGATAGCGTTTGAACAGAGCGAGTGACAGCACAAGCCACGTCCAGACAACAATACCGGGGATCCAGCTTCGCCATCTTCGGCTCATGGAAACCTCAACGATTCTATCCTACGCCGCTCTTTCCGCAATGAAAGTAGCCCACTACCGTCTGGCACTCTTAACACTCCCGTCACATTCGTTTGCTAGACTGAAGCCCGCTGCGTTCTGCAAGTCCTGCTGCTGATCTGGGAAGGTCGGCTTCCCCACGGGAACCAAGCGCAATGGGCCGGACTCAACGCAACAGACTGCAAGTGATCGCACAATGTTGTGAATAAGTATCACTGAAAGCGATTCGGCTGGGGATCGCCATTCTCGTCTGATTGAACCTGATCTGCTTTCGGATTCCCGTTCTTGTCCAAGCCTTGGGCGAGCCATGCCTGACGTTGAACTTCGTCAAGCCTGTCTTCCGCTTCCTTGATCCAATGGCGATAGGTCTCGCGAATCTCCTTGGGAGACGTGCCCACCATGTCAGCCACGTCCTCGACGCGGACACCCGCAGCCAGCCATTCAGTAATCCGATAGTGGCGGAATCCGTGGGGCGTCATTTTCACTCCTGATTGCCGGATGACCTTGTTGACGTCCTCGTGCCACTTCACATATGTGTCCGGAAATGCCGGAGAACCCAAAGCCTCAAGCTGTTCAGCCAGAGATTGGCTTATGCGAACACGGTAGCGTTCATAGGTTTTCGTCCGATTACCACGAATCAACGTTCGGTCTTGCACGAAGGGGCGGCGTTCCGGCTTCGAAACACCGTACTTCTCGCCGTCACTCAGCGACATGCCGAATTTGTGAGCATCCACCAGCGCCATCGCTGATTCACGCATCAGGCGGACAAGGACACCGACCCGCCCGGTCGCCGTGGCAAGCACCTTTTCCATTTCCTGCTTGGTAGGTGGAACGACTTCCCTCTGTTCATATTTGATCCGGAACTGCGGGAAGATGCGGGGGTTCGGACTCGGGTTCTTTTCGATGTAACCCATACCTACCGCCCAACTGAAGAATCCGGTGATGACTGCCCAATGAACCGAAAGGCTACTACTGTCGCCCGTGCGATACGGCAGGCTGGTGCGGAACCTCATCGCCCGTTCAGGGGTGAGGGCAGTCAAAAGGATCACGTCGTTTTCCTTGCACCACGCAACGAGCTTGTCGCTCATGAGTTTTGCCTTTTTGATCCCGATTCTGTTCTGCTCTTTGAATTTCAGCCACTCCTCGACGGCAGCCTGAACGGTAACTTTTTGGCGGACGGGCTTGCCCTCCAGCAAGGCTGTAAGCTCGGAGTCGAGTTGCGTCTTATTCGTTTGCGCTTCCGACCAGATGCGGGTCTCGGCAGACCTCTTGTTCTGCCCACGATGAAGTTTGTTCCCGTCCAGCGTCGTGTTCGGCGTCCCCGACCAGTTGAACTGAAACCAGAGTGAGCATCCACACCGGGGGTGATAGCGGTCATCCTTGTGCTTGCAGCCCGCCCAGTGGCGGCGGTAAATCGTAATTTCCATACTGGGGTCTCCTTTTCTGCCCCTACGACTGAAATACTGGGAAAAGGAGAAATCCCCGGAATTTGGTCAGCCCCGATCTAGTACAAATCTAGGACAACGTTGGGGGCTGAAATGAAAATCGCCAGTGTTTATGCGGGCAAAAGAATGGCTCCTCAGGTAGGACTCGAATCAACGCTTGAACGTAGTTTCAACACGATGCAGGCCGGTGGATGGCACCTAAGGCCACAGAAGGCAACACTAATCGAAGAAACAGAGCGCAGATAGAGCGCGCTTGGGGAGCATGATCAGGTCGTAGTTGCGCCCAAACCCAGCCTGCGCCATTTCGTTCCGACGGCTGAAGACACGATCTTATACGCCGATGATTTCTAATAAATTGAAGTAGAAAAAGACTCTCGGCACGACCTCTTGGACGCAACGGGCAGCACACCTGAATGAAGTTCAAGTTGCCTGAGGGACTAAGGAGAGTGAATTACGGCCTCAAGATCCGAATGGTCTAGCCTGACTTTGACAACCGGACATGCTTTTTGCCGATTTTCGACGGTTTCCTACGCGTAAGTATTTTCCTATCAGCATCGCTCTTCCCGCCAGGCGTTGTAGTGAAGACCTACCCCCTTGATTACTGCCACGGGCGGTGCACAATGGGCGGTGTGTTTCTTCGCTGCACGCGTCGCGTAAAGGATGGCAAGGAACATCGTTATTGGAGCATCGTGGAGAACCGTCGTGGGGCCTCGCAGCGTGTAGTGCAGAGGCAGGTGCTCTACCTGGGGGAAATCAACGACAGCCAGGGAGCGGCCTGGTGCCGGTGCATCGAAGTGTTCGACGAGCCTGGCGGCCAGTGGCATCAGGTGATGCTGTTTCCCGAGGACCGGGAAGCTCCGGAGTTGGCGCAGGAGGCCGTGCATGTTCGTTTGCACGAGCTCAAAGTGTTGCGTCCCCGCCAGTGGGGCGCGTGTTGGTTGAGCGGTGTCTTATGGGAGCAATTGCGGCTGGATGATTTCTGGAGAGGGCGGTTGGGGGTGAGCCGCGAAGGAACCGACTGGCTCGACATCCTGAAGACGCTGGTGAGTTATCGGTTGATCTCGCCGGGCAGCGAGTGGCGCTTGCATCGGGAGTGGTATCTGCGCAGCGGGATGGCCGATTTGCTGGGCCGGCAGGGCGAAGCCATCGAGCTGCAGTCGCTCTATCGGTGTCAGGACAAGCTGCTGGCGCACACGAAGGATCTGTTCAGTTATCTCCAGAAGCGCTGGCAGGATCTGTTCCAGGCAGAATTTGAGGTGCTGCTGTATGACCTGACCAGCACCTATTTTGAATGCGATCCGCCGGCGAGTGGGAAGCGGCGCTTTGGCTACAGCCGGGACAAACGGCCCGATTGCGTGCAGGTCATTATTGCTCTGGTGGTGACGCCGGACGGCCTTCCCCTGGCCTACGAAGTGATGCAGGGGAACACCAGTGAGAAGACCACGCTGAAAGCATTCCTGAAAAAGATTGAGGAGCAAGCCAAGCGCATCTGGGTAATGGATCGAGGCATTCCGACCGAAGAACAGTTGCGCGAGATGCGCGATGCCGATCCGCCGGTGGCTTATCTGGTGGGGACGCCGCGGGGTCGACTGAGCAAATTGGAGAAACCGTTTCTCGAACTGCCTTGGGCGAAGGTGAAGGAGTCGGTAGAAGTGAAGCTGCTGGCTCAGGAGGGAGAACTTTATATTTTGGCACGCAGCCAGGGGCGTTGGCAGAAGGAACGCGCCATGCGCCGGCGACGGTTGAAAAATCTCTGGAAAAGGCTGCAAGAATTGCAAGGACAACAGCTCGAGCGCGACCAGCTGCTGCTGAAACTGGGAGCGGCCAAGTCCGAGGCGGGCCGCGTCTATGGCTTGGTGGAAGTGCAGGTGCCAAAGCCGGAACAGCCGGTCAACGCGGAAACGTTCACCTTTCGTTGGTGCAAGGACAAACTCCGGCAAGCCATGCGCCGGGAGGGCCGTTATTTGCTGCGCTCCAATCTGCCCGCAGAAGACCCGGCCCGGCTGTGGCAACACTACGTGCAGCTCACTGAGATCGAAGCGGTCTTTCGCGCCCTGAAAAGCGATCTGGCGATCCGGCCCATTTATCACCAGAAGGACTCGCGCATCGAAGCGCACATCTTCGTATCCTTCTTGGCCTATTGTTTGTACATCACCTTGGGGCAGCGCTTGCGGACTCTGGCGCCGGGACTGACTCCTCGAGCGGTGCTAGAGAAAATGTCCGCGATCCAGATGGTGGATGTGTGGGTGCCCACGACCGATGGGCGGCTGTTGATTCTCCCCCGATACACCCAACCGGAGAAGGATCACCAGATGCTGCTCCACCAGTTGCACCTACAGTTGCCGTCCCAACCATCCCCGAGGATAGTCTCCCAGGGGCCGGAAACCGTCGCATAAGGAGGGGAAACTGTAGTGAAGACCTTTTGAAGCCTCGGACGTAGAATCAACAGCTTACCGAAGAATTAAGGCCCGGTTGTCAAAGTCGGGCTAGAGGCAGGTCCACCCGCCTGCTTTCCACGGTCGGCGTGTTCGACCTGAATGCGTGGCGAAGGCGCTCGATTTTGCAGATTGCGCAGTGACGCTTTCAAATCAGAGCATCCGCGCGTGCCACGTCGAACACGTCTGTTCCTTCCTGAGGGATCGGCCGGCAGATATCCAACCGTTTCATCTTGGCAAGAAGCGTGGTTCGTTTCAGGCCCAGTTTCGCTGCTGCGCCGCGCGGTCCACCGACGATCCAGCGGGCCTGCTCAAGTGTCTCCAAAATCAAAGCGCGATGCGAGTCTTCTGAGGCCTTCGATGAGTAATAAGTTCGGGGGCGATGCAGACTGGGGATTATGAGTTCTGTTTGGTTTTTGTGAAGTGGGTTTTGGAGCATACTGTCCCGCGAAAGGATAACGGCGCGTTCCACCAGATTCTGCAACTCGCGGATGTTGCCAGGCCATGAGTACGACTGGAAGGCGGCCATGGTTTCCTGAGGAATGCTGTCGACTTGCTTCCCCATGCGACGGCTAAACAGCTTCACGAAATGCGTGACCAGAGCAGGGATGTCTTCCCGGCGCTCTCGGAGCGCGGGCAGCAAGATTGGGAAGACATTCAGACGATAGTAGAGGTCACTGCGAAATTGCCCGCGCGTGACCATCTTGATTAGATCCCGATTGGTTGCCGCGACAAGCCGGACATCCACTTTGTGCGTGCGACCGCTCCCTAGACGCTCGAATTCCTGCTCTTGCAACACACGCAGCAACTTCGGCTGCAGAGCAGGAGGGATATCACCGACTTCGTCCAAGAACAGCGTGCCTTGGTCAGCCATTTCAAAGCGCCCGATCTTCTGGGCAATCGCACCGGTAAAAGCACCCTTCTCGTGACCGAACAACTCGCTTTCCAGAAGATCCAGAGGAATCGCCGCACAATTCAGCTTTATGAATGGGCGTCCGAAGCGCTGACTGGCGTTGTGAATGGCATGTGCGATGAGCTCTTTTCCTGTGCCGGTTTCCCCCTCGATGAGGACGGTCGAGCCGATGGGCGCAACCTGCTCGACCTGTTCGAGAACAGATTCTAGAGCGGCACTCGTACCTACAATCCTCGGCGAGCTTCTGTCGCAGAGTTCGTCGCGATCGAACCCGGTATTCGCGGGCAACCCGGCTGGAATTTCAAAGGATGCGGTACGATTCAGAGCTTCGCTTACCCAGCTTGTTTGCGCTGACATATTTTTGATCCCTTCCTTAATCCACTGTGGCTTCGCCGTTCACAAATCGCCCTGCCTCACAGCTAACTTCCGCCTCGTTCTCCGCCGTTCCGATCATGCGTGTAATGTGATAGCATCTCGATTGCCCTCCCTTTGCAGGAAGGGTCAACGATTCGAGTTCAGGCAACTACGCGCCCAGTCACTTCCAACTCTTGCGTGAGATCTGGGCCAGTGACCGAATACACTGTCCCAGACTGATTTTTTCTAATTCGCTGCAGCGTGCGTTTGGTCTTTATTAGTGAAATTGGATTTCTCCACACAATTTTCAGATCCATAACTCAACTCCTCAACATCTTTCGTGTTTGCGCTTATTGTTTGGGATTTCTTTTGATCATGTACGGACTGTAGAACAGGTTCCGCCAGCGGAACAACCCCAGATGGAAGGGTTGCTCGCCCACCCTATAGAGATGGATGGCGATACCACTTTAGAGGAAGTTGAAGATAACTCCAGAAGCACTCAAATATCGAGACGCTTCCTGCCATACAGGATGGCGTCGACTGACCGAGCGCCGGGTCCCAGGACTGCCATGACGGCACCCGTCGTCGCCAACATGATGGTTCCGCGCAGCTGGTCGGTACCAGAAACAGCGATCCAGAGCTCAGTGACTGCCACAAGTGCGCCAGCGATCGGCGTCCACAATCCGACGAGTAGAAAGATTCCTGCGGTGGCCGCGATTACTTCCAGAGTTAGCGATTGACGCTGAGGCGCTGCCATCAGTCCGGTGATGCCGTCGTGAATCAAGAAACCTCCGGCAACTATCCGTAGCAGGAGAAGTCCCCTCCCAGGCGAGCCGCGGGGAAACATTGAAAATAGGCGTTGCAGAGAGGCCCCCATCTCGAACACCCAAAGATAAGGCACATCCAGGATGATTCGATACTCCAAAACGAGGGGGATGGATGCCACTCTTTCGGGGGGTTACAATTCAATGATTCCGCGCTTCAGCGCAATGGTGACGGCGTGCGTACGGTCGTTCGCGCCAAGTTTAGAGAGGATGTTCTTGACGTGGCCCTTGACTGTATCCTCGGTAATTGAGAGTTGATCAGCGATCAGTTTGTTTGCATTCCCGCCGGCAAGCAAGCGCAGGACATCGATTTCTCGCAAGGTCAGCGCGTCATCGGCCGCGTGTTCGGCGAGTTGGGAAGCGATCTCAGGGGGGATACGCTTTTCCCCAGCATGGACGGCGCGGATCGTCTCCAGGAGTTCCTTCCGCAAAAGACCCTTTAGCAAGTAAGCTCGCGCACCTGCTTTAAGAGCGCGTAGAACTTGAACGTCCCCCTTGTAGGTCGTCAAGACTATGATTCGCGCCTCTTGAAATTCGTTGCGAATCGCGATGATCGCATCGAGGCCGTTCATTTCTGGCATTTGCAGGTCCATCAAGGTGACGTCGGGATGGTGTTCACGGAACTGCTGGATAGCTTCGCGTCCATTGGACGCTTCGGCGACCAATCTCATGTCCGATTGACTAGCAATAAAGGTTGCGATCCCGTCGCGAACAAGGGAATGATCATCGACCGCCAGAATCCGAATCGAACTGCCATCAGTGCTCATGATTTCGTCTTTGTTTCGTTCACATCGGTTTCTTTCGCATCCATTCGTTCTCCAGAGAACTTCTCAGCCAACCAGGAACGGCTACGAGAGGAAGTTGCGTAAGCGGTTGACGCCGGAACACTCAGCTCCACCTCCGTACCAGAATCGAGCTTACTCCAGACAGCCAGCTTACCGCCTACAAGCTTGGCGCGCTCGCGCATGCCATGCAAGCCGTAGTGTCCGGCAAGCCCGTCTCCACTAAGAAGCTTCGGATAAATACCCCTCCCGTCATCCCGGACCCGCAACCGAAGCCACCTTTCGCCATATAGGATTTCCACTTCGATTCGCTGCGCCCGCGCGTGCCGGAAAGCATTGCGCAACGCTTCGCCCGTAATCCGATAGACTTCGTCCCGGAGGATTGGATGGAGGTTCCGCGGCGTGCCTTCGACCTCCATCTCAAAGAGGGTAGAATTCTTGTTGGTGCCTTCGGCCCGGAGTTCTTCTCCGAGAATCCTTACCGCCGAGGCAAGGTCGTTGGTCTCGACGGTGGATGCACGCAACCCTTGTACGGCATCCCGGCCCTCGGCGATCGCTTGATCCGCCCGATCAATCGCGATCTCAAGTGTTTTCTGTGCTTCCGCCGGACGCCCCGGGAGCAGGTCGATGCCAGTTTGAAAATGGAGCATCAGTCCCTGAAAACTCTGAAGCAGGGTATCGTGCAGGTCTCGCGCGATGCGGGTCCGCTCGCTGACGCGCTCTTCCAGGCGCATGTTGAACTGATACGCCAGTCGACGAAGGCGGAGTCGATGAAGCACCCAAAGCAAAAGCAGAAAAGCGGCCACGCACGACACTCGGAACCAAGTAGTCTGGTAGTAGGCCGGGGCGATGGAGAAATCGAGGGATGCGCCGGCTTCGTTCCACACGCCGCTGTTATTACAGGCTTTCACTCGGAAGGTGTAATCGCGCGGTGGAAGGTTACCGTAGAAAGCTTGCCTTCGCGTTCCGGCATCCTGCCAATCGCGATCATAGCCTTCCAGTTTGTACTGAAAATGCACCTTCTGGGGAACGACAAAGCTCAGAGCCGTATAATCAATCTCGAGATCACGTGTCAGGGCGGGAAGATGAAGGCGGTTCTGAGGCGAATATGTCTTTCGATCAGTGATCACATCTTCGATATGCACCGGCGGCGGAAGCGGGTTCTCGTAGAGACGGTCCGGATCCAGCATTTGTATTGAGACGCCGGTTTCGAACCACAATCGACCGTCCGGCGCCTTGGAGGAGTTCGGCTGGTAAGAACCTCCGGTCCCAGCTTGCGCTCCGTCCAGAGCGTCCAGAATCATGACGGACACCGCAACGTGGGGACTCTCGATCCACTTCGCCCATTCGGATTCTGCGATCCTGACCATGCCGCATCGGGTATAGATCCAAAGATCACCCTGGTTATCCCTGATCACGTTGAAGGTCTCAGGGCAGGGCAAGCCATTTTCGCTGTTGAAGAGAGTCAGTTGCCCGTGGTTGAGCCTGTAGAGACCCTGCGAAGTTGGGACGAGGAGAGAGTCGTCAGAGTCCACGAACGGTGCTTGAATACCCGCAGGACCCTGGGGAGAACTAAGCGCCGTAGTCTGCAAACGTCCATCGCGGAAGTAAGAAATGATACCGTTTGGAGCGCCGAGCCAAAGACCGCCTTTCGGGTCTGCCATCAGATATTTCTGCCGGGCGAGCCCTTCATCGAGCGAGGCTTGCTTGGTAATTTTGTCCTCGACAATGTTGAATAACTGCCCGCTGCGGGTAAGAAGCCAAATCGTTCCGCGCGAGTCTTCCGCAATACCTGACACTCCGCCTAAGCTCGCGAAACGCTGCCCGCCGACTTCTCGAAAACGGCCATTCTGAAACTGCATGAGGGCCAAACCCACTCCCAGCCAAACCACGCCACTGTGGTCTTCCAGCATTGGAGCAACATGTTGGCCCGACAGTTTTCGATCGAAAATGGCGATTTTACCGTCTTGTTTTCGCAAAATGTTAAGGGCGCCATCGGTACCGATCAACACCGCTCCGTTGCGTAACGCCATAACCGATTGGAAATGGGAGTCCGACACTCCCTGCCGTGTCGTGTAACTAATCAGGGCCGTGTCGCGAAACATATCGAGTCCCCCATCGGTGGCGACCCAGATGTTTCCTTCTCGATCCTCAAAAAGAGACGCCACGCCGTTGCCTGACAGCCCATCCGACACGCCGTAGTGGTCCGCGACACCGCCGCAAATGCGGTAGACTCCATCATTCATTGTGCCAACCCAGAGTGACCCTAGGCGATCGACCCGCAGGTTACCAGGACGGACTCTTGCCCGGTCGAATCCCGGGACAGCATAGCTTGTCCACTTACCTCCGGAGTAATACCGGAGGCCAAGTTGTGGTCCCGTTCCATCTAAACTCGCCCAGGCCGTGCCTGACGGACCAAGCGCGACATCGATTACTCCATCGCTTTTTGCAAGTTCAGCAATTTCACCAAAATACGTTGTAGCCGGAGAGCCGGGCCGCCAGCGAACCAGCACGTTGGACCCCAACCAAATATTGCCCTCGCTATCACGAGTCAACCCAAGGCCGTAGGTGGCGGGGATACCGTCCTTTTTCCCGAAGCAGCGCAGCGTCTCTTCGGAAATGCTGCACAGGGGCGCTTCGCGTGCATACTGCCCATAGCGGGTCGCCCATATTGTCCCGGACTCGTCCTCGATAATTACGGCTATAGCGGCGGGATGCTGCAAGTCTGTGTAGGTTCGCAGTTGACCGTCCTTCCAGCGAGCCAAACCGCGTGTGGTACCGATCCAAAGGCTGCCGTCGCGCGCGCCGAATATAGCCGAGAAATGTGTGCCGGGCAGATTCTGTCCCTGGGGAGGCTGCCACGGCATGAACCGGACTCCGTCGAAACGCATCAACCCTTGCGCAGTTGTTACCCAGAGAAACCCGTCGGTGGTTTGAGCAATATTGGTAGGGGGAGAGATGGCGCCATCCTGGATGCGCCAGACAGTGTGACCATACTGGGAGATCCGCCGGTTAGGGTCAACGGCGACCGCACGGGGAAGCACTACCAGCGACAAGTTCGCCAACACCGCGCCTAACGCGAAAACGCCTCGCGCCCGTGTTCGGACGACCGCTGCCTTGCCCCACATTGTTTGTAGAACGGTCATCATTCGCGCTTCGCCCAAGCGACTAAACTCACTTGCCCAGTAATTCCGCCAGGCGGTGGGCGTCGCCTTTTTTACAATCGGCGCGACGGCATCAAGAAGGTCGATTTTCGTGATGTCAGCCACCGGCCGCACTCAAATTCACGGTCGGTCCCGCTGCACCGAGACGAAGAACGCCGGAATCGGGTCGATTGCGGTTTGCCGCTCGAGCCGTTCGCGTTTGCTGACTTCTAAATTTATTCCATGTGCGGCTGCCAGTTCTACCCTTAAATCTGGGCATCTTCTTACGCGACTCCGGGGAAGCTGGTTTCTTCCTGAGGGATAGGGCGCGAGATTCCCAACCTTCTCATCTTGGCCAGCAGCGTGGTTCGTTTCAGTCCCAGTTTCGCAGCTGCGCCATGCGGTCCACCGACGATCCAGCTGGCCTGCTCAAGTGTTCCCAAAATCAAAACGCGATCCGAGTCTTCCAAAGTCATCGATGACGGGAAAGTTCGGGGGCGATGCAGAGTGGGGATCATGAGCTCGGTTTGGTTTTTGTGAAGTGGGTTTGGGAGCACACCGTCCCGCGAAAGGATCACCGCGCGCTCCACCAAGTTCTGTAACTCGCGGATGTTGCCAGGCCACGAATACCATTGGAAGGCAGCCGTGGTTTCCGGAGGAATGCTGTCGACTTGCTTCCCCATGCGGCGACTAAACAGCTTCACAAAATGTGTGACAAGGGCGGGAATGTCTTCCCGACGCTCTCTGAGTGCAGGTAACACGATCGGGAAGACATTCAGACGATAATACAAATCACTCCGAAATTGCCCGCGACCTACCATCTTCACGAGATCCCGATTCGTTGCAGCTACAAGCCGGATATCTACCTTGTGCGTGCGACCGCTCCCTAGACGCTCGAATTCCTGCTCTTGCAACACACGCAGCAACTTCGGCTGCAGAGCAGGAGGGATATCACCGACTTCGTCCAAGAACAGCGTGCCTTGGTCAGCCGTTTCAAAGCGCCCGATCTTCTGGGCAATCGCACCGGTAAAAGCACCCTTCTCGTGACCGAACAACTCGCTTTCCAGAAGATCCAGAGGAATCGCCGCACAATTCAGCTTTATGAATGGGCGTCCGAAGCGCTGACTGGCGTTGTGAATGGCATGTGCGATGAGCTCTTTTCCTGTGCCGGTTTCCCCCTCGATGAGTACGGTCGAGCCGGTGGGCGCAACCTGCTCGACTTGTTCGAGAACAGATTCTAGAGCGGCGCTATTGCCGATGATCCGCTCGAATCGCCGTTCGGCCTGGTCTCCCGCAGGGTGCGCAACTGTTGGATAATCTGCCACAAGATACCTCCTCTCCAGGCACTGCATACGATGGCTATGACCTGTTTGCTCACATATCAAGTGCGGCTCGGACCGTTTTGAGCAGCAATTGATGATCGAACGGTTTCGTAAAGAATTCGACTGCGCCCTCTCTCATCGCTTGAATCCGCATCCTGGCATCTCCGTAAGCTGTAATGAAAATGATTGGGATATCGCATTTCTCTTCTTTGAACCTGGCCTGCAACTGCAGACCTGACATCTTCGGCACAAGAATGTCAGTTATCAGGCACGCGGCTTGAAGGTGCAGACCGGATGCGAGGAATTCCTCAGCGGATCCAAAGCACCGTGCGACCAGTCCGACCGCTTCCATCAGGTCGCACAGTGAATCTTGCATGGCCTCATCGTCATCAATGATCGCAATCAACTTGGACGTTTCGCGAGCTCTCTCCGCCCGCAGCCGGTTATCACATTGTTCCCGAAGCATTCGTGTCTGCCCTCTCTCGTGATCCGTTCACAGACGCACGCCGCAGTTTTCTGGACAATCCACAGTTCGCTGCTTTGTTTCCGCACAGTGAAGCGATGATCGCAATGATGGGACTATGTGTCTTGGATGAAGAGGCCGTGGTCGGTACGTTCTTGCTGAATTGTTAGCTTCCGACCTGGGCAGGGCGAAGAGGAAGGATATGGAGCCCGGTCCTGAATCGATGGCGAGCTAGGCTAGGAGAAACGCCGGTAATAGTCCGGAAGTGTCGGGCAAGGTGACTTTGGTCTGTGAAACCTGCCACCATCGCAATCTCCGAAAGTGGAAGGTCAGTGTTTCGTAGCAGCTGCTGTGCATGCTCGACCCGTCGTTGCACTATGTAGTTGTGCGGCGGTATTCCGAGCGATTGGCACAACGCGCGGGCAAAATGATGAACCGACAATTGCGCAATTTCGGCGAGCACTTCCAGAGCGATATTTTGCTGCAGATGCGAATCTATGTATTCACATATGCGATTGGCGCGCGCGGGTGCAAGGCCCCCGCGATTTGTGGGTGGATCCACTGAGAGTGGCAGGTGTGCGAGCATCCCGAACCGCGGTCGTGCGTGAAGTAGGGAGTCCGTCGGAGAACACAAGCCGCTCATCCCACAAGCTGGGAGAGTGATCAAGGCATTCCATGGCTCATCAGTTCCTGTCCGAAGCAGACGAGCCGCCACATCTTGCATCCGCTTGCAACGAAAAATCGAGGAATCATACTCGAAGATCGTCGCCAGAGCCACGCCCCTGTTCAGCACTTCGTCATTGAGACTGAAGAGACGGCGAGCGATCTGGTCTGCGCCCAGAATTTGTTGATCGCTGTCCACCGCGAGCAGAACCGCTACATCGCTACCTCCGCAGGGAGCGGCTGCAATATTCCACGCGTGCCGGAAATACTCGCGGAAAATACGCTCCTCGATACCCCGGGCGGATACCTTTGTCGCAGCCATAGCCAAAGAGAGCGACTGCTCGGTGGTTTGCGGATTCATCGACGAGGTATCGAGCACCGCCGCCAATCGACCAAGGGGGTCGAAAATTGGGACGCCCGCACAGCTCAAGTTGGAATGGCGCGTGCGAAAATGCTGGCCCCGATGTACGATCGCAGGTCGCTGGTCAGTGATGCACGTCCCGATTCCGTTGGTGCCTTCGATTTGCTCCGACCAGACTCCGCCCAGCCAGATTCCCCAATATTTGAAAGCATCTGCTAATGACTGATCTCCGCGGTGGTGAATGGCAATCCCATCGCTGTCGCATAACAGAACCACATACTGTTGTGGTCCGACGATGGCGTATAGACGATCGAGTTCCTCCTGGGCGTGCAAAATGAGATTGCGCAAGGGCTCGCGGGAGTCTCTTAAGTTCCTTCTCTGTGATGATGTGAGGTGCCGCCTGAATCTCCGGGTCGAGGTGATGTGCGGTTAGACAACGCCTCCAGGAGGTAGCCATTTCCTCAACCCCAGGGACGAGCGCGCCTTTGCGGAAAACCAGGTCGATGCAATCGACGTGAGACAGTCCATCGATCGAACGTTGCGCACGGTTTTTGTTTGCGGCAGCCAACCCAGTTTCCCCAGGGGCCGATTAGTCAACTTTGGCTATGATATAGCGCCTTCCGTCTCGTGAGCCATTCTGGATGTTACTCCGATGTCTGGCGGGTTGCTACGGTGCTTGAATTCGACGGCGTTCTTGGGCTAGGGGCACGATCATCAAAAAGAGCCATCGGAATATGCCCACCGATTTCGATGCTCCTCAACTCACTGCATGCCTCTGGGGTCCCAACTTTTGAATGGACCGTAGTTCAGTGGTTGGACTGCTCGCCATAAACAATTAGCCGACCGAGTGAATTGCGGCTGCTCATTGCCGGCGCTCCTCTTAAAAGCACCGTACCGTTCCACGATCGGCCTTTAGAACTTGTAGCCGGCCCACAATGCCCAGTAATTGAGGTTGCGGCCTGGCTGACTCTCCTTCACGAATTTCCCCGCGTAAAAAATTCCGTAGTCGGCTTGAAACCAGAGGTGACGATTCGCCTGCCAGCGCACCTCTGTGCCGGGACGATCGCCGACGAAACGTGCGTTGCTCTTTCCTGCTGGAATAATCAGAAATCCGGGGACCGAATAGACGCCGTCACGCAGACTCTCCCGCCACTGGAATATCCAATCCATGGAGACAGTCACATTGTGCGGCAAGGCCGTTTCCACTCGAGGGTGCACGTCGATAAAGTTGATGGGACCCGGACCGGCGGTGGCGAGGACGCCAAAGTAATTGCCCTTCGGAAACAAGGGATTGAACGTAGCCAGCGTATTCGTCCTGGGATCGTCGCCGCTGGAGATATCGGCCCTGGCGCTGAATCGCGGTTTCAGCGGAACGGTGGGAAAGCAGTAACCGGTTTCCGATGCCACAGTCCATGCGCGGATATTTGCGGAACCGAAGCTCCCGAATTGCCAAACTGCTTCATAGTCGAAATCCCAGCCAGGCTTCGCTTGAGCAATGGGACGGAAGAGACGCGCTCCGATACTGCGACGCAATTCGTCGGCAACGCCTCGGTCAAATGCGGCTGCTTTTCGGTCGAGGCCAAGGTAGTAAGTATCTAGGGTGAGGGTCTTTTTGAGAGGTCGGACGCCATACACGCCCCAAAACTCGACTGAGTGGTTGGGTGCATTGTCAAAGAATCCCGGTTTGTCTAGGTCGGGTCGCATGGCGAAGCCGTCAATCTGCCAACGGCCGATGCCGGTCTTTATCTTGAATCCATCAAAACTCAAGCGGACATTTGGGCCCTCCCGCACATCGATCAGACGGCCAGAGCCGTATTCCATCTCCTGTCTGCCAGCTCTAAACTTGATCCAGTTCCGATCATCTCCCGTTCTCACCTCGAAAAATGCGGCCTGGAAATCCAGTTTCTTTTCGTCGATCGGCCTCGGGCCGCCGATGCGGTAAGAATTCAACCCGCTTTTCAGTTCCACGAACGAGCGAACGTGGTTGCCGTAGTGAACGTCAAAGTAAAACATGTACCGTTGGTTGAAATAGCCATTCATGAATGGCTGTTGGCCCCAGTTGTCGTTTCCAATCTGTTCCCACACCTCGCGAGCTTCGCCTCCCATGGAGAGGAACCAGTTATTCCGGTCTGATCGCAAAGGGATGTATTTGATGGGGTCCCAAAAATCCTGTCGTTCCGCCGGATCGGCAAGAAAACTCCAGTCGTCGTCCTCGCGAAGCAAGTGATAGGTTCGTGCTGGGGACTGTGATTCGTCACTCGGAATCGATTGGCCTTGCGAGAGCAGCGAACCCACGGAAGACAGGATGATCAATATCACGACGGTTCGCATCTGTGTCTTCTTTGTCATGCCGTATGCGGCCCTGTTTGTTCCATCGCATCATCCGTTGTGTGTCCTATTTGGTAACTGAGTGGATCTCGGCGATGTATCCTCCCGGAAACCTGACAACAACGGCATCTCGCTCGTCGGTCTTGTACGGAGGGACAAGGACAGCCACACCAGCCGCCTTGGCCTTGGTAAGCGTCTCGGCGAGATTCGAGACCTCATATCCCGTCACCTCCCAGCCGTAGGGATATGGAAGGTGACCGTCGGTAACGAAAGCGGTCAACTTCCCGAACTTTGATTCGATCCTCACGCGCCGGTAGGTCTCTACAGGTCTTCCGATTTCAACGCCAGGCGCGCGCGCTTCATCCGAAACAAGGCTTCCCTGGGAGAAAGCAAGAAAGCTGCGCACGAAGGCGTCCACCCTGTCCGGCGACACATAGACCCGATTCTCCGGTATTGTCTGGAGCGGCGAATAGGATGGCGCGGTGGTGTGCCAGTAGAGTTGCGTGTTCACACCACCCGGCCATTGCATGATCGCGTCTCGACCGATCGGATCGTTGAAGGGAGCGACGAACACGTCTGCGCCAGTGGCCTTAGCAGCGCGAACCGCCCCGTCCATGTCCGTGACCAGATAGCCTGTTCGCTCCAACCCGAATGGATACGGGACCGGCGTCTTGAAGCCGAACACGGACACCGAGCCCACGGGTGTGAGGACCAGTTGCGATATAGTGCTGCTCTCGGTCGGAGTTACTGTGAAGACTCCCTGTTTGGTCGCTGTGCCGCCAAATGTCGCAAGCAAACTCGCGACGAAGCGATCGAAATCCTCCGGAGCCACGTAGACATGTGTCGTGTCGTACTGCGGCCCTACAGCCACGCTTACGGACTCGGCTGTCTGTGCACTTTGGGCAAAAGCACTGGCGTGTGGATATTCAACCGCGAGACCGAACGTCAGAACTAGCGCAACGCATGTTCCAACGATATTTTTGTTGAAGCGCATTCGTCTTCTCCTAAATTGACAATCACTTGATTTGCTCGACAACTTGGGGCGCTGACACTGCTAAAGCCTTTTGGACGGATGCCGCCGAATCGTAGGACTCGCCGACAAGGCAGACGGCAGCAGCACGCGGAATGTCGAGCTTCTTGTTTTGAATCCATATCCCCAGCTGTTCGCCGAGCACCATTCCCAACAGGCCGAGTAACGCTACGATAGGCGGCACTGGACTCTTAACCCGGAGGAGCCCGTAAAGAACACCCACACCGAGTCCAACTGCAAAAGATACGAACAACACCTTCATCTCCATCCCTCCCTCCATCGCCCGAATCAGAATGCAAAACAGTCGCAACCCAACCCCCAAAGGCCGAGGTCGCCGAGCACCTGGAGGTGCGATTTTGTCTGGCCAGGTGCGGAGGTTTCAAAATGCGAACAGGAAGCGGAGGGGGACGCGCCAACTACCTCGGGCTGCACCTTTGCATAACCGCCATACTCTTTGACAGGAGACCAGCTTGGACTCACTGGCAATGCTGGCGGCGCGAGTTTTGAAAATTCTTCGGTGGCATAAACGACCTTCCCACCGACAATCGTGAGCACGGATTCGAGCTGCTTGATCTCCTCATCCGGAATCGAGAAATAATCCGCGGAAAGAACGGCCAAGTCCGCCAGCTGCCCGGTAGCAAGCGCTCCCTTCTTACCATCTTCCGTTGAGAACCAACTGCTGCCCATCGTGTAGAGCTTGAGTGCTTCGGCCCGATCGAGCCGATTTTCTTGTGGATAGAGGCTGCGACCGCCGATGGTCTTGCCAGTGATGAGCCAATAGAGGGAACGGTACGGGTTGTAACTTGAGACGCGCGTCGCGTCAGTACCCGCTCCAACCGGAACGCCGATCCCGAGCATTCTCCGAATTGGCGGTGTGCGTTTGGCTTGCAGCGCTCCGTATCGCTCGACAAAGTACTCACCCTGGAATGCCATGCGGTTCTGCACGGCGATGCCGCCGCCCAGTGCTCTCACACGCTCGATATTGCGATCGCTGATGGTCTCGCAGTGATCGAAAAACCAGTGCAGGCCGTCAAACGGAATCTCTCGATCCACTTCTTCGTAAACGTTCAATGCGCGCTCGACCGTCTCGTTGTAGGTCGCGTGCAAGCGAAACGGCCAGCGATTCTCCACGAGATGCCGGATCACCGCTTTCAGCTCGCTTTCCATCACGGGCAGCATGTCCGGCCGTGGCACAAGAAAGTCTTCGAAATCTGCACAGGAGAAAACCAGCATTTCCCCTGCGCCGTTAACGCGATAGAAATCATCGCCGTCCCCGTGCTTTGTCATTTTGGTCCAGCTCTGGAAGTCGCTCAGTTCCTGTTTCGGTTTCTGCGTGAAGAGGTTGTACGCAAGCCGAAGAGACAACTCTCCATTTCGGTGCAGTTCGTTCACAACGCCGTAGTCGTCGGGATAGCTTTGAAATCCGCCTCCGGCATCAATGACACTGGTGATTCCAAAACGGTTCAGCTCGCGGAAGAACTGCCTTGAAGAATTAACCTGGTCCTCGCGTGAAAGTTTGGGCCCCATGGCCAGGGTGGAGTAGAGAATATTTGCGTTCGGCTTGGCGATGAGAAGACCTGTGGGGTTCCCGTGACGGTCGCGTTGAACTTCACCGGCCGGAAAATCCGGAGCATTTGTGTCATAGCCCACAGCACGAAGCGCCGCTCCGTTCAACAGCGCTCTGTCATACAAATGCATCACGAAGACCGGTGTGTCCGGCGCTGCCGCATTAATCTCATCGAGCGTCGGCATCCGGCGCTCGGCGAACTGAAATTCTGTCCACCCTCCGATAACTCGTACCCACTGCGGAGCTGGTGTCCGCGCCGCCTGCTCTTTCAGCATGCGTAGAGCTTCGGCGAGCGAAGGTACACCATCCCAGCGCAATTCAAGGTTGTAGTTGAGACCTCCGCGGATCGGATGCATATGCGAATCATTGAGTCCAGGAATGACGGTGCGCCGCCGGCCATCGATGACGCGGGTCGCCGGCCCGCGTAGACGCAGAATCTCTTCATTTCTACCGGTGGCAGTCACTCTTCCATCAGAAATTGCGATCGCCTCGACAAACGAGGGCACCCCATTCGTGGCGATCTTGGCGTTGCGCAATATGATTTCAGCAGACACGGTAATCTCCCTTTCAGGTTTCAAATGGATTGAGAAGGGCGGAGGAGACTCCGCCCCGTTGAATTTTTATTTGTAAGCTCCAGCCAGCTCAGGAACTCCGTACTCGGGAAATTTCGTGGGCGGCGCACCGTGCACCATCGTGTACGCGTACTCGACTCCAATCCCATAAGCTCCGTAATGGTTCTTGACAATGTCCATTACGGCATCGTAAGTTTCCTTGCGAGCCCAGTCGCGCTGCCACTCCAGCATGGTTGAGAGTGACGTCACGGGTTTGGCGCCCGCCTGAATTACTCGCTTCATAGCGTTGTCATGAGCGAGTTGGCTCACGTCGCCGCAGCAGTCTTCCGCCACGTAGATTTCATAGCCGTCGTGGATCGCCTGTACCGTGGGAAGCGCCACGCAAGTCTCCGTCCACAGCCCGGCAAGCACGATCTTCTTGCGGCCTGTCTTTTCAATGGCTGCTACGAAGTTCTTGTCGTCCCAAGAGTTCATCGATGAACGCTCGATAGGCTCCCGGCCCGGGAACACAGCTCGGAGTTGAGGCCACATTTGACCGCTAAAGGAATTCGTTTCGACTGTCGTGAGCACCACAGGCACATCAAACACTCGGGAAGCTTTCCCAAGAGCGACGGTATTGTTAATGATCGTCTGTCGGTCGAAATTCGATGTTCCAAAGAGCATCTGCGGCTGATGGTCAATGAACGCCACGACACAGTTATCGGGCGTGAGAAGTCCCTTCTCGCTAAGCTTGGGACGATTTCCGTTTGATGAATAACTCATGCATTTCTCCTTCTTGTACTGGCGCTGCCAGGTGTCGTAGGTTGATCGCGAGCCTCGAAAATTAACTCTGCACCTTCGCTCACGAACATTGCGTTTGCACGACGAGGGCCAACATGGAACAGTCACTCTCAAACGCACAACTGTCGCGAGATACGAGGGTGTGAATCCGCAGATCGCCGTGAGTCAAGCGTCAGGAAGTGTCATCTCATAAGTCGTGTCGTTAATGACCCCCTTAATGACGCCTGAGATGAGATACCTTGGGTCGGTTTCGCGAGAAGGAAGCAATACGTTCAGGTGCACCGCAGGTGAGGGGAGTAAGATGATGCGCCACGCCGACATCAGAACAACCATGAACATTTACGGCGACGTTGTCACGGATGAGATGACTACCGCAGGCAGTAAGGTCGCTCAACTTGCATTCCGCGCAAACGGAGCGCATGCAGAGCGCAGAGAGAGCTAAGCATTTGAAAAATTGGCTCCTCAGGTAGGACTCGAATCCACCTGAAAACGTCAATACAAGGACTTACAGAGCACGGACGGCGCTATTAAGGACATGGAAGTACCCAGTAGTTCACGTTAAGTGATTGCAAAGTGATTGCAGAATCCCGCGACTAAAACTGCACAACCGACAAGCCGGGAATCATCTGGAAGTGGCGGAGATTGCCCGTGGCTACGCTGTAGCCGAGTTCCAAGGCTGTCACACCGATCAACAGATCGGAGAGCGGAAGACGAATGCCTTTCGCTTGGTTCTCGCCATCGATCTGTCCGACACGAAGGGCAAGAGACACCGTTACCGGATGCATAGGTAGGGCAGTGAGAAGCTCCTGAATGAACTGCTGCCGCTTCTCTCTTCGCTGCGCCGTATCGGCACGGGCCGCGCCGTGGGCCAGTTCGATCAGAGTAACCACGGAGACGGCGATATCGGTATTCCCCGCCTTGCCCGAGATCGCGGCAAGCATCTGCCGCGCGTTTTGTCCCTGGCGCTCGGCTGTGATCAGCACACTGGAATCGAGGATTAGTCCCATGCGGGCGGTTCGAGCGGCTCACGATGACTTTCGACAGCCGCTTCAACGTCCCTAGCGAAGTCAGGATCGAGGGTCGCCGTTGAGTCCTCGGGTAGCAACGCGATGCACTCCGAGATGGACCGGCGCGGCGGGACTGGCGCACGGATCACCGCCACCGGCAGATTCCCACTCTCGATCACGATTTCCGCGCCCGCACGTACCCGAGCGAGCAGGCCAGCAAAGTCATTGGCGGCTTCCGCCTCCGAGATGTGAATCACATGGTCATTCATGCCACGATTATACCGTCATTCCCCTGTTCAGATTCCAGCCTCTAAAGGGCCACACAAACCAACCTTTCCGTCCAAGGATACCATCGCTTCTCGCGAAAAGTGCTGTTCACAGGCAGTAGTAACCACGAAATTGCGACGCACGTGCTTGTGGACCCTGTATGTGCAGAAGCCATTGGGCGCCCCCGCGCGGAGGGGACGCGGGAGCGCTCGATAGCTACGGTCTTATCCCACTGAGGCGAGCGGCATACAGCCGATTGAGCAATTGAAAAGCATCTTCGTGCAGACCTGCTGCGGGCCTGATCCGTTCCCCCAATTCCAGATACTGTCCGGTTAAGACATCGTAGGCGGGCCAATTCGGCAGCCCAAAAGCATTCGGATCTCCCGTCCTGGCGAACTGTACCCAATAGCCGCGCAAGGCTTCTGCCAGAGCGCTGCCAGCCGCATCTCGCGGACACTAACCGGCTGTGTTGATCCGTAATACAAAATCACAACTGGTTCGTAAGGGTTGTTCATTATCTGATCTCCTTTCAGCACCGGATAATCACGCTTGCGCGCGGCGCGGTACGCTTCGATCAATTCCGCTGGCGCGCGGTTGGCTTTTCCACACAACCAAAAATCGTGCGTTGCCAGTTGCGTGCTGGAGCCGGTGAAGTAAAGCGTGGTCCGATCATCAGTTGCTTGCACAACCCACTCGCCGGATGTTGGCATTTGCTTTAAGCCGAATTTCACGGTGGCGGCTGGCGCGGATACCACGCGGTCCGCTGGCGCGTTTGTGCGTTGGAAAGCTTCAGGAAAAGCTTCGCAAAGCATGGCGGCTACACCGTCGTCTATGCGGTAAAAGGTCTTGCCGGTTGATGTGATCGTTACGTCCATGATTTCCTCCAAGTGCGCGTTGCGCGCATTCTCAAGCGATTTGTAAATCGCCTCAATGTTTCACGCGGCTGTTACGAGTTCTATTCGGAGGGTGTTAACTACCTAAAGGGCTTTTCGTTTCCGCACCACAAGATCAAGCCGCACGAAAATCCACGCCTTCCTTCCAATTGTTGACGAAGTGTCCGCCGGGTATTAGCTTGTCCGCAACGGCTGCAGAAAAATCATCGGCAGGTATCGTTATCCCCAATTCACGCGCGATGGTTCTTCTTCTATCCGCCGCAAGTTCGCGAATTAGTTCGCCTACGGCAGCGTGCCAATATCCATACACCTCATGCACGTGTGCCTTGATATACGTCTCGCAATCCTCCGGATTGTGCGGGTCAATCGAATCCAACAAGCACGCCAGCGCGACCTCCGAGGTTGTCAAGGAAACCCTCCGGCTGTGGTCGCTGGATTTTGGAAACTGGAAGGTTCTTGGTCTTCGCTGGCGGTTGCTGGAAAGCACCGCAATGCCAGATTCCACGCGCGCCGATGCCGTGGTAAACCACGAGCTTGCACGTCGAACAGTGGAAACCTAAGCTTTCCCTGCCAGAAAGCGAGATACATCGGAAGAATCCATTTGGCGGTGTGGTCATTTCTTCCTCCTCGCAAGTACGCACGCCTTCAAGTCGGCTTTGTTGGCGGCTGGCAATTCGCGTACAGCTTGCAACAGTAAGCCGCCCTGCTGGTGCAAGTCGTCTAGATAATCTTGCGCGGTCCAATCCCCATCCGTCGGTTTGCGGTGTAGCCGCATGTAATCCGCGCGCTTTGCGCTTTCAGCCGCGCGCACAGCGGCGTCATTCCAGATGATGGAAACCAGATCGAATAGCGTCCAAGCGTTCCAAGTTCGGGAGTCGATTCCGCATGCGGCAAAATATGGACTGTATCGTTCGATCACGTCCAGTTCGTGTTGTTTAGTCGATTGGCTCATCGTTTTCCCTTTCTATTTCCGGCACGTATTCTTCAGCCGGTTCGTTTTGTGATTCAGATTCTTGCTCAAGCGCAATCTGTTCCCGTAACCAAGCGGCGCTGCCGGGGACCAATTCGGTCTTCTTTGGCGCTGGCGGCGCGGTTTGCTTTGCTTTTTCGCGGCTGGCCGGCGTGATACCAAGTTGAACCATGTACCGCGCTAGAGTGTTTTCCATCGCGGTGCAATGTTTCGTTGATGGATTTGGCTCACCATCCACGTAAGGGCCGCGTGTGTGAACATCTGCCACGTACAGCCGCCAAAGTGCGTAAGTTTCGCTCGCCAGTTCAATCAACGTCCCGTCGGCTTTTGTTAGCGTGCCGCGCTTGCTTAAAACTTTGACCAATTCCTTCCACTTTTCTTGAGCTACCGGGGTGAGGTGCTTTGGAAGTTTGGGACGACCACCGGTGTGCGGTGATTCCGCTCGCGGTTGCGCCTTCGATTTCGTACCGCGAAGCCAAGCTTCGTTCTGCGTGAGTGGAACACGTGGCATTTAATTGCCTCCCGGCGTAATCAAAAACGGACGGAAGAGAATTGCCTTTTCTGGCTTGGTTTCGTGCGTGGTTTTTTCTTCGGCAACCACAGCGGTTGTGAGCGCGGGGAGTGCAACCGCTTTTTCCTCGCCGTCCTGTGCGGCTTTGAATGCCGCCAGCGCGGCAGCAACCGTGGATCGTGCCTTGGCGATATTCGCGCGGCTAGCAGCTACCTTTCGCGCTGATCGGCTTGATCCACCACGGCGACCCGCATCTTTTGTGTCCATAAGCACTCCTTGAATGAAACGCTTGGTATAACTACTGTTCCACGCGGCTGTTACGGGTTCGCCGTAAAGTAGCTGGCGCGCGCCGGTATCACGGCGGATGGTGGCTGGATGTGGCTGGAATGTCCGCCTAAAATCAGGGAAATCGAAAAGGCTTAAAGCGGGAATGGCTAGCGACCGCCGTGCGGATGTCCTTTAAAATCAAAAAGAGACCGCCTACGGTCCTTTTCGCCACAGAAAGGTGACGCGCGCGAGGCTTGTGGCGCACGCCGCCATGTATGCGGGAAACCAGCACAAAGCGCACAGGTTTACAACGAAATGCTGTCGTTTCGTACCAATGCACAGTGCGCGGCGGCTGGTAATGCCGCTGTAGCGGTAAGCCTTGTCAGTAGATGTCGCGCCGGTTGATTGCCAGCCAAGGTAGGGGAAGTCGATTCCTTGTCGGGTTGGTGTATACCGACGGCAAAATGCTCCCTCCCCCCGCTCTGAGAATATGTTGCTGTACCTGAGCTTGCTGCTGGCGATCATCTGCCACTTCATTCGTCTGGGCTGGTTTCAATTCGCCTTCTACTACTTTCGCAGACGCAATGCTGAAGTTGGCGTAACTCACCATTACACTCTTGACGGTTTTCCCCTTCATTATTTGTCACCCATTTGTGGTTTGTAGCTCTGAATCCCGCGAACAAATTGAAGGATCGACACTGCGTCGAAGAGAGTGAGCAATCAACGATAACGCATGTGGCTATCAGGGCAGAGTCAGGACTGAGATTAGACTCTATATAGCAGGATTCTGTGGTAGGAATTCTTCCAACCTAGCATCACTTGTGAAAAACCAAAGTGGTCCAGTCTCCGGCTAGAAGCAAGATTGTTTTCCTTGACAATTTCCATGAGAAGAGTTAGCTTATCGCTATTCACTGGGGACCCCGTTCGCTACCTTGCAATCTATATGTAAGGAGGTGGCTAATGCCCACCAAGCAGATACGTTCCGTTGTTTTCTTCTTCCTGCTTCTGTCGGTCGTCGCTCTAGCGTTTGCCCTAGATTTCAAACTCTCAGCGCCAGTATCCCTCGAACGGCTGAAGGTCGAGCAGACTTCTTCGGGGCCAATCATCCACGATTTGTTTGGGCGATTTCGGTCGCCGATGCCCATTGATTGCGGCATTTGTCATTGCCTACCGGGTTCGAACAAACCAGGGCTTTGCGTAGACAATGTACAGCCCACGACGGCGGAATGCAACACCAAGGGTTGCAATGGAACCCTCCTTTTGCCCGGTAGCATGTGCGCTTGCGTTTGTAGCCAGCAGTACCCCCCCGCTTGTGTGGACTGCAACATCTTGGGTCAATGCAAGAGCAAGTTGAACGGGCGGTCCGCAAAAATTTAGGGAGGCTGTTATGTTTGTCTCACTTAGGTTTGCACTTGTCTTCATGATTGTGAGCGCGTGTTGGCTGCACGCAGAGCGAATTGGGACCATCGAACGCGCTCATAACGTGGTAAAAGCTGAAAACGGATTTATCATTGCATGGTCAGCGTTGAGTGGCGCGAACGAAAACCAGATCGACGTGTTCGAAGACAGTGGCCGTCCAGTCACAAGTATAAATGTTCTCCATCTTGTACCGGAGGCCCGCGTAGTCGGTATCTTTGACGTGTCGGTGCGCCCAGGGATGGTTGCCATTGCCGCATCGTACGCAAGCAAAGAAGGAGACAAAAATGTGCATCCCGCCTTCTCGCTGCTGATCTTCAATTTCAGCGGTCAGTTAGTATCTGCGTTCGTCTTGGAACCTTCGCGGCAGATATTCCGACTAGCCATAGACGAGGGGTCGAATATTTGGACGCTTACTACCAATAGCGTCGGCAAAGACCCTTCCACTGTACCGATGATCGTTGAATATGCGCCGACGGGCACTGTTCTAAAAGAACTCCTCCCGCGCAGTTCGTTTCCGCTCCACGCCCGCCTTATTAGGGAAACGCCCTCGACCGGCAGGACGGCTATGGGCTATGACTCTGGCTATATCTGGTTTTGGCTTCCGGGTTCCACTGATTTAGTCACCGTTTCGGTAAGCGATGGCAAGTCATCGATGACGAAGACACAGCTACCGACAAGGGCCAACCACACGGAAGTGCCCCTCGCCGTTGCTCGTGAATCCTCTGGGGATATAGTCGCCGAATTTCGCGAGGACGGTGATAGAGGGTCCAACTTGGCATATTACAAGTGGTCTCCCTCCACGAACTATTGGTCGCTGTTTAAACCCGGCGCGTGTGATGGCGAGTGGCTTATCGGCGCTGGCGTTGACGCGCAGATGTATCTTCGGCGTGAGGGTGACCGCGCTAATATCTGCTCGTTCTCGAAGCAGTGACTCAATACGGGCGAGCGCTTACCTACCTCGTGATGTTTCATTCGTGTGCCTCGTGGCGTTGCGGAGTAACTCGGTTTAATTAACAATATCTGCACGCTGTTACAGCGGAATTTTATTTTTCCTCGCGCGTCGCCCATGCCGCGTTGTTGGCGGCAATCGCACCCGGTTTCGGAGGCGGCGGAAACTGTCCCGGCGCGGGCGTGCCAATGTGCGTCCTGTTACCACTCAAGCGGCAGAGGTACGGACTCAAGAATGCCGCGCCGCTTCTGTCTACCGGATTCCTCCAGAATGGAGAAAATTACCACAGCGTGGTACGTTCCGATTGATATGGAGAAAATCTGGGTGGCACTCGTAGCGATACAGTGGGCCCGCCGAGCACCCCTATCGCCTTTACGCAAAACGTAGCTATCGAAAAATTGTGATATTTACTCATTGACTGTTGCCGGAGTGTTGCTTTTTTATCCATCTGCGATTTGTAACCCTCAAGCCAGCACACAAATCGGTCGTATGTACGAGCGCTTAACTGGCAATCCCCTAACCTGCCAGTGTGTTCTTCGCTTACGTGTTGGTGTGTTGTTTGGCATTTGTTTATCTCTAGCGTTTTCCGCGAACTGTAGCCATGCCCTCGCGTGAAACGTGTGTACCGCATTCGGAAAGTGGCGCTGAAGTGTAGCCATCTACACTGGCTACGTCTTGGCTACACTTCGTCGTATGTATTCCAATTGTCAAAGACATATCCGGGGTATACACAGTCGCGCGCGCGCGGCGGCTACACTTCACGGCTACACTTCGCATGGCTTTTCCTCCGGAGTGTAGCCAACTGATACCAATTCACTGGCTACACTTCGCAAGCGAACCACCTCTTGCCTACCAAGCTTGTCGATTTCAATTTCCTCACAGAACATCATGTTCTTAATCGCTCGGTCGAACACGCCGGGACCAAGCCGGTTGCCGTGAATCATCTGGTACATAGTGCGGCGGGACATCCATTCGCCATTTGGGGCGTTTGTTTCAAGCCATTTCTTGATCTGGAAAGCGCACTTTGCATCAGGATTCGTTCCGGGGTTGGGTTGGAAGCTCTTGTGTGCGCGGTCCTGATACTTGGCAAATTCCAGCGCCGGGTCAAGGTCAGAAACAACCAACTTTTCGCGGCAATCGAAAGCGGCGCATATCACGGCGGCGCGGATTCCAAGTTCGGCGGCGCGTGCTCCTAAACCTAGTTCACGCTGCCAGCGGTTCTTCTCGTCCCAAATGCTTGTTTCTACGGAGATGGTTTGTGGGCGTTTAAGTAGTTGGGGTACTCCGAATGGATTGTCGCTTTCGTTTTCCGAAAGTGGCTCCAGCACTGGTTCGCCAACCGGCGGGTGCCATGAATACACTTTGAACTTCGAGGGGCAGATTCCGAGCATGAATCTGTCATACAAGCCGCCAACTACTCCAGCGCCAAACAGTTCATCGAACTTATCTTCAGGGATACCACCGGCTATTGATAGGCGGCAGTTGAACAGAATCTCTTTCCGTTTCGCTACAGTCAGTTCGTGGAAATCGTTGTAGAAGGCATCATTCAGGAATTGCTCGAAGGTCGCCCCTTCGTAATTCACCTTGGACAACAGGTGTGCCAATTCGTTCACATAAACTAGCCGGTTTGCGCCATTCACATCGCCGATCTTTTGGGCCATTCCTTCGCTGCTGCCTGATTTCAGATTCAGCAACAACGGTTTGCTTACATTCAACAACCAAAAGGCGTGCTCATAGGCGCTTGATTTCCCCGTACCAACCGCGCCGACAATTCCGCTGTAGAGATTCGCGCGTATCTTTCCGGGCAGCGGCGGCATTAAAACGCTGGCGGCGGTCAGCAACGCGGGCCAAGCATACGCAATTGGAAATTCGTTCATCCGTGTGCGGCATATTTCCCCAAGCCAACCGTCCAGCACGGCTTCCGGCATATCTGGCAGATTCAGCTCTGGCGGCTTCGCCACAACGATTGCGGAGGGCGCGGCACCACTTGCCGGTTGTAGCCGCATGAACCGTTCGCACGTGTAAGCTATGTAGTTCTTGCCGCTGTGGTTTTTCTTGATGGCGTTTCGTTGTGCGTATCGTTCGGGGTACTGCGCTTTAAACGCGGCTTCCAATTCTGTGGCGTTTTTCGGTTTGGTTTGTTTGCATATTTCGGCTATCAGTTTCCAATCGTCTTCGCTGGCGTTGCCATTGCCTACCGGAGTGGAGGTGTTAACTACCCTAGAGGGGCATTTCGGGTCCAGCGTTTTCAACCGAGATTGCAGCCCAGATAGGTCAACGTCGTGGATCTTTTCAGCACCGGTAAACAGCTCCGTATTGCCGGTCAAGGTCATGGCTTTGGCGTGGTCGTACACTTCCACTCGTCCAGCCTTGTTGCCGGTTTCCATCAACTTGCCGCGCACAACCACGTGCCAGCCGGTACCAGAAATCGAAATCTCCGAGTAGCTGGAAAGCTCCTCGATTCGTGCCAAAACCCATGGTTCGGTTTCGCCGGTTTCCGCATTCCGCACATGGTCGAAATCAACCACGGCGTAAGGATCGGCGGCTGTGAATATGAAACACACGGCGGAGTATCGGCTGGCGCTGGCGCACTCCTCGAAGCTGTGCCACGTGGACTGATCGGAGACGCTGGCGGCTTTGCCATTCGGTTGCACAGGGCGCTTGCTTGGCAATTCTGTGCAGGCCCACTGGCGCAAAGCCTTCAACTCAGCCGGAATGTTTTCGTAGAAATTCATCGCTTGCCACACACGAAAAATTAGCTAGGGCTGGTGGTTAACCAGCCCCGGCTTTCGCGGCGAAGCGAATCTTCAACACGGGAAAGTGTTGGAGCTTTTGTTACGGAAATTGATTTGTTGTTTCAGGTACTTTTCCCGTATTCCAATTCGCCGTTTACTACTGGTTTCGCCGTTTGTTGCTTTCATAATCACAGGCGCGTGTTACGGCTGGTGACGAAATCATTTCCCCAAGCACTTACCCCTTTAATCCTTTTCCAACAGGTGCTGTTGCGCTAACCAGCGCTGGCGGCATTCCGGCAATGGGAGGGTTTGGCGACCGTATCGCCGCTAATATCCTTCAAGGGGTAGGGGCTTTTACAGCTTGTGCAAGGGGTAGGAGGTTTGTTACAATAAATGCAATGGGTTACAAGGACGAAAACGGCGAATTTCGTTTCGAGTGGGGTTTTGGCAAAGGCGTGGAGGGAATGCCTTACAAGGCTACTGATCCACAAGGCCAATTCGGACCCATGACTAGCGGCAACAAAACGCGGCATGGAGGCGTGTTGCCGTACTGGACGCGCGACCGCCAGCGACGCCTACACGTGCTGGTGGAATATTTCGAGCGGCGCGCCAAGTTTAAGGGGTTGATGAAAGTCCGCGAAACGCCAGCCGATGATTTGGCGGAACGACTTGAGATAATTTCGACCATTTTGGAAAGCGCGCGGCAAGCGGAAATGCTACGTCTTAAAAAGAAGAAAAGTGATGCATACCGTTTGCGCCATCTCCAATCGACAGGACCTTACACGGATTGGGTGGCCGCCGTGTTGCACGATTACTATTTCGAAGCGGCTGATGATGCTACCGAAATGACGCAATCATGGGACGCGGGCCAGTGCGCTTACCGCCACGGCGGAATCAAGAAGATTTTTGTAAAGCAACTCATTCGTGCGGTTGACAAGCTCGGAAACGAATTGTATCCGTCCCCTCCGGACGCGGTAGCGCCCACTGTATCTGAAACACCTGTGCCCCTCCCAACAGAACGCTATCCTTTCGAGCCTGAATCTTAAAGGGGTAGGCCCCTCGTAACCTGTCACATCCGGCTGGTAATTCATGCCAGCAGAATATTTGCAATCTAGCGCGCCCTCCACTAACCTCGCAGACGCAACGGCGATAAGGCACAGAAAAAGAGGAAGGTGCTTGAATCGTCGAACAGGTCAAAATGGTAGCGTGTTTCAGCGTGGATTTACAAAACTGTGGAATCCGACAGTCAACGCATTCGGAAGATTCTATGTTGATCTCACCGGATGCGAAACCAGAACTCGTCGTGTGGTGTCGCTTGGCGTCTGCTCAACGCGCACTATCGCACGGCGCAAGCTGCGAGAATTTATCGAACAGGAAGGCGTCAACAAGTCGTCGTCTTTCGTGTCAAACACAACTCCGACTTTCACTTTCCGAGAACAGGCTGAGAAATGGATTGAATCTTTGCCTACGCGGCGGCGGAAGCCGGTTAGACCCGCCACGATCAGCGGTTGGCAACACGCGCTCGATAAATGGATTCTCCCAACAATAGGCGACATGCCTGTGGCTGAGGTTTCCAATGCGGCGCTTAAGTTGCTAATCGACACAATGGCGGCTGGAGGACTTGCGGCGAAAACGATAGTTTCCTATTCGCTGGTGGTGAAGCTGGTTGTTGCTTCAGTGGTGAATGCCGAAGGCGACCAAGTTTACCCTCGCAAATGGAACCACGATTTCGTCGGAATGCCAATAGTGGAAAAAGACAAACAGCCACGGCAAACGGTTACGGAATCTGAGGTGACCACAATCCTTGCCAAAGCGTTACCGCGCTACGTGCCGTTGTTTGCGGTGCTAGCCGGTACCGGCTTGCGTATGGGTGAGGCGCTGGCGCTCAAACGAAGCGATCTGTCGCCGGATTGCCGGTTGCTGAAAGTGACCCATTCAATCTGGCATGGCAAAGAGCAGGAACCAAAAACTCCCGCCGCTGTACGTGTGATTGATATACCGGAGGTGTTGGCTGCGTTGTTGCGAGACTACGTAACTGATAAATCCGGCTATCTGTTTACCACACGGAAAGGGGAGCGCCCACTTGGCCCAAGGAACGTTTTACGAGCGTTGCATGATACCGGCGTGCGCGTTGGCTTTCATGCATTCCGTCGCTTTCGCACTGAAACCATACGCCGCGCCAGAACGCCACAAGACATCGAGCGGCTCTGGCTCGGACATGCCGGTGCCACAGTAACCGACTTGTACGCGCGTGGCTTGCGGTTGGACGAGGCGTGGCGGCGCGAATGGTGCGAGCGCGTTGGCTTAGGTTTTTCGCTGAATAGGCTACATAGGCTACAAAACGTTGTTGCGATTGATTCAGCGAAAGCCGCGTAAATGATTGACGGGGTAGATAAAAGAATGGCTCCTCAGGTAGGACTCGAACCTACAACCCTCCGGTTAACAGCCGGATGCTCTGCCATTGAGCTACTGAGGAGTGTTTTGGGGCGCGCCCGAAGGGCGGGCCCTTTTTTGTCGTTATCCATAATATCATTTGCTGGGCTTTCAGGGTCCATTCGCATTTCAGAAAATCTTTATACTGGTTACGGTGGGAGTTTGATTTTGGCTCCGCGCTTGCATTCGCCAGTGAGAGGTGTTCATGGCAGGAGGTCGTGTTTTGTTCTCGATTTTTCCTTTGCTTGGTTTCTTTTTGTTTGCGGGGGTGGTGTTGGCCGTGGATGGAGCTTCGAGTACGCCGGCGGCGCCTCCAAAGGCTCGCGTGGAGGTTGTCGAAGAAACCTTGAACGGGCATCGCGTCGCTGATTCTTACCGGTGGTTGGAGGATGCGGAGAGTACGGAGACGCAGGAATTTGTTCGCGGGGAGTTGGCTTACACTCGCGGCATTCTGGACCCTTTGCCGGGACGCAACCGGATCAATCTGGAGCTGACCGAACTGCTTTCCATCGGGAGCATCGGGACGCCGCAAGTTGGCGGGAAGTTTTATTTTTATGTACGGCGCGAGGGAACGCAGAATCAGGCTGTCCTACTCGTGCGGGAAGGCATCCACGGGAAAGACCGGTCGCTGGTGGATGTAAATCAGATGTCGGCGGATGGCACGGTCGCGCTGGACTGGTGGGCTCCGTCAGACGACGGCAAGTATGTGGCTTATGGCACTTCCGCCGGAGGGTCGGAAGAGAGCACTCTGCGGATCGTTGAGACCTTGAGCGGAAGAGTGCTGCCCGACACCATTGATCGGGCGCGGCACGCAAACGTCGCTTGGAAAAAGGACAACTCGGGTTTTTACTATGGACGCACTCCGAGAAAGGGCGATGTGCCTGCGGGCGAGGAGGTTTATCACGTCAAGATTTTCTATCACGCGCTGGGCAGTGATCCGGGGAAAGACCCGCTGATTTTTGGCGATCGTCTCAAAGCGCAGGATGTGCCGGTGGCGCAGCTCGCAGACGATGACGATCGCTGGTTGCTGTTCACCGTATTCGAGGGCTACACCAAAACTGAAATATTTCTGCTGGACCTGAAAGTGGGGACGGCGCCGGTTGAAATCACCAGCGGAAAGGATTTCAGTTACAGCGGCGAAATTCTGAAGGGGGAACTTTACGTTTTAACTAATGAGGATGCGCCCCACTATCGCGTTTTCCGGGTTGACGCCCAAAAGCCGGCGCGCGAGAGCTGGCGCGAGGTCATCCCGGAATCAGACGCCGTGCTAAAGAACGTGGTCATCGTTCACGGAAGCCTGGTCGGTCTGTACGAGAAAAACGCAACGTCACTGCTGAAGATATTCAGAACTGATGGGCATATGTTGTCGGACGCGAAGCTGCCGGGGCTGGGTTCGATCACCGAGATCGGTGGTCAGTGGAATAGCAACGAAGCTTTCTTTGGGTTTCAGTCGTTCACGGTTCCGCCCAGCATTTACAGCATTAACTTCAAGGAGGGCGAGGCGCCGGAGCTATGGGCGCGAGTGGCCACGCCTTCGATTGATCCCTCGGCTTACGAAGTCAAACAGGTTTGGTTTTCATCGAAGGATGGAACCAAGGTTCCGATGTTCGTCTTCTACAAGAAGGGTCTGGTGCTGGACGGTAAGAATTCGACTGTGCTGACCGGATACGGAGGATTCAACATCAGCCTGACTCCGAGCTTTGTGGGCGATCGCTATCTGTGGCTCGAACATGGCGGGGTGTTCGCTGTGGCCAACTTGCGCGGCGGGGCTGAGTTTGGAGAGGACTGGCATCGCGCGGGCATGCTGGAGAAGAAGCAGAATGTTTTTGATGATTTCATTGCGGCGGCTGAGTATCTGATTGCGCAGAAATATACGGATAAAGAGCATCTGGCGATTCGTGGCGGATCGAATGGTGGATTGCTGGTTGGGGTGGCGCTCACGCAGCGTCCCGATCTGTTCCGGGCTGTAGTGTGCGCGGTACCGCTGCTGGATATGCTGCGCTACCAGCATTTTCAGATTGCCAAGCTTTGGATTCCCGAATACGGGTCGGCGGATGATCCCAAGCAGTTTGATTTTATCTATGCTTATTCGCCCTATCAACATGTGAAGGCGGGAGTGGAATATCCGGCGGTGTTGTTCATGACCGCCGATAGCGATACTCGCGTCGATCCCATGCACGCCAAGAAAATGGCAGCCCTGATGCAGGCCGAGGCGGCGAATGGGCAGAGCCGGGAGCGTCCGATATTGTTGCGGATTGAGCCTAAGGCTGGGCATGGGGTGGGGAAGCCGGTTACCAAGCAGATTGAAGAGTTGACGGATGTTTATTCGTTCTTGTTTTGGCAGTTAGTGCGGGAGTGAGTATTGCGGGTTCGCGCGAGATTCGCGCCGCCCACCGAGTGTTTCTCAGCCCAAGCCATGGTACTAGAAAACCCCTCAATGAGTGCAATCGCGATTTGTACGAAGCCGCTGGCGCGGCGGGCGCTACCGCGTGTTCGAGGATGGGCAGTTGTGGAGGGTTGAGGTAAGTTTTGGGTCACGGAAAAAAGGAGGTCCCCGTGACCCAACTGCGCAAAAAGATGCTGGAGGAACTCCAGGGTCGAAAATCACTCCGCTTGTGCTTGGTTTGGTTGAGGGTTCGGTGGTTCGATCCGATAGCCGAGGTTTCGGAGTTGCCGGACCATCTTCCAAGTGCGCAGTTGCTTCGATCGTTGGGTAACGGCTGGGCCGCGTTCCTCGTAACGAACTCCTTGGTGCAGGATCAGCCAGATCAGTCGACACTGTCGATGTGCAATGGCTCCGATGGCTTGATTGTGTCCCAGGCGCGGGACCGAGCGGCGATACACGATCTCGAATAGGCTTCCTTTGGTCCGGGCTGCAGCATTCGCAGCTTGATTGAGTAAGCGTCGCATGTGGCGGTTGCCCTTTGGAGAGCGGTGGCTGTGGTTTACGCCCGCGCTCTCGTCGTCGCCCGGGCAGGCACCGACCCACGAGGAGAGACATTTCTCGGAGGGAAATGTTGCTGCGGTGGGGCCCACTTCTGCAATGATCTGCTGGGCTGAGTCCACTCCCAAACCGGGTACCTCTGCCAGTCGCTGAACGGCATCTTGGTGCTTGCTGAGCAGACTGGCCATTTCCTGGTCTAGTCGGCCGATTTGCTCGTCGATCAATCGCAATTCCTCCAATGCCATCTTTACCAGCCGCCGGTAGACAGGGTTCAACTGCGTACACGCGCCGAGCGCGTCGCCCAACTGCTCCGGGGTTGCGCGCAAGCGTTTATCCGCCAAAGCGGCTAACGTGGCTGGGTTGGTTTCGCCATCAGCGATTGCCTTCAGCATCCGCTGGGCACTCAGGCCCAGCAGATCGGAGACGAGACCGGACAGCTTGATATGAGCTTCTTCCAGAAGAGACTCCAATTGGTTCTGCAGCCGTATTCGATCGCACCTTAACTGGTACTTCTTGCGCGTCACCGTGCGCCACAGACGTTGCTCGGCATCAGGCACAAAGCTCAAAGTCAACTCTTGGGCCACCAGTCGCTTCACCAGACGTTCGGCGTCAGGGAAATCTCTCTTGCGTCCTCGTCGTCCACGATTGGATAGCGCCTGCGCCAAATGCAGGGTTCCAGACTTCCGCCTTGCGCCTGCTCGCTTCTCGCATATCGGTTTCCAATACCTTTCCAGCGCTTCCCACACTGGTCTCCAATATTGGGCCGTCGATTCCATGACGACTTCTTCGGCCTCTTGCTCGAGCAGCCATGCTGCCAGTAATCGTAGTTGTTCGGGGTTGCTGCTAAACTTCCTTCGCTCAAACTGGTACTCGCCATCGATCTCGACGTCAGACACAACAACCGCCAGCATCTTCTTGTGGACATCAATCCCGGCTATCCTATAGGACATAGTTCCTCCTGGCTGGGAGCGGAGAGCGTGCTGCGGTTACCTTAAGCAGGGTCGCAGGCTATCGCCGCTCCCCCGGAGGAGAACAACGACGCCCAATTATTCACTCAAACACGCACGCTCCGGATCAGACAGCGTCACAGCTTCGAATTCTCCAGTGAGTTCTCGACCTCGCCGCTCCGGGCCGCAGCCATCATAACTCTAAATTTTCATGAGGTTTCACGGGCCGGCCGGCCCTAAAAGGACAGCGTCGTAATGACTCCCATCGTACCGCAACAACCTACGTTCGCATCGTCCGCGATTTTGTGGAGTATTTTCACCAGCCACCTGACAAGCTCGGGCCCGAGCAAATTCGGCAGGATTAGGCTCATCGGTTCCAAGCGAAGAAGTGGGCGCCTGCCACGGTCAGTCAGTATGTGTCCGCGTTCCGAGTAGAGGAGTCCCGGTGAGCTGTAGGCTTCCTTTGGCTGTATCCGCCGTTTCCAGCTTCGTGCCCGCGTAAGTCCACCATGGCTCATCGGGGATCTCCCCCCTCACGGACCCCACCGTGCGGATTTCCCGCAGTGGGTTCTTCAGGCGTGACTCCCTGCGCCCGCCCGGGCCTGCGTGATCCGAGGTAACAGCAGCGGGTGCTGACGTAGGATTTCTGCAAACCTTTCCCACGTCAGCTGCTTTCCACGTGTCCGGCGGCTCAGCCATTCCCGCCAGATGCAACAGACGCGCTGATAGAACTGCCGAATAGCGCGGTAGTTCGTGCGTCGTCCGTAGTACTGGTAATGGCCGCGGAGCTTGGCGTTCAGGGTTTTCTGCTGCTCGTTCACAGCATCGTGCCGGTGCCGTTTGCACCATTCCCAGACTGCCTTCAGCCCTCTACCAAGCCGTTTGGCAATTGTCTTCACGTGCACTGTGAACCTCCCCTGTCGGCTGCGGGCGCATATGTGCACAAAGCCCAAGAAATTGAAGGTGGCAGGTTTCTTTCCCTGCTGCCTCGCGTTCTTGGCTGCATATCGCCCGAATTCCAGCAGCCGCGTCTTCTCCGGGTGCAGTGTCAAACCGTATTTCTCGAATCGCTTCGGCAAGACACCCAGCACCTTTTCTGCGTCCTCCTTGTGCTGGAAGCACAAGATGGCATCATCAGCAAAGCGGATCTCGTAGGCTTCCCCTTTTAACCGGGGCTTCACTTCATTCTCGAACCACTCATCGAGAATGTAGTGCAGGAATATATTGGCCAGGAGCGGACTGATGGGTTGCCCCTGTCCTGTACCTGTTTCGCTCACGAGTAGTCTGCCGTCCTCGATGACTCCGACTTTGATCCATTTTCCGATCAGGCGGAGCACGCTTCCGTCGATCACACGCTTCTCTATCATCTCGACCAGAGCCGATCTCACAATCGAGTCGAAGTATGAGCGGATGTCAATCTCTAGAATCCACCCTATGGGCCGGGTACAGATGATCCGTCCCACTTCATCCAGTGCTTGGTGTTGCCCGCGTCCGGGTCGAAACCCGTACGAGCAATCGAGAAAATCCTGCTCGTAGATGGCATTTAATAGGTCAACCGCCGCTTTCTGAACGATCTTATCCTCGAGGACGGGAATCGAGATCGGCCTCTGTTTCCCGTCTTCTTTCGGAATATAGACACGTCGCAATGGTTGTGCCCGATACTTGCCTTCTTTGAGCCGCTGGTGGAGCTGTCGGATATTCTCTTCAGCGTTCGTCTCGTATTGTTGGTACGTGACGCCGTCGATCCCGGCACTGGCATTCTTTCGAAGACCCCGGAATGCCTCATACAACTTCGCAACTGTGATCAGGTGAGCAATAGAGGAGAACTGCCGTTTCGGATCTTCCTTGGCGAGTTCAGCTATTCTGTTGATGTCTGTGAACATATCGTTTCGAGCTCAGCGTCTCGTTATGTTTCCTTTCAGCAGATTCGTACGCTTGCTTCCCTCTTCCCTCCAGTGGGTTCCGTGGCCGCCCGTTTCCGGAGCCCTGCGGTTCCCCACCTTCGTCGGTACTATAAGGTTGTAAGACTGCTCCAGCATCCATCCGTGCTTCCTCCGGTCGACCCTTGGTTGCACGTACCTCTCGACCCGTTTCCTGAGGCGGTCCTCCTGGTGTGAGAGGAGATGGGGAGCTCTCTTCGGTTCCTGGACCATCCCTGTGGAGCATGCCTTGGGCTAGAGACCCCGGCGAGTCGGCGCGACCTCGCCATAACGGTCGCCCCCAGATACTGCCTTCCGCTAGCGCAAACACGTCGGCCTCGCAACGATACAAGATTTCGGGGCTGAATCCTCACGGCCTGCTACCTTGTTATCTACGCTTCGCACCCACCAGTCGCCCGGTGAATGGCAAGACTCACTACTGACCTGTCTGCTCGACTTTGATCAGGCGGGATTTACACCCGCTGGATGACAATAAGAGGTTTCGCTTATCTCACTAACAGTTCCTCCTCTTCCAAGCTTTTCCGAACGCGATGCGCTTCTTGTTCATAAGGCCAATCGCCGGCGCGCCACTCTCCTACCCCTCTGTCAGCGGATTGGGAGTTAACTCCACGCTATGACTTGCAAAAGGTGCTCTCGATTGAGGAGGCGAGGAATGTTCTTGCGACTCTGCCGTTTTGACCGTCTGGTCAATGAGCGATATCGCGAATTTAACAACAGTTGCGGGAGATCATCGACGCGTTGTGCCGGAAACAGGAGAGAACAAAACTGCTTCCCCATCCACTTAGGTGGCGGACTCAGTTTCAAACAATTTCACGATTTCTGAATTGCCAGATTGCTCGGCAAGCAGCGTGAAGGGTCTTCCTTGGGTGTCGCATGTTCGACGAAGAACTGGGAAGCGCTTGAGGAATCGGGCAACCCATTCGACGTCACCTTTCCTTATTGCATAAGCAAAGTCGTCCAGCTCAATCCCTAGGAATCCACCTAGCTCCCGCAAGTATTCGATTGCCCACCCTGCAGGTGTCGCACCGAATTGACCATCTCCTGCGTTGATTTCTGCGCCTTGTTCCACTAATGCCTGAACGACATCGCGATGTCCACCAAACGCCGCATAGTGCACGGCAGTCGCCCCTGTTTGGTCTCGTTGGTTGATAAGTTCGCGGTGGCTGTGAGCAACGGCTCTGACATCTGCCACGTTGCCATGTTTCGCGGCCTCAATTAGCTTCTCGAAATCACCCATGGAACATCTCCACATTCTTGGGACTTAACACTGCTGTTCCCTCTAAGCGAGACACATAGAATATCGGAGCCACACCACGACTGGCTCGCTCTAACGGCAACGACGACGAGCACCGTGTGCGTCCCGCAAAAGTTCGGACTCTCCGCGATTATTGTTAACAGATGGGATGATACCCAGGGCTTACGCCCTGGGCTAAGTTGTGCCGCCCCTCCGGGGCTGGATTGCGGCTGATGTTGGCTTAATAGCGCCGGAGGTAGATTGCTTGTTTTTAATCGACGGCGCCGCCGAGTTTCGCTCGCTGGACAGCCGGGGGCGGCTGTCCCCACGTGATCCCGACTCCGCTTTCGTCAACGGCCCGCGCCATCACCCCCGTGGAAGGCGCGGGCCGCACGGTCCGGCGTCTCGCAACGTGCAAAAGCGAAGAACCCACCCCCTCGTTGCTGCGGGTTCCACTTGCTAGTCGGAGACATCCGGAAACTTGGTCAGGTTGGATCAATCTCAATCGGCTAGCGGCGTCGCCCGTGCGGACGAATGCGCGGTAGCCTTCCGTGATTGCTTACCTGGAAATTCGGGTGTCTCTCAGATCAGGAATGTACAGAGGAGTTCGCGCAGTGGGTTCACATGCCAGTGCGGCGCGAGTGAGACCGATTCGACCGAGGTGCGAATTCCGTCACCAGTGTGGTCAAAGGATCTGGGAAGAATGAATCGAACTTCTACGGGAGGCACAAATTTCACCCATGGAGCAACCGGAGTGGTCTGGTTGACCGGAGTATCGACCTCGTTGAACGCAGTTTCGGGCTGATCCACCATGGGCATGACGGAAACAAAAGTGACCGCGGTGGCCAGGAGAAGGAGAAACGCCCACTTACTACGGTTAAACACGCTCGCACCCCAAGTGGGAGAAAAGATATCTCGGTAGTAGTTGGTTGTCAAGGACTTCTTCGACTATTAACGGCAGTAGTTACTGGCATACGGCTGGGTCGCGGCATTGATTTTGGGCCGTGAGGGCAGCGTTTTCTTGTTGGATTCGTCGTGGTTTGTGTTAGGCCATAACCATCCAAAAATATTGTTGGTGCTACATAGCTGCTGTTGGTGGGTCAACGGGTGGCTCGTTTTGTCTTTGACTCAGCGTTCGAAATGGCTGAATAGGCGGGAAGAAGCAGACTCCTCGACGGCTAAAGGGGTTGTTGAAAAACCTCGAAATAAGCGGCCGGAGCCTTGAAGGGGCGCGGCTTCAAGTCGCGCCCTTTCAAAACTACGCCCAGAGTTTTTCACCAACTGTAAATTCGCGGCATGCATCTGGATGACTCCATGGCCTCAGTCTCACCCGATGGCCGATCCGTGTTGGTTGTGTCTGTGACCAGGAACTCTATGAATGTCTTTCGATTGGACTTGGCCAGCGGCCGCCGCGTTCTGTTCAAGAAAATCGGTCCGGCAGATCCGACCGGGATCGCCTTCACTATCGGCGGGGCGTTCACACCTGACGGCAAGTACTATGCCTATTGCTACGGTCGCGTACTGGACGAACTATACGCTGTGGACGGCATGCGTTAAGGCGCCGGGAGCGGGAGTCGAACCCCCAAGGGCCGAAGCCCGGCGGATTTTGAGTTCACGGGTGAGTTCTGAACCGTTATGAAAATTCTCTACTCTACATGATTCTTCAACCGCATACAGCAACTTGATCTGCTTCGTTCTGATCCAATCTGCTCGGTTATGAACATAGAACTACTACAGTTTTACTACAGTGACGCGCCAACAATCCCACGTAGCGTGCTTCTTCAATACGGGGACAGGCCCTCGGGACGATTCGGTCACGCTAAATTGGCTATCGGACGGAGCATTCCTTCTCGATGGTCTTGATCGAGGTGATGATTAAAGCTACCGAGGCCGGACCCGTCCTTGCTGAGGAGTTGGAGCTCATTCTCAGCGAGGGTGATTCCTTTCCGGTAACTTCTACTTGTTGTCCCAGGTAGTGGCCTAGTTTTATTTTGCCAGTAGCCTGAAGTTGATAAGTCATACCTGGGTCCGGCTTCGTCAGTATGTAATCGCCAGTAGATCTGCCGACGCAGCCCTGTACCGTTATCTCTCCTTTAGAAGTCTTCGGGCTGCTCTGGCTCGGGTTGCTGGGGTTGCTGTCTTGCGCGAGCAGAAAGCTGCCCAAGAGCAGCATTACAAACCACAATTTTCTCATGCCGATTCCTCCTTAGGGCTTGCGCAAAAATAATTTCACATAGTTGCTGGAGTCAAGGTGTAATTCCACGCCGGTAGTGTGCTGTGCTTGCTAAGCATTAGTTGCTGCATTTGCTGATCGGAGAACGATTCGCCTTTTTCATATTTCTTGGGGAGCATACGGGCACACACCGCGAGTCCAGTTAAGGTGCTGGTGGTGCGAATGTACTTGAGTGCGGTCTCGTAGCTCTGCAGAGGGCGACCCGCCCAATTGTTGCTGATCTGCGAAAACAGGCGATGTTCGATGGGGTTCCATTTGGAAGCCCCTGGAGGATAGTGACAGACGGTGACCTGCAATCGGTAGGGGTTCACCAGTTGATGTTGTAAATGGTATTTCCAGCCGCGGGCACGAGCGCTGTTGCCACCGCCCGAGTCGGCCAGGATTAACAGTTGCTTGGCCTTGGGGTACCTCTTCTGTCCACAACTCTTCCACCAGAGAGTAATGGCATCGACCGCAAACGCCGGGGTTTCGCGGCTGGTGCCCACCACCACAAAACCCTGATTCCTCCTTGGATCGTAAACCCCATAGGGAATCGCCCGGCCCACGGCATCGCTGGGGAAGTCGTGATCGTTGACCAGTTGGGGTTGCTGTTCCCAGCTGATCCCAGAGTTCTTGAACTTGCCGATCCACTCCTTCTTCTTGGCATCCACGCTGATAATAGGGTGGGCCCGCGCCGTGAATCGCTTGCGCTGGCGATCGATATAGGTAAATTGGCGGTTGCGTACCCGTCGTGGCGGCGGGTTCTTGTTTCCCGATTCCAGCCGCTTGTGATTCACCCGCAAGCTGAATCCCATCTGTTTCAACAAGCGACGTACGGTACTGGCGCTGACCCGAATCTGCACTCGACGTAGTTGGCCGGCGATTTTTCGGATGGCGCGGCGGGACCATTTCAGATCCCGCATGGGATCGCCGCCGGTTTCGTGGCGCAGCAAATGGGCAATGGCTTCGATCACCGCGGGCTTTTTTTTTCGGCTGCCTTGCGCCCGCCTCCGGCTTGGCGCACGCGTTGCCGGGGCACCTCTCCCCCCAGCAGCTCCCGCCGTCCGCGGGCCACCGTGTGCACGTCCAGTCCCAGAAACTCGGCGATCTTGTGGTCGCCGCCATAGCCTACTTTGTGAGCCTCCAACCCTGCGTAGAGACGCCGCTGCCGCTCATCCAGCAAACTGTAAAACAGAATGATCGCTGCTTTGAGTTCCGGCGACAGCTTGGCCCCGACCGCCGGCTCCTCGATCTCCTGAGCTGCTGGTCGAACTTCCCGCTGCAACCGTTGTTCCCGTTTCCGCTCCGCCTCCCGAGCGAAGTAGACGTACACACCTCCTACCCCGCGTCGCTCCACCCGTTTGTGCTGATAAAGCTGGAGCAAGGTCTGTTTGACTTCCACACCCACTAGGGCTTGCAACTCGCTGGCCATAAATCCCGCGGGAGACTGTTCCACGAAGCGTTGCGCGGTGGCCAACAAAGTCCCGTCTCGAGAGAACCAGGCCCCGCGGGAAGACCAAAGTCCTTGCTCATCGAACTGAGGGATCTCCGCCAGGGTGTAGTACTTGCCGCGGTGGGAATAACTGGTGCGATAGCTCAAGGCCTTCAGTTTGCGAAACACAGTCATGGTGGAGGTAGTGCCCAACGCTTGTTTCAATTCTTCCAAGGTGGCGATTTGTTGGCGTCGCAAGACGGAGCGAAGGACTTCTGAGGCGAAGACCATGTGGTATAGTTCCTCCCGTAACCGCAACTTCTAGGATGAACTATACCACGGCCTAACTCTTCCCTTTTCTGCAAATCTGGCGTCCAATGCCTATTTTTGAGCCAACATCTATCTTGGGACACTTGTTAACGTTGGGATAGTTTGACCACAGAATGCGGAGTTATTGTTGCGCAAGGCCTTAGATAATTACAGAGGAGAAAGGTGACGCTATTGATCCGCTTGTAAGACTCTGCCAGACGTTCGTGCAGACGTGGGCAATTCTATGCGGCACCGCACGCTCTGGCAACTGGCTTTTTCTGTGGATCTCTCGTAAGTTAGTTTTTCAACAACCACAGGGCCATGACACTCCTTGAGAATGGGCTGGGCAGGTCAATGAACGTAACCGCGATTTTTCGACAACATGCAAAGGGAGTGAGGCGGATTGCTGAACCGAAGAACACCGAAGGACAAACTGCCTTTACAAAGCGTTTGGACATGACTACAATTCCTCGCGCGGGTGCCGAGGCTTTTCAAGTGGTCAGTTGGAGGTGTGTCATGAGAGGACGTCTATTTATGCTGGCGATTCTGATGGTTGCGCCGGCTCTTGCTCAGTCCCCAAAAACAAAAACTCACCAGACAATTACCGGTTGCCTGACCAGCACCGGCAGCAGTCATGAATACCAACTCGTGGACGAAAACGGAGTCACGAACATCGTCTATAGTACAACGGTTCACCTTAATTCCTATGTCGGACAGTCTATCAGCCTCGTCGGAGATCAATCCGCGACCCCGAGCACGGATACGGGAACGGGGCGACCGATGCCCCACTTTAAGGTTGTGAAAGTGCAGCCAGCATCTGGCAACTGCAAAAAGTGAAATTGGTTCATGCCGGTGCTTTCGTTTCGCTGAGTTACCGCAGGTGGCCCAGAGCGCGGAGACGGCTCCGCAGGTTAGGTAGATGACGAGGCGGCGGCACATCGTTTGTGTCATTGCGGTGGTGTGCAGTTGCGTCTTGGCTGTCCCGGCTAGGGCACAGCAACAAGAGCTGCCCGAGGACCCCGAAGATGAGAAGCAGATAGGGCTCTGGCTTGATCAGGGAATTTCCACTGGCCTCTCGGCGAATAAATCTCTGGATGTCGAATTCCACGAGCGGTTCGACGAGGGAGCGTCCAACCTGTTCGAGTACTTCGTTCAAGGCGGTGTTGCCTTCCGTCTGCGGCCGTGGTTTACGTTGATACCGATTTATCGTTACCAGCGCTTTCCTGGAAATCCCACAATCGCTTACGAAAACCGGGTACAGCTCAATCTCACCCTGAGCACATCCCGTGGCCCCTGGCGGCCGACACTCCGCACGCTCATCGAGGGACGCTTTGTTGATAACCGGCCTGCTTCGGCACGTCTTCGATTTCGCCCGGGCGTCGAATACACCTTACCGCTTCGCTTGTCGCGGCGTCCAGTGCTGGTCGTGAGCAACGAGTTCTTTATCGTTCCCGGAAACAACCCCTTCGCCAATGGCGGCAGCAGCTACACCCAGAACCGCTTCCAAGTGGGAGTACGACTGCCCATCGCCGATTCGTTTTCCGTTCGGCCTTACTACTTATTACAGTCGGTTAACCTGCCCAGTGGCTGGGACACGAATGAAATTTTTGGTATCTCGCTCGCCTTTAGGGTCCCGCGCAAAACCAAGATTGTCCGCTCGCGACAGCCGAGCTGCGCCCTATCTTGCGAAGTTCCTAATCCAGAAGGGCCATAAGGTGTGGCTGAGGAAGTCATGGGTGCGCCGACTAACTCAGCAACGTCACGCTACCAGTGGCAATATCGTAGTACGCTGCCGCAACCTTCAGCTTGCCTTCTTTCACCAGCCCCTTGATCACCGTGGACGATTCGGCCAGCAGGGCCGCTTGAATCTTGGCGTTCGCCTTAGTGGCCGCGTCCAGATTGGTCCCCGCCTGATCGACTGCTGGCTGAATATGGGGATAGAGGGCGCTGATCTGCCCAGGAACTTCCGCACCCTGGATCGTCGCCTTCACCGCGCCGCAGCCTGCATGTCCCATGACCAGGATCACCCTCGTGCCCAAAACCGCCGCACCATACTCGAGGCTTGCGATGATCTCCGAGGTAGCGACGTTGCCGGCGACGCGGGTAACGAAGATGTGGCCGATGGTCTGATCAAAAACCAACTCCACGGGCACGCGGGAATCAGCGCAGGAGAGCACCGCAGCGAAGGGCTCCTGCTTCTCGGCGTTGTTTTGCTTCAAGATGGCGAGATCCTGGGCGTCGGAGGTGATGCGCCTGGTCACAAAGCGCTCATTACCCGCCGTCAGTTCCGCCAGCGCAGCATCCGGAGTGAGCGTGCTTTGCGCGAGGACTGGTTCGGGAAAACTTAACAGTGAGGCAGCAGTTCCTATCCAGCCCACGAAGGCGCCTCCCGCTGCAAGTTGCAAGAAACGCCGCCTCGCGGGATCGCGACGAACACCGCTCGGCTCGCGGACTTTGCGGTCGTCTGAATCGAAACCGAAACCTTGGCACGGCAGTTTAGGTATTTGGTTCATGGATATTATTCCTCCTTGTCGACGCTAATTTTCTGTTTGATTTCGAAAACGTCCTGTATCGTGCGTGTCCAAATTTGACCAAGGACTTGAGGTTCTTTCGGGCGATTACTTATTTGCCTGCCGGAACCCAGACGTTGTCGGCAGCGGCTATCTCGGAATTCGACACCTCTGTGGTTAAGTTGACACGCTGCAAGCCATCTTTCTTTCCCGGTGTGGCTTGGAAAACTACGTAGTACTGGTTGTCGAACATCTTCTGCAGGCGGTCCAGGTAGGGTTTGAAGCTGACTAGAGTTGAAGTGCCGAGAGAAAAGCAGTCCCCGCCGGTTTCATCGGTGATTTTGGTAAGGCCAGAAAGGCCAATTTGCAGATCCCAGGAACTTCGGGCAGCTCGTCCGACGCCGACGGCGTAGAGCGAGTAGACAATCACGTTGTAGCGCTGGCTGATCTCGCTAGCGGAGTTCACGTCGGGGCTCATGGTTGGCATGCTGTGATACACGGGGCCATAGTCCGGGCCCAAACGCGAAGATCCGGGCTGCGTGCGTCCAGAGCGAGGCGTCATAGGCTGAGCTGTTGAGCGTCCGGGTTGCTCTCCGCGAAGCCGGTCGAGGCCGTCCGACATCATCAGAACTTCTCGCCGGACATTCTGCTGGGGCCATCCCCTCACCAAGCTGATCAGAGACAGATACGGACTATCCATCGTCGACAAGCTTCCGCGAGGCAGGCGGAGGGCTTTGGCGGCGAGGTTGTGATCGGCGGTGAAGTTCTGGGCAACCTGGACGGCCGCATTCGACATATAGCCGACAGCAATCACGGTTGTCGCAGGCTGGGCATTGATGAAATCGCGAATGTCGTTGAGATTGTTTCCAACCCCCGTGTCGAGCGTATCGTCGATCAAGACAAACAGCTGGAGCGCGGCATTGTCGCCCTTGGCTGGGATCAACTGGTTTACTTTCAGAAAACTCTTCCCCTGTTTTACTTTTACGTCGCCCTGCTGCAGAGTTGGAACTTCGTCACCGCGCTGGGCCTCGTTGGTGACAACCAGGTGGACTTGGACCGCGCCCTGAGCATTCTTGTCTTGTGAGTGCATGGTTGGCGCGGTGAACATGAGGAGGCACAAACTGCTCAACAATCCGAGAACAATCTTGTAGTTTTTCATTGACCCTCGCTTTTGAATCAAGAATGTTGAACCGAAATCCAAACTTCAGATCCACTGGAGAGCTGACTGACAGAAAAAGTTCATGCCGCGTAAACGACGTGAATCAGAAAGAGGTATGAAAACTTGCCCGGCTCGCGTCTGTTCTACATTAGATCCAGCAGGAATTGGAGGATGTTACGACCACCATGGTGCCCTGTCAACGACAAACACGATAAAAGTGCCAGTTTGCACCGGCCCAGGGGAAATGACCCCTAGCCGTGCAGAACAACCATATCCCTTCCACGGTCGGGATAGTTACTCCGGTGTCACGCGCAGAAGCGATCTGATGTGCCTGTCGGAACTCGATCACTTCACCGAATAACCCCGGGCGTCCATGCAAGCCTCGAATGCTCTCTGAAAGGTATCTAAGCCTTGAGCGTGAGCAGCTCTCAGCTCTTCTTCTTTCTGTTGTTTGGCGTCAGCTTGCGCGGCAGCTTGTTTCTGGGACGCAGCGTTGGCTTGGCGTTGCTGCATGCCACCTCGCATGGTACCCGCAACGGCCCCGGCTCCAGCGCCCTTTCCGGCATCCCCGGCGATAGCGCCAATTGCAGCGCCTCCCGCAGCGCCCCTGGCCGCGCCCGCAACACGCCCGCCCTTCGCTTGGTTAGCATTGTTCGCAGCTTCCTTTTGTTCCGCTGCTTTCTGTTCGGCGGTCTTACCCGCAGCAGCCGGAGCCTTGGGGTCGATCCCGGTCATCTGGTTGGCCGCTCCGTAGCATTCGCTTTCGTCCTTGAGTTGCTGGTCAGGGTTCTGACCATTTTTCCCGAAGACGAAAACGCCGATGTCTTTCGAGGGGGACCATACGGGTGCGGATTGCGCGGACGCTGACGCCGGTGCCATTTGGGCAAAGGTACGTAGTGCCACAAAGATGAGCATTGCCAAAGCGGAAGACCTCAAGCTGCCTCCTTGTGCGACTAACTGATGTACCTGAGAATTGAAAGCGGCTCATATACTATATCTTCATACGCGCTTTGAAAAGCTCCTCGTCAGGAACCTTACGCACACTGGGTCATGCGAGTTCTGGAGGTGCACGTGGTTTACCATCTCATTGGCTGGCGGGCGCGACTTCAAGGCGTGCGCAGGTCTGGGCTCGCGGGTGTCGCGGCAATGCGACACCGCACTATGGATGTATTTCGGGCGAGCTCGACGATCGATTGGTCGATTCTGTCCCAGGGCATCGTTCGTTCGCGAGATCGTGACCCTCTATACATTCCAATCTCAATTGTCATAATGACAATCTCAGTCGCTGGTCTCAGCTTTGCCCAAAATGCACAACCTTCGAATGACAAAGAAACCACCCAAGCATCTTCGTCGCGTGATCAGACTGCGAGCACCGAATCCCAACCCCAGATCAACGTAAACTGGTTTTACGGATCGTATGTTCCGAAGAATGTACCCTTGGTATCTCTGGATACCCGAATGCGCTGGAAGCTGTACCTTCGTCAGACCTATACAACACCTGGGATCTACATCAAGACCGTGCTGTTCGCGACACATGACTAGGTCACTGATAGCAATCCCGAATGGGGAGATGACTTTCAAGGCTTTGTGAAACGGCTTGGCAATCGCCAAGTGCAGTTCATCATCCAGAACTCCATATCGTCGCTGGGCAATGGCATCGCTGGATGGGAACCACGCTACGACCGTTGTCGATGCGAGGGTTTCTGGCTGCGCACGCGCCACGCTGTGGTGCGGAACTTCGTGACCTACGACAGAACGGAGAAATCGTTACGTCCCCAACTGATGCCTTATCTCGGAGCGTTCGGCGCTGCTTCGATCGCGAGTACCTGGGCCCCAGGCCATGCTGAGTGGGAAGTGGAAGGGTATCAGGCGGTCATCACCCAGGTGTTTGTCGGTATGGGCATCAATTGGATTGGTGAGTTTGCCCCAGAGATCGGAAAGGTTCTTAAGCGGAAAAAATAACACGGGCCGTTTTCCCGACTCCTAAGTTTTACGATTCGTTCTCTCGCAACGGAAGTCCAGCACGCCCGATTCGTCACCCTGATCCCAGCGGGGAGATGTCTCCTTCCCGACATAACCTCGACCTGATTTGTCTGGCCCAAGGGACACACTTTTTCACCTCTGACGTGTGTAGTAGCAGCCCATCATGTCTTGGCTCAGCGTGAAATGGAGAAGCGACGTTCTCCGTTAGTGTAGATTCCGCCCCTTCGGGGCGGGGATTTTCAAGGCATGGGGGTCTATCGTCCGATGACTTTCTCAATGCAGTGCACAGCGCGAGAGGATATGCTCCCGCGCTGCTGAGTATCGGCTCGATGAGCCCCACCAAGTTATCCCTCAGCATGGTTGCGTCCCCGCAGAGCCCGCTTCCGTTTCACCTGGTGAAGGCATTTTACCTGGAATGCGGAACCGTGCAAACAGCGAAGGCATTGCCTGCTGCCGACGAATTTGCCGTTGCCGGCGTGCCTCTTCCAACTTACGATCACGCGCCGCATGAATCTCCGCCTGCCGCCCCGCCAGCATATCCTGCGGTGTCACATACCCGATCGCGCTGTGCAGACGCACCGTGTTGTAGCGATCCACGTAGCTCTGAATCAAGCGGCGCGCATCCTCCACCGTGAGCGGCGTGAGCGGCCGAATGCATTCGGTTTTTAGAGATTTGTGCCACCGTTCCAATTTTCCGTTCGACTGGGGATAGAACGGAGATGTGCGCACGTGGGTCATCCCGGAGATGCGAATGAACTCCTTGAAGTCACGGGCGATGAACTGCGGTCCGTTGTCGGAGATGATCCTGGGTTTCGCCTCCGGGTACTTTTCTTTGGCTCGTTCCAGAATCATTTCAATCTCCGCTTCCTTCATCGATTCCCGCAGATCCCAATGCACGATCGATCGGCTATATCCATCCAACACGCTGCATAGGTAGTAAAACGTGCCCGCCAGGTTGATATAGGAAACATCGATGTGCCAGTGCTGGTGCGGCTGGAGAGGCTGTTCGAACCCCGTCCCTTTGCGCGAGGGCTTGCCTTTCCATCGCGACAGTAGTCCGGCTTGCTTCAACACTCGCCATACACTCGCCGGACTCACCGCTGCCACTTCCGCATCCAGCATCATGAACGTCAACCGCCGATACCCTTCCAACGGATTCTTCAGATGGAAGCCGATGATCGCTTCCTTCTCCCACGGTTCCAGCCAGAAATCCCGCGGAATCCAACCGTTGTGCTCATTCACTCGCCCATAGCGCTGGCGCCAGTCGTAAAACTTGCTGGCCCCAATGCCCAACCATCGCGGAAATCGTCCGACGCCGATCTCGGTCTTCTCCGACCAGCGTCGGACAAAATCCACCACTTGATCCCGCACATCATGCGGCACCCAATTCTTGGTTAAAGCTCCCCAAGACTTTTTTTTAGCGCGATGTGCTCGGCCATCAGTTCGGCCAGGACTTCGTCCTTGGTCTGCACTTTCTTCTCCAAGAACTCGATCCGCTTCTGCTTCTCCTCGACCTGACGGGCGGGACGTTCCTTCGCCTGGAAGGCGGCCGCTCCATTCTCAAAGAACTCCTTCTGCCAGCGATAGAAGACGGTGGGTTGCAGCCCATTTTCCTCACACAGTTCGGAAACCGGGGCCTGGTCTAAGAGGTGTCGCCTCAAGATGGCTACTTTCTCTTCGGGGGTGTAGTGATTGCGCTCTTTTCTCATACGTTCTCTCCGTTCTTTTAACGAAGGAACGCTCTCTCCATTTCCAACTGAGGCAGGACAATCATTCTGGGGATGGGGGTGCATCTTCCTCCCGTCATGTTCGAACCCCTCGATGCACTGAGGGGTTAGGAGATAGAGCGATCTGACAGTGCACCCCCAGCCTGGGCTGAGCGCGGTTATGCGGGGCCGTCCGAGACGCAGTAGAAGACTATTTTGTCAGCCGAATAGGGGCCGGGGTGACACATAACTGCGACCGAGAGTAAACTTGCCGCGTAAATCGACCACTTCAGTGACCGCACTTCAACGGAAATGAAGTTCTTGCAGCGCCGCAGGCTTGGTGTGTGAGTTTAATAACAACGACGGGAGGAAGACCGAGATGCAATCCTTAAAGCTGATGAGGAGCGTTTTAGCCATCTGTTTTTCAATCGTTGTCGTGGTGCCATTAGTTGCTCAGGACCCAGCACCGCCGGTGACGCTGAAGCATCTGCTGCAGCGTCGACCGGCGATCGTCCCACAACCCTCGGCCGGCGGAGTGGACAACGCGCAACCGTTATCGCCAATGAAGGCACTGGCTCTGCTATCCACGTTGCAGAGCGCCGACATCGTGCTGCCCACGACCGATGGACGCGAGATCCGCCTGCGCCGGATTACCGAACCCACGGCCGCACAGAAATCTCTGCTGCACCAGCTCGGTCTCAGTCTGCCGGACCGGCTGAAATCACTTTCAAAATGTAGTGCAGACTTCGCGACACCCTAAACTGATTTTGAAAGACTTAGGTGGTTTCACGACCATTTCGTGACGAACTTCGGTTAGGCGGCAAGTTGCGACCGGAGAACGTGCATAGTACCGAGGACTGGGAGGAAGTATTTCTGCCAGAAATCGAGCGCTGGCGGAACTGGGAAAGAAAGTGGTGTTTCGGATCGATGCCGCGTTTGTCAAACCGGAGATCTACAAAGCGATGGAAGAGCGGGGAGTGAGGTTTGCGAATCGGCCTCCGGCCAATGACAACCTGGCGCGCGACATTGAGCAACTGCTGACACGCGCGTAGGGCGGCACAGCCACACGGCCACCGTGTGATATAGGGGCTTTCCCTATCAGGCCATCAGTTGTAGGATAGCTCGAAGGGTCGTGGCGAAAATCGTTGCCGTTGAAGTAAAAAGGAAGATTCCAATTGAATACTTCTCGCCAGATTCGCCTGTGCTTTGCTCGCGTCAGGTTCCTGTTCTGCTGGTGAAATCGCGCGGCTTCGGAATGGCGCCCTTTAAACCAAAGTGACCTACTAGCAAATTCATTCCGGTTGAGAACAGTTTTGGACGTTTCCTGTGAGAGCATGCCGCGGATCTCCGACATGGTGTTTTTTCTGGGTCGCACTCGTCATTGCTAGTACCGCGGATCGCTGCCTGGCGAGCGGGGAACCCGGCTCCGCCTCGGTCCCGGTTCAACACTTCCCGCAAAAAAGCGATGGTTCCAGCTCCGACAATTTGTTTCTCGCTGCTGCACAACACGCTGAGGGGGTACTCCCAGGCTCTGATTTGGAGAAGCCCGAGGGCGTTGCTGCGTATTGTGAAAGCCTGGCGCGCGGAAAAGTGCAAGGTGCCGCGTTAGAAGCTGTGTGTGAGTTTTCCCTTTCTCTGCGTTGGAAGCTTCCCAATGTCATTTGCGATCAGGAGACGAAACGCTACCAGGAAGGCCAGCTCGGGGAGGTAATTGCAAGGGACACGATCAAGGCGAAGGTCCGATATGAAAGTGGGCGGGAGCAATACAGCCAGATCACGGTGGATGGGAAACCTGCGCAATCGGTGACGCTGGATTCGTCCGGAGCCTGGTCGGAAGGGGAATTCGCCACGGGCCTGAGGACGGTTTTCTTGCCGCGAACCGCCGCGGAGTTCAATTTCACGAAGCAGGATGTATTGCGTTCGGCCCAGGTCCTGATTTTTGACTTCAGAGTTAAGAGAGAGAACAATCGGTCCTGGTATCTCAAGGCTTCGTCGGGCGCCACCACGTTTCCTGGCTATCGGGGCCGGTTGTGGATCAACCAATCGAATTTGAAGTTGATGCGGCTGGAACGGAGAGTGGCGGAGGTCGAGGCGGAATTTCCAATTCAACAAGTGAACACGGTAATTGACTATGGCGACGTGGACCTGGCGGATGGAACGACTTTCGTGCTGCCGTTGCGAGCCGTAAACCTGACTTGCCCGACGGTCGCTTCCGGCCACTGCGGGCATAATGAGTTGACCTTCAAGCACTGGCAGAAGTTCGCGGCCCGGGCGCGGGTCTTAACCGGCGAAGAGCCGCCGCCTTCGCCGCCGGCTGCGACCGTTCCGCCGGCTGAAGTAGTTTCCCTTCCCTTGTCGATGGATCTGCGCCGAGGTACTGGCATCATGGCGGCGATTCTGAACAAGCAAATCGCTGAGATCGCGGAGAGACAAAAGCAGGCTGAGGCCGTCGCAAGTTCGCGGATCGCAGTGAGTAAGACGTTGCCGAAAACCGAACCGCTGGCGCCTGTGGTCGCGACAGCAAACGCGAGTACAGAACTCACAGGCGATCAAGTGCCGACATTCAAGGCCAACGTCAAACTCGTGCTGGTGCCCACCGTGGCGCGCGATTCGCAAGGGCACACGGTCGACTATCTTCAAAAACCCGACTTTCGGCTGCTCGACGACCGCAAGCCGCAACTGATCACGCAGTTCTCCCTGGAACGGCCGGGCAGTCTCTTTATAGCGCCGGCACGAGAATCTGCCGGCGAAGGGCCGGTGTATTTGGCAGACGCCGCACCGATACGCTATACGGCTTACGTGTTCGATGACATTCATGCCACACTGGCTGACCTCACCCGCGCCGGAGACGCGACCAAACGTTATCTTTCTGCGCCGAAGGCCAGGGATCGCGCGGCGATCTTCACTCTTTCCGGCAACATTGAGCTTGATTTCACGGATGATCGATCGAAGCTGAACGACGCACTACGGCGCATTCGGCCGCATTCCCTGACGGCCACGGGACCGACTCGCTGTCCAAATATCAGCTACGATCAGGCGGACCTGATCAAGAACAAGAACGATGCCATGGCCTTGGGGCAGGCGACTGACGAGGCGATGCAGTGTGAATTCGCTGGCGATCCGAGTGCCCGACGCCCAGCTCGGCTGCTGGCCGTAGATACTGCTGCCGAAGTATTGATCGCTGGCCGGGCGGAGAGCCAGTCTTCGTTCAACGCTTTGAGGGAAGTAGTTGGCAGAACCTCCCGCATGCCGGGTCAGCGCAGCATCATTTTGGTTTCTCCCGGATTCCCGCTTGCCGAAATGCAGCAGGAAGCGACAGCGATCCTCGACGAGGCTCTGCGTGCGGAAGTGATCATCAACGTTCTGGACCCGAGCGGTCTATCGACAAGCAGCCCGATTGAGTTCGGGAGTACTTCCACACCATCGGACGTGTTGGTCGACTTTGCAAGCGGAACTGGCGGAACTTTCTACCACAACAGAAACGATGTCGACGAGGGCTTCCAGAGAACGGCTTTTCCCGAGCTTTTCTATATACTGGGGTTTTCGCCTCAGAAACTCGACGGGAAATTTCACATCCTAAAAGTCACTTTGCAGCGGCCGGAAAAACTAAACCTGCAGACTCGCCGCGGATACTACGCCCTGAAACCGGCGGACTAAGACGAGGGAGTGCTGCACTGCGCAAGATCCCATAAATCCGTTGTGATAAGAATGAAATACGAGCCCCGCACAGGTGCATGGAAATTACCCGTGACAATTTACTGAAACTCGCCCGGGGAGGATCTCTGAATGTCTCGGAACTCGTCGGGAACGTGGAAGAATTCTGCGCTCCGCCGCCGGCGCCGGGTGAAGACATCATGGACGGTTTGCCGTGCAGCGCGGCCACACCGCTTGCTACATTACTCCCTATGGAGATGTCTTTCCTTGCGTCCAGTTCCCTCCGCCTAGCGGCAATCTCTGGATGCAGAAGTTCTCTGAGATCTGGCAAAACTCGCCGCAATTGAACGAAGTCCGCTCAATACTTGCCCGCGATCTTCCGACTTGCTCGACTTGCGCCCACGTAGGAACGCGCACTCGTTGTCCTGGTCTGGCATACATGGAAGGGAATATGCGGGGGCCTTCCACCGCCGACTGTGAGAAGTCTTTTCAGAGGACGGGCATCCCCACGGCGAACATGGTGCTTCGGTCACGAGTAAGTTCTGGCGTCTCGTTGATTCAAATCCAGGCAGCGTCGTCGCTATGGTTCAGCAAGTGAGATGGCGATTTGGACGAAGCCGCTGGCGCGGCGGACGCTATCGCGTGTTCGGGGGCGGCAGTTTGTGTGGGATGATGCAAGAGCTCGACTGCAGGTGATAATATGCGTCTGTGCATGAACTCACGTTTTCAACAGAATTGGCAGTTAGCATGGCCTGAGGGCGATGAGATGGCGAAACGGCCATTGAATCCCCATACCATAATATTTATATAGCCCTCCGCGTCCGCCGCAAACGCCAGCGGCTTCGTCCAAATCCCCCTATCGCAAGTGCCCCGGCGGGAGACATTCGTGTCCACGCGGGTGCTCGGCGCTGGCGCACTTGTCGATAGGGTGCTAAGCACTGGCCACCCCTTTGGGGTCCCCTTTGGGGGTGGTTGTATGAGCCAGGAACTCCCTCAGAGTCTCTCAGAGTCCCACGTGATTTCGCTGGTCGTGCAGCACTAGAATCTGAGCACAGCCTGCTCGGCAGCTAAGGCCGCAATTTCTTTGGAGCATTTCTGCCCGAGGCTAAGCATGGCTCCGGTATTGGCGATTGTAAAGATGGTGGCGGGATTGTCCTGAATAAGGATCAAGGCCCGGACCCCGATGGAGAGATTGTATAAGTTTCGCCGCCCGGGCCGGGCCAGGTTGAATTCAACCCGAGAAGGTTAGCATGAAAAGCCAAGCAGCGAAAAAAGCCAAGCAAGACAAGAAGCCAAGCAAGAAAGCCAGTGGCCAGGCAACGCCGGGCAAGTGGAGCGAGATGAACCGCAAGCAACGGCGGGAGATGATGCGCCAGATGCAGAGCGAAGACCTCAGCCTGGAGGTGGTGCATCCCCAGGCTGCGGGCATTGATATCGGCAACGCATCCCACTACGTAGCGGTACCGCCGAGCCGCGACCCCCAACCGGTGCGATGCTTTGGTTGCACCACCGCCGAGCTGAAGACGATGGCGGAATGGCTGAAGCAATGTGGGATTCGTACGGTCGCGATGCAATCTACGGGAGTCTATTGGATCGCGGTCTACGAGATCTTGGAAGAGGCGGGTCTGGAAGTGTATCTGGTGAATGCGCGCGAGACGAAGAATCTGCCGGGGCGGAAGACGGACGTGCAGGAGAGCCAGTGGTTGATGAAGCTGCACACGTACGGCTTATTGCGGAATTCGTTCCGCCCGTCGCGGGAGATCCGTACTCTGCGGACGTACTGGCGGCAGCGCCAAGACCTGGTGCGGAGTACCGGTCGCCACATTCAGCGCATGCAGAAGGCGCTGACGCAGATGAATATCCAATTGGCCAACGTGATCAGCGACATCAGCGGGGTGACTGGGCAGGCCATCCTGAAGGCGATTCTGGATGGGCAACGCGATCCCCGGGAACTGGCGGCGTATCGGGATTGCCGGGTGGAGGCCAGCGAGGAAGAGATCGCGCAGGCTCTGGAGGGCAACTGGCAAGAGGATCAGCTGTTTGTGTTGCGGCAGGAACAGGCGGGATACGAGTTTTGCCAGAAACAGATCACGGAATGCGATCAGCAGCTGGCACAGTACCTCGCGCAACGAGAGGATCGGACCCAGGGGGCCACTCTGCCGGAAGAGACCCGAAAGGGACGGCGCAAGAAGAAGAAAGGCAATCCACAGTTTAACTTGCGAGGAGAGTTGTTTCGCATGACCGGTGTGGACCTGACCCAGATCGATGGCATCGATGTCATGGCGGCGATGACGGTGGTCAGCGAAGTAGGATGGGATATGAGCAAGTGGAAGACCGAGAACCATTTTGTTTCCTGGCTGAAGCTGTCTCCGGACAACAAAATCAGTGGGGGCAAAGTCATTGGGAAAGGTCGCATGCCCACCAACAACCGCGCGACCACTGTCTTAAGGATGGCGGCCACTACTCTACGGGAGAGCGACAGCTATTTGGGGGCGCAGTTCCGCCGATTTCGGACTCGGCTGGGGCCTCCGGTGGCGACCAAGGCGATGGCCGCCAAACTCGCCCGGCTCCTCTACCGCGTGCTGCGCTACGGAATGAAATATGTGGACCAAGGAGCCGAGTTCTATGAGGCCCAACACCGCAAACAGCAGGTCATCCATCTCAAGCGAAAAGCCGCCCAGCTAGGGTTGCAAATCATCGAAGTTGCTGCCGCGGCTTAAAACCACGACTGGGAGTTTCTGACGGGAGTTCCTGGAGGGAGTTCCTGGAGAGATTTTTCGCCAAGAACCCCTTTGAGTTACCGCCAACTCCACGCTTCAATTGACGGGTGGGTGTATAGCGACGGCAAAAGTGCTAGACCTCTACCTTTCCAGTTACTCCTCGGCGATCCGCTAGGAAAACGACTGCGGTCAATGCATTATGAAAGAGCGCCCTGCTAAGCGGCGAAGGGCGCCGCCTCCGCTGCGCTACGCTGTGCAGGGCTTCGCTCCGCTACGGCGGCGCTTGGGAGTAACTGCGATGGCGAATCGGGTGTGAGAGGACTACAGAAGGACATAGGCAAGTCGGCTAGAGAATGGCATTTTGACCCTGAGGGGAAAGATAAGGGTTAGCACGGATACTCTCCCCCCAAGGAGGCAACTCGAATGAGTTACGAGGTCAAATATATCGGAATGGACCTGCACAAGGAAGCCATTGTGATCGCCGTCCTGAATGAAAGCGGGAAGCTGGTGATGGAGTCCGTCATCGAAACCAAGGCCAGCAGCATTCTGCAGTTTATCCACGGTTTGCGGGGCGAGCTGCATGTGACCTGGGAAGAAGGCACCTGGGCCGCCTGGCTGTATGATCTGCTGCAGCCGCAGTTGCAGCACATTGTGGTCTGCAATCCGCGCCGCAATGCCTTGTTAAAGGAGGGCAGCAAGAGCGACAAGGTGGATGCGCGCAAGCTAGCCGACTTGTTACGCACCGGGATGCTGCGACCGGTCTACCACGGGGAAAACGGACTACGGACGCTACGCGAGTTGGGGCGCAGTTATCAGACCATCAGCAAAGATTTGACGCGCGTGATGAATCGACTGAAGGCGCTGTATCGAGGGTGGGGCATCCCCTGTGCCGGCACCCAGGTTTATGCGGCACGCGCTCGCGAGGAATGGTTGAGCAAGATTCCGCAAGCCGGCGTGCGCCGCCGGGCGGAGCTGCTCTATCAACAACTGGATGGATTGCAGGCCTTGCGGCGAGAGGTGCGACCCGAGTTTTTGGCCGAGAGCCGGAAACATAAGGCGGCGAAACTGCTGCGCCAGATCCCCTGCATCGGTCCGATTCGCGCTGCCCGCTTGATCGCACTGATGCAAACCCCGCACCGGTTCCGCAGCAAGCGGCAACTCTGGACCTACAGCGGGCTGGGCATTGCGACCCACGACAGTGCGCAATTCCGCTTTGTGAGCGGACAACTGCAACGCTCCAAGAAACCCCAGCAGATTCGTGGTCTGAATCGAAATCACAACCATGAGATGAAAGAAATCTTTAAGAGTGCGGCCACCCGGGCCAGCTGTGGCATGGGACCGTTCCACGATTTCTACGCGGGTTTGCTGGCCCAGGGGATGAAGCCGGAGATGGCACGTCTGACGCTGGCGCGCAAGATCGCGGCCATTACGTTGACACTTTGGAAGAAGGAGGAACGTTTCGACGCCAAACAACTGAAGACGCAAGCAGCTTGAGCATCGAATAGAACCCAGGTGATCTCCCAAGGTTTCCATGCCTCGGTGGTAGCCAATCGGTTCGTGCGAAGCTCGGGTTCGAGGGAGAGTATCCATACACTCATTCAGGCACTCTGGGTGCGGTAGTCCAGCACCGAGTCTCCGAGTCAATCCTATGCCCCCTCGGATAACCCAAAAAAGCTATAGGCCTCGAGCCTCAGATAGGATCTTGGTTGGCACTTAAGCCAACGCTTAGCTTGCGTAGCTTTGGAACCGAACGGCGTCGAGCGCCACTGACTTCATGAAACCGTCGAGTGGGGACAAGCAAGTGGGGTTGGCATCGCCGCGGGAAAGTGCGGCGAGCCAAAGCGAAAAAACCAATAACCCCTCTAAGGATGTGGTGAGGAATGAGGTGGGGCTGGATGTAAGTCACCACACCCGCATCTCCCGGAGGGGCGGGGAGAAGCTTTTTCTCTTGACATCCTCTTTCATAGCGCGGCATAGCCGCAACCAAACACTGTCGTAAGCTTTCAAGCTGTCAGCAGTTAGCAACCAGTTTTGGCCGATGCACAAACCCTTCGTTGTAATCCCTTAAATCGTACTAGCGCTTGCTGACCGCTTGCGTTACGGGCGTTCCCCATCTGCGTATCATTAAAGGTTATTCCAAGACCAACAACGATACGGAGGAGAACGCCCATGCATGAGTTTATCGCCAAACACCAGGACAAGATCGCCGGCACACTTTCAGGATTTGACCGCTTAGTATTTCGTGGACACCTGCGCTCCGTCGCCACTCCGCAGGGGATGATGAGCTATCTCTGGACGAACCAAGTCTTCCTCAAGAATTTTGGCGAGCATGTGGAGAAGGTCACTGAGCGCCTGAAGGAAGCTTCCTTGGCTGAAGCCAAAGATTGCCGACGCCCGGTGAAGTATCTCAATTCCAGTCAGTTCGACAAAGAGACCATCGCCCGCGACATCCTGGCCCAAGATGGCGTCCGCGCCGGTCTGGTGTGCGTGCTCAGCTGTCTCGAACCCTGTTGGAAGTTCGAGATCCATCGCAATCGAATGACGAAAAAACTAGAGTTGAAGCTAGCCCCTGGCAAATGCCTGTTCCTCTACCACTACCAGATCCATCCTGTCTTCGGCTTTCTCAATGCCCGCATCCAAACTTGGTTCCCCTTCTCCATTCAGATCTGCCTCAACGGACGGGAATGGCTGGCGCGGCAGATGCAAGCCGCCGGTCTGGAGTACTTGCAGCATGATAACTGCTTCCCTTACATTGCCAACTGGACCAAAGCTCAGCGCTTGATGGATCGTCAGCTCCAAACGAAATGGCCCAAGCTGCTCAACGGCATTGCTCGCCAGCTCAACCCCATTCATGGCGAGATCTTCCGTAAACACCCCATCTCTTATTACTGGTCTACTTACCAGCACGAGTGGGCTCTCGATGTGGTTTTCCACCATGCCGCCGACCTGCGGCACTTCTATCCCCGCTGGGTGAACCATGCCATGACCACTTTTTCCAGCCCTGACGTCATGCGTTTTCTCGGTAAACACATCAACTCCAACGGCCAGCTACACCAGAGCTTCTCCGGAGAAGTCGTCAGCGACTTTAAACGCCGCGCCGAGGGAGTACGTATCAAGCACAGCGTCAATGGCAACTCCGTGAAACTTTACGACAAGGCCTATACTCCGAAAGGCAGCGTCCTGCGCGCCGAGGCCACCATCCACAACGCCGATGACTTCCGCGTCTACCGACGCAAGGAGGGAGACCGCAAAGGACCCCGCGCTTGGCGTCGACTGCGCCGGGGCATTGCCGACTTACCCCGCCGAGCCCAGATCTCCCACAAAGCTGCAGCACGGTATCTGGACGCTTTCGCCACCGTCGACGACACGACTACCCTCGACCAACTGCTCCAGCGACTGGAACAACCACGGCAATGGCGCGGCCGTCGGGTGCGTGCCCTCCGTCCCTTAGCCGATGACCGAGCACTCCTTTCCGCCATCAACCACGGTGAGTTCGCTATCCATGGCTTCCGCAACCGCGATCTCCGCGCCATCTTCTTCCCCCAGACTACCGACGACAAACAACAGAGACGCCGCCACTCTGCCTGGATTAGCCGCAAACTTCGCTTGCTGCGGGCTCACGCCCTGATCACCAAAATCGTGGGCACACACCGTTACCAGCTAACCTCCAGCGGTCGCAGGATCATCGTGGCTATCCTCAGTGCGTTACGCTCCACAGTTGCCCAGCTCACGCCTGTGACAGCCCAACTAACCGCAGTCGCTGCGTAGACACCCTGAAAATCTTTGCAAACGAAAAAGATTTTAGGAGTTAATGTCATAGGAAGAGTGTAATCGCCTCCCTTGAAAAGAGCCGTAACTGACTGCAAACAGATGGTCAGCATGGGACCTCTTTTTATGCTTCGTTGTGACCGGATTCCAGTCATGCTGACCTCGTTTCAACAGTTATCGCTAAACAGCAAGCAACGAGGCGTGATTGTCCCGCTACATCGGGAGCGGCGTCTTTTCAGCGCGCAAGAAAATCTCTGTAGGCGACGAGTGCCGACACGCGCGGCATCGGCTCCCTGCGACGGCGCGCTCTGATGTATACTCCCCGCTTCGGCATCGGGCGTGAAGCAGTGGTTGTGCCGCTCTAACAGGTGGAACAAGTGGCGATTTCAACAAAGGGCAAACGGATTCCAGCAAATAGGATTCCCCCGCTGCGATTGGCATTTGCTCTGACTGTTTTTCTCGCCTTTTTTGTTTTTCTTCCGGCAGTGAACGCTAATACGCGACTTAGGTGGTCTGTCTTAGCAGCAGCCGCGACATTGCTCCTTGTGCTCATCTTGCTGAGCCGACAGGTCATCCGCAGTGGGCGCAAGCTGCGCTATGAATTTCTCCCCAAGCCTGTGCACTACGTGCAACTGGTCATGCATTTGTCCATCTACGCCTACTGGGGATGGTACTGGCGCGAGGTGTACCACCAAGCCCCGTTAATCATCGCTCAACTCGTTTTCGTCTATGTTCTCGATATGCTGGTGGCCTGGTCACGTCGTGATCAATGGATACTTGGATTCGGCCCGTTTCCCATCGTCCTGAGTACGAACCTCTTTCTGTGGTTCAAGCCAGATTGGTTCTTCCTGCAGTTCCTAATGCTAGCTACCGGTGTGCTCTGCAAAGAGTTCGTTACATGGATGCGGGAGGGCCGTCGCGTGCACATTTTCAATCCGTCGGCGATCGCGCTCTTTGTTTTTTCGATCGGCCTAATTGTCACCCACGCCACCCATATCTCCTGGGGGGAAGAAATTGCGGTTTCCTTCGACCGCCCTCCCCACATCTACCTCGAAATCTTCCTGCTGGGCCTGGTGGTTCAGGCCCTATTTTCAGTAACCCTGGTCACGCTTTCAGCAGCTGCAGCCCTGTATGCGATGAACCTTGCGTTCACACACTCAACCGGTCTCTACTATTTCATCGACACCAATATTCCCGCGGCCGTGTTCCTTGGCCTGCACCTGCTGGTGACCGACCCAGCTACCTCTCCGCGAAAGGACTTTGGCAAGATCGTGTTCGGCGCGATGTATGGCGTCGCTGTATTCGTTCTGTATTGGCTTTTGGGCTGGCTGGGGGTGCCCACTTTCTATGACAAGCTGCTTTGCGTTCCGCCGCTAAATTTGACCGTCCGAGCGCTCGACCGCGCAAGCGCGGCTCTCGCCGCCCGCCTTCGAATCCCAACTTGGAGTCCGAAGAAAACGAACTTTGCGTTTATGGGAGTGTGGATATGCCTGTTCGCGGTCATGTTTACAACTGGTTTTGTGGGCAAGAATCATCCTGGCGCCTACCCTGAGTTCTGGCGCAAGGCGTGCTTGGAAGGCCGCGGAACGGCTTGTCAGACTTGGGTTCGGGTGATGAACATCTCGTGTTACCACGGTTCAGGGTCTGCATGCATGATTCTAGGGACGGCGTTGAGTGAGGGCCGCATGGTCCCACGCGACCCGGCAGAGGCAGGCAAAGACTTCGCCCACGGCTGCGAACTCGGAGTGCCGCATAGCTGCACAGGCGTGTTTCGCATGGTGACGGAAAGCGGTGGGAGCTTTTTCCAGAGTGCTTGCGACCGCGGCGATGCTGAAAGTTGCTTCATCTTGGGATCGCTGTACTACGCGGGGACCGGTGTCCCTAAAAGCCCGGAGCGAGCATTTGCCCTGTTTCAGCAGTCCTGTTCCGCCGGTTGGTGGCGGGGTTGTAGCGGCTTGGGCGAATGTTATCGGGCCGGAGCGGGAACCGCGGTCGATAACACTCTGGCCCTGGGGAACTTTGACAAGGCGTGCCGGGCTGGAATTGCACCCAGCTGTTTCTCCGCCTCGTCGATGTACCGCGGTATCCATGACGTGGCCAGAGCAGAAAAGACGTTGCGACAGGGTTGTGCAATCAGCATAGAATCCGCACAATCGAGCGCGGCCTACACTGAAAGAGGTTCGCCTGCAAAGGTTGTGCCTGCTCCGGCGGTCTGTTCCTTGATCGGGAGCTGAGGAGCGGACGGGGTTATAAAGCTTCTTACCTGGCTCAAAGTTGCGATCCAAAAGATCACAGAGCAGGGTGATAAGCGGGCGCAAGAAAGGCACGGTCTGGCGGGGCGGGAACCCGTCTCGGAGTCTCCCGAACGTGCGGGGCGATAAGGACCACGGAACTCCCGTACTCCGGTGCGCGAATCTTAGCACAGAAAATGGCCTCCCTCGCGGTGGCTCAAGCCTCTGCGGTCTCGCACTGCCGAACAGGTTCCCCGTCTCTAGTTGGAATTTGACCCCGGTCGTATATAGGTTTTGTGCCGAGCAGACTCTTGGGTTCGTCGCTGTGTCCTGCTTGCCATGAGCACCGATAACTCCGAGGACTAAACTTCGGAAAAGGCACAGCGTTTCTCAAGCAGTCTAGGAATGTGGAGGAACTTCAAATAAAGGAAACTAAGAACGCGACACTTCCACTGGTGGAGAATGTGCTGAAGCGCCATTTCGGGAAACAGCCTCTGCAAGACCTAATCACCGCTGGCCGCGGATTTCCGCCAACAGGACGCGTCGACCTTCAGCTTGCGTTGGACAAAATGTTTTCCGAACTGGCGAATGCCAAACTGATTGGGGTTCATAGTCATTTTGGGCAGCAAATGCCCCTAACCATCGCCCACCTATTGGGCAGCCAACATTTTCCCGTGGTCATTGGTCCGTTACAGCACGATGAGATCGATATTGGCGAGACTTTACCTGCCCGTTGCCTGCGGCAGGGACTATGGCTTGCCCGACAGGGGACTGTGCCTTTTGCACTTCTGCTGGCCCACGGAACCTACATCGAAATTGCTGTTCCGCCCGGAGAGGCAGCGGCTCAGCTTTCTCGCCGATTTCTTGATGAGATTGAGGAGTTTGTACGGCGAACGGCTTCCTATCGAGGCAAGGTAATTTCGCTCGATCGCTCGGACGGCTATTCAGGAAAGTAGTCCAGTATATGTCCACAAGCTGCACAGTGTGCGGCGTGATGAGGTAATCCTCCCAGAAAAGACTTTGCGACTTCTCGACCGGAACATCGCGGACTTTGTGCGTCAACGTGAGAAGCTCAGGAAGCTCGGATTGCCTATCAAGAAGGGTCTCCTCTTTTATGTTAGAAAATAATCTTGCCTGAGACCTGGACGACGCGCACTGAGGAATCGAATCCCAGGAATACGCCGTAAAGGCTGGTCGGCATTGGCTGCATCGCCGTTCGCGGCTACCTGTGTATGGCGTTGTCTATTGCAGTTCCTTTTGAATGGCGGCCATCTCCTGGCGGACTGCGGTCGCGCGTTCTCCTGAGGGTTCTTCAGTCAAGAAGAGCTTAAGTTCGGTCACTGCGTCCGAAAGACGGTTCAGTCTTTCGCAGGCGCGGGCCGCGACGTAGTGGACAACGGCATAAGAGGCATGGGCCATGGCATGAACCTTGCCAGCGCTGGCTATCGCATCCTCGTAGTGGCGGTTCAGAAGTTGGACTTGGGCAAGCAAGACCAAAGCACGCGCGTCGGTTGGATCAGCCGCGGTCGCCTGGTTCAAGTGGGCTTCGGCGGCGGCGAAGTCTTGCTCCTTCATTTCCAGCCGGGCCAGGTTTACATGAGCTGGAGCAAAGTGGTCATTCGCGGCGATGGCTTTTTGCAGAGCTTGCCGTTCCTTCTCTGACTCTCCCAAACGGGCGTAAACTACGCCTAGATTGTTGTAGGCCTCGGCATAGTCCGGATAAAGGGCCAAGGCTTTATTCAGTGGGTCGACAGCTGCTTGCCACTCTTGCTGCGCGATTAACTTAGTCGCCGTGTCGAACTCTTTGCTGGCCTTTTTTGGCACCTTAAGATCGCTGGCCGAAACAGTCGGTGCGCCTGCCTTGGTGTTCGCCTCACCATTCTGCGCGGTGGGCTGTACTCTGACCAAAACGGACTGGGTATTCTTGCGCTCATCGACGATAAAGGAATCACTCTGTGTAGGCTGAATACCTTCCCCGCTAACCGATACGTGATAGTTGCCGACAGCGACGTTCAGGAAAGTTGCCTCGCCCCGATCATTGGTAAAAGTCTGTGCGACCTCATTGTTGCTCGATCCGCCGATGAGGCCAACCTTTACTTGTACAGTGACAGCACGGTCATCTGGATAGGTGACGTACACGCGGAGATTGCCGGTCTGATGTTGGGCAACGACCTGGGGAAGTGGAAAGGACAGCAGAAGCACAAGGGCTACGGAGCGATAATGAACCATGCTGTCCCTCCCAATGGGCCGGGTGAAGGCAGGACAAAACACTGGGAAGATGTTACACCTAAACAGCGCTCACCAGAAAGGAAAAACGCGGCTGGTCGGAGTGCCCCCATGGTTTCCGGCACGGGGAAAGATTGTTGGTCACCCCGAGGGATCTCCCGCACCAAATGTGCTGTGGTTAGTTTGTGGCCCGAGCAAACTCGGGCCCTTTCAAAGACCCGGAAGAATTATGTCGGTAACTTACGGTACAGGACAGTAGGGACTCGTGGTCTGGTTCCACCGTCACTCCAAGAAACTCTGGTTCATGCACACATTCTAGCGTTTAGCAGAAGCGGGTGGAGGCGCGCCCTGCTGATTTATCGTATTTGCGTCTCCGGTGGGCAATTGTGAACCAGCCAGGTCGTGCAGTTGCTGGTAGCGCTTCTGCGCGTCGGCATACTCGTCCTTACTCATGTCCGAGTCAGCGGGAACTTTGTCTGCTTTGGCGTCGTAGTCATCGGCCTGATTGAGCGCGGTTTGTTTCTTGGTATCAGCAAAGTACTTCTCGATGTTGTCATCGATTTTCTTGTTAAGCTTTTTGGCCTCGGAATTGATTTGCTTCCAATTCGCGTGGTTGGCATTGGCGATGTCGAAGATGGTCTTGCCGGATTTAAGCTGCGCCGCAATGTCTTCCATCTTGATGCCGCTTGCAGCCAGTTGTTGAGCCAAGAACAAGCCCCCGTAATTCAGGTTCATTTCCTGGCGTTCCCTCGCCAAGTCCAGCCGTCTGGCCTTCAGCATATCCGCCATGCTGCGGTTCACCATGCTCCGCATGTTTGAGTCCACTGAAATTGACGTGATTTTCTTTATTTCTTTGGTTGCCTTTTCCTGATCGTCCGCGAAAGCCGTCACCGCGAGCGCGACGGTAAACGCCAGTACGAAGAAACGGAGTGTTACGGCTCTCATGTGGGTCCTCCCGATGAGGAACATTGTAGTCGAAACACCAATTCAAACGAAAGCGCAGAAAAGACGGGAAGACAGAAAAAGGCGGACTCTATCCGAGACCGCCTTGATACTCACGTTGCGTTAGAAGTTGAACTTCGCCGTCAGCTGGATCAACCGGGGCGACGCATCGCCACCGAGGAACGATCCCAGAATACTGGTCGGCGTGTTCACCGTCCTCGTGATCTGACCAAACTGAGTGGCGTTGGAGATATCCCGAATTGGATTATCGAAGTTGGGGTGGTTAAGAATGTTAAAGAACTGCACGCCCAACCCCAGCTTTGCGCTTTCCCAGTGTGGCACGCTGGTAAACTTCATGACTGTGAAGTCGGTGTCAAAGTACCCGGGTCCGTAGAACTGGTTTCGGCGTTGGGTGCCAAGTGTGAAGCCAGCAGTCGGCTCCGAAGCGTTGGGCAGCACGGGGGTGAAATCCGCCGCATTGAGGCACGACGACTTTTCGCCGCCAGGGTTGGCTGAGGCAGCGCCTACACCGCAGGATGGCTGAAGCGCGCCGTTATAGCCAGCGTACACGCTAGCAAAATTTGTGCCAAAGCCATAGCTGCTCAAGGTGCTTGCCGCTGAAGCGTCGGTGACCGTGTAGGGCATACCGCTTCGGGTAAAGAATGTTCCGGACAGCTGCCAGCCTTGCAGGAGCGGCTTAGGTCCAAACCTATAAGGCACCTGGTAGACATAACTTACGCTAAAATATTTCCTGGTGTCGTAATCGGCATTACCGTAATTACTCCGCAGGTCAGCGATGTTCGGGTTTTGTGGAGATAACAGACTTGTGGCGGTGTTGTCGTTGAAGGGATTGAAACCACCGTTAGAGACCTCGTCGAGCGCGTGGCTCCAACTGAAGTTGGCCTGCAACTGCAGACCATGGCTGAAGTGATGCTGCACTGAGGCGGTCAAGCCGTTATAGTTGGACACTGCGGCTGAGTACACCTGGTTCACTACTCCGAAACGTCCGTCAGCTCCGCCCACGGGCCCATTCGCTACCGAAGAGAGGTTGCCCGGTACCTGTGCATTGGGCAGGCCGCTGAAAGGCTGAGTGCAAGGACCCCCTATCGAGGAAGGCGGACACCAGGCGTTAATTGCCTGGTCCAGCACGGTTTCGTGATATCCGTGGTTGCCAACGTAATTAAGGTCAATGGACCAGTTGTTGCCGATTGAGTGTTGCAGGTCAAGGTTCCATTCCTCGTAGACGGGCACCTTAATGGTATTCGCGCTGTTGACGTTAGGAGTAACTCCGATGGTAGCCAGCGTTCCGCCAGAGTTGAAACCTGAGAGGAATGCGGCGTTGGCGTTGCTCGTTGTCGTCCAGACGCTGCCCGGGACGTTAGGCGCAATCGCACTACCGGCCTCGACAAATGTGTTGCTATTCGGAGGATTCGCTGCCAGAAGGTCAGAAACCTGACCCGGGAATGTGTCACCAAACAGTCCGAAGCCGCCGCGTAAGACAGTACTATTGTTCATTCCCGGTGGCGTCCATGCGAAGCCAAAGCGGGGTTGCCATATGATATTTGTGAAACTGCTGGTCGCCTGGCGTTGACCGGTTACTATTGCCTGGTTGTAGGGTATTGATGCACTGTGGTTCAGAGAATCAAAGTTCGTTGCTAGGCGTGCGAAACAGTCAGTTTGGCAGACTGGGTTCGAAGGGTGATCCATACGCAAATCGAAGGTCAACTTCAGGCTGGGAGTCGCCCGGTATTCGTCCTGGACATACCATCCCAAGCCGTAGATAGCGATGGGCACCGCCGAAAACTTGGTGAAAGCCTGCTGTAGCAGGGTGGGACCGCCGCTGTAAAAGTCGTTGATGTTGAATGGCAGCAAGAGACCGGTCGTATAAGCGCCGAAGTCGTGGTCGCCGATGAGGTAACGATGGAAGTTTATTCCCAGCTTCAAGGTGTGCTTGGTGCCGAGGCTGTAGGAGAAGTCATCCACAAACTGGTACTGGGTTACGTTACGGCCCTGCGGGAAGTTGAAGTCTATTCCGCCCAGAGAGAACCCGTTGGAGCTGTTATTAAACGACCCGTCCAGAAAGAGCATTGACCCCGGGAAGGCGGCCTGGCTGGCTGCCGGGTTGGCGTTTCCGAAAATGGCGCTGTAGTAGGTTGCCGAGCCCACAAAATTGTTCACGGCCTTGACCCCGAAGCTGTGGGTCCAACTTACTTGGCCCTGGTACTCGGGCTGATCGCTGATCGTGTTGAAGACCGTGTTGATCGGGTCAGTGTAGGTCGCCTGCAGACCCTTATCCTCCTGCAGCCGAATGAACAGCTTGTCGTTGTTGGTCAGGTTAAAGTCAAACCTTCCAGCTAGAAGGTACTCATGGGTCAAGGTGCTGTTGGTAGCCACATAGCTGTTCGCGCACGTAATGGCTGGCCCAGTCCATCCTGTGGTACACCCGTTGTTGCTAGAGGTAACCGGGGTCGCGCGGCCAACGTTCGGGGCACTGTTCCACAGGTTGAACATCTGCTGATAGAACGGGATCTCGGCACTCTGTCCCACGCTCGGCAACGCCAGGTTGGCCAGCGTAGCCGCCTGGAACGCCGGACTGGGGTAGGTCACGGTTTGGCTAACCGGTATCAACACTCGCAGACCTTCATAGTTGAAGAAAAAGAACGCCTTATCCTTCTTGATCGGTCCGCCGAAGGATGTCGCCCACTGATTCGCGTTGTCGAACGCACGAGGTGTGACGGGAGTGGTGTTGTTATTGAACCAATTATTGGCGTTCATCACCCTGCCATTCCACCAGTACGCCGCGTTCCCATGCCACTGATTCGAGCCCGACTTCGTGACATAGTTGACCGTAGCGCCAGCGAAGCCGCCGAACTGGCCGGAATAGCCGTTGCTGGTTACAGTGGCTTCCTGAATTTCGTTGTTGCCGAGCAGCAGGTTGGTCGCGCCCGAGTTGTTCAGATTCAGAAATGGATCGTTGTCATACATGCCGTTCATGGTAAACAGGTTCGAGGTTGCCGAAATACCGAAGCTCGAGAAGTTTCCGTAGCCGCCTCCGTTATTCATCACGGAACCCGGCGCAGTCTGGGCGATGAAGCTAAGGTCGTTGCCGGGGTTCGGCAGGCTCTCAACCGCCAAGGTGTTCATGGTGGTCGAGATTTCTGAGTTGTCGGTCTGCAGTAGGGCTGCTTCGGCGCTCACCTCGACGGTGACTCCGGTCGATCCAAGCTCCATCTTGAGATCAGTGATGGCAACCGCACCCACCGATACTGTCTGCTCCACTGTGATCGACTTGAATCCAGGCACCGTCGCGGAAACCAAGTATTTACCAGGAGCCAACAGCGCAAACCTATACCCCCCTTGGGCGTTAGTTGTTGCGGTCTGCGTGTTCCCCTTTTCGACGCTTTTCAAGGTAACCGGGGCGTTTGCCACCACCGCGCCGGAGGGGTCGGTCACCGTACCGCTAACCTCGCCAGTGGTAGACGACTGGGCGAACGTCACCGTGCTCGTCAGCAAGCAGCCTGCCAGTGCCAGCAGGAAAGTAAACAGCAGAAATCGGCTACGGATCATACATTCCTCCCCGAAACTGAATCTTGACTTTGGGCAACCTAAATGTCTTGAATGTCTTGGACACCCCTACCGTGCAACACGAACTTCACGCCGAACAGAACTTGACGGGCCGAAATAACAGATACAGATCTTGTCAAGCGCTTACAAGCACACGTGTTGCCAAATAATGTCTAGTATGTAAGTACTTCATTATCCAGCCTTTGTGGGACGGCTTCGCTTGCCGACCCGCGAAATCGCTACAGTTTGTTATACGCTGAATATGATTTATGGAAGAACTTGGTCCTTGAAGGACGCCAGGCGGTTGGGATGTTAGTTCTCGAGGCTCTGAGAGGGAACTTCGAATTCAGCTCCAACCTGGGACTTGAAACTGCGGATGACCTTGTCGAACTCCGTTTTGGCGTGCGCCACCCTTCCCAGCAGGGCGTGCATCTGCTTGGGTCCCAGGATCAGGAACCCCAGCAGAAGCACCAACAGAAGTTCTGAGCCAAGGCCCACCGGATTTTATCCTTTATTGTGGTCGTTAACGGTGATGGCGGGTGGCTCGGCTTGTTCTTTCATGGCTGACTTAAAGCCGCGAATGCCCTCGCCGATCCCTTTGCCAAGTTCGGGAAGTTTCTTGGGACCGAAGACAAGCAGGGCAATTCCGAAAATCACCAACAGATGCATGGGCTGAAATAGACCTTCAAACATTGAGTGCTCCTTTGCGATAAGCAAAAAAAAATGTCAACCGCCGCGATGAAGATACGGGCACCGTGAACCGTAATCAGGCACGGCGCCCGCGCGGCAAGTTTCGCGGCTACAAGTAGTTAGACTCCGCGTTGTGCAGCGTCAGCCGCCTCGGCCAGAGCGTTCAGTGTGTTGAAGAACTTCTGGCTTTGGCCGATGAAGAGCCCGCTGGCGGTGAGCCCTTTAACCGCAGCCATGGCACCCGCAAACTTATCGGTTAGCGGACGAATGATCGAGACATGGGGGAGGTTGGGCCTGAATTCGACAGGGACGGGGAAGATCAGGCTGGGCTGAATCAGCTTGTTGAGAGGTTTGAAAAAGTTGGGAAATGTCAGGCCCGATATGGAGTCCGTGAATGGCGCTATCGGGGCTTGCACTCCGTTGCCCGAAAAATCAACCCACTCCAGAAAGTGAGCGATCTCGTCTCCGCCAATGCCGAGAGTGATCTCAAGCACTTCGGGATCCGTCACTTTTTGACTCATGGCTGCGTAAAGACTCGATCCGCCTTGCTCAATTTGTCCGAAGTGAAAGGCCGCCACATTCGCGATCGCCTGAATGTGATCGTTTCCCTTAAAGTTGGAGTTGTGTTCGCCGTGGTAATCGGCATCGGTTCTGGGAATGGCGGTAACTCCATTGAGAGTGATCGCCTGAGGAAAGGTGGCGCCGAGGTCCGGATTGGTGGCGCTGCGGTAGCGAACGTACCAACTGGTGTCGACGTTAAGCTGCATGAGGTTGGTAAGGCGCAGCTTACCTGACGATCCGTGAGCTGTGCTTCCTTTTAAGGTTTCGAACGGGGTGAGGTTGACCGGCTCGGCTCCTTTGGACTCGAGATAGGCATTGAGGAACTTTGCGTGGCTCACTTCATCCAGCGTGTTGCTCTTGATATATTGCGGGCCATCGGAATCGAGGTTCGACAAAGCTATTTGATAGGGGTTCAGGTGTTCGTTCGGATCTACTTCAATGGGTGGAAGTTTGCCGAGACCACCCAGTTCCGCATACTGCGTCCAAAGGTCCGACTCGATCAGTTCCGCCGCCGCCAGAAACCGGAGGATGGCGACATCGCCCTCATTAATAGGACCACTGGCTTGTGCACGGGCCAAAGTTGCATTTGATAGTAAACCGGCGCCAACGACTGCGCCTCCTGCCAGAAGACCACTCTTCATAAAAGAGCGGCGGCCAACTGAACGCGTGATGGATGGGAGAAGTTCTTCTTTGCTCATGTTTATGCTCAATTCCTTTTGCTTATAGTTTTGTTCCAACAGTACTGTTTGGTTAGACTCAACGTGTTTATGCCTACTCCGAGCATCCCTCTCTACAGTTTGGGACACGATGAATTCAAGCTACAAGGCGGGAATTTGTCTTGTGTCACGCGGGTGTCTGCAGTGTGTAAAAAGTTATTAGGTCTTCGTGTCTCCACGATGTCATCCATATGTCAAAAAGCACATTCGAATGCACGATCGTGCAGCAGAAGATGTCTTCTCTGATATCTGGACTGTGGAAAAATGACTGGAACAACAGGAACGACGTTCGTGATGACGTCAAGACATAACATCGAGACTGTTCCCGTCGGCGCGCAAGTCGACACGACGCCGCCGCAGAGCCCGCAACGCATCGTGCTCGACGGTCGCGTGGTCAGCGTTGTGCCCCTTGATGCTGAGGCCCACGCCGAGACACTCTACGAGGGCTCGCGCGGAGAGGAGAACGAAGGGTTGTGGCGCTATCTATTCGAAGGGCCGTTTGCTACTCGCGCTGCGTTTGATGGTCACCTGAGAGAGAGAGCCAGCTCGGAGGATCCTCTGTTCTTTGCCATTCTTGACAAGTCTTCGGGTGATGCGGTTGGATCGGCAGTTGGTTACGCTTCGTATATGCGCATCGAGCCTGCGCATCGAGTGATCGAGGTTGGCAACATCCTTTTTACGCCTCGTTTGCAGCAGACCGTGGGCGCGACCGAGGCGATGTATCTCATGGCTCGGCACGTTTTCGAAGATCTGGGATACCGCCGCTACGAATGGAAATGCAACGCACTCAATGCGCCTTCGCGCCGCGCAGCACTGCGTCTGGGCTTCACCTTTGAGGGGATCCTTCGCCAGCACATGATCATTAAAGGGCGGAATCGTGACACGGCTTGGTTCTCCATGCTTGACTCGGAATGGCCGAAACGAAAGGCGGCATTCGAGCGCTGGCTCGATCCGTCGAACTTCAACGCCGAGGGACGGCAGAGGGTTTCTCTTTCCGCGCTGAATTCTGAGGTTGAGCATGGAGGCTTCTAATCGTAGAGGATGCTTGCTCCCCGAACCCGTCCAGCGAGCCGCGCTTCTGCTGAACATTGCACTGGGTGAGAATCGCGATGGAAGTCATCTGGTCGAAGACGATGCATTGAGTGTGACTAGAGAACAGATTGCGTCGGAGAATGCTCCATCGGCGGATGGCCATTGGCCGACTGCTTGCAGGATCCAAACCACGAATGGATTCAGATATTGAAGCAGCGAGCCGATGGCGCAACTCGCTAGGACCTTCATCCTTCGCGTCAATGAGCGAAATGGCCTGATTGCAACGGTTGACTCTTGCCCATCGCAGGGGATACTTGGATGCTGCCAGTTGGGGGAATCATGCCACGCACGCCTGGGAAACCTTGCCAAGTCCTATGGGTCACTCCATCAACGGTTCGTCAACAACACATGGCAATTCACATCAAAGGAAACTCAAATGACTCGATTGTTGCCCAGGTTTTCCCAAGAAAGTCGCACTCTCGTGTTTCCGTTGTTTCAGCTTGTAACCTGCCTCCTGATTCTCGCGTTGTCAGCCCCGGCGCAGACTTCGTTGGAACAAATCTCCACACCCGCTCAGAAGGGGTTTACAGGAATATTTGGTGGAGGCCCGTTTTATAAGACTGCGAATTTCAATGTCCCGAAGGACATAGCTGAAATTGAACACTCTGGTTTCTCCGAAGCCATCGTCTGGAGCGTTGAAGTCAATAGCCAAGGCGACTTGAACTTCAACGGCGAGTTTCCGTTGACTTCGAACGGCGTCTATGTGGGCAATAAGACTTATCCGAAATTTGCCGCGGATATGGCCACGTTAAAGCAAGCAGGAACGGTCAAAAGAATCACCTTCAGCATCGGTTCCTCAAACTACGGAGACTGGGAAAACATCACTGCTTTGGTGAAGGCGCAAGGCGTCGGCCCGAAGAGCATTCTGTACAAGGATTTTAAGGCCCTGAAAAAAGCGATCCCGGCTCTTGATGCCCTCGATTTTGACGACGAAAATAGCTACGATCTCGGCACTACGGTTAAGTTCGGGGTCATGGTGGGCAAACTCGGCTATCACGTCTTGCCCGATCCTTATGTCAACGCCAGCTATTGGCAGAGTGTGGTTTCAGGAATCAACAAGAAACTCACGGGCACGGTAGACGGAGTACATCTTCAGGCCTATGCCGGCGGTTTAGGAAACAATCCATGCTCGGGTTGGGATTTTGGAAAGGTGCCTGTTTTCCCGGGCGTGTGGGACAAGAACTACACGCCAAGCCAAGTGGAGACAGCGATGAGGCGGTGGCACAATGAATGCGGGATAATCGGCGGGTTCATGTGGATCTACGATGACTTTGTGGGCAATGGCCTTGCCAAAAAGTACGCTAGCGCGATCAACAAGGGGGTCAAATAGAACGCATTCGGTTCTTATCGCAGATGACTGGCGGCGAAGCGAGCATCAGGAAAGGGATGGGCGCTCGCGGTGAGGAAACCATCGCTGAGCCAAAACGAGGACGCGTGTCCATGAGATCCGGCGTTTCTGGCTCCGGCGACGAATAGTTCGCCACCAGAGCGTCAACACCCGATCCCGAAACACCCCAGATTCGCGAGGTTTCCCGGTACCGCGTAGTAGTTGCGTCTGGGGTCTTCGACTACGCCGGACTGAATAAGGACTTGCGCTATCGCCCCGGTTCATGTTGCCTTCCGCGCATATTGACCGCGTCGGCGTCCGGGTTGTATGTTTTCGCAGCGGTGGCCCACCCCGCCTATACCCCTGTCTACGCTTCACTGGGTCCCTCGCGGTAGCAGCGCAAGACTCGGGGCCGAGCGGATCGCTAATCCTTTCCCGTAAGAATTTTGCATTCTCTATTTCATGCCGGTTTAGCCCGGCGCACTAATATCGCCATTGCACTGACTGACCCTTTTGTAGAAGCGACGGCCGACTCCAAACGGCGACATCGTTCAGGAGAACCACCTGCGGTTTCTGAGGCATGCCGCCGTTTTATTCTTGACCCAGCAACCCACATGCGGTTAATATAGTGATGACTGCATTAGCTGTTTGATAAGAGCAATGGCCCTTTCTGCTCTCTGACAAATTCATATTTTTCCCGCGCCAAGGCGGCCCTCCTCATTGGAGGCCCACATCTACTCCAGATCGCTGGCGCTAAGTCCTTTGGAGCTGCCTGTTTTCAACGACTTACAAGCAGCAAACTTCAGGACATCGCGTTCGATAAGTCCTTTAAAAGGGATAATTTTACGAGGTATCTCCACCTCGCTCTATGTTTTCAAAGACTTACAAAGCAGAAAACGTCGAGAATATCTTCCTGCGTAAATCCTTGAAGGAGCGGCTGGCGTGTGCGGGACCAAACGGTCGAGGAACTGGACACAGGTATCGCCATCCCCCACGATCGATCCTATCAGACTAGCGGTAGGCGCGGAAGAAGGCCGGATTAGTGGTGCTGTGGAAGCCCGATTGGAAGCGAGGTCCCGAGTTCCGTGCCCCAAACAGTGGTGAGAATCGGTGGCTCAGCCGCCGGTTGATCCCGTTCAGAAGAGTACTTTTCTTTGTTGCGCGACTCGGCCCCCGTCTGCTGCTGCGGCTAACCTCGACCGCCCCCCGAGGCGGGAGGGATTTTTCTGTCTTCCCATCTCAAAGACGTCTATTGCCTTTCACTTTTCGACAAGACCTCGTGTTCGCCCAATGCCATTCGATTGATTCCAAAGAATCAGCCGCGGGGTTCCTCAGAAGGGATATTCTTACGAGGGTATCTCCACAACAGAGCCTTTGTTTTCATACACCTGGCAAGAAAAACGCATTTTCTGGTATATACCCATTACCGTACAGTAAACTCCATCGCAATGAATAATTACCTAAGGTAAACCTAAGGGCAGCGCCCAAATTAAGAGCGGCTGCACCACCACGTCCACTAACTGTGTGCATTCCCGGATAGCTCGTGGACGATGCTGTTCACGAAAGACTTGGCGTCTCCGAAAAGCATCAGTGTTTTGTCGAGATAGTAGAGTGGGTTGTCGATGCCGGCGAAGCCTGGACTCATGCTCCGCTTGATCACCATGACGGTGCGGGCTTTGTCCACATCCAAGATCGGCATGCCGTAAATTGGACTTCCTGTGTCGGTGCGCGCGGCGGGATTGGTGACGTCGTTGGCGCCGATCACGAGGGCAACGTCAGTTTGGGGGAAATCGCCGTTGATGTCGTCCATTTCGATCAGGCGGTCGTAGGGAATGTCGGCTTCGGCGAGTAGGACGTTCATGTGTCCGGGCATGCGTCCGGCCACGGGATGAATGGCGAAGCGCACATCCTCTCCACGTTTGGTGAGCGCGTCGTACAGTTCGCGAACTTTGTGCTGGGCTTGCGCGACGGCCATGCCATAGCCCGGGACGATCACAACTTTATTCGCCGCAGCCAGGATTCCAGCGGCTTCGTCAGGCGTAGCGCTGCGCACGGTTTTTTCTTCTTGCCCCGCCGCGGCGGAAGGCTGCACCTGTCCGAACGCTCCGAACAGAACGTTGGTGAAGGAGCGGTTCATCGCTTTCGACATGATGACGGAGAGGATGAGACCGGAGGAACCATCAAGCGCGCCGGCAATAATAAGGAGCTTGCTGTCGAGGACAAATCCCATGGCAGCGGCTGAAAGACCGGCGTAGGAATTCAACAGTGAGATGACGGTCGGCATATCGGCGCCGCCGATGGGGACGATCATGAGCACACCGAAGAGCAGCGGGACGGCGATCATCACCGGAAAGAGTTGATGCGCGCCTGGGTTTATTACGAGGCAGACGGCGATTGCGACTGAAGCTGCGAGCAGCGAGAGATTGACGAAGTTCTGTCCCTTGTAGGTAAGCGGGCGTTGAGGCAGTATCTCCTGGAGTTTTCCGGCGGCCATCAAGCTGCCGGTGAATGTGAGTGAGCCGAGGATCACCTCCATGGAGAGAACCGCCATCATGAAGCGCGGGACGTTTGGGGTTCGGAGATAGAACTCAGCCGTGCCGACCAGAGTTACGCAGAAGGCTCCAAAAGCGTGGCTGAGCGCGGTCCGTTGCGGGACGGCGGTCATGTGCACCATGCCCAGTGGAATTCCGATTCCAGTTCCGAGCACGAGCGCAATGACGATCCATTTGTAGTCCACGATGCCGTGGTGCAACAAGGTGCCGGCGATCGCCAGAACCATACCGATTTCGCCGGCCCGGACGCCGCGCTGAGCGGTGGCTGGAGAGCTCATCCACTTCAGCGAAAGAATAAAGAGAGCGCTGGCGATGAGGTAAACGATCTCGATAATCTGCTGATTGCCCGCGAAGTCGGTGGTCATGGCTTTGTCGGGCGGCTGGACTTGAACATTTTGAGCATGCGATCGGTGATTAGAAATCCACCTACGACGTTGCTGGTCGCGGCGACCACTGCCAGGAATCCGAACACGAAAGAGAGCGTGCTCTTATGCTCGCCCACCAGCACGATGGCGCCGACGACCGCGATGGCGTCGAGGGCATTGGTGAGCGACATCAGCGGCGTGTGGAGTAGAGGTGAGACTCGGCGGATGACTTCGAATCCGATGAAGGCTGCGAGCATGAAAACGAATAATCCATTGATTAATGCAGAACTCATGTTTAGTCCTTCATTCCTGTTGACTCCGCACGGGCGTGGACGCCCGCGCCTACACTCGTTATGCGCTTTGCGAAACCAACGCTGGTAATGAGAAAAATTCGCGGACGCGATGGTTCACTATTTCGTGGTCCCGGGTCAGCAGGGTTTCGCGAGTAATTTCGTCTTCCAGATTGAGCTGCAGTTTTCCTTCTTTCCCTAAGTGCAAAAGAAATGACGTCACATTGCGCGCATACATCTGGCTGGCGTGATAAGGAACTTCGGTTGCGATATTGATGCGCCCAATAATAGTGACCCCATGCGCGACGATGGTCTTGCCGGATTGCGTGAGTTCGCAGTTCCCTCCTCGCTCGCCAGCGAGATCAAAAATGACTGAGCCCGGCGCCATCCCTTTCACCATGCCTGCGGTCACTAGAACCGGGGCTTTCTTGCCGGGGACGACTGCGGTCGTGATCACGACGTCGCTTTCGGCAACCACGCGGGTCAGCAACTCGCGCTGTTTCGCGTAAAAACTTTCATCCTGAGCAGTGCCATATCCGCGCGCGTCCTGCGCATCCTTGGCTTCAATGGGGAGCTCAACGAAACGTCCTCCGAGACTTTGCACCTGCTCCTTCGAGGCCGGACGAAGATCGTAGGCAGAAACGACGGCACCCAGCCGGCGCGCCGTGGCAATGGCTTGAAGTCCGGCAACTCCGGCGCCAATCACTAGAACGCGGGCTGGAGTAATGGTTCCGGCAGCCGTGGTCAGCATCGGAAAGATTCTGGGCAGCGTGTCGGCCGCAATCAGCACCGCTTTGTAGCCGCAGATCGTGCCCATCGAGGAGAGCGCATCCATGCTCTGCGCACGCGTGGTACGCGGCATTAACTCCACAGAGAAAGAAGTAACGTCGGTTTGGGCAATTTGCTGGATCACTGCCAGCGATCCGAGCGGCCGCAGGAAACCGATCAGCACCTGCCCTCGACGCATCAACGGCAGGTCCGCTTTTCCTGTGACGTCATTCGATCCGTAACAGAGGACTTGAACGACGATGTCTGCATTCGCGAAGAGGGCAGCACGATCAGGAAGAACCTTCGCGCCCTTTTCGGCATAGAACGCGTCGGGGTAACCGGCTTCCACTCCCGCGCCCTTTTCGATCACTACCTCAAATCCTGCTTTAACAAGATTCGGGACTACCAGGGGAACTAAAGCAACCCGCCGCTCCCCCGGATAAATTTCTTTGGGCACACCAATGATCACGGGGTTGTTTCCTCTTGAATTGGGTAAGGCACGAACCGGTTATTGTAGCGGATGAGCGTCCGCAATGCAGTGACGGGATTGGTAACACGAGCAATCAGTCCTTTTTGGGAGGATCTCTTGGAGCTGCGCTGGTTTCAGGCTTGCCGTCGGTTTTCTCGGGCTCTTGCGACTTTGGTTCCAGATTCTGCACGATTACGGAGATGCGACGGTTGGATGCGTCGAGCGGTTGAGCGGGCGTGCGCACCATCTGATCGGCATAGCCTCGGACTTCTGAAACCTCGTCGCCTCGCAATCAATCGTGGTGCGTCAATCGTCGGGCCCGCGTTGGGCGCGGTCGGTGGAGAGCTCCCAATTCCCGTATTCGCGGCGACCCGCGTTGGGCTTGAATCGGTATGACCTTCGATGGAGACACGGTTGGGAAGCTTTCCCAGTTCTTGCGCCAACAGCGATAGCAACGCTTTGCCCTTGTCACTTGAGGCGGAATTGCCAATTTGGAAGCAGGTCCCAGTTTCGCTTTCAAGCAGTTCGATCCGCAGCCCTTCGGGGGTAATGGTCATTTCGATCTGATCTTTAATCTTGTCGAAGTTCGGGACCTTGCTGATGGCCTTCTCCAATTCCTCCCTTCAATTTCGGCATGTCGTCTTTGGTGATGGCAAGGGCCTCGCCAACACGCCGCTCTTTGGAGGCGTTTACTGGGATACCCAAGACGTACCGCTGGAAGACATCGACCGCATTGAGGTGATTCGTGTCCGGGTGCGATTGTGTGGGGCGCGAACGCAGTAAACGGGGTCATCAATATCATCACCAAGAAAATCACAGAAGCCCAAGGCGGATTGGTGACGGGGGGCGGCGGCACTCAGGAGTTGGGATTTGGCGAGTGGCGATCACGATGGCACGTTGGTGGGTAACTCTAGCCCGTACGGGCCATTCACAAAAATTGGCGAACGACTTACATTCCTAGGTGAGCAGTTCTGGGGGAGGGCTGCCCGGGCGTCCAATGACTCGAAAGAGTCGGACGCCCGTTTTTTGTTTCCAGGTAATTCGATCCTGGTCAGCCTACGCACCGTTTGGCGATTCCTGATTCTCTCCCGTTGCTTCGAGCGAGAGTGCGCCGCTTGGCCCACATCAATTTGGCCGAGGTCAGTAGGTTGATATGGTGAAATTCACGGTGATGCGAGCCTCGGTTTCCACCGGCCGGCCGCTTTGGTAATAAGGTTTGAAGTGCCACTGCTTCACTGCCTCGCGGGCGGCCTCCGAAAGAATTGCCGGTCCGCTCAGGACTTGTATGTCTTGAATACTGCCATTCTTGCTGATCAGTGCCTCCAGTATGACCGCGCCTTGAACTTTCATCTGCTTCGCGAGCAGCGGATAGCTGGGGTCCACCCGAGAAATCACCTGCGCGCTACTGGGCGAGAGCTGAACTTGCGCTCTAGCGTTCGACGCTCCGGAAGCGCTGCCCTGACTCTGGGCTGAAGGCGCGGCTGGCTCCGGATCAGCCGCATTGCTCGGCTGCATATCCAGTTTGACGGAACTGTCTGCAGTGTTAACAGGACGATGCTGATTGCCGGCTACGACCTCAACCTCAAGCGGCGGCAGTACCGCACGATTGGTCGCGGTGATGACGGGCGACATCGCATCCTGTGTTTCAGTCGAATGCGCGGTTGCGGCCTGTCGTTTGGATTTTGCCCGCGGGTGACCCGGTGCCGGCCCCACCGGTTTCGGTGGAGCGACGGGCGTCACACTCTTGGTTGGGGCAGCCTGAGGACTAGGCTGAGGGACACTCTGCTCTGGAGTATCGGATTCAGCGCTTGGACTAGGGGGAAACCAGAACTGGCGGTCCTTAATAATAACCGCTATCAGTGCGAAAGCCAGAACAAGCAGAGCGATCAGCATCCGGCGCCGTTGCTGTTGTTCGAACGCCGCGTGTGGCACGCGCCCAATCTCCGAACCGCTGTTCTGCTCCAGCACAGGCATAGTGCGACTCCCCTGCCCCTGCCGAATCTGGGACTTGCTGCTTAGTATGCCCCGAAATAGCCCGCAAAGCTAGCGTCCCGTTACTCCCGTTACTTCATCTCTACAATGGCAAACGCGGAAGGATAGCCTCAGCAGACAAGGTGTTCGCGGCTCAACTTCAGGCCATTCAGGTTTCCGAGCACCGTAACCGCGATCGACTCGGTCATGAAGAACTCGTTGGCAAGCTCCCTCACTTCTTCAGCGGTGACGCTTTCGATCTTGTCGATCAGTTCGTCCATGCTGTAGAAGCGATCGAAGTACATCTCCTGGCGGGCGAGGCTGGACATGCGGGCAGTCGACGACTCCAGCGACAACATCAAGCTTCCCTTCAGCTGATCCTTCGAGCGACGCAGTTCTTCCTCGGGAACATTTTCCAGTTTGAGTTTGCGGAACTCGGAAACAATACTCTGCACTACTTTGCCGGCCGATTCTCGCGAGGTGCCGGCATAAACCGAAAGGCAGCCCGTATCGCGGTATGGATTCAGATCGCTGTAAATGGCGTAGGCAAGTCCCTGGCGCTCGCGGATGTTCTGAAACAGGCGCGAACTCATCCCTCCGCCCAGCAGGGTATTGAGAATATACGACGCATGCCGTCTCTCGTGCGCGATAGGATGGGACGGCACGCCAACGCAGATCTGCACCTGCTCCAGGGCCTTCTTGTTGCGCATGATAATTCGTGGAACGATCTTCGGTTGCGGACTGTGAAATCCGTTCTTGATTGGTTTCATGTGCTGGAAGTGTTTGGCCACCAGTTCCACGAACTGCTCATGCTTCAGATTGCCGGCAGCGCAAATGATCAGGTTGCCGGGAGCGAAACGCTGCCCATAGAAACCAAGGACGGGATCCCGTTCGAACGTTTTCACAGTGTCCTTGGTTCCCAGGATCGGCTTGCCCAACGGGTGGTCTCTCCAGAAGTTCTGGGTAAAAATTTCATGGACGAGATAGTCGGGACTGTCTTCGTCCATCTTGATTTCTTCCAGGATCACGCCGCGTTCGCGGCTGATGTCCTGCACATCAAAGGTCGGATTCAGGACCAGGTCGCTTAGGACATCCATCGCGATGGGCAGATGCTCGTCCAGAATCTTGACGTTAAAGCAGATGCACTCCTTGGCGGTGAAGGCATCCATGTTCCCGCCGATGGAATCGACCTGTCGGGCTATGTCCTCGGCCGAGCGATGCTTCGTGCCTTTGAAAACCATGTGCTCGACGAAATGGGAGATGCCATTCCATTGCGCGTCTTCGTCGCGTGACCCGCTCTTGATCCAAATACCGATCGAGGCCGAACGAATATGTTGCATTTGTTCGGTGATCACGGTTAGCCCGTTGGGTAACAATTCCCGCTGGATGTTACGCACTTCTTCAACCATAACTTTTCTTCCCCAACGGCCCCGCGCTCAAGACCGCACCGGGCACCTACTATTGTTACACACCCTCCAGCCTTCCCGCGAACGCTCAGTTAACCATTTAGAATCAATCAGTTACGAGGAAATCTGCGCTATGAAATCGCGCTGCGCCATTCCCCCATCTCCTCTACAATCGTAAGAGAGGTGTTCAAGCTCCATACACCATGCCGGAAGAGAAACCACACGTGCTTTTGGGCCTGACCCTGCGCGAACTTACTGAGTTCGCGGAGGAATCCGGCCAGCCGTCTTACCGCGGGCGGCAATTGTTTGAGGCACTTTACCGCCAGCGGGTCGGGGCCGCCGAACAGATTTCCACACTTTCGCATGAGTTCCGGCAGAGCCTGGGACAAAAAGAGTTGTCTCTTGGCGTTCCGACGATCGGAAAGAAATTTGTCTCCAAAGATGGCACGGTTCGGTATCTCATCGGCTTCGCCGATGGACAAAGTGTAGAAACCGTCTGGATGCCGGAAGGCGACGACGGTGAAGCCGGAGATGGGAGCGAGGCTGGGAACGACATCGAAAAGGTTGCAGGACGAACCTGGGAGCGCGCGACTATCTGTGTTTCCAGCCAGGTCGGTTGTGCCGTGGATTGCCAGTTTTGTCTGACCGCCTTGCTCGGAGTGAAACGTAATCTGACCGCTGGCGAAATCGTGGGGCAGGTTTGTGCCGTGCTCAATGACCAGAAAGTATCTCCGCCCCAAGACCGTGTGAACATAGTCTTCATGGGGATGGGCGAGCCTTTCTTGAACTATGAGAATTTCATGAGAGCAGTTTGCTTGTTGGCAGAGGGAGTTGGGATTCCGGAGTACCGCATGACCGTTTCAACTGCAGGCATCGTGCCACGGATTTATGATCTGGGCGCTGAGCCTGTGAGACCGAAGCTTGCCATATCGTTGAATGCACCCAATGACAAAGTACGAAGCCGGCTCATGCCCATCAATCGCAAGTGGAACTTGCAGAAGTTGGTAGCGGCTGCGCGTAATTTCCCACTGCGAAACAGGGAGAGACTGACTTTCGAATATGTTCTCCTCGACAGCGTGAACGATTCGGCGCAAAACGCTCGCGAACTTGGTGAACTGATCTGCGGAGTACGAGCGAAAGTGAACCTGATTGCGCTGAACACCGGCCCTGGGATTGCGTTTCAAACTCCGGCCGAGAGCCGCGTGTTGCAATTTCAGAAGATTTTGATTGCTGCCGGCGTGCCCACATTCATTCGGCGTCCGCGAGGCCGGGACATTTACGCCGCCTGCGGTCAGTTGAAGCGAACCGTCGATCTCGCCGCCCCAACCGAAAGTCCGACGTAAAACGATCCCGTCGGTGTTGAGGCGAGAAGTCGGCGCGATGAGAAGCCTTCTCACATTCGTCGCTGAGGTCTTAGCCCTCGCAATCCTTATTCCCACGTTTTGGAACAGCTCAAAACGACACTCAATTGGCCCGACTAAGAATCGCTCCATCAAAACAAAATTGCGTTTCCGAGAAGCAGTGGTTGTAACCTACCGACTCACAAATTTGTCGAGTTCTCTCCTGTGTTTCCCCCCGCCTTCGATTGACTGTCACAGCATACACGGTGAGCTTAGTTAGGCGACAACAACGCCGCCCAAGGGAGTCGCGGGGCCTAAGAATAACGGGGGGGGTGTTGCCGATCCCGCGATGGACAGAGATGCTGGTTACGATATTGACCAGCACCGGATCAAGCTTGGCCCGCTGCAATCTTACGAGATCACAAAGGAGAGCCATTCCATTGGCCTGATGGCTCCGGGACGATGAACAGTTGAGGCAGGCTACGTGCCGATGTGGGCTAACGCGCAATCACCGTACCAGGGCGCCCTGAAGGAGCGGGGCTGCTCCAGCGTTCCAGAACTCCATTCGTCAAAAGTGACATTCTCGGTAAAACGCTAACTGAATAACAGCTCTCGAGTTCTGGCGATTCGTCCTCAGCGGACCGTAGCGGCTTTCGCCTCCGGAAGCAATTCGGGCGAATTATGGCTGCGTGACATCGAGCCGGAAGCGTATGTGGGATCCATAACCGCAGGTAGCTCGATACGGAATATCGCCCCGCCCTGCGGGCGATTGTGACAAGTGATTTTTCCGTTGTGTTCCTGAATGATGCCATAGCAGACGCTAAGGCCTAAACCCGGTCCCTGACCGACCGGCCGAGTGGTGTAGAAAGGATCGAAGACCCGGTCCGGTTCCTCCATTCCCGGTCCATTATCGGAGAACTCCAGCACGACTGAAGAATCCTGCAATCGTGCGGTCACCGTTAGCGTGCCCCCCGTATCCGTCAGAGCATGGAGAGCATTGTTGGTGACGTGCAGGCAGACTTGGAGAAGTTGATTGGAGTCGCCGAGCACCCGGGGCAATTCCTTCGCGAAGTCAGTGTGGACCTGAACATTGGGGCCACGCGATTGCGGCAGGCAAAGTTTCACCGCGGTCTGTACCAGCGCATTTATGTCGACCAGCGTCTTCTCTGCAGGGACCTGCTTGGCGAAACTCAGCAGGCTGGAAACCAGGGTTCGCGTCCGCCGCACCTGCTGTTCGATCTTCTGCATGAGGGACCGCTGCTCGCTGCTGAGCTCTGTCGATGCCAGCAGATCGGAGTAGCCCATCATGGCGGTGAGTGGGTTGTTCAATTCGTGAGCAGCGCCGCCCACGAGTTGACCAAGGGATGCCAGTTTTTCCGATTGCACGAGCTGCGCCTGCACCCGTTTGAGATTGTCAAACGATTCCTGAGAGTCGGTCAGTAATTGCACCAGTTCGCGGTCCAGCAGATGCTGTTTGAAGAAGACCAACGTACCCATGACGAGCATGCTTGAAAGCGTGAGTACAACCCGAAATGTGCGTACCGGTTGCGGAATTCCAGTATCGAACAAAGACCATGCGGCAAACAGAGGAAGGGAAAAAATCGCAACCATGCCCAGCCGCGCTACCCATACTCCGTAGCCGCGGGAAACGCGGGCAGGCTGCTGCGTGCCGGAAGAACGGAGGGCCAGGATACCAATGACCGTGACCCAAGCCATGGAGACCGCCAGGGGTACATCGCAAAGGCTGCCGGAGTAGTATATTTTCCGCTCAATCGCCCAATTCGCGATGTAGGAACTCAGCGAGTAGGTGAGTCCCGCGCCAAACCAGTTGGCGTAGATGATTCGCCAGGAATCTTTGCTTCTGAACCAGAGCACGCCCAAGCCGGCCAGGAATACTGTCTTCTCCGTGAGGTAAAGGATGTTGAGGTTGTAATCGTAGCTCGGCTCGTACGCATGCACATACTGCCAGGGAATCACGGCAAACAAATAAAGATATAGCCACCATACGAACAGCAGGGCAAAATCAAGCGTTCCCAATCGGGTGGTGCGATCGTCTTGTTGCACATGCGGCTGCAACGCCAAAGCTGCGGTCATGGGAACAATATGAAGGAAAATCACGACGTCCCCAGCGAATGGATTCGGGACCTCGGTCCGCGTTAAGACTTCGAAGTATGTCCATAAGGCTTGATACGAACACCAGAGCGCGGTCCCCAGCATCATCAAGGCCCAAAACAGCCGGATGCGGCCACGGGTCGCGAGAACGTTTAACAGGAGCGCAATCGTACCTGCAAGAAGCAAAATGAATTGCGTGATGTCACTCAGAGCAGTGAGGGCAAAACCTTTGTGCAGAAATAGCGACGCCAGAGCCTGCACACACACTAAACCGAGGGCGGCCGAGATCAAGAACTTCGAACGTCCGGACATGTTCATTCGATACTAATTCTTAGGCACAATACACCAGAGCGAAAGTTACTCAAGTAACCATCTCCGGGCCTGGCAACCTTCTAGGGATACCCTTCTTGAGTGTACCCTGTTTAGAATGTTGGTTTTAGCTTCGTTCGAACGAAGTTTTGCTTGCTCTCGGGCGCTATTACAAATAATATCCGCGTAACATCATTCCTTGTGCGCGGTCGTAATCGATTGCCATTCCAAGCACTGCGAGACCGGTTTCTCTGGAGACTTCGGGCCCCCATGGGTCCCGGTGAAGTGCGCCGGACTGAACGTTGGCTGGCCACCGCTCGAGTTTCCCTCGCTTTAGCTTCCCTCGTGGCCATCTGGATGGATCCTGCGGAGGTCCGGTATTCCCTCTGGGCCTACGGAATACTGGCTTTCTACATCATCCAGGGTGTCTTCATCATATTTTTCTTGCGTCGACGGCAAGAATCGACACCATCTTTTCGCTTGCTGGTTCACAGCGCCGACGTGATTTGGCCAGCTCTCATTTCAGCTTTTGCCATAGGGCAGGGCAATCCCTTCTCTCTGTTTTTCGTTTTCGTTCTTGCAGCTGCCGCGTACCGCTGGGGCTTATGGGAGACCGTAGGAACCGCGGTTGCGGCAGTGTTGCTGCTTTGGATCGAAGGCTTTTGTTTGATTCATCTGAATGTCGTCGACTGGGTGAACGGTTTGAAGTTGCACCTTCCGTTCATGCAGGTGAACACCACCGACTTCGAGCCCAAGCACCTTTTTATGCGTTCGGTATATCTGCTCGTCTTAGGCATCCTCCTTGGGTATTTGGCTGAGCAGCAGAAACAGCTTCGCGCGGAAAAAGCGGTGATTGCCAGAACGATCGGGAAGGCGAGAGTCGAGGCTGGGCTTACGGGAACCATCGGGGCGATTGCCGGTGAGTTGCTCTCCATGTATGGAGCCAAACAATTGGTTATCGCCTCCCAGGAAACTAGCAATTACCGGGTATTTGTTGGTGAATTGCGCCGCATCGAGGGGGATTCTTCCTTTCGGTGGCTCGATCCGTCCTCTAGCGACCGCGAGACCTATCTCTACGAATCTCCGGCTGTGACCTTTTATGCACGACGGATCGGCAATCGAAACACAACAGAGTTTTCCCTCTTGGGACTTGATAAGCAAGGCGGCAGAATTCGGGATCTCACACCGGAATTCCTGGGCTTGCTCGCGAAGAAGCACGTTTTTGCAAGTTTGATGACCGTATCGTTTGCCTTTGGACGCGAATGGTCGGGACGAATCTTTCTGCTGGATGCTTCCTTGACCGGCGATACCGAGGAGGAACTGCGTTTCCTCGAGGAATTAGTCCGCCAGGTTGGACCAGCTGTTTACAACGTGCTTTTGTTGCGGCGCTTGCGCCTGCGGGCGGGAGCAGTAGAGCGAGCGCGTTTTGCCCGTGAGTTGCACGACGGGGCCGTCCAATCGCTCATCGCAGTCGAGATGCAGGTCGACGTGTTGCGCCGTCAATCCCCCGGTAAGCCTGGTTTGGTGACCGAAGAGTTGAGCCGGATCCAGGGTCTACTGCGCGAAGAAGTTCTCAAATTACGCGAGTTGATGCAGCAAATGAAAACCCTCGACGTAGATTCCAAGAAGCTTTTGGGGTTACTATCTGACACCGTAGAAAGATTCCAGCGGGAGACTGGAATTTCCGCCCGCTTCCTGTCCGATCTTGACGAACTTAACATGCCACAGCCCGTGTGCAGAGAGTTGGCGCGCATTGTGCAGGAAGCGCTCGTCAATGTCCGCAAGCACAGCCAGGCCCGGCAGGTGCTGGTGCGACTGGGCTCTCGCAATGGAGCATGGCACATGTTGATCGAAGACGACGGTCGTGGCTTTCCATTCGGAGGCCGCCACTCTCAGGCTGAACTCGAGGCAATGGGGAAGGGGCCGCTGGTTATTAAAGAACGGGTGCGTTTGATTGAAGGCGAACTCACGATAGAATCAAATCCGGGCCAAGGTTCACGTTTAGAAATCACGGTCCCGCAGCGCCGGGAAGCAGCTTATGGATAACCGACGACCGCAGCCGACTCGCATTGTTATTGCCGATGACCATCCTATTTTTCGCGATGGATTGCGCCGACTTTTGGAAACCGAGCCTGACCTCAAGGTGATCGGCGAAGCCTGTGACGGCGCCGAAGCAGTCCGGCTCGCGAGGCAACTCAAGCCCGACATCCTGCTTCTGGATCTGGCCATGCCTCGCCATCCCGGTCTGGAGGCGTTGCGCGAGATGAGTTCCGCTTCGAACCAAAACGCGGTTCGAGTGATACTGCTGACTGCGGCTGCGGAAAAGGCGCAGATTGTCGAGGCTCTGCAGCTCGGTGCTCGCGGAGTCGTGTTAAAGGACTCAGCCACCCAGCTTCTGCTAAAAGCCATTCACACCGTGATGGCGGGAGAATACTGGGTTGGACGCGAGAGCGTCTCCAACCTCGTGCAGTACCTGAGAACGCTGGTCCAGTCCTCCGGTGAGGAAGCGCGGCAGAAGAAATTCGGCCTCACGCCTCGCGAACTGGAGATAGTTTCAGCCGTGGTTGCTGGCTACTCTAATAAGGAGACTGCAGAGTACTTCAAGATTAGCGAGGACACGGTGAAGCATCACCTTAGCAATATCTTCGACAAACTTGGGGTCTCCACGCGCCTTGAACTCGCGCTCTTTGCGGTCAACCAGTCCCTGCCCCTAAAACCGATCGCCTGAGCCATATGGCACTTTTGTGCCATATGCCGACACCTAAGAGCCATTGTTCGGCCCTCGCCACGTTATTAGCATTTCAAGGATAAGGGATATCAGGGGTATCTCTGCTGATGTCAACCTGGTAAGCAATTCTCACTCGCATGAGAAGCACTGAACCGGGAAGCAAGGAGGAGCCCGTGGCAAAGTTTTTGTACCAGCTGTGGTCGGATGAAAGAGGACAGGACGTCGCCGAGTACGCGGTGATGCTCGCGGTGGTATTGGTAATTGTGGTGGGAACCATCCGTCTGATTGGTGCGAACGCCAACAACGTGTTTTCGTCGGTTGCCAGCTCTATTTCACAGTAGATTCGAGGGCAGATTCGTTTCCCAGTGGACCGGCAGGAGCTCCCGGTATTCCGCTTAGCTTGTGGTTCACAGTCCCCAGAGAATCTTAGGCCCTCCTTTAGCAGTGAACGATCTTGGGGCTTTTGATGCCGCGCGTGGCGTTCCGCGTGTCCACTACGAGCTGCGACTCTCGAACGATTCCTGCATAGTCGTAATCCGAGTGATCGGTCACGATCAGCACGCAGTCGTACTGCCCTAGATTTTCGAGCGGCGCACATTTCATTTGCAGATCGTACTTGCGTCCCTTGCCGACCGTCGGGAAGTACGGGTCGTTGTAGCTGACCTGGGCGCCATCTTTCTGCAACAGTTCAATAATGGTGAGAGAAGGAGACTCGCGCAGGTCGTCAATATCCTTCTTATAAGCGAGTCCGAGGACCAGCACCTTCGCGCCGTTCAACGCTTTCTTGTGCTGATTGAGAGCTTTCCCAACCGATTCCAGCACGTGATACGGCATGTTGGTATTGATCTCACCCGCCAGTTCAATAAACCGCGTGCGGAAATCCCATTCCTTGGCTTTCCACGAAAGATAAAAAGGATCCACTGGAATGCAGTGGCCGCCGAGCCCGGGTCCCGGATAGAACGCTTGAAACCCAAAAGGCTTGGTTGCAGCCGCCTCGATCACTTCCCAGATGTCGAGCCCCATGCGCAACGACAACAGCTTCAGTTCATTCACCAGCGCAATATTCACGCAGCGGTAAATATTCTCCAACAGCTTGGTCATCTCGGCAGCAGCTGGCGAAGAGACTCGCACCACCCGAGCGAAGATCGCACCATACAGAGCAGCCGCCAGATCGGATGCTTTCGCATTAAGACCACCGACCACTTTCGGGATGTCGCGTCGCGCCACCGTCTGATTCCCTGGATCTTCCCGCTCGGGCGAGAACGCGACGTAAAACTCCTGCCCATTGGAAGCGTCGCCCCGTGACGCCTTAAGGCCATGCCGATTGCCTTTCTCCAAAATTGGGATCAGGACCTCTTCCGTCGTGCCGGGATATGTGGTGCTCTCGAGGATCACCAGATGTCCGGCACGCAAATGGGGAGCAATGGACTTGGCCGTGTCGGTGATGAAACTCAAATCTGGCTCGTGATATTCGTTCAGCGGCGTAGGGACGCAAATAATGATCGCGTCCATCTCCGTCAGCCGAGAATATTCAGCGGTAGCGCTGAATCCGCGCTTTTTCGCTGCCTGAATCTCCGTCGCGGGAATGCGGAAAATGTAGGAGCCTCCCTGATCCAGCGTGGAGACTTTGCGAGCGTCGATATCGAACCCCGTGACCGAGAATTTTTGCTCCGTGTATAGCAGGGCCAGAGGCAGACCTACATAGCCAAGCCCAATGACGGCGACGCGCGCATTTTTCTGCTCAATCTTGCTCTTCAGTTCCGAAAACAAAGCGGCAGGCATTGATTCAATCGTCATATTTGGAAGTGTGAGCCAGTCTGGATTTTAACATGTTGACTTCGGCACTTGATGAGCAGGCGCACGTACGCTCACCGAAGTAACTTGCAGGTTTGGCTGTCACGAATCGAGATTTCGCGTAGTCTGGATTGTCCAAACAGACTGACGACAGCATTCGCGGCTGACCCCAAAACGCAGGAAACGAATCCATGGGAAAGTTCCGGCTCGTGCTCATTTTCGGAGGAGTGTTCTTGGCTGGCCTGGTTGTCACTTCCGGGCGATTCCTGGTTGTGAATCAACCTCGCAAGTCAGATGTGATGGTTGTTGTGGCCGGGGAAACGGACCAGCGTCCGGCACGAGGGCTGGAACTGCTCGATCAAGGTTACGCACCACGATTAATTCTGGATGTTCCAGCCGAAGCCAGAATCTACCAGTGGAACCAGTTGGAGATTGCGCGGAAGTATGTCGAAGGGTTGCCGCAGGCTGGCACAATTACGGTCTGTCCGATTTACGGACACTCCACCAGGGATGAAGCGCAAGATGTGTCGCGCTGCCTGCAAGGCATCGTTGCCCGCAGCGTTCTTCTAGTCACTTCCGATTACCACACCCGGCGCACACTCAGCATTTTTGAGCGGGTTTCGCCGGCAGATTACAGCGTCGCGGCTGCCTTCGATGCTAGCGAATTTGGCGTGCAATGGTGGCGACATCGCGAGTGGGCGAAGGTGAACTTTGATGAATGGTTGAAGCTCGTATGGTGGGAACTGGTCGACCGCTGGCGCTAGGGATTCGACGCGTGCCGATTGTGCGCTGGTGACCGGAGGTGACCAGAGGTGACCAGATTAGGCAATTGACGCTGAATAGTCCGCAGGCTACCATTATCTCGAAGAGTTTGTGCATTACGTGCTTTATGCTGCGAAGCTCGATTTGCTGGATCTTGATCGTCCTTACTCCCGCATCCCTGATTGCGGCGGATGCTGATTCGGGTGCAGCCATGCTCTATGGCAAGGGCGCGGGCAGGGTCTGGCTTAATGGCAATCCGTTGCCTCGTTCCTCGGCAGTTTTTCCAGGCGACTTAATTCAAACCCAGGCAGACGCCGTCGCAACCCTCGATGCGTCCGGCTCCGGCGTCATTGTCTTGCCGGACTCCCTGGTAAAGTTTGAAGGCAACTCGGTGTCTCTCGAGCATGGAGGCGTCAGCGTGGCGACTTCTAAGGGTATGGTTGCGCTCGCGAAAGAAGTCACTGTAACTCCGGCTTCGAACGCTTGGACAGAATTCGAAGTAGCGGACACCGGGGGAACAGTTCAGGTCGTTGCTAGTAAGGGCGACGTGAAAGTTAATTGCGGAAAGGGTACTGCCACCCTGTCCGAGGGAGATCAAGCTGCTCCTGACGATTCCGGGAACTGTAAGAAGAAGCGGAAGGGCGGGGCGCCTGTGCCAGGAAATGGCAGCATATTGACGAATCCTTATGTCCTGGGCGGAGCCGTGGTAGGCGGAGGCGTGATAGTTTGCTTGCTGCTGTGCAACACATCCAACCCATTCCTCAGTCAATGGAAGCCATAGCCGAGATAAGCGGGCCGTTCGACAGTTTTTCAACAGAACGGGACCGGTTGCGTTTTGCGCGGCGATGCAAGCCAAAACACGGATCCATGGCGGCCACCACGCAGAGGACATAAAACAGCGCTGCATTTGCAGGAATCTGCAAGTTGAAATCCAGGAAGCTGTGAACCAGGATTGCGGTGACACCTAGCATGGCAGCTAAGGTCACGGCGGTATTGGTATCGGGCGGCCAATGTTTTAATTTCTTGAGGGCAGAACGAAACCAGGTCAACAAAAACCACAGGGTAGCCGTAAACCCAAGGATTCCCATTTCAACCAGCAATTGCACATAGTCGTCGTGGGCCATGCCGACTTGGAGATTGGTCGAGAGAGTACTGAACTGCGGATAGGTGTCAGGGAACACGCCCAAACCCCATCCCAAGACTGGCTTTTGTGAGAACATTTTCAGAGAGTCGCGATCGATTGTCAGGCGCGTGCCTCCGGACAGCTCCGCCTGTGTCCCGCTATGAATGCTCGCCAACCGCTCTACCAGCTCACCGCCACCGAGCCAAACCAGTAGTCCAAATGCAATGACCAGGAAGCTGCCTATTCCGAAGGTTGCCCGCCAGTTCTTCTGTCGTGTGATCAGAAAGGCTGCGAGCAGGGCCAACTCCGCAGCGAAGGCAGCCATGCCCCCTCGCGATCCAGACAGAAAAATCGTGCTCGCCATCACTGCCGCCGCCAGAATCGCCAATGCCTTGTGAGGACGTCGAACGCCGTCGGTTAAGGAGATGACGAGAGGGATCGGCGTCAGCATTTCCATTAGGCCGGCGTAGTGGTTGTGGTTCACATATGGGCCGTAAATCCAGCCACTGGATTCCGGAGTCCTGAGCCAGTACAACTTGCCGTTAGAGGCAATGCCCTGTATCAAAGCAAACGTCGCGATCGCGAAACCGTATCCGGACAACACCACGCCCACAGCCTTAACTTGCGATGTTCTGCGGACGCACTGAACCATTAAGAAACAGATCAGTCCATAGGCGCAGTACAGCAGCGCGATCGAAGAAGTGTCGGCACGATAGGCGGTTCGTCCGGTCACGAGCTGCACTAGAATCAGACCAGCGAAAAGCAGCATAGGCAAAAACAACGGGTTGCCTACGAGTTCCAATTCGGCGGCTGCGACCTGCCGCACCGCCCAAAGGGCGAAAAGTAGGCCCGCGCCCACTTCCATGATTGAACTCGACCAAGGCTCGACCGCGCCAAATGCCAGCGGCCCAAACAGCAGCAGACCAAACACGCCGAAACAGAGCAACTGATCGACGAGCGAACTGGGAAAACGGCGAGGTGGGCGCGACTCCAAGGTGACCGCGAACGATAGCGAGGAGGTCACTGGGCACCCGCCGTGGTCTGTTCTTGGGCAAGGTGACGCTGGGACAGATGGACGTCGCCAATCCACAGCTTGCCACGAATTGCATTTCCGGCCGGAACTCGCTGTATCCTTAATACCAGCAGCTTTGTATCTGGGCCAGTGACAAATGCTCCCCCTACCTGCTTCCAAAAACCCGTACCTTTAAGCTCCTCGCTGGCAAAGTAGTTTGTCCCGATAAAGCGGTCCTCGATCAAGAATCGTGGCCCACCCGTACCCTCCAGCCCCTCTGACTTGAAATACGCAGAGAACTCATACGTCGTATTCGGTTCGACTGGAATGAGTTGTCGAATCCCAGTGTCTTCCATTCCACGACTGTGAAAGATGATGACCAGAGAACGGTGACCAGAGTGCGACTCGGTGGGGTCAAGCGCCAATGCGACATCGTTTGATTTCTGATATAGCCAATCGAAACCGCCGTTCAGCACTGGCAAACTGAAATCGCCGTTAACCACCAGATTCTCTGGCGAAGGCTGATACGCAGAAAGATCGCATAGATTTGCAGCTTGTCGCCAAGTTTGATGCGCCTGCGCGACTTCTCGGCGGTCGATGAGATATCGGACATAACCGAAAACATGGCGCGTCTCCACCGTGTGCTGCAGTTGCACCATCTGGGTCCAAACTCTTGATGCGGCCGCTGCTTCATTTCTGGAAATCAGGAGATCCAGGAACGACGAGTAAACGTCGGCGTTGCGTGGAACCACATCGCGCAGGAGATCTTCGACGTCCGGCCTAATCCGCCAGCAGCGATCCAAAGCGGCAGCCGGCAGATAGGGATCATTCTCCAGAACCACCCGGAATTCTCGCAGTGCTCTATCCGTTTCTCCTAGAGTCCAGTAGAAATTCGCGGCGTCCCAGGCAACGTCAGGAGTGGTCGGATCAGAGGCTATGGCATGTTGCAAAGCATCCTCCTGCCGATCGCTGTTGGCGAGCCGCCGGTAGGTTCTGGAGAGTTCGAGCCAGTAGCTGGCTTTGTTCGGGTTCAGCGCAATCGCCATTTTGAAGAATCTTGCGGCAGTCTCTGGTTCATGCTGTGTCTGCAAGAAATAGTGTCCAAGCCGGTATTGATAGTCTGCATTTCCCGGCTCCAGTCTCGCGGCGAATTGCAAGCTTGCGAGGTCAAGCTTCCGGGAAAATTGATAGGCGAGGAATTCCCGGGCTGCCAATCCAACGTAAACACAAGTAAGTGCTAGGCATGCCCCTAAAAAGATGATCTTCCGGGCCGGACTTTGAAGCACAATTTTCATGCGAGTGTTTTCGTGCGAATGCATTCCGCCGAGATCCCGTCTCACATTACGCTCCGCTAGAAGTGGCTTCAGAAACGCCTTCGTCAGCGTTGCTCGATCCATCCTCTTGGTAATACCCGTGGCCGTACTTACCCTGATATTCGTAGTGGTAGTAATAATCGGGCGAATTGAGATCGACGGCGTTCACCAACACGCCGCACACTCTCGCGTTCACTTGCAGGAGGATGTCGCGCGCGCGTCGCAAAGCCGGTTTTGTCGTGTGTCCAGACCGAATGACGAGAACGACGGCGTCAGCAGCGGTGGACATGACTACGGCGTCGGTTACTGACAAGGTAGGCGGCGAATCTATGACAATGTGGTCATAGTGTCTCCGCAGCTCTTCAAGAACATTCTTCATTTTGGCAGATGCTAGAAGTTCGGCCGGGTTCGGCGGCGGCGTTCCGGCGGGGAGGATAAAGAGGTCAGGCAGAATCGTCGATGGGATGATTGCCTGTTGAAGAGTCGCGGTACCGGTTAGCACGTTGCTAAGCCCGATCTGTGGTCCCAAGCCGAGTGTCTTGTGAATACTAGGCCGGCGGAGGTCCGCATCAATCAGCAAGACCGGCGTGCCCTTCTGAGCCAGCACAATCGCAGAGTTAACACTGGTAGTCGTCTTGCCCTCCTCGGGAAGGGCGCTAGTAATGAGAATGATTTTGGGCGGTCCTCCGGCAAATGTGAGAAGTAAGGAAGTACGCAGTGCACGATAAGACTCTGCCATCTGTGACCGGGGACGCGACTTCGTCACGAGTTCGACCGCCTCTCTCGAGGAGGCCAGCGCCAGCTTCTCACGACCGCCTAGTTCCCGAGTGCTTCTAGACCCGAGAGGAATCATACCCAATGACGGAAGCGCCGAAATGGTTTGAGCTTGCTCAGGAGTTCGGACGGTGTTGTCCATGCTTTCCAAAAGGAAAGCGAGCCCAACTCCGATAGAAAGACCCAGCGGAAACGCAAAGGCAAGATTTCTCATCAGGTTCGGTCCCGAAGGCGCTGTGGGAACCCGAGCGGTATCCACAATGCGGAAGTTATTTGACCTCAAACCTGCGGTAACGCCGGCTTCCTTTAGTCTCTCCAGCAATCCTTCGGAGAGTGTCCGGTTCGCGTCGACGTCGCGCTTGAGCAGGCTGTATTCGATGGCACTCTCGTTCAGCTTGTTAGCCTCCTGTTTTTGCTGCTCCAGGGCGCTGCGCAACATGCTCTCGCGCTGCACGGCAGCCAGGTAATCCCCGCGTAAACGAGCTGCCACTTTGCGCATTTCAGTCTGGATCTGCTCGTCAACTTCCTTGAGTTGACTAGTAAGCTGAGCCAGTTTCGGATACGAAGGCCCGAACTGAGTGCTCAGTTGTGCCACCTGGATCTTTAGATCGGCTTGCTGTTCACGTAGCTTTTCCAGCAGCGCTGAATTAGCACTGGAACCTCTTGCGGCGCCATCCACGTTGGCGGCCGCGGCGATCGATTCAGAATCACCCGCCTGCACCAAGTGGTAAACCGATTCCTTCTCCATCCGGGCGGACTCAGCCGAAGTCAATTCCCGGTTCAATTCATCGAGCTTGGCAGTGGTGATGTTCTGCTTTTCGTCGATCCCGAGGATTTCATGTTCCTTCTGGTACTTGACCAGTTTTTCCTGCGAGGTCTCTACTTTTATTTGGAGATCGACCAACTGCTTGGAAAGCCAGTCGGACGCCTGCATGGTGGACTCGAATCGCGTCTTGAAGTTTTGCTCCACGTAGGTATTGGCTAGCGCATTCACCACGCGTGACGCGATATTCTTGTCCGGGCTACGGTAACGGATTTCGATGATCCTTGTATTTGGGACAAGCGAGACTTGCAAACTGGCTTTGAAGCCGGCGAGGGCAGCCGAGGTCCTCGTGGAATCAGGCTGCATCGCGCCCGTTGTCAGCTCAATGGACGAAGATGAAGGTGAGGGTTTGCTCTGGGCCCCGACCTCCGGCTGCTTGTCCAAACTTAATTGCCGGATGACCTGGAGAGCCAACAGATCGCTCTTCAGAATCCGCACTTCGGTGTCCAAGTCCGTGGGGTCATAATAGTCGAAGCCGCTGGATGAGTCCTTCAAGTTGAACGTGACCGGATCCGTTTTGTTAATGGCGATGCTCCCCACCGCTTCGTAGATGGGTGTGCTGCGGAGGGTGGAAATCACGACGATGCCCACGACAAGCGTCACACTTGCAATCACGACCCACTTGCTCTTGATCAGAACCCGCACGTACTCTCGGAGCAGAGAATCTTGCGCGGGGACGGCGGGATAGGCGCCGGGCGCAGTGTTACGGTTGAACTCAATCGGAAAAGGGGGATGGATCTCGTGCAGGATCTGGCCATTCAGCGGTACTAGAGGTCCCGAGTCCATCAGTGGTCCGGAGAAAATCTGTGCGGCGGGGAGGTCCGATCAGATTTGCCGGTCGTGGTCCCTTTTTCAGGCCAGAACCGCAACCCGATTCCCTGTCGCTGGTTTTGTACTGCGATTGGGCACAGTCTAGCACTGTAAGGTGAGGACTCATCACTCCTAATTAGCCGGGTTCCTTAGTGTTAACGGGGGTTCCTGCAGGTTTTATTGGCGCTTATCTCCGCTATACTGGCGCTGACAATTTTCATTTTATCGGTATGCGGCACAAGATAACCCGCACAGATTTGTCCTGGAGAATGTCTTTCCACTTCGAGGGATTGCATTGATGAACTGGTCGGAACAGGTTGTGATAGTTACCGGCGGGACGGGATCTTTCGGCAAAAAGTTCGTCGATCTGATGTTACGCGAATACCACCCGCAGAAGCTCATCATCTTCAGCCGTGACGAACTTAAGCAGCATGATATGCGGGCTTCGGGGTTCGATCATCCAAGCCTGCGCTATTTCATCGGAGATGTGCGTGATGCGCAGCGTTTGGAACGCGCCTTTGCCGGAGTGACGGTCGTCGTTCACGCAGCGGCCCTTAAGCAGGTTCCGGCTTGCGAATATAATCCGTTCGAGGCCATCCAGACCAACATCATGGGTGGCCGGAACGTCATCGATGCGGCAATCAATCGTGGCGTGCGTCGCATTCTGGCCCTCAGTACCGACAAGGCGGTAAATCCCATCAATTTGTACGGCGCGACTAAACTGTGCGCGGAGAAAATGTTCGTGCAAGCGAATGCCTACTCCGGCGCACAGAACACTCGATTCAGTTGTGCGCGCTACGGAAACGTGCTAGGTAGCCGGGGTAGCGTGATTCCGGTATTCCAGGAACAGCGCAAGCGGGGCAGGATTACCATCACTGACTCACGGATGACCCGCTTCTGGATCACGATCGAGCAAGGGGTGAGACTTGTGGTTCGCTGTATCGAGCAGATGCATGGGGGCGAAATTTTTGTTCCCAAGATTCCGAGTATGAAGCTGGTGGAAATGGCCGAGGCGATCGCACCCGGTTGCGATGTGGAAGCGATCGGCATCCGCCCGGGTGAGAAGCTGCATGAGGTGTTGCTGTCGGAAGATGAAGCCCGCCACGCGCTGGAGATAGATGACATGTACGTGATCCAGCCCGCGCACCCCTGGTGGCGAAAGGAAAACTGGAAGCAGGCGCGCCCGCTTCCCGAAGGATTCCGCTACACCAGCGACAACAATCCGCAATGGCTGAGCGCCGAGGCGTTGTATGAACTCGTCGACGAGACTTCTCCGCTGGTCGTTGCCTGGCCCCAAGAAGAAAAGCTACGCGCCCCGGCCTAAAGGTAAGCTTATGACCGTAGCTCCAGTGAGCAGCGATGTGCTGGCGATCCACGGCGGATCCCCTGTCCGCAAGACTCTGCTGCCTTACGGACAACAGTCTATCGATGAGAGCGACATCGATTCGGTGGTAGAAACGCTGCGCTCCGATTGGTTGACTACTGGCCCCAAGGTGGCCGAGTTCGAAGAAGCGATGGCTGCATGGGTGGGCGCAAAATATGCCGTCAGCTTCAGTTCCGGCACTGCTGCCTTGCACGCCGCCGCTTTCGCCGCCGGTTTACAACCAAGGGATGAGGCGATTACTTCTCCCCTCACCTTCATAGCCACGGCGAACTGTGTGCTTTATCAGGGTGCGACCCCTATCTTCGCCGATGTTCTCGAGGACACGCTGAACCTTGATCCCGACCTAGCCGCTAAAAGGATCACGGCGCGTACTAAGGCGATTCTCCCAGTCGATTACGCTGGCCATCCCGCGGATTTAGATTCCGTTCTGCAATTGGCCGAGCGCCATGGCTTGACTGTGATCGAGGACGCGTGCCACGCCTTAGGCGCGGAGTACCGCGGACGGCGTGTGGGCAGCGTCGCGCATATGACGGTCTTCAGTTTCCATCCCGTGAAACATCTGACGACCGGCGAGGGCGGCATGGTTACGACTGACAACTCGCTCTTCGCCGAGACGCTTCGTCGATTTCGAAACCACGGGATCAGCAGCGATGCGCGCCAGCGGCAGAGCGCGGGCCAATGGCAATACGAAATGGTCTTACTGGGATTCAACTATCGCCTGACCGACATCGCTTGCGCACTTGGTCTCCAGCAGATGAAGAGGCTGGAAACGAATCTTGCGCGACGCAGGCAAATCGCGGCCCGATATGCCGCCGAGTTCCGCAACATGCCCGCTGTGCTGCAGCCGCACACTCGCCCAGATGTCAATCCCGCCTGGCATCTTTATCCGATACGTCTGGATTTAGTCAGGCTCTCGGCTGGTCGAAGCGAAATGTTCCAAGCGCTGCGCGCGGAAAACATTGGTGTGAACGTGCATTACATCCCGGTTCACACTCATCCGTACTACCGCGATCGTTTTGGTTACAAGGGTGGCGAGTATCCCGTCGCTGAAGAGGCTCATGAGCGGCTGATCAGCCTGCCAATGTTTCACGGGATGAGTGATTCCGATGTGGAAGACGTGATCCGCGCAGTCTGCAGGGTTGTTAGTCACTTTGCAGAGTAGGCTTCCAGTGCCCTTCAACTACGATTCGGGAGATCATGATGTCACAAGCAACGCCACAACTCAGAGCATGGTGCGGGGAGTTCGGCCACGAATACACCTTGCGTTGTTGCTTGACTCCCGAACAAGTGGACGCGCTGTGGGAGAAAAACTACGGCACCACAAGGACACAACTAAACCACCACTTTTTGGGGAACATCCCCGCAGACGCGCGAATTCTGGAAGTAGGATGCAATATCGGCAACCAGTTATTGCTTCTCCAGCGGCTCGGTTATTCCAATCTATACGGGATCGATGTCCAGGACTATGCCTTGGAAATGGCCAGATCGAGAACCAAGAACGTGAATCTCACCCAGGCCTCTACGTTTGCACTTCCGTACGAAGACAAATATTTCGACATGGTTTTTACCTCGGGAGTCCTCATCCACGTTTCGCCGAGAGATCTTCCCACCGCACTAAACGAAATCCATCGTTGTGCGAAAAGTTACATTTTGGGATCAGAGTATTACGCTTCAACGGTAACAGAAATCAACTATCGTGGCCGCGGTCAGCTGCTTTGGAAGATGAACTATGCCAGGGAATACCTCGCGCGTTTCAAGGATCTAGAACTAGTGTTGGAACGGCGACTCCCTTACTTGGAGAGTGCAAACGTCGACTCAATGTTTCTGTTGAGAAGAGTTGAACAAGACTAAAGTCGTCGAGATTGCTGGTGCAGGTAAGGACGTATGAATGTCGTTGCAATCATTCAGGCTCGGATGGGGAGTACCCGCTTGCCTGGCAAAGTGCTGATGGATCTGGGAGGCAAAACGGTCCTAGCTCGGGTCGTTGATCGCCTGCGCCGTGCTACCCGGATCAAGGAAATTGTGGTCGCTACGACCGATTCTGCTGCTGACGAAGCCATTATGCGGGAATGCCATCAACTTGAGGTCTTGACTTTTCGTGGCTCCGAGTTTGATGTCTTAGATCGCTACCACGAGGCAGCACGAGTGTTTGCGGCCCGAGCTGTTGTGCGTATCACCTCTGACTGCCCTGTAATCGATCCTGAACTCGTGGACGAAACAGTTCGGATGTTTCACGACCAGCGCGCAGACTACGCAAGTAACAGCCTGATGCCAAGTTATCCGCGTGGCTTGGATACCGAAGTCTTTACTACGGTTGCGCTGGAGCGGGCTTGGCGTGAGGCTCGCGAACCGTACCAGCGCGAACACGTAACGCCATATTTTTACGAGCATCCGGAGTTATTCAACGTTATCTCACTGCGAAGCCGGATTGATTACTGCCGATATCGGTGGACGTTGGATACCGCAGCCGACCTCACACTACTCCGCAAAATCTATGCACGCTTCGGCAGCCAGGACGACTTCGATTGGCGTCAGGCTGTTCGCCTGATGGAACGAGAGCCGGAACTTGCGGAGTTAAACGCTCACGTTGTTCAAAAAGCGCGGCAAGCCTGACATGACTGGAACATTGATCATCCGCGCGGACGCTAGCATCTCTCGGGGTACAGGCCACGTAATGCGCTGCCTAGCGCTGGCTCAGGCTTGGCAGGACGTTGGTGGGAATGCAGTTTTTGCAATGACGGAGTCTACCGCATCGGTCGACCAGCGCCTCCGCTCCGAAGCTGTCGAGATCGTCAGATTGGAAACTTGCGCGAATTCGGTGCGGGACGCTCGCGACACTTCTGCGCTCGCGCGCGATTGCGGCGCGGAATGGGTGGTCGTGGACGGCTACCAATTCGACTCTGATTATCAACGCAACCTACGGCTTTGTGGACAAAAAGGTCTTGCTCGTAGATGACACCGGGCAATCTACGCCGTACTTTGCTGACTTTATTCTGAACCCAAATATCCAAGCCAATGAGAAACTGTACCCGAACCGAAAACTTTCGACCAGGCTTTTGCTAGGTTCATCCTATGCTCTACTACGCAGAGAATTTCAGAATTGGCGGGAATGGAAACGTGAAGTTGCACCGCTTGCGAAGAAGGTCTTGATCATTATGGGCGGGAGTGATTCTGACAACGTCACTACCTTCATCCTACAGACGCTGCAGATGGCGCACATGGCAGGGCTCGAAGCTACGGTTGCCGTTGGCGGCAGCAACCCCCATTGGCAGTCGCTGAAACGTGCCGTGTCGCAGTTCGCCAGTTCAGTCCAGGTCTATCGAGACGTGTCCAATGTGCCCGGGTTGATGGCGGAGACAGACGTAGCCATCTCCGCCGGCGGTGGCACTTGTTACGAATTGGCTCTCCTTCAAGTACCCATGCTCGTGATCACTGTGGCGGAGAACCAAGAGTCCACTTGCGAGGCTTTGGCCCGCGCAGAGGCCGCCGTTAACCTCGGCTGGTCTCATTTACTGAACAGCGATCGTCTAGTTGAATCGCTCCAGCGTGTGATCGTCAATCGTGAACTTCGCCAATCCCTCATCAACAATGCTCGCAATCTGGTGGATGGCGATGGCGCCAGGCGGGTCCTGGATGTTCTTTCGCTGCAGCGTGGCCAACCAGGCGATGTAGTGACGTGGCGGGCGGAAGCAGGTGCGCAATGAGAGTTGCGATAGCACAACCGACTTACTTGCCCTGGCTGGGGTATTTCGACTTGATGGATCAGGTAGATGCATTCGTCCTTCTGGATAGTGTGCAGTTTGAGAAGCAGTCCTGGCAGCAGCGGAACCGCATCAAAACGCCCATCGGCTTGCAGTGGTTGACCGTGCCGGTAGCATTCCACAACCGTTTCGGCCAACAGATCAGGAACGTCGAGATACGGGATCCTGAGTTTGCCCGAAAGCATCTGCGGGCGATTGAACTTAACTACCGTCGGTCGCCATTTTTCGATCCTTACTTTCAGGACCTGACCAAGATTCTGCTCTCATACAGCTCGGGCCGTCTCGTTGATCTCAACGCTCGCTTGATCCGTTGGTTCTGTGGACTGCTGGACATTCAAACGCCAATCCTTTACTCCTCCGCGATGAATCAGGATGGGCGCCGCTCGGAACTCTTGGTTAACCTCTGCAAGTCGCTCGGCGCGGACTCGTATGTTTCGCCGTTAGGCTCCGCAACCTACCTGCTGAGCGACCTGGAATCCTTTCGCAGGATTGGAATCGATATTACGTTTCAGTATTATGAACATCCCGTCTATCGACAACGCTTTCCTCCGTTCTGTCCGTATGCTTCGGTCGTCGACCTGCTACTGAACGACGGGCCCAAGTCGGCGCAAATCATCCGTCAGGGACGAAAAGTTTCCCTATTTCCCTGGCAGGCAGGGCTCCTCGCAAGTTCAGCCTGAAGGCGCCCCCTTGTCTTGTCCTTACTTTTCTGACGTGATCAACCAGTCAGAGTCGAGACGGGAGCGGTTGACGAAAGTAGTCTCGGTTTTCTCGAAGCTAACGCTTGAGAAGCCCGCGAAAAGGGCTTCGATGTCCGCCGCTTCGACGAAGTGCTGGACGGTATCGTACTCGTGCGTATCTTTGATCTTCAACCGAAATGTATTAGGTCCGATCTCCTCCCCCTTGCCAAAACGGAAGTCGTGAGTCGTGCGCACGACAACAAATAGCCTTCCGCCGCGAACCATAACCCGGCGAGCTTCGTTGATTGCGTGCTTCATATCGTCCGCGGTGCCGTAGTAAAAGACGCCAAAACTGAGAACCACATCAAAGCAACCGTCCACAAAGGGTAGGGCCAGCATGGAAGCTTGCGCCAGTCCATAAGGAACACCCATTTCTTGCAGCCGCTGATCAGCATAGCGTAAGCCGACGGGCGAAACGTCTACACCATAAGGCACAAATCCCAAGTCGGCTGCCAGCTTCATGTGCCGTCCAGCCCCGGCTCCGATGTCGAGAAAACGATATGAGGCTGGTTTCTCGAGCCGACCCCGGTTTGTTATCAAGAACCGCACTACATGATCATGTGGATATTGGGGACGGAATCGTGGATTCTCGTGAAGGCGATCCCAGTGCCAGGCTGAACTGTCCATGGTAGGCGGATCCATTATCACAAGAGATACCGCTCGTGAGGTTAGAATTGCGGCTGGTGGCTCGCCTCATTATTATCCAAACAAGTGCTCACGCGAGAAACCACCGATCACGAAGTGGACCAGGACAGGAGTGTGCTCCTGGAAATAGGCGAGCACCGGGTTGGCCGGGGTCAACCCGTGTATATCGTAGCGGAACTCTCAGCCAATCATAACCAGAACTTTGAACATGCTGTTCGTCTGATCCAGGCTGCCAAGGCATCGGGAGCAGATGCCGTAAAGCTGCAAACCTACACCGCAGACACAATCACCATTCGCAGTGATAGTGATCTCTTTCGGATTCGAGGAGGCACACTCTGGGATGGCCGCACGTTGCATGAGCTTTACGCGGAAGCACACACCCCCTGGGATTGGCAGCCCAAACTGAAACAAGTTGCAAATGAACTCGGGATGGATCTTTTTTCCTCTCCATTCGACGTTACGGCGGTCGATTTTCTGGAGAGTATGCGTGTGCCTGCGTACAAGCTTGCATCCTGCGAACTGGTTGACATTCCGCTACTGCAGAAAATATCGCGAACCGGGAAACCACTGATCTTGTCGACCGGTATGGCTATTCTTCAGGAGATCGAAGAAGCAGTCAGAACGGCTCGCTGGGCGGGGGCGACCCAAATCGCACTACTGCGATGCACCAGCGCTTACCCGGCCCTTCCGAGCGAAATGAATTTGCGCACGATTCCGGAACTGGCGCGACGGTTCGAAGTTCCGGTGGGCTTGTCCGATCACACTCTCGATATCGCAGTTCCGGTGACGGCGGTTGCCCTCGACGCTTGCATAATAGAAAAACACCTCACGCTATCGCGGTCGCACAAGGGGCCTGATAGTGCTTTTTCTCTCGAACCACTTGAGTTTAAAGCCATGGTGGATGCGGTTCGTGTTGCGGAGAAATCTCTGGGAGAAATTCGCTTCGGTCCGACAGGCAGCGAAAAGAGTAGCAGCGCGTTTCGCCGTTCGCTTTTCGTCGTCCAGGACATAACGCGGGGGCAGACCTTTACCGAAGAAAATGTTCGTTCGATTCGACCGAGCCACGGACTGCACACGAGATATCTGCCAGAGATTCTCGGCCGGCGCGCATCACGCAACATCGAACGCGGAACTCCGCTTAGTTGGGGGCTGGTGACAAAAGGATGAAAACAGCCAACCTTCTGCTGCAGACCGCCTTGCAAGTTTCGGCGTGGAGCACATAGTCATGAAGGTTTTGCTCCTCCACCCGGAGGACCTATTCCCGCCGACAAGCCCGGTAGGTCAGTGGGATTTGGTGGTAGATCTGGGTCGTGCCTCGGCAGTCACTCATCAGAACTGGACCCAGCGAGCGGGCTGTGAAGTTTTCAGTATTTATCGGTTTGCTGAAGAGGTCGAAGACCTGCACCGCGTTCGGCAACTTTTGCACCGCGCGATAGTCCCTCTCGTTGACCGTTGGGGAATCGATTGGTGGGACTTACTCTGTCCATTTCTTTCAAACTCCCTCCTGCAACTGATGTTGATTCGCCGGCTGTCGAAAGAACTGCCCACTGGCTGTGAGTTGTATTCGAGTTGGTCCCATCCCATGACGACTGCTCTGGCAAAGGTCATGGACACCAGACTAACTTTTCTGGGGAGGAGGTTCCGGGCAGCAGTCCGTCGGGTGCGCCACTATGGCGACGCCTCCTCGCGGCTTGATATTCCTCAGCTGGTGCAGGTCCTCGCTGATAAGTTCGATGCTGAGCATTCCATTCGCCGCCGCTTCTTTCCTCGGCCTCACAGCTCACAGAGGCCGGTGGTCTTGTTGCCATCGGCTTACGTGAATGTTTCCCGCACAGCGGTATCCTACGCCGACTTGCTGCCAAAGCAGGAATTCTTGTTAGCCTTCACCCGGAGTAACGGTAAGCTTCCAACGCTGCCGCCGAATGTTAAGCAGGTATCCCTCACCCCCTACTTCGCAACAACCGATAAACGAGAGGTTGCATATCTCGTCGAGCGCTGGAGGGGTCTAAAGGCGCAGCTAGTATCTGCCGCCGATGAGTTTCGCACGGCCGAGTCCGTCGGTATGCTCGAAAGGATTCCGCCCCTGTTGGACTGGGGAATTGCGCTTCGGGATGCATGGAGGCAGATCTTCGAATGCGAGAACATCACAGCCTGCCTTTGCGCCGATACCAGCAATCCTGCTTCGAGCCTTCCGCTGCTTATGGCCAAGCAACGCGGACTTCCTGCTTTGGCCTGTCATCACGGTGCTTTGGACTACCAGATGGCGATCAAGGCCAACCATGCTGACGTCTATCTCGCCAAGAATGAAATGGAGCGGGACTATCTAGTACGCGTTTGTGGGTTGGATCCCAATGCAATCGCCTTGAAACCTGCCCCCCGTCCAAACCTTTCCCCACGGCAGGCGACGATGCGCCAATCTGACGCCGGTTGGCTGGTGTTCTTCAGCCAGCCCCTTCCAAGCTTGGGGTGGCGGACGGATGAAACGTACCGCGAACTTCTGCCGCGATTGTGCTCCGTGGCCCAGGACGGCGGTCTAAAGCTGGTTTTCAAGCTGCATCCCTTTGAGAGCATCAAGGAATGCCGGAGAATGTTACGCCGCCTGATCCCAGAGCGGGAGCGCAACATCGAATTGCTCGCGGGCCCCCCATCGGATTACTTATGGAGCAACACACGGGCAGCCGTGACGGTGCAATCATCTGCGGCTCTGGAGTGCGCCGCTCTGGATATTCCCGTCTTCCTTTGCGCATGGCTACGTGATCCATATTCCGGATACGTTCAGCAATACGGGCGATTTGCTGTGGGCCACAAGCTCGAGTCCCCGGAGCAAATCGCCGAGATTCCTGGGCTGCTTGAAAAGCAGGACGCAAAACTCTTTCAGCGAGAACGGTTGGGGAGAGCCCTCGACTTTGGTAGGTTGGAGAACCTGCTTGCGGGGGCTTACTCATCGCCGGTTGCAAGTATTGTGTGAGCCTTTTAGTAGCACGTAAGCGACGGTGCTTCAAGTAATTAATTTGACGTTTGACGCTCGATGCAAGCGAGAGATCCAACTCGACTGATTACGATTTTCACTCCTTCGTTTGCCGATGAAGACAACACGAACGCTCAGAATCTTACGGTAAAAGAAATTGTTGCCCGCCTACCCCCAGAGTTATTTCGAGTTGTAATGATTTCCGAAGGCAAACCTGATCCGCGGATCTTTGCGCGCAAGAATACGAAGCTGCTGCCTTACTACAAGCATGGAAACACAGCACTAATACTGATGCGATCTATCGCTTTCCGACCGGATATCTACTTTTACCCTAGGTTCGGGCCACTGGATCGGCTTGTGTTCGGGTTGCGCAAGAATCTCCGGCTCAAGACAGCGGTAGTCACGCATGTTGTGTCGGCAATGAGCAGCGCTACGTGTGGGAGCTTGGCAGCGCGTTCCATCGTCGAAGGTGATGCAGTATTCGCAAACTCAGCCTACGTTGCGGAAACAGTGCACCAAACATTTGGGATTAGGGCTGGAACGATCTACAACGGAATCGACCGCCGGTTCTACTTTCCTAGCGAGGAACCAGCATCAACTCGCAACGCCCGACCGTTAACGGTTCTGTATGCTGGCAGCTTTCAGCCGTGGAAGCGCGTCGAATTGGTGATCGAGCAAGCAGCCAGCTGGTCGAATGTACAGTTCCGTTTGGTGGGCCGTGGTGAAACCGAAGAGCGCTGCCGCGCCTTGTGTCTAAAGTACGACTGCCGCAACGTCTCCTTCTTGGGGCATCTACCACCAGTGCAACTTGGGGAAGAAATGCGGAAAGCGGATGTTTTTCTTTTTCCAAGCATCGTCGAGGGTCATCCTCAGGTGCTCGGACAAGCGGCTGCTTGCGGCTTGCCGTCAGTCGCCATGAAGGGGTACCACCCAGAGTACGTTTTACATGGAGAGACCGGCTTCCTGGCTGAGTCGGATGAGGAACTATCCCAAAAGTTGGGTGTGCTCCTGCGCGAACCGGCGATGCGGCAGTTGATGGCTTCGGCTGCTACCCGACATTCACAAAAATTTGATTGGAATCAGATCACCGATCAGTGGACCGCCGTTTTCCGGGAAGCGGTCGCTCAAAGTCAGAACCCCTAATATGTGCGGAATATTTGGTGTGCTTGATCCGGTCCGTCCCTTGGCAGATTCTGCAAGAGCGTGGGCAGAAAACGCGCAGTTGCGCCTTCGGCACCGAGGACCTGATGGCCAGCAGTGTGTGACGCTCATGGAAGGGCGCTGCCTGCTGGGGCATCTAAGACTGGCGATTATCGACATCGAGGGAGGTGCGCAGCCGATCAGCAACGAAGACGGAACCATCTGGGTGGTTTGTAATGGCGAGATTTACAACTATCTGGAGCTGCGCGAGAAATTGAAGGCCCGAGGCCACCGTTTTTCCACAAACAGCGATACCGAGGTCATGGTCCACCTCTACGAGGAAAAGGGAGTCTCGCTGCTCGACGATTTGGAGGGCATGTATGCGTTCGCCATCGTCGACACCCGCAAAGAACAGCTCCTTCTGGCCCGCGACCGCTTTGGGGAGAAGCCGCTCTATTGGGCACCTGTCCGCGACGGAAAAGGCCTGGCCTTCGCCTCAGAACTAAAGGCTCTGCTGCCACTCGAGAATGTCGATCATAGCTTGGACGTGGCAGGGGTGGCTCAGTTTCTTGCGCTCGGTTATCTTCCCGCGCCGCGAACTCATCTTAGCGGAGTTTCCAAGCTTCGGGCCGGCGAGGCCATTGTCTTCGGCCCAGGATCGGACAAGCGTACATTCCGATATTGGCGACCCAAATTTGTAAATTCAAATGGTCATCGGCCTTTCAGCCAAAGGGAAGCAATCGAGCTGGTCCGGAATCGTTTTCGTGAAGCCGTGCGGTTACGGCTACGCAGCGATGTACCCGTCGGCGCTTTCCTGTCTGGCGGCATCGATTCGACGGCCGTGGTCAGCACGATCCGGGAACTTCTTCCGAACGCTTCCCTAACGACTTTTTGCGCGTCCTTCGATGACGAAGAACTCAACGAAGCACACTACGCAAGGCAAATCGCGGAACGCATCGGTTCTGACCATCATGAAGTGCACTTCTGCTCGGCCGAGTTGCTGGGCGTGTTTGACGATCTTATCGACCACTACGACGAGCCCTTTGCTGACGCTTCGATGTTTCCAACGTTCGCTGTTTGCCGGGCAGCACGTCAGCACTGCAAAGTCATGATGTCAGGAGATGGGGGAGACGAATGTTTTGGTGGCTACCGGCCGTTCTTTTGGCACTCGCGGTGGCATCCGCTTCGCCGCTTGCCGGGAGTTAATGGCGCCGCCGAGTTCCTGCTTCGCTACTGGAAGACGCAATGGCGCGGCACTGGTCTGCTGACTTTTCTACATATGAACGATTGGCAGCTTCTCTATCCTGAGCAGGAACGAACTTCGACCTTGGCTTGCTTTCAGCCAGAACATCAAGACAGAGCACGTGCGGGGTTACAGGAACTGAAGGATGCCGCAGTCGAACATGCGCGTTTGAGCTATCCGCTTTCAGCCATGGAAGACATGGCCAACGGATATTTGCCCGAGCAAATTTTAGTGAAGGTGGACCGCGCCAGCATGTTCAGCGCGGTGGAATGTCGAACTCCATTTCTGGATCGAGACCTCTTTGCATTTGCTGCTAGCCTGCCGATTGGCTATCACTTTGCCCACGGCCAAGGCAAGGCCTTGCTGCGCCGATGCTTGCCGGATTGGGTTCCACCGGAAGTCCGATGGCGCAAGAAGCAAGGCTTCACACCACCACTCGATACTTGGTTTCGCACCAGTCTGCGCCGGCGAATGGAAGAAGCAATCGTGGATGTCTCGCAGCGACTTAGCCATGTGATCGTACCGGGCCGAGTTGCCAACCTCTATCAAGAGCATCACGCTGGTGCGGATCGAAGCGCACTGCTGTTTCGCTGGCTGGTATTAAGCAGAAGCGTAACTCAAGCTCGAAGCGCGTGCGCATGAGCGTGCGATGTTTTCTACTGCTGGGATCAGACTGTTCGGGAGAGACCACAGCATGAATGCGACCGCTCGGCTGATAAAGGAGCAGTCTTCTCCACCGGCAGTGGGTCTCGGTCGCATCATCAACAACTCGGTTGCCTTAATCCTGCTTGACTTGCTCAACAAGGCAATTCCTCTGGTCGTGTTCCCGCGAGTAGTTCGCGCTCTTGGACCTGCCGCCTATGGACGATTGGGCTTCGCCGCCGCAGTCGCGGGCTTTTTTGGCCTGCTAGCCTCTCCGGGGTTTTCCACGTATGCACTCCGAGAAGCCGCCAAGAACAGTCAACAGGTTTCATTCCTCGTCAAGCACGTTCTTGGGGCCCGGGTTGTGTTTGCAACTGGCGCTTACGCGCTACTCGCAATTTTCACCTTGTTCCTCGCGCCATCGGATGGCCAAACGCGTCTTTTGATAATGCTCTCTGGTCTGGCATTCGTGGCAGGCAGTCTTGACACACAATGGATTTTTGCCGCTCGCTCGCGCATGTCGAGTATCGCGGCGCAGGGCGCGCTCGCCCAACTCGCGTACGCTGGCTTGATCCTCGCGCTGGTTCGCGGCTCGGGTGATGCATGGATCATTCCGTCGGCAACCTTGCTCTCCTTGGGTCTGAGTACTCTGCTGATCTGGCTGCCGGCACGTCGCCAGTATCGTATTCCTCTCCCGGAGATCTCGCCGCAAGCCTGGAGTATTTTCCTTCCAATCTGCCTGGTAATGGGCTTTTCCAGCCTCATGTCAATGATCTACGACCAAATTGACGTCGTCATGCTCAAGCATTTTCGACCCGACGCAGAACTGGGAGTGTATGTGGCGAGCTACGGTCTGATGACAATGGCGATGTCTTTCCTCCCGATCCTGGGTCAGGTGTTTCTGCCCCTGCTTTCGGAAACGGTGGGCCAGGGTCGCAGTGCTGAGAATCGCAATACTCAGAAGCGATATCTGCGCTGGTTCGGCAATGCTACCGTCGGTCTGGCTCTACCGATCGCTGTCGGCGGCTTTATTTTGGCGGTTCCCCTCACCCAGTTTGTTTTTGGGAGCCAATATTCAGGGTCGGGAATGCTGTTCCGCTGGCTGATGCTGACCATGATCACCGGGCCAGCAGCAAGCTATTGCGGAGCGCAGCTCATACCGAATGGCCGGGAAAAGAAATATCTTGTCGCAGTTCTCGGAGGGGCCTCGGCGAATGTCGTGCTGAATCTGCTCTTTATTCCCCGGTACGGAGCCGTTGCGGCTGCATTCACAACCGCCTTCAGTCAGGGTGTTGTGGCAGTCATGAACTACCATTTCGTTAAGGATCTGAGTAGGCCACCGCTGCTGGCCGCGGTGGCAATGTCGGTTCCCGCCACCTGCGTTATGGCGGCCAGTGTTGTAACTATCCGGACACGGTTTCCGGTTCATGTCTTGGCACTAGTCACCCTGGGGGCCTTGGCATACCTTGGTATTTATGCGCTGACTATCCGTTTCTGGAATCGAATTAGCGCTTGAGATCCATCTCGAACGGAGGGCGTAACTGGTGAATGGGGTTTCGTGCGAAGGAGGCATATCCGCGCAAAGTAAGCAGTACCCTTGTGACCCGGCAGGAGACGCCGCGGGCAAGAACTATTGGAATTCGATCTGGAACAAGTTGCCCCCCGTCACCCGCTATGAAGGGCCGGTTTACGAACACCACCGCGTGTTGTCGAGATTCCTTTCCAATGCTGGCGGCGGCGATGCCATCGAAATCGGATGTGCCTCGGGCAACTACATGATCTACATAAACAAGGAATTTGGATACCGCGTCGACGGACTCGATTACTCAGACAACATGGAATATGTTCGGGCTAACTTGTCTTACAACGGCATCCAGGACGCAGAACTCTTTAGCGCGGATTTTTTTCAGACCACGCCCACCAGAAAATACGATCTCGTCTTCTCAGGAGGATTCGCTGAACACTTTGATGATCACGAGCTAGTGGTCAACAAACACGCCGAATGGGTGAAGCCGGGTGGCCTCGTCGTCATTATCGTGCCAAATTTGACCCACATTCACAGGTTGCTATGTGGGTGGTTTGATCCGGAGGTCTTACGCGTCCACCGCTTTACGCTGATGCGAAGAGCCGCATTGCGTGAGGCGCTGGAGAAAGCTGGTTTGAGCGTACTGCATTGTGACTATCACAAGACGTTTCGTTGTACGTATACCCTGCCAAGACCGGTCGATTTTGTCGCCAGGGCTGTTCAAAAACTATTGAAACTCTCTGGACTGGATAACATAAGCAATTGCTTTGGTAGTCCGTACCTGATCTCAGTCTCCAGAAAGAACTGATTTGCTGATGCATGAGCTCGTGGCTAGCACGCAGTCGGATCTTCAGATAGTGGGCTGTCGGTTCGGAGAGAAAACACGCCAACCCGCAATGCGAGTCCTGACTCTCACTCCTTTTTATCCCACTGCCTCCGACGACGCGAACGGGTGCTTTGTCGCGGAGCCACTACGAGCAATGGAGGAGTTCGAGGTCAACTCTTGCGTTCTGGCCGTGCAGCCATTGCATCGCATCAGCGCAGGATCGGACGCCATAACCCCCATCGCACGGTGGATCCGCTATCCGTGCGTCCCGGGCGGAATCGGTCTTGCTCCCGCCGGCGCATTTCTTTATGCGAGCTTGATTTCGAAGGTCCGACGCCTACATCAGTCACGGCGGATTGATCTGATCCATGCTCATGCTGCGCTGCCGTGCGGCCATGCTGCGGTCCTGTTGGGCCGCGAGTTGAATATCCCTTGCGTCGTCACCGTCCATGGCCTGGACCCATTCTTTGACAACCAGGTACGTGGATCTGCTGGCGAATGGTGCAGCAGGGTTGCGCAATTTGTGTATCGTGCGGCGTCGCGAGTGATATGCATTAGCCAGAAAGTTGCCGAAAACGTGATGGACGGCGCTGCCGCCCCGGTAAATACGACCGTCATTTACAACAGCGTCGATGCACGGATGTTTTCCCCGACTCCGAGCGGGGCCCCCTCCACAACCATCCTCAGCGTCGGCAATCTGATTCCCATCAAAGGCCACGAACTGCTTCTGCGGGCGCTGGCGGCGGTGCTTCCCCACTTTCCGGATATCTCATATGAAATTATTGGCGACGGTCCCGAACATCGGCGTCTGACCAGATTGGCCCGCGACTGCAACATTGCCGATCGGGTTCGTTTTCTCGGCCGTCAAAGTCGAAAGCAGGTTGCCGATGCGATGCGACGGTGTGTACTTTTCGCTTTGCCCAGCCGGTATGAAGGGCTTGGTTGTGTTTATCTGGAGGCAATGTCCACCGAAAAAGCCGTGATCGCGTGCCGAGGCCAGGGGATCGATGAAATTATCCGGCACGGAAGCAATGGCTGGCTGATTGATCCCGGCAACTTGCAAGAATTAATCTCGGCGCTTTCGTCGCTTCTGCAAAACTTGGAGCTTCGACGGCAGATCGGCGAGGCGGCTCGCCGTACCACGATTCAAAGCCTTACCTCGGCACATCAGGCTGCTCACCTTGCGACCCTATATCGGGAGTGCGTGGCATGAACCGCCGGGTCGTAATTATTACTGAGATCATTGCACCTTACCGAATTCCAGTCTTCAACGCACTCGCGCAAGACCACGGGATCGACCTGCACCTAATATTCCTGGCGGAGAACGATTGCACTCAACGCCAGTGGCCGGTTTACAAAGAGGAAATCCGCTTTTCTTACCAGGTGCTTCGTTCGTGGAGGCGACGAGTAGGCAGGCATAGCTTCCTGCTGAACTGGGGAGCGGAAGTTGCACTGCAGCAAGCGGAACCAGATTTCATCATCTGCGGCGGCTACAACTATTTTGCCTCATGGCAATCCATGTCGTGGGCGCAACGAAATCGCGTGCCATTCGGTTTATGGTCGGAGAGCACGACGAGAGACTTTCGCGGCGGCCGTATGTTGGTCGAATTCCTGAAAGCAAGATTTCTGCGCAGTTGCAATGCGTTTGTCGTTCCAGGAAAATCCTCAGTCGAATATTTGAGGACTTACGGCGTGTCGGAAGAGATGATTTTCACTGCGCCGAACGCAGTTGACACGCAACTTTTTGCGCGGAGGGCCGCGGTCGTTCGCAGTGACGCAGCCATGCATCGCGAGGCTTTGGGCTTGCCCGCTCGTTTTTTTCTCTTTGCCGGCCGTCTGGTACCAGAAAAAGGCATCTTCGATCTGCTGAGCGCATATGGCGCGCTGACACCGGCACTGAGGAAGGAAATGGGCCTGGTATTTGTCGGAGACGGTGCCGCGCGATCCGCACTTCTTCAGCGTGCCGCCGCTATCAATCCTGGGTGCATTCAGCTGGTAGGCTTTGCTCAGCGCGAACAGTTACCTGTATATTATGCACTCGCAGACATCTTCGTCTTCCCCACGCACACTGATCCCTGGGGCTTGGTCGTGAATGAAGCGATGGCGTGTGGTTTGCCTGTCATTTCTTCCGGCGCGGCAGGCTGTGTAGCCGACTTGGTAGAAAACGGTTGGAACGGTCGCGTGGTTTCTCCCGGTGACATCGACCAACTCGCTGCCGCAATGGATCAACTCGCCCGGGACGCCGAACTGCGATCCCTCATGGGCCAGCGCAGCAGGGAACGCATCGACGAATATTCGCCCGAAGCCTGGGCTGCCGGCATAGCCCGTGCAGTGCTGCCGCAGGGGAGATGCGCTGCATGATTGACCGCTCGTCCAGATTTTTCCCGCCGGTCGTGATCGCTATGTGCTGCCTGTTTGCCGTATATGCGGCGGCATTCCATCCAGAATATTTCAGCAATTCCGATGAGCTTGCGACTCTGCTGTTTCTACAGGTTCTACTAGCGGCGATTTGGAATTACCGGGCACGATTCTTCCCCTTCTTGCTGGCAGCTTTTCTTTGGGCCGGCATGACACTGCCCCTGAATGGGGAATGGACTTCTGGGCGATGGCTTGTTCTGGCCGTAGGTGCTCTTGCTGGTTTGGTTGTTTACGGTAGAAATGAGCGATACTGCTTCGCAACATTCCATCTAGTGGCACTCTTTTGTGTCGTGGCGGCCCTGGTATCCGCTGCAGTGTCAGCCTATCCGAGCTTGTCCTTTCTCAAGGCGATGGGCTTGCTGCTCCTCTTCCTCTATGGCTCATCTGGAGCGCGGGTGGCTGTGACGGGAAGGGCCGCCAGTTTTTTTTTGAAATTGTTACTGGGTTGCGAATTGCTGGTATACAGCACGGCAATCTCCTATTTCATCTTTCACGCCGAGATTTTCGGCAACCCAAACTCCTTGGGCGCGGTGATGGGAGTTGCTACGATCCCGGTCTTGCTCTGGGGAATCCTGGTGAGCGAACGGTCCGCCACGCGCTGGCGCCGAACCCTTGCATTCGCACTCGCTCTTCTGTTGCTCTTTAGCAGCTATGCGCGCGCCGGCATCGCGGGAGCAACAGTCTCCTGCATTTTGTTATGTGTCGCTCTGCGCAGGTATGGACTGCTGCTCAAAGGGTTTGGCGTCGCCCTAGCGTTAGCCGCCCTCGTGGCCGCAGCGGTGCCTCTCCACCAGCAACCTTCGCAGTCACTCACATCTGTCTTCGTATACAAAGGACATCGGGAGGACGGGGTTCTCGCGTCCCGCCGACCCATTTGGGATGAGACCGTTTCGACCATTCAAGCGCACCCTTGGTGGGGCAGCGGGTTTGGAACCAGCCCGACCAGCAGCGAGGCCGTGGAGCAGCCCGATACCTACAAATCACTCCGTGAGTTCACGCGAGAGCATGGCAACAGCTACTTGGCGATTACGGAATGGGTGGGATTTATGGGAGATATTCCTTTTTTCGGGTTAGTGCTGCTGGTTGCTGTGAATGTCGGCCGCGCCTTAGCACAGATGCGACGGACAGGAAATGTTCTATCTCCCGCAATTCCTTTGGCCGGAGTCTTGACAGCAGGTTTGATCCACGCGGCCTTTGAAGACTGGCTTTTCGCGCCAGGTTACTATCTTTGCGTCTTTTTCTGGGCTCTGGCCTTCATCATGGTCGACGTTCTCGCTGCGACTGCTCCCTCGGCTGCACCTGCCGCCCAGAGCGCTCCGCGTACGTGGACTCAAAGGGTTGGCACCATTACACTTGGTCGATGATTTTCTGAAGCCTCGGATTTCTCACCGTCCCTTTGACGTACAGACTATCTGCCACATAAGTTAGGGGAGATAGTATTCCGCTGATTTTGCGTAATGCCTCTGAAGCGTAGACCACGGCGCGATACTTCCAGGGAAAAAGACTTACATCGCTAATCTGTGGGTTGAGCGAAAAGAAACCGTCCACAAAAATGTGAGCGGACCCGAAGGTCGCACGGAAGGTCGAGGCCAATTCCCAAGGAGTCCAGTAACGCACGTCGAAGTCGTTGCCCTCGCGGAACCCGCGGCGGGCTTGATGATAAAGACAGCGAATGCCAAAGCAATTTGGCATTTGCACAAGGAAGCCTCCAGCTGAGCCCAATGCTCGGGCAATCTCTTGCAATGTGAGGCGGACATTCTCCCTCGAGAGATGCTGCAGCACGCTGTAGGAAAACACCTGATCGAAGGTTCCGTTAGCGAAGGGCAAATAACGGCCATCCGCAACCACATAATGCGCCTCTATCCCAAGGTGCTGCGCTACCTGCCGCGCCGCGCGGATTCCTTTCAACGATGGGTCGATTCCCACAGGGCGATAGCCCATCCGGGCCGCAGCAATGCACCACCGTCCCCAGTTACATCCGATTTCCAGAAATCGCTTACCCCCTCCAGGAGGAAGCCGGAGATAAGGAATCGGATAATCCGTGAGCTTGCCTATCATGCGGATATACAGCATGCCATTCGTCGCTGCAATGACGTTTTGGACAAACGGATCGATTTCTCCCAGCGGCGCATTCGGGAGCGGTGTGGGACCGGATCCGCCTGACGCACCCACCTGCAGGGAGCGAGTGCCTTCCACATGGGTTTGTTGCGTTTCCGAGAGCAGGAGGATGGGAATTCCATCGACGACCGGATAACGATGACCGCTCGGGCAGATCAAGTGCCCGTCTCGCTCTTCGAGAACTAGATGATCCCTCGGACAGACCAAGAGGCGCAGCAATTCCCTCTCCAAAATGGAGTCTATCGTTGTGTCCTTTAGTGTTGATTGGGCCACGTTAGGCGGGACCCCCATCAGGCTCGTGCTTCGAAGCAGTGGGCTTTGAAATCGCTACCATACAAACAAATAGTCGCCTGACTTGGAGATGCTGGGAAGCTGGCAAGTAAGATACTCCGCCGCAGATCTACTGCGCGCTAACTCGTTTACGCAGCCTTCAAGGAGTTCTTTTTCCCTAGAAACCTGCGGTTGCCAATGCTGATGACTGGAAGCAACAAGAGAGAACGGTCCGCAACACCTTGAACTATAATTGCCGCCACACTCGGTCCATGATGCATCTCTTTTTCAACTGTCTCGCGGCCAACGCTGCAAGCGGGCTGACCTACGTGCGCAACGTCGTTCCCCATCTTTCCGGACGGCAGCGGATTCGGGCTACTGTCGTTCTTAGTCCTCAGTTAAGGAATGAGCTTGGCAATCCGTCTAACATTTCGTTGGTTGAACTGGAAATTCCCGCTGGCGCTGCGGGGCGATTTTGTTGGGAGCAGTCTCTCCTGTCCCGAATGATCCGGAAGAGTGGCGCCGATGTCTTGATCTCGGCCGGCAATTTCGCCCTGCTGCGATCGCCCGTGCCTCAGATCCTTCTTTCGGGCAACTCCCTCTATACTTCTCCCGACTTTTACGGCGATCTACGTGCGCGCAGGGCCTACCGCATCTGGTTGGACACTCGGGCTAGAGGCTTCTTCGCCCGGCGCTCGGTTCGCTGGGCTGACTGCACCGTGGCTCCCAGCAAGTCTTTCGCCGATACGCTGCGGGTATGGAGTGGGGGCAAAGTCGTCAGCATTTATCACGGCTTCGATCCCGGCATATTCTTCCGCGACCAGAACCAACTGCCCCCAGAAATTCAGGACAAGATCGATTCGGGCAAAGACGCCCTGCGCCTCATCTTCGTGAGTCACTACAACTACTACCGGAATTTCGAAACGTTGTTGCGGGCCCTACCTTATATCAAGGAGCGCTTGCCTGGGAGGAACGTTAAGCTCTTCCTGACCTGCAAACTGTCGTCGGAAGAGAATTCCGGCGCCTATCGCACGGCAGCCGCGGCTGCTCTCGTCCAGGATCTTGGTCTTTCAGATGAAGTGGTTGAGCTGGGTGCAATTCCATACTGCCATTTACAGCACCTACTCCGCGCCTGTGATTTTTACGTTACTCCCGCTTATGCCGAGAGTTTCGCCCATCCTCTTGTCGAAGCCATGGCTTGCCGGTTGCCCGTCGTAGCCTCTGACCTGCCTGTGCATCGCGAAGTCTGCGGGAATGCAGCCGTGTATTTTCCGCGCTTTTCTCCCCTACAATTAGCCGACCGTGTCGTCCAGGTAGAACAATCCTCCGAGCTGAGAAAAAAGCTTGCTGAATGTGGGTTCAAACGGTCGAGGGAGTTTTCCTGGCGCGACCACGTCGATCAACTCGTATCGTTGGCTCACAGCCTCAAGCACGCCAACCCTGCATATCCTCGCGTGGCCTAGCAGGCTGAACATCTGCGCGGATTCCTCGCAGTACGCTAATCGGCAGCGACGGACGCTGTGACTTGCGACGCGGAAGCTCGCGTAGACAGGCTGCAGTAAGCTACCACACTCTTCACAATGTCATCGAGTGACTGGGTCGGCGTGTAACCAAACCACTGGCGAGCTTTCGAAATGTCAGGGACGCGCCGCTGCATGTCTTCGAAACCCTTACCGTACGCCTCATCGTAAGTAAGATACCTGACGGTGCTGGTCGACTCGGTCGCCTCGATTACTTTCTCCGCCAGCGCATTCATTGTCACTTCATCGGTGTTGCCGAGATTGAAAACGTGGCCAACCGCCGCGTCGCATGAAATGCACTGCACTAATCCTTTGACGATGTCTTCGACGTGGGCGAAACATCGGGATTGCTCGCCATTGCCAAAGACGGTCAAAGGCACACTACAGAGTGCTTGCCGTACGAAAGTCGGTAGCACCATGCCATAGCGGCCAGTCTGCCGCGGACCCACTGTGTTAAACAGCCGCACAATCGTGACTGGAAGCTTGCGTTCGCGATGGTAGGCTAGCGCCAGGAATTCATCAATCGCCTTCGAACAGGCGTAGCTCCATCGTCCTTTTGTGGTCGGCCCCAACACCAGATCATCTTCTTCCGAGAAAGGAAGCTTGGTGGACTTTCCGTAGACCTCGGAGGTAGAGGCGATCAGCACCCGTTTCTTTTTCTTCGCCGCCAATTCCAACACCAGTTCAGAACCGCCGACATTAGTCTCAATCGTGCGCACTGGGGATTCGACGATGTTCAGCACACCGACGGCGGCAGCCAGATGGAACACAACATCCGCATCGTCGATCAATTCCGCTAGGAGCGGTTTGTCGAAGATCGTGTTAATAAAATAGCGGAAGCGACCATGTTCCTTGGCCTGGCGAATGTTGTCCATGCTTCCGGTCGAGAGATCGTCGATGATCGTAACGTCATTACCTTGGCGGAGAAGGTGGTCCGAAAGATGCGAGCCAATGAAACCCGCCCCACCCGTGATCAAAATGCGCATCCAGCTCCTTAAGCAGAACTTCCCTGCCAGGTTACACACCGTCTACCCAGTCTATTTCAAGGCGCGACCCGAATCGTGCTTGAAAAATGGTTTCGATGAGCAACGTCTACAAACCGTCAATAGTCGACGTAGTCACGGCGGTTACGTTCCGCTGTCATCTTTTCTGTCATATGGGAGCCCCCAGATTCGGCGGTAGTATGTTTCCAGTCTCTTGACGTCTACTATGCAAACACTCGAGGAACCGCGACTCCTGCAGCCAAAGCCGCGCACCGTGTCCTTGCCCGTAAGCGTGATCATTCCTGTCCGCAACGAGGCCCGCAACTTGCCTCGCTGTCTAGAGTCTTTGCGTGGAGCAGGTGAGATTTACGTTATCGATTCCGGCAGCACCGACGAAACCGCGGAGATCGCCCGCTCCTTCGACGCGAGAGTTGTGCAGTTTCACTACCAGGGTGGTTGGCCCAAGAAGCGACAGTGGGCCATGGATACGCTTCCGCTAGCTTATGACTGGATTCTTTTACTGGATGCAGACGAAGTCCTGACCCCTGAATCGGTGGAAGAAATCCGCCAAACTATTCAGGACCCCGGATACAACGGCTACTATTTCGCCCTACGAATGCATTTTCTGGGAAGAGTCCTTCGGCACGGGGACACAAGTTTTTACACCAGCCCTCGACTTCTTCGCCGCGGCAAGGGCCGCTTCGAATGCCGGTTCAAGGATCAGGACGCTTCCATGGGCGATATGGAAGCACACGAGCGTGTCGTGGTCGAAGGAGGGACCGCGGGGTTGCGCAACCCGCTCGTCCATCACAACGTGAATTCGCTCTCCCGCTACATCCTTAAACACGATGAATATTCGAACTGGGAAGCGCAGGCGTGGCTGGCGGGCGAGAGCGGTCACAACGACTTGCCGCCTGCCTTGTTCGGAACGCAGGCGCAGCGCCGCCGCTGGCTGAAAAAAAATTGCCTATCTCTGCCCGGTTCACCCCTCGCGTTTTTTCTGTACAAGTATCTCTTCCGGATGGGATTTTTGGACGGTGTGCCCGGCCTGATCTACTGCGCTTTCCAGGGTATCCAGTTCTTTCACATCAAGGCGAAGATTTACGAATTGCGGATGAAGACCCAGCAATGAGCGTAACCCGAACCGAGTTCTCCCAGGATGCAATCGCGTACCATGCCTCTCTGGCGGGCAAATGGGAACAACGCTATCGAAAGCCTTCTTTTCAGATGCGCCAAAATGTCCTGCTCAATGCTTTGCAAGGTTGGGACTTGGCCGGCACCCTTTGGCTTGACGCAGGTTGCGGTACTGGCGCACTCGCGCGCTGCTTAACTACCCGCGGATGCAGCGTACTTGGCGTGGATGCTGCTTTCGAAATGATTGCCGCGGCCAATCAGTCAGCCGAATCGCAAGACTATTCCGATCGGCTCCGGTTCGTCCGCGTACAGACGATCGCTCGTCTTGCACTCGACGATCGCTCACTCGACGGCATCCTGTGCTCGAGCGTCCTGGAGTACGTCCAAGATCCCAGGGGGTGTCTGACCGAATTTGCAAGAGTTCTCAAACCAGGAGGGCTGCTGCTGGTCTCAATACCGAATCGCAATTCCGTAGTGCGTCAAATGCAGCTTGCCTGTCATCGGTTGGGCGCCCTCTTGGGACAACGTTGGTGCAAGTTCCTGGAATACTCGTGCCATCAATACTCCAGGCTGGAGTTTGAACGATTACTGCAGCAGGCTGGATTCTCGAGCGAGAAACTGCTGCCTCTCGGCAGTCCTTTGCCTGGTTTGGCGCAGCGAAGTCGCCATTGGGCGCCTTTGCTCATGTTCGTTGCTCGGAAAATGCCTGAGAACATTAGCACGGAATTGAATCGAGGAAACCGCCACCGCCAATGCTGATCTTGGGACTGAACATGTTTCACGGCGACGCCTCGGCTGCACTGGTGCAAGATGGCGAGGTCGTATTCGCCATTGCCGAAGAGCGCCTGAACCGCATCAAGCACTATGCGGGTTTTCCCTCTCTTGCGATTAAGGCTTGCCTGGACTTTGTCGGTGCCAAGATTACAGATGTCGACCATGTGGCTGTGGGTCAGGACAGCGACGCGAACCTCGCTAAGAAAGTTCAATACGCCCTCGCTAATCCCGCCAGGATTCTGAACTTCATCCGCTTGCGCCAGCGTAAGCAGCCGATGCGCAATGTGGCTACGCTGATTACCCAGGCTCTCGACGTCGATCCCGAAGCGCTTCGATTCCAGCAGCACCACGTCGAGCATCACATTGCGCACATTGCCAGCGCGTACTACTGCTCACCCTGGGAGAGGGCCGCGGGCTTCAGCTACGACGGCTCCGGAGACTTCGTTACTACCATGATGGCCCAATGCGAAGGCAATCACATCGAAGTGCTCAATCGTGTTTTCTTGCCCGATTCTCTCGGCAGCTTCTACACCATGATTTGCGAATTCATCGGCTACCCGCAGTACGGAGATGAAGGTAAGGTCATGGGGCTCGCGCCTTATGGCAAGGACACGTTCTGCGATTCGCTCGAAGAACTAATCGGCTTGAGGAATGGCGGCTTTAACCTGGACGCCAGTTTCTTCAATCCCCTGGGAAGCAATCAGGGAATGCAGATTTTGCCGGATGGAACGGTTAGTCTGGCTCGCCACTTTTCTCCCCGGATGGTGAAGACCTTCGGTGAGCCGCGTGCGCCCCGCACCGAAATCACTCAACGCGAAATGGACCTTGCATACGCCATGCAGCAGCGCTTCGAAGATGTGCTCTTCCATCTTCTTACCCAACTCCACCAGCGTGTGCCGTGTGAAGACCTCGCCATGGCGGGCGGATGCGCGCTCAACAGCGTGGCCAATGGAAAGCTTTTCGCGCACACCCCATTTTGCCGCACCTGGATTCAGCCTGCCGCCGGCGATGAAGGGTTGGCTATCGGAGCAGCTCTGCATGTTTACCATGCCGTTCTCAACCGGCCGCGCCGTTTTGTGATGAAGAACTCGTATCTCGGCCCAGAGTTTTCCAACCCGCGCATCGAGTCCGATTTCAAGAAGGCCAACCTGCGCTATCGCAAACTGGAACGTGAACCGCTGCTTGACGTCGTGGCCCGGCAGATCGCAAGCGGCAACGTTGTGGGCTGGTTTCAAGGCCGCATGGAATGGGGTCCGCGTGCGCTCGGCAACCGCTCCATACTCGCTCATCCCGGCTTGCCAGAAATGAAAGATATTCTGAATGCGCGCATCAAGCAGCGCGAGTGGTTTCGTCCATTTGCTCCCTCCATTCTCGAGGAACACCAGTGCGAATACTTCGAGCACGATCACCCATCACCGTTCATGCTGCATGTCTACAAGATTCGCCCCGAAAAACGCACCCTGCTGTCCGCCGTCAATCACGTCGACGATACCGGGCGTTTGCAGAGTGTCAGCCGCGAGGAGAATCCGCTCTACTACGAGTTGATTCGGGCCTTCGAGCAAAAAACCGGGATTCCCGTGCTCTTGAATACCAGCTTCAATGAAAACGAACCGATCGTTTGCCAGCCCGAGGAAGCCATTGATTGTTTTAAGCGCACGCGCATGGATGCTCTCGCCATAGGATCTTACGTAAGCATGAAAGCTGAGAATCACTAACCGACACTCAAGTAAAGCCATGGCAGCCCACTCAATCGCGGTAAGCGCGGCCTGCGAGCAGCCCAAACTCAATCCAGTTCACATCGGCGCTTTCGTTAACATGCGAGCTCTCGCATGGCGTGAGAACGTGCTCTATGCTTCCCGCGGCTACACGCTGCTTAGAGTCACCATAAGGACGCACGCGAGCGACATCGAATGGGACCGCGTCGGTCGATATCGCCCTGTCGCCTGGCGAACCGTGACTTCCTCTTCACGCATGACATCGCGCTTTTTCCGCGACGGTTTCCACGCGCTTGTAGCTTTGTCCTCAGGGCACTTGGTCGGTGCCGTGCCACACGCCATCGTGACTCTGGCGCCGGGAGAAACAGAATTTAACCGATCCCATAAGTTACGTCGCGGCACACGTCCCCTGCATCTGGCCGCCACTCCGAGCGACCACATATTCTGGGGAGAATATTTCGACAACCCGCGGCGTGACGAAGTTCATATCTACGCATCCACCGATCGAGGCGATCATTGGGATGTTGCCTACACCTTCCCTAGAGGCAATATCCGCCATGTGCACAACATCGTCTATGACGAGTGGGGAAACTGTTTGTGGGTGCTCACCGGCGACCATGGTTCGGAGTGCCGTATTCTCCGCGCCTCGTGCGATTTTAAAACGGTCGACGTGATCCTATCAGGCAACCAGCAAGCCCGCTCCGCGGCGCTCGTACCCACCCGCAACGCGTTGTACTTTTCTTCCGATACGCCGCTTGAAACCAATCACGTGTATCGTCTCGATCGCCGCGCAGCTCTTTCCACGGTCGCGGCTCTGAACAGTTCCTCGATTTACGGTTGCCTCGTCGGGAACTCAGTTTTCTTCTCCACGATGGCTGAACCGAGTGCAATCAACTCCGACCGCAACGCGTGCGTATATGGCAGTACCGACGGCACTCGCTGGCAACGCATACTTCGATGCAGGAAAGATCGCTGGCCGATGGGGTTATTTCAGTACGGCAACGCTTTCTTGCCGGATGGAAAGAACAACACCTCTATCCTCGCGATCACGACCATCGCGGTCGAGCATGCTGATCTCGAAACCAGCATCTGGCAAATATAACCGGCCAGTTTGCGGGGGAATCCCCTACGGTACCGCCGTCACGCTTTTCTCATGCTAATGTCCTGCTGTGAGCCGCCTGCAATATTACCGGCGCATCTTAAGCGCCTATCTTGTCCCGGGAAAGAGCCACCTCACTTTTTGGCACGACGCGCCTCAGGCGAATCCTGGCGCGAGCGTCCATCAACTGGGCGAATACTACATGTTGTTTGCCGAGAAAGCTGACTATCCGGGACATCACGATTCGGCCGGTATTCCGATGCTCGACTACCACGGCAAGATCGGCCTGCAGCACAACCCGATCGCTATTGCGCAGTGGGGCCTGGGCAACTACACCGTTTTCTGCCAAACCCAAAATCAAGAACGAAGAAAGCGATTCCTCGCCGCAGGCGACTGGCTGCGCGGGCATCTGGAGCAAAACTCGTCCGGCTTCTCGGTTTGGAACCACCACTTCGACTGGGAATATCGCTCGCCGTTGAAGGCTCCGTGGTCCTCCGCGCTCGCTCAGGGCCAGGGAATTTCTCTGCTGGTTCGCGCCTATCGCGAAACTGGCGCCCACGGATATCTCGAAGCAGCGGAGCGGGCGTTTAACAGCTTTCTCAAGTCAACCGGGGAAGGTGGCGTTACATTCACCGACGAACGCGACAACCTTTGGTTCGAGGAATATATCGTTTCACCGCCTACTCACATTCTCAATGGATTCATCTGGGCGGCATGGGGCGTCTACGACTATTTTCTGGCCACTGAAAGCGCCGCCGCGCGAAGCTTGTTCGCGCAGGCCACACTAACTCTTCGCGCAAATCTCGATCGCTATGACCTCGGTTTCTGGTCACTCTATGAGCAATCCGGCACTCTGCTCCCTATGGTAGCCAGTCCCTTCTACCATCGATTGCACGTTGTACAGTTGCGCGTGATGTATCGCCTCACCGGAGACGAGATATTCGCCAGATACGCCGACAAATGGGAAGCCTACGCCCGCAGTCGTGCCAAGCGCACCCGGGCTCTTTGCTACAAAGGTGCATTCAAGCTTTGCTACTACTAGAAAACTCATGAACATTCTCTACGTGTCCCAATACTTTCCGCCGGAGATGGGAGCACCCGCTGGCCGGGCCGCGGAGTTATCGTGTCTTTGGGCAGAGGACGACCATGAGGTCACGGTTCTGACTGGATTTCCCAATCATCCCACGGGAATTGTGCCAGCCAAATATCGCAAGAAGTTTCGCCGCATGGTAGCCCGCGAAACCTACCACGGCGTCAACGTCATTCGCACCTGGCTACTTCCCTTCCCCAATGGCAAGCCGTACGAGCGCATGTTGAATTACAGTTCGTTTTGCGCCTCCTCGGCCATGACCGGCCTCTTTCTTCACCGGCCCGACGTCGTAATCGCCACTTCGCCTCAACTGCTGGTGGGGCTTTCAGGCTGGTGGCTGGCCCGTTGCAATGGCGTACCCTTCGTCTTCGAGGTTCGTGATCTATGGCCCGAATCTCTGGCCGCCGTTGGCATGGGCAGCCAAAATTCGCTGCTGCACCGGTCACTGGCGAAGATCGCAGGATTTCTCTATCGCAGTTGCGATCGCCTCGTCGTCGTCACTCCGGCATTCAAGGACTATCTGATCGAACACTGGCGGGTTCCTGAAGAAAAGATTTTTGTGGTCGAGAACGGAGTCGAAACCAGCCGGTTCAGAAGGCTTGCTCCTAACCTTGCGATCAGACGCGAACTAGGTGCGGAAGGGAAATTCGTCGCCTCTTATATCGGTACTATGGGCAATGCACACGGCTTGGAAACTCTGCTGGAAGCCGCAACTCTCCTGTGCGAGAGAGCACCCAAAATTCTATTTCTGCTCGTCGGCGAAGGAGCTGAGAAAGCGCGCATTGTCTCTTTGGCCCGCTCCCGCGGACTCACGAACGTGCGCTTTGTGGGTCAGCAGGCTCGCGAGAAAATTCCCGCTTACATTACCGCCTCGGACGCATGCCTGGTATTGCTCAAAAGGACCGAGCTTTTCAAGACTGTCCTCCCCACTAAAATGCTGGAGTTCATGTCGTGCGCTCGCCCTGTGATTCTGGGCGTGGATGGCCACGCCCGGAAGGTTATGGAGCAAGCAAATGCTGGAATTTTCGTCACGCCGGAAGATCCCGCCGCACTGGCGGACGCAGTCATGCAACTTGCCGATGATCCTGCACTACGCGAATCCCTTGGCCGCAACGGCCGCCAGCACGTTCTCCAGTATTTCTCTCGCCAGCACACAGCGAAGGTATACCTGGACGTATTGCAGGATTTGCTGGAAAGGGGCCAACGCTGTGCACCAGCAGCAGCATAGCGGCATGCGCGGGGGCGACCCGCCCGAGTGTAGTTTAAGGGAGGGCGATAATGCTGGCCGCGGTTGCGGCTTGCATTGCCGCCTCCATCGCTCGCCCGGCAATAAGCTTGGTCGCACTGGTGGGGACAAAAAGAATATCGTCCGCTTGCATCTTGACGTCAGGTGCTTTGGCTCTCAGGATCTTGCTCAGTTCCACCGGAGTTTCGCTTAGGCCGTCAGGCCCGCGGTGGATGATCCTCGCACCACCCAGATTTGCCGTGCGGGTCGTACCTCCCGCTAAAGCGATCGCTTGCAAAACCGTCAGATGCCCGCTGTCCATCAGAAATCCGCTCGGCCTTCCAACTTCTCCCACCACGTAAACTAGGTCGGCCTTATGAACGATAATCGTGTCTCCAGGCAAGATGGGGATGTTGCTTTCCGGATCGTCGGTCACATTGCGCGTCAGTGGAACGGTAATCGGTTTGTCGGGCTGATCGCGATGTGTAATGGCAACGCTTCGGCCCGCCTTTTCCGTGAACCCTCCAGCGACAGAGATGAGATCGAACAGGCGTTGCTGTCCCGGCACCGGATACACACCCGGCCTTGCGACTTCGCCCAATACACTGGCGCCTTGCGAAGCATACTGGTCGACAAACAATGTGACGTGGGGGCTTTTTACAAAGCTGCCGTCAGAAAGCCGCTTCTGGATCGAGCTCTCGGCTTCTTCAGCCGTCAGGCCGGCGACGTGAACATAATCGATCAGCGGCAGGTAGATTTCGCCCTTGGTGCTGACGCGAGCCTTGGTCGTGAGCTCGGGTACGTTGTAAACCGCTACCTCTACCAAATCTCCCGCCTCGAGCCTGAGCGAAGAAGTTGAACGCGTTGTCGAAGCTTCGCTTGGCGGCGGCGCTGGCGCAATCGTCTTCTCAACTGCTGTTTCCGTTTCTTGTGTCTTGGCTGATATCTGCTCAGCCGCGACTTCCGGTGCGAGCGTGACGAGCAACAGGAACGAAAAGACCCAACCGCAGACGAACTTGGCCGAACTCCGTCGCATGGACGATGTCGAAAAATCCATTGCCATTTTTGCAAGACTAGCACACCGGGAGCCGCGACAAACCGGCGTTCTAGGCCGGTGCTTAGATCGCAAACATCGCTCTCTTTAACGCTTCTCCATGTACCAAGACAGAGAATAGTGTCGCGATGTCGATGGTTGTAGGATTTCATTGATTTAGAACTGGATCGAACTCCCGCTGAGAAATTAGACGGCGTTCCTTCTCAACCGGAGACATCAACGCATCGAGAGAACGCGCTGCAGAGCTACGCACTCCTCCCGGCGCACTTTCGATAGAGGAGTTAGTTGATACCCTTCTACCTCGGGACATTTGTAGGGTCGCTGCTGCTTTCATTTGTGTTGACCAAGTACGTGCGCGATCTGGCAAACGCGCGCGGATGGGTAGCCGCCCCCGCTCTTGAGCGGCACCTGCATAGCCGTCCGCTTCCGCGATTCGGCGGTGTCGCGATTTTTCTCTCTTTCCTTCTGACTTTCGCCATCGCGTTACCAGCTGGCTGGCATCATCTTGCAGTGAGCTTCGGACTTTCCTTTCAAACTCTGCTCACCATTCTTCTTCCCGGCTGCCTGATCTTCGCTCTCGGCCTTTATGACGACATTCATTCTGTCAGCCCGTACGCCAAGGTTGCCGTCCAGGCCGTGGCTGGTGCAATGCTGTTTGCCGGCGGCCTTCGCATTCTCGATCTTCCAGTGCTTTTTGGCACTCGCCATCTGCCCTGGTTCTTGGGCCTCCCGCTTACTGTTCTCTGGGTCCTGGCCATCACGAACGCTTTCAATCTTATCGATGGATTGGACGGGTTGGCCGCGGGCTCCGCGCTTTTTTCTACAATGGTTGTATTCGCAGTTGCCCTGGTTTCAGGTTCGTCTCTGGTTTCGCTGATGGCTCTGGTGTTGGCGGGGTCGATTCTGGGCTTCCTTCGTTTCAATTTCAGCCCCGCCACAATTTTCTTGGGCGACTGTGGAAGTCTCTTCATCGGATTCATGTTGAGCGCCCTAGCCCTCCAAGGCGCCCAGAAGGCGCCCACGATAATAGCCGTCGCGATTCCTGTTGTGTCCTTTGGTCTGCCTATCCTCGAGACTGCGCTTTCCATTGTGCGGCGTTATCTTGGGGGACGGCCGGTTTTTACTGCTGACCGGGAGCACATTCATCACAAGCTTTTACAGCGTGGACTTTCTCATCGTCAGGTCGTCATCACTCTGTATGCCGTGTCTGCTTTGTTCGCATTGCTGAGCCTGTTTTTGCTGTGGCCGACCGGTGATGCGCTTGGGCTGGTCCTTGCTGTGCTTGGTACCGGAGTGTGGATCGGGGTGCAGCATCTGGGTTACATGGAGTTTGGCGAACTGCGTCGCGTTGCTCATCGAACGATCGAGCGCCAGATCCTTATCAATAACCTCGCCATCCGCAGGGCGACCGAGGAGTTGAAGGTCACCCGCGATTATGCGCAACTCTGTCGCATCCTGGTGGCGGCTCTCTCGGGCAACGACTTCGATGCCTTCGATTTGCGCCTGCACTCGCCGTCCGCCGAATTCTCGAGCATCAACGGATTGCATCTCATATCCCGCTGGGGAGAAACTCCTTTCCTGCGCTGGACCAAGCCCGGCAGCCACTTTGCCCAGGAACTGACCAGCTCCTGGTGTCTGACTCTGGATCTGGTAACCACCAGAAACGACCGCTGCGGTTCCATGACCGTTTACCGTCTCTATACTGATCGTGAATTGCAGTTCGACATCAACCTGCTCACGTCGGTATTCCCGGTAGCATTGGCGGATGCCTTGGATCGTACCCTGAGTCCCGCGTTCGAAGTAATGCCCACCGCTGACCAGCGCTCAGGATTGGTTGCAGCCCAAGCCAGCTGAAGGTTCGCCGCCGTTTATCTTTATCCACAGGTCTTTATCCACAGGGCTGAACCAGCCCGGTCACTTCTGAATTCTGGACGCCCCATGTAGTTTTCTCCATTCACTCGCCAAGAAAAACTCGTCGGGGGAAATCCGAAAGATGGCAGAAAAGCTCACTGGGCAGGACATCAGCTTTCTCAGTTTGCAGACCGCTGTGTTTTGTGTCGAGTGTGAGTTGATCAGCAAGAACAACACTCCCTACTGCATGGCTTGTGGCTCCAGAGCCGTGTTGAGCCTGTCGCGGGTCCTTGGGGGATCTTTGCGCGGAGAGCAAACTGCCCATTTGATTGCGGACGCTGAACTCGACCGCCTGGTGCGCGAGCTGCTCCGCACCGTGCCCGCGGCGTCTCTTGAAGACCGCGTTCCCGCGTCGTTCGCGACTCTCGCTCCCTCGCGCAGCCATGCACGAGCCATGGGTTCGCACACGGTGCAAAGCATGGTCCATGTTTCCAGCAACGAGCTTAATATTCGCCCCAGTGAAATCGATATTGAGCCCGCCATCAGCGTGATTGCGGAGCGCGCCCAGGCTTTGACCGGAGCCACCGGCGCCGCTATCGCCTTGCGCCACGGAGACGAAATTATCTGCCGCGCCCGCACCGGCCGCACCGCACCCGATCTCGGAGTTCGCCTGCAAACCGACTCTGGAATCTCGACCGATTGTGTCCGCACCGGCGAGGTGGTCCTTTGTCACGATGCCGAGCGAAATCCGCTCGTCGATCTGGCGAGTTGCCGACGTCTGGGGGCGCGCTCGATTCTTGCAGCTCCGCTCCGCCATTTCCGCAGAACGCTGGGCGTATTTGAAGTTCTCTCCGGAGCGCCTCACGCCTTCGACAACCGCGACGTAGCTACCATGCAACTCCTCTCCAGCCTGATGGTCGCCGCCATCTCGCGGCTCTCGAGCATCCAGCCGCTGAGCCAACACAAGTCGGCTTAATCGGCTACTCGGGCACGCTAGTGAAATAGAGGATAAACCGGGTCGGACGGGTCACACTGCGCGAAGCTCCGGCGATGGCGGCGGGTTTCGAAGATCGGATGTGAGTGTACGAGAACTTGATTCGCCTTTGGGCATCTTGCCGACAATGGAGGGCGGGAAGTGGAAAGGGTCTAAGGAGGAGCAAATGATGAAGACTATTTACTGCATGATTTGCGACCGTTGCGGGCCGCAACGTATTCTATGTCCATACGGTGAAACACCAAACGAAATTAGGCCCATCAGGACAGCCTATAAAACAGCCTATAACGTAGGTCTTTGCGACCGAGATGAGATTTTTTGAAGTGGCGCGCTGTCGGAATCCTGACATATGCCTTTAAAAGAAAAGACAATACTTCTCGGCATCATTGATTGCGGCTGGTCTCGTGGGCTGTTCCGTACGCGTGCCACACAACGAGACGAATGCTACCATTGATCGTGGCTACATTGACCTTCAGCCAGAGTGGCGGGTTCGGGTCGTCACCCCGATCCTCACCTCCGGGACATACAAGATGCAGACGAAGGGAGTCGGAGCCGGCAGTGACACAGTGGTACTCAAAACCGACAACGACTTCGTGGGTTATGAAATCGACTACTACACCGTCAACGCAAGACAAAGAAGGTGTCATCGTTCGGTTCGGCTCAGCTGAAGTTAGAAAGAACGGAAGAAAATCAAACCAAGTGCAGCCCTTGGTTCCACGGTTCGATCTGCCGGAAAGCATCCACTACATCCGACTGCTCTTTCTTACTCGGGTGAGTCCAAGCGAGCACAACGAAGCCATCCTAGGGGCCTCATCCTTGCCCAACCTCGACCTGTTGACCCGAACGGTGGAATCCAGCCCCGCTGACAACTGCAAAATTCAACCGGAGGGAAGTTGCTCTTGGGTTCTGGAAGGAATCTCGGTCCAAGCAGAAAAAAAGAGCCCTAAAGGCGCCTGGGTTCCGGCCACTTAGGCCGATAGCCTCCAATTTCCCTAAGCTGAGGCACATTTAACGCCTGGTGCCCCAGGTTCGCGTCCTTCTTTGGACGCTAACCTGGGATCACATACCTCGAAGCGATGCGTCGATTTGCCTGGGTGGAACATCTTCAAGCTTGCAATTGCGGACGCGACTGTACGGTCTTGTCCGTTTTGCAATTGCCCTGGCACGCCTTCGCTCCCCAGATTACACCCAGGGAGTGGAGAATGATGGCATCTCCAAGGCTCAATTTGCTCGGGTCCGCAACAATCTGGTAGGCGTAGAAAACGAGTGGATGAAGGGTGATGCACCAGGGCTCGTGTCGGATGACTCCCTCGCAGTGCTCGCATGCGGCTTGCGCATGGTAGCGGTTGCTGTGAAAGATAGCTGTGCGGTCGTCCGACATTTGCAAACCCCGAGCCTTGGTTCTAACGAAGTCACCGTGCTTACCGGGCGGCTCTTGAAGGCTGTCCTCTAAGTGCATGCTAGTACGTCTCCAGTTTCCGCAAAAATTACCTAAGTCACATGCGTTTGGGACACGTATCACGGCGTTACTCTTCCTTGCTTCTCAAGGCCCAGTTGAAGGTTAGAAATCTCTCCCAAAAGCAGGTAAAATTGCCTTTGTGCCGAAAAGTTATCAAGCCACTGAGGCAGTCAATTCCCGCCAACCAATTGATTCGGCGGCAGAAATAGATTTGAAAACTTGGCGGGTTTACCCCTCCGGATTTGCTATAGAAATAGAGATGAAGTTTGGCGCAAGCTTTCCGGCTTGCGTCTTTTCTTTTGCCGGGGACCGTTCAGGCCATTCCTTTCGGGCGCGTTTTTCGACACCAATGGACTAAGCCAAAGGCTCTTCAAGCGGACGCACTCCAGCGTCCTGCCAGAGGTCTGCCCGGAAGGCCTCGCGGGAACGCGGGCTTCCTCGTGCTCAACAAGGCGATCTCAGTGGAGCGGCATTTGTATACAAGGCCACCAGCGTGGGCCTCGTGCTGGCGAAGCCTCGCGGAAACATGCATCCCTACGACTTCATCGTCGATGGCGGAGGCGCCCTGTGGCGCGTCAGGTGAAATCATACGCAAGGTTCCTGGACGGATTCTATAAAGATGCGCATCTGCCGTCGGAAAGACGGCGTTCCCATCCCCTATACCGAATCCGAAATTGATTTCGGAGTGGCTTACATCCTTCCTGAACAAACTTGGTACGATGTTCCCGTGCGCGAAATGTTAGGCCGCACAAGCCTAAGTTTTCGTCCCAAAGGATTTCCCGGCTTGGACGGCCACGCCCACTTCCGCGAGGCGTAGCACCTGCTGCGTGAGCGGATGGAATCAGTATCACATGCGAAAAGCGTCGGTTCGTGACCTCCGCTATGCCTTCAAGAAGATCGAACGCCTTTTGCATCAGGGCGAAGAGATCCAAATTACCAAACGCCGCCGCGTGATCGCCCGCCTGGTGCCGGAGAGCGCAGAATCGGCGGCAGAGGTTCCTGATTTCCTGGGACGGTTACGCGCCGCCTACGGCGACAAGGTGCTGGCCGTCAGCGGCGCCGAACTGGTTTCTGAAGATCGGGACCGCTATTGAAGATCTACGCCGACACCAGTTTTCTTGTGTCCTTGTACAGCCTGGATGCCAACTCTGTGTCTGCTGCGCGAACCATGCACGCTTCGAGCGGAGACCGTTTTGTCAGCGTCTTTGGGGAACTCGAAGTGGTCAATGCCATGGAGTTGCGGATCTTTCGGAAGGAAGTCTCGGCAACCCAGGCGCAGTCGTCATTGAACGATTTTGAGAAGGATTTGCGTGCCGGGGTCTTCCAACTCAGACCGTTAACGGAACAGATTTTTCAACGGGCACACCAGCTATCGCGCCAAACGACTTCGAAGCTCGGCACCCGAACGGCAGATGTGTTGCACGTAGCAGCGGCGCTCGAACTGTCCGCGGATTACCTCTACACCTTTGCCTAGCAGCAGCGGAAGCTCGCCCGGGCTGTCCGCCTCAAGCTGAACTAAGAGAATCGAGACCAATCGCGCAGGCCCACCTTTCGGATGGTTTCCCGCTTTGGCGTTAGACGGCAACCGTTACTTCGACACTCGCGCCTGTACAATGCATCCATGCGCCATCTATTGCTGATCATTGGGTTACTGCTCGGATGCACTCTGAATGTCGCCGCTGTCAAGAATCATTCGTATCTCTTCGCCTAGTGTGGGGATGACGACAAAACGGCAAGCGACTTTCTGGCTGTCATTGATGCCGATCCGGCTTCGCCGGGTTACGGGCAGGTCGTAGCGACGGCTCCCACTGGAGTTGCAGGATCTATGCCGCATCACACCGAGGTGGAGATGCCCGTCGGCGGCCTGCTCATGGCTAACGGTTTCGAGGCCGGCCGGACTTGGGTCTTCGATCTCGGAGACCCACTGCGGCCCCACATCGTTGCGTCCTTCGGCGACCTCGGCGGATACATGCATCCCCACACTTACTTCCGGCTGCCGAACGGTAACGTATTGGCGACCTTCCAATATCGTGGAGGGCATGGACCGAAAGCGGAAGGCGGCGGCCTGCTCGAGATCGACAATGGCGGGCACGTGCTCCGTTCTGGCAGCGCCGAGGACGGGGGCGCTGCTGGCGAGCTGATTCGGCCGTACAGCGTCGAGCTGTTGCCAGCGGCGGACCGGGTTGTCTCGACCAATACCGCGATGCACGAGATGGACGGAAAAAGTCGTAGCGTTCAGGTGTGGCAATTCTCCAGCCTGCGCGTGTTGCGGACGCTCACGCTCCCGCCGGGTCCGCGTGGCGACGAGCAGTACTACTCCGGTGAGCCGCGCCTGCTCGATGACGGCAAGAGCCTGCTGGTGCATACGTTTAATTGTGGGCTTTACATGATGCGCGGCGTGGACAACGATAATCCTTCGCTTCGCTTTGTATACGGCTTTCCTGGAAGTGACTGTGGCGTGCCTCTTCGCATCGGGCACTGGTGGCTGGCAGCTGTGCCGGAGACCCAGAGCTTGACCGTGCTGGATATTTCTGACCCCGAGAAGCCGCGCGAAGTGAGCCGGGTTACGTTTGATGCCCGTCAGAAGCCGCACTGGGTCGCAGCCGATCTCACCGGCACGCGCATCGTTCTCAACTCGGATGAGAACGGTCCCGATCATCGCCTCTTCATCGTAAACTTTGATCCGCAAACCGGCTCCGCGAAGCTCGATGAAGCATTCCGCGACCGCGGCAGTGACCGCCCGGGCGTCAGCATGGACGGCAAGTCGTGGCCGCACGGATTTCATGGTAATGCCTACGCGCACGGAACCGTCTTTTCCAGATGAATTCGGTGTGCGCCAGTCGCTACCGTTGTTGCCGAGGGGAATTGGCCAAGAACTGGTTTTGTCGCCAATCTGGGACTAAGGCCGTCAGCTAGCGCACCTTTTCCGCTCAATGATCCTATAAAACATTGCCAAGCTGCGGTAATATGTATGCCTGATTTGGTATGGAGACCCTTGGGTCCAACCCGGTGGAGGCCGGCCGGGAATTGTCGCCTCCTTTGCGTACCCGCCGCCGACGGGTACGGCAGAAGGTTCACACTCCCGCCTACGCCAGCCTGAATGGAAGTTCGAGCGGCCAGATCCTCGATCTCAGTGAAATCGTGGACATCAGCGAAGGAGGTATGGCCATTCAGACTTCATTTCCACTGCAGGTTCAGCGCAGTGTGAATCTATGTCTTGACCTGACGGCGACCAGGACTTGCATTCACACGACTGGCGAAGTTGTGTGGTCCGACCGGTCAGGGCGTGTGGGGATCCGCTTTCCGCAGATGCCGGATGACTCGCTCCGTCAGCTCAAGGAATGGCTGTTTGTGAATGTGATGGTCGCGTGCGTCAATCACCGGGCCGATCTTGTGTCAGGAAACTCGTCGACAATTCAGCTATCCGCAAATCCGTTGCCGGCCGATTCGCTTCCTCCAGTCGCACCGCGATCAGAGTATGAAAAGCCGACGGAGAACAGCGCTCTAGCCAACTGGATGCGCCAGGAACTTGAGCCCACGGCTCCGGCTGACTATACCTCCATCCTGACAGCCCTCGCCGCGGTCAAGCGGGAGGTGGATTCGCTCGGCCCCGATCTCGAAGGAGCTTTGCAGTTGTTGGCGCAGAGAGCGCAGACTTTCACTCGCGCGACCGGGGCGGCGATTGCTCTGACCGAAGGATCGAGCATGGTTTGTCGCGCCAGCGCCGGGCATGATGCTCCTGGGCTGGGTGTGCGGTTCAGCGTTGGCTCAGGTTTTTCTGGAGAATGTGTGCGCACCGGCCAGTTGCTTCGTTGCGAAGACTCCGAAACCGATCCCGTGGTCGATCGCGAGAACTGCCGCCAGCTGGGGATTCGTTCCATGATCGCGGTACCGATTCGCTGGGGGGATGCGGTCATCGGGATCCTGGAAGTGTTCTCGCCCGAACCCTACGCTTTCAGCACCAACGACCCGCTCGCGCTGAAGCGGCTCGCGGAAATTATTTCCACCGCGGTCCATCGCGCGGGTGTACCCGAACCGGGTCTGGCCGATCATTATTTTGCAGAGAATAAATCTGCAGAGAATTCGTCTTCAGAGGGAAGTTCTCGAGAGAGCGGTTCCATGAAGCCCATTTCTGCTTCGGTCGCGGCAGCCAGCGTAGACGATGAATTTCCCGTCGAAACCTCGGCTGACTTGCCACTTCCCCATTTTTCTCGTTCTCGGAAGATTCTTCTGTTTGCAGCCGCGGCGACGATCATGTTTGCCGCATCCTTGCTGATTCCGGCGCGCGACTTGGTTAACTTCACGAGAAGCACTTCAGCTTCGACAGCTTCACCGCCGGAAAAAGTTTTTGCCAGCCCGCGAACGCCAACCGCAGTTGCGGGCGGCGGCCTCGAGGGTATGCGCAAACTGGCGGAGCAGGGCGACGCCACCGCCCAGTTCTCCGTGGGAGCACGCTATGCTACCGGCGAGGAGGTTCCTCAAGATTATTCCGAAGCAGTACGCTGGTTCTCGATGGCGGCCGAGCAGGGGCACATCGTCGCGCAGGCAACTTTGGGCGCGTACTACTGGGTGGGACGCGGTGTTCCTGAGGACCTGGTCAAAGCATACTTCTGGTCGGTTCTGGCGCAAGCCGGCGGAGACGAAGCCAGTAAGTACCGCGTTGCCCTCCTCGCCAGCCAGATGTCACGTTCGCAGATCGCGGCGGCCCAGCAGCAGGCCAATGACTGGATCAAAAAGCACGCGTCGCTCACCCAGAACTCGCCCACCCCGCGATGACAATCCAGTGTGTTCGAGCGGTCGCCACGGGCAATACTAGGCGGTCAGTATCACGGTCAAGTAGCATTCTGTCCCGCGATGTAGCAGGAAAAGCTTAACTCTTGGGTCGGCCCGTTTGTTTCAGACCTGCTTTTTTTCGCAGCTTTGCATAAACTTCGGGCAGATTTTTCCTGAGCCACTTATAACACTCCCGGCGCAGCAAGGTGTGCTTCCGGTTGTGCTGGCGACGTCGCTCCAGGTAGTTCTTCTCTTGGGCAGTGAGTCGTTTTTTCATCTGAGTTCTCTCTTTCTTTCAGAGATCAAATAGAGTAAACAATTTCATACGCCCCTCGGCCGTCCGAACATTTTATTACCATTGATGCCGACCAGCTTGATGATACCCTGTTCAACGCATTTAGCGAATGCCGTGGAGAAAGAATGCAAAAAAGACTAGGCCACCTTACGGTCGATTCACCGACCATGCGAAAGCCGGGGCCACTCTACAGGAGACTCAACGCATGAAGAATATTCGCACGGCTTTGTTTTTCTCATTCGGGTTCGGATTCGCACTGGCTACGGCTTGGGTCACGCCGCCGCTTCAGGCACAGGTCGCGCCGCCGCGACCTGCGAGCAACATTGTTGTGCAACATGACGTGCCCATGAAGACGCGCGACGGACTTACTCTTTACGCCGATGTTTACCGGCCTAATTCCGCCGGCAAATGGCCTGTCATCCTTATGCGCACGCCTTACGACAAGAGTGTTGGCTGGGCAGTTGGGCCCGTCTACAAAATGGTGCCGCGCGGGTACGTCGTCATCATTCAGGATGTCCGCGGCCGATACACTTCGGAAGGTGAATGGTATCCCTTCCGCCACGAGCAAGCCGACGGCTATGACGCCGTTGAATGGGCTGCCGCACTCCCGTTTTGCGATGGCAAAGTCGGAATGATGGGCGCCTCCTACGTCGGAGCGACCCAGATGCTCGCCGCCATTGCGCGGCCCCCGCATCTGACGGCGATCGCGCCCAATATGACGGCCAGCAACTATCACGACGGTTGGACTTACCAGAGCGGGGCCTTCGAGCAATGGTTCGATCAGAACTGGACGTCCCAGATTGCGCAGAACACGCTGGAGCGCCTGATTCACGAGAACACGGACGCGCGAGTTGGCGTGCCCACACTTCCGCTGGCCAGTTATCCCGTCTTCAATTTCGGCCAACTACCGGCTGACGCGCAACTCACCGCCGCCATCGCGCCGTATTATCTCGACTGGCTGGCGCATCCTGATTACGACGACTACTGGAAGCAGTGGTCGATCGAGGAACATTTTTCGGACATCGCTGTCCCCATGCTGCAGGTCGGCGGCTGGTATGACATCTTCAATGGCGGCACTCTGCGCAATTACATGGGCGTGAAAGCCCACGGTGCGACCGAGGCTGCGCGCGCGCAGCAGCATCTTTTGATCGAAATCGGCGGACATGCCGGCTTCGGCCGCCGTATTGGTGACCTTGAATTCGGCCCGCACGCTATCGAGAACGAATACACCGATGTAATCCTCGATTGGTACGATTTCCTATTCAAAAGCGTCCACAACGAATTCGCTAGCGACAAGCCGGTCAAACTCTTCGTGATGGGCGCCAACGAATACCGCCAGGAAGACGATTGGCCGCCGCCGCAAGCTCGGCCCACAAAATATTTCTTACACTCCGACGGTAAGGCGAATTCGCTGCGCGGCGATGGCGCTCTTTCGACATCCGCTCCCAAGTCCGAGCCTACCGATGCCTACGTTTACAATCCCGCCAATCCCGCGCCCACGATTGGTGGCCCGCTGTGCTGCGACGCCGAGCGCATGGAGCCCGGCCCTCGCGACCAGCGCCCGGTCGAAAATCGCGATGACGTGCTGATCTATTCCATGGGCCCGCTGGAACGGGATCTCGAAGTCACCGGCCCGGTTACTGCTACTCTCTTCGTCAAGTCGTCGGCGGTTGATACCGACTTCACCGCCAAGTTGGTGGATGTCGCGCCCGACGGATTCGCGCAAGATCTCACCGAAGGTATCCTTCGCATGCGCTATCGCGTTTCCCCGGAACACGCAGGGTTGATGAATCCAGGCCGGATTTATGAAATTTCGGTCGACCTTTGGGCCACGAGCAATGTTTTCCTGAAAGGCCACTTGCTGCGCCTGGAAATCTCCAGCAGCAATTTCCCGCGCTTCGACCGCAATTTAAACACCGGCGAAGAAATCAAGTTCGCGCGAACGTCCGTCGCCGCGACCAACACGATCCTCCATGACGCACAGCATCCTTCGGCGCTTGTGCTTCCGGTGATGCCGTCGAAATGAGTCCGGGCGCAGCGGCCGTGATGCGCCCCTCGAAAATAGCCGCAAGTGATTGATTCCACGTCGGCACATTTTCATGATCCGTTGTGAGCCACGAATCATGAGCAACTTAGCTAGCGGCTAAGACGAAAGTTGTGGGGCTCGTAAAGCATGGCTAAACCGCTTGCGAAAGAACTTTGAAATCAGCGGCTGGGGCCTTGAAAGGGCGCGGCTTTGAAGCCGCGCCGTACCTCGTCTTCAAAGACTCACGGCACGGCTGGGAATCCGTGCCCTTTCAAAACTCCGACGCCGGGAGTTTTTCTGCAAGCCTTGAAGCCGTGCCCTTCCACGATTGATCAGACAAGCAAAAGATGGACCGACCAGGCCGTCGAACCTGGCCGGCAAGTTTCAACCGTGTGTATCGCTTCGATCAACCGCGGCCAGCGCCTGCGGCCATGGCGTAGTGGCCCTGACGCCCCGCGTTTTCGCGCGGGGCTTGGAAATAGAGTCTGAAGGATCGTTGCACCGGAAACATCAGCGGTAGGATGAGCAGCGGAACGTACCAATCGAAAGCATGCGTGGCCAGTTTGGCCAGGCCCGCAACGCCCGCCGCCAGAAGGTAAAAGGGAAACGTGAGTTGCACGATTTTTTTCCAAATTCCAAACAGCCCACCGGTTTCCGTGAAGGCGATGACCGCCGCGACTGGGATGGTATTGACCAGCAAGTAGGCTAGCGCTCCCAAGGCGAGACCGAGCCCTAAATTTGGCGCTGTCGCCTGAAGGGTGAGCCATGCGGCTTCGGCAGCGATCAGGGTGACGCCCACGTTAAACATCATCTTGATCGGTTTCTGTTGACTGCTCTCAGACCACAGGCATTCTGTGAACGTCGACGCGCCAGTGATTAAAAGGGCCTGGGCCACGCTGAGCTCGCTGAGACCCAGGAGGATGAACGGCAAGTTCACCGACATGGATCCCGTCCGCCGTGGCAGGGAGACTTTAAGTCGCGCTGCGAAGAGAGCGACCAGCAAGGTCCCGATGAAGCGTCCGTAAGCTGGGTGTCCCCATGTCAGCGGCACCTAGAGGAGAATCCCAAGGCCGCCGACAACCACGAACCCGACAAGTATTTTGGTCTTTGTCGAGAGACGTGTCATGGTTAGTTCTCTCCATCCTGGCCATCACTATAGGCCGCAGTCGCTGTCGAACTGCCCCAGACGATGCTGTTACCCCAGACCACGCTGAAGCCGGTGTCCACGGTGTTGCCCCAGACCACCGAGTTTCCCCAAACCACTGAGCTCGCATTGATAATCGAACTGCCCCAGATGATTGAGTTCCCCCACACCACAGAGTTTCCCCAAACCACGGAAGTGCCCCAGGTCACGGAGCTGGTATTGACGATGGTCACAGTGTTGTTCGCGGAATTGTAGCTTGCGGTCGGAGACAAAGCCACGCCGTTGGCGACGTCGGTGTTGGCCAACGCGGCATCAACGTCAAGATATCCGGCGCCATAGGTGAAGAGGTCATATTCATTGCTGTAGAGATTGTTGTACACGTCGTAAGAGTTGCAATAGACGCCAAAACCTTTCCAGGCCGTCTTCATGATGCGAGCCTTCACCGAGTCCGGTGTCAGCGTCGCATCCTTTTGCAGCATGAGCGCGACAGCGCCGCTCACTACGGGTGTGGCCATGCTCGTACCACTCAGCCGAAAATAAAGGGTAGAGCAGGCACCGGTACAGGTTCCGGTGGGAGCGATCTCGAGAGCCGGGAACTCAGTGTCGAGCGTGCTGTTCTTGACCAGCAAAGACCCAACGCGGTTGCCGGGAGCAACGATATCCGGCTTAACTACGTGATCGAGTAAGGTTGGTCCCTTGGAGCTATAGCTTGCGATTGCGTCGTCGACCCGGGTAGCAGTTCCCATCGTCCTGGTGGCGCCAACCGTGATGACCGCGGGATCGTTACCCGGCGAACCAATGGTGGCGAAACCGCGGGTATGCATCGAATTGTCTCTTCCGTCGTTTCCGGCGGCTACTACTACCACGATGCCTGCAGCCCAAGCTTGTTCGACCGCCTGGCACAGAGGATCCAGGGTGTAGCTTTCAAACACCGGCCGTCCCAGTGAAAGATTGATGACACGGATGTTGTATTGGGCCTGAAGCTGGATGGCTCGCTGAATGGCGGCGATCACCTGGCCGTCGGTCCCCGCACCGTTTTGATCAAGTACGCGAAGGTTGATGATATTGACATTCGGGGCCACGCCCGCGATTTGTTGCGCATAGCCGGTGCCTGCGCCAGAGGCCGTGCCATTTCCGCCCAGGATGCCGCTGACGTGAGTGCCGTGCCCGTAGGCGTCTACCGCGGATGTAACTCCCGGAATAAAGCTTTCGCTGTGCACTACGCGGCTTCCACCCGCAGTGTGAAAGTCGATGTGATCGGCGATGCCGCTATCAATCACCGCGATCCCGACTCCGGTACCATCGAGTCCGTACTGCTGGGCGGCTACGTCCGCTTCCACTGCCGATGCAAAGCTCTCGTAACTATTCTCTAGACTAACCGAGCGATCCGGCGACACGTACAGAACATCAGGATCTTTCTCCAGCTTGGCCAGCGCCGAGACCGGAACCGTGAAGGCCGCAGCCTTGATGCCGTGCAGTCTGCTCTTTACCACGGCGCCACGGGCAGTCATTCTCTTGTAGTGAGCGGCGGTGGGACTAACTCTAAACTGCACGATTACATCGACCCGATCGTTGGGGCAGCGACGGTCGATGTCATTGGCAATCTTTCCAGCATGACGCGCCACGCTGAACGCGCGATCGAGAGGCTGGGACGGCGCCGCTGCAAAACTGGCGGTCGCGAAGAGAGCCGGAATCACGAGATGCAGAAGCGCTTTCCGGATACCCTTCCATTTCTCGATATGTGGTTTTCGTGGCTTCATTGGCGGCTTGCTCCAATTCTCCCAGGGCGTGTCATTTCGTTAGCTGCCCCAAACGGCTGACGCTATGAACGAAATAGCGTGGTTGAAAATCCTATGGGGAATAACTTGGATCACGGCGTAGACCAGCACGGTTAGCAGGGCCAGCCTTCCGACTTGATTCCGAATTGACACTTGAACGCACCTCACAAAGTGTTCTTCGGTGGGGTTAGGGGCAGGTCGAGTGCCAAGGGCAGCACTCCTTCAACCGCCTTAAAATCAATAATTTAGACTATATTATGGAGCTGGTCCGACTGGGCCAGATTGGCCTCACGCGTTTGGGAATATGGCGTATGCGCATGAAAATTAGGAGGGATGACGCGCTCCGCCCACGAGAGGGACAAGTTGTCCCAGGCCTTGGCCTGATAAGGACTGGGTTCGGTTAGGAACCCTTTCGGCCCACTGGCCGACAAACCGGCCCAAGCCTACTGGCTGTGCTCCAAAGTGCTCTTGATTGAAGTCAATGACTTTTGTAGAGAGGAGACTGATCGGCACTGCAGCCTTGCGGACGATCGAGCCCTTGATGCCGGTCAACCCAACCTGCTCGGATCCCATGATCCCGATGAAGGTAACAGCCAGGTTGCTTCGGGTCGTCACTGCGGATGTAGTAGGTAAGATCCAGAGCCGTCGCGAACTAGTGGCTCGTGCTTGTCGTTGTATACGACTAGGACCTGATTACCTTCTTTTTGGTAGACCAGAAGGAACTGTAACGCTCTCTTTGGGACCATTTGATTTACTTGTTGGTCCGCATCGGGATCGGACCAATTTGGTTTGATGAACGTCTCGATGGTTAGTGGTACGAGTATTACTACCTGTCTCGCTGCTGGGTCCTAATGAATGCCCGTGACTGGAAACTCGTCTTCCGCAATCATCGGGTACGTCAGTGGATGGAAGTTTATCTCACATTTCTCTCATTCTCTTTGCCGGCCCGGCCGATTGGAGTGGCTGGCTGTGCAACACGCCGATGCCGGGGAGGTAGACACGTTCTACGAATTCGCCAACAGTATCCATGATGGGATGACTCCCCATCTGAGCAGAGATAATTTTCGGCGAGGTTCCTTGAGATCCTGCCGAATGACGGGAACAGATTGAGTCGGAGCAATGTTGTAACGCGGAGCCCAGTCTTCATCTGAGAGCGTGTCAAAGTGCTCTTCGATGATCTGTTTCCGACGCGACAATCGATAACGACCGCACATCAGAAGATTAGGGCAGATCGTGGGAGTGCGGGGGGTCGGCGATGCTCGCTACACTTGCTTTCGGTGCCAGATCAGCACGGAAGCTGTTAGCCAAGCAGCGGTAGCCGCCATGAGCACCATCCATGTGCTGTGGCGGGGCAAGAATTGCCAGACCAACAGGGCAAATACCGACAGTCCGATGCTCCCCATCGCGGAACCTGCTGCATCAATACTGGCTGCCTCTCGTCCGCGCTGCGTTCCCTCTCGCCCTTCCTTCTCTTTCTTCTGCCTCTCGTGTTTCTCAATCAGCGTTACGCTGGCTGGAAAGATCGCTGGGAACGCCAAGAATATCCCGCCGATGCCGGGTCCAGACTTCTGGGCGATGATGCCCGCGACAGCCGTGATTAGTCCTCCGAAGAGAAATCGAACCGCATACTCGTACCACTTCGTTTGCTCAAGAACCGAAAGATCGACTCTGATCTGCATCGCTATTTCAGCCAGAGGTACCAGAGTCCGAAAGCTACCCCAAGCCACAAAGGGATCGAGCAGATCGTTACAAAGAGAGCTTTCAGCTTGTAATGCATCATCACCCAACTGACGAAAGAAGCGTAAGCAAAGAACGCGACCGCCCCTGCCACCATGGAACGGGCTTCGGTGGCGGCGTAGGATACACCTTCACTCGCCGCCGTCAGCCCCAACGTAGCAAGTGCGACTGACGGCGCAGCACCAAACAACCCGGCAAAGCTTTTCGGTTTTAACAGATCGCCTAGGATTGCGAAGACAGAAACGACCGCACCGCCGATCAGGAACCGGATGAGAATCTGGCTCATCGCTTTCCATCTCTCATCGCATCCCAGATTTCACCAGTTTTCGAGATTGATCCGGCCCCTTCACTCCGAGCACCCGGTACTTTTCCCCGGAAAGCTTGTGGTAGTTCACAAAGAACTCCTCCAGTTCTCGACAGAACTCCTTCCCCAGATCATTAATAGTTTTTATGTCCGCCCAACTGTGGGCATCCTTCTCCACTGCCACTATCCGGTCGTTCCGCTCTTTGTCTTTCTTGTTGCCCTGCTCGCCTTGAATCACGCCGATGGGTCGGCACGTCAACATGCAGCCGGGAAATGCAGGCTCGTCCATCAGGACCAACACGTCCACGGGATCGCCATCATCGGCTTTGGTCGAGGGAACAAACCCAAAGTCATACGGGAATGCCATTCCAGCGGGCAAGACCTTCTTCAGTTTGAAAATATGATCGTCAGGGTCGAAAGCAAACTTGTTGCGGCTTCCTTTTGGAGTCTCGATAACGACCTGAAACAATCGTTTGTCTTCACGATCGAAAGGCTTGAGACGGGTCGGATCAGCCAGCCCGTTTTTCTTGCTCATTTTACCTCCATCGAACGATCACGGATTGATGCGGAGAACGCCGTCGGGGTTTGTTCCTGTTTGGCAAACATCTTCTCCGCACTATTTCTCATCGAAGCTAAGGATCGACCGAGGATCAGCATGGGCAGCGACAAATCCGTTCGGTGCTCACTCTTTTGAAAGAGATATCGGTGCTAAAAGAACTGGATAGTGAGTACGAGGCTGGACCAAAAACCCAATTTGAGCGAGACGCTCATCGACAACACCAAGAAAGGCATCAAAGGATAGCGGAAGAAATCAAGGCACTTGCGGAAGAGAAGAAAAATGACGAACAACCATCAGAATTGTCTAATCGACGACAGGACTAACTTTAAGCTGGATTGTGGCTCGATGCGTCGGTGTCCAAGCCAGACTTTTGGTTTCCGAGACGCCGTTGCTTTTCTGCCAAGAGGTGATCAATCTCTGCAACGAGTGCCATTAACTTTTCAGGATCTTGTTCGTTGGCAGCCTGTTCGCAAAGTGCCATCCACTTTTCTTTCTGGTCGCCTTGCGGCGTGCAAGTAGACAAGAATCCAGGTTTTGGAGAGATCAAGTGCTTGCGGGAAAACGGTGCAGCGCAGTTTTGATATATGTCGCTTTGGGCGTCGTTGTATTCTCACTCTTGTTCTTCGCGGTACATCGCAGCCGAGAGTTGCCGCCTCCTGCCGTCCCTATTCATCAAGCGCACTGAGCTCTGAGAAAGGGCTGACATCTGCCTCACCGCTACAGGGAAGTCCCGAGAGAGCCCGGTGAGGGCCAGTAGTGGCAGGCACACCAGATTGCAGCAACCCGATCATACTTCCGGTAGGCTGGTTCATTCGACCCAATTCCAGCTTCTAATGATTCGGGTCTTGGACGCCACACGCGAATGCATTACCGACAAAGACGCATTAGTTTTCAAATCTAACGAAATTACGAGGAGAACGAAATGAGCATCTGGACAATCTTGTTCGTGGTTCTGCTGATAGCTTGGCTTGGCGGTCTAACCGTGTTTCACATAGCAGGTGGGCTAATCCACCTGTTACTCGTGTTCGCAGTGATCTCGTTGATTCTGCATTTTGTGATGGGTACGCGGACCACGTAAATAAAAAACAGAGCGAGCCTTGGATCGAAATTGCGCCCGTGACGATGAGCGTCGTGACGGGCGTTCTCGCGCCGAATCCAGGGCTCTGACAACCAGGCGTGTGCGTCTTCCAGACTTCTTGCGCAATTCCAGCGATCCGCCGATGCGAAAAAACAATAATGCGAAGCAGATGGATGAAGCGCAAATGCGCACCCACCCCTTGCCGGAGTCCGATCTTATGGTTGAAGACGGTGCTCCTTCGGAAGGCGAGGCCGTCGCGGCAGTTGTGGAAGAAGCGGAACTGCTGCACGCCCCCATCAAGATCGGATCGGTTGCCCAGATTATGGTCGCGGTCGTCGCGGTCATCGGTCTTATCTACCTGCTCAAACTGGTGCTGGTCACGATATTGGCGGCGGTGCTGATGGCATTTGTTCTCGACCCGTTAGTCAACGGGTTAAGTCGAATCAAAGTGCCCCGCTCTGTCGGTGCCCTCTTGGCGGTGCTCCTGATGGTGGCAGTCGCTGGGGGTGTGACCGACTTCTTCTACAGGCGCGCCGTGGATTTCGCCACCCAGCTTCCGAAATATTCGGGCAACATACGTCAATCGCTGGCACGGATCCGTGAGCAGACCAACAAACTCGAGGAAAGCACTCGTTCCGTAATGGCGTCGCCCAAGGCCGGCAAGCCGGCCGTCGCGGTCGAGGTCCAGGAGGCGCCTGGCCTGTCCCGCGTGATCGCAGCCGGAAGCGGTACCGTAGGAGAGGTTTTGCTGTCGGTGAGCTTCCTGCCTTTTCTTGTGTACTTCATGCTGACATGGAAGGACCACGCTCACGTCGCAACCCTAAAGCTTTTTCGCCGCGAGCATCGCCTGAGAGCCCACCGCACGATAGGCAGGATATCGGCGATGGTTCGCAGCTTTATTGTTGGCAATATGTTGGCGGGTGCCTTTAGTGCCGTGGTTAGCGCTGTGGTGTTCTGGCACCTGGGCATTCCGTATTTTTATTTCCTTGGGGCGATTAGTGGCTTTGTGAGCCTGATCCCTTACCTGGGGGTCTTTCTTGCTCTTCTGCCTCCACTCGCCGGCGGGATTGAAGTTCTAACCAAGACCGGCGTAGGAGTTGTGCTGCTTAGTGTTGTTGCTCTACACATTCTCACCACGAACGTGCTGTACCCGAAGATCGTGGGACGACGGCTTCGCCTGAACCCGCTGGCGGTCACTCTTTCCCTGCTATTCTGGGCCTGGATTTGGGGGGCGATGGGATTGATCCTCGCAGTTCCTCTCGTGGGTGCAAGCAAAATCATCTGCGACTACGTAGATTCACTGCGTGGCGTGGGTGCGTGGCTCGGAGATTGAGATTGAGTAACTGACAAACACCAGCCTGTGCTTCCGCTACGGACGCGAGCTCTGGTTCGCTGCCGTACAAACCATCACACGTCCGAAAGATCTACGAGCCGTAGTCTTACAACCTACAGAATGTTCCCGAGAGAAAGAGCGGAAGCAGAACGGTAAAATCGGTTTGAAGCGATACGTAACGGACGCCGTGCGGAAGCGATTGACACCGCCCGACTTTCCGGTAGTCGTAATCACTCACCGAAGTGTGCTTCCAGGTAGAAAATGCTTTGCGTTGGAGGACAAACGGTCAATTCATGAGAATCGCACAGGTCGCGCCACTTTATGAAAGCGTTCCTCCGAAGTTGTATGGCGGAACCGAGCGGATCGTCTCTTGGCTAACGGAGGAGTTGGTTCGCCTAAGTCACGATGTGACTCTGTTCGCCAGCGGTGACTCCATGACAACCGCCCGACTGGTCCCGGCCTGCCCACAGGCCCTGCGGCTGAACCCTCTTTGTAGCGATCGATTGGCACACCATGTCAACATGCTGGAGCAAGTTTTCAGCCGAAGAGACGAATTCGATCTTGTACATTTTCATATTGATTATCTACATTTCCCTTTGAGTCGGCAGGTGCAACTTGCGCAGGTCACGACATTGCACGGTAGGCTCGATCTGCCTGAGTTAGCGCCTCTTTATCTCACTTTTTCCGATATGCCGGTCGTTTCGATTTCAGATGCTCAGCAGAGACCGCTGCCCTGGGCAAACTGGCAGGCGACCGTGCATCACGGATTGCCGAAAGATAGCCTTGGCTTCTACGGCGAACCCGGAAAGTATCTGGCATTCCTCGGTCGAACCTCGCCGGAGAAAGGTTTAGACCAAGCCATTCAAATTGCAAAGCGAGTCGGCATGCCGCTAAAGATCGCCGCCAAGGTCGACCGGGCCGATGAGCAATATTTTGAGACGGTCATTAAACCCTTGCTCAACGACCCGCTGGTCGAGTTCATCGGCGAAATTGGCTATTCCGAAAAAAATGCTTTTCTGGGCAATGCTGCGGCCCTGCTGTTCCCCATCAACTGGCCCGAACCATTTGGCATAGTCATGATCGAAGCCATGGCTTGTGGAACGCCGGTCATCGCCTACCCCCTTGGCTCAGTCCCGGAAATTGTCGAAGATGGAGTTAATGGATTCCTTGCTCGCGATGTGACGAGCGCCGCCGAGGCTGTAAAAAGAATTGGTAAGCTCAACAGAGCTAACTGCCGGCAGCGTTTCGAAGAGCATTTCACTGTGGCCCGGATGACGCGGGACTACCTCGCGATCTATGATCGCATAACAAGAGGCGAGCCCCAGACCGTCCTATCTGCCGATGGAGATCTCAGTTGGACGAAGCTAGCGTTACCCAGCAGTACTACATAGCTACAAGGTCGTCGCCATCGGACGACCGCGCGCGCGTTCTGAAATACGGCAAAATGTTTGCCGTGTTCGATCGCTATGGCGATATTGAACCGCTCGGTATGGGCGAGCAGGGGATTTTTTTTCAGGGGACCAGGTTCCTCTCTGATTTAGTCCTGTCCCTGTGGAATGCCCGGCCTCTGCTTCTGAGTTCCACGGTCGAATCTGACAATCTCGTGTTCACCGCAGACCTCGCGAATGTCGATGTGTCTGAAGATCACAATGTGATCGTGGAACGCGGCACAATCCACGTGTTTCGTTCGAAGTTTCTTTGGCGGAATGTCTGCTACGAAGAGTTCCAGATCGTCAATTATGGGCTCACTCCAGTTGACATTCCATTGCATTTGGCGATTGGTGCCGATTTTGCCGACATTTTCGAAGTGCGAGGCACGCGCCGGGAAAAACGAGGACGCAGGCTGGAAGACCAGATTGATTCAGACTCGATTCTGTTGTCCTACGAGGGCTTGGACACCGTAGTTCGGCGGACTCGTGTTCAATGCCATCCCTGTCCCGTTCAGATTTCTTCCGCTGGGTTGGGATTCGAGATCTCCCTCCGTCCCAAACAGTCCGAGGTGCTTCATCTGGTAATTTCATGCGATCCGCGGCCCTCGAAACCCTCCATCGGTTACTCGCGCGCAATGGTCGCCGCCGAAAGCGAACGCAAATCCGCTTACGCGAATTTTTGCGGAATTTCCAGTTCCAACGATCGCCTTAACCGATGGATCCGGCGTTCGGTGGCGGATGTCGAGATGATGACTCTTGGGAATCCTGAACTGGACTATCCGTATGCGGGAGTGCCCTGGTTTAGTACGATTTTCGGCCGCGACGGAATTATCACCGCGCTAGAATTGCTTTGGGTCAACCCCAGAATCGCGAAGGGTGTTCTGCAATATCTTGCTTCCACTCAGGCGACCGAGGTAAATCCTGCGATTGAGGCAGAACCCGGCAAGATCCTGCACGAAATGCGCCTGGGAGAAATGGCCGCGCTTGGTGAGGTGCCGTTCGCGCGATACTACGGAACCGTCGATGCCACACCATTGTTCGTCCTGCTGGCTGGCGCCTATTACGACTACAGGGGGGACCGCGATTTTGTGCAGAGCTTGTGGCCCCACATCGACCTCGCGCTTCAGTGGATCGATCAGTTTGGAGATGTGGATGGCGACGGCTTCGTGGAATATGCGCGTCATGGCAGCCGGGGTTTGATTCAGCAGGGATGGAAGGACTCGCATGATTCTATCTTTCATGCAGATGGAACCCTAGCCGAAGCCCCAATCGCGTTATGCGAGGTGCAAGGCTATGTGTACGCAGCCAAGCGGGCAGCAGCAAAAATCAGCCGGTTCATGGGAGACAACCAGAAAGCCACTGCGCTCGAGAGCGAGGCGGCTGAACTTCTAAACAGGTTCGAGGAGGCGTTTTGGTGCGCGGATCTCTCAACCTACGCTCTGGCGCTGGATGGGAACAAGAAACCGTGCCGGGTCCGGGCCTCTAACGCTGGTCATTGTCTTTTTACAGAGATCGCCAGCCCGGAGAAAGCCCGCCTCGTCACTCACACCCTGATGAGCCGTGACTTCTTCACGGGGTGGGGCATCCGCACTGTCGCCTCAGAAGAAGCCCGCTACAACCCGCTCTCCTATCACAACGGTTCAGTCTGGCCGCACGACAACGCGCTTATCGCCTGTGTGGCCCGCGAAACTTCATGAAAATCGCTCAACGTCAGACAAGTCAGAGCTAGTGACGCTAACTCCTTTGATTTCAACACGACTTAATTTGCGACACAGGATTTTTCGACCCTGGAGTTCATCCAGCATCATCTGCCGCAGATGGGTCACAGTAACCTCCTTGTGACCCATACCTTACACCGCTGCTAAGGCTGGGGGACGCGCCCATACAGCAGCGTCCGCCGCGCCAGCGGCTTAGTTCAAACGCGCTTGGAGTGATCGACCGATTGCCGGCGGAACGCAGACTTCTAATTCCTAACGGTAAGCCGGTTTCCTGATACTAGCGGATTGCCGACCATTGGCCAACGACGTGCCTACGATAGTCTCGTTGTCAGGCTGTGCCGAAGGTTCTATTCCACTTCGCGCGGACGGTGCGAAGGAGTGACGGATATACGACCAGCTTGCGGAACGGGTCGATCAGGGCCATGTAGAAGGGCGTGAAGAGGCCTACGCTGCGCACGTAGACGCCAAAATAGAAGCGGTAGGCATCTGCGGTTTCGACCAGGGTGCTGAGCGCACCGGCGTGGGCGGTGCGGTTGATCAGCTCCAGAAGTTGCTCGTTTTCGAAGCGATACACGACGCGGAAAAGTCCATCTGGGGTGCCGGGCGGAATGCGTGACTTCGAGTTATCGGCGGCCGTCATGCGGGTGACGAAACTTTCGCGCGTAGATGTAGCCGGTTCGCAATCCCAGCCGAGCAGCCGTCCAACGAAGAAGCGGACATCAAGGAGCATGCGAACAACCGGCGATGGCGTGAATGGACGGCTGCTCGCCGCCAACCGTAAGAACTCATCGAGCGTGATTCCGGTGCGCCAATGCGGCAGATCGATGGCCCAAACGTCGTGAAGCGGCACTCCGGCAAGAAACGCGTGAACGCGTAGGGGCAGCCTTTCGAACTCTCGAGCCGAGACCCGTGGCATGGCGCGGCGTCCTTAGCCGGAATCTCCCTGCTTTGTAACAGTTTTGATGCGGATGAAGCCACGACGATCCTTGGATAGGCAGCGAGCATCCAAACAAGAGGAGGAACGGACATAGCAAGGATCGAGGGAGTTGATCCCAGCCAGACATCATTCCTAATGCGTGAGGTATTCAAGAAAGTTCGCAAAATGTTGGGCCGTGATTTGACGCCGCAGAAAATCGCGCCGCGAGTGCCACGTCTATTTTAGTTCAGCATTCTGGGAGAATGGCTCTTGTTCCAGAAGGCCAAAGTTCCGCAGCGCCTGCGCGCCATTGTGACATTGCGCACGGCGGTGCAGGTTGGATGTCCGTTTTGAATCGACGCCAATTCTGCCGGTGGCAGAATGTGCTCGCCGGAGAAAACACCTATCTTTTTGTGAGCATTCTTGCCGTATTGGAACTTGTTGACCTCAGCATAGAGGCGAGTTGGGAAACGGGAATCACGGGGAATATTGTGCTCTGAAGAAATTGAACGAAGCTGATGTACAAGGAGCAACTGTCTATACAACGCTGGAACCCTGTACCGAACGGAAGCCGCCGAAGAAGTCCTGCACTGAACGCCTGATCGCCAGCAAGGTCGCACGAGTTGTTTACGGTACGGCGGACAAGGATGAGTCGGTGTACGGACACTCTTCTCTCGTCGAAGCGGGCATTGAGATTGGATTTTTCCCTCACGATCTGACGCAAGAACTTGCATTTGCCCCCTGGGGGTGAGACAACCAGTTAAGAGATACTTTGCCGTTCGCTGAAAAATCCTCGACCAGCGAACCGAGTTTACCGCACGCTGGCCCCGGTTGGTGAAGCGGAGGCGTGCTCTGGTGGAGACCACCCCGCCAAGGAATAGCCAACTGAAACTCATCGAGGCCGATGAGTGCCGGGGGCAGGCTCAAACTCCTGCTCCCGGCGTTTTCCCGCCCAGACATCGGATCGATAGATTTCCCATGCCTCAGAAAACTCACAAAGAAAGCTGCCGCGCAGCGGTCTCCAAGTTTTGCGCTGTCAGTTGTGCCTCGAATTCGGCGGGCGGTACGTAGCCCAGCGCCGAGTGCAGGCGTTTCCGGTTATAGACCTTTTCCAGGAACTCGCCGATCGCGGCACGCGCCTCGGCTAGTGACGGGGCGAATCCGGCGAGCGCCTTGATCTCCGATTCCGCAGGAAACATCTACGGGATAACAACTGCTGGTGGCGCCTACGGCGCGGGCACCGTGTATGAGATCACGCCTTAACTTCATGCGACATGGCTTTCGGCTAGCCGGAAACCCTAACCGCAACGAATCACAACGCGCCACGCGATGTGGCAGGAGGGAATTAACGAAAACGAATCAATTCTGGGCCAGGCGTGAGCGAAGCTCTGGCAGTCCATAACGTCACTGCCGCAAGTCACCATCGGACGTCTATGCTAACGTCGGAAAACAAATTAAGGAAGGCCCGCCACGTCGGCAAAGCGATCTGCGGGATAAGGATGGAGTACGCGCGGTTGAGGGAGCCATCGGTCAGCCAGAGCGAGCATACGTGTCCAGGAGATCGGGCGTGTCTGACTGCGGCGGCGAAGTGTGCGCCACCACCGCCCAATGACCCGAGCCCGGAATACGCCGAGACTGTCGAGGTTCCCCGGTACCGCATAGTAGTGGAAGTGTCCCTGCACCATCGACTTGAGCCATTGGCCGGTTTGGCGCACGGGATCGTGCATACGCTCACGGAGCTGCTGCTTAATGTCCCGCAGCTTCGCTCCCATGCGTTTGCGGATCGTCTTACGCCTCACCGTATACCGCCCTAACCTATTCTTCCCGCTGATGTGCTTGAAGCCTAGGAAGTCGAACGTCTCGGGCTTGCCTTCCCCTCTTCGTTTCCGGTTTGGTTCGGCAAACCGCCCGAACTCAATCCGGCGCATCTTATCCGGGTGTAGTTCCAGTCCAAACTTTCCTAGTCGCTCCTTTAGGTTCTCCAAGAAGCGATCTGCGTCCGCTTGGCGTTGGAATCCCAAGATGACATCGTCCGCATAGGCTGGATTCTGGTAGGCGCGGCAGGAATCGAACCTGCAACCCTCGGATTTGGATGATTATTCACTGTCCAAGTTGGCGCTCGACACTCATGGGTCGCGAATGCGTCCCACAGGGCCCGAGGCGAATTGCTATACTTGCCGCGACTAACGGAAGTGTTATATCGTGCCTGGTATACATCACGAACTGGAGAATAGTGTGGCCCCTGGCGCTCCTCCCCCCGAACGCCTGCGTCATATCCCTAGAGGGGGAAATTTCTGGGGGACGCGGGCGAAATGGCCACACTGAAAGAGGGCAGTCACAGGCGAGGCTGCCCTTTTTTAATGCTGGCGAGGTTCCACAGCACCATGCGGCAGACTTTAAGCGCTGGAGTTCGCCGTACAATTCATCAATCCGCCGCTGCCTCTGCTCGTATTCCTGGTGTTCGGCGTCTGTCACGCCACCGAAGATTTCCCGCCCTAGAGTGTCGAGCTGTTTCTTGATGAGTTGATTGATCTCGCTCTGCAATTGTCTCGGATCGCGGTCCATAAACCCACGCCTACAGGAGGTTGTAAGAGACGGGTAATACCTATACCAGCGAGGTCCAGAATCGGTTCCATACCCTACTTTCTGTATTTTCAGCGCTGCCCGCCGTTCGATACGGGTGAACCTGTCACGAAACGTGCCTACGGTATTCGCTGTATTGCCCGCGTCCGATGTGCACGTTAGGGTTATCAGTGCACGCTTCATGGCCGGTCATGGGCAAGCGTCGGCGGCAGGTCATTCTTCATTCGCCGCGACATTCAGACCCTAACGACCGCCCACATCCTACCCCCAACTTTGAGGCCGGACGATCCACAGCGTTCGGCCTTTTCTTTCTCACTACACTGCCACATATTTCCGCCATTCCTGCTACTTCTGCCAGTATCCCTTTGGGGTGAGTCGTGATGTGATCTGACATGGCGCGGGGCCGGAGAGGATCTGGCTTGAAATGGTGCAGATGCCTCCGCACATCTCCGGCCCCTTTCTTTGCCCACCTACAGCATCACTTGTATTGCTCGCTCCCGATCAGCGGAATAATTTGGCAATCCTCTTTCAATCGCCGCACTACCATCCCGCCATCCAATCCGCAATATAGGCCGGAGTCGTCCCGGCCCCTTCCCTTTTATCCGCCCTCGCGACCGGCATGTTATCGCCACCAAGGGATCACAGATCACTGTCCCTTACCCCGCTCGTGCCAGCGACTTTACCTCACCGGTGCCATTTACAAGTTTGAGTGATGGAACTACCGTGTCGGCGAGCAGTTCTCGGGGGAGGCTGCTTGAGATGCGTCCTTGACTTGGGGAGTCCGGGACGCTTTTTTTTCCGCGGTCTGAGGACGCCTACCACCCCTGCACGGAAAAAGAGCTGCACACGCTGGAGGAGTTTGCGATCCATTCCATCTCGCCGATCGCCGTGCCTTCCGATATAGGCAAGACAAATGGGGCAATACATTCGAATACGCAGCGGAGATCCACGCCGACCCTGCTACAGTGCGGGAACGTGCGCACGAGCTTCACGAGCAGGCACTGACAAACCAGGCCGCGAAGGACGTGGACATCGCCAAGCTTCCGCACGAGCCGTGGCTGAGCTGCGATGTTTGGCTGGTGAATAGCGACGCAGGTAAGTAAACTTGCTCGGCAGAGGAGGATAATGCATCACCCATTTGCAGCTTTGTTATGGCTCATCGTAATCGCAGTTTGCCTTACGGTTTTGCTTAGCAAGAAACCTCACAAATCTTGGTTGAAGGTCACATTTGCGGGCTGTATCGTGACGACATTTTTGTACTCCGTCTACGGTATGTCCCAGAGGAATGCTGGCATGGCTATCTTCTTTGTCGTCGCGATGATAGCCATCCTCGTGTGGAGGACAATAAAAGGCTGGCCGGAGTGGTGGGCGAAGCTGTGAGGATAATACTAATGCTCATCGCCCTGATCGTGCCCGTACTGCCCCTTGCTTGGCTCTGGGATCGTAATAGACGGGCGGGATCGTCTCAGCCGATACCAAGTACATTGTGCGCAACCTGGTCGTCTGGTTTCTCGTGATGCCAGCGGCGGTGGCCGCGATGTTCTTTCTATTCGGCGCATCGCGGTAACGCCACGGAGGTCCGAAGCTCTGGCCGTTGCCCCCAGCGAAGGCAGGACACAATGAGCACTATGCTCTGCGTCGCTCAGCCTCATCTTTTGCTAAGGCAGCGTTCGGCTTAGTATGCGGTTCGTCCAGGTGAAAAAGCAAACACATGGTGCAGTACGCCTCTTGGCAAAGATCGCATTCGTCAGCATGTAATTCACACAGACTAGCGCCGCAGTTGCAGCACTCAGCAATGGACGTGCCTCCGCAGGGATAACCGTCCTCGCCATGCACCATCATGATTTCGCAGCTTCGTCCAGATGACATGACTCCTGCAGGTTAGCAGGGGTCGGGACGAAAATGGGGCGAAGGCGATCATTTCCAGCGCTTGTCGATCTCGGCCATTATCAGCTCCGCCCACCGAACCGCATCCGCTATCGCGCTAACCGTAGCAGGCGCTCGCGTACCACCTTCATAGGGTGCCAGTTTCCTTGCCGCGAGGATGCTGGCCGCGATCAATAGCACACGCTTTCTTCCTTCTTCCATCCCGGCATGATATACTTCCGAGTAGAGGAGTCCCGGTGAGCTGTAGGCTTCCTTTGGCTGTATCCGCCGTTTCCAGCTTCGTGCCCGCGTAAGTCCACCATGGCTCATCGGGGATCTCCCCCCTCACGGACCCCACCGTGCGGATTTCCCGCAGTGGGTTCTTCAGGCGTGACTCCCTGCGCCCGCCCGGGCCTGCGTGATCCGAGGTAACAGCAGCGGGTGCTGACGTAGGATTTCTGCAAACCTTTCCCACGTCAGCTGCTTTCCACGTGTCCGGCGGCTCAGCCATTCCCGCCAGATGCAACAGACGCGCTGATAGAACTGCCGAATAGCGCGGTAGTTCGTGCGTCGTCCGTAGTACTGGTAATGGCCGCGGAGCTTGGCGTTCAGGGTTTTCTGCTGCTCGTTCACAGCATCGTGCCGGTGCCGTTTGCACCATTCCCAGACTGCCTTCAGCCCTCTACCAAGCCGTTTGGCAATTGTCTTCACGTGCACTGTGAACCTCCCCTGTCGGCTGCGGGCGCATATGTGCACAAAGCCCAAGAAATTGAAGGTGGCAGGTTTCTTTCCCTGCTGCCTCGCGTTCTTGGCTGCATATCGCCCGAATTCCAGCAGCCGCGTCTTCTCCGGGTGCAGTGTCAAACCGTATTTCTCGAATCGCTTCGGCAAGACACCCAGCACCTTTTCTGCGTCCTCCTTGTGCTGGAAGCACAAGATGGCATCATCAGCAAAGCGGATCTCGTAGGCTTCCCCTTTTAACCGGGGCTTCACTTCATTCTCGAACCACTCATCGAGAATGTAGTGCAGGAATATATTGGCCAGGAGCGGACTGATGGGTTGCCCCTGTCCTGTACCTGTTTCGCTCACGAGTAGTCTGCCGTCCTCGATGACTCCGACTTTGATCCATTTTCCGATCAGGCGGAGCACGCTTCCGTCGATCACACGCTTCTCTATCATCTCGACCAGAGCCGATCTCACAATCGAGTCGAAGTATGAGCGGATGTCAATCTCTAGAATCCACCCTATGGGCCGGGTACAGATGATCCGTCCCACTTCATCCAGTGCTTGGTGTTGCCCGCGTCCGGGTCGAAACCCGTACGAGCAATCGAGAAAATCCTGCTCGTAGATGGCATTTAATAGGTCAACCGCCGCTTTAACTGAACGATCTTATCCTCGAGGACGGGAATCGAGATCGGCCTCTGTTTCCCGTCTTCTTTCGGAATATAGACACGTCGCAATGGTTGTGCCCGATACTTGCCTTCTTTGAGCCGCTGGTGGAGCTGTCGGATATTCTCTTCAGCGTTCGTCTCGTATTGTTGGTACGTGACGCCGTCGATCCCGGCACTGGCATTCTTTCGAAGACCCCGGAATGCCTCATACAACTTCGCAACTGTGATCAGGTGAGCAATAGAGGAGAACTGCCGTTTCGGATCTTCCTTGGCGAGTTCAGCTATTCTGTTGATGTCTGTGAACATATCGTTTCGAGCTCAGCGTCTCGTTATGTTTCCTTTCAGCAGATTCGTACGCTTGCTTCCCTCTTCCCTCCAGTGGGTTCCGTGGCCGCCCGTTTCCGGAGCCCTGCGGTTCCCCACCTTCGTCGGTACTATAAGGTTGTAAGACTGCTCCAGCATCCATCCGTGCTTCCTCCGGTCGACCCTTGGTTGCACGTACCTCTCGACCCGTTTCCTGAGGCGGTCCTCCTGGTGTGAGAGGAGATGGGGAGCTCTCTTCGGTTCCTGGACCATCCCTGTGGAGCATGCCTTGGGCTAGAGACCCCGGCGAGTCGGCGCGACCTCGCCATAACGGTCGCCGCCAGATACTGCCTTCCGCTAGCGCAAACACGTCGGCCTCGCAACGATACAAGATTTCGGGGCTGAATCCTCACGGCCTGCTACCTTGTTATCTACGCTTCGCACCCACCAGTCGCCCGGTGAATGGCAAGACTCACTACTGACCTGTCTGCTCGACTTTGATCAGGCGGGATTTACACCCGCTGGATGACAATAAGAGGTTTCGCTTATCTCACTAACAGTTCCTCCTCTTCCAAGCTTTTCCGAACGCGATTCGCTTTATGTTCGCCAAGGCATTGTGATTAGGGAAATGGTGAAGATGGTTTCGAAGGTGCCATTGCGTCCAGGTTCCTAAGCAAATAAGTACAGGGATTGAATGGATCATCGAGGACTTCGTCTATGACCGTCGAGGGGTTGAAGATAATATTTGATTGGTTGCTGTGATTCTCCTGTTTTTGACCTTTGCATCGGGTGTCGGGTTCTCGTCACCGGAAACATCATCAATAAGTGGCAAGGGGCTCAATTGCGCCAATTTGACCAAGACCTTACCGGCGCAAAGAACGCACTCGCAGAACAGCAACGGCGAGCCTCCGAAGCAGCCGCAAAAGTCGCAGGCCTTGAGAATGTCATCGATCATCTGAAAACGTAGTTTTCTGAATTATCTGCCGGAGTAGACCCCTCAGCATCATCGGCGCCGCAGGCGCACCTCATCCGTCAATCATCCTTTGAAGTCAGCTGGAGGTTTAATCATCGTCGAAGGTGGGAGCTAGAACGGGACCTCGCCGCTTGTAACGACGAGGTCCCCGGTTGGCAACCTTCATCAGGTAGCCATCCATCGGAATGGACCTACCCTGCCATGATCGGTCGCCGTTGTCCAGTCCCACCTGGCGACGCGGATGGCGTGTCAGGGCGAGGTTGTTCTCCGTCAGCGGGTTTGCCGCGGCAGTAAATGCCACGCCGTGTTCTGGATCTGTCGGCACTGCGATCGGGGACAGCGTTATTGCAGCACGGCCTGTCAGGCCGAAGCCCGCCGTCAACAGCGCCGTTGTGCCAACCGTCGCCACCAACAAAGCCCCGAAGGACGAAAAGACCATCGCGATCGGCAGCGCGACTATCGCCAACGCCGGGCGCAAAAAAGTGTGACGGATCAGGGTTCCGCGGCGATCTCCTCGTCGGGCAATATGCCAACGTGGGATGCGAGATCAGCGCAGGTCGCGGCCCGAGTCGACTTCGCCGTCACTTCTGTGCAGCCGCAGAAGCCGTCGAGTAAGCCTCGTCCGCCCTTTCTGCGTTGTATTGGGTGCGGCCGGAGCGGTCGGTTCGTCGATCCGTTCCCCAAAATCCCCGCAGTGAGGATGCGGAACCTAGATGATTAGCTCAGAAACCCGCGTACAGATCCGTCATTGGTTCTACGCCGAACATTGGAAGATTGGCACCATCGCCCAAGAACTTGGCATCCATCCCGATACCGTCCGCTCTGCCATTGAGTCCAACCACTTCCACTGCGCGCAGACCTTGCGCCCCTGCCTCACCGATCCCTACTTACCTTTCATCCGCCAGACTTTGGAGCTGTATCCTCGCTTGCGCGCCACCCGCATCTATCAGATGCTCCGCGAACGCGGTTACCAGGGTAGCGTCGTCCAGTTGCGGCGCGCCGTAGCCACTCTGCGCCCCCACCGGCCGGAACCATTTTACGTCTGCATATGTTTCCCGCCGAGCAAGCGCAAGTCGACTGGGCGCACTTTGGCGAAGTCCGGGTGGGACGCGCCCGCCGACGTCTGTCCTGCTTTGTCATCACCCTGGCCTACTCTCGAGCGTTGTATCTGGAGTTTTTCTTCGACCAAACCATGGAGAACTTCTTGCGCGGCCATGTCCACGCCTTTCAAGCCTGGGCGGGCTCTCCGCGCGTGATTCTTCATGACAATCTTCGCAGTGCGGTGCTGGAGCGGCGCGGCAATCAAATCCACTTCCATCCTCGTTTGCTGGAGTTGTGTGCCCATTACCATTGCATCGCCCGCCCCTGCCAAGTACGGGCCGGCAATCAGAAAGGCCGCGTCGAACGCGCCATTCGTTACGTGCGCGAATCCTTCTGGGCCGGTCGCGACTTCACCACCTTGGAACAATGCAATCGTCAGGCCCTCCTCTGGCGGGACCAGGTCGCGCATCAGCGCCCCTGGCCCGGCGACGATACCCGCACCGTGGCGCAGGCCTTCGCCGAAGAACAACCGCGCTTGCTGCCGCTGCCCCTCCATCCCTTCGACACCGATTTGATTCTTCCCATTCGTTCCGCCAAGACCATCTATGTCCGCTTTGATCTCAACGATTATTCCATCCCGCCCGAGGCGGTTCGCCGTCCCCTCACCTTAGTCGCCTCCGACACCTGGGTTCGTATCTTGGACGGAACCCAGGAGATCGCGCGGCATCGCCGCAGTTACGATCGGCACCAACCGCTGCTGGACCCGGCTCATCAACAGGCGCTGCTGCAAGAAAAACGCAAGGCCTTTCACTCCACGCCCACCGGCCGGCTTGCCCAATCCGTGCCGGAAAGCGAAAGCTTGCTGGATCTCGCCTTCGCTCGTGGAGAATCGGCGGGCAGTCAAACCGCCCAACTGCTCAAACTGCTCGATCTCTACGGGGCTGCGGCCTTACGCCAGGCCATCCGAGAAGCCCTGGAGCGGGACACGCCCCGCGCTTCTTCCGTGGCCTTCCTGTTGCGGAGGCGGACGACACCCTCCGCAGCGCCCAAGGTCGATCTCAGCCGCCACCCCGAAGCGCAAGCCATTGATGTTCAACCCCACAACTTGGAGACCTACGATGAACTCGCCCACCACCACGACGACGATGATGACCCCCATGAATAACCTCGCCGCTCAACTCGGACACGTTGGATTGCGCGCGCTACCCACCAACCTGGATGACTTTGTCGCACGCGCCACCCAGAGCCGCTGGTCCCCGCGCATGTTGCTGGAGCAACTGGCGCAGGCGGAGACCGAGGACCGTTCGCGACGCAGTCTGGAACAGCGCTTGCGCGTCTCCGGCATCAAGAAGTTCAAGCCCATGGTGGACTACGAATGGACTTGGCCGACCAAGATCGAACGCGACATCATTGAACGCGCCCTCACCTTGGACTTCCTGCCCGAGGCTCGCAATCTGGTCCTCGTCGGTCGTAACGGGTTAGGCAAAACCATGATCGCCAAGAATATCTGCCACGCCGCCGTGTTCGCCGGCAGTTCGGTACGGTTTCGTTCCGCACCCGCGCTGCTGGAAGAACTCCAGCGCCAGACCCCGGAAGGACGCCGCCACAAGCTTCGTATCTACGCCAACGTCGACCTGTTATGCATCGATGAGGTCGGCTACTTATCCTTCGATGACAAAGCCGCGGACCTGCTCTATGAAGTCATCAACCGCCGCTACGAACGCAAGTCCCTGATCGTAACTACCAATCGTCCCTTCAAAGAATGGAACGAGGTCTTTCCCAACGCTACCTGTATTGCCACCCTTCTCGATCGTCTCCTGCATCATGCCGACGTGACCCTGATCGAGGGCGACAGCTATCGCGTCCGGGAAAGCGAACAAGAAGCCGCAGCCCGCCGGAGGAAGAAATGACCGCCCCACCCTCTGACTCCGATGCCACCCGCTACGTCTCGACCGTCTTGACTCTGTACTTAGGGCTGCCCGAGACTCCCTTGCGTCCCAGCGCCCAAGATCGCAGGTGTGCCCGCGAGTTCTATGATCGCAATCTGCCCCTGCCTGTCATCGAGTCAGCTTTCCTGTTGGCTTCTCTGCGTCGCTTACTCCGGCCGGCTGACCTACCACCGCTGTCTCCCATTTCGATCCCTGGCCTACTTTCAACCCGTGATCGCGGAACTGCTTTCCAATCCTGCCCCCGATAACTACCTCGACTACTTGCGCTACAAACTCCACCGCATCACCAGCGGCAAGAACATCGCTAACGGATCCCCTCCGGCAGATATTCAGAAAACTACGTTTTCAGATATGATCGCTAACATGAGAAAGACGCCGCAAACGCCAAAACAGCGCAACAGGGAGTCGAAACCGAATTGGCAAGGCAGAAGGAACGAACGGCCAGTGCAGAAAAGGCCGCCTCAGATGCGGCTCTAGCCCTAGCTAAATTCAAGCAACCGCGATCTTTATCACCAGAACAACAAGACAAGTTAAGAGTAGCCTTAGAGCCTTTCGCTGGACAAAACTTTGCTTGTGCGGTGTACCCTGACCCGGAACCATTAGCATTGCTCACGGTGTTGGACGCCAACTTGAGGTCAGCGGAATGGAAACGAGTGCCATCGCAAATCGATAGACCGGGTGGAGTTTTGGTTGAAGTCGCCGGAGAATCGGCAGCAACGATATTCGATTCTGGGATCACCGCATATATAGCCCCTGACGACATGGAATCCGTACCAGCACAGGCGGCTTTCTGTTCGGCAGTCATCGCCGCTGGTATCCCTTGCGAGACCCACCGAACGCCACAGTTGGCGGGAAAGACCTCTAGCTTAGCTTAGCTAAGCTAGGGCGTGAATCCGGAATCGGACCTATTCATGTCGCTACACGCCAAACCGATCTATCGACTGAATTGAAGCGCGGGCTTACGTACGTGCGTCGAGAGCACCCGCCAGGTAGAAAATCCTAGCTAGGCAAGGTGATGGGCGGGATTCGCAAGCTAACCTGGCAACGGTATATCGCATCTATGATACGATGGCGCTCGCCGCTTCGCACGCCATTAGGCAGGTGTCGCGATGCATCTCCTACGATTGTTCTTGGCGATATGGATTGAATTCGGATTTGTAACGGTCCTCTTCCTGTACTGGTTAGTCACGCGAACTGCCCGACACATCAATACGCTCGACAAGTCAATTCTGGACCAGGATTCCTTCCAGCAACTCCAGTCTGCTGCTTATACACTGCAGGAGAAAAATCGCTCGCTGGTCAAGGAAACTAAAGCGGACTCCTCCCAGACAGTTTCGCTGCGGCCAGAGCCGGTGCAGATGGCTCACTCTGATCTTGAACCATCAGCGCACTTCAACGGTTCGGTGGTTCCAATTTCGCGTGACAGGCGAATCCCTCGGAGCTACGAGTTCTTCTGGAGGGTTGCGACGGTGGTAGCAATGATATCGCTTTTCGCTCTACTGCTCGTCAGTTCGCATGATCGCCTCTCACCCTTGCCCACCAAGCTGGAAGTGATCCAGCAAGAAGTGCCACTCCGCAGAGTTCTGCCGCAGAGCGACGAAGTCGGCGCGAAGACGATCACGATGGAACCACAGGCGACGAAGACCGGGCCGAACAAACAAACCCTTGATGCTGACAAGCCTGGAAAAAGCGTGCCAGCCGCTGTCCACAAGAGGATCGCGAACCCCACCCGTCATTACATTTATGAGAGCGAAGCCGACATGGTCGCTCCAGACACCGTGGTGCGTTACAGCAGACGTGCCGTTCGTCGGTAGTTCCGATCACTTCGGCCAACCTATGTGAGCGCTCCTCTCATCTTACAGGCGGCCAGAATACATCTCTTACACGACCGCGCCGCTTGAGTCTTCTTACTTACAGCGTACACAGTAGTTCGGTTTTGTCATTAACCGTGACACAGCGGTTGGCATTCTGCTATTCCTGCTTTCTCAAGCAGACGCAGCAGTTTATCGATGGTATTGGTGAGAGGAATACTGTAACTCACAGAATGCAAGCGCTCGGGTGACGTTGGCCGACCGGTGATATCACTACTATGCAAATTCTCACCAGTAATGCCAAACTTTTACAAAAAATCCACGCCCGCTACTTGACTTGCACGTCGATCTTTCTCTAGCGTGATACTCGATCCGAACAACAGCAAAAATGAAGACGTCAGAACCAACTGTGATCTTAAAGAAGAGCGGTTCCTGGGCCCACATTCAGATCAATCCGTGGCCCGTCTTCTGGACAGTGGTTGGGGCATGGATGTGGGTTGGCATTTTACATCTTGCCCACGTAGTGTGAAACCTACGCTGCCTTCTTCTGCCGAGCCTTGACCTTCGCCCACCTGGCCCGCTGAAACGCCGCGATCTTCTTACGAGCTGCCGCTGACATTGTCCGCCTCGGTTTTACTGCGGGTACTTGGCCATTCGTAGACGCCCTCTTCGCCCATCGTGCCTTTTGCTCGCACCAGAACACGCCCGGCTACGAAATCCTCCGCCAAGCATCCTGGAATTGGCTGAGGAGAAACTGCGTCCTGTGAATGACGCTAGAGTCACGGCTGAGAGCGCCCAAACCTTATCTCAATTCGTGGAGGACGTGTACTTTCCCCATGCGGCGACACAGAAGCGAGCATCCACGGTGTACACGGACCGCAACCGCTGGGAAACTCATCTCAGCCCACGCGTTGGTGATGTGCGGCTTCGTGAGTTCAGGACGGTCACGGGCGAGCATCTAATCGCAGACATTGCACGCAACAGCGATCTCAGCAGGGCAACGCTCAAGCAATACAAGAGCCTACTCTCCGCGATATTCAAGCACGCCAAACGTGTCGGATTGCTGGATGGTGTTAACCCAATCCAGGATGTGTCAATCCCAAAGAGCGTGCGCGGTAAGGAGCAGACCTATGCTTATTCTCTCAGTGAAATCCAGGCCATGTTGAGTGTGCTGCCGGAACCGTCGCGCACCATCATTGCCGTAGCTGCCTACGCAGGTCTTTGGCGCGGCGAGATTCAAGGTTTGGATCGGCAGGATTACTCTGGCAAAAAGCTAAGCATTGAACGGTCTATCTGGGAAGGAGTGACTGACGATCCAAAGTCGGAGGAGAGCAAGAATGCAGTGCCGGTTATTGCGGCTCTCGCGAAAATACTAATGAAATTCCAGCATGGGAAACCTAACAAGGGAGCGATGTTTCCGGCCTCGAATGGCTCACCGTTTCGGTTAAACGGTTAAACAACCTTTTGCGCCAACAGATCCCCCCTGCCTTAAATCGCTGCGTGATCTGCGCGAAGACAGAAGCTGAGCACGAGGAGGCTGAGCAGAAGGAAGCTGTCCATAAGTACCAACGTGATTCCTCACGGCCAGAGTGGCGCGGATGGCACGCATTCCGGCGAGGGTTAGCTACGGACCTGCACGACCTTGGGGTGGCCGACGAAACCATTCAAGCCATCCTGCGCCATAGCAACGTCCAGGTAACGCAACGGAGCTACATCAAAACCTTGCCACGGCAGACCGTGGACGCAATGGACAAGTTCAACGAAAGGATCGATTCCGTACAGTAAAGTGTGCACCTATTGTGCACCTCTTGGAATCGAGTTTTCCTCGTAAACTACTGACAAAAGTGGTAGGCGCGGCAGGAATCGAACCTGCAACCCTCGGATTAGAAATAGATGTGTGATCGGTACCAACACATTTCGGTTTTGAATCCACACACATCAGTTAGTGCAATAACAACTTACCTTCAAAACTACACGTTCAGGGCGGCTTTCGGCTTAGGCAGAAGTCCGATGCTTGTGCACACATTTTGGACGTGTGTTTGCAACAAGATCAGCTCAAGGGGCGAAGTCCGAAGGTTGTAAGCGTCTGAGGAACACACTCGTACTAGAAGTACGATGCTTGCAGCCGGGTAACTGTTGAAACATCGCCTGATGCTCATTGACCTTTGAGGGGGTTTTGTTCCGTTAACCGGCCAATCGTTACTTCACCAAAAAGAGGAGCGAAGCGATTGAAAAGACAAGTCGATTGGCTGGTTAACGGCTCATTAACCGGTCCAATCTTTTCACGCGCGCTTAACCAATTGACGCAGCTTGAGATCTTCCCCGCGCGTGACAAAGATTGGCCGGTTAATGAGCGTTATGGCCTGATAGCGTCAACTATCTCATCGAGCTTGCGATGAGGTCGGTTTTCTTTCCATGCGGATTGCTTTGTGTGTTTTCGGCAAGCATGCGTGACGACCGCTAACTCGCCCTGTTACTTTCGTTGAGCCGCCGAAGAGCGGCCGAGGGCGAATCGCATGAGCGCAGCAGTCATTCCTGAGCCAATCGCGCAGTTACAACTCCAACTGAATGAGATTCGTAGCACCCAACCACGGGGAAAGAGACTGCCGGATTCGGTGTGGCAAGCCGCAGTAGAACTGGCCCGGGAACACGGTGTGTATTCCGTCGCGCATCATCTACGGCTGGACTATGCGGGGCTGAAGAAACGGCTCGGCGGAGTTTCCCATCGCCGACGAAAAGCACGCAAGCCGGCATTCGTCGAACTATTCGCGCCACCTTCAGCGATGCAAGGAGAGTGTTTGATCGAGTTCGAGTCGTTGCGTGGAAGCAAGGTGCGCATTCAGTGGAAAGCTGCCACATCGCCCGATTGGATGAGCCTGCTGCGGGCTTGGCGGGAAACCGAGAGATGATTCAGATCTCGCCGCAGATGCGCGTGCTGGTCGCCATCGAGCGAGTCGATGGACGAAAAGGGATTGACTCTCTGGTGCGACTCTGTCAGGAGAAGCTAGCAGAAGATCCTTTTTCCGGCTGTGTATTTGTGTTTCGGAGCCGCAGCGGGACGACGATCCGACTACTCAGTTATGACGGCCAAGGATACTGGTTGGCGCAAAAACGTCTTTCGCGAGGAAAATTCGTGTGGTGGCCGGAAGGGTCGGGACCAGCCAGGGCACTGGAAGCCTATGAGGCCCAGTTGCTGATGGCGGCGGGCGATGTGTCGCGCGTACGAGCGGCACCGATGTGGCGGCGAGTGAGCGTGCTGAAGTAATCAACCCTCCCGGCGAAAAAAATACGGCGTTACCCCTTGCGTTCCAAGAAAAACCAGTTCATACTGCTGATCGATGATGGTTGAGTTCAGATATCGGGGCCGGAAGATCAGCCAGGAAGACATCCTTTATATACGCGCACTGATCGAGCAGCACCCGCAGGAAAGCCGCCGCACGCTATCGACCAAACTCTGTGAAGCCTGGCAGTGGCGCCAGGCCAATGGTGCGTTGCGGGACATGGTGTGTCGCGGCTTGATGCTCATGCTGGACCGTGCCGGCCAGATCGAGTTGCCGCCAGTAAGTTATGTGCGGCATAACCCGCTGGTCAACCGAGCCAGACCGGAGCCGGTGCGGATTGATGCGACGCCCATTCAGGACGGGCTGCACCACCTCCAACCGCTAGCGTTCGAACTGGTTCGTCGCACCGGGAAAGAGCCGTTGTGGAACAGTTTGTTGCAGGAACATCATTATCTCGGCTACCAGCAGCCGGCGGGAGAACACCTGAAGTACCTGGTGTGGGCGCAAGGGCGGCCGGTTGCCTGCCTGGCATGGTGCTCGGCCCCGCGTCATCTGGGCAGTCGCGACCGCTACATTGGCTGGAGCGCCGAAGAGCGCCGTCGCAACCTCCGCTTCCTGGCTTACAACACGCGATTTTTAATCTTGCCGTGGGTAAAGGTGGAACACTTGGCTTCGCATATCCTGGGGCGCATGGCGTCGCGGATCTCCGCGGACTGGCAGCGGATCTACGGACATCCGATCTACTTCCTGGAGACGTTTGTGGATCCGGAACGATTCCGCGGAACCTGTTACCGTGCGGCCAACTGGGTGGTGCTGGGCAAGACGACGGGACGAGGTAAACAATGCAATAGCTACGTGCCGAACCGGTCGATCAAAGAGGTTCTGGGATATCCGTTGGCGAAGCAGTTTCGCGAACTGCTCATGGGGCGAGGATGAGAACTGCGAGACCACGACTTGATGTAAATCTGGACGAACTGGACCGGGTGTTGGACGGAGCGCGGCAAGCGCCGTTGAGCGAGGACGATTACGAGAAGCTCAAGGAGGCCTTGCATGCACTGGCGGCGTTGCTGGTGCGGCCGCGCAGCACGGAGAAGACCAGCGCGGTGCTGGGAAAATTGGAAGGTGCGGAAGCTGGCGCCGGGACTCAGCCGGAAACCGACGTTCACCCAGCGCCCGGACATGGACGCAATGGTGCAGGGGCGTTTGTCAGTTCGCGGAAGATTGCGATTGCGCACGCGAAGTTGAAGCACGGGGATCGCTGTCCGGAATGCGGAAAAGGCAACGTATACGGGCAGAAAGAGCCGAAAACGCTGGTGCGGATTGTGGGACAGGCGCCGCTGGCGGCCACCGTCTACTCGCTCGAACGGCTGCGTTGCGGTGCATGCGGACAGGTATATACCGCGCAAGAGCCGGAAGGAGTAGGTCCGGAAAAATACGACGAGACCGCGGCCGCGATGATCGCGCAACTTAAGTATGGCAGTGGGACGCCGTTCTATCGGTTGGAACAACTCCAAGATCAGCTGGGGATTCCGTTACCGGCGGCGACGCAATGGGAAGTGGTCGAAGAAGCAGCCGAGTTACTCAAACCGGCGCGCAACGAGTTAATCCGGCAGGCGGCGCAGGGTGAGGTGGTACACAACGACGACACCAGCATGCGAGTGTTACGTCTCACGCGCGAACCGTCGGACGAGCGCACGGGCGTATTCACCAGCGGCATCGTGTCCACCAGCCAGGGTTGGAAGATTGCGCTGTACTTCACCGGACGCCAGCATGCCGGCGAGAACCTTGCCGAGGTTTTGAAGCAGCGTGCCCAGCACTTGGGCCCGCCTATTCAGATGTGTGACGCACTCTCGCGCAATGCTCCGAAGTTGGCTGCGGGGGTGGAGATTCTGCTGGCAAATTGCTTGGCCCATGGAAGAAGACAAATCGTAGAAGTAGCGGAGAACTTTCCCGATCAATGTCGCTATGTACTGGAGATGCTGGGCGAGGTGTATGGTCACGATGCCGAGGCGCGGGAGCGTGGTCTGAAGCCGGAAGAGCGCCTGCAGTTTCATCAAGAACGCAGCGGCCCGGTGATGGCGAAACTCCATGGGTGGCTGGAAGCGCAGTTCGCCGAGCGCAAGACGGAGCCGAACTCGGGGCTGGGCGAGGCGATCACGTACTTATTGCGACACTGGCGGCCTTTGACATTGTTTCTCCGGCAAGCCGGAGCGCCGTTAGATAACAACATTTGCGAAAGGGCGCTGAAGCGGGCCATTCTTCACCGGAAGAATGCCTTGTTTTATCGGACGCTGAACGGAGCGGAGGTGGGTGATCTGTTCATGAGCTTGATTCACACCTGTCAGTTGTGCGACGCCAACTCCTTCGACTACCTGACCGAGTTGCAGCGCCATGCTCAGGAAGTGGAGTCTAAGCCCGCGGAGTGGATGCCGTGGAACTACCACGAAACCTTGGAACGCAGCGTTCCCCTCTCCGATTCCGCGTAGAGTCAGGATGAATTAATCGTGGCCGGAAACAAAATTTACCGATTACGCAGCCCTGCCGAAAGAACACATTGCTTTAGTCGTCCGCCATCTGGCCCATTTCATCGAAGTCAATACTAATAGTTTGCTGGTAGAGATTGTCAGCACTTGCTGCCCGCAACAAATGCTCTTACACGGATTTCAAGAAACCACCGGAAGAGCCACAGTTTCGCGTGGTTCTTCCGGGGCACGCAAAACATCCAGGATCACGGAACTGAAATGCGCCTTCCGGTGACATTGCCGGTTACCTTATTGACGAAGTGGCCAGTGGGGTCATAGAAAGCCGACGTAAAGGAGCCTTTCATCGTATTGCCGGTGTTGCCCAGCGTAAGCGTCTCACTGAGGTGGATGGTTCCCAGGAAGTCTCCGGTCGTGTCGTAATTCCAGACGCGGTGGGCGAGCGTGTAAGTCTGGCCTGACTGCGTCCATACCCCCAGGCAGACGGTGCCCCCTCTAGGATCGACATTCGGGTTGTGCACCTCAGTCCCACCGGCATTCCACAGTTGGTACGCTTCCTGGATGGTCTGGCCGTTGACTTTGAACTCGACGTGCCATAGACCCACAATGGACGAGTTGCCGGGATGTTTTGCGAATAACTGAGAGTCCTGTTCGCTCTCAATGGGTTGAACGGTGATCGCAGTCGTCTTGGCCATCGCCGAAAGCGAATCAGCACACGACGCTAACGCACTAACACTAACTCCAACTACCAGTATCATGCAGGCGGCAAACTTGACGCCGATCGAAGTTGCGGTGGATTTCATTGTCTTTCTCCTTCGTGAAAATCGGCGGCCATCTGGCTACCGGCGAAGCAAACTTTTGATTGTTTTGCCTGGATCGTCTGGTTCGCGTGCTACTTATCGCGCAGAGGGCGGCCATGCTGCAATGCAAACCTGGTCACCTCTCGTACATTTTCGGAACACCGTGCAAGTTGCTGATGTCCGAAGTGTTATCGGTGCGCCAGTGCGCCTCACACCACAGCCCCAGCGGGGTTCTTGACTGCCGCCCGATTACGCCTCAAAATCATCCAGTTGTATCCCCAGGGTCAAAGGCCTCCTCCTCGGCCTTTTCGGACATGAAGACAACCACCTCGCGAACCGCGATATTCGGCCCCTACGCGCTCGATGTGCAATCCGGCGAACTGCGGAAGTTCGGGAAGAGAATGAAAATGGGGGAGCAGACTTTCCAGATATTGTTTTTGTTGCTCGAACGCTCAGGGGAAGTCGTAAGCCGGGAGGAACTGCGCGCGAAGCTCTGGGCCGACGACACGTTTGTCGACTTTGATCACGGATTGAACTCCGCCATCCAGCGGTTGCGTGATTGTCTTACCGACTCTGCCGGAAAGCCGCGCTGGGTCGAGACCGTCCCTCGCCGTGGCTATCGCTTCGTAGGTCAAGTGGAATGGTCCGAGAAAACAATTGCCAATGGCGGAACCCGCGAGACTTCACAGGCCGAACCGACTATCGAGACTGTGCCCGTCGCCGCGGAGATGCGCGCTGACCTTGAGCGACTCAAGCGTGATTCCAGCTCGGGGCGCGTAGCGGCTTTGCCCTCGGACTCGACAGCAGGAGTTGCGGCCCCTTCGGGCCAGGCAGCGGGCATTCCCTCCGCTGAAGTACCGGCTATCCGGTCGCGGCCCTCCGTAGCGCGAAAGTTAGCGCTCGCTGGGGCCATCCTGCTACTGCTTGTGCTTGCGGTTGTTGGCGCGCTTTATCGGCGAGCATTGTTCCATACCGGCCTCGCGGAAACGGGTTTCCAGAACCTCACGATTTCAAGCCTGAGTTCCACAGGTGACGTTACACTCGCCCGCATCTCGCCCGATGGTCGCTATCTGGCGTATGTTTCGACCCAGCACGGGAAATACAGCCTGTGGGTCCGGCAGATCGCTACCACCAGCGCGGTTCAGACCGTCTCTCCCGGCACTAACACCATCGTGGATGTGACCTTTACTCCCGACGGAGGCTTTCTCGACTACACCGTGTTCACGGGACAGGACGCGAACGGCAAGGTGTACCAGATCCCGATGCTTGGCGGCACTCCTCGACTTTTGCTCGACAAAGCGGACACGGGTGTGTCTTTTTCCTCCGATGGCAGTCAAATGGCGTACGCCCTGCAGGACGTACAGTCCAGTGAAGTCCAAGTGATGCTAGCAAAGGCGGATGGCAGCGGATCGCGAAAACTTGCCGGGTACCCCGGTTCGGTCTCCTCCGGCGGCTACAGCTACATTGTCCGGTGGTCACCGGACGGGCAGCGCATTGCCGCTGCCCTGGGCATAAAAGACCCAGAAGGATTGGTCATGGGTCTGCTCGAAGTTGATGTCGCCACTGGCCGACAGAGGCCCATGCCGGGCAGGCACTGGCGGGGCGTAGTGGATTTTACCTGGCTGCCGGACGGGAGTGGTCTCTTGTTGGCAGCTCAGCCCAAGACTGCGACCGAGAACCAACTTTGGTTGGTCACTTACCCCGGCGGCGCTGTCAGGCGCATTTCGAACGATTTGAGCAGTTATCTTTCCGTTGCTGTCTTCGGCGACGGACGCGCCATCGCTTCCGTGCAGATGAACATCACTAGCGACCTGTGGGTTGGACCCGCCAATGCGCCGGACCAAGCCCAGCAGGTCACCTCGGGCAGGCTGGACGGGAACTTTGGCGTGACTTTCACCCTCGATAACCGGATCGTTTATGGCGGCAACCACTCCCAGAACTGGGACATCTTTCTGGCCGATGCCGAAGGAAGCAACGCCCGCCAACTGACGTTCGACCAGCACTTCCATGGGACGCAATCTGTGTGCGACCACGGACGTAGCATCGTCTACTTCAGCGATTTCAGCGATTTTGACGGTACCAACCATTTGTGGAAGCTCGACCCGCACACAGGCGCTTCCTCCAAGCTGACCTATGGCGCAGGTGAGTTAGTCCCGACATGTGGAGGAGACGGCGATTGGATCTTCTACTGGGGGCAAGTCGCCGGCGGAACTTCTTACGTCTTCAAAGTACCGGCTGCGGGGGGAACCCCCATTCGCGTTTCAGATAGGGTAGCGCTCAGCCCGGGGTTTGTGTCTCTGGACGGCCAGCACGTAGCATTTGGCACCCCACGGAAAGACGGAACGGTCAAACTCACAGTTGTCTCCGCCGACAAGGGCGCACCGGAGTCCGAAATACCCGCAGCGCCCACGTTCGATAACCCCACGTTCGATGACATCAATGCTGGATGCTGGATGCCTGACAACCGTTCCTTGGCGCTTGTGGATCTTCGCACCGGCACGCCCAACCTTTGGGCCATCCCGCTCTTTGGAGGCCCACAAACGCAACTGACACACTTTTCTTCAGGTGTAATTTGGGCCTGCGCCTATTCTGCAGACGGAAAGTTGATTGCACTGGCCCGCGGTTCGCGTCAGAGTGACGCAGTGCTGTTCACCAGTGCGAACAAATCCGGGCTATCGCGATCTCCTTGGAACTCGTTACTGTTGTAAAAGGCCATCGTGCTAAGGCGATATTTCGCCAGCGCGGGTTTTCAGAGCGTTCGAAAGGCGCATTCTAGCATAGGTCGTCTCGTCGTTACTGTCGATAAATCTCTCTCCAGGAACTCCCTCCAGGAACTCCCGTCAGAAACTCCCAGTCGTGGTTTTAAGCCGCGGCAGCAACTTCGATGATTTGCAACCCTAGCTGGGCGGCTTTTCGCTTGAGATGGATGACCTGCTGTTTGCGGTGTTGGGCCTCATAGAACTCGGCTCCTTGGTCCACATATTTCATTCCGTAGCGCAGCACGCGGTAGAGGAGCCGGGCGAGTTTGGCGGCCATCGCCTTGGTCGCCACCGGAGGCCCCAGCCGAGTCCGAAATCGGCGGAACTGCGCCCCCAAATAGCTGTCGCTCTCCCGTAGAGTAGTGGCCGCCATCCTAATCCGCAGAAGGTGAGTCAGTGGCTGAAGGAAACCTGGCCGACGTTAAAAAAAAAGCCCGCCGACAAAAGGTCTGGATCTTCTTCCAGGACGAAAGCGGCGTCTCCCAACGACCCTCGATCCGTAGAACCTGGGCGCCCAGAGGGGAAACACCCGTCCTAATTCATGCCTTCAATTGGAAGAAGATGTCGCTCTCGGCCGCCATCGGCTATCGCTGGGACGGAACCCGCGCTCGTCTGTTCTTTCAAACTTGCCCGGACAGCTACAACACGGAACGGCTGATCGCCTTCTTGGAAGATCTGCGCCGAGAAGTACGCGGCCGGAAAGTCATTTTGGTATGGGATGGCCTCCCGGCGCACAAGAGTAATGTGATGAAGGAGTATCTATTCGAACTGCGAAAATGGCTCACGGTCGAGGCTCTGCCCGGCTATGCTCCGAAGTTAAATCCGGTGGAAAACTTGTGGGGTAACGTTAAAGGCCAAGAGTTAGCCAACCGTTGCTCCTAAGACAGTGGTCGCGCGGTTGTTGGTGGGCATGCGACCTTTCCCAATGACTTTGCCCCCACTGATTTTGTTGTCCGGAGACAGCTTCAGCCAGGAAACAAAATGGTTCTCGGTCTTCCACTTGCTCATATCCCATCCTACTTCGCTGACCACCGTCATCGCCGCCATGACATCGATGCCATCGATCTGGGTCAGGTCCACACCGGTCATGCGAAACAACTCTCCTCGCAAGTTAAACTGTGGATTGCCTTTCTTCTTCTTGCGCCGTCCCTTTCGGGTCTCTTCCGGCAGAGTGGCCCCCTGGGTCCGATCCTCTCGTTGCGCGAGGTACTGTGCCAGCTGCTGATCGCATTCCGTGATCTGTTTCTGGCAAAACTCGTATCCCGCCTGTTCCTGCCGCAACACAAACAGCTGATCCTCTTGCCAGTTGCCCTCCAGAGCCTGCGCGATCTCTTCCTCGCTGGCCTCCACCCGGCAATCCCGATACGCCGCCAGTTCCCGGGGATCGCGTTGCCCATCCAGAATCGCCTTCAGGATGGCCTGCCCAGTCACCCCGCTGATGTCGCTGATCACGTTGGCCAATTGGATATTCATCTGCGTCAGCGCCTTCTGCATGCGCTGAATGTGGCGACCGGTACTCCGCACCAGGTCTTGGCGCTGCCGCCAGTACGTCCGCAGAGTACGGATCTCCCGCGACGGGCGGAACGAATTCCGCAATAAGCCGTACGTGTGCAGCTTCATCAACCACTGGCTCTCCTGCACGTCCGTCTTCCGCCCCGGCAGATTCTTCGTCTCGCGCGCATTCACCAGATACACTTCCAGACCCGCCTCTTCCAAGATCTCGTAGACCGCGATCCAATAGACTCCCGTAGATTGCATCGCGACCGTACGAATCCCACATTGCTTCAGCCATTCCGCCATCGTCTTCAGCTCGGCGGTGGTGCAACCAAAGCATCGCACCGGTTGGGGGTCGCGGCTCGGCGGTACCGCTACGTAGTGGGATGCGTTGCCGATATCAATGCCCGCAGCCTGGGGATGCACCACCTCCAGGCTGAGGTCTTCGCTCTGCATCTGGCGCATCATCTCCCGCCGTTGCTTGCGGTTCATCTCGCTCCACTTGCCCGGCGTTGCCTGGCCACTGGCTTTCTTGCTTGGCTTCTTGTCTTGCTTGGCTTTTTTCGCTGCTTGGCTTTTCATGCTAACCTTCTCGGGTTGAATTCAACCTGGCCCGGCCCGGGCGGCGAAACTTATACAATCTCTCCATCGGGGTCCGGGCCTTGATCCTTATTCAGGACAATCCCGCCACCATCTTTACAATCGCCAATACCGGAGCCATGCTTAGCCTCGGGCAGAAATGCTCCAAAGAAATTGCGGCCTTAGCTGCCGAGCAGGCTGTGCTCAGATTCTAGTGCTGCACGACCAGCGAAATCACGTGGGACTCTGAGAGACTCTGAGGGAGTTCCTGGCTCATACAACCACCCCCAAAGGGGACCCCAAAGGGGTGGCCAGTGCTTAGCACCCTATCGACAAGTGCGCCGGCGCCGAACCTTCGCGTGAGGCGATGAAGCATCACGCCGGCGCACTTGCGATAGGGGGATTTGGACGAAGCCGCTGGCGTTTGCGGCGGACGCGGAGGGCTATATAAATATTATGGTATGGGGATTCAATGGCCGTTTCGCCATCTCATCGCCCTCAGGCCACGCTAACAGCCAGTTCTGTTGAAAATGTGAGTTCATGCACAGACGCATATTATCACCTGCAGTCGAGCTCTTGCATCATCCCACACAAACTGCCGCCACCGAACACGCGATAGCGTCCGCCGCGCCAGCGGCTTCGTCCAAATCTCGATTGCACTCATTGACGCGTGAAGGTTTCCGGCTGGGACTTATTCCGGTTACGTGCAATTGCATCATTCCATCGACACCCTATCTGATCCCTTTCAACAGGTCACTCGGGGTCGCCTTCAATGCCCTTGCGATCTTTACGACGTTCAGCAGACTGACGTTTCGCTCACCCCGTTCGATGCCCCCAATGTATGTCCAATGTAATTGCGCCCTCTCTGCAAGATTTTCCTGAGACCACCCAAGCGCAACCCGCCTTTTTCGTATTGATTGTCCAAGCACAGTCTTTGGGTCATCTGTCACGCTAACAAATTGTGGCGGTTTGACAGACTATAAGTCTAGAGACTATAAGTATTAGTCATGACGAGGCTCGGTTTCTTTTCGGAACAGTTGGCGCAGAGCATGGCCCTTCAAAGAGCGTCCTCGAAGACGCTCGCAGACCAGGCCGGATGCTCCTACGAACATGTGAGGAAGATGACCACGAGTGAAGTCCTGCCGTCACCGAGATTGTTGCGGAAGATGTGCGAAATCTTTCACTGGAATGAGAAGCGAGTGTCCCGGTTTGTCCGGCAGGATCAAGCACGGAAAAAATTCGGTAAGAACTTTTGGGTGTGGCTCGGCCTGAACCCAAAGTACGAAGACTTCTATATTCTCTGGGCGTTCCTCACAAAGAAAGAGCAACAACTAACACTGGATTTCTTGCGATTCTATGTAGCTCGAAAGCAAGAGCAGGACAACAACAGAGCAGCCTAACGAGAGCAGATTTGCAAGCATCGTACTTCGCAAAAGCTGCAACCGTCGGACCTAAGTCCCTGGGGTTGTGAAATCCGAGGCTCGTGCATGGAGGGCTAAAATGTGTGTGGCAGACAAGTGGCTGATCTTAAAGAGTTTGGTAGGCGCGGCAGGACTCGAACCTGCAGCCCTCGGATTAGAAATCCGATGCTCTATCCGTTTGAGCTACGCGCCCAGATTGTTGTATCCCCCTAATTCTACAATGCAACTACACTTCCCGACCCACTGGTACCACCGACTCTAGAGCACAAGTTGAGCACAAAACTGAATCCAGCGCAGCCATTGCACGCACCGAATCTTGGCTCGCCGTCTTAATGTAACAGGCTTGAGTTACTGCAACGTTCGAGTGCCGCAAGATTGCCTGTATGGTCTTATCCTGCACACCTAGGCGGTGAAGATTCGTGGCCGGCCCGCGCCGGAATGCGTGCCAGCCATGCCACAGCGGAATTGATGGGTAGCGCCTGTACTCGTGAGCCACATTGGCCGCGTGTTTTTTCTCGGACCGCTTACATGTGGCGCATCGATTCAAGGCTGGCAAAATCTGATCGTGGAGCAAGTTATTTGGGTCCAGCAAAGTACCCTTGCCGGTGCAAAAGATAGGACCTGTCTCTGGATTCCCCTGCCGTTCTCGGTGACGCTTGAGCACTTGTGCGAGCGATGGCAGCACCGCGACAGACGCTTTCCTAGCTCGGGTCTTTGTCTCCTGCACACGTCCTGCAACGATGGAACGGAGCACATGCAACTCATCTTCCCCGAAAGCTTCCCAAGTCAGCCCCCGAATTTTCGACCGGCTAAGTCCTGTGAACGCGGCAGTCGCGACCAATGTGTGGGCCGGCTCTGGCAGGACGGCGAGCATAGCGGAAATTTCCTCAAGATTGTAAGCGAATGTTTCCGCACCTGCAGGCGCAGCGGGGAGCAGCGCGCCCTCGACCGGATTGGGAATATTAAGGTAGCCGTTGCAGCGGGCGTATGTGAAGATTCCACTCAACAGGCTCTTGAACCTTTTGAGAGTGTTCCGGCTAAGCACTGGCCACCCCTTTGGGGTCCCCTTTGGGGGTGGTTGTATGAGCCAGGAACTCCCTCAGAGTCTCTCAGAGTCCCACGTGATTTCGCTGGTCGTGCAGCACTAGAATCTGAGCACAGCCTGCTCGGCAGCTAAGGCCGCAATTTCTTTGGAGCATTTCTGCCCGAGGCTAAGCATGGCTCCGGTATTGGCGATTGTAAAGATGGTGGCGGGATTGTCCTGAATAAGGATCAAGGCCCGGACCCCGATGGAGAGATTGTATAAGTTTCGCCGCCCGGGCCGGGCCAGGTTGAATTCAACCCGAGAAGGTTAGCATGAAAAGCCAAGCAGCGAAAAAAGCCAAGCAAGACAAGAAGCCAAGCAAGAAAGCCAGTGGCCAGGCAACGCCGGGCAAGTGGAGCGAGATGAACCGCAAGCAACGGCGGGAGATGATGCGCCAGATGCAGAGCGAAGACCTCAGCCTGGAGGTGGTGCATCCCCAGGCTGCGGGCATTGATATCGGCAACGCATCCCACTACGTAGCGGTACCGCCGAGCCGCGACCCCCAACCGGTGCGATGCTTTGGTTGCACCACCGCCGAGCTGAAGACGATGGCGGAATGGCTGAAGCAATGTGGGATTCGTACGGTCGCGATGCAATCTACGGGAGTCTATTGGATCGCGGTCTACGAGATCTTGGAAGAGGCGGGTCTGGAAGTGTATCTGGTGAATGCGCGCGAGACGAAGAATCTGCCGGGGCGGAAGACGGACGTGCAGGAGAGCCAGTGGTTGATGAAGCTGCACACGTACGGCTTATTGCGGAATTCGTTCCGCCCGTCGCGGGAGATCCGTACTCTGCGGACGTACTGGCGGCAGCGCCAAGACCTGGTGCGGAGTACCGGTCGCCACATTCAGCGCATGCAGAAGGCGCTGACGCAGATGAATATCCAATTGGCCAACGTGATCAGCGACATCAGCGGGGTGACTGGGCAGGCCATCCTGAAGGCGATTCTGGATGGGCAACGCGATCCCCGGGAACTGGCGGCGTATCGGGATTGCCGGGTGGAGGCCAGCGAGGAAGAGATCGCGCAGGCTCTGGAGGGCAACTGGCAAGAGGATCAGCTGTTTGTGTTGCGGCAGGAACAGGCGGGATACGAGTTTTGCCAGAAACAGATCACGGAATGCGATCAGCAGCTGGCACAGTACCTCGCGCAACGAGAGGATCGGACCCAGGGGGCCACTCTGCCGGAAGAGACCCGAAAGGGACGGCGCAAGAAGAAGAAAGGCAATCCACAGTTTAACTTGCGAGGAGAGTTGTTTCGCATGACCGGTGTGGACCTGACCCAGATCGATGGCATCGATGTCATGGCGGCGATGACGGTGGTCAGCGAAGTAGGATGGGATATGAGCAAGTGGAAGACCGAGAACCATTTTGTTTCCTGGCTGAAGCTGTCTCCGGACAACAAAATCAGTGGGGGCAAAGTCATTGGGAAAGGTCGCATGCCCACCAACAACCGCGCGACCACTGTCTTAAGGATGGCGGCCACTACTCTACGGGAGAGCGACAGCTATTTGGGGGCGCAGTTCCGCCGATTTCGGACTCGGCTGGGGCCTCCGGTGGCGACCAAGGCGATGGCCGCCAAACTCGCCCGGCTCCTCTACCGCGTGCTGCGCTACGGAATGAAATATGTGGACCAAGGAGCCGAGTTCTATGAGGCCCAACACCGCAAACAGCAGGTCATCCATCTCAAGCGAAAAGCCGCCCAGCTAGGGTTGCAAATCATCGAAGTTGCTGCCGCGGCTTAAAACCACGACTGGGAGTTTCTGACGGGAGTTCCTGGAGGGAGTTCCTGGAGAGCGGTTGGCCTTCCCATTGCTGCTCTGGTCAGCAATTTCTGCAAGCCACCCATACAAAACCAAGCATCGTCTTCTGCCACAGGCTGTGGGCGGACGGCTCGTGCTTTAGCAAGGTGATCGCCGCCCAGTACGGGCTCAACACAACCGCAAACGACATCGCCACCGTAAGAAGCACGCTGGGGCGGGTCAGCAGCCCTGCCATTCTTGTCGGTCACCCTTACGGCGGAAGCGTCATCACCGGCGCCGGAACCGACGACCGGGTCGCCGGGTTGGTCTACATCGCCGCACTCGCTCCGGACGCCGACGAGACATCTCAGACACAGCAGTCTAACTTCCCGACGACGGACGTCTTCTCCTACATCGAAGTCGCGGACGGACGTAGCTCGGCACAGCCCAGGCGATCACCGCCACCGCACATAAAATCGCACGAATTCTCTATCATGTCTTGTCGACGAAAGAACCCTGCACAGAAACTGTCTTCCACCTTTACGACGAACAGGCCCACCAGCGAGCCGAAATGCGCCTCCGCAAACAGGCAGCTCGACTCGGCTTCCAACTCCTGCCCATCCCGGCAACGGGAGAATAACAATTAGTTCCTCAGGAGCCGACTTCTAGGCCGTTTCGGTCCAAAATCACTTTCTACACGAAAAGCCCCGTAGTGGGTTCTGTGACGCCGTAAGGAATTCCGACTGCGTCATCCGAACTGCATCACGCCGAACCGACAGAATTGGCTACCTCGATGCTCTGGGTTTCTTATGTCCTTGAACGTTGCCGCCACCCAGCAGCGTTCTGGGCGGCGAGAAAGGAGTTCTTTCCATTCCTCGAGTTCGTTACGATTGAAACGTGAAACGATTGGGTGCGACTTTGGTTTGATCTTCGTCAAGCGGTAGCCCGATGCAATGACTACGGCCGCCAGCCGCCTCCAAGTGCCCTATAAAGTTGCACGAGGCTCTGGTACTCGTCGCCACGCGCCTGCGCGAGAGTCAGCTCTGCTGTATATAGCGATCGCTGGCCGTCTAACACTTCGAGGTAGGTGGTGATGCCGCCGCGATAGCGTACGAGGGACGTATCGACTGAATCCTGAAGGTCCTTGACCGATGTCTCTTGCGCGACCCGGACTTGGTGGAGTTTCTGATAGCCGATTAATGCATCGGAAACATCTCCGAAAGCCTGCTGAATGGTTTGCCGGTAGGCGATGAGAGTCTGCCGGTCCTGCGATTCAGCCAGGTGGAGATTGCCCTTCAACGCGCCACCCGTGAAAATTGGCTGGCTCACCTGAGCCCCATAAGACCAGACCCCGAGCTGCGAGCTCATCAAGCTTGAGAAGACGCTGCTTCGCCCAAAGGCCCCCCCACCGGAGCCGGTCAACGAAATCTGCGGGAAAAATTGGGCCTTTGCGACTCCAATTTCTGTGTTCGCTGCAATTAGGTTCTGTTCCGCCTCGCGAATGTCGGGCCGGCGCTCGATAATTGTGGAAGGCAATCCGGGCGGCACTTCTGGCGGGAGTGGTTGCTCGATCAGAGGAAGCCCCCGCGGCACATCCTGCGGGTAATTGCCCAGCAGGATACTGATGGCGTTTTCCTCTTGAGCGATTTGCCGCTCCAAGTCAGGAACCGCCGCGTTCGCGGTGTCGAGGACCTGCTGAGCCTGGAGAACATCCAGCTTCGTGGCCACACCATGCTGAAGGCGCAACGTAGTTAGTTTGACCGAATCGATTTGTGTCTTGACCGTCTCATTCGTGATTTGGAGTTGTAGGTCAAGCTCTAGGAGTGCGAAGTAGTCGCTTGCGACGTCGCTGACGAGGGTCAATATAACCGTTTGCCTCGCGGCATTAGTCGCGAGGAGCTGGGCACGTGCGGCTTCCGTCGCGCGACGCAAACGGCCGAACAAATCCACCTGGAACGTGGCATCAGCCGCTAGAGTCAGGAAGTTGAACTTGCTCTGGAAATTGGACTCTTTTCCCCCAGCGAAATTGCCGTTGCCTTGGAGTTGAGGAAACAGGTTCGAGCGTGTGATCGCAAGCTGAGCGCGAGCGGCGTTGATGCGCTCGGTTGCAAGTTGCAGATCGTAGTTTTGCTTGAGTGCCGTGCGAATGAGCTCTTGCAACTTCGGATCCTGGAAGACCTGCCACCACGGTAAATCCGCGTAAGAGGCGGCCTGAGCCTGAAGCTGAGTATTCGCTTGCAGATCACGATAGGTGGGCGGAGTTTGAACCAACGGCCGATGGTAATTGGGGCCGACCTTGCAACCGGCGAACATGCCACAGATCAAGACCACGATCAGCAATTTTGTGAGCTTCATGATGCGCTCCGCTTGTTTTTCCCACCTGTCGTGCTAGCGCACATCTCAATCTCCGGGCGCGGGGCTGGGGGTTTCCGGCAACATTTCGGGAGTGGGTTCCTTGCCGGCGCCGGACCATTTCTCCACCGCATAGAAAATCGCAGGCACGAAGAAGATTCCGATTGCGCTGGCGGCCATCATTCCACCGATAACCGTGGTTCCCATGATTTGTCGAGCGACCGAACCAGCGCCGCTTGCGATCCATAGCGGGACGCAGCCGAGAATGAACGCGAAAGAAGTCATCAAAATGGGACGCAGCCGAAGCTTGGCGCCTTCAAGTGCGGCGTCCGACAGCGACTTCCCATGCTCATACTCATCCTTGGCGAATTCCACGATCAGAATTGCGTTTTTGGCTGCCAATCCGATCAGCATGATTAATCCGATCTGCGAGTAAATGTCGCTCTCGATCTGCACCATGAAAGGAGGCAGGAACGCACTCAGGAGTACGCGACGGAGCCACAGAATAAAAAAGGCTCCAAAGATCGCTACCGGGGTGCTCAGCAGCACGCTGAAAGGCAACGACCAACTTTCGTAGAGCGCGGCAAGAATCAAAAAAACAAAGAGCAACGAAAGTCCGAAGATTACGAAAGGTGGCACACCTTGCCGGGCCTTCTGCTCCTGAAATGACATACCGGAGTAGTCGAAACCCATCTCGCGCGGCATCGTCTGTCTGAAGACGTCTTCCAGAGCTGAGCTGGCTTGGTCCGCGCTATAGCCGGGCGCTGCGCTGCCGTTGATCTGGGCGGAACGATATTCATTGAAGCGCATGGTAAATTCCGGGCCCAGGCGCGGCTTGATGGTGGTAAGCGCGGAGAGCGGCACGTTCTCTCCCTGGTTGTTGCGAATATAGAACTGTCCAACGTTCTCCGCTTTAGCGCGATCCTCACCTTCGGCCTCGATATACACCTGCCACTGGCGACCAAAGCGGTTGAAGTAGTTGATGAAATAGCCGCCCATGAAGGCTTGGACCGTGCGATAAACATCGTTGAGGCTCACACCTTGCTTGAGTACTTTGTCGCGGTCGACGTCGACAAACTTTTGCGGAACGCTGGGCAGAAAGGTAGTGCTCAAACCTGCGATCTCAGGACGCTTGCGAGCGGCCTCCATGAAGGTTCCCAGATTTTTTGCCAGAAATTCAACGTCGTTGCCGGCGCGATCTTCGAGCACAAATGTGAAACCGCCCGCAGTGCCAACCCCTGGAATGGCAGGCGGCGAGAAACTGAAGGCAATTGCCGCCGGCAACTTACTCAATTGCTGGTTGAGATGGGCCTTGATGGCTTGAAATTGTTCGGCTCTTGTCTTACGGTCATCCCAGGGTTTGAAGGTCACAAAGAAGAATGCGTTGTAACTGGTACGAACAAAACTGAGCAAACTAAAGCCTGGGACGCTGGTCGAATATTGAATCCCGGGAGTATTGCTTAGAATTTTTTCGACTTCCGCCACGACTTGCGTAGTACGTTCCAAGGAAGCTGCGTTTGGCAGTTGCAGGTTGATGTAGCAATAACCTTGGTCTTCGTCTGGCAGAAAGCTCGAGGGCACGCGATTGGCGAAGAATCCCGCCGCGATGCTAAAACCCACGAGCAGCACAATCACGACGATGGTTTTTTGGAGCAGCACACCGCTCCAGCGGACATACCCGTCGGTAGCCCGATCGAAGACTCGGTTGAACCAATCGAAAAATCTCCTCAGCAGACCGCGGCTGGGCTGCTTGGGGCGAAGAAGTAGCGCGGCCAGCGCGGGACTCAATGTGAGAGCATTGAACGCCGAAAGCAGCACGGAAATCGCAATCGTCACCGCGAACTGTTGATACAGCCTGCCGGTGATGCCCGGGATAAAGGCCGTGGGCACGAACACGGCGGAGAGAACCAGAGCAATGCCAACGACCGGGCCAGATAGTTCTTCCATGGCCTTCAATGCCGCTGCCTTCGGCGTCATGCCCTCCTCAATGTGCCGTTCGACGCCCTCGACTACGACGATGGCGTCATCCACCACAAGGCCGATCGCGAGGACCAGCCCAAAGAGCGAAAGCGTGTTAATCGAGAAGCCGAACAGCGGAAACAGTACGAACGTGCCTACCAACGAAACCGGCACGGCCAGCAGCGGAATCAGCGTGGCCCGCCACCCTTGTAAGAAGAGATACACAACAAGAATCACGAGCGCGAGCGCGATTAGCAAGGTTTCGACAATTTCCTTCATTCCCTGGGTGACCGAACGGGTCGTATCCAGTGCGACGGCGTAATCGATGTCTTCGGGAAAGCTTTGCTTCATCTGCGCCATCAACTTCTTGATGCCGTCAGCCGCATCAACCGCGTTCGAGCCCGGCAACTGGTAAGCGGCAATGACGGCGCTCGGCTTTCCATTGAAACGGCCTGTGACGCTATAGTCCTGGGATCCCAGCTCGATTCGTGCGACATCGCGAACTCGGACGATCCCGCCATCGGGGGTTTCACGAACCACAATTCTGCCGAATTCTTCGGGGGACAAGAGGCGGCCCTGGGCGAGAACCGCGTAAGTAAATTCCTGTCCCTTTGGGGCAGGCTCGCCGCCTGCCTTGCCCGCCGGGTTCACCGTGTTTTGCGCTTGAATGGCGCTGATAATGTCCGGAACCGTGATGCCGAGCTTCGCCAACGTATCGGGTTTTACCCAGAGCCGCATCGCGTATTGTCCCGCGCCGAAGACCTGCACGTTGCCAATGCCCTGCGAGCGCGTGATCGGATCGACGAGATTGATGTACGCAAAATTCGACAGGAAGTTGGCATCATAGGTTCCATGAGGAGAATAGAGCGCGAACAGCATGAGCGGAGCCGTAACCGATTTTCGAACCGTGATTCCGTAGTTGGTGACGTCCAATGGGAGCTGTGAAGCCGCCTGCGTTTCGCGTGATTGCGCGAGAATCAGGTCCGTGTTCGGATCGGTCTTGACGTCGAAATCCACAATTAGCGTGGTGTTCGAGTTGCCTGTCGCGTTCAGCGAGTACATGTAATTCATGTTGTCCACGCCGTTCATCTGCTGCTCGATGGGCGTGGCAACCGCTTGCTCCAGGGTTTGCGCGTCGGCTCCGACGTAGGTAGCGAGGATTTGAATTTCGGGCGGAGTGATGTTGGGGAACTGGGCGACCGGCAAAGTCAGGATGGTGAGCGTGCCCACCATTACTAAAATGATGGAGATCACTATCGCGACGATGGGACGGTTGATGAAGAACTTCGACATCGGACTATCTGTCCTTGTTTTCCGTGCCGAACGGCTTGGGATTCACGAGTGCGCCAGTGCGCACTTTTTGCACGCCTTCCGCGACGACTCGTTCTCCGCGATTCAACCCGTCCGCGATAATCCACTGGGTACCGACACGGTCGCCGACCGTTACCGTACGAATGCCGACTTTGTTGTCGCTATCGACCACCGCAACCTGGTAGCCGCCCTGGAGCTCTGAAACCGCACGTTGGGGAACAAGCAGTGCGCCATGTTCGGTCGAGATAACCGCGCGAACCTTGGCGTAGCCGCCGGGTCGCAGAACGCTTCCCGGATTAGGGAACAGCCCGGCGAGCCGAATGGCGCCGGTACTCTCATTGACTTGGCGGTCCGCAAAGTAGAACGTGCCCTCGTGGGGATAGGTCGAGCCGTCCGCCAAAATCAGTTGAAGGTGCAGAGCTTTGCCCGCCGCTTCGCTGCTGGTCTCCGTCGGAAAGCGCTTCCGCCATGCCAGATATTGTGGCTCGCTGGCGGTGAAATAAACTTTGATCGGGTCCACGGTGGAAACCGACGTTACAACCCCGCTAGCTGGGGTGACGAGTGCCCCGACTTGAAGTTGGGCTTGTCCCGCGATGCCGTCGATAGGAGCAATGAGGCGCGTGAACTCTAGATTAATTTTCGCGGTTTCAACGGCGGCCTCGTAGGTCTTGATTTGCGCCTTCGCCGTTTCCACAGTAGCGATTGCCGCAAGGTTGTTCTGTACGGCATTGTCGAGATCCTGCTGGCTGGCCGCCTGCTCCTTTGCCAGAGGGGTGTAACGTGTCACATCAAGTTGAGTTCGGCCTTGCACCGCCTGGGCATTAGCCAGTGAGGCCTTGGCTTGTGCCAGTTGGCCTTGGGCTTGATCAAGCGCCGCCTGAAACGGACGTGAGTCAATCTGAAAAAGAAGCTGACCTTGCTTGACGTACGCGCCCTCCTGATAACCCTGCTTTAGCAGGTATCCTGTGACCTGCGCCCTAACATCGGCGTTGACGAGTCCGTCGAGAGTGCCGATCCATTCCCCGTAAATGGGAACATCTTCTTGCTGGACCTTGACCACTTCGACATCCGGCGTGGCGCCTGGCACCGCACCCAACGCGCGCTTGGATGGGCGAGCAGCTCCGATGATCAACCCAATCACGATCAAGCAAAAGAGTCCGCCAATTAGAAGTTTGCGTTTCGAGATATTGATCATGCTCATTCTCCGGCAGCCGACTCCTCACTAGATCCTCTAGAGAGGATTAATCTTTCATTGCTTCAGCCGGCCGATGCCACGTCTCGTTGAAGGGGCTGACCCGTCAATTCAAGGCAATGACACCGGTCGATAAATCGAGAGCACACGCTCGTGGAAGAACCCTTGAGCAACGAATTTGATGAGAAGCGTTGCACGAGGGACTCAAAACAAGTTCCATGCCATTGATGCCCCTCGTGATTGACTCTTCGGTTTTATACCTGCCACAGCACTACAGTACAAACTTATAATCCAGACGTGAAACGGTTTGAAAATGAACCGGGTGTGTTGAGTCCGTCTCCAGTTTTTGTCCTCGTGTGAGGATGTGGTTGTCCACGGCTCGCATGTCACGATCTGTTGCATAGCCGAATCCACCGGGGCTGCTGGGGACCCGACTGAAACCTGCGTTATGGATAACGCTGTGACTTCAAAAAATGGCTGAGGCCACCATTGTCCTCCAGGGAAGGCAAAGGGTCAACTATGTTGCTCTCTCCTCCTCCGGAATCAATTCATTCTGAAAAAGTCAAAGTGCTCAAAGGAGCGTTGACTAGAGCCAACCGCCATCAGAACACGCGGTGAAGGTGACTGAGGACCGGCGGATTGGGGAATTCGATTTTGGAAACTTGCAGTGTCGCGTCACGTATCTTTCCGACACTTTCCCAGTTTCTTAAGGAGCCGCAGGAAGGTCAGCCGCTCATCCTGAGTGGCCGGCGAGATCGACCCTTTATCAAACTGAACGGCGCCGCCATTCCCTCCGGTCTATTGGAAAGCGAACTTTTTGGCCATGAAAGGGGCGCATTTACCGGCGCCATCATGCGCAAGGCGGGCCGCTTCGAGATTGCAGACAAGGGCACTCTGTTCCTGGATGAAGTAGGGGACATTCCCCTCGAGCTTCAGCCTAAATTGCTGCGGGTGCTGCAGGAACGCGAATTTGAAAGATTAGGCAGCACCCATACGCAGCAGGTGGATGTTCGCGTGGTTGCGGCTACTCATCGGGATTTGAAGCAGATGGTGCAAGACGGGGAATTCAGAAGCGATCTGTATTATCGCCTGCATGTTTTCCCATTGTCTGTTCCGCCCTTGCGAGAGCGCCGCGAAGACATTTCTCTCTTGGTGCGCCATTTCGTGGATGAATATGCTCGGCGCATGAACCGGTGCATTGAAACTATTCCTCCTCAAGCGATGGAAGCTCTTACAGGTTATTCATGGCCGGGGAATGTGCGTGAGCTGCAGAACTTTATTGAGCGGACGGTGATCCTATCGCCGGGGAGTGTCCTGCGTCCACCCCTTGTTGCGCTGAAACAGGCTGCTGTCCAAACGCCCAGTCCGGAGCTGAGCACCTTGGAAGAAATGGAGCGTGAACACGTGCTGCGGGCGATCCGAGAATCCAACTGGGTGATCGGTGGTCCTTATGGCGCGGCCGTACGGCTGGGGATGAAGCGCACGACCTTGGCCTATCGGATACGCAAACTTAATATTCCGCTCCGTCCTCAACGCAAACTTAATATTCCGCTCCGTCCTCAATGCATTATGAAAGAGCGCCCTGCTAAGCGGCGAAGGGCACCGCCTCCGCTGCGCTACGCTGTGCAGGGCTTCGCTCCGCTACGGCGGCGCTTGGGAGTAACTGCGATGGCGAATCGGGTGTGAGAGGACTACAGAAGGACATAGGCAAGTCGGCCAGAGAATGGCATTTTGACCCTGAGGGGAAAGATAAGGGTTAGCACGGATACTTTCCCCCCAAGGAGGCAACTCAAATGAGTTACGAGGTCAAATATATCGGAATGGACGTGCACAAGGAAGCCATTGTGATCGCCGTCCTGAATGAGGGCGGGAAGCTGGTGATGGAGTCCGTCATCGAAACCAAGGCCAGCAGCATTCTGCAGTTTATCCACGGTTTGCGGGGCGAGCTGCATGTGACCTGGGAAGAAGGCACCTGGGCCGCCTGGCTGTATGATCTGCTGCAGCCGCAGTTGCAGCACATTGTGGTCTGCAATCCGCGGCGCAATGCCTTGTTAAAGGAGGGTAGTAAGAGCGACAAGGTGGATGCGCGCAAGCTGGCCGACTTGTTACGCACCGGGATGCTGCGACCGGTCTACCACGGGGAAAACGGACTACGGACGCTACGCGAGTTGGGGCGCAGTTATCAGACCATCAGCAAAGATTTGACCCGCGTGATGAATCGACTGAAGGCGCTGTATCGAGGGTGGGGCATCCCCTGTGCCGGCACCCAGGTTTATGCGGCCCGCGCTCGCGAGGAATGGTTGAGCAAGATTCCGCAAGCCGGCGTGCGCCGCCGCGCGGAGCTACTCTATCAACAACTGGATGGATTGCAGGCCTTGCGGCGAGAGGTGCGACCCGAGTTTTTGGCCGAGAGCCGGAAACATAAAGCCGCGAAACTGCTGCGCCAGATCCCCTGCATCGGTCCGATTCGCGCCGCCCGCTTGATCGCACTGATGCAAACCCCGCACCGGTTCCGCAGCAAGCGGCAACTCTGGACCTACAGCGGGCTGGGCATTGCGACCCACGACAGTGCGCAATTCCGCTTTGTAAACGGACAACTGCAACGCTCCAAGAAACCCCAGCAGATTCGTGGTCTGAATCGAAATCACAACCATGAGATGAAAGAAATCTTCAAGAGTGCGGCCACCCGGGCCAGCTGTGGCAGGGGACCGTTCCACGATTTCTACGCGGGTTTGCTGACCAACGGGATGAGGCCGGAGATGGCGCGTCTGACGCTGGCACGCAAGATCGCGGCCATTACGTTGACACTTTGGAAGAAGGAGGAACGTTTCGACGCAAAACAACTGAAGACGCAAGCAGCTTGAGCATCGTATAGAACCCAGGTGATCTCCCAAGGTTTTCATGCCTCGGTGGTAGCCAATCGGTTCGTGCGAAGCTCGGGTTCGAGGGAGAGTATCCATTCGCTCATTCAGGCACTTGGGTGCGGTAGTCCAGCACCGAGTCTCCGAATCAATCCTATGCCCCCTCGGATAACCCAAAAAAGCTATAGGCCTCGAGCCTCAGATAGGATCTTGGTTGGCACTTAAGCCAACGCTTAGCTTGCGTAGCTTTGGAACCGAACGGCGTCGAGCGCCACTGACTTCATGAAACCGTCGAGTGGGGACAAGCAAGTGGGGTTGGCATCGCCGCGGGAAAGTGCGGCGAGCCAAAGCGAAAAAACCAATAACCCCTCTAAGGATGTGGTGAGGAATGAGGTGGGGCTGGATGTAAGTCACCACACCCGCATCTCCCGGAGGGGCGGGGAGAAGCTTTTTCTCTTGACTTCTTATCCTCTTTCATAGGATGAGCGAAAACGGTTATATGCAAGCCATCAGAAAGGCACCTAGGCGACAGCTTGAGCAAATGACCGTAAGACGTTGGCCAGTCCGGTACTGACAAACCAGCCCCTTCGCTGGGACCAGCGCTCCGGCGATTATGACGACGAAAGTTGCCGAGGCGATGAAAACGGCGGTCCGGTGATGCCACTCTTACAGTTGCCTCCAGAGACGACGGGAATTGTTAGCACAAGATTTGCCATGCTTGCTTCTCGATGAAGGGGCCATGTTTTACCTGAGTTCACCGTTCGGGATCAATTAGACCGAACAGTAATTTGCGTTGGCATATTCAGCCTCTTAAGCCCTTGAATTAACTCCGGCCTAATTGCTGTTTTGCAGCCACAACCACCTGCTCTGGTTCGAAACCGAATTTTCTCTGTAGCTCCTTGAGCGGAGCCGAAGCACCGAACGTATTCATGCCGATGACGCGGCCGGAATTGCCAACGTATCGGTCCCATCCCAAAATTGAGCCCTGTTCCACCGCTACCCGAGCTTTCACGTTGGGCGGCAGAACGCTATCGCGATATGCCTGCGACTGGTGCTCGAAAATTTCCCACGAGGGCATGGACACTACGCGCGAGCGAATGCCTTCCGCGAGCAGAGTCTCGTGGGCAGCGATGGCAAGGCTAAGCTCGCTGCCGGAGGCGATGATGATCACTTCCGGATCCCCGCCGGGAGCGTCTGCGAGCACATAGGCTCCCTGGGCGACGCCGGAAGCCGGAGCATACTTTTTGCGATCGAGAGTTGGTAAAAGCTGACGCGACAACGCCAGCACCGCGGGCTGGTGCCGCAGCTGCATCATGAAGCGGTATGCCTCGACTACCTCGTTGGCATCTCCCGGGCGCAGTGTGATCAGCCCTGGTATCGCCCGCAGCGATATGAGGTGCTCGATCGGCTGGTGGGTGGGACCATCCTCACCATCGCCCATGGCGTCATGGGTGAAAACAAAATTACTGGGCAGTTCCATGAGGGCGGCCAAACGAATCGCCGGACGCGCATAGTCACTGAATATGAAGAATGAAGCGCCAAACGCTCGCAGCTTGGATAAAGAGAGTCCGTTGACGATTGCAGCCATCGCGTGCTCGCGGATGCCGAAGTGCAGGGTTTTTCCCTCCGGAGTGTCGGCCTGGAAATCTCCTGCCCCTGGATAAGTGAAGAGGGTTTTGTTGGATGGACCAAGATCCGCAGATCCGCCGAGGAACCACGGAATATTCTGTGCAAGCACGTTCAGCACTTTTCCTGAAGCATCGCGACCAGCGATGCCCTTCGCGTCGGCAGGGAACACGGGAAGCTTGCGGTCCCATCCCGTCGGAAGCTCACGCTTCTGCATCAGCTCAACTTCGACAGCGAGGTCTGGATATTGAGTGCGGTACGACTCAAACAGCTCTGTCCACTTCTGCCGGGCTTCAGCGCCCCGTTTGCCGATGCCGGCCGTAAAGTGGTCGTACACGCCGTCGGGGACAAAGAACTTTTTATCTTCGGGAAATCCATAGGCCCTCTTGCACAACCGAACTTCGTCTTCTCCGAGCGGTTCGCCATGCGCCGCAGCAGTGTCCTGCTTATGGGGTGAACCGTACCCGATATGACTGTCGAGAACAATGAATGTGGGGCGGCCTTTCGTCTTCCGAAAGATCTCGAGCGCTTGTTCGATGCGATCGATGTCGTTCGCATCGCCGATTCGCAGGACATTCCATCCATACGCCATGAATCGTGTCTGAACGTCTTCGGTGAACGCGATGCGTGTGTTGCCTTCGATGGTGATGTGATTGTTGTCGTAAATCCAGCACAGGTTGTCGAGCCCGAGATGTCCGGCGAGTGATGCAGCTTCCGATGCAATACCTTCCATCAGGCACCCGTCACCGCAGACCGTATAAATGTTGTAGTTGAAGATCTCGAAGCCCGGCCGATTGTAGTGGTGGGCGAGCCATTTCTCCGCAATTGCCATCCCAACACTCGTTGCCGCACCCTGCCCGAGTGGGCCCGTCGTGGTCTCAACACCCGACACCCAGTGGTATTCAGGATGCCCGGGAGCCTTGCTGTTGAGTTGGCGGAAGTGGCGGATATCGTCGAGCGTGACCGAAGGCTGCCCCAATGTTTCGTAGTCGGCATTCACGGCTTGAACGCCGGTGAGATGGAGCGTAGACCAGAGCAACATCGAGGCATGGCCGTTCGACAGCACGAAGCGATCGCGATTGGGCCAGATCGGGTCCTGCGGATCGAATTTGAGGGCACGATTCCATATCGTATAGACGAGCGGTGCGAGCGCCATTGGCGTTCCGGGATGCCCGGAGTTGGCCTGCTGCACGGCATCGATGGAGAGCGTGCGAATCGTGTTGATGCACAGTGTGTCTAGTTGTGTGGCGCTCAGATTTTCAACTGGAGCTATTGCGGTACTCATAACTGTTTCTCCCTAGAAAAATTCAAATCGTGTTTCGCGTTACGCCGGAATTGCCGAAGTCGCGGCTCTGACTTCGCTGGCGGCCTTTTTTTCGAGTGCGGCAACTTTGCTCAGACGTCTCAGGTGGCGTTCGGCCTGGCTGAACTCAGCTGCCAGAAAAGTTTCGACGAGGTCCCAGGCCACCATGGTCCCCATGACCCGGCCACCGAGACAAATAATGTTCATGTGATCGTCCTCGACCCCTTGCCGGGCCGAGAAGTGATCATTGATTAGAGCGGCGCGGACTCCCGGAACTTTGTTGGCGCAGATTGAAGCACCCACCCCGCTTCCGCAAACAGCAATCCCGCGCTCTACCGTGCCTGACGCCACTGCCCGCGCCAACGGAGCAACGAAATCTGGGTAGTCGTCGCCTGGCTCGAGCCGGTTTGCGCCGAAGTCAACAATGTCATGACCGGCAGCGGTCAGCCGCCGGCGAAGGTCCTCTTTCAATCCAAACCCGCCGTGATCGGCGGCAATTCCAATGCGCATGTGTTCTCCTTTATCATGAGGTCGCAGAATAATCCGGCTTCACCCCAGACAACGGCGTTCCCTCAAGCCACTCCTATCTTCGATTCTTTAACAACTTTGCCTGCGGCAGCGCGATCCACCAAAATCACCGCACGATCCCTGCTAACGCGGCCGGCTGGAATGGAAACATCTCCAACTTCCAGGCGAGCAAGCATTCCAGCTTTTTCGGCTCCGGTCGCTAGCCACAGCACGCGACGGGAGCGATTGATCATCGGATACGTCAGCGTCATGCGCCTCCGCCCCTGGTAGATTCCCGTGAGTGCGACGTCCGCATCCTTGACATCAAGGACCCGGTCTCCCGGGACCAGCGAAGCGGTGTGGCCGTCGGGTCCGAGTCCCAAATGAACTAGGTCAAGCACAGGCTGTGAACCTGCGATTTCGCCCAGAGTCAGTGCATATCGCATGCAAGCCGCCTGCAGATCCGTAGCCTCTACGGGCATTGCATGGATCTGCTCGGGGCGTAAAGGTGCATGCTCTAGCAAAGTTTCCCGCAGATGAGTGAGATTTCTGTCGGGATCGCCTTCAGGTACAACTCTTTCGTCCACCTGGACAACATGCACGCCCTTCCACGGCACATCTTCGTACGCGAGATCGCGAAGCATGACCCACGGGGTTTTGCCTCCACTCACTGCCATGACAAATTTGCCGCGAGTCGCAACCGCGTCTCGCGCTTCTTTAGCGATGAGCTTCGCAGCTGCGAGCGCGACGGCGTCGGCATCGGTATAGACCTCGATCTTCATCAGGCTGCCTCGCTTGCGACCGCGAATGCTTTCTTTTCGCCGGGGTTGCTCCAGCCTCCCGGCGGAGTCACACGCTCGACTTCCTGCGGGCCCCAGGTGTTGGGGGCGTACTGATAAACCGGAGTGTTCTTTTTCAGGATAGGTTCGACAATGCGCCATGCCTCTTCGACATAGTCTTCGCGGGCGAACAGCGTACTATCATCAGTTCATTGGTGAGATCCATAATGCCCAGTAAATTTCGCTTGAGATGCGCCCAACAAAACTGCGCTTTGCCGGAGTGATACTTTAAGTACGCGCTAAAACGGTCGCTGCACAGCACCCCGCGGAATGTGGCTCCTAGCAAACGGACTAAGACTTCGCTACCACGGCTGGCCACGGTATAGACCACAAACCGCCAGGCCACAAACGCCCACAGATAACGTTTATCGCCATTGGTACGCCAGCCGGTCTCGTCCACGTTCAGCACCGGTTCATCCTTTAATTGCTCTTCCAGTTCCTGACAGGGAAGGGCGACGGCCTGACTAGCTTCCTCCCAGCATTTCTGAGTACTTCCCAAACTCATCTCCACCCCCAATACTTGCTCGAGAAGCGCTTCCACCACGCGCCGGGGCATGCGACAAACCACCGTCAAATAGGCCACCAGTGCCGTCAGTTGGGGTCCGAAGTTCCCTTGCAGCTGCCGGGGCAACACCGCACGTGTGCTCGCGCCACACTTCTCACAGGCTACGCAATGCAACTGATATTCAGTGACATGTGCGCCCATGGCCGGCAACTCGGTCACCTGATGTCGTTGGGGAGTACTCACCGTTTGCGCGTGTTCGAGCTCCGTGGGTAGAGCCTCTCCGCAACCCTGGCACTGCTCGGGTAGGATGGGGCAAACTTGGTTGACTCTCTCGGCCGGAACCAAGGACCGATGCGCTCCCTGGTGGCCCGGCTGTCCGCCTGGCTTACGTCGGCTCTTCTTGCGTCGGGCCCGCAGACGCTGCTCACCAGCTAATCCATCGGAAGACGGTGGCTTGGAGGAATTGGTGGAGTTCTGTTTGCGCAGCGCTAATTGCCGCTCCAAATCGGCAATCTGTTTTTCTTTCTCACCAATCTGTTTTTCTTTCTCACCAATCTGTTTTTCTTTCTCACCAATCTGTTTTTCTTTCTCACCAATCTGCTTTTCTTTCTCACCAATCTGCTTTTGCAGCTCGGCGATTCTTTCGTCTCGCTCCCCCATCCATAGCCGCTCCGAGCACGCGCTCGTATGCATCCATCTCATCAGCGCGTGGAGAGTGGCTGGCCATCATCTCGGTGCTCTGAAGCACGATTTGCTCTGCGCTGGGGGCCAAGTTCATCATTCCCATGGCGATCGTGATCTCCGGACTCAAGCGCAGCCGCAGATGGTTTTCTACCAAGACGCTGTCGGGAATCAGGGAAGGAGGCTTGCGAAACTTTCCAACAATTTCGGTGCAAGTCGTCGGCAAGCACTTGCCGGCGCGAATGTAAAATGGCACGCCTTTCCAGCGCCAGGAATTAATTTCCAGTTTCACGGCGGCGAAGGTTTCGGTCTGCGAATTTTTCGCTACGCCATTTTCGTCGCGGTAGCCGCGGAATTGACCGCGAACCAGGTTTTTCTCCTCAATGGGTGGGATCGCTTTCAGCACTTTTACTTTCTCGTCGCGAACCGACTCGCTGTCCAAACCGACGGGCGGTTCCATAGCGAGATTCGACAACACCTGAAACAAATGGTTCTGGACCACGTCGCGGATGGTACCAGTCTGGTCGTAGAACCCCCCCCGCCCCTCTACGCCGAAGTCCTCCGCCATCGTGATCTCGACACTCTCGATGTAGTTGCGGTTCCAAAAGGCTTCGACAAAAGTATTGGCGAAGCGGAACGCCAGCACGTTGTTGACTGCTCGCTTGCCAAGATAATGGTCAATACGGAAGATGTCAGCTTCGTCGAAGGTCCTAAGCAGAACCTTGTTCAGTTCCTGCGCCGACACCAGATCATGCCCGAATGGTTTCTCTACGATGACTCGCGCGCCCTGCCCGCCGTTCGAAGCGGACAGGTGCTCGACGACGGTTTCGAACAGCACCGGCGGAATTGCCAGATAATGCGCCGGGCGTTGTGCATCCTTAAGCTCCTTCCGAAGCGCAGTGAAGGTTGATGGATCCTGATAGTCACCGTCCACATACCGTAAAAGACCAACGAGCTTTTCATAAGCGGCGGGATCAAGCCCGCCATGTTTCTCCAAACTGTCCTTTGCGCGAGCGCGAAGTTGATCGAGATTCCATCCAGCTTTGGCGACCCCGACCACGGGGACGTTGAGGTGTCCTCGTTTCACCATCGCTTGGAGCGATGGGAAAATCTTTTTGAAGGCAAGATCGCCGGTGGCGCCGAAAAAAACGAGCGCGTCCGAGTGGAAATTGGTCATGAATATCTCTCCTTTAAGCAGCCTCAGATTTTTCTGTCGGCTTTTCCAAATGTCCGCCGAATTCGAGGCGCATCGCGGACAGTAGCTTGTCGGCGTAGTCGGCTTCGCCGCGTGAGCTGAAACGTTCGTACAGCGAGGCGGTCAAAACCGGCGTTGGCACCGCTTCGTCGATCGCGGCTTTGATCGTCCAGCGGCCTTCGCCGGAATCGGAGACCCGGCCCGCGAACTTCGAAAGCACGGGATCCTGAACCAAAGCAGTTGCTGTGAGATCTAACAGCCACGACGCGATAACGCTGCCGCGGCGCCACACTTCCGCGACATCTCGCAGATTGAAGTCGTACTGGTAGTGTTCAGGGTCGCGCAGCGGGGTTGTTTCAGCATCAACGCCGTGCTGTTGCTTGCCAACATTAGCCGAGCGCAACACGGACAGGCCTTCCGCATAGGCAGCCATGATTCCATACTCGATTCCGTTGTGGACCATCTTGACGAAGTGGCCGCCGCCATTGGGGCCGCAATGCAGGTACCCTTGCTCAGCGGTGCCGTCGAGTTTTTCGCGTCCTGGCGTACGCGATATATCGCCGCTACCCGGAGCGAGCGTCGAGAAAATAGGATCGAGGTGCTGGACGACATCCTTCTCGCCGCCGATCATCATGCAGTAGCCACGTTCGAGACCCCACACGCCGCCGCTGGTGCCCACGTCAACGTAGTGAATCTTTTTGGGCGCGAGGTCTTTTGCGCGCTTAATGTCGTCGACATAGTAGGAGTTTCCACCGTCGATGAGGATGTCGCCTGCTTCGAGGTGCGGCAATAAGTCAGCGATGGTTTGGTCGACGACCGCCGCAGGAACCATCAACCACACTGCACGTGGTTTCTCCAGTTTCTTCGCGAAATCAATCAGAGAATCTGCTCCGACCGCGTGGTCTTTGACCAGACCCGCCACTGCTTGTGGCGACCTGTCGAACACAACGCAGCTGTGTCCTTTCTTGATTAGCCGTCGCACCATGTTGGCGCCCATTCTGCCGAGTCCTATCATTCCGAGTTGCATAAGCTCTCCTGTTCTGAAAATTTCGTTTGATTCACTACTGCGCTACCTGCGTCACCGCGTTACGCAACGATTCCATAGCGGCAGCCACGCTCTTGTCAGTGCCAAATACTGAAGTACCCGCGACCAGCACATTGGCTCCTGCTGCGACCGCCATTGGAGCCGTCGCCTCATCAATGCCTCCGTCCACTCCTAACTCACAGCCGGGCTTCATCTGCTCGATCATTTGCGCGACCCGCCGGATTTTGGGCAAAGTTGATTGCAAAAAGTGCTGATGCCCGAATCCCGGATTCACAGTCATGACCAGCACCTGGTCGAGATCTGGGAGAATTTCTTCCAGAACCGAGGCGGGAGTAGCGGGGTTGATCGCCACTCCGGCGCGTTTTCCTAGAGTATTAATACGTTGTATTGTGCGATGTAAATTGTTGTTTCCTTCCCAATGGACGAGAAATGAGGTCGAGCCGGCCTCGGCAAATTCGTCCAGGAAAAAGTCCGGATTGGAAATCATTAAATGTGTTTCCATCGGCAGATGGGTGACGCGGCGGAGCGACTGCACAATCGGCGCTCCGATCGCGATGTTGGGCACAAAGTGTCCATCCATGACATCCACATGAATCCGATTGGCCCCCGCTCGCTCGGCCTCGGCGACTTGCTCACCCAGACGTGCAAAGTCGGCGGCAAGAATCGACGGAGCGAGTTTGACGACATGGTTTTGCATCTTGCGAGATTTCTCTCTAGCTTGCCTTTTCGAAACTGTCAACATATTCGCGATAGCGGTGAGCAATCTGAAGACTGCTCACGCGGCGCTTCCAACCGCGCCAGGGCTGACCGGTTCACCATGGAACAGCCTTAAGCGCGAACTCACAACCCGCTTCACAGAATCTACGACCGGCCGCAGAATCCTGTAGGGCACGACTTCGTCGGGGTCTCGTCCCAGGCTTTCTCTCAACGATCGCCTCCACGCAACCCGCAGTTCGGTATTGATGTGGATGATGTTGATTCCCGAAGCGATTGCTTTGCGAAAGTGTTCATCATCGGTTCCCGACCCGCCGTGCAGAGTGAGAAAGACCCCGGCCGCTTGCTTGATTTGGGCAATTCTTTCGAGATCCAAGTGCTTCTTGGCTTTTCCCTGCACCATACTTTTAAGCATGCCGTGCATGTTGCCAACCGCCGGAGCGAGGATGTCAATCCCGGTTGCCTCGACGAATTGTCGCGCTTCCTCAGGTTTGGTGAGCGTCCTGGGGTCGCCCTGAGCGGTTTCGTGGATTTCGGAGCCGGTCCCGATGTTGCCTATTTCCCCTTCCGCAAGGATTGCGGGGTTTACTGCCTTGATCGCTTGAACCGCTTCCTTGGTGCGAGCCACATTCTCTTCGAAGGGCAACGCGGAAAAATCAACCCCCACGGCATCAAATCCCGCATTCGCCGCCTCGATGGCCTTCTCTAGTGAATGCGTATGGTCCGCGTTGAGAAAGACTGGCTGATCGGACTCCTGGCGCAGGCTTTTCACCAGAGTGGCAAGCTGGCGCGCACCGAAGAACTCCCGCTCTCCTTCGGAAGCGCCGACGAATACCGGAAGTTTGGTCTCAGCTGCGGCCGCGATCACAGCCTTCAACAAGACCTGGTCAGCGACATTGAAATGGCCGAGGGCTGCGCCTTCTTTTTCCAACCGTGTCAAAACATCGCGTAGCGTATCTGTGCTCGTGTTGCCGAGAGTTCCAATTGCCGTCATTTCTGCTCCTTAAGCTTGCGGTAACGCCGGATTAGAGTATTGGTTGAGCTGTCGTGATTCAGCACAGGCTCGGCCGGGTTCTCGAGTTCTGGAATGATGCGCTGCGCAAGGACCTTGCCAAGTTCTACGCCCCACTGATCGAACGAATCAATGTTCCAGACCACGCCTTGCGTAAAGACCGAGTGCTCGTAAAGCGCTATAAGCTTGCCGAGTGTTTCGGGATCGAGCTGTTCAGCCAGAATCGTGTTTGACGGACGATTGCCTTCAAAGACCCGGTGGGGCACGAGCCAGTCCGGAGTGCCCTCCGCTTTCACTTGCTCTGGCGTCTTACCGAATGCCAGCGCTTCAGTTTGAGCAAAAACATTGGCGAGCAGCACGTCATGGTGGCGGCCCAGCGGATTTAAGGCCTTCGCAAATCCGATGAAGTCGCAGGGAATGAGGCGCGTGCCTTGATGAATCAGCTGATAGAAAGAGTGTTGACCGTTGGTCCCGGGCTCGCCCCAGTAGATGGGACCTGTGTCTTTGTTGACGGCTTTCCCATCGAGCGTGACATGTTTCCCATTGCTTTCCATCGTCAGTTGCTGCAAATAGGCGGGAAAGCGTTTCAGGTATTGTTCGTAAGGCAATACAGCGACAGTTTCTGCACCGAGGAAATCGTTGTTCCACACCGCTAGCAGGCCCATGAGAACCGGCAGATTGGCCTCAAATGGAGCCGTGCGGAAGTGCTCATCCATTTTGTGGAAGCCGCTCAGCATTGCGCGGAAGTTTTCGGGACCGACGGCAATCATGGCCGAAAGGCCAATCGCCGAGTCCATGGAATAGCGTCCGCCAACCCAATCCCAGAATCCGAACATGTTGGCGGTATCAATGCCGAACTTCGAAACCTCGGCTGCATTCGTCGAAACCGCGACAAAGTGTTTTGCGACCGACTTTTCATCGCCTCCCAGCCCGGCCAGCGACCAGGCACGAGCGGTATGAGCATTCGTCATGGTTTCGAGAGTAGTAAAAGTTTTTGACGAGACGATGAATAGCGTCTCCGCCGGATCGAGATCCTGCACCGCCTCGGCGAAGTCCGTTCCATCCACATTCGAGACAAAGTGAAAGGTCATCGAACGTTCCGAGTAGTGCTTGAGCGCCTCGTACGCCATAACCGGACCAAGGTCGGAGCCGCCGATTCCGATGTTTATGACATTCCGAATGCGTTTTCCGGTGTGCCCCTTCCACTCGCCAGTGCGCACACGATTGGAAAAGTCAGCCATCCGGTCGAGCACAGCGCGGACTTCGGGCACGACATTCTTTCCATCCACAAGGATCGACTCATCTTTCGGTGCACGCAGAGCCACGTGCAGCACCGCTCGCTTTTCGGTGATGTTGATCTTCTCCCCGCTGAACATGGCGTCGATCCGTGTTCGCAAACCGGACTCTGCGGCAAGTTGGAGAAGGAGCTTGAGGGTCTCATCAGTAACACGATTCTTGGAGTAGTCGAGGTAGAGACCCACGGCCTCCACTGCCATGCGCGGCCCGCGCTTGGGGTCGTCTGCGAATAACTGCCGCAAGTGGAGCTTTGAAACTGCCTTGTAGTGCGCCGTCAGTGCTTTCCACGCGGATTGTTTGATCGCTGGTTTCTTCACCTGCGGTTGAGGATTTGCTGCCATTCTGATCTCCTTTTTATCCTTTCTATTATCTCTATTATCATCTCGTCACCCGAACTAAACAGGCGCGAGGGATGTTTTTGCTTCTTCGCGATTTTTGAGCTTACCCAGGCTCTGCAGTCCGAATGTGGCAGCTCCGACAAGAGCCGCGCGTGTGGTGATGATGTGAATCGGCATCCGCTCCATTAAATCTTTGAAGCGGCCTTTTCTGATGAAAGTCTGCACGAACTGCGGTTTTTGCAGCAGTTTCACGAGATGAAGGGCAATGCCGCCCGCCAAGTACATTCCGCCCGTCGCCAGAACTTTCAGTGCAAGATTGCCGGCCTCGCTTGCCAGTATTGAGACGAGCAATTCAACCGTCGCCACGCACAATTCGCTAGGATGCTGCAGATCGACAGCAGCCTCCACGATTGCTTTGGTGTGATCTTTGGCAGATTCAATCAACTGAGAAACTTCCGGCCGTTCGGGAATCTTTTCCTCATCGCGAAGAAATTCGTAAATATTGGGAACACCGATTCCAGAGCAAACACGCTCCACTCCCACGTGTCCGAAACGAGGAAGAAGATAATGCAGCAGACGGATTTGACGCTCGTCCGTTGGAGCAAAATCAGAATGCCCGCCTTCGGAGCCGTGGGCTAAATATTGTGATCCATCCCAGGTCAGAAAGGATTCACCCAAACCTGTGCCTGGAGCGATGATTGCGATCGGGCCATTCGCCACGGGCTCTCCTTGGTTTATCGTGAGCATGTCCTCGGCGCGTAAGACGGGCACTGCACGTGCCACCGCTTCCAGATCGTTCATCAGGTGAGCGGCTTTCAGATTCAAGTCGTTTGCCAGTGTGCGTTCATCCAAGACCCAGGGCAAGTTTGTAGTTTTCACGTGACCATTGATTACCGGGCCTGCAACATCAAATGACGCGACATCGACCGACATCTTCACTTGAAAGAGAAATGCCGTGACCATTGCCTGCAAGCTGGGATAGTCGGCGCTATGGACCTCGGTTTGAGCCAAGGGTGTGTGCGGCCCGGACTCGCACGAGTAGATCGCCAAGTCTGTTTTCGTACCGCCGATGTCGCCTGCAATTAGCATTGTCAACTCCCAGCCACTTATCTACGCTGTCGCGTATCGTTCACTGTTTGGTTTCGATCCACTCAGGGCGTAGTACAAGATGTTTCTGGAGCTGCTGCTGCAGATCAACGTCTGGTTGGGCGGACGCGCGTGTGTGCAGAAGGACCACAACTGCGACTACTGCAACCCCTTTCGAATTGAAAGCGCCGCGCATGCGTTGACTGTTCGGTCTTCTTACGCCGCGCGATGCCCTCGCATGGTACTGATTGTCGACTGCAATCACTTTGCCGTTTCTCCGATCGCGTTGGTCAGCTCGTCCTGCGCTTGAGCGTATTGGAGTTGAGACTGCAGCAGGAGCGTCTGGGCCTCGAACTCTTGCGCGGCAGCGGCGTCGGCTTGCGAGGGCAGATAAGTGCCCTGTTGTAGCTGCTGTGCGGAAACTCGCCGGCCCTCCGAGCGGGTGGCAAGCAGTTCCCGGGAAACCGCGACCATCTGGCGCGTACGATCCAGCTTGTTATAGGCGGTCTGTACTCCTACTTCGACTTCGTCGCTAATTCGAGCCAAATTCTCTTTGGCTTGTGCCAACTGTGCGTCGCGTTCCCGTAGCGTGGCCCGCTTCTTGCCGCCATCGAACAAGTCATAACCAAAATGGACGCCGAAGGTCCCAAAGTTGCGGGCGAGAAAGGGCACGTTTTCCTGGTAGCTGTAGCGCGCAAACGCTTCGATGTCCGGGATGTATTCGCGTTTGGCCGCGCGCACGCCGGCCGAAGCTTTCTCCACCTGCGCGTGTGCCTCGGTGATTTCCGGGTGGGAGTCCAAAGCTAGTTTTATGCATTGCTCGCGCTCGCAGCTTTCGGTGGGCGCCGGAACATCAGGATCGAGAGCGATATCGGTCTTGAGCGGGAACCCCACGATATCGTTGAACTTCAATCGCAGATCCGAGAGTTGCAGCTCCGTCGTCAACAGTTCCTGGTTCGCCTGCAGTAACTGGGCTTTACTATCGATTAGATCAACTTCGAGTGTGCTGCCGTACTTGACCTGCTGGACGCGCTCACTTTGCAGGTCTTCAACCGCGTGAATCTTCGCCTCGATGGCACGGTGCTGGGACTGAGCTACCAAGATGCTGTAATAAAGCTGACGGACGTTCAGAGCCACATCGTTCTCAACTCCGCGGGCCTTTTCACGGCTCGCGTTCAGCTCCGCGCGTGCTACGTCATTTCCTGCTCTGATTTTGAACAGTTCGGTGAGCGGTTGGGTCAGCCCCGTGCCACTCGCGATGATGTTCCTTTCGCCCTGGTTGATGATCACCTGTGCCGGCGGAATAGCGCTATTTGCTACGGTGCCCAGGCTGCCAGCGGGAAGACCGATGAACTCGGTATCGGTGAGGTGCGCAAACTCACTGTCATTCCTAATCTTTGGCAGGTACGCGCTTCTGGCAACTTCTTTGGCGTGTTGCTCTTCTCCGACATGAAGAGCCGCGATACGCACAGAGTGATTGTGCTTCAGCGCCAGTTCGACGGCTTCGTGAAGATTGAGACGACGTGGGACGTTCGATTCCGGCTGCTGCGCGAAGGCAAATGTTAGCAGGCTGAAAAGAGAGACGAAGGCCGTCGCCCACTGGCAGAACACGCGATTTGGCGAATTTTTATGAGCGGTCATGGTTTCGCTTCTTGAGGGGCGGGGTGCAGTTGTTCCTGAATTGCGGTGAGATCGCCATAATTCAGCGGAGACTTGCGCAGCAGGACTATTAACATCAGCATGACCACGCACGCCCACGCCACGAGATAAAACCCATCGTTAATGCTCAGCGTGTAAGCCTGAAGACGAACCCGGCTGCTGATGACGTCAACTGCCCGCCCTGTGGCTGCCGCAACTCCGGATGATTTCGAGAACAGACCCGCGGCCAGCTGGTGGATGTTGGTATCGGTAATCCAGTTTCCGCTCTGTACGTGCAGGCCGAGGAGATTCGAATGCAACTTCTCCCGTTGCGCGACGAAGTGCCCCATGTAAACGGCACCCAGTTCCCCTCCAAATAGCCGTACAATGTGAAAGAAGGCGGAGAAGGTCAAAATCCACTGCGGCTTCGATAACCCTCCTGAAAAGATTCCCTGCAAAATGATGGCTCCGACCAGGCCAATAAACGCGAATGCCTGCCCAACTCCCATGAGTAGTTCGGTACGGTAATAGTTCGAGGCCGACCAGACGCTGGTAAGATCCGCATTCAGATAGCAGGCAAAGGCCATGCCCACAAAGCCTGAGGCCAATAGGAAACGGGCGTCCAGTTTATTCGCCAGCAGGAGCCCGGCAATTAACGCGATGAAGATCAGCGGGAGAGCGCTCCAAATAATCGCAGGGCCGATCTCATCGGCAACGAATCCCTGAACCGCCAACGACTGCGGAATCAAGATGATGGTCGACACCAGACAGAATCGAAAGAAGAACAGTGCGATACCCAGCAGGATCGTGTTCCACTGCCGAATGTAGGGCACTGCGACCAGCGGATTAGGCATCCGCAGACGGCTCACGATGGCGCAGACAACCAGGAACGCGCCTCCGAAGAACAATGCGTTGAAAATGCCGGAACGCCACCAGTCAAGCCGCTCGCCCTGATCGATAGCCGCGTAAAGCGCCGCTAGTCCCGCACTCCAGTACAGGAAACCGGCAAAGCTTGGAGGCGGGCCTGATTTCTTTGCCGGCGCTGCTTTGGGAATTCCAAAGTAGATGCACAGCATCATGAACGCCGTAATTACCGCGGAGTTCCAAAACATCCAGTGCCATGAAAGGTGCTCCCGGTACCAACCGTATAGCGATGGCGCAATATTGACGGCTCCGTCCACAAAGGTCGCATATAGCGCGATGGTGTACGGAAGAAATCGAAGTGGAATGTTGCGCAGCGCAAAGGTCAGCGTCAAGGGATAGAACGTGCCTGAGGTAAGCCCGGCCAAAACCATGGCAACGATCATCAGGCTGTAACTATGGATTAACGGAGCTAGAAGGCAGATCAACGTGAACGAAGTCGCGGCAAAGAACAGAATTCGCCGCGGTCCCAATAAAGCCCCGACATATACGGTAAACGGTCCGATGAACATTAGCGCAATGTTGTAGGCGCTGCTGATCCACGAGCCGTCATCGAAACCAAATCCCAGACCTCCCTTGAGATCAGCGAGGCCGAGCGAAATCATGCGTCCGGTAAGTGTGACTACGCCGGCGCCCGTGATCACACCCAGAATCCCGAGCAGGGGACTCTTCGAGAGCTCAGCCGGCATCGCCGCCGCAGCGGATTGCGCGACTCGGATAGGGGCATTCCCCGGTAGCGGAATGGAAGAGGAGGCCATCATTGATTCCATCAGTGCCGTGTGCGGACAGTTACCACCGCCGAAAGTCCGGGCTGCAACTGCGACGTGGGTGATGAGTCATCGAGCGCGATCTTGACTGGTACACGCTGCACGACTTTGGTGAAGTTCCCGGTTGCGTTGTCCGGTGGCAGCAACGCGAATTGTGAGCCGCTTGCGGGCGCAATCTCTAATACTCGTCCCTTAAACACCTTGCCCGGATAAGTATCGATGCGAATCTCCGCCGGGTCGCCGACTTTAATATTGGTCAACTGCGTCTCGCGGAAATTTGCTGCTACCCACCGTATGTTCTCGACGAATGTCATGACCTGCGTTCCGGGAGAAACGAGTTGTCCAGGACGGACCTGCCGCTCGCCGACTGTGCCGTCGGCTGGCGCAAGAATTTGTGTGTAACCAAGATTCACCTGCGCGACTTGGAGCGCGGCTTCTTTGGCATGAAGGTCGGCAACAAGCTGCATGTCCTGCGATTCGAGTACAGCCTTGCCCCGCCGCTCGGCTTCCGCCGCCGCCTCATTGCTTCGCAGCAAAGTCTGAGCTTGAGCCAGATCGGCGTCGCGGCTGGCATACTGCGCGGAGAAGCGTTCTTCATCGGCAACTGCTTTTTCGACTGTCTGTTGGGTGCTGGAATTGTTCTTGAGGAGCGCTTCCTGCCGATTGCGCTCCAAACGCGTTCGCGTGACGTCGGCCTCCACGGCCTCTTTCCCTGCCTGCGCGGCAGCGATCTCAGCTTTGGCGTCGTCGATTCCGGCGAGCGCACGTTCAATTTTTGCATCCTGAAGTTCGCGCTGCCGCCGGTTGTTTTCGAGCGCAGCTTTTGCGGCTTCGACGCCGGCCACAGCTTGAGCCACCTGAGCTTTGTAATCGTCGTCATCGAGTTGGACCAGTAGTTCGCCTTTGTGAACCTGTTGGTAATCGTTGACGTTTACCGCGCGGACTAGGCCCGGAACTTTTGTGCTGAGCGGCGTGAGATCGCCGCGAACATAGGCGTCATTCGTCACTTGCTCGACATGCCCGCCTTCCCACCCATTCCAATTCCGAGTAATGGTCACGATAACGGCGATCGCCAGAAGGAGGACGATCAACGGTGTTCCATACTTTTGCCAGGCTGGTTTGAGAGGCGAAGGTGTGGGCTCAACCACCCTGGGCGCGGCCGCCGGTGAAGGCGCGGGCGCAGTTGGCGGTACCGGAGAAGTTGCCATCGTGTTCAGGCGCTCCTCGGCGCCGTTTTCTATCACAGCTTACTTTGCAGGTCGCTCAGGAGAGCGCATCACGCTTCCGCGCATGAATTTGTGCACTTCCACGACCGTTCATGCGCAGAGCCAACTCTCTGAATCTGCAGGACTAGAATTTGTGCAATTCCTGGGCGAACATTGGCATGTGACGAATGCCTGTCATCTCGCACGGACCACAGTGCGCAGCCAACAATGCTCCCGAGAATAAAGTTTGCAGAGCTACCATCGATGGCTACGAATGCTAATTGGAACGCAAAGTGCAGAAGATCGTGATCGGATCTTTCTGCCCCGGCACAGCGGGTTTCCCGCTGTCAGGGCAAGTTGATCGCTTAATGTGCAGGGGGACATTCCTGTCCGCCTAGTCGCGGGCAAGAATGCCCGCGCTACACGAACTAGAATGTAAAGAGGCCAAGTGAACTCTCCGATTCAAGTACATCCGGTCCCTACTACGTCGACCATGACACCTGTGAGACGCCAGACTTGGGAGCAGGCCGAAGGCACTCCACTGCCGCTTGGCGCGACATGGATTGAAGCCGAGCAAGCGTTCAACTTCGCCGTGCATGCTGAACATGCCGAAAGCGTCACCCTTTTGCTCTATGCCCCAGCGGACTTGGTCAATCCGTTGTTGGCGTACCGTTTCGATTTTCTCCGCAACAAGTCGGGCCGGATCTGGCATTGCCGCATCCCGCTCAGCGAAATTGGTGACGCTCGTTATTACGGATACTCAGTTTCGGGTGAGGCGGTTTATTACATTCATAGCTTCGATCCGGAGAAGGTCTTGCTTGATCCTTATGCGAGATGCGTATTTTTCCCACCTGATTTTGATCGCAAGCTGGCCATGAGAGAAGGATCAAATGCAGGGAAAGCCCCGCTGGGCATGCTGCCGACTACACACCCGATGTTTGATTGGGAGGGAAACCACTGTCCGCATCACGAGTCGGACGCAATTATCTATGAGCTTCACGTGAGAGGCTTCACGAAAAATCCCAACTCAGGGGTAGATCCATCTCGTGCCGGAACATATGCTGGACTGGTGAAAAAAATTCCATATCTGAAAGAACTTGGGGTCACAGTTGTCGAGCTGATGCCGATTTTTCAGCGCGATCCTCAGGAAGGTGACTACTGGGGCTACATGCCTTTGAACTTCTTTGCGCCACATGCGCAGTATGCGAGCGCCGGTGCGGACTGCCAGCACCTTGAATTCAAGAACATGGTGAAAACGTTTCATCAGGCAGGCATCGGGGTCGTATTGGATGTGGTGTACAACCACACCTGCGAGGGAGATCCGCGCGGTCCAATTTACAGCTATAAGGGCTTCGACAGCGCCAGCTACTACATGATGTCGTCGGACCCGACCCACCCCTATGCAAATTATTCGGGTACCGGCAACACCTTGAACTTCGGCAGGGGGCACGTCCGCAAGATGGTGATGGACAGCTTGCGCTGTTGGAAACGCGAGATGCACATCGACGGCTTCCGTTTCGATCTCGCCTCCGTCTTCAGCCGCAATGAGGATGGATCTCTCAACTGGGGACATGCCCCCATCTTCGCTGAAATTGCCGCTGATCCGGAGTTAGGCAGGTTACGGCTGATCGCAGAGCCATGGGACACCGGCGTCTACCAACTCGGCCGCGCATTCCCGGGCATAACCTGGCTGCAGTGGAACGGACGGTTTAGAGATGACGTTCGCCGCTTCGTCAAAGGCGATTCGGGAATGGTTCCCGACCTGATGCGCCGTGTCTACGGCAGCGATGATCTTTTTCCCGATGATCGCCTCGATGCCTATCACGCCTACCAGAGCGTGAACTTTGTCACTTCTCACGACGGCTTCACGCTGTACGATCTCGTCTCCTACAACGAAAAGCATAACTTACAAAATGGCAACAACAATCAGGATGGCACGGACGCCAACTACAGCTGGAACTGTGGTTATGAAGGCGATAAAGGTGCGCCTGGTGAAGTGCTGGCCCTGCGGCGCAAGCAGGTAAAGAATTTTTGCTGTCTGCTCATGCTATCGAACGGGACCCCAATGTTTCGGGCCGGCGACGAATTCTTGAACACGCAATACGGCAATAACAATCCTTATAACCAGGACAACGGAACCGGATGGCTGGACTGGAGCCAGCTGCAGACGAATCGAGACGTTTTCCGTTTCTTCAAGAACATGATTGCGTTTCGTAAACGTCATCCTTCGCTAAGCCGCAGCCGTTTCTGGCGCGAGGATGTCACCTGGTATGGAATTGGCGAGAGGGCTGATCTTTCGCACGACTCGCATACTTTGGCGTTCTGCGTGCACGGAGCTTCTCAAGAAGATGATGACATCTACGTGATGATCAACGCGTACTGGGAAAAGCTGGACTTCCAGATTCAAGAAGGAACGGCACAAGAGTGGATGCGAATTGTGGATACTGCCTTGGCGAGCCCTGACGATTTCTCAGAGCGCGGCGAACCTCTGCAAGCGTTGACTTATTCGGTGGCGCCGAGATCGGTTGTGGTTCTGCTTCGAACAAGGAATAGTCGTTCGGAAGCCCAGAAGAAATGAAGTGCAAAAGCGTTATGAGTGAACGACCGAAGGTTATTATCATAGGCGGCGGTTTCGGAGGTCTATCGGCGGCGGAGGCTCTGAAATCCGCGCCAGTTGACGTAACCCTGATTGACCGCCGCAACTACCACTTGTTTCAACCGCTTTTGTATCAGGTTGCCACCGGTTCGCTTTCGCCTGGTGAAATCGCAGCACCGATACGCGGCATCTTGAGCCGCCAGAAAAATACGCGTGTGTTGCTCGGCGACGTAGAGGACATTGAGCCAGTAGCGAAGCGTGTACAGCTCGCCGACGGTGCGAGTTTCGAGTATGACTCTTTGATCGTGGCTGCCGGTTCGCAAACCTCTTATTACGGACACGACGAATGGCAGAAATGGGCTCCGGGGCTGAAGAGTGTGGAAGAAGCGACCACCCTTCGGCATAAGATTCTGTACGCATTTGAGGTCGCAGAACGGATACCCGACCCCGCTCTGCGGCGCGCATGGCTTACATTCACAATCGTGGGAGCAGGCCCCACGGGCGTTGAACTGGCTGGAGCCATAGCCGAGATTGCGCGCCAGACACTCCGACACGATTTTCGCTCTATAGATCCCGAGGATACGCAGATTATTTTGTTGGACGGGTCGCCACGTGTATTGATGGCATTTCCCGAAGACCTGGCGCAAAAAGCCGTGCTATCACTCGCGAAACTTGGGGTGAAAACGAAGATGGGCGCGTTGGTGCATGAGGTCACTCAGGACGGCATAAGCTATCAGGCCAATGGTTCCACCCAAACGCTATCTACAAAAACGGTCATCTGGGCTGGCGGTGTAACGGTATCTCCACTCACCAGAACGCTGGCGAAGCGCACCGGAGCTGAAACGGATCGTGGGGGAAGGATCAAAGTTGGCCCGGACGTGACCATTGCCAATTTTCCCGACATCTTTGTAGTCGGAGATATGGCTCTCTCTATCGATTCACACGGCAAGCCGCTGCCAGGGGTGGCGCAGGTAGCAATGCAGGGAGGGTCCTACGCGGCGAAGGTGATCGTGAGGAAAGTAAAAGGTAAACCAAAGCCAGCACCGTTCAGCTACTTCGATAAAGGAGATCTTGCGGTCATTGGACGAGCGGCCGCGGTGGCCAACGTTCTCGGCGTGCAGCTTTGGGGGTTGCCAGCATGGCTGGTATGGGCTTTTGTACACCTGATGTACATCGTTGAGTTTCAAAGTCGGCTGCTGGTTTTCATTCAGTGGGCAATCCAGGATTTGACCTTCAGTCGTGGGGCGCGGCTCATTACCGGTCTGGCCCCTACCGATTTCAACTTCAATCAGGCCGTGGGCGGACACAGGGCCGTCGAGCCAACGGTGGAGAAGAAGAGCGAACCAGCAGTTGCTTAGGTCCGCTCGCCGGAGACAGCTAGTCTCCGCATTGCCGACCATTTGAGAGTTGATCGAATGGGTTATCGTAAGGGCGCCGGCAAGCCTAAGGCATCTTGCTGCGGCATACCGCGCAACCCTCCGTCAAGCGCGAGCCAACCTCGAAGCATATAATTCGACCTATCGTTGCCCACTCGTGCGGCCGGCTTTTGCTCGATAGAATCCTGATTTGCAAGAATGAGCCGGGTTCGAAAGAAAGACCGTCAAAGCCAATTAGAGGACCAAGATGAAGGAGTTTCGTCCATTCCAGTTGGATAACGTAAACCAATGCCTGTGGTGCCGTACGGGCGCTGGAAAGGATGGGCGTACCCGACATCATGCAATTTGAGTTAAAGCTGGAGTTTTGATCGCGTGATGGACCTTTCGCAGTACCGGCTGGAAACGCTTCATCAGGATGGAGAGTTCATCCTGTACCGCGGTCTGCGCCCGACCAAGGCGGAGACGAGTCCACCGTCTCTTCTGGCATTGTCGCCGGTGATGGAGCGTCCCACTCCTGCAACCATCAAGAAGATGGAGCACGAATTCTCTTTAAAGGACGAGCTCGATCCAGCATGGGCGATTCGGCCGATCGCCCTCACGCAACAACAGAGCCGGACCATGCTGCTGTTCGAGGATCCTGACGGAGAGCCACTCGATCGATTTCTAAGACAGCCCATGAAATTGAAAGAGTTCCTTCGCTGTGGGATTGCGCTCGCTGCGGCACTCGGCCAGGTGCACAGGCATGGTCTGGTCCACAAAGACATCAAGCCGTCCAACGTGCTTGCGAATCCTGCTCTGGACCAGGCCTGGCTGATGGGTTTCGGTATTGCCTCGCGATTGCCGCGCGAGCGCCAGCGCGCGGCCGCCCCCGAATTTATCTCGGGAACGCTCGCCTACATGGCTCCCGAGCAAACGGGAAGAATGAATCGTTCGATCGATTCGCGTAGCGATCTTTACGCCCTTGGCATCACGCTTTACGAACTGTTGACCGGCGGTCTCCCTTTCACCGCTTCTGATCCCATGGAATGGGTTCACTGCCACATCGCCAGACAGCCGCTGCCGCCATCCGAGCGGCTGAGAGATGTTCCGCGCTCGATCTCGGCAATCATTATGAAACTGCTTGCCAAGATGCCTGAAGAGCGTTATCAGACCGCAGCTGGCGTGGAAAGCGATCTTCGCCGCTGCCTGGAGGACTGGGATCGTGAGCGTGCCGTTCACGACTTCGCGCTGGGAGAACATGACAGGCCAGACCGCCTTCAGATTCCGGAGAAACTGTACGGCCGTGAGCGCGAGATCGAGATGTTGCTCGCCTCCTTCGACCGTGTGGTCAAGAGCGGCCGACCAGAGTTGGTGCTCGTCTCCGGTTATTCGGGAATCGGGAAGTCTTCCGTAGTCAATGAACTGCACAAGATGCTCGTCCCGCCGCGCGGCCTTTTCGCGTCGGGCAAGTTCGACCAGTACAAACGGGACATCCCGTATGCCACTTTGGCGCAGGCCTTTCAGAGCCTTCTCCGACCGCTGTTGACGAAGAGCGAAGCCGATCTCGTGCCTTGGCGCGAAGCCCTCCGAGAAGCATTGGGCCCGAACGGACGACTCATCATCGACCTCGTCCCCGAACTGAAGCTAATTATTGGCGAACAGCCACCGGTTCAGGAGCTTCCACCACAAGACGCTCAAAGGCGTTTCCAACTTGTATTCCGGCGATTTATAGGGGTGTTCGCACGGCCGGAACATCCACTCGCGCTTTTCCTCGACGACTTGCAATGGCTCGACTCCGCCACGCTCGAAGCGCTCGAGGATCTCCTGACGCAAGCAGACGTGCAGCACTTGTTCGTGATCGGCGCCTATCGAGATAACGAAGTGGATGCCGCTCATCCACTGGCTCGAAAACTCGAAAGCATTCGCAAGGTGGGAGCCAGCATCAACGAAATCAAGCTTGCGCCGCTCTCGCAGGAGAACGTGGCGCAATTGATCACGGACGCCCTTCAAAGCGTGCCAGAACGCACCTTACCGCTCGCACAATTGATTTACAACAAGACGGCGGGTAATCCATTTTTTACGCTCCAGTTTATCTCCGCGCTCGAGTACGAGAGGCTGCTCACTTTTGATCACCTGCATGGCGGCTGGTCCTGGGATCTCGATCGCATTCACGCCAAGGGATACACCGACAATGTGGTGGACCTTATGATCGGGAAGCTCATCCGCCTGCCGGCCCAGACGCAGACGGCATTGCAGCAGCTGGCCTGTCTCGGCAACCTCGCCGAGATCACGACGCTTTCGATCGTTCTGGAGATGTCAGAGGAGCAGGTGCACGCGGCTCTCTGGGAGAGCGTACGTCAAGAATTGATCGAACACCTGGATGGCTCCTACAGGTTCAGCCACGACCGTGTTCACGAAGCAGCTTATTCATTGATTCCGGAAACATCGCGCGCCGAGGCGCACCTGCGCATCGGACGGCTGCTGGCGGCGCACACTCCTCGCGAGAAGCGGAAGGAGGCGATCTTCGAGATCGTCAATCAACTGAACCGCGGCGTGGCCTTGATCACCTCACAAGACGAGCGCGAGCAACTGGCGGAGCTCAACCTGATTGCGGGCAAGCGCGCCAAGGCTTCTACGGCCTACGCCTCAGCTCTCAACTATCTCATCGCCGGTGCGGCACTGTTGGCAGACGACTGTTGGGAGCGCAGGCCGGAGCTCATTCTCGCGCTCGAACTGCACCGGGCCGAATGCGAGTTCCTGACTGGCGAACTGGCAACCGCGGAGGCGCGCTTGACCATGCTTTCGTCCCGCGCTGCCAATGCTATCGATCAAGCGACCGTCGCCTGCCTGCGCGTTGACCTGTACACGACGCTCGATCGGAGCGACCGGGCGGTCGACGTCTGTCTTGCCTACCTGCGTCATCTGGGCATCGACTGGTCGCCGCATCCACTGGAAGAACAAGCGCGACGCGAATACGAGCGTACCTGGTCACTGCTCGGAAGCCGCGCGATTGAGGAGCTCGTTGATCTGCCGTTGATGAGCGACGCGTTGTCCCTCGCAACCCAGGATGTGCTGACCAAGGTCGTGCCGCCGGCCCTGTTTACCGACCGTAATTTGCTTTCGCTCGTAATCTGCCGGATGGTGAATCTCAGTCTCGAGCACGGCAACAGCGACGGATCGTGCTTCGCCTATGTGTTCCTTGGCATGATCGCTGGACCCCACTTCGATAATTATGAGGGTGGTTTCCACTTCGGCCGGCTCGGGTATGCGCTGGTCGAAAAGCGCAGTCTGCATCGTTATCGGGCTCGAACATACATGGCATTCGGCAGTTTCGTTATGCCATGGACGAGGCACGTTCGGACGGGTCGTGATCTGGTACGTCGCGCGTTCGATGTCGCGAATAGAATCGGTGACCTCACGTTCGGGGCATATAGCTGCAACAACCTGAATACAAATCTTCTCGCCGCGGGAGATGCGTTGGCCGAAACGCAAGGTGAAGCCGAGCAAGGTCTCGAGTTTGCACATAAGGCGCGATTCGGCCTCGTCATTGCGATCATTACTGCGCAGCTCCAACTGATCCGGACGCTTCGTGGTCTGACGCCAGCATTCGGATGTTTTGACGAGGAGCAGTTCGATGAACGCCGCTTCGAACACGACTTGGCGAGCCAGGCGGATCTGGCACTGGCGGAGTGCTGGTACTGGATTCGGAAGCTGCAGGCTCGCGTGCTGGCGGGCGATTATCGTTCCGCAATCGACGCATCCTCAAAGGCTCGACCGTTGCTTTGGACATCACCTTCCTTCTTTGAGACGGCGGAATATGAATTCTACAGCGGCCTCGGTCGGGCAGCATTGTGTGATTGCACATTGCCGGACGAGCGCCGCAATCATTTCGAGGCTCTGGCCGCCCACTATCGCCAGCTCGAGGTCTGGGCAGCGAATTGCCCGGATAATTTCGAAAACCGCGCCGCGCTGGTTGGCGCCGAAATTGCCCGGATCGAAGGCCGCGACCTTGACGCGATGCACCTCTACGAAAAGGCCATCCATTCGGCCCGCACAAACGGCTTCGTTCACAACGAGGCGCTCGCTTATGAGCGCGCTTCGGCCTTTTACCGGGCACGCGGCTTCGACCAGTTCGCCGACACTTACATGCGCAACGCTCGCGCCTGCTACGCATCATGGGGCGCGGATGGAAAAGTGAGGCAACTCGACCGGTTGTATCCCGGCCTCAAGCAGGAGCAGTTGATGCCCGGTCCTACCTCGACGATCACGGCGCTGGTCGAAGGGCTGGACCTCGCGACGGTGATCCGAGTCTCGCAGGCCATCTCGGGCGAGATCGTGCTGGAAAAACTGCTCGACACCGTGATGCGCAACGCGATGGAGCGCGCCGGCGCCGATCGAGGCCTCCTGATAGTTCCGCGAGGTGATGAGCTACAGATTGAGGCAGAGTCCAAGACCAGCGGAAACGATGTGGTCGTGCGCCTGGGAGACGCGTCTGCCGCCGCAGCGGCGTTGCCGAAGTCGATCGTCCGCTATGTCATGCGCACTCACGAGAGCGTTATTCTCGATGATGCATCATCGGAGAACCCGTTCTCCGCCGATCCCTACATCCTTCAGTATCGCGTCCATTCCATTCTCTGTTTGCCCTTGATTAACCAAGCGAAACTCACGGGTGTTCTCTATCTTGAAAACAACCTAGCCGCGCGCGTTTTCACCCCTGACCGGATCACGGTGCTAAGGATGCTTGTCTCGCAAGCGGCGATCTCTCTCGAGAATACGCGGCTTTACCGCGATCTCGAAGACCGTGAAGCGAAGATCCGGCGCCTGGTTGACGCAAACATTTTGGGGATCTTTATCTGGAACCTCGAAGGCGCGATCGTCGGGTCTAACGAAGCGTTTCTGCGCATACTGCAATACGGCCGCGAAGATCTCCTCTCGGGTAGTGCGTGCTGGACGGATCTGACGCCGGTCGAATGGCGTGAGCGCGACGAGAGCGCCCTGGCAGCATTGAAGGCAACCGGGACCGTTCAGCCATACGAGAAGGAGTATTTCCGGAAAGATGGCAGCCGCGTGTCCGTGCTGGTTGGAGGCGCGTTGTTCAAGGAAGGCGGAAACGACGGAGTCGCGTTCGTCCTCGATTTGAGCGAACAAAAGCGGGCCGAAGCAGAGATCAGGGGGTTAAGGGACCAGCTCTATAAAGAGAATTTAGCGCTCCGGGACGAGGTGGAGCAGGCCTCGATGTTCGATGAGATTGTTGGCACCTCGAATCTGCTGAAGGTTGTTCTTTCTCGGATCGCCAAAGTCTCTCCCACCGACTCCACCGTCTTGATAACAGGGGAGACAGGTACCGGCAAGGAACTCATCGCCCGCGCAATCCACAAAAAGTCTCAGAGATCCGGGCGAGCCTTCGTTAGCGTGAACTGTGCAGCAATCCCCCATGACTTGATCCCCTCGGAGTTGTTCGGCCATGAAAAGGGGGCCTTCACGGGAGCCACACAAAGGCGGCTTGGCCGTTTTGAACTCGCAGACGGCGGAACGATTTTCCTGGACGAAGTGGGCGAACTTCTACCCGACACCCAGGTCGCTTTACTGCGGGTGCTGCAGGAACGGGAATTGGAACGGGTCGGGGGAGGTCAACCTATCCACGTCGACGTTCGCGTCATCGCTGCGACCAATCGTGACTTAGAGGCAGCGGTAGCCAATGGAACCTTCCGCCAGGACCTCTTTTATCGGCTAAATGTGTTTCCCATCGAGGTGCCGCCCCTTCGAGAGCGAAAGGACGATGTCTTGCTGCTGGTCGAGTATTTCGTGCAACGCTACGCCACCAAGGCGGGCAAGGATATCCGCTCGATCGACAAAAAGACGCTCGATCTGTTGCTGTCCTACGCCTGGCCCGGCAACATCCGCGAGTTACAGAACGTAGTTGAGAGATCCGTAATCCTGAGCTCTGGTGACGTTTTTTCGGTTGACGAATTGTGGCTTTCCAAGGAACTTGTTCCGCCTGCATCCCGGGTTAAGGGGTCGCCAACCGTCAAGGCTCAGGTTGAGCCGCTCAGCGAGCGGGAGATTATCGAGGCGGCACTGGCCGCCACCAGAGGCCGGGTTTCCGGACCATCAGGGGCGGCAGCGAAGCTTGGAATTCCACCATCCACTCTTGAGACCCGCATCAAAGCCTTGAAAATCAACAAGGGCCAATTCAAATTCCGTTGAACGTATTCCCGCAAATTATCGGAATTCGCGTAATTCACGGGATTCACGGGATTCACGGGATCATCAACCCAAGGGCTCTTTCTTTCTCTTTTGTTTTCAGAACATTACGAATGGCGCAAGGTTTGCTTTTGAAGAGTTAGCGTTGACATGACGCGACGGGGGAACGTCAACCATGACTTGCAAAATCGATCGCCATGTTATCCGTGAGGATCTTGTGCTCTTGCGCATCACCGGGAGGGTTACAGGGGAGAATGTGAACACGCTTCGGGCCTTGCTGGAACAAGAAAACGCCGCATTGACCATCGATCTGAAAGACGTCCGCTTGGTGGACGACGAGGCCGTAAAACTCCTGGCGATCCACGAATCGAACGGAGCAAAAATCAACAACTGCCCGCTGTATATCCGTGAGTGGATTACGCGAAAACGAGAAGCAAAGTAAAGGCTGATCGCACTTGGTCAGATGACAACATTGTGGGGTCGCAGCTTCCAACACAGTTTGTTTCTTAGAGCGTGGTTATCCAATGGACGGACGTCCAGCGCAGTAACGATGCTGTCTCAAGGAGAGTCATATGGCGAGCATGAATGAACTGAGACCTATTGCACCACCTTGGATCAATATCTTGCCGACTACGCAGGAATCCTCGGTCCGGGTTGTCGCGGGACTTGATATGCTGCGCGGACGCTACGAAACACTGTCACGCTTGTCCAAGTCTCTCACTCTTGGTACGCCCGAAGAGTGGGTGGAAGTCCTAACTTCCGAACTGCTACCCGTGCTGAATTTCGATTTCCTCGATGTAGTTGTCTTCAGCAAAGATGGCGACGAGGTCGTGTGGAGTCTACGCCCTGACCGAGAAAATGACAGTCGTCTGCCGATCCAAGAAACCCTATTCTGGTGCGTCTACCATCATCAGAAGCCTCTGTGGATCGGGGATTCTGACGAGGATCAGGGTTGCCCCGCAGCAAGAAGATTAAGGCAGCTTCGATCGGAATATAGATCGTTTTGTGGCTTGCCTCTGAGCACCCCTAACGGCTGCCTGGGCTCTCTCGGCGTTGCGAGCTCGCAGCCCAACTCTTTCACCCCAGACGATGTTGAATTTCTGGCTCAGGTCGCCAACCAAGTCTCCCTGGCGATTGAAAACTGGCTGGCACATCGGGCCATCGCCGACCTCCAGAACAAGCTTGCTCAAGGCAGCGTGTCTGAGGAGGACGAGCTGATCGAGACGACGAACTTCAACGGGATCATCGGAAAAAGCCCCGCGATTCGCAAAGTGCTGAAGCAGATCGAAACAGTTGCTCCCACTAACTCGAACGTCCTTATTTTTGGGGAGACCGGTACCGGCAAGGAACTGGTCGCCCGGGCCATTCATCACCTTGGCGCTCGTCGTTCCAATGCATTCGTGAGAGTGAACTGCGCTGCAATTCCGACCGGCCTCCTGGAGAGTGAACTCTTCGGTCATGAGCGTGGAGCATTTACTGGCGCCATCATGCGCAAGGCGGGCCGCTTCGAGGTTGCAGACAAGGGCACTCTGTTCCTCGATGAGGTAGGTGACATCCCACTCGAGCTTCAGCCTAAGTTGCTGCGGGTGCTGCAGGAACATGAATTTGAAAGATTAGGCAGCACCCGGACACAGCAGGTGGATGTTCGCATAATTGCGGCTACCCATCGGGATTTGAAGCAGATGGTGCAAGATGGAGAGTTCAGAAGCGATCTGTATTATCGCCTGCATGTTTTCCCATTGTCTGTTCCGCCCTTGCGAGAGCGCCGCGAAGACATTTCTCTCTTGGTGCGCCATTTCGTGGATGAATATGCTCGGCGCATGAACCGGTGCATTGAAACCATTCCTGCCCAAGCGATGGAAGCTCTTAGAAGTTATTCATGGCCGGGGAATGTGCGTGAGCTGCAGAACTTTATTGAGCGGACGGTGATTCTATCGCCGGGGTGTGTCCTGCGCCCACCTCTTGCTGAGCTGAAACAGGCTGCTGTCCAAACGCCCAGTTCGGAGCTGAGCACCTTGGAAGAAATGGAGCGTCAACACGTGCTGCGGGCCCTGAAGGAATCGAACTGGGTAACTGGGGGACCCAAAGGCGCGGCGGTCAGGCTGGGGATGAAGCGGACTACTCTAGCCTATCGAATACGCAAACTTAACATTCCGCTCCGCCCGGATTGATAGGCACGGCAACGACAATTGCAACACAGATACTGTTTGAATCTGATAGCGCTCCGTCTGCATCCGACGGTAACTTGAGAGTATGCTAGCCTGACTTTGACAACCGGACATGCTTTTTGCCGATTTTCGACGGTTTCCTACGCGTAAGTATTTTCCTATCAGCATCGCTCTTCCCGCCAGGCGTTGTAGTGAAGACCCTGATCCGTCGATAATTTGGAGCCAAGGCGCCACAACTGCCATTCAGAGGTGCGTGGGCTGTGATGTTTCAGGGTTTTCTCCCGAGATACAGGCGCGATTATTTTTCACCTGCGAGGTGAGTTCCCATTAGGATGAAGGCGTGATCAAATCCCCAAGACCTTCTCCCACCGAATCTCCTCTGTTGTTCGAAATTGATCCCGAACCCCTGAGCGAGAGGTTGACGGCATGGGGCGGCGCGGCGTTGGCGGTGCAAGCGTTGCGCTCGTTAGGGCTGCCGGCCAGCATCCAGCGACAGGTGCATATCAAGCAGCGGGAGCGAGGCTACGACGAAGCTACGATGGTGGAAAGCTTTGTGGTGCTCAATGCGCTGGGTGGGGAATGTCTGGAAGATTTCAGCCATTTGCGCGGGGATGGAGGGCTGAAGGAGATGCTGGGGCACGAGATTCCTTCTCCGGAAGCGGCTCGTCAATTTCTCTACCAGTTTCATGCGGTGGAGAAGATGGAGGAAGCCAAGCAGCGACGGGGAGCGGAGCAAATTGCTTTTATTCCGGAGGAGAATGACGCGCTGAGGGGGCTGGGGGAAGTCAATCGGGAACTGGTGCAGGAGCTGGGGCGACGTTGTCCGGAGCAAGGCATCGCTACCGTCGATCAGGATGCCACCATCATTGAGAGCCGCAAAGAGCAAGCCTTGCGAAGCTACCAAGGCGAGCGCGGCTATCAGCCCATGTTGGCGGTGTGGGCGGAGATGGACGTGGTTGTGGCGGATGAATTTCGGGATGGCAATGTGCCGGCGATGATGGCACCGCTGACGGTGGCGAAACGGGCCTTCGCCGCCTTACCCCAGACGGTACAGACCTATTATTTTCGCGGGGATTCGGCTTGTCATGAAAGCAATCTCGTCGAGTGGCTACGGGACGAGCAGCGAGCGGATGGACCGCAGGGATTCATTGGTTTCGCCATGAGTGCGCGCATGAGCGAGGCGTTGCACAAGGCGATCTTGCAAGTGCCCGAGGGACAGTGGGAAGTCTACGGGGAGCCGCACGCCAAAGAGATCCGGGAGTGCGCCGAGATTGACTTTGTACCGGGGGAAAAGTCGGAGCACAAAGGCACGCAGCCGTTGCGCCATGTGGCCATTCGCATCCGGTTCCGGCAGGAAGAATTGTTTGCCGACGGCAGCAAGGTAAAACATTTTGCCCTGGTGAGTAACCTGTGGGAATGGAAGCCGGGTCGGTTGATTCAGTGGCACCGTGAGAAAGCAGGAACCATTGAAGGCGTGCATGACGTGGTGAAAAACGAACTAGCTGGCGGAGTGATGCCGTGCAAATACTTCGGGGCGAATGCTGCCTGGCTGCGGCTGGCGGTGATTAGTCATAATGTGCTGACGGCATTGAAGCGGCTGGCGTTGCCCGCCGAGCTGTTACGCGCGCGTCCGAAGCGGTTACGTTTCCTGATTTTCAATACGGCGGGACGGCTGGTTCATCACGCTCGCAGCGTGATGCTGCGTTTGGCGGCTTCTCTGGAACAGATTGCCAGTTGGCGGGAAGCCTTTCGCCTTCTGCCCGTGGGGACCTGAGGCGGGCTACCGCTGAGACTCGCCCTCCTTATCGACGGATTATCACGCCCGTTTTTCGAAGAATCGCGGCTGCGTGCCCGGCGAAGCAACACAACGGCGTGCGGAATCGCGTCCCTATCTCCACCATCACTCCTGCATCGGCTATTTGGGTGCCCGCCCTCGTAATTTCGAGAGGAATCGCCCACCTGCTTTGGGAATGTTTCGGTCCACGCCTTATCGACGGATTAGGGTGAAGACCTACCCCCTTGATTACTGCCACGGGCGGTGCACAATGGGCGGTGTGTTTCTTCGCTGCACGCGTCGCGTAAAGGATGGCAAGGAACATCGTTATTGGAGCATCGTGGAGAACCGTCGTGGGGCCTCGCAGCGTGTAGTGCAGAGGCAGGTGCTCTACCTGGGGGAAATCAACGACAGCCAGAGAGCGGCCTGGTGCCGGTGCATCGAAGTGTTCGACGAGCCTGGCGGCCAGTGGCATCAGGTGATGCTGTTTCCCGAGGACCGGGAAGCTCCGGAGTTGGCGCAGGAGGCCGTGCATGTTCGTTTGCACGAGCTCAAAGTGTTGCGTCCCCGCCAGTGGGGCGCGTGTTGGTTGAGCGGTGTCTTATGGGAGCAATTGCGGCTGGATGATTTCTGGAGAGGGCGGTTGGGGGTGAGCCGCGAAGGAACCGACTGGCTCGACATCCTGAAGACGCTGGTGAGTTATCGGTTGATCTCGCCGGGCAGCGAGTGGCGCTTGCATCGGGAGTGGTATCTGCGCAGCGGGATGGCCGATTTGCTGGGCCGGCAGGGCGAAGCCATCGAGCTGCAGTCGCTCTATCGGTGTCAGGACAAGCTGCTGGCGCACACGAAGGATCTGTTCAGTTATCTCCAGAAGCGCTGGCAGGATCTGTTCCAGGCAGAATTTGAGGTGCTGCTGTATGACCTGACCAGCACCTATTTTGAATGCGATCCGCCGGCGAGTGGGAAGCGGCGCTTTGGCTACAGCCGGGACAAACGGCCCGATTGCGTGCAGGTCATTATTGCTCTGGTGGTGACGCCGGACGGCCTTCCCCTGGCCTACGAAGTGATGCAGGGGAACACCAGTGAGAAGACCACGCTGAAAGCATTCCTGAAAAAGATTGAGGAGCAATACGGACGGGCCAAGCGCATCTGGGTAATGGATCGAGGCATTCCGACCGAAGAACAGTTGCGCGAGATGCGCGATGCCGATCCGCCGGTGGCTTATCTGGTGGGGACGCCGCGGGGTCGACTGAGCAAATTGGAGAAACCGTTTCTCGAACTGCCTTGGGCGAAGGTGAAGGAGTCGGTAGAAGTGAAGCTGCTGGCTCAGGAGGGAGAACTTTATATTTTGGCACGCAGCCAGGGGCGTTGGCAGAAGGAACGCGCCATGCGCCGGCGACGGTTGAAAAATCTCTGGAAAAGGCTGCAAGAATTGCAAGGACAACAGCTCGAGCGCGACCAGCTGCTGCTGAAACTGGGAGCGGCCAAGTCCGAGGCGGGCCGCGTCTATGGCTTGGTGGAAGTGCAGGTGCCAAAGCCGGAACAGCCGGTCAACGCGGAAACGTTCACCTTTCGTTGGTGCAAGGACAAACTCCGGCAAGCCATGCGCCGGGAGGGCCGTTATTTGCTGCGCTCCAATCTGCCCGCAGAAGACCCGGCCCGGCTGTGGCAACACTACGTGCAGCTCACTGAGATCGAAGCGGTCTTTCGCGCCCTGAAAAGCGATCTGGCGATCCGGCCCATTTATCACCAGAAGGACTCGCGCATCGAAGCGCACATCTTCGTATCCTTCTTGGCCTATTGTTTGTACATCACCTTGGGGCAGCGCTTGCGGACTCTGGCGCCGGGACTGACTCCTCGAGCGGTGCTAGAGAAAATGTCCGCGATCCAGATGGTGGATGTGTGGGTGCCCACGACCGATGGGCGGCTGTTGATTCTCCCCCGATACACCCAACCGGAGAAGGATCACCAGATGCTGCTCCACCAGCTGCACCTACAGTTGCCGTCCCAACCATCCCCGAGGATAGTCTCCCAGGGGCCGGAAACCGTCGCATAAGGAGGGGAAACTGTAGTGAAGACCTTTTGAAGCCTCGGACGTAGAATCAACAGCTTACCGAAGAATTAAGGCCCGGTTGTCAAAGTCGGGCTAGCGTGTGGTGATATGCTTTGGAGTTGCCTCGGCGCACAGCCATTGAAGCAGGATGGAATCGTTGCGCTGGCCGAATGAAGAAAGAAACTGCGCACGATCGCGCGACACAATCCACTGGAACCTCTGAGTTGATCAGAGTTCCTTCCTTCTCCAAGAGACTGCCCGGCCAGCGCTCGCCATTACCCTACTTTTTCCGCAACCTGGGAGAGCGCGTACTCTTCCAGTTTCTGTGCGTCGCTGTTGAATTTGCGGATGCCTTCGGCTAGCTTCTCTGTCGCCATAGCATCCTCGTTGTGCATCCAGCGGAAAGCTTTCTCGCTGAGACGCAGGCGCTCGTCCTTGCTCGCCTCGGCTGTGGCCGGGTCTAGCTTGCGCTTTACCGTGCCCTCAGTCTGCTCTAACTGATCAAGCAGGTCGGGGCTGATGGTCAGCAGATCGGATCCCGCGAGGCGGACGATCTGATTCACGTTGCGGAAACTCGCTCCCATGACCTGGGTCTTGTAACCGTACTTCTTATAGTAGTTGTAAATGCGCGTGACCGAGGCAACCCCGGGGTCCTGGTCAGGTGGGATCTCCTTACCGCCTCCCTCCTTCTTATACCAGTCGAATATGCGGCCGACGAAGGGCGAGATCAGAGTCACTCCAGCTTCGGCACAAGCCACTGCCTGGGCGAAACTGAAAAGCAGCGTCAGGTTGCAATGAATTCCTTCCTGCTCCAGCTCGTTGGCTGCCTGAATCCCTTCCCAAGTGCTGGCGATCTTGATCAAGATACGCTCGCGAGGCACACCTTTCTTTTGATAAAGCGAGATGAGCTTGCGCGCCTTGGCAAGGGTTCCAGGAGTATCGAAACTGAGGCTCGCCGCGACCTCAGTTGAGACGCGGCCGGGAACTACCTTAAGAATTTCGCTTCCGAAAAGAACGAACATCTGGTCGATGAACTCTTCCGCCATCTGCTCGTGGCTACCGCCCAGGCTGGAGGCCCGCTCGGCGGCCTCTTCCACCAAATGCCGGTACGCCGGCATCTGGGCAGCATGATAAAGAAGAGAGGGATTGGTGGTTGCGTCCTGCGGCCGGTGCCGGTGGATCGCTTCGATATCGCCAGTGTCGGCGACGACTGTCGTGTACTGTTTGAGTGATTCCAGCAAAGTCATGGGATTCTCCTATTGTGTAAATCTCAATAATCTAAAGAGGTAATGTTGCGTACACCTAGTTTCTCGGTATGCCACCTAGGTTTCCAGCGTGCCGTTGTCTAGCAGGTCGCGCGTGATGTTGTCCAACCATATACTCTGGCCCAGGTTGTGCAGCAATTGCGTTGCTTTCATTGTTCCACCTCAGAGTGTTTTGAATCCAAACCCGAGGAAACCGCACATTGTGATTCGAAATCTACGAAGCCGTGCTCCAGAAGATCACCGATGTGCTCAATGGTCAGGTCTGCCGCGGGGAAGGCGGCAACAATTTGGGGATCGTTGGCGAAATTGCCCTGGCGCGGACAGACCGTCGTGACCTGATCGCCCCAGGCTTTTTTGACAGCATCCAGGATCCGCAACTTATCATCGATCAGAACGTAGTGATCCGCTGGATAACGACGCCGGACGTCATCGAGTGCTTCTTCCTTGTGAATGTAGATCAGCACCTCTCCGTCAACAGCGGAGGAAATACCGGAGCGTTCCACTTTGCGTGGCTGGAATACCACATCGCCGTCTGAAAGAATTACGGTCTGCCCCCAGGTCCGAAGACGTGCCAGCACATCCAGCGCTCTTGGGTAGAGGGTGTCGGCAAAAGGATAATCGAGCAGGAACGACGACATCGCCAGCAGATGCACGTCATGGGGATGTTCCACGCGATACTGCTGAAGGGCGCCTAGATAATCACGGTAACCGAGCTTCTTCATCAGGTCTTCTTGAATGACCCAATAGCGGTCGCGAGAGGCCTTACCGTACTCCGACTCCAGATGCCGCTGGAGATCCTTTTGAAGGCGATCGTTGTCGAGCAGCGTATCGTCGACATCCACAAGGAAGACCATGGGATAATCTGCTTGCTTCTCTAACTTCGCTTTGTTCGCGTTTGTCACCATTCGCCTCTACCTGCTACGTCAACCGGTCCCCCTGTGGCTGAACTCTGGTTTAATTCCTTCTGGTAATGCTGCGTATCATTCCAAAGACACACCTAGTTTGTCCGTATGCCAGATGCCGAGGGTGCAGGCGTGAGGAGCTTCTCAATCGCGCGGCCTATTGTGGCATTCATCTCAGCTACAACGGCGGGCACATCGCGCTGTCCGACCGTTCCGACCTCGGAGACCTCGTTCGTCCAGACTGTCGCACCGGTTGCAAGGCTCGTCATCTGGGCAGAGATCGCGACCTCAACCTTGACAGCACCGCCGTAATCAACTTCCTCAAGCTCCTCGAGCCTTCCGCTGAGAACGTAATTGATGTCTGAGCGTCCATCGTACAACTTCACTTGGGCGAAATTTCCGCTCGCGCGTAGGCGTTCAGCCACCGCGTTTGTCACGAATTGGCGGGGATCAATCGCCCAACGGTGATAATTGTAAAAACCGATTTGTTCCGGGGAGGTTTTGTAGACGATCGCCCCTTCGCGCAAGTAAGTCGGCGAGCGAAATTCGCGTACGGCCAAGCATGCACGGATACCCTCCTGCGCTGGCGGATCCGGTGGCGGGGGTACGTGGAGAGTGTAGTAGTTCGGGTATTTCACCGCGCTCCCGCAGCCGACCAGGATCATCAGGGCTGCCAGCACAAGACAAATTACTATCGGATTCTTTTTCATATCCATCCTCATTTTTGTTGCGGGACTTCGCGCTCTTTCGGTTGCCGGATTCGAACCAAGCTCCAGGGACGCTGCTTCAGCGAGTCGGTCAACTGATCCAGGTTGTCCGTTGCCACGCGCAGGTTTTCCACCGTGTCGTCAATCTTGTAGTCATTCGCTCGAACCACCACCTGCATGTCGCTCAGCAATGCTTTAGCTTGCTGCAAAGTGGCCTGCAACTCAATCAGATCTTTGTGAAGCGGTTCTCGCGCATCCGTGACGGTGCCGTTCACGTTCTGAATGGTTGCATCTGTGTGCTCGGCTAGCGTGTTTAGTTGATCGGTGAGACGATCGATTTTAGGCCGTTCAGTCGCCAACATTCCGTTGACGTTGTCGAGTACGGCCTGAATTTTCTGCTGATTAGGTTTGCCGGTCACGGTGTTCAGATTGGCGAGAAGACTGCGTGCGTCGCCCGTGATGCCTTCGAGTTCTCCGCGTGCTTGTGTGATCAGGCCGTTGGCGTTATCGGCAACGGTGGCCATCTTGCCGGCGATCTCATCCAGGCTGGCGGCTTCCTGCGACGGAATCGACGATCCGGGCGGAAGGCGCTTGGCGTCGTTGCTGCCGGTGGTGATCGATAACGCAGCGCCGCTCATGACGCTGACTAAACCGAGTTTGGCAACGGACTTCTCATTGAGCGGCGTGCCCTCTTTCACCTCGACCAGGATCTCGATTTTCGTAGGATCAACCGTCGCGGGGCGAACGGCCTTTATCTTGCCGACGTCGATTCCACCAAATAGAACCGGAGCACCCGGCTCAAGTCCACCAGCATAACGAAGATACGTCTTGTAGGGAACGGTTCCCCCGCTCATCTCCGCATTGAGAAGGTAAATGACGGTGAATGCCAGGATCGCTAAACATCCTAGTACGAAAGCACCGACTTTTGCCTCGGTTGTCACACTCATGCCTCCTGAGCCTGCAGGTATTTTTCGAGGTAGGCGGACACTGCGGGCGTTTGTGCGATATTGTCGGGAACGCGATCCAGGAACTGCCGCACTCGCGGATCCTGACTCGCTTTGATTTCGTCTTTGGATCCAACCGAGCGGAAGCGGCCCTTGTAGAGCATCGCAATCCGGTCGGCGATGCGGAAGGCGCTTGGCAGTTCATGGGTCACAACGATCACGGTCGCCTGGAAGACCTCTTTCAGGAGCACGATGAGTTCATCGAGCTCCGCAGCCACGATCGGATCCAGTCCTGCAGATGGCTCATCCAGCACGAGAATCTCGGGACTGAGCGCCAGCGCACGTGCGACCGCGGCGCGCTTCTTCATCCCGCCGGACAGTTCCTGCGGATGTAACTTCCCGAAGTCTGCCAGTCCAACCACCGCCAACTTCATCCACACCATCAGTTCGATAATCGATGGCGCGAGCCGGGTGTGTTCCCGGAGGGTCAGAGCAACGTTGTCCTCGACCGAAAGCGAATTGAACAAGGCGGCACTTTGAAAAGCCACTCCAATGGACCGGCGGACTTTTTTCAGTTCGGCCGCCGAGCAGTGGGTAATGTCGACACCCTTCACAAATACACTGCCTGACTTGGGGCGCTCCAGACCAAGGATCTGTCGCAAAAGCGTACTCTTGCCCGAACCGCTACCGCCCAACAAGACCATCGTCTCCCCATGCTCAATGTCGAGACTGAGGTTGTCGAGCACACGATGCCCATCGTATTCAACCACCAAGTCGCGAACCGAAATGATTGACATCAGTGCGTCACCGTGAAGTAGAAGATTGCGGTAAAGACGGAGTCGGCGACGATCACCAGAAAAGTCGACTTCACGACGGCGCTGGTTGTAGAGCGGCCTACTGAATCCGGCCCTCCGCGCACGCGAAATCCTTCCAGACAGCTCACCTGGGCAATGATCGTGGCAAAGGCCACGCTCTTGATGAGTCCCGTTATTACGTCTCGCAATTGAATGGATTCGAACACGTCCCGCAGATATAGCGACAGAGAAAGGTGTGTGCTGAAGAACATGAATAGTCCTCCGGCTAAAATGCCACAAACATTCGAGAGGATGCTGAGACAAGGAACGCTGATCAGAGCGGCAAGGTACTTCGGCGCCAGGACGAACTCTATCGGTTCCAGCGCCATGACCCTTAGTGAATCGAGCTCCTCGGTCACCTTCATGGTGCCGATTTCAGCCGCAAACGCCGAGCCCGAGCGGCCACTGACAGCGATGGCCGTGAGCAGCGGGCCGAGTTCACGCGTGAACCCGACCGCGACCAAATCGATGACGTAGTGAATGGCCCCGAAGCGGCGGAGCTCTGAGGCGCCTTGCATGGCGAGAATAAATCCGGTGCAAATCGCCATTAGGCACACCATAGGCAGCGCGTCCACTCCGATTTGCAACATCTGCCGCACCGACTCTTGCCAGCGATAACGGTTTCCCACAAACGGCAACGCATTACCCATGGCGCGCAACGTGGACCACCACTGAATGTTGACACTCCCCACATAGTCGAGATGATCGATGGTGCTTCTGCCGAGATCTTCCAGAACATTTGCCATCAATTCACCTCAACTCTGACGAAGCGTCTTTACAGCCGGGCGTTTCAAACACCGGTAGCAGGCCCGTAACCTCGAAGAAACGAACTATGCGCCCGTGCAATCCCTTCAAACACAACGCCACTTGACGATTGCGCGCGACCTTAAGTGCTTCAAGCAGGGTCGCGATGCCGGACGCATCAATATAGGAGACCTCCGTCAGATCCACGATGACGGTTTTCGGTGGTTGCCCTTGCAAGAGGGCGAGAAGCCGATCGCGAAGATCTGGCGACGAATCGATGCCCACGTGGCCATGCAAGCGCACGAATGCGCGTTCCTCGCCCTGCTCCACGGTGATGTCGAGGCTTTCGTCTTCGGTGACTGACTCTCGCGTCACGGCAATTCCCCCACATTCACTCATGGCATGCAAGCTTCCATTCAAAGACCGATGACCTTCAAGTGGCCATGTCTTTCCATGAGAGCTGTTTAGGCACTCACGCCTGAGACTCAGGGATTTGGGCGAGCGTGTTTGCCAGTGAGGCCGGCGCCAAGCAGTTGGCATGTGACAGAGCCGGAATCTGGCTCACATTGCGCGCTGTGTGGTCGGCCACATTGCAGAGCGCAAAGCTTCGATTGTTCTCACCGAGTTATTTTCTGCACGAATGGCCCTGCTATTGCACTCGCTTCAGGTGAGTCAAATTGTGCTGGTTCTTGCGCATGGAACCTGAAGATGGCATTCCCAGACCTCCGGACCGCTAACGTCGTACTGACCACCGTGTTTATCGCCGGAGTCTGTGCGGCGGTTTACTGCGCGCGGCGCATCATTCTCATCTTTATCTTCGCGATACTTTTCACCTATTTACTCGATCCTGTCGTTAAGTTCCTGCAGCGGCGTTCCTTATTTTTCAGGAATTTGAGAGGCCCAGCCGTAGTGGAGGTGTACGTCTCCATCGTGATTTTGCTCGTCGTTGTGGGATATTCATTTGCCCCTGGCGCTGCCAGGAATGCTGTCAAGCTGATTGATCAAACGCCTGTCGTATTGGATCGCCTTTCGACCGGGGACATCGCGAGCGACCTCAGAGGCAAATACGGCTGGAGCGACGAACAAGAATTTCGCTTGAGATTTTTCCTGGCGAAGCACAAGCAGCAGATTCAGCACCTGCTACCAGCTGTCGATGGTTATCTTTCAAATACTGCGCTCCTATTAGGGTGGTTGCTGCTTGTTCCTATCTTGGCCATCTTTTTCTTGCGCGACGGCGACCATATCGCGAATGTCCTCGTCGATTTGCTCTTTCCCAGGGAGCGGCGCGCCACCATGCGTGCCACAGCACATGAACTTCACCTGATGCTCACCAGATACATAAGGGCGCAGTTGCTTCTTTGTGGCCTTTCTTTCTTGTTCTATTCCGCGGCCCTGCTCCTTCTGCGATTTCCCCACGCCATCGCGTTGGCCTCTTTAGGAGGATTACTGGAATTCATTCCGGTGGTTGGCTGGACCAGCACATTCGCAGTGATTGTCGGCGTAGGTATTGTCAATCACTTGCATTGGCTTTGTATGGCGGTGTTGTTAGGTCTCTGGCGAGTGATCCAAGACTATCTTGCAATGCCCCGGATCATGGGGCAGCAGCTGAAGATTCATCCTTTGGCCGCGATCTTTGCGGTGCTGGTCGGCGCAGAACTCGGAGGAATTATCGGCATCTATCTCGCGGTGCCGGTGATGGCGGCGCTCCGTGTGATTTGGCGCATGCGTGCCGGCGAAGAACCAGAACGAGGTTATTGTCGCTGCGCAGATGCCTCCGCGGATGCGCGGCCTATTCTCGTAGAAGGCGTAACCGAGTGAACCAATCGATGCCGACGGTCCCCCGCCATCTGTCAGGGTCTTGGCTACCCCTTACCGGTGTACGACTTTCGAAACTCTCACCGCTTCCTATTTAACTTGTCCGGTTGAAAGCGATAGATCTAGCGCCGCTTCCCACAACAGATTGGAGCGATGGATGCTCGAGAGGGATGGAGAGAATCGATCTGCGATGACCATTGCAGATACGATTCCATACGCACGCCAGGAAAGCAAAATGAACACCGACTATGTTTGTGCGGAATAATGTGGGCGCAGCACGAGTCAATGGATGCTCGCGAGGAACTCGTTCGAGCGTTACACTCCGACGACCCCGAAGTGGTTCTCCTTGCAAGCACGCTTCTCGATCAGAGAGTGGCCTCTGCTTAAATTCCGATTCGGTGAAGAGTCTCGAGTAAATAGCGCTGTGTGCCTTCATCTCGTTAAAGCCTGGCCACGCTCAGCACTGCAGAGATTGTGTGTCCCTGCTCGGGCGCCAGCGTGACCGCGGCGCCCATGATGTTGCTCGCTTCGACGCAGAGAAACTGCTTCCATTCGCCTTCACCAAGGTCTCGCAGCCCCGTAGCTCCTTCTTGCCACGGATTCCAGACTACTGTAGTGCTCGAATTCGTCTTCTGCAGTCGAAATCGACGACGCAATTTCGGATCGAGCAAATCGACAGCCTTCTGGGTATTTATGAATGCATTGTCAGTTTGCGAGGCGATGGTCACATCACCGAGCTGCGTCTTCTCCTGGTTAGAGTCGGTATTGTCGAGAAAGCGCGTCCCATCCAGCCCCTGTAAGCGCACCGTCCCAACATCCCCGACTCGATTGTAGGTGTGCAGGGCTTCCTCGAAATGAAGCCGTGTTTTGCCTGTATTAATACAAACGAGCTCCAGCCTGAGTTCGGAACCAAAGGTGACCCGGTGCACAAGACGAAAATCCGCCGGCCACCAGCGCCGAGTTTGTTCATCGCTCTCAATAAACATGGTTACAGCAACTCCGACGTTATTCTCGACGATTGAATAGAGTTGCCACGATCTTGTGCGCACGAATCCATGTGCTGGAGCGTGGGGATTGTCTGCCTTACCGCGAAACCAGGGAAAGCAGATCGGAATTCCGCCGCGAATTGCCTGGCCCTCCTCCCATCGCGATTTCGAGCTGAGAAAGAGCACTTCTTCGCTGCCGGCGGGGCGCCAGGAAGTCACGTGCGCTCCGTGTACGTACATCTCGCCGTGCGCAAGCGGACTGGTAATGTCGACTCGCGTAAGGCCGCCATCGCCTTCGCACACCCGCGCGATGTCGGGAATTCCGAAGCGGCGATCCAGTTCCGTTAAGGCCAAAACTGCATTCATATTGCTTTTGTCGAGCCGATCAGAAACAGCAGCCGTGCCCCAGGTATTCCAATTGGCGATCGCTAATTCTTACGATCAGCTTGCCGTTTGCCAGCACGAGTACCGGCGGCAAAAATGGTGGTCGCGAAGTTCACCCACTCCCATTCAGGGAGCCGGTTTCTACGGCACCTACCGTTGCATTGGAATTCCATCATGCTGCCGCCGCACTGCGGGCAAAGCAGGTTGATGATCGACAAAATGATGCTGGAGTTGGATTCACCGGGAAGCGTCGCAAAAATCGGCATGGTTGATCTCCGATCGCTCTCTCAAGTTTACCGTCGCGACTACTGCGCGACCTGTAGCCGTCAACTGCAAACCGAAGACCAATTCCAGACCGCGAGTTACGTTAGAAAAGACAGCTATTCCGGGCGAATTGCAACTTCACTGTCGCTACCGCTGACAAGCATTTGGCATGTGACGGAGCATCCCCGGTCATCCCCAGAATAATACCGTGGTCGTGGTGGGTGCGCGAACCTTAACTGCATGTAAAACCAATCTTTCAACGGATCTGCAAACCTTTCGACTTTGGCACGGTGGATGCGATGGCAGTGTATGACTTAGGCGCAAAGCCTTCGAGAGGAAAACCTCATGCTGAAATCGTTGCTCTTGATCATCATTTGTGCAGTCGCGTTGCCGGCTTTTTGCGAGCCGTCGGCGAAGTATGAATTGGCCACAATCCTCGACGTTAAGCCGCATCAATCTGCTGGCGATAGCTCGTCGTCCTCGGTCGCCAGTTACGACGTTTCCGTTAAAGTTGCCGGCACCATTTACCTGGTTCTGTACACTGATACATTGGGCACAAGTACAGTCAGTTATGCGTCCGGCCGACAACTCCTGGTGCACGTCGGAAAGAACACCATCACCTACAATGACATTTTGGGCCGATCGCAAGAAGTGCCGATCATCAGCCAGAGGCCGGCCACAACTATTAGCCAGTCGAAGTGATTGCCGAGTATTGTGACTGAATAATGCCCGGAATACTTGTCGCGCCATAGAGGGGAAGGACTGTGGGAGAAATATCACGAGTTTCTTTAGACCTGAATTTAACCGTCAAGCCAAACTTGATCGGCGGCGCCAACGAGAGACGCAGCATGAGTGACAAGCTTCCCATCGCCTATTTGGCGCGGCACGGCAACACGGCTTGGACTCACTCAGGCCAGCACACCGGCCTCACCGATCTGCCTTTGACCCCGGATGGAGAGCGTAATGCCGTGCGGCTCGGAGAGCGGTTGAAGGGGTTGACCTTTGCCAAGGTTTTTACCAGTCCGCTGCAGCGTGCGGCTCGAACCTGCGAACTCGCCGGATTTGGGGCGGTCGCCGAAACCGATCGCGACCTGGCGGAATGGGACTATGGGAAATATGAAGGGCTGACCTCCACGCAAATTCTGCAACAACGTCCAGACTGGGACCTGTTTCGTGACGGTTGTCCAGGAGGCGAATCCCCGCAACAAATCGGCGAGCGGGCGTACCGTATGGTCCAACAGATACGCAGGGTCACAGGCGACGTGTTGCTCTTTTCCAGCGGGCACTTTATTCGCGTGTTGACTGCGTGCTGGCTAGGCGTGGGACCCGCCGGCGGCAGATTTTTTCTGCTAAGCCCCGCCAGTCTCAGTGCGCTTAGCTATGAACACAATCTGTCCCGGCCTGCGGTTCGACTGTGGGATGACGATCGCCATGTGGGAGCGTGAGCAACAACGGCGTAACCTTTCGATACCGTAAATAATCAATATCAAATAAACAAGATTGCGAGGTCCTCGAATGAGCACAAAAACCGTAGCGCAAGCAAAACCTACGAAAATCGTCCCCCTGGCGACGAAGCCAGAAAATCTTCCCCAGCTTCTCCACCAATACGGCAGCAACTTGATTCGATTCGCCGGAACTGAGGGGGCCGTTTATGACAGGCACCTGATTTTCGATCGCGCGATCGACCCAAAAGTAGCGAGCGCACGCGAACGCTTCGAAGCGTTCGCGTACTCTGTGCGCGACGTTTTGGCGCAGCGCTGGGTGCAAACCAAGACCACCTACGAGCGACAAAATGCGAAACGGATTTATTACCTGTCGATGGAATTTCTGCTTGGGCGTTCGCTGGCTAACAATGTCAAGAATCTATTGTTTGACCCTATAGTCCAGCATGCCATCAAAGAAAAAGGACTCGACTGGCTTGAGCTGATCGAGCAGGAACCGGATGCAGGCCTGGGTAATGGCGGCCTGGGACGGCTGGCGGCGTGCTTTCTGGATTCGATGGCTACCATGCAGCTTCCGGCGACGGGCTACGGTTTGCGCTATGAGTACGGAATGTTCCGGCAATCATTTGTGAACGGATGGCAGCAGGAGAGTGCGGACAACTGGTTGCGCGACGGTGACCCATGGGAGATCTGCCGCCAGCACGAGAAAGTGGAAATTAAGCTCAGCTGTAGCTTCAAGTTGCGGGACGGAAAGGTTGAGCTGATTCCGAATCGGCCCTCCAGCCTGTTCGGAATTCCGTTTGATCGTCCAATGGTTGGGTACGGAGGAAAGACAATCAACACACTCCGCCTCTGGGCCGCCTCTGCCCCGGACTATTTCGACTTCCAAGAATTCGGCACGGGAGATTTCGTCGGTGCGCTGGCTGGAACCCTCGAAGCGGAATCGCTGACCCGGGTGCTCTATCCAGATGACTCTACGATGGCGGGACAACAGTTGCGTTTCATGCAGGAGTACTTTCTGGTCGCGTGTTCCCTGGCCGATTTGATACGTCGTTTTCTACGGCACAACACTGATTGGGAGAAGTTGCCGGAAAAGGCAGCCATCCAACTGAATGACACACATCCTTCCATGGCAGTCGCCGAATTGATGCGCATCCTGCTAGACGATGCGCACCTTGAATGGGACCAGGCGTGGGACCTGACTAGGAAAACCCTGGCCTACACGAACCATACATTACTGCCCGAGGCACTCGAGAAATGGCCAGCAGCGTGGTTTGAAGTCCTTCTTCCGCGCCAACTGGAGATCATCTACGAGATCAATCGCCGGCTGCTCGATGAGACCCGCGTTCGATTTCCTGGAGATGAGGGCCGGATTGAACGCATCAGCCTGGTGGAAGAAAAGCCTTCACGCAAGATTCGCATGGCAAACCTTGCTATCGTTGGCTCGCATAGCACGAATGGGGTTGCCGCGGTTCACTCGAAATTGTTACGCACGACAACCGTTAAAGATCTGGCCGACATGTTTCCTGAACGTTTCAACAACAAGACCAACGGCGTCACGCCGCGGCGCTGGCTGCTGGAAGCGAATCCCGGCCTCTCGGGGGCGATCACCGCAGCGATCGGTGACGAGTGGATCACCGACCTGAGTCAGCTCAGTCAGCTAAAAGCGCTGGCCGACGATCCGGGTCTTCAGGAGGCGTTTCACGCCTCAAAGCGCGAGGCCAAAGTAAGATTCACAGATTGGCTGAAGACGACCTCTGGACAAATCGTCGATCCTGACACAATTTTCGATTGCCAGATCAAGCGCATCCATGAATACAAGCGGCAACTGCTGAACGCGCTGCGAATCATCGTTTGCTACAACCGCTTGCGGGAACATCCTAATCTGGAGATGGCGCCGCGCACGTTTTTCTTTGCCGGGAAAGCCGCGCCTGCGTATCGGCTGGCCAAACTTATCATCAAGTTCATCAACAATCTGGCAGGCACGATCGATGGAGACCCAATTGTGCGCGGCCGGATGAAGGTGGTTTTTCTTCCTGAATACAATGTTTCCCTGGCGGAACGTCTGATCCCTGCGAGCGACGTCTCTAACCAGATTTCGACGGCGGGATACGAAGCGAGCGGCACCAGCAACATGAAATTCATGATGAATGGAGCTCTGACTGTGGGCACTCTTGACGGCGCCACAATCGAAATGGCCGAGGAAGCCGGCAAGGAGAACCTGTTCCTGTTCGGCCTCACAGTGGAACAAGTTCAAAACAGCCAAGCCTGGTACAACCCGCATTGGCACTATGAACACGAACCTGAGACGCGAGCCGCGCTGGACCTTATCTTTTCTGATTACTTCAGCCGTAACGAGCCTGGGGCTTTCGCTCCAATTCGCGATACTTTGCTCACCAACGGCGATCATTACATGCACTTGGCAGACCTCACCTCTTATGTTCAGGCGCAGGATCGACTCGGGGATCTTTATGCCAATCGCGCCGAGTGGGCGCGAACAGCCATCCTGAACATCGCCAGCTCAGGAAAGTTCTCGAGCGACCGCACCATTCACGAATATGCAACCGAAATCTGGAAGGCGGAACCATGCCCCATACTCTAGAAAAACGATCCGTCGTAGAAGGTCCGGCGATTTCCCCTCTCGCCGGGAAACCTGCGCCGAAGGAACTGCTGATCGACCCAGAGCGCTTGCGACGAGATTATTACGAGCGCAAGCCGGACGTAACCGACCGCAACCAACTGGTCGCTTTCGGCACCAGCGGACATCGCGGCTCAGCGCTTCACGACACGTTTAACGAGGCGCACATTCTGGCAATTACGCAGGCCATCTGCGAATACCGTAAAGGGCAGGGGATCGATGGTCCTTTATATATGGGGAAAGACACCCACGCGGTTTCAGAGCCCGCACAGCGCACTGCCCTCGAAGTACTGGCGGCGAATGGGGTTGAGACCATCATTCAGGAAAATGACGGCGTAACCCCGACGCCCGTCATCTCGCACGCCATTCTCGTCTACAACCGCGGACGGAAGGAACACTTCGCCGATGGCATCGTAATTACGCCGTCACACAATCCGCCCGAGGATGGAGGGTTCAAGTACAACCCGCCCAATGGTGGCCCTGCCGATACGGACGTAACCGGCTGGGTGCAAAATCGCGCCAACGATTTATTGCGATCGGGCAACAAAGATGTAAAGCGCGTTCCTTTCGAAAGGGCCATCCGGGCAACCAGCACGCATCAGGAAGATTTCGTCATGCCGTTCGTTCGCGACCTCAGAAACGTCGTCGATATGGATGCGATCCGCAATGCGCGCCTGAAACTTGGAGTGGATCCTCTGGGCGGCGCTTCGCTGCCATATTGGGATCCGATCAATTCGATTTACGGACTAGAAGTGGAAGTCGTGAATAGAAAGATCGATCCGACCTTCTCATTTATGACTGTTGATCACGACGGCAAAATCCGTATGGATTGTTCGAGTCCTTATGCCATGGCCCGGCTGGTCGGGTTGAAAGATCAATTCCAGCTGGCTTTCGGAAACGATACTGACGCTGACCGACATGGGATCGTAAGTCCAACCGCGGGATTGCTGAATCCCAATCATTACCTTGCAGTTGCCATTCAATACCTGCTCACACATCGGCCGCAGTGGCGGCAGGATGTCATTGTTGGAAAGACGCTAGTCAGCAGCAGCATGATTGACCGAGTCGTAAGTAAGCTCGGACGCCGCTTGTCCGAGGTGCCGGTCGGCTTCAAATGGTTTGTGCCGGGACTTGTCGATGGCTCGTTCTGTTTCGGCGGTGAAGAGAGTGCCGGAGCAAGTTTCCTTCGCCACGATGGGACCGCATGGGCAACGGACAAAGATGGGCTGATCATGGTACTGCTGGCTGCCGAGATCACCGCGCGCAGCGGCAAGGATCCCGGTCAGCACTACAGCGAATTAACGGCAGAATTCGGCAAGCCGTATTACACCCGCATTGATGCGCCGGCCACTCCGGAGCAGAAAGCGAAATTGCAGAAACTGACGCCGGATGCTGTGAAGGAATCAGATCTGGCGGGCGAACCCATTGCTGCCAAGCTGACTAAGGCTCCGGGTAATCAGGCTCCCATTGGCGGGCTGAAAGTTGTAGCGAAGAGCGGCTGGTTTGCGGCACGGCCGTCCGGCACGGAAAACATCTACAAGATTTATGCGGAGAGTTTTGAGAGCGAAGCACACCTTAATGCGATTTTGAGTGAAGCCGAGGAGATTGTGAACAATGCGCTTCGTGCTGGGGTTGTTCCATGAATGGCAATGGCGGACCAGTGAACGTTCCACCGTTTCCACCCGAGTACCGCGCTTCCGGCTTGCTTTTGCATGTCACGTCTCTACCGTCGCCTTTCGGCATCGGCGATCTCGGATCGTCGGCGTATTCGTGGGTCGATCGTCTCCATGACGCTGGCCAGCGTTGGTGGCAATCCCTTCCGCTCGGACCAACGGGTTATGGGAATTCGCCCTACCAGCCGATGTCGTCATTTGCGGGAAATGATCTGCTTATTAGTCCTGGGAGCCTGATAGCAGACGGATTGCTGGCCGAGAAGGATTGCGAATCTCACTTCCCTTCCGACTTCGTTGACTTCGATGCTGTGCTTCCTTTCAAAGCCCGCCTTCTCCAAGTTGCGTGGAAGCACTTCAAGTCTGGAAACCGCACGGATCTGCGGGCGGAATTTGAGGAATTCCAAAATAAGCACGAACATTGGCTGAGCGATTACGCGCTGTTCCGAGCGTTGAAGGCGAAGTACCACGGCGCATATTACCTCGACTGGCCCGAAGGGGTGGTTCAGCGTCGACCGCAGGCGTTGGCTACTGCGCGTCAAGAATTAGCAGATGAAATCGAGCAGGTCCGCTTCGCACAGTTCCTACTCTTCCGCCAGGGAGATCAACTCAAGACGTATGCACATTCGAAGGGCGTGAGACTGATTGGTGATTTGCCCTTCTTTGTCTCTCCGGACTCCAGCGATGTCTGGGCGAATCCGGAATTATTTCTTCTCGATGAACACCATCGGCCGCGATTTGTCGCCGGAGTCCCTCCTGATTACTTCAGCGCACAAGGACAATTGTGGGGAAACCCCGTTTACAACTGGGATGCACTTCGAGCGAGTGGTTATCGGTGGTCGATTGACAGAGTACGTGCTTTGCTTGCGCACGTGGATGCGATTCGGCTGGACCACTTCCGCGGATTTGCGGCCGCCTGGCACGTGCCCGCGGGTGCGCCAACGGCTCAGACGGGCCAGTGGGTACAAGGTCCGGGTGCGGACTTTTTCCAAGCTGTATCCGGGGAGTTGGGCGGCTTGCCGTTCATCGTCGAAGATCTCGGAATCATTACTCCGGATGTCCGGGCGTTGCGGGACCAATTTCAACTTCCGGGAACACGTGTTTTGCAGTTTGCTTTCGACGGTCATACTGACAATCCATACTTGCCTCAGAACTTCGTCAGCAACACTGTGGTCTACACCGGCACGCATGACAACGCGCCAACTCGAGAGTGGTACGAAGAATTGCCTGACTATCAGCGCCAGAACTTCTGGAATTACCTCAAGCGAGCGCCTGGCGGAAACCCTGATGCGGCGCCTGCACTGATGGATCTGGCATGGTCGTCGAAAGCGGCGCTGGCGATTGCTCCATTACAGGATCTGCTCAACCTCGGGGCAGAAAGTCGCATAAATGTGCCGGGCAGGGCGGCCGGAAATTGGGGCTGGCGGTGCCGCGAAGATATGTTGTCGCAGTCAACGTTCGAATGGCTGGGGAATTTGACGCGGACTTCGAAGCGATCGGGTGCGTCGGCGGGCACTCAAGAAGGAAGTCTGGGAAACGAATCGATGCGAGTTGCGGTGTCTCGACCTTAGATCGGAATTTTATGCGATAGAAGAATAAAAGGTCCATTCTCCACGCCGTATGATGCCCCCTGGCCTCACCTGGGTGCGAATTGAATCACTGCGCTGACTCTGTCTCGCGGCTGATCGCGCTAGAGGAAACGATTTCCTGGTTTCACTTGCGACGTTTTTACGAGACGTTCTCCAACTCAGCTTTTGAACGCCCGTCCAAACCATTTACATATTGCATCGGTGGGGCGCCTGACTCACGCTCGACTAACCTGGTCGCCACTGCAAACAGGCAACTTACGGAGATGCCGCACATCAGCACGCCTGTGATACTCTCAACGGGCCCTAGCAGGTGCCAAACTCGGGGCAGGACGACGTCACCATAGCCGACCGTCGAATAACTGCTGGCTGAAAAGTATAACGAAGACTCCCACGACGGAAGACAATACCAGCGGTAGAACAGCGACCATAAGAAAATCTGCGAAAAATGCAGAACAATCACCAGGATCGAAAATCGAATCATCAGGCCGGCGGCATGTAATGAGCTTAGACGGGCAACCCCGCGCTCAATGCTGGCTCTCGCCCTGTGAATAAGCACTGCGATCCCGGCGCACTGGATCCAGAGCGTAAGCGTAACTAGAAAAACCGCAATACCGGCTTGGCGAGCAAAGGTCATTATTCTCCATATTCTCCATTCGTCGGCGGTCTGGCGAACGCTCGGACTTCGGAGATGCACTTTCTTCTCCAAACGAAACTAGCTCGCCGAGCGCTGAAAAAAATCCGAAGCAATCGGCTGGTTTGACACCTGCCAGACTTCTGTCGCTACACTCGCGTGCTGTGCTTGAGGACTGCGCGTACCGCCGCTTCCAACTCTTTGCAATTGTGTGATCTGTGCCCATTCGTGCCCTGAACGTTCGCTGGAACCTTGAATGCATAACTAGCGTTGAACAAGGTTAAAGCCACTTGAATAGTGCGTGTCGCAAGTATCGTGGCAGGAGGTTGAATGCAAAGTAAGACAGCAAGGCTCTTTTTCTTCGCGGTTATCGCTCTGGCAGTCTCCACCAGTCGGCCGTCGGCCGCGCAGCAACCAGCGACTGCGAAGCAGATGCAGGCACCCGGTCCCGTCTACCAGGATACGCAATGGTCTCCTGATGAAGACATACAACTATTGAAAAGCGACCTACGATCGCAAAAGAAGCAGATCGTTGCTGCGAACATGGACCTGACCGATGCAGAGGCGGAGAAGTTTTGGCCAGTCTATGACCGCTACGCAGCGGACGTGGCGAAAGTCTACGACACAAAAATTGCCCTCCTTCAAGAATATCTTGAGAACTATCAAACCATGTCTGGGGATCAAGCAGAACGTTACTTACGCCGGCGCGCCACCGTGGAAGAAGACATGATGCAAGTTCGGCTCAAATATCTGCCGGAGTTTCGCAAGGTGCTAACGGGTCGGGAAACAGCACGCTTTTACCAGATCGACTGGCGGCTCGATCTCATGATCAATCTTCAGTTGGCGCAAGCTCCGGTGATTAACCCATAGTGCGACCGCCGCGGAACACAGTTCAAGGTGGGCAATGTAGGCCGAGTTAGACGTTTTACAGGAGGAATCGAATGGCCATAAAGGTTGCCGTCACTTACTACAGCGCTACAGGCACCACGTATCAGTTGGCCCGTGCAGTGGAACAAGGCGCAGGCGAGGCGGGCGCGGACGTTCGGTTCCGCAAAGTGCGTGAACTCGCTACTGATTAGGCGATCGCGTCGAATCAAGGATGGGCTGCTCATCGACTTGAGTCGCAACATGTCCCGGAAGCTACTCTTGACGACCTGGCCTGGGCCGACGCAATCATCTTCGGAACACCGGCGCGATATGGCCTGCCGACGGCACAGCTGAAACAATTCCTTGACACCACCGGTCCACTCTGGGTGAAAGGGGGCCCTGGTCAACAAGATCTGCTCTGGTTTCACCAGTTCAGGCACGGCCCATGGCGGTCAGGAGACGACCATCGTCAACCTCAACACCACTTTTTATCACTGGGGCGCAATTATTGTTGCGCCGGGTTACGCCGACCCAATCCAATTCAAAGCGGGTAACCCCTACGGAGCGTCATTCACGAGCAACAATGGCGCGCTTAAACCGGACGAGACCGCGCAGATTCCTGGAGGTTTCGATAGGGATCGCGGTGGGCTTGTGCTCTTCGCCGTTTGGCAGAAAATCGATCTCAAATTTCCAGTAGGTAAGCCGTGCGCCCTCGGGTGACGCGGGCCTCGTCACAATGTGTTCGATCTTTATCGATCCGCGAGATTGCCGAAACTGACCACGATAGGTCATCAAACTAGCTCCTGAACTTTCTCGGAATTGACTTCGATCGGAACCGTGCCCTTTGAGTTTGCCATTTGTTCTACGGCCCGGGCTCGTGCTTCCCGAATTTCCCGAGGCGAGCAGCCAAGGAGGAGGGCGCTGTCATGCGCGGAATAGTGCTCCAGAACAGACATCACAAACACAAAGCGCTCGAAATCGGGAAGGTCCAGCACGGCTTTGAGACCAAAGTGCCTGTCCTCGCCCGTAGGCAGTTGACGGACGTAAGGAGGAACAGTGAACGTGGAGGAACTGGCGGTGCTCGAGTGTGGCTTCAATTGCCCGATTGCGTTCTGGACAATGATGCGCTTTGCCCAGGAACGCGCCCACTCCTTGAACACGCCATTGGATCTCATGGAATCTTCCAGGCCGGCCACGAAGCATTGCTCCGCTTTTTGGTGATCGGCTGTCAGGAGGAACGAAAGTTGGTATAGCTCGCTCATGCCTTTAGCGAACAAGCGGCAGAAGTCCTCGACCGTGGCGTATGGGTTTGCCTGTGCTCTCCCGGTTTTTCGATGGCACATCATGTCGTAGCCTCCCGAAGGCCGGGTCGCACTCTGTGAGAGAGTTGCTTCAAAACGTGCCTTGTAAAGACGCCATAGCACCGGAATTTCACTCCTTCATTTCTCTGACTAACTAGCCAAGGACTTCGCCCTTGATATCCCGTTGAATTCCAACGGATGCAGCAACTTGACGTTACAACGAGAACAAAATTCTTGTTGTAACGTGCATAATCGACTAAGGCAAAACACGTGCCAAACCGACTGAGTTGTAAGTTCAGGATTTTCAGCGCGGATGCAGGCTGGTCATGTTGATAGTTGAAGGCTCGAAGCTCACCCGATTGCCTAGAGGCGCATGCCCCACGAGGAAGAGGCAAGAGCCCAGGGGGGCGCGCCCGGGCCGGAGAAGCAGGAGTACTTGAGGAGGCTTGAAATTCTTGTGGACCAGGTAGCTTCCTATGGCTCACTTCCTTCATTGAATGTGAGTGCTTCATTTCACGTGGCCACCCCTGCGGGTGAACTTGCCGATAATGAACTCCTGGGCCAAGCTGGCGCCGATGCGTTCCGCCGTGCCGATTGCGAAATTTCCAAAGACTAGCCCGGCGCCTCGATTCGACTTGGGGTAATAAAGGTTCGCGAGTCCGGACGATGCCAAATCGCCTCCCAAGCTGGAGTAGTTCGGTCCCCACTTTCCATTGTCGTACCGGGCGACAAACGGGCTAAGCATGGCATGACGAATTCGAGAGCCGGTTGTGCCCGTTCCCTGGTAGAAGTAACGCGGGTCCTGGTGCAACAGCGACGGTAGTATCGCGCCACCGATCATGATGTCGGAAAAGCCATCAGCGGTAATTGCGCCCACCCGTTCGCCGTATGCGCCCCAGCCCTGACCATAATGAGGGCTGTTTGCAGCCTGTCTGGCGCTGGCCACAAAAAGAACTCCCGCAGCCGTAACGGGATCGGCTGAGACCTTCAGCGCAAGCTGGAATTTCATCTTTGCGGTGAGCGGTTCGGCATTCTGATCATAGTTGACATAGAAGTTTGGAATGATTCCGAAAACCCGCTGTTTTTCTTCCGCTTTGAATTGCTCGGTTGCGACCTCTACGGGATCGTACTCTACGTTAACTTCCGTACGCTGGGTCGCAATACGGAGTTGAATGGGCGGTATGATTTTGAATTGTCCTGGATTGAGCGTGATCAGGGGCGAGATCCAGGGCTCAAAATCGTTTGCGCTGATCGTAATTTGATACGGCAGTCCTGGGGTTACCCCCTGAAATTCGAAAAATCCGTTTTGGCTTGTGACAACGGTTTGTCCGTCATGCGAATCTGGCCCTTTCAGCACAACTGCCGCATTACCCACTGTATCGCCATTTACATCGGTGACCGTGCCTATGATAGTTGCGCCTTTGGCTGCCATAGTTTGCACGTTTTGTCCTGTCACCGGTACGGAAATCGCGACCGTCACACTCAAGGCGGCCATTAGATAAATAGCAAAGGGTTTCAGGATGCCTCTCTCCTGGCAACAAGTACTTAAGGCAACCCGAATTCCAAACTGCGAGGGTACCCGCTGAATTTTGATTGTGGAAACGCGTAGGTGCTGAGGTTGAAAGTCTTCGAGGCTGAGCTACGGAGCTGACTGCCTAATCGCTGGGAAGCACAAACTCGGCCGCGACAGCACTCAACCCCGCACTACAGAGGTTTCTGAGGATCATTCATTGCACTAGGATTTCCTAGTGAAACGTGTGCCGAAATCACCCAGATCACCGGGAATCATCCGAAGCCACTTTTCGCTTGCAACGAGGAAGACGGCGCGGAAACACGGGAAACACGCATCACTATTGCACTGTGCCGTTATTAATGCTATTTCACCCTGCCCTTTAGAACGGTGGGAATAGATTCCCCGCCCGGCCCGAACTTCGTGAGCAGGCGCGTCACCTGATTCGTCCATCATGGCTATGGATGTGGGCATGCGTAGCAACTCGCAGATCATTGCCCCCCAGCTTAAATGTGCGACAGCTTCACTGGATCCCTCGATACGTTGCAATCCTGAACAACTCGCTGGTCGCCAGATCCAGATGGAGATGCGAAATGCTGTTACGTGCAATTCTCCTTGGCCAGTTACTCGCCTTCGTAGACTCAGAAATGGCACGTCTCGCTGCCAAAAGGTTGCCGCTTGCGACAATTAACATTCGCATGCCGCAGGCTACAACTTTTTCACTGTTTTTTTACTTATGAAGCCAAATTCTGCCTAACTTAAGCCCCATGAATCCTAGCGTAGTAACTGAAATATATAGGAGGCAGCGTACCCCACGACCGATTAGAAATCCGATGCTCTATCCCCGGTTGAGCTACGCGCCCCTCCGCTCCGAACTGGAATAGCGTGGAAGCCACTACTCGGCGAAATGCGTTCCGGTTGTGATTTTACCGCACGGAGGGCGCACTGGCCGGGCAGGCTCTGCGGTTGGGTTCTACGGCTGCGATGACAGATTACGAGTAACTGCCGATCGACAAAAAGGCAATCGTGGAACTCGCGACTGGCCGGGCGCTCCGCGCCTCGCGGTTTTCGAGATGTGAGAGACTGGCCCACCCATAGGGGCGCCTCTTGCGCCGAGGCAGCGAATCGGGCGATGCCCTACGCCGAGAGCCCTTGCCCTGGGAGATCACATTACAAAAGGCGCGCCTAGGGTTTCTATTTATGTTGGCTGTCGGCTGCGCGGCAGGACTGAATATCGCTCGAGCTGACCGGAACACTGATGGGCTTTCCATCCCGAGTGGGAGTGCCTCCGCCCTTCACGACCGGGTCAAAGCAGTCCTTCCAGAGACCATTGTCTTTTTTCCACTGCCCCTGAATAAAGCCCAACTTTTTGCATTCGGCGATTATTCTCTGACAAGCCGGGTTACTCTCGACGGCGCTGTGATTCTGAGCGCCCTTCGAGGGCTGAGTTTGCTGGGCGGTGCCGGTGGTCGAGGGGTGAACCGCTGTCTGTGCCATAATATCCACCCCGATCATAACCAACACAAGAAACGCGCTTGATAACAAAATCCGACTGGTATTCCGCCTACCCATAGTGCCTCCTCCGCTAGAAGTTGAAGGTTTATTAACCCGTAATGCGCCCCAACCTGTCAAGCCCCCGTTTCCCACAAGGCCCGCCTTTTACCAATCGCGCGAGGCTGACAAAGACAGTTCCCGGTTGTCAGTTCTTCGTTTCTCAGTTTCTTGGTCAAATCGAATAAGCTCCGTGGTCCGCACGCCCGACCTATTTCGTCGCTAACTTCTTACATCCCAGCAACCTGACCGTGACACTTGGCTTCGACCAGATCTGTAGCCTCCGAACTGAAAACGAATTGAATCACGGACGCGTTTGACCCAAAGCAAACAAGGTCGGGACGAAAGACGCCCCAGGGCGGATCTATAGATTCGCATGTGCGGATTGGTGGTTTCGGTGTGCTGGTGCTAGGGGTGCTGTTCACCGTCGGCTGCGGCGGAGGCAGTTCAACTCCGAGCCGTCAACAGGCGAGCACGGTCACGGTAATGGTGACCGGTACGTCTGGATCGATAAGTCATTCAGCCCCAGTCACGCTAACCATCCAGTGCATTCGTAAGTCTGCAACTGAAAGGGCGCGAAACAGTGCGCCCTTTCCACCATCCCTGAGGGCTCTCTTCCTTGCCTTGACTACTTGGTGAACGGCAAAATTTCAATCGCTGGCGTCCAATAGTTGGTAGCATCGTAATTAGGGATACGTGTATTCATGCCCAACCAGGATTTCCAATCCGAATCAGTTGTCGCCGCAGGGTTGGACGCTCTCATGGCCGAACTCTACCAGAAGAGCAAAGGCGAAGAGTTTGGGCTGACACGCCCGCAGTTTGACAGTGTGCTCGGAGAAATTGCCCGAAAGTATTTGCCGGTGGATGCGGCCCATCATGACCTGCGCGGGCTGTACTTGAGCTTGCGGGCTGAAGAACTGGCACTGTCCCGCGCCTGCGCTGCCGGGCACGAGCACGCCTGGGAAGTTTTCCTGACCCGTTATCGCGAGAAACTCTACGACATTGCCGGCTACATTACCAAGGAAAGCTCAACTGCCCGCGAATTGGCCGACTCGATTTATGCCGAACTCTACGGCACGACGATACGCGACGGGCAGCGCACTTCGAAGCTGGCGTCGTACACGGGGCGCGGCTCACTGGAAGGCTGGCTGCGCACGGTCATGGTGCAAGAGCACGTAAACGGTTATCGGCGACAACGTCGTCTGGTTAGCCTGGATGAGGAAACGGAAGAGGGCAGTCAGTTTGCCATACCTGCCACTGACGCGGTGATTGCGGTGGATCCGAGAGTTGAGGCCGCTACCGACGAGGTCCTGGCCGCCCTGCCGCCGGAAGACCGGTTTGTTCTGGCGTCCTATTTTCTGGATGAGCGAACCTTGGCGGAGATTGCGCGCACTCTGGGGGTGCACGAGTCCACCATCAGCCGCAAAGTGGATAAGCTGGCTAAGTCATTGCGGAAGCAGATCTTGGCGGCTTTGGGCCGGCGCGGGATGAGCCGCCGGCAGGCGCAGGAAGCGCTTGAGGTCGATGTACGTGATCTGCGGGTCAATATTCGCAGCCGATTGGCGCAAGAAAAGGGTGCAGGAGCGTTCTCCAAGAAGAAGGCAGAAGCTCCGGCCGACGGGTCGTAATGCAAATGGCAGGAATACCCAAAATCGTAGAACAGCAGTTGCATGCGATGGCGACGGTTGAAGACCATCCTGATCCAAACTTGCTGGGCGCGTTTGTGGAGAAATCGCTGTCGCAGCGCGAGCAGGTTCGAGTGCTGGATCATTTGTCGCGGTGCACGAACTGCCGGGAAATCGTGTCTCTGACGGCGACACAACCTGGTATCGCAGGTGCTGTTTCGGTGGCTCCTGCGAGGGTAGGTTGGCTTTCCTGGCCGGTTTTGCGTTGGGGAGCAGCGGTGGCTTGCGTCGTGGTGGTGGGCGCGGCTGTCACGCTGCGACAGCAGCACAAGTCTCGACAAATTGAGGCCACGATCGCGGAACAAAAGGCTGAGCCTGAAAAACAGATCTCTGCGCCGAGCAGTCCGCCAGCGAAAGCTGCGGAGGAGACGAGCGCGGCTAAACCAACCGTCATTCGGCGGATGACCAGAACTGCGGCACCGGCGGAGAATCATGCCGCGACGGCGCGGAGTCCAGTCGAAATAGCAAATGCCGAGGCTGGATATCGACCCGCTGAAGTCCCTGGGAGAGCCAAGGCTGCCGAATCGCAAGACGCCCAGTCCTCGAAAGGAATTGCCGGCGCTGGAAATACGGTGCCGGCAGAAGGTTCGAGCGCTCCCGTTGTTCCCCTGGTGTCGACGAACCTTCCGCCACGGTGGACGCTGAGCTCGGATGGAACACTACAGCGCTCTCGTGATTCGGGCAGAAGCTGGCAGACAATTCAGGTCGCGGACAACACCGTCTTTCGAGCGCTGGCAGCGAATGGCTTGGAGATCTGGGTGGGAGGCACGGCTGGCGCGCTTTTCCATTCTTCTGATGCCGGACAGCACTGGACGCAGGTGCGGCCAGCCGTGGATAGCGAGGCTCTCGCCGATGACATCATAGGGGTCGAATTCGCGGACACTCTAAACGGCAAGGTGACCACTTCCGTCCAAGAAACTTGGATCACCGCTGACGCCGGGCAAACTTGGCAGAAACAGTGACGCGATTGGCTCTGGCCTGCGGACCGGCTGTGCAAAGAATTGGTCCCGTTGGAAGTAACCTCCGAAAACCTCAGCTTCTCCTGAGCATACCCTTTGCTACCAGCTAGATATCGAACCGACGTTCTGATTGCGCAATTACTCTTGAGAGCGATTTTCAGATTACTTCCATCGAATGTGGATTACCAAAGTGACGTTTACACAAATGGGTGGCCCATCTACGATCAAAGGGTAGTTTGGCAGTTCTGGGGGAGGGCTGCCGAGGCGTCCTAGACTGGAAAAGTCTGGGACGTTTTTTATTTGCCGCCTGTTCTTATCGTGGTCGCGCAGACCACGTCCTGGACTTCGACTTGCGGCCGTATCGACCCTCACTCGCACTCGTCCCCAGCAGCCACCCTTAGTGTGTACACTTAGCCTCCGGGGCACCGGACCGAATCATTTGTGGCCGAAAGTGCATAATTAGGTGACGAGGAGCAAAAGGCTTTGACGCAAGACAGGCTTTGGTACAAAGACGCGATTATCTACCAAGTGCACGTCCGCACTTTCCGCGATAGCAACGGTGACGGGATCGGGGACTTCCGCGGCCTCGCAGAGAAACTGGATTACCTGCAGGAATTAGGCATCAACGCGTTGTGGCTGATGCCTTTCTTTCCTTCACCACTCCGCGATGACGGATACGATATCGCCGATAATAGATCGGTCCACCCCAATTACGGCACGCTCGACGACTTCAAAACTTTCCTCACCGCTGCCCACGAGCGCGGGATACGGGTGATCGTGGAGATGGTGCTCAACCACACCTCCGATCAACACCCCTGGTTTCAGGAATCACGGAGTTCCCAGGATAACCCGCGACGGGACTGGTATGTCTGGAGTGACACCGATACCCGTTATCGCGGCGTACGGATTATTTTCCTCGATACCGAAACGTCGAACTGGGCTCGGGACCCGGTTTCCAAATCATATTATTGGCATCGTTTTTTCAGTCATCAGCCCGATCTTAACTACGACAATCCTGCCGTTCGTGAAGAGATGTGGTCGATAATGCGGTTCTGGCTGGAGATGGGAGTGGATGGGTTTCGGCTCGATGCGGTTCCCTATCTCGTCGAGCGGGAAGGGACGTCCTGCGAAAACTTGCCCGAGACCCACGCCGTGATTAAAGAGTTGCGCAGCAAGCTCGATCAACAGTTCCCGGGAAAGATGCTCCTTGCCGAGGCCAACCAATGGCCGGCTGATCTTCGACCGTACTTTGCAAATGGCGATGAGTTCCACATGGCCTTTCATTTCCCTCTCATGCCGCGGATGTTCATGGGCGTGAAGCTCGAAGATCGCAAGCCGATCATGGATATTCTTCAGCAAACTCCAGAGATCCCCGATTCATGCCAGTGGTGCTTGTTCCTGCGCAACCACGACGAACTCACGCTGGAGATGGTGACCGACATCGAACGGGATTACATGTACGATACTTACGCTGGCGAGAAGGCGATGCGGCTGAACCTCGGTATTCGACGGCGGCTTGCACCCCTTCTGGATAATGACCGGCGACGAGTCGAACTGATGACCGGCATGCTGATGTCGCTGCCCGGTACTCCGATCATCTACTATGGCGATGAGATCGGAATGGGGGACAACATCCACCTGGGCGACCGGAATGGAGTGCGTACGCCGATGCAGTGGGACGGAGGTTGGAACGCGGGCTTTTCCTCAGCCGATCCCGAGAGCCTTTATTCGCCGTTGATTCTCGATCCCGTATATGGCTATCCCGCGGTGAACGTTTATTCGCAAAAGCGATCTGGGCATTCGCTTCTCGCATGGATGAAACGCATCATCGCAACGCGGAAGTCCACGCAGGTTTTTGGCCGAGGCTCTATAGAGTTCCTGCATCCCGCGAACCACCGCGTGCTTGCGTATGTGAGGCAGCTCAAGAATGAAACGGTACTTGTGGTCAATAATCTTTCCAGTTCCGCTCAGGCCGTGGAACTCGACCTGCGGCGCTATAAGGGCAATATCCTGGTGGAAATGTCTGGCCGCAATATCTTTCCACGCATCGGGGACTTGCCTTATCTGCTGACTATGGGCCCTTACCAGTTCTTCTGGTTCCGCTTGCGGCGAATATAACTGAGGATGTGAAGACGAGAATAGTGTGACAGGGGTTTCCTCTGGACGAGACAAGCGTTCTTACCGATGACTTTATTCGCGAACTGATCAGCGTTGGCGAGGTGGACCTCCTTGTCGGCGTGCCTACGCACAATAATGCCAAGACGGTCGGAGAAACGGTACAAGCTATTCGAGTTGGACTTCTGAAGTATTTTCCCCGGGACCGTGTAGTCATCGTAAACGCGGACGGAGGATCGAAGGACAGCACGCGTGAGGTGGTCGCCGCAGCCTCGATCAATGACCTGCAGCGTTCCTCAGACCTGTATGCTCTGCGTACCCTGCACTGCATCAGCACGATATATGGTGACGACCCTGCAACTGAAGTTGCCTTGCGCACGATTCTAGCGGCCGCAGAATTATTGCGCGCTAAAGCATGCGCCATCGTTTCTCCAGAAACGACAAACATTACTCCAGACTGGATCGACCGCCTTCTGCGCCCGGTTTACCGTGAGGATTTCGATCTGATCACCCCGCTCTACCGACGGCATAAGTTTGATGGATTGCTGCTGCGAAACCTCGTCTACCCAATGACCCGGGCGTTGTATGCCAAGCGGCTCCGGGAGCCGTACGCGGTTGAGTTCGCATTCTCCGGACGCCTGGGCACTCATCTTTTGGAGCAGCAGGTTTGGGATCACGGGGCAGGCGGCGTCGGCACCGAAATGCGAGTGACCCTTGCTGCAATGGCTGGCGGGGTCCGGCTCGGGCAGACCTTCCTCGGAACGAAACAGCATCTGGATCGCAGTTCAGCCGACCTCGTGCCCGCGATGCGGCAGACTGTGGGGACGCTTTTCTCGTCGTTGGAACCGAATTTTCAACTCTGGAGTACAAACCACGCGACGGAACCTATCCCCACATTTGGTGCTGAGCATGACTTAACCGTGGAACCGATTCGCGTGAACCGAAAACGGCTCTATCAACAATTCGGCTCGGGCGTTGCAGAACTTGAACCGGTCCTCAAGTCAATCCTTTCTCCTCAGACGCTAGCCGACGTTCAAAGCATCGCCAAGCTCACAGAAGATGACTTTCGATATTCTCACGAGCTCTGGGTAAGAACGGCTTATGAGTTTGCCGCTTCGTATTACAAGTCGGTCATCAATCGAGACCATATCATCCAGGCTCTGGCCCCTCTTTATCGTGGCAAGGTGTACACATTTCTCCTGGAGAACCGCGACGCTTCCGGAGAGGAAGTGGAAGCTGATGTCGAAGCCCTCTGTCTGACCTTCGAGCGCTTGAAACCGTACTTGCTTGATTTATGGAACATAAGAGAGTGAGGTAAATATGTGGGAAAGAATTATCGGAGAACTGGATTATGCGATGCAGGACCTTGCCAGGAATTTCGAGCACTTTGTGCCCCGTCTGCTGGCGATGCTGATCATTGCGCTTTTGGGATGGGTGGTGGCATACGTTCTCAAAGTCAGCGTGCGGGGTATTCTGCGGGTCGTGAAATTCGACAAGCTTTCTGACAATGCTGGCGCCACCCAACTCCTCAACAAGTTGGCGTTGCCCTCATCCAGCGAACTGTTGAGCCGGGTTGTGTTTTGGATGGTGTGGATGGGCTTCATCCTGCTCGGAGTGCAGGTGCTCGGCATCGTCGGACTGCAGGAGTACATCTCAAGATTCTTCCTCTATCTGCCCAGGCTATTCGTGGCGCTGTTCATTGTCTTTTTCGGATTGGTCGCGGCAAGTTTTTTTTCAAGGGCCGCTCTGCTGGCAGCCGTCAATGCCGACTCCCCATCGCCTGGGCTTTTAGCAACCTTGATCCGGACAATCATTGTTATTTTTGCAGTGACCATGGCATTCGAGCAGCTTGGCCTGGCAGAGAGGACAATCCTGATCGCCTTCGCGATTGCCTTTGGGGCCTTGATGCTCGGCCTTGCCATTGCGTTTGGCACGGGTGGTCGGGACCTGGCAAAGCAATTCCTGGAGAGAAGATTCCTAAAAGAAAGAGAAGATCAGAAACAAGACGAACTCTCGCCCCTGTAACTCCGGGTTGCAAAGCGTGGGAGCCAGAAGCATGATTTTGCGTTATGTAATCCTAGTGTCTGCATGGGACGGTCTTGTTCAATCCTCTGGTTATGCATTCATGCTGTGCAGAACTTTCTTGAACCAGTGAACTTCTTCGATTGTGTTGTAATGTGCGAGGGAGGCCCGTACGGCGCCGGTTTCCGGGTCGAGCCCAAGACGTTGCATCAGGCGCGGCGAGTACATATGGCCGGCGCGGACGGCGAAATGGTTTCGAGCAAGTTCTTGGGCCACCGTGGCGGGGGGAATGTTTCTTAGGTTGAAGGAGAAGGTTGGTACGCGCTGGGAAACTCTGTCAGGCTCACGAATGCCGTAGATCTCGGCACCTACGTCCTCGAGGACGCGAAGCATCTCGAGAGAGAGTACCTGCTCGTAAGCTCGGATCTCGTCCATCGCTCGAATCATGCGATCGCGCCGCGAAGAGGACGGCACGCCCTGACTAAGCCGTTCGCCCAAGGTTGCCAGGTAAGATAGCGCAGCGTCCATTCCAGCCACGTTCTCGTAGACGAACGTACCAACTTCGAACTTGGCGGGTGGTTTGTCAGGGATAAAGTCTTCCCGAAACGTGGGCAGGTTCTCTAATAGTTTCCACCGTCCCCAGAGAAAGCCCATATGCGGAGAAAAAACCTTGTAGCCAGAGCAGACGAGGTAGTCGCAGCCAAATTTCTGGACGTCGATCACGCCGTGAGGCGCGAAGTGGACGCAATCGAGAAATACTTCTGCGCCGGCGGCGTGGGCGTGCTTCGCAATCTCCGCAACGTCCACGACAGTTCCCATAACATTGGAAGCTACCGTACATGCCACCAAACGGGTGGCTGAAGAGAGCAATGGCAGAAGATCGTCGACATGCAGGCTGCCGTCGTCCCGAACGCGCCACCATCGAATCTGCGCTTTCTGGCTTTGCAGCGCCAGCCAGGTCGCGATGTTGGCCTCATGATCCATATCCGTCACGACGATCTCCCGCCGCTCGCCGAGCGTCTGACCGACACCCAGGCTAATAAGGCGAATGAAAGATGTAGCATTCATGCCAAACGCGATCTCGTCTGGGTGGTGGGCGTTGACGAAATCGCAAACGCTTTCGCGTGCGCGGGCCACAGCCGCGTCAACTTGTCGACTCTTTTCGTAGGGTCCGCCGCGCTGAACGTTGCAATTCACAAGGTGCGAAGTGACCGCATCCAAGACACATTGCGGGACTTGCGCGCCGGCGGCGTTGTCGAAGAAAACGAAATCCTCGCTCTTCATGAGCGCCGGAAAATTAGCGCGGAGATCTTCGACCGGGAATTCCGAGAGCAAATCCTATCCTCCACTTCTGCGCCTGAACGAGAAGAAACTACAGTGTATTCAGGCAGACAAAACAATGGAAACAGCCCATTCCGAAAAGCGAAAAAAACTCAAAGGTGATCCAGCAAACGCCAGGCTGCATACTGGATAAAGCGATGGTGCCGGGAGGGGAAATCTATTCCCGCCATTCTCAAGGGCATCGTGAAAATAGCACTAGTTCTCGTAAAGCGCAATATTGATGGGGGTTTGCGCGGTATCTTCGTTCGTTCGAGGGAAAGTGGCTTTGGACGATTTTCGGTGATTTGGGGCGATTTTGGCACATGTTTTACTGGGAAATCCTGGAGCAAAACTGACTCGTAATCTGTGCGCTCCGCTTGTACCGCGCGGCAAGTACGCAAAATGAGACGCGACTACGCGGCGCGTCACGATCGAATCGTCGCGACCCTGACGACGAAGTTCGCCGAGTGGCGGATTTCATCGTGTCTTGAACAATTGCGTCGAGCGGGCGCAGGCGGGCTGGTGTTGGATACGGAACCATCGCGACTACGGACATCGGATGAGGGTCTCAGAAGATTGCTTGGCTGTTTCCAAAGAGTGGGGAAAGGAAAGCGTTTATGCAACCAAAGGTGATGACTCTGTCACTTGGGTCGGCAAGGTGAAGTGAAATGTTGCCCCTCGTCCATCGTTGGCAGCCGCCCACAACCGGCCGCCATGCGACTCCACAATCGAACGGCTGATGGCCAATCCCATGCCGCTGCCCTGCGGCTTGGTGGTAAAGAACGCAGAAAAGATCTGATCCATCTTCTCCGCTGGCAACCCCACGCCCGTGTCACTGACCGAGAACTGGAGTTGACCGTCCTGCAGTTCCAACTTCACCGTAAGCTCTCCGCCTGACTCCTTCATGGCTTCGATGGCGTTAAGCATGAGGTTCATGAACACCTGCTGCAGCTGCACGCGGTCGACCATGATTTTTTGCAGGTCGGCGGCGAGTTCCGTGCGCATGGCAACCGAGTATCGATTGGCCTCACCTTTCAGCAGCGTGAGCATTTCCTCGACAATTCCGTTCACGTCGACCAATTCACGTTGCGGAGGAGACTTCTTATAAAGGGATCGTATACGGTCGATGATCTCCACCGCACGATTCCCATACTTATCGATTCTGGCTGCCGCCGCACGGGCCCGATCAAGGTTGGGCGGTTCGTGTGCCAGCCATTCAATGCAGCTGTTGGCGCTGGTGATGGCGGCAGCGATGGGCTGTTTGATTTCGTGTGCCAATGATGCGCCATTTGCAAAGCACTCTTGCACAAGCTCCAATTGCGCGAGTCCGTGCGTTGTTAATGCGGATGGGTTTGGTAGGGCCATTGGAGCCTGAAAGTTGAATTGCATCCCAACCCCGCCATAGGGGCTCATAGAGCAAGAGGTGGTCATGACAAAGGTAATTGAGTCTTACGTACCGAAGAACTTTCGGAAACCGTTGAAGTGTGCCCCTGTGCTGCACTGCGGAAAGATCATAGTTCGGCTCGCCGACTAAGAAGTCGGCCTAGCTCCAAACAAGTGAGTTGTCAGGACTGGTTGATCTTGCTAGTGGACGAGGCAAGCTGCGCGACCCCTCGATGCTTCCAGACCTAGGAGATTAGTCAATGTCTCATGACGAAGCAGCCCTGTATCACAGCAACGGGTACAACGCCCAAGCAGCTTGTGAACACTGTGACGGTATCATCCACCACCAGCGCTGGTGTCAGACACTTAATCCAGTTGTCGGCTACGCCTACAAAATTGTGGTTTCTGCCAATGAATTGGCGATCGGAGACGCGATTATCCTCCACTCGCTCGGCGTTCTGTGGGACCATTGCCACGTCTGAATTCAATGCTCCGGCTGGCACTAAATCGGTTGTCGTGAAGGGTTTCTCGGGCGATTCGAAAACCTGCTCTCCCTCGACTGCGTACTCACCCAGTTCGCCAGAGAGTCTAGAACTTCCAGAAATGAAATCCCACTCTCCTCGGGCCATCCCCGAGATCTCCTTCGTCGATAACCTGGTGTTTACCTTCGGCAGCCTTCGCGATTCCGGGGACGGCGACGAAATCAGGAGAAATGGCAGACGACATTACGACGCTGACTGGCTCCCCACGTCGTGTTCAACACGCTCAACCGGGTGACAGTCGTCTTCGCTGCGTAGTTATTTACTGCTTCTCACGCGTGCTGCAAGTGCTATGGTTGGGCACTTTGTCCGAGGGACATGACGCTCCACCGCTCCACCGACATGTCTCAAGCGAATACGTAAACTTGACGCCACAGCTACAACACACCGGTACGTTCTTCCCATTCGGCAACGGTACTTCGATTGCATGCAGAGAGTGAGTCTGATGAGGCAGGGCGGGGTGAAGGTCGGAGTCGGAGGTGATAACGGCCATGAAAGATACATTCTCGAGTGCTGAATTGACGGCTTTACGGAACGATCTGATTCAAGATGTTCTGATCGACTCGCGCGAGGCTGCCGAACTACTTCAGCTGTTCCTGATGGGACGCGGTTTCGGGGCGTCGCCCGAGGCAGCCCGAGACGCCGTGGGCCGTGTCGAGAGGTCAGGCTGCTCGATCCCCGTGCTGCAAAGGGAACTGGAGGATCTCGCGTTGGTAATGTGAGCAGCCACCGATAGAAATTAAAGAATTTGCGGGGACCTCAGAACCTAGTCGTTTCCCCGCAAGGCGATGAACACGAATCAGCCGGGCCAACCAGCCCGGCGTTCTTGTTCTGGTAGCTTCTTGCCGTTGAGCTTCTTAGACAGGAGCGCGTACTCGGCAAAACCTGAGGTGGCGAGGGAAACATCGATTCGCGCGAAGTCGGCTATGTGATGGACTTGAGCTTGTCCGCCATTCTGACAAGCTCAGGCAAGGACTTAGCCTGCATCTTTTTGATCACCTGGCTGCGATGCATTTTGATGGTGGCTTCACTGGCACCGAGTTCTGCCGCGATTTGCTTATTCAGCATCCCGGAAACGACGAGGCTCATCACTTCGCGCTCGCGAACGCTCAATGTGTTGTACCGTTCTCGCAGTTCAGCAATGTCTCGCTGTTTTTCACGAATGATGCGATCTCGAGTGAGTGATCGCTGAACCGCGTCGAGCAGATCCTGTTGCCGGAATGGCTTTGTGAGAAACTCGACAGCACCAGACTTCATGGCCTTGACCGACATCGGAACGTCTGCATGCGCTGTGAGAAAGATTATGGGAATACTAATTCTCCCTCTTTTCAGTTCGTGCTGAAGGTCCAAGCCGCTGATGCCGGGAAGTCTAACGTCCAGAATTAGGCAACTGGGACCGTCGCCACGCGCACTCGATAGGAATTCTTGTCCAGTTCCGAAAGACTTAGATTGCAAGCCGACGGACTCCAGCAGCTCCTGGAGAGACTCACGCACGTCTGTATCATCATCGACGATGAATACAGTCGGCACATCTTGCGTACTCATTGACGCGCGCCTCCGTCAGAAGTGGAGTGAAACGAAGCGTCGCAGACTGCGGTTCTTGGAGCTGCAATCGGCCACCCTGGACGTAAACGCCCGTTTCGCCCTGCGCATTGAAATGCGGTAATCAACAACGCTCTCTGGCAATGTTGCACATGCATTGTATCGGACGCAGCAGGACAGAAGACGGCAAAGTTCCTCGGACGTGATAGCGACGTAGTAAAGATCGCTTCGCGAAGGGTGGACTGATGTTCCTATTTTTCCTGGGAAAACTCGACCGTTGTCGGCAAGCGTCGACAAGATGCGTATTCCGGGGCATGTGAATACCGATTCCGGGGCGATGTGAATAAAGATTCCAGGAGGATGTGAATAAGGATTCCGGGCATGTGAATAGAGATTCCGGGGATGTGAATAATCCGAACCGCGATGAAAGAGGCGGGTTAGAACCGGGGTTGATATTGACGTTTCTGGATCAAGCTTTCTGAGTAGGAGAGGAAAGCGGTGCTGGACAACCAATGGGGATTTCTCCTCTCGCTAGAGGAGAAACCGAATGTCCCAGAAGGCTCTGTCCATGCGAAAAATCAAAGAAGTGTTGCGTTTGCGGTACGATCTTGGCCTGTTGCAGAACGAGATCGCCCGTAGTTGTTCCATCGGCCAAGCCAGCGTTCATCGTTATCTAGAACGGGCTTCGGCGGCGGGTCTGAGTTGGCCTCTGCCCGAGGATTGGGACGATCGCCGACTGAATGAATTGCTTTTTCCCGCGGCACCGTCGGGTGGCAGTCCATCGGTCCGGGGGCCCGTCGACTTCGGCGCCATCCATCACCAACTGCAAAGCAACAAGTATGTGACGTTGCAACTGCTCTGGGAAGAGTATCGCCAGAGCCAGCCCGAGGGATATCGCTACAGTCGCTTCTGCGAGTTGTACCGGCGATGGCACCGGAAGCAAGACGTGGTTCTACGCCAGGAGCACCGTGCTGGCGAGAAGATGTTTGTCGATTGGGCCGGTGCCAGCATTCCGATTTACGATCGCGAAACGGGTGTGGCCCAACCGGCCTCGCTGTTCGTAGCTGCACTAGGCGCCAGTTCCTACGCCTTTGCGCGAGCCACACTCAGCCAGGACCTTTCCAACTGGATCGAGTGTCACGTCCTGGCCTTCGAGTTCTTCCAGGGCACCAGTAAGTTAATCGTCCCCGATAATCCCCGCACCGGCGTCACTCGTGCCTGCCGCTATGAGCCCGACCTGAATCGCACCTACCTGGAGATGGCACAGTTTTACGGCGTTGCCATTATGCCGGCGCGGCCCTACAAAGCCCGGGACAAGGCCAAAGTGGAAGCTGCTGTGCTCCTGTCAGAACGCTGGCTCATTGCCGTACTGCGCCACGATAAGTTCTTCTCGGTCGCCGATCTCAACCAAGCCATCGCGAAACTCCTGGAGCGCATGAATCAGCGTCCTTTCCGCAAACGGGAAGGGAGTCGGGCCTCGCTCTATGCCGCCCTGGATCGACCCGCGTTGCAACCGCTTCCGGCCGAGCGCTATGTCATGGCCGAGTGGAAGACGGTGCGCGTGAACATCGACTACCACATCGAGGTCGATCGCCACTATTACAGCGTTCCCTATGCGCTGGTCGGCGAACAGCTCGAAGCACGTTTCACCGCCCACACCGTGGAGATCTTCCATCGTGGAAAACGCGTGGTCTCGCACGTGCGCAACTTCACTGCCTATCACCACAGCACGGTGCACGAGCACATGCCCAAGAGTCATCAGGCTCATCTGGAGTGGACCCCCTCCCGGTTGATTCATTGGGGAGAGAGCGTGGGCGAGACCACGGCCCAAGTCATTCGCACGATCCTGAACAACAAACCGCATCCGGAGATGGGTTATCGCGCCTGTCTGGGCATTCTCCGGCTGGCCAAGACCTATTCCAAACCTCGGCTGGAAGCGGCATGCCGACGCGCTCTCCAAGCACAGGCCTGTTCCTATCCCAGCCTGAAGTCGATCCTGAAACGAGGCCTGGACGGACAACCGACCCTGGCGCAGGAACCGGAACGCACCAGCCCACAGCATGAAAATCTCCGTGGCGGTCACTACTACCAATCCCCCACCAAGCTCGTGCAATGAAAACCAATTTAGGAGGCAACGAACATGTTGAATCAACCCACGATCGAGAAACTACACACCATGAAAATGCACGGGATGGCCGATGCCTTCCGCGCTCAACTGGAAACCACCGAGTCGCACCAACTCAGTTTCGAAGAACGTTTTGCCCTGTTGGTCGATCAACAATGGCTGTGGAAAGAGAATCGGGCCCTGGGGCGTCGTCTGCGCTGTGCCAAGTTGAAACAACGCGCCGTGATCGAGGATGTCAACTACCAACATCCCCGCGAACTGGATCGCAGGCTCTGGCGTACGCTTGCCAGCAGCGAATGGGTGCGCCAGAAACTCAATCTGGTGTTCACCGGTCCCACGGGTATCGGCAAAAGCTGGCTGGCGTGTGCCTTGGCACAAAAAGCATGCCGGGAGGGATTCTCGGTTCTGCACAAGAAAACCAGCGAGTTATTTCGGGAACTGGCCGTAGCCCAGGCCGATGGCAGCATGGGCCGGATGCTGCTCCGGCTGGCGCAGATCGATGTGCTGTTGCTCGATGACTTTGCCATGGCGCCCCTCAAGGACAGTGAGCGCCGCGACTTTCTCGAGGTCTGTGACGATCGCTATCAGCACCGCTCCATGATTCTGACCTCCCAGATGCCGGTGGCCCATTGGCACGAACAGATCGGCGATCCCACCGTTGCCGACAGCATCCTCGACCGGTTGCTGCACAACGCCTACCGCATAGAACTCAAGGGCGAATCCATTCGCAAGACGCTCGGTCGCAAGCCCGACCAGGAGGATGGCCAATGAGTGCAGGAACTCGTTTCCAACTGAAGCAGCCGACTGGCTGGTTTGCCGCCGGCCGGGAAGTTCGCTGCGCCCTCGAACTGCTTTCCGACGCAACTTTCAAACTGTTTGTCTGGCTTTGTTTACACGCCGAGCGGGGCCGAGGCGCTCTGTCGGCTACACCGGCAGAGTTGGCTAAAGCGCTGGGCAGAAAGGAAAACGATATGCATCTTGCCCTCCAAGAACTAGAGCGGCAGGGTGTCTGCACCCTGAGAGCAGACGGAGTCATCGAGATCAGGGATCGCTTCTGGCCTTATCAGCGCCAGTACGATTCCGCTGCCAGTGACGAATCGCGCCGCTATGTGGAAGAAGTCAAACGCCGCTTTCTCCAGCGCCGCTGCGTCCAGAGTAGTTTTACGGCCGCCGATGAGAAACTGGCTCGGGCGCTCCATCAGCGCGGGGTCTCGCTACTCCACGTCGAGCGTGCCATTTTGCTGGGCGCCATGCGCAAGTACGCCTCGGTCCGCCAGAACGGACTCGGCACGCCGATCAGCAGCTTGCACTACTTCGCGAACCTCTTCGAAGAAGTCCAACAAGAGATACCGACTCAGTACTGGACCTATGTCGCCCACAAGGTGAAAACATTCGAGCAAAATGAGCTTTGAGCTATCCCAGGCCGGACTTTGGAAAAGTGAAATGCGACCGAAGAGAGACAAAACCAGGGATGCTGTGGGTCGACCGAGTCGGAGATCGTCGCTCTCGGGCGATCCTGGCGCGATATCTTTCCGAGAAAAACGGGGAACAGACACAAAAGCAAGAAAACGAGCAAGAACGAAGAACTGGTTTCACTCCAGGAAAACTGAGAGACGAAACAATGACAAAAACGGAAACGAAACAATGCTGAATATGAATCGTGCACCTTGATTAATCTCGAAGATGTCGGGCATGATTGTAATCCCAGCGTCGCTGCGCTCCGACTTTATTCACATGGCCGGAATGACCATTCACATCGCGCTGGAATCGACCATTCACATCGCCGGAATACGCACAAGAAGGGAGAGACCTCCTTTCCCATTTTGAGCCTCTTCAAAATCGCACTCGAAGGATGCCGTCCTCAGTACGTGATCTGGGTTCCGCTGGTTATGAGGTTCCGACCGCCCTGGCTGATGATGCTGTTCACAGGGGGAATTGGCGTTCCTCCCGCCACGCCCAGCTTTGATCTGAACCAACTCCGTATCCGTCAAATGCTTAAAGCTGCTGTCATTTCGTATCGATGGAAAATACGAGCTCTTCGCGGGCCTCCTTGGTGTGCTGTTTCTCCTCGACGGTGTAGCCGGCGATACGGATATCGTGGTTATGCTTGAGCGCCAACTGGACGGCTTCCTGCAGCGTCATATGACGCGAAGGTGGCGTGTTACCGTGGGCCACGGCAATCGAGGTGCAGAAGCCCTTTTGACCTCGATTGCACCTTTATGGCGTGCGAAATGATCTTTTCTCACAGCTCTGGCCGGACCGGGATCCCCAATTTGCGGATCCGATAAGCCAGGGTGGTCCGTTTCATCCCCAGTTTGACCGCCGCGCCTTTGGGTCCCCCAGTTACCCAGTTCGACTCCTTCAGGGCGCGCAGCACGTGCTCCCGTTCCATCTCTTCAAGTGTCGATAAGTGGGTCTGTGAACTCTGAACTATCTCTTCTGCCAATTCCTCCACGGGAGCACGGAGCGAGGTTCCGGGCGAAAGGATCACAGCTCGCTCGATGAAGTTCTGCAACTCCCGCACATTTCCTGGCCAAGCATAGTTTGTGAGCACCTCCATGGTCCGGGCCGAAATTGTTTCGATGTGCCGGTTCATTCGCTGGGAATACTTGCCCACGAAGTGGTGAACGATGAACGGTATATCCTCGCGCCGATCGCGTAAAGGAGGAACTGCCAGCGGGAACACATGGAGACGGTAATACAAATCGCTACGGAATGTTCCCTCTTCGACCATCTGCTTCAGATCCCGGTGTGTGGCCGCGATCACGCGTACATCCACTTGCTGAGTCCGCGTGCTGCCCAGCCGTTCAAATTCATGCTCCTGCAGAACTCGCAGCAGTTTAGCTTGTAGGTCGAGCGGAATATCCCCGACTTCGTCCAGGAACAAGGTTCCTTTGTCCGCCAGCTCGAAACGGCCGGGCTTTCGCGCAATCGCTCCAGTGAAGGCACCCTTTTCATGCCCGAACAATTCGCTTTCCAGTAAGCCGGAAGGTATGGCGGCGCAATTCACCTTTATAAACGGCCGATCACGCCGTGCGCTTCGATTGTGAATGGCCTTGGCGATGAGCTCTTTTCCGGTGCCCGTTTCTCCCTGAATCAGCACGCCGGAGTCGGTTGGAGCTACGACCCCCACTTGCCGCAGGACACGTTGCCGGGCCGCGCTTCGGCCGACGATTTCTTCAAAGCCTGCTTCATTGCTTGGTTCGTCGGCGGGGTAACCCTTGTCCTCGGAGTCCTCCTTCAGTTTTCGCAATTCTGCATGCAACAGAAAGTTCTCGAGCACAACGGCGACTTGGTTCGATATTTGCCGTACATACTCGATTTCATGGTGGGTATACGCACAATCGCGACGCTTCCCGAGGGCGAACACGCCTAAAAGTCGCTCTCGCGACACTAGCGGAAGAACGCAACCTTGTATGGAGAGCGCTGCTATGCGTCCCTGATCGACAGCATGGTTTGCGTTAAGCTCGCACAATTTACCTGTCCAGCCCTCGCCAGCAGACAGCACCTTACTCCACCCTTCAGCCAAGCATTCGATTGACTGCTGGGTCAGAGCACTATCCTCAGCTATATCGAAAGCCATGACCTGAAATCGCCCGTCTTCAGGCTGTGATTGCCCAATGACTGCAAAATCTGAGGTCATGATCCGCCGCATCGTTTTTGTCATATGCGTTAGAAACGACCCTAGTTCCGCGTTGGCCATAAGACGTCTCGAGGCGAGATCCCCACTGAGCTCGATCAGCTGTTTCAGACGAGTCTCGGGTGTCATCGGTCCCATCGGTCGAAAAACCTGGGACACTTCGTAGGGGCTCACCAAGGCTTCCGCTCTGCTGTAATGCTCCTCGAACGGCACCTGCGACGGTGTTCCCACAAAAGGTATCTGAGGTGCCAGCCCAAATTCGACCACGCTCATAGCTAACTCCTTCGTTCAAAAAGATGATGGATCAGAGAGCAACGTGCTGATAACGCTAAATAGAGGTTTCTTGGCTTTACATCATGAAGTAAGTACGTACCCTTCGTTGTTCGGCTCATGTGTGCCGTAAGTCCCGCTGCAATCGAGAAGGCACCCACCGGCAACCGTTAGTAGAAAGACTGCTTTTCGTTTCATTATTTCGACTGCATGTCGCGGGTCGGAATCTGCTGCACACTACTCAGATCGCCGTAGTTCAATGGTGTCATGCTTGCGCCGCTCAGCTCTGGTGCCTGCATGCAAGCTTCCATAACAGCTTCAAGCAAGGTGGCGCAGTATCTCCTTTTGCAGTTGTGAATTGAAGAGGTGTGAACACCCCAACGAATCGCCGGATGGACATGCACACCATCACTTGACGCGTATCGCTTCAAGGAGCTGGTAGCTCGGATGTCAACGATGACGTTCCTGTCAAAGTGAGTGACACAACATAGGGGGCGGCTTGTTCCGCTTCTGCATCGTACTGCCAGGTGGTGCTGGCCCTGTTGCAATCGGCGATGGCGTTTCTGTCAAAGCTGAGTGACATCGGTTAGTGGCTGTTGAAAAACCCCTTCTTTTGAAAAAACGGTCCCGGCGGAGGGATAGAAAATGTTCACTAAAATCGAGAAACGTCGTTCATAGGGCATCTTAGCGCGATGAAATTTCTGCGAAGTTTCTAGAGTGTGAGTTTTTCAACAGCCACGGTTAGATGGCGCTTTACCCGCTACCGCTTGACGAGAAGACCGCGAAGTACGCTGCGAGGATCGACGGATTAGGGCGCTCCTATGAGATGCAAACGCAATAGCCACAAACGAGCTCCGCCAAAGCATAGAAAAGGCCATAGTCGTGGCAGAGAAATTGCTTCGAGCATTCAAGAGGGGCAGTAGCTTCCCTCCGCCGCCACGCTGCGATAGGTTGAAAAATGAACTATTTTGTTGTTGCACGGAACCACAGGGACGATTACTCGACCGGCCGCCTCGTTGTCAGGCTCTTCGCTCTCTTGATTTCCTGCCGCCTCATTGTTCTCGCCCAGAACACCTGAGCGAGATGATGGGAGCGCACCGTTCAGCATTCGAGGCCACGCATCTGCTCGGATTCGAAAACGCGAAGAGCAACTGTAGCGGGACTCTATCCGTTCAGGACAATTTCCTGCAGTTTCGGCAGACCGGGAAGATAGCGCACACATTCGCACACATAAACATCGGTTCTGTTCGGGATGTTTTCCTGGGTGAGGAGAACCGGCAGGTGGGCGGCTTGCCGCTGACTTTGGACAAGGCTGCGGCTCCGTACGGTGGTGGCCGAGTAGTCAGTCTCTTCAGCCACAAGAAGTACGACACACTGACTCTGGAATATGTGGACAGCGATGGAGGAATTCACGGGCCGATCTTCCAGTTAATTTAGCTAAAGGACAGGGCGAGCTTGGACGGAAAGCACGGGCTGAGCAGCGAGGGGCGACAAGTAGTCGAGAATTGCATTTTGTTCTTAAAAACCGAGTTCGAGTACCACGGCGGGAGGAACTTCGTGAGCCTGTCGGCGCCGTTCAAACGCACTTGGTACAAATTGCGTGGCGCAGCCCCGCCAGAGCTGATTTCCCCAGTGTGGCCGTTCGATGCCCCAGCAACTTGAAGCCGCTCGCCATGAGGTTAGCCGTACATGATTGCGATAAATCTCTCCTTAGCACTTACAACCGCGTCAATGAGCGATATGGCCTGATAACAGAAGTTACAGCGCAACCAGCTTCGGCTTGATGCCAAGGAAAAGCCGCCCAGACATAAGGCGGCCTCTATATCCGACTCGGAGTAGAGCCTCACTTCGTCACTCGAAACCGCACATTGCTCTTGAGCGTTTTTTTGGGTGTCGTGACCTTGACAAAGCCGGTGGTCGTGCCGGTTGGGACAATGGTTGTGATTTCGGAAGCTGATACCACGTTGAACTGAGCGGCTGTGCCGTTGAAGCTGACGCGAGTGGTGCCCACCAGATTCGTCCCCAAGATGGTCACCTTTGTTCCTATCTTACCAACCGTGGGCAGTGTTCCCACGAACGCCGGAAGCCCCATAGAGAGGCTGAAAAGTGTGCCATAGGCTTTGGGCCCTTTTATAGCCGTCGTCCCGTAGAAGGTCCCATCCGTGTCTTGAACCAATCCGCCGACAGGTCAGGCGCCGTCCGCTCCGCCTCCTCCGCCGAAGTGGTGCAGGACGGTTAGCTCTCCTCCAGGGGTGATTTTGAACACTGCGCCGTCGCCGTGGTTCCCCCCACGGGGGACCGCGGCGGAAGCCGTCCCGTAGAAGTTTCCGTCGCTGGCCAGAATCAGCGGAGCGGAAGGATTCGAGCCGTAACCACACTTAGAGCAAAAATTGAAAAGCGTGGTGAATACGCCCGCTGCAGTGATTTTGAAGACCGTGCCTTCGTCGTGGGGTCCGCGAAACATGGTGGTCCCGTAGAAGTCGCCCTCAGTGGCTTGAACCAGCGCAGCGGAAGGGAACCCCCCATCAGTGTTCATGAAGCTGTGGAGTGTGGTCAGCTTGCCCTTAGGGGTAATTTTGAAGACCGTGCCTACGCCGTTGGTCCCACCCTGTGCCGTTGTGCCGTACAACTCCCCATTGGGGGCTTGAATCAGTCCTGCGGCGGGGTACGCCCCGTCAGCGCAGTTCGTTTGGGCACAAAAGCTATACAGCGTGGCTAGTTTGCCCTCAGGAGTGATTTTGAAGACCGTGCCGTTACCGTTTATCCCGCGCTCCCCAGTTGTTCCGTAAAAATTCCCGTCTGTGGCTTGGATCAGCCCTGCGAAAGGGTACGTCCCGTCAGCGCAGTTCGTTTGGGCACAAAAGCTATAGACGGTGACCAATGTGCCCCCAGCAGTGATTTTGAAAACCTCGCCAGCGCCGTTGGCTCCCCCTTGGGAGGTTGTGCCGTAGAACTCCCCATTGTTAGCTTGAACCAGGCCCGCGAAAGGGTACGCCCCGTCAGTATTGCTGAAGCTGTGGAGTGTGGTCAGCTTTCCTGCAGGGGTGATCTTGAAAACCGTGCCCGCGCCAAAGGGCCCGCTTGCGCCGCCTTCCGCCGTTGTGCCGTAGATGTATCCGTCAGTTCCCTGAACGAGAGACGCAAGCGGCAAACTACCGTTGGTTCCATCGAAGGCCACTAAAGTCTTGAAGGTCTGGGCAGGCGAGGCAATCGCGGTGGCCGCACAAAGCAGAACGATCTCGCAGGCGCCTCTCCATCCAGCACGTTTACCCACACCACTCCATTTTGCGCTGCGCGGTGGCCCAAGAGATAATCCACCAGCCCTCGCTACAACGCATGCGAGTTTCTCGGTCGCCATGTTGGCTCCTCTCAGGACGAATCTGACCGCATCCGCAGGGAAGGATGTACCCAACGAGAAGAATTGTCAATGTGCATTAGTCTGCCCATGCGGCAACGCATCGTTGGTGTAAGATCGCGTGGCTGTTGATAACGCTCTCTTTTGAAAAAATCGTCCCAACCGAGGGATAGAAAATGTCCACCAAAATCGAGAACGTCATTTATAGGGCATCCTATCGCGATGAAATTTCTGCGGATTTCTCGCTAGCGAGTTTTTCAACAGCCACTCGCCGTTACATTCATCGACCTCGGCTCGGGCAATTCTCAATGGAGCGTAAGGCCCGGTTAAGCTACTATCTGGCGAGAACGGTGAACCGCCGTTCGTCCGGTTGGGAACCGTTGAACGCGAAACTAGAATAACAATTGCGGATCGATTGTCCACCTACTCTCCTTGGTTACTCGGCGGTTGGTTTTGCGCCGGGCAGGCGTTTTCTCAGGAACGCGATTTGTCCAGTGTGATGCGCCTCGTGCTCACAGACGTGGAACCACTTGCAATAATTGTTGGTCGGACCCCAGGGCCAGTCTTTGTCGATGGCCATGAGCCAGGCGTCATCGCGCTTGCTGAACTCCGCCAACGATTTCGCACGGGTCTCCTGGAGCACGTTCAGGTAGTAATCTCGGTCGTGGCCCTTGATCGTTTTTCGACCCGCGTCCCCTAGATCCATGGCCGGGTCCCACTGCTGCTTTACGGAATCGGGCCAGGTGTCCCACTTTTTGCCTTCGAAGGTATTGAACTGGTAGTAGGTCTCAGTGGCCGCGAGGTGAAGCATCAGGGCGCCGATGGTGTTGGCGTTGGGGTCAATAAGGTAGTCCAAGTCGGCCTTTGTCAGGCCCTTGGTTGTAGTGATTACGCCGTTGGCCTCGCGCATCCAGGTAAGCATGGAGACGAGCGTTCCCACCTGCGGCCCGTATCCGGGTTTCGGTCCCAGGATGTTGAGATTCGAGTCGCTTGCCCGGGTGGTCTCGGGCAGGGAAAGCGCTCCAAATAGAGCGGAGAACCCGGCGGCAAGAGAGGCTGAGCCTTTTAGAAAGCCTCTACGATTGGAAAAGCATTGGTCGGCGACGTGACGACGGCCGGCGAGGGAATTCCGTTCGCTTGCTGCCATGGCTCTCTCCTTCGGTACTAATAGTTCTTGCAGGCTGAGGTCCGAAAGGCACGCGAATAAGTGCAAAAATACTAGGATCGGCTACCGCAGAAGTCAATCTCTTTGTCGGAATCCAATAACTATGGGTCGGAGTTAAGAGAGGTTCTGGGCGTCTGGTCGGACGGTTGGCCCGATTCTCAAAGAGGTGAAGTCGAGGGGTGGCGCGACGGTTTAAGTGCGGCCTAGCCGAGTCGGGCTCTTTCGTTTGCCGGTGCCTCAATAGCGTAGGACCCGGCCTGTGGTCGGGGCAAAGCGGGAAGGAACTTGTGTTGGCCAAGGCATTTTCTGCATTCTGAGACGGAGCGACAGGCAACGGAAGTAGACCGTTAGGGCAGTGGTGTGTGGTTTGAACGCCGATCAATAGCGTGGCCCCAAGTTCCGTGCGCAGAGCAGTGGTTAACAGTTGGGCCTGCCCAACTGATTCCGTTTGGAAGAGTATCTTCGATGGCGCAGCTTGGCCGTTGCTTGCAGCTCAGAAAGCGAGCAATCAGTGAAAAAGACACGGGGTAGTAATCAGCAAGCGCGGGACATGAAGCCCAAGCGGCGGAGACGAAACAAAGGGATGTGTTTGGAAGACCGGCCGGTGTTGGAGCCGAATGCAGCCGGCATCGACGTTGGCGCACGAGAAATGTTTGTGGCTTTGGAAGCGGCGAGCGCTTGCTCATCTTTAGCAATTTCGTCAGGAAGGAACTTCAAGGCCACAAAGCGATGCAGCTTCACGTCCTCGGCTTTGTAGACGACACCCATTCCCCCGCCGCCGAGTTTTTCGACGACGTGATAGTGGGAGATGGTCTGGTCGATCATGAGTGGCGCGGGAACTCAGCGTGCCAATCTTAGGGTCGAGCAAGCACGAAGTCAATCACGGGCAACCAGTTGGCTTATGCAAGAAAGCCAGTTGGCGTAGCGGTGGAGGTAACAAAGCCGCCGGAGCCTCCGATGTAGAGGGTCGCATAAGGACTCGGCAAGTCTGCAGGTTGTAACCCGAGTAAACGCTGAGCAGGCCTCGAAACTTGTGATGCAGGAGCTGACCCAACTGTAATGTGGTTGGCTTCCCCGGTGAGGAAAATCTGGACTTCGTGCCCGGCGTCAGCCAATGCCAATCCGTGCGCGAAAGGGAAAGACGCCCTAGTGGGGTCGTCCGATCCCCATGCACTTTTCATCATGATCTTGAGGGCTTTCGAAGTTTTCAGCGCTTCTTGCGCCTTGGCTGCGCCGAATGCGAAAAACGGCAAACAAGCAAGCTGCGAGAGAAGTTTTCGTCGCACCATAGTTTCCCCTCCAATGTGGATTTGCTCCGTTGGCTTGACATGTTAGGCAGGAATGCAGGGGGAGGCCAATCGCAGCACAGAAGGAGTGCTCGGAAAATCGCAGCAGCGCTTCGCAACTGGGTGTCTACACAGTGACCACCGACGTTTTCTCAACCGTGTGCTTTGCCGGAGCTAGCGAGAGCAGGGTTACACCGATGACGACAAGAACAGCCGATCCGATCAGTTCACCGCGTGCGATCAGATTGCGAAACGCTTGGAACGACATGATGGCAGCGTGGGCGAAGCTCGACCATGCTGTGAAGGCGATCAGGCTCCGATTCGCAGACGGGTTTCGGGCTGCGATTATCAAGAAAATACCGAGCGTGACGTAAAGGCTCATCATCATCGTCAACGCAGGCTCTTGCTTCACAAACAGCACCAAGGGATAGACCATTGCGGTAAAGAGTAATCCCACGAACACCAACACAACCTTCAGCGCCCGTTCTCGACGCATTGCAGCCCTCCTGCTAAATAACGTGACAGGGACAGGACATGTACATGACATTGCCCAAAGGCGTTGAAAGCCCCGTTGGAGACGCATCTTAGGTCAGCGCCGGAGCGGCATAGCCGCTGCATGAGATGGGCTAGGCGCAACTATTCGGTGATGATCCGATCTGCCCATTCCACCATCGACACGAATATCGCAGGGCTGCCGAACTTTGCTCCCCATTGATTCAGGTCTGTCTCCGTAACCCCACGGGCACGGGAGCAAGCCCCTCAAGAAAAGATCGGGATGTGTTTGGCTACAACCTTTTCGAGCATTTCGCTCAGCGGTGGCCACCCGACAGGTATCATGGCGTTCGCTGTCACCTTTCGCATCAAGTAGGTGGCTTCCCCGGTTAGGAAAATCTGCACTTCGTGTCCGGCGTCTGCCAGCGCCAGCCCGTGCGCGAACGGGAAGGACGCCCTCGTTGGGTCGTCCGATCCCCACGCACTCTTCATCATGATCTTGAGCGATTTTGAAGTCTTCGGTGGTTCTTGCCCCTTCGCCGCACCCATTGCGAGAAACGGCAACCAAGCAAGCTGTGAAAGAAGCTTTCGTCGTACCATGGTTTCTCCTTCAGTCTGGATTGCCCCGTTGAGTTGACATGTTAAGCAAGTATGCAGGGGCGGTCAATCGCAGCGCAGAGGAGTGCGCTACTGCAATTTCGCGTGCTCGGCTTTGGCTTGCTTCAGGATGGGGATGTCGGGGTCGGCGTCTTTCCAGAGCGTGAGGAAATCTTTGTAGGCGGCGAGAGCACGCGGGCGGCGTCGGCATCGGCTCCCTGCGAGGTTCTCGACTGTAAAGCATTGGCGCGAGCCACTCCCAGATGCGCCAAGGCTCCCGTCCAGCAGTTCCAGACGATGCCGCTGTGGTCGATGATCTTCTGAAACTCAGCGGCGGCAGCATTGCCCTGTCCGGCTGCGAGGTATGCCTCGCCGTGAACATACACGTGATAGAGGCAGGAACTATTGTTGACGCACCAGATCGACCCAAACTCGATGGGCGAAGCAGCTTGGAGAGTATTCAGGGCGGCGGCCGGGTTCTTTTTATCCAGCGCCAATTGCGCTTGAATCGCAGGCAGCCAAAACGACTGCAACTGGGTGTCCAACGGGAAGCGTTTGCCCAAGTCTTGTGCCAAGGACTCGGCTCGCGGCGTATCGCCCGCCATGGCAAAAGTAAGTGCCGATTCGCTCTCGACGCCCTGACTCGTGGAAGCAGGCTTCAAAGCCTCTGCCGCTGATTGCCGGGCCTCCATAGCATCGCCGTAAGCGGCTTGTTGTAAAGCAGCATTCGCCTGCCAAATTGCCGCAGTTTCCTTGCTGGCAGAATCGCACCATCCGTGAAATAGAACAACCCCACTTTCACCTGGAGTGGCGGCATGTGTGGAACGAGCCGATTTTGCCGAGACTTGTGCCCAGAAGAGCATCTTCCCTCTCCTAGCAAAAAACTCAACTGAAGGAGGAGCAACTCAGCTCTCTTTGCATCTCGGTCACTCAGATTGGCCGGTCAAGCGCTCAAAACCCCCGCTCGTTGGGCTGTCAACGAGTGCTATCGCGATTTTTCGCCGCTTGGGACGATTGCCTGCCAGGTGGCGGTTCCGGAACCGCGCGGCCGGTGACAGATGCTCAGATCGAGAAGGCTGTCTGGCCTATGACGGGATGCGAGTTCGACTGAAGACACCCCGAGGTGCGCTGGATGGTGTTGGTGTTCCAGTTTCCGGGACTGCCACCTGCAGGCTTCGGTTAGAATGTGGCGGCGTCGCGTGCGAGAGTAGTTTGGGGTCGAAAGGATATACAGATGACTGGAACATGGAGAACACTCGTGGCAAGGGTATTGGTAGCGTCGGCGCTTTGCACGACCCTGATAGCGCAGACACAAAGCAAGGGATCTCCTGATGCCGAGAAGACCTACGAACGCTTGCCGGGATTGGATAAACAGCTGATCGACACCTCGTCCAGTCCCTGCACCGATTTCGCCAAGTATGCTTGCGGAAATTTCAGCAAACTGTATCCCATTCCACCCGATCGATCAGGGTTCGGTCCGGGCGCAATGGTCGTGGAATACAACCAGCGAGTGCTGCACACCATGCTCGAAAGGGCAGCGGCAGGCGGCTCGGATCGTACACCGAACGAACAGCAAATCGGCGACTACTACGCTTCCTGCATGGACGAGAATGCGATTGATCGCAAAGGGCTTACGCCGTTGCAGCCCGAACTCGATCGCATCGCGGCGCTCAAGAGCAAGGATGAACTTACGCCGCTGCTGGCGCACTACCAATTAATCGGCGTCAATGCTTTCTTTAACTATGGCGAGCAGCAAGATTTCAAGGACGCACGCAAACAGATCGCCGCACTGGATCAAGGTGGGCTGGGATTGCCGGAGCGCGATTACTATTTCCGCACCGGCGAGGCAGCCGAAAAGACTCGGAACGAGTATGTTCAGCATATTACGAATGTGTTGAAACTTATGGGCGAGGCGGAAAGTCAGGCGGCGAGCAATGCCCGAGCAATAATGCAGTTCGAAACTGCGCTGGCTAAAGTCTCGATGGACATCACCTCGCAGCGCGATCCGAAAAATGTCTACCACTTAATGCCGGCCTCCGATGTTGCCGGTCTGACTCCCGACGTATCGTGGATTCAGTTCTTCAAGGATACGGGCACTCCCCCGATCACTGAAATCAACGTCGCGAATCCCGACTTCTTCAAGGGGTTAAACGCATTGCTCAGCTCTACTAGTTTGCCCGTCGTTCAGACCTACTTGCGATGGCAAGTCATCAATTCAACTCCCAGCGAGGTTCTGCCCAAAGTATTCGACGATGAGCACTTTGATTTCTATGGCCGCAAGCTTAGGGGTCAACCGGAGCAACGGGCGCGTTGGAAGCGGTGTGTGCAGGCCACGGATGCAGCGCTGGGCGAAGCATTGGGCCAGGTTTACGTGGCGCAGGAATTTCCGCCGTCAAGCAAGCAGGCCACACTTCAAATGGTGCATGACATTGAGACCGCGATGGACCAGGACATCGATACCTTGGATTGGATGAGTCCAGCCACGAAGGTGCGCGCCAAGGAAAAGCTGCATGCTGTGGCTGACAAGATCGGCTATCCCGACCACTGGCGGAATTATTCCAAGCTCGTTATCTTACGCGGGGATGCTTACGGCAACGCCATGCGAGCCATTGAATTTGAGAACGAGCGTGAATTGGCCAAGATCGGCAAGCCCGTAGATCGCGGCGAATTCGGCATGACTCCGCCAACTGTAAACGCCTATTACAGCTCCAGCATGAACGACATCAACTTTCCGGCTGGCATTCTTCAACCACCTTTTTTGATCCCCACGCAGACGATGCGGAAAATTACGGCCACATCGGGGCAATTGTGGGGCATGAACTCACTCACGGCTTTGACGACCAAGGACGCAAGTTTGACGCGAACGGAAACCTCTCCGATTGGTGGACAGCCGAGGACGCCAAGAGGTTCGAGCAAAAAACCGACTGTGAGGTGAACGAGTACAGCGGCTTTACCGCGGTCGACGACGCGAAAGTCAATGGGAAGCTGACCCTGGGCGAAAACACTGCGGATAACGGAGGCCTGCGCCTCGCTTATCTTGCTTTCCTGGAAGACGCCAAGCGAAAGAACATCGACCTCACTCAGAAACAGGCGGACGGCTACACTCCGCTTCAAGAATTCTTTCTCGGATACGGTCAGAACTGGTGCGGAGATACGCGTCCTGAGCAACTTCGGATGCAAGTGCAGACCGATCCGCACTCGCCGCGGCAATTTCGTGTGGATGGTGTGGTGCAAAATATGCCGGAGTTCGGTAAGGCATTCGGGTGCAAAGTCGGACAGCCGATGATGCCGGCCAACTATTGCCGCGTCTGGTGAAGTGCGGCCGCGGTTGTCGCCAATTGACGCTAATGCTTTTTCGGGACGCGACGCCGCCAAGAATGCTGGAGGCTGCAGGCTGCAGGAAGGTGTCGTCCCGTCGACTCTGCAATCTAACACGGAGTAAATTCCTCATTCGCCAACGGGGAGTAGCTCTAATCCTGCAACACACGTTCAGGATCGGCGTGTTAGCAAACTACACTTTTCTAACGCAAGGGATTGGAGAGAAAACGACCAATGTTTATGCGGGTCCGGAGGGATAGATTTTGAGGAGGTTTTCTAACACCGCAACTTATGCCCATTCTCGATCCGGCTCGAAGTGTCGCGTAGAGGCTCGCGACAAGATGAATATGTATTTCTGGGCGTGCGTTTGGTAAATAATGGTGCCGTGAGGGGGATTTTCTTGAATCCGTTTCCCGCCGCCAATGGTATCAGGAAGATGCAGTGTTTTGCGTAACTTGAGCGTTTTCGTGCCTCTGCTACGTCCGATCTGACCGTCGTCAGCCGATATTTCTGGTAGGAAACGGTAGGGAGAATTACCAATAAAATCCCCCAGCGACAGCTACGCTGGGGACTTCGCTGTGCCCCGCGCCTTTAGACTCGCAGGCTGTGCCATTCCCCGACTTTCGTGACGCGCACAGTCCCGTCCGGCTGCCCACGCACCGAGACCTTGTCCAGCCGCGCAGCCGCATATAAGCCAGAGCGAAATCGGTTGCGAATCCTCTCATCCGTGCCGACGCCTTGAACATCGAAGTGCTGACCGATCTTCAGCCTGTGAACACGGTCGGCGATCTTGCGGTACTTGCGCGGTTGTTCGACGCGTGGACAGAGATAGGAGTGTTGCAGCGCGATGCAGTGTTTAGTGGCGCACGAGGCATCGACAACTTGGTCGTCAGGGACGGAACCGTGGGCATCAATCCAGTTGCGCCGCCGCCGACCGTAGGCGGTGGATGGGTTGGCGATCTCATCGCAGTCGCCGTTTCGCTTTGTGGGCGAGAATTTTCCCATTGCGAACCAAGAGTGCTTGGATTCCCTCGCCGGGATTGTAACAATACAGGCGCTCTGAAAAGCCGCTTTGGGGCGATTCGGGTGTCAGACGAGGTTTGGGTTGGCAGAGGCGTCTCAAGACCTGTTTTTGACCTTTGTGACCAAGTAGAAAGTGCCTTGGCGTCCGACTCCGATGTCGCGGACTCTCCTCTCTGAGCCGCAACCTTTACACGACCCAAACGTAGTGGCGAACGAACGGCGAATAGACTCTCTCGGTGGACGAGGGTCGAAAGCTGCATTCTGCTGATCGCTGCCAGCATCCTCGCAGCTCGGAAGCTGGCACAGTACGACAGCGGAGCACGGCTCCTACGACGGTGAGCGCCATTGCCGATTCGATCCGCTGGGCAGAACGGATCATGGAGGAGATTGATCGGCGTCACCCTCAAGCTCAAGGGCCAGAAAACCACATTTTCTTTCGCCTCGGTTGTACCGAAGTTGTACATGAGAGGCTGGTGCATGGCTGCATTGTCGGCGCCAGTCGTCTACAACGAGCAAAGAGCATTTCTACGATTCACGGACTCAAACCTAAAGCCGGAGTTTGTGATCAGAAATGAATCAGCACTTGTCCTATCATTCGTCGCCGCGTCGGGACGATGCCTGAGTCGCGGTCCTTCATTTGAGACTTTACTCAAACGCTGCCGTGGCATGGAACTAATGGTTCGTAACTACTTGAAAGCAAAGGCACGGATGGCTCCCTGAGCCCCCTAAAACACCCTCGGAAATGCCCGTCGAACCTTAACGAACCCTCGGCCAGTGACGTTATGCCCGGTGCTGTCCCGGGGCAGCGTCCTCTCTGTTTCAAGAGCGGAATGGAGCCAGAGGCGGAGGAACGCGTCTCAATTGCGGCTGACTAGTGTCAGAGATTTGGCTCCTGGCAATGTCATTCGATTGACTTTGGCTTTCCTGTCACGGGTCCTGACACTGTCCGTTTCCTGTCAGCACTCGATTGCTCAGGTATATCCCGAGACGATTGCCGCGTAAATCTCAGTTTCGGTCTGCGTTTTCATGCCGCTCGACGGCAGAGGTATTGGTACTTCGCGATGGCAGTGAGCTTGCTTAGTTCGGTGGCGGCACGCTCGGACGCCCGCAAGCTTCCGGCTCGGCTCGAGCACTTTCAGGCTTATGAGGTGAGATGACGATGCAAGTCGCGCTCATGGTCCCCTGTTACATTGACATGTTCTATCCACACGTCGGCATAGCCACCCTTGAGTTGCTCGAAAAATTAGGTGTCGATGTCGCATATCCGGAGGAACAGACGTGTTGCGGCCAGCCCATGGCCAATAGCGGCTGCTATGAAGAGGCGCGAGCCACCGAAGAGCACTGCGCCAGAGTCTTCGGGTCCTTTGATTGCGTGGTCACTCCGTCAGGCAGTTGCACTCATCATGTCCGCAACAAATTCACTGCTGCGGCGGACTCACCGGAAAAGCAAAATCTAGTCCGAAATACCTATGACCTGGTTGAGTTCCTCCACGACGTTCTGAAGATTCGGGAATTTCCGTGGGCGACATTCGAGCATAAGGTCGCACTGCACACCAGTTGCTCTGCGATTCGTGGACTGAATATGGCTTCGATGTCCGAACGGGTGCATGACCCGGTCTTCTCGAAGCCAAGAGCTCTACTCAGCGGCGTTTCTGGCATTGAGTTCGTCGAGTTCGAGCGCGTGGACGAGTGCTGTGGCTTCGGTGGCACCTTTGCGGTGACCGAGGAGGCGGTCTCCGCAAAGATGGGATACGACAAGCTGGCTTTCGTGCAGAAGGCGTCGCCAGACTGCATTGTCTCCTCGGACATGTCTTGCCTGATGCACCTTCAAGGGTGCGCGCGCAGGCAAAAGCAAGATATTCCCTTCTATCACCTCGCAGAAGTACTGAATGGAGTGTCTCTATGAGTAGGCCAGTCGACCAAGCAAAGAATGCCGAGAAGTTTCTGGCCGACACCGCCCATGAGCAACGGCTCGATAAGATGCTCTGGGCAATAAGAATGAGGCGCGATGCCGCGGCCCGGAAGGTTCCTGAGTGGGAGGAACTGCGGACATTAGCGTCGGAAATCAAGGAGCACACGTTGTCGAACCTCTCCGACTACCTTATTCAATTTGAGGCCCGGGCTACAGCCAACGGCGTGATCGTGCACTGGGCCAGGGATGCTCACGAGCATAACCAAATTGTCTATGACATCCTGGCCGGACAAGGAATGAACACGCTGGTCAAGTCCAAATCCATGCTGACGGAGGAATGTGAACTGCGTCCGTTCCTTGAGAGGCGAGGGGTTCGCGTCACAGAGACTGACCTCGGAGAGCGCATCCAGCAACTGGACGATCAGCCCCCATCGCACATCGTCGGCCCCGCGTTCCACAAGACGAATCAGGACGTTGCCATCCTGTTCTCTCAAAAGTACGGGTCGGATCCCAAGAACGAGGATGCCGCTTACCTCGCAGGGGTAATGCGCGAGAACACCCGGCCAGACATCCTCAACGCAACCGCCGGCATGACGGGCGCAAACTTCGTCGTTGCGGAAACCGGGGCCATTGTTGTGGCGACCAACGAGGGGAATGCCGATCTCTCTGCGAACACGCCACAGCTACACATATGCTCGGTCGGGATCGAAAAGATTATTCCCACGACGGAAAGTCTTGCGGTCTTCATTCGGCTACTCGCCCGAAGCGCCGTGGGCGAGACGATCACACAGTACACTTCGACGTTCCGCGGACCGCGCAAAGGGGCGACCATGCACGTCATCCTGGTCGATAACGGAAGGTCGGAGCGTCTCGGAATGAAGCGGTTCTGGCGTTCCCTAAAATGCATTCGCTGCGCGGCATGCATGAACACTTGTCCGGTGTACCGCAGAAGCGGTGGCCTGAGTTACGGCTCCACTTATATGGGGCCAATCGGCATCATCATGATGCCTACGTTTGAGATTCGAAAGTACAGCGAGCTTCCTTTCGCCTCGACCCTGAATGGCAGCTGCACGAACGTGTGTCCGGTCAAGATCGACATACATGAGCAGATCTACGGGTGGCGCGAAGTGATGGAGGAGAACGACCAAAGTCCAGGTCGTGAAAAAGGAGGCCATGCGGGTCGCCGACAAGGTGCTCAGCCATCCGACGCTCTACCAGATCGCGACGGCCACACTGTCAACCGCACTGGAAGTCCTTCCCCACTTCGCCGTCTACAACCGCCTGAATGCATGGGGTAAGTACCGGGATGTCCCGGATGCCGCCACGGAAACATTTCACGCTTGGTATAGAAATCATCGCCCCAAGACGAACGAGGTGGGACTATGAGCTCGAGTCGGGCGCTTTCGAGGAACACGATTCTGGACGCAGTTCGAGGCAACCAGCCGGCCACGGAGCCGATGCCCACTGTCCCTCATTTCCACACGGCTCAGCCCGCCGACCTTGTGGCCGCCTTTTGCGAGTCCATCGCCCGCATGGCCGGAGTCGTTGTCACCGAAGATGTGCCTAATCTCGATTCGTTCCTGCGCGCCAAGTTTCCGGATGCTAAGGTCACCTGTTCGGCGACCCCGGAGTATGCCGGTACCATCAAGCCGGCAAGCCTCAACCATTGGTCGGAGGCGAGCACAATCGATGTCTGTATATTGCGTTCGCCGATGGGTGTGGCCGAAACCGGTTCCATACTGCTCTCCGACATCGAATTGCAAGTGAACACTATCGCGTTCCTGGCGCATGATCTCGTTGTCCTGCTTGACCCAAAGCAGATCGTCGGGAATATCCACGATGCATACGAACACCCATACTTCAAACTGAGGCCATACAGCGTTCTGATGACCGGGCCCTCTGGTTCTGCAGATATCGGTGGGATTACTGTCCATCCGGCTCAGGGCGTGAAGACTCTGACAGTCATCCTCTCGCCCGCTCCGAATGCCGGTAAGCGCACTGGGTAAATGAAAAGTCACGGATGTGCAGACGATTTGCTCGAGTTCTTGCCAACCAGAACGCTAAACAAAAAATTAAGAAGGAGATACAAATGCTTAAAGGCTTCAATTATCCGCTTACACCAAAAGGCAAATCGACGCTGAATCCACCTCCGCCCTGGTACTACTCTTCAGACTTTCTCAATATTGAATTTTGGGCGGAGCCTTCTGCCGTGGCGGCTGTGTTACCTCCCGGGCTCGACCCCGATCGCTCCGCCAATGGTCACGCCAATGCTCTTTTCTACGATTGGCAGTTCAGCGGGAACGACGAAGAATATCTCGACCCGGCCCGTTATCAGTACCGCGAGTTTTTCATACTCGTAGATGCGTTGTACCAAGGCAAGCCCGTCGCTTACTGTCCATATATTTTCGTTGACAACGACGCGGCAGTCGCCCGCGGTTGGACGCAGGGCTATCCCAAGCGCATTGGCCAGGTTTTTCAGACCCGGTATTACGCTGCGACAGGAAAGGCGGGACCTGCCCTCGCCCCGGAATCCAAGTTTGCCGGGTCTGCAACGTCGGGCGGGCATCGACTGGCCGAAGGGATTGTCACGCTGAAGGAACCGGTAACGGATCCGTCGCGGTTGGCGCAGAGGCCGATCGTCAATCTTCTTCACACCCCGCGTCTCGCAGCTGACAAGCAGGACCATCCGGCTATTCACGAACTGGTCGAGAACGTTCCCCACGACGTGAAGATCGAGCAGGCGTGGATCGGTGAAGGTTCTTTGACGCTGCCGGTGTGCAGAGGCGAAGAACTCTCCGACCTGGCTCCCGTGCGTTGTGGCAAAGGCATGCGGGCTTCTCTGGCATACGTCGTCGATGATTTAAAAACGCTGAAGGACTTGAGAAGGTAATGCTCCGAGGTAGGTAATTTTCTGCCTCTTTCTTCAGCACTGCGGGTTTCAGCGCTGCGGGTGTGAAACCTTCATGCGTTTCGCTTCACTTTTCAGCAAGAAGGCGAATTCAGGAATTCAAATAGGTTCGAGAAGGAATGACCATGGCAAAGAGAGTGGCTGACCTGCTGGTAGACGTCTTGTTAGAAGCGGACGTTCAGCGAATTTACGGAGTCCCCGGTGATTCGCTCAATGGCATCACGGATTCGATTCGCACCCGCGAGAACATCCAATGGATTGGCATGCGCCATGAGGAGGCAGCCGCATTTGCGCTCCGTGACTCGTGGCCTGCTGAATCTGACGCAGGATCAGCTGCAGCGCTGCATCGGAAGAGAGTGGTCCCAAGGTTACCGTTTCATCGAGCGGGTCCCCGAGCTTCAGCTTCTTGGCAGCGGCGATGAATCGGGGGAGGAATTTGTCCAGCATCGATTTAACTACGATGAATCTCTTTGCTCCGATGCAAGTCTGCCCGTTGTTGCCAAACCGACCTAGGATCGCCATGGCTACGGTATGGTCAAGATCAGCATCGTCCAAAACAACGAACGCAGCACTGCCGCCGAGCTCCATCGTCGATTTCTTCAGGTTCTTTCCCGCGCGTGATGCCAGTGCCTCTCCCGCGCGCTCGGAACCGGTGAGAGCGATACCCTTCACCCGCGGGTCGTCGATCAGCGCCCCAGCTTGATCGTTGCTCAGGAACAGATTGGTGCAGACACCTTCGGGTACGCCGGCCTCGCGAAGAACCTGTTCAAAGGCTAATGCACACTGGGGAACACCAGGCGCGTGCTTGAGGAGCATCACATTGCCGGACATCAGATGGGGACCGGCAAAGCGCGATAGCTGATAATAAGGATAGTTCCAGGGCTGAATGCTGAGAAGGACGCCGAAGGGTGAATACTCGAGGCGAGCGTCGCCCATGGCAGAGTCGAGCTTCTTCGGCGCGAGGAACACTTCGGCCTTATCCGCGAAGTACTGCATGATGGAAGCGCTCAGTTCCACTTCGCCTCGGCTCTCGGCGATTGTTTTCCCCATTTCCAATGTGGCGAGGCGAGCGAGTTCTTCCTTCTGTTCCAGAAGAATCTGAGCGGACCTGCCAATAATCTTCGAACGCTCGCTGAAAGGCCGCGCCGCCCAGCCTCGAAACGCTTTGTCCGCGGTGGCCAACGCATTCCACATCTGCTCATCGGTATGCTCGGGAAAGGTCTTGAGTACCTCTCCCGTTGCCGGATTGACGCTGCGGTATGCCACAGTTGGCTCCTTCTTATTTCGAACCGTTTCCTCAAAACTGCCTGCTATATCACGAATGTGCACGAATCGTGCCAAGTCTGTGATCCGCCGGACAAATTGGTAAATGATTGAGATTAAGACGACAGAAAAGACCAAATCGGAGAGACGCTTCATCAGCCAGCAATGAAAATCTTGTCAAGTGTCAATAACGCGTCACTTTTATTGAGCACAGGATCGACGAGACCTTCAACATCCGGAGCGATGGACAGCAAGAGTTCCGATACTTTCGGGGTCTGTATCAGATACTCGGACCTAGTCCCGAAGATGGACTCGGAAATTTTGAGTTAAGTCACAAGAGAAGGAGCGGGCCTTCCTCCCAGGGCTGCATCAATGTTGTCCAGCGCCAGCATGCCCATGGCCGTTCGCGTCCCGATAGTAGCTGCACCTATGTGTGGCAGCAGGAATGTGTTCTTCAACGACAGATATCCCGGATTCAGCTCCGGTTCTCCCTCGTACGTGTCCAATCCGGCGGCTGCGACCTGGCCACTCTTGAGGGCAGCAATCAAATTCTCATCGACCACTATGCCACCTCTGGCAGCGTTCACAACGATTGCGCCACGCGGCAAGCACGCAATTGCTTTTGCGTCGAGGAAGTAATGGGTTTGCTTTGTTTCGGGTGCGTTTAAGCTCAGACATGGGCTGATTCTGAGCAAATGATAGGGGTTATCGTGGAATATCGCGTCTCCTTCGCTTTCGGGAGACAAGCGATGCGGATCGTGGTAGTGGATCTTCATCCCAAAGCCGCGAGCGCGTTTTGCAACTGCCTGTCCGATGCGCACCATTCCGTAAATTCCAAGAATCTTCCCTGTCAGTTGCCAGCCCAATAACAAAGTTAGGTCCAATGGATTCCAGTTGCCACTCCGGACCACTTGCTGGGCTTTATACGCTCGCGCGGTTTGCGATGCCCCGAACAGCAGCCGAAGAACGATGCTGCATCATTGACGTCGTCGTTAGCCACGCGATTGATACGCGTGCTGATGGGATAGCTCCGCGTCAGCCGCGCATCGTACCTGTCTCGCCGTCGTGGCGTTTTCAAATCATGACTTAAACAAACGCCGACCAGCAAAAGTCTAAGCACCCAAAATCAATAATTTGCACGCGCTGGCGGGATGGCTGCGACTAGGGGTTTTGCGTACGCTTTTGTAGGGCCTTATGGATGGTCGAGGGCGATACGTCTAATTGCGCTGAAATAGCACGTACGGATGCTCCAGCGGCGCGAAGTTGGGCAATTCTAGCCGAGTCTAATATTAAGGATGGACGCCCGAGCGTCTTTCCCTTGAGCTTGGCGTTGCGTAAACCGGCACGGACATCTTCCTGAATCAACGATCTCTCGAACTCGGCCATAGCCCCACTGATTTGAAACATCAACCGCCCCGAGGGAGTAGAGAGGTCCAGATTGTCACGGAGGCTGACGAAGGCCACACCGTACGAATCGAGATCGGCAAGTGCGTTGACGAGGTGCTTGAGCGAGCGCCCGAATCGGTCGCTTTGAGCCGAGCCCTCTGGGTTAGTCGTTCGTTCTCGGCGAGCCCCTTGTAGACGGTATCTGTCTTCGCGTATCGCATGAGTTTAATTTCAGCCACAGCCACAGAACATGCACAGGAATGCCAAAACGAGAGAAGGCTGAATGGCTATCAAAAAACTAGACTTAATCGTCATTTAGCAGTAGTATTGAAGAGTTAGAGCGATGGTTAAGGGTTGAATGGGGATAATTTGCGCGGCGAGAGCCTGTGTGCCAGCTAAGACTCCAAGCTGCCACATGGGTCGTCCTCGGCATTGTTCGCTAACGTAATCCTGTTTTACAATTCAATCCACTTCTGGCCGAAGGGGAGTGCGCTGTGTCCTGTAGATCGTGCGCGTCGAACAGCCAGACAGAATATGACGCGGAGATCAACATCCACCTCCGCAGAGATTGTGACAAGGCCGCTGTGTTGGTATTTCCGAAGCTTGTCGTCTGCTTGGATTGCGGCTTCGCCGAGTTCACTATTCCTAAACCTGAGTTGCACCAACTGTGGAGACGTGGCGCGGCATCTACTGCTGCGTAATCGCTCGTTCGTCTCTGGCGAACACAGTCGGCGCCCCGAGTTCCACTCCACTGCTGACAAACTGCCTGCCCTCTCGCACCGCTTCGATAGCAGGTAGCAGTTCCCTTCCTGCATGCGCCTTTATGACGTAGCCCATCGCCCCAAAGCTCAGAGCCTCTTCAATTACGTCAGGAGAGGATTCCTGGCTGATGAACAGTATCTTGGATTGAGGTGAGAGCTTGCGAATTTGGCGAGCGGCCTCAATGCCGTTCAGGTTTGGAAGGCCAATGTCCAGGAGAATCAAGTCCGGCTGTAGCTCTTCGGCTTTCTTAACGGCGTCTAACCCGTCCGACGCTTCGCCGACGATCTGCAATTCCGTCACTTCTTTGATCGTCGAACAGACGAATCGCCGGAATGGTCCAAAATCCTCTACGACGAAAACTCGGATCGTTACCAAAGGCGTGGAGGCGGATGTCTCATTCATGATGCATCCTTGCGGTGGGAGTTTATCGGCTTCGCAAGGAACCGTCAATTCGCGGCGAGGCGGAAGGATGCGGAGTGGACTGTCCTCGTTATACTCCGTTTCACGAGCAAATGGTGGAAACGGGTGAACTAAGGTTCGGAAGAAGGGATAACGTTATCTGCTCCGACAGCTCAACACAACTGGAAAACCGCTAGTCCTGCTTAGAATTTTCTTGGCAGTCAGCGCGAGTCCACAGTGTGGGCGATGAGCGCCGCCGAAGCTCTTCTCCTGGAATGGACTTTGCGCTGCACTCCCCAGGAAAGTGCGCTCGAACAAGGTTGACTGTTGGTGGAGATGGAACAAAGTTTCGGCTATGGGTTAGAGGAGTTGGCGCGTCGCTTCGACCGCAGCGTGAGTTGGGCGTCGCGGCGGTTGGCCTTGGTGGAGTTGTTGCCGGAAAGCATCCAGCAGCAAGTGCGGGAAGGAAAGCTGGGGGCGCAACTGGCCATGAAGTATCTGGTGCCGGTGGCGCGTGTCAGCTTAGAAGACTACGTGCGCATGGCGTCCGCCTTCGTGCAGCAGCATTGCAATACGCGGGAAGCAGGACAACTCTACGCTGCCTGGCGGGAGGGCTCGCGCGTGGTCCGCGAGCGCATCTTGGCCGAGCCGGAACTGTTCTTGAAAACGCAACGGCAGGTACCGGCCAGTCGGCCGGCGGCGGCCGGAGTGGAGCGCGACCGCCTCGGGGTCGCGATTTCAAATGATTGCCAGAGAGAACGAAAGTCTGCTCGCCGTTCAAGCGGGCGCGAATGCCGATCCCTCCGCCCGCCAACATTACGCTTTTGGCCCCTCTACTCAGCACCCGGCTTTGTCTCCACTCGGCAGCGAGTGCGTCATTCGATACCTCGATCCAGAACAACTCCATCGCGGCCGACTGTTAAGCCTTCACGAATTGGGCGTCCAGGGCGATGGTGACGTCGTCCCCTACCAGAATTCCGCCGGTCTCGAGGGCAGTGTTCCACGTCAAACCGAAGTCCTTGCGATTGATCTTGGTGCTTGCCGAGACCCCAATCCGAGTGTTCCCCCAGGGATCCTTGACAGGGGACGTCGGCCCTTCCACCGCAAAGCGAACTTTGCGTGTGACCCCATGGATCGTCAGGTCACCTTCCACTGACAATTCTCCCTCGCCCACGACGTTGATGCCGGTCGACTTGAAGTGCAAGGTGGGAAACTTTTCAACGTGGAAGAAATCCGCGCTCTTTAGGTGAGCATCGCGCTGTTCATCGCGGGTGTGAATGGAAGCAGCTTCAATCGTGGCCTCCACGCGATCGTTCGCCTGGTCTGATTCATCCCGGACCAACACACCCGAAACCTTGGAGAATTGGCCTTTCACATTGGCTATCATCATGTGTTTGACTTTGAACTCCGCGACGGAGTGAGCTGGGTCGATGTTCCACGTAGTGGTTGAGGTTTGCGGTGGAGCTGCAGTAATCGTATTGCTCATGGTAGCCTCCTTTTGTCTCATCGATATCATTCGTATCGATATCGATATATCTGATATCGAGTATAACGCCAAGGATTCACATTTTTATGGAAGACCGCAAAAGGCCTCCGGAAGCCCTTCATGCCTGGCTAATCATGCTGAAAGCCTGGCAATCGATGTCGCGCTATGTGTTTCCGACACTACTGGCGGAGGGATTGGGAGAGTCTGACTTTCGGGTCCTCGAAGCCTCGAAGTACTGTTCCATAAGGAACCGATGCCAGTGAATGCCATCGGTCCAAAGGTTGGCCTCAATCCAGGATCAGTCAGCGTGGCGGTAGATCGTCTATACAAGAAAGGATTTGTCAGCCGCGTAGAGAGCAGCCGCGATCGTAGGGTCAGAACGGTGTCTCTGACTGAAAAAGGACGGCAAATGTTTGCTCCTCTCTTTCGCCGGCACACGGCACTCATCAAACGTACCTTCCAGAACGTCTCTTCGGAAGAGCTGCAACAGCTCGAACTCGTACTTTAAAAGATCGGTAAACGTGCCGAAAGTCTTGCCGAAAAAACCCGTGCCACTTGAGTCTTAAGGAGACACTCTCATGAGCCAGCACCTGACGATCTCTCCCAGCGAAGCCGCGGATCGTCTCGCGATCCGAGAACTCATTGAGGCGTACGCGCATTGCGCCGATCGTCGCGACGCGAAAGGCCAGATGTCTCTGTTCACTTCGGATACGCACTTCGTCGTGTACATGAACGCCAGGGACCCGAAGGCTTCAGTGCCATTGGCTACGTCACGCCGAAGGATATGCTGGCCGGACACCAGCGGGAGATTCACACTGAACGGGACCGGAAGTTGGCAGCGGCTCGGCGGCAGCGCCAGCTCCGTCGCCAGCAAGCGGCGTCGCTACGAGCTAATCTATGCTCGTAGGTGACTGGCACATGCCGATTCGCAGGTCGCGAGTTGGTCTAGGCTTTTATTGACCATCCTTCACTCGCTCCAACTTCCACGGCTTAGGAGTGGGGACGTCGGGTGGCGCGAGTATCCGAAGCTCTGCCTGATCGGGTCCAGTTAGTTTCATCTCAAATTGAATAGTATCCTCCGAGTCTTTTTCCTTTATAGTGATCCGCAGTATCCCGCTCGCAAGCGTGGCTTCCACGATAGGGTCAGGATCGCTACTGTCGATTGCATGCGCGCTTGTAAGTTCGCCGTCTTTGTCCACTTCGATGTCGGCGCCACGCACGCTCCCGGTCAGCTTGCCCTGTTGTTTCCCCAACTTGATCGTTTCGAAGACTTTGCCTTTGAATCTTGCCTGCCAAGTGCCAACAAATGGCTGCAGATTAGCGTCCGTGTTGTGGGGTTGAGTGACCTGAATGGAAAACCCCGATACTCCGAGACACGTCGTGATTAACAGTCCCGAGGCGCCAAGGGCCGATGCTCGTGCCCATGTCTTGCGGAAGCGATTGGCTTTTGCGAGTACATTCATGATGCGATCCTCCAGTGTGTTTGTGTCGAATAGTCCCAAAGCATACCCAACAGTTGCCGGACGCTGGTTCGCAACCATGGACTGGGCGATGCTCAAAAGGGAGCGGGCGTATTGCGTACGTGTGGATAGGCATTCCGCCGCGATCTCGTCGCAGGCTAGTTCCCGTGTTTGATCGATGCGCGCCTTGATCAGAGCAGCGGCAGGATGAAAGGAGATGGGCAAAATTAAGAGTTCGTAAACCAGATTCAGAAGGAAATCGTGCCGCCGGATGTGCGCCAATTCATGACCCAGGACGGAAGAGAGCTCATCCTCCGATGCTTGCGAGAAGAACCACTCCGGCAAAACCAGAACGGGATTGTGGATTCCCAGCGTTGCTGGCCCCTTTCCTTCCAGTGACAACAATATAGGTACGGGTTTCATGCCCAGCAGCGAGTGACATTGCTCGACCACAGTTCGCATCGCCGGCGGTATCTGCGGCTCGCTTGACTTACATAACATTGCCCGGAGTGACTGCCATCCGCGATAGAGGCGAACTGCTCGATAGAAAATGAAGCCTAAGTAAAGCAGTGCGACAAACCCAACCCAGAGCGGGCCGAACTGTACCGGATGGCCGCCATGCCGCATTCGCCGCCAGAGTGCCCAGGAAGAGTCGCCGCTAAAACCTGTTTCTCCCGGCTGAACCGCGCTCGCTGCTGCAACAGACTCGGAACTTAGCTTGTCATTGTTTCGAGAACCACGCAAACTCACAAAGGGAAGCAACACAGTAAGCAGCAAAGCCGCAACCCACAATGCATGCCGATGCGAAGAAGGGCCACGACGCAATGCTCGCGAAAGAAGCACTGTGACTGCCGCGATGACGCATGTCATCCAGAGGGCGTTCGTCACATACGTGACAACAATCTCATTAATCGGATTCATTGGGCTTTTCCCTCCTTGCCGCGCTCGTGCTCCTCTACCAAACCGCTCAACTCCTGAAGTTTTGTGGGATCGAGTTGCTCGTTCTTGACGAGGCTCATGAGGAGACCGTCCACCGAACCGCCAAAGAGTCGATCAATCATGTCCCCGATTGCGTTGCTTGCTGCCTTCTCTCGGGTCAACACTGGTGCATAGTCGTACGCCCTGCCCCGCAATCTCCGCCGTACCCTCCCTTTACGATGAAGAACGTTGAGCATCGTCTGCACGGTGGTGTACGCCAGTCTCGGCGATCCGGCAAGTTTCTCTTGGACCGATTGGACGTTGGAAGGACCGCAGTCCCATAGCACAGTCATGATCTGCAACTCCAGAGGCGTGAGTTGCTGCTGGGATTTTCGTTTGCCGCCCATTTCGATCTCCTAACGTGTTAGGACAATAGCTCCATGAATTTGGCTTGTCAACTAAAAAGTTAGGAGAACAGTTGAGCGGCCGTCATGTTGCAGGGCTCCGGGAACGAGCCGTGACCAAACGCTCTCTCTGTGAGACGATGCCACAAACCGTCGATGCCGAGCTACAATAACTCGGCCATGCGAAACGGAAGCGGGCACTGCAGGGATGCAACCATGCCGAGGGATAGCGTGGCGGGGCTCATCGAGCCGATGCTTGACGGTGCGGCAGTTTGTTCTCTCGCACCGATCAGAGAGATCGGACGATAGACCCCCCAATGCCTTGAAAATCCACGCCCCGAAGGTGCGGAACCTACACTAATGGAGAGCGTTGCCCCTCCATTTCAGGCTGAGCCAGCACACCATCGGATCGAACTGACGCACGCGAAGGCTTAGTATCTCGTCTTCTCGCCAGCCGTAGCACCAGCCGCATTCAAACATTGCACGCAGCCAAGGACGCAGCTTCGCCGTCTCTTCTTTAGCCGTAGTTTGAGCCAGTCTGATGTACTCCGAGTCCTTAACGAATCCCTTTCGGACATTCCGCTCCTCCAGCATTCGGAAGTGAGGAACCCGCATAACTTTGGGAGGTGTCTTTTCCGCCCCGTAGTTGTAAGCCGCCTTCAACAGTGCCAACTCCCTGTTGATGGTCGCGTTCTCAGGAGGTTTCTTGCTGCGGGTATTCTGAGATTTTCGATGGTTGATGTATCTCTCAATCAGGTCGGAGGACACCTGCGTTGCACGGAGATGTCCGAAGAAAGGCTGAATATGGGTCTTCCAGCGGGACTCATCATCTGCGATGCATTTGTTGCCGTCATTTCTGTGCCGCAAGAGAAGATCGTTCATCAATTCTTCCACTGTGACCCTGTCACTCTTAGGCATTGAAAGCCCGGCAGAGTATTCTGCCAATTTTCTACGCAGGAAGGCGTCAGCTTCACGCTTGCTGCGACAACCCGTACTGCCTCTCTCGCGCTGACCATTCACATAAATCTGGAACGCCCACACGGTGCTATCAGGCGGCAGGTAGATCGACCCTGTTCCACGCTGCCGCTTCATCGTGCCTCCCACAACGGATGCCGAGGCTCTGCCGCCAGAGCAGCGAGGATTTGACGCAAGTTCCGATTTGTCAATAAGGCTCCCATCTGCGGACCCATACTCTAAAGCCTCCCCAGCAGAAACAGAATTTCGGAGTGGGAGTTGCCGTTGCGGACAGGCGTTTCTAGATAGTTTCCGGTTTGCCGTTCTTAACCGGCCAATGTCTCTGAATCGCATGTCAGAGGTTCGGTCCGGAGTGTTCTTAGATAGCGAGTAGGAATATTCTCCTTCAGTCACCGAACGGCACAATATTCTACACACAATAAGAATGGGCATGAGAGGTTTGGGTGAGCGGGCCTTCTGGGAGAACGATGGGCGATTTCCTCGAAGCCGACTTGTGGCCCGTTGGGCTATCCACTGAGCTTTCGGATTGCCCGTTATCCACCCGGAATCGGCGGCAAGAGTATCGACTCTCACGTCCATTCACACAAAATCCGTCTTCAGCGCCAACTCGAACGATGCCAGCTTCGAATTGCTCAGACGGTCCGAACAGCCGACCGCAGTTGTTCACGAAACCATTTGTGAGCAGGTTCATTGGTGAGTCGTGGATGCCATGCCATGAAATACGGAAAGGACTTAATCTCACGAGGCGCTTCCACGACGCGTACACCAGCCATGCCCACCGTGATCTTTGCCAATCTGCGTGGCACGGTGAGAATTAAGTCAGTCTGTGCGATGGCAAAGATCGCGGGCACGTAGAATGGCAGAGTAAGCGCGACCTGCCGCTTTGCGCCAAGCTGCGACAAAGTGCGATCCACTAAAGGCTGTTGCCCCTCCCGTATCTCGACCAGGACGTGCCGAAACTCCAGATATTGTTTCAGCGTAAGACGGCGAGCAAGAACCCGCAGAGCCGCGCCAACTAGACAGACAAAATCGAAGGTAAAGAGCGTGTCGGACTCCAGGGATGGAGGCGCTTCTTCTGCGCAAAGAAACGTATCGATTCTTCCCGCCGCGACATCCTCATAAGTCTCAGCCCCAGACGCGGACACTTCCAGCTTTACGTGAGTCGCTGCCCTCCTCACGCTCGCCAAGAGCGATGGCAGCACAATCATCGAGGCATGGTCGCTCATGGCCACGCGAAATACTTCCTGACTTCGGGCCGGATCGAATTTTTCTCCTCGCACCATATCCTCAAGCCGGGGCATGAGCGACTCCAACTCTCGCAGCACACGTTCTCCCCGCACCGTGCGCTCATAACCGCGGCCGTTACGAACAAGAAGGGGGTCTCCGAACATATCGCGTAACCGCTCCAGCGCCCTGCTCATCGCCGACTGACTCAAGAAACTTCGCTTCGCCGCGCGGGTGACGTGGCACTCCTCCAAAAGCGCACGGAGGGGATGCATAAGGTTCAGATCCAGGTTACTTAAATGCACATCGCGCATGAGAGACATTCTAACAATGCATGTAACAGATAGCACGCCCGAGTATCTAAGAAAACGCAACACATTTTTCTCCTGCGCTTCTACACATTCGGACAAGAACGCAGGCCTCAAAAGGAGAAACACATGATCCGCACTAACGTTTGGATAAATCTACTCGCAACTGTTTTTCTGACGGCAGTCACCGCCTTTGCTCAGTCGTCAGATCGATTGCCGCTGACTGACGCGGAGAAGATCGCGGACGCATTGCGCGCCGGTCCCGCATTCATCACCAAGGACGCAACTCTGCTCGATTGGCCATCGGCGCCCGGAGGTGAATACCGACTTCTTCGCAAAGGATCGGACGAATGGACCTGTCTCCCGGCTGTTCCTGGGTATCCGCACGATGAGCCAGGGTGCTTCGACCCGATATTCCTGCGGTGGATGCAGGACAGCCTTGCCGGCCGCGATCCTCATATCGACACGGTCGGAATCGCCTACATGTATGTCGGTGCTTGGGTGCCGAACAAGTCCGGGAACGGCTCGAGTAAAGACTTCCATGTCGGCCCGCACATCATGATTGTCAGTCCGCATCAATTTCAAGCTGAACTACAGCCACTGAGTCACGACGGCTCGAACGGAATGCCCTACGTTGCGCACCTTCCCAAAGGCACAGATCTTTACCTGGTGTTGCCATTTCGGCAATGGAATGAATGATTACAGGCTGGCTACAGAGATCTCGCGTAATGAGAGCTTTTCGTTCAGCGGAAGAACGACAAGAAACAGGAGAACAATCTATGCAAGCGATAAGAGCCGAGAGGATTCAAGGTGTCGTTTCTTGGTAACTCATGTATGAATCTCGCGCAACTTCCAATGAAACGAAGGGAGATGGAAACAAAATGACTCGTCTGAATGATTTAGGCCGCCGGAGCTTTCTGAAAATTGCGGCAGTACTTGGCGGCGCTTCCACGGTGGGAGCTTTGCCCAACCTCGCTGGCGCTCAAGATACACCACAACAGACTGACACCCCAGCCATCACGCTTCAGAACGTACCGTTCAGTTCTGGAGCAAAGCTGACCATAGAGCGCCGCGGACAGATCGTCCTTTTTGGCATCAATCGTCCTTACATCCAGAACCGCATTGATCCTGAGACGTTCGAACAACTGGCCGAAGCATATTACCATACCAATATGACCACGATCCCTCGCTGCGCGCCGCGATTCTATTTGGCCACGGGGAGAACTTTTCAAGAGGATCGACGTTGAGGGATTTAGATCGCTCGCAGGGACGGGCAAGCCCTGGATCGCGAGCACTGGGACGATAGACCCTCTTAAAAAGCGTGCTCCGCGCCTCACCAAGCCTCTGATCGTGGTTACGCATGGCGATACCTGGAATATCGCGCATGAGCTTTTTCTCGTTGCTGATATCCGGATTGCGTCTGCGGACACTCGTTTTGGACAGGATGAGAACACTCACGGCCGATTCCCAGGAGGAGGATCGACCACCCGTTTCCCACGGGAAGTAGGCTGGGGGAATGCCATGCGCTACATCCTGACTGGAGATCATTGGAGCGCCGAAGAAGCATACCGTATGGGAGAAGTGCAGAACGTAGCTCTGGATGCGAAGGAAGCGCTAGAGGCTGGCATTCGAATCGCGAACAAGATTGCCGATTGCGGCCCGCTTGGCATCAAGACCTCATTGGCATCCGCTCACCTAGCGATTGATCACACTGAAGAAGAGGCATTGGCAAAACTCGACGCGCAATTTGGAGCCCTTTTTCACACGAAGGACTTTCTAGAAGGCCGGAAGGCAGAGGCGGAAGGCCGAAAGCCGGTTTACCAAGGAAAATAAACGCGAGTCAAGAAATATGTGACCAGATTGGTCTCATACGCTTCAACCCCTATGAAGGAGGAAATTATGCCATTTGTCGAAGTGTTTACCAGAGAAAAATTGTCCGATGAAATTCGCGCGAAGCTTGCAGAAGAGTTGTCCAATACCATAATGACCGTAGAGGTCGGAGGCCCTACCGAGTCCGCGAAGATGATCGACTGGATGTGGTTCCATACCATGCCAGCCGACAGTTGGGCGGTTGGCGGCCGCTTTGACGACACATACGTGAAGGGGCGGAAAATGGCGCTCGCCCGCATCATCGCGGCGCAAGGTCTGATGAACGCAGAGTTGAAGTCAAGGGCGGTCAAAGAAGTCGCGCGTGTCCTGAAGGCCGCGCTGGGTGTCGGCAGGGAGGAAGACGATACCGGGATCTTCACAATGTGCGTCGAAATCGACGATGGACAGTGGGCAACCGGCGCGAAGATTCCCACGCTCTTTCAATTGCTCGATAACCTCGGCAGCAACGTCTCGGAGCAGAGGCGCGCTGAAATGAGCGCTCGATATCCTCAGAAGCGCTGAGACGGCGCAGAACGACATCGCTCGGCTCTCCGAGCATATCGCGTAATGAAATCAGCATTCCCAGAAGGAGGAGGAGAAATGCCAATTGTTCGGATCGACCTCATCGAAGGAAAATCAGAGGAATATCGCGCTCAAGCCGGGGAAATCGTCTACCAGACCCTTCTGGATGTTCTTAACGTTCCTAAGGGTGATCGCTTTCAAGTAATTACCGAACATCGCAAGAGCGCCTTGGCGTTTGATCGTGACTATCTCGGCGTCCATCGTACCGACGATTGTATTTTCTTTCAAATCACGCTCAACGCGGGACGATCTGTAGAGCTGAAGCAAAGTTTCTATAAGGAACTTACGGACCGCCTCCATCACGGATTGAAGCTTCGCAAAGAGGACGTGTTCATCAACCTCGTTGAAGTGCCAAAAGAGAATTGGTCATATGGAAATGGACTGGCACAGTACGTTTCGCACTGACCTCGGAGGAATGAAAAATGGATCGTCTTATAAACACAATGGCTAAGCTTGCTATTTTCAAAAGCGATTTTGATTACCATCTGACGCGCGCGTCGATGGTGTTCATCGCCTTTTTCTTTGGTTATCAGAAGTGGTTCCAATATGAAGCCGATGCATTGCTCCCTTACATCAGTCATGGTCCCCTGATTTTCTGGCTGTACCCGGTATTCGGCATTCGGGGAGCAACTTACTTCTTAGGCGCATCCGAATCGCTGTTCGGTGTGCTGCTGTTTTTGGGTTTCTGGAACAAGAAATTGGGGATTCTGGGAGCTCTAGGTTTTTGCTTCTCGATGATCTCGACCTTTACGATCATCCCATTCATGCCAGGTGGATGGGCTCCCTCTGCTGGTGGGTTCCCTGCTATGACCGAAAGAGTTGCATTCCTGATGAAGGATCTCGTGATTTTCGCTGGATCGTTCTACTTGCTGAAGCAGGACGTGGTCAGAGCGTCGGTCTCTGCCATACATCTGCGAGAACAAGAAAGACGGGCAGCTTGAACTCAACCGAAGCTGGTCTGGTGGATCATGCCCGAATATTGCGTCCAGAAACGCTCTTGGGGAGGTCGATTCATGATGTCCCAGAAGCCGACTTCTGGCCCGGGACAGGATTTCTCGATGATGGACAACACCTCATTGGGAAGGCGCGGGGGGTGCGGACCCGAAGGGGTGGTGCCTTCCTCCCCGGTTTTGAAGTTCACTGGCCAGTTCTGAACCGTTATGAAAATTCTCAACTCTACATGATTCGTCAACCACTTACCAGCATCTCGATTTGCTTCGTTTTGATCCAATCTGCTCCGTTATGAACATAGAACTACTACAGTTTTATTTTACTACAGATCAATTCCTGCCCGACCGGTGTCCGCTTCCTAGCGGGTTTGCGCCGCCGCCCCCCTCCGCTGACCGTCTAACCTCGCGGCAGAAGGCGTGGACCCAGCCTCTGATTTGCGCCTATTATGATTACGAATTTTGGAGGAAGTTAGAGATCATCGAAAAAAGCGATGAGGAACGCTGTTAATAGCGTAGGACCTCGGGTCCCATTCGGGTGCAGGGATCATCTTTCAGCCGCCGCTCGGCGGGCGCATTTCTCGTCAGCGGTCACTTCTTTGCTTTTTTGTCCGTGCAACTCTCGAGCGAGCGCTCAAATTTCTTGGCGAGTGTAATGCTGTTAACGGCGAGATGCAAAGTTTGGTCGTGCTCGTCTTGAAACCAGTTGGCGACATCGTTGAGGTTGTAACCGTCATTGATGCGGCAGTCGGTGAGAACGCCGTTGGCGCCCACTTTGCAGGAAATCGGAGGCCTCGAGTCCGTAACACTCTTGACCGCGGTCGTAGGCATGTTCGAATCAGCGCTCTTCGTAGTCAGGTTGCTGGCTACACGGACATTTGCAAGCGGCTTGCTGGCGTCAACCAGTGCGCGCGCGTCGTCTGCAGCTAGTGGCTGCCCCAACCCACAGCATAGAGCCATTACCGCGATTGCAAACCCTGCGATTGAAGGAACGAAATGGGCACGTGTGTTGCGATACATAAAGCCTCACCTCAGAAACGATCATGCTTGTTGCGGACCATCTATCAACGAAGTTAAAGTCCTGTGCCGCCGGTTGTCGATCAGGCTGACCCTGTACTTTCCTGGAATCGTTGGTGTAAGCAAGGGTTAGTTTTCCTCTCGAAGTTGGTGGCCTAATTTCGGCACGCACGGCATACTTGGATCTTGGCCGACCACAACCCTCCGGTCAAAGCGAAATCAAATGAGAGCTTTACTTTGGTAACTTCCGCCTGATCTGCTGGTACCGTTCTGGAATCCTCAGACCTGACTTCGAAAATCGACGCGCCGGTTTTATTGGTGAAATCGCGAGTGGTTCATAGCCGATGAGACAGCTTTTGGCCGTAGTCGTGGGAATGGTCCTGCTCCGGCCAGCGGAAGTGCAAGGCATACTGTTGGTTTTGCTAGTTGCACTGGACCGATGGCGTCGATAGGGTGACTTCTGTTCGCCCTTTCGATTGCGTCTCACCTTTACCGTTGTTCGGTGGGGTGGGACACCGCCGCGGGGACCTCTCGACGCAGTGTTTAAGTTTTCCTGTCAAAGATGGTGCGATTTCACCCTGGGGGGGCGGCACCCACTGGGAGTTTTCCTAGTAGCGGTGCCCCAATGAAAGGTCGATCATGTTGCGTGACCATCGTAATGACGGGAGGAATCCGTCTGAAAACCAAAAAACGAAATGGAGAGGCAAATTGTATGAGCAAAAAACGTCGAACGATTGGAACGAGTCTGTTGGCTGTATGTTTTCTAGTAGCGGCATCGGCTTTTAGCGCTGCCCAGAACGTCAAAGTGAAAGGAATGATCTCCGGCCGCACAGGAGAAACGTTGATCTTGAGCACCCCGGACGGGAACGTCACCGTGGTCCTCGATGATTCCACGAAGGTGCAACAGCCGAAGGGTCTTGGCATGCGCAAGAAGCAAGTCTCGGCCGCTGTCCTGATTCCTGGACTCAAGGTGAGCGTCGATGGAACGGGCGACTCGACCAAGGTCACAGCGAAAACAATTACCTTCGATGCCAGCGATCTGCAAACAGCCGAAATGATCCAGGCCGGCTTGCACCCCACGGCGGACCAAGTGGCTGCGAATCAGAAGAACATCGCGACCAACCAGCAAGATATCGCTGCCAACCAGCAGGCGACCGCAACCAACGCGAAGAATATCTCCGCTAACCAGCAGGCGACCGCGGCCAACAAGGCGGATATTGATAAGAATATCGCCGACATAGAGGTCAACACGAAGCGCTTTTCTGAGTTGGGCGACTATGAGTTGAAGGGCCAAGGAACCATCAACTTCAAGACCGGGAGCGCCAAGATCGCGCCGGAGGACCAAGCGCGACTTGCCGACCTAGCGCAAAAAGCCAAGGACCAGACTGGATACATCATCGAGGTACAGGGCTACGCCGACTCGACGGGTAACGCTGCAATGAACACAAAGCTGAGCCAGGCCCGGGCACAAGCGGTGATCGACTATTTGGTCCAGCATGGTGTACCGGTACGGCACATCACGGCTCCGGGCGCGTATGGTGAAACCGACCCAGCGGCATCGAACGAGACCGCATCTGGCCGGGCCGAAAACCGGAGGGTTGACGTCAAGGTCCTGATAAACAAGGGCATCAAAGGTAGCTAGTGACCTTGTGCCATTTAGACTTTGCCCTGACCGCTTTTTGCTAGCCTTTCTCTTTCGGCTACGACGGCAAAAGGGGGGATGGGGGATTTCTGATTCCCCGCCCCCGCTTTAGCCTGGAAGGGTGCCGAACAACTCACATCACCCGTCTAGGCGGCTTTTCTTTCGCATTACGTCGACGGTGGTTTTGCGGTGACTAACACTAACGGCCGATTACGCGTTTTGATCGCCGGTCAATGAGCAATCCCTGTCGAATTCGTCGCTGCCACGAGCGAACCAGACCTTACTGGTTAGGAGGGTAGTCTTTTTCAACGCTGCGGTACCCTTTTCGGCTGTGGACGCGCAGGTCTTTCGGGTTCAGCGCTTGAACTTCGATAGTACGGTACTGCCCGTCCAGCTTGAACGCCGCCGGTTTGTAGGAGAGTGCGTACTGGCTGCGCAGTTCTTCCTGAATAGCCGCGAACGCGTTAGCCACTCCAGTGATCTGGGAGGGCACATACGATCTCCCACCGGTTGCTTCGGCAATGTATTCCAAGTTTTTTTGGCCGCGTCCGCCCGAGCGGGTCAGGCTGGTGCTGATGGTGTACACCGAGACTTCGGCCCGCTGGGCCATCTCGATGGCTCTTTCGCGGCTCGCGGAGCTTGCGTTGTCGTCCCCGTCGCTCAGGAGGATGATGGCGCGCCGGACAGGGCCGGCCTGCAGCTGCCTCAGAAGCCTGTCACGGCAAGCAAAGTAGAGGGCATCGTACAGTGCTGTTAGGCTGCCCGGTTGCAGCATGTGAACGCCGGCAGAAAGCTTCTCTAGGTCATCGGTGAAATCCTGAGTGACCTGAGGTTTAATGTTAAAACCGACGACAAAGGCCTGGTCAGATTTCTGCCGGAGGGTCTGCTTCAGAAACGCGATGGCCGCTTCCTGCTCGAACGTAAAGCGATCGTGCACCGATTGGCTGGTATCGATCAGCAGGCCGACTTGCAGGGGAAGATCCGTTTCGCTCTGGAAGCTGAGGATCTGCTGCGGCGGCTTGTGGTCGTCAAGAATCTTGAAATCGTTTTGCTTCAAGTCCTTGATGTAGTGGTCGTGCTTGTCGGTGACGGTGAAGACCAGGTGGACTTCGCTCACCGCCGCGCGTAGGGTGAGGAGCGACCCATCCGGTTCTGTCGGCGCACCGGAGCCAGGTTCCTTTGCAGGCGCATTCTGCGATTTTCCGATTTGAGCAGAATCCGGAATGGTTGTCCCGTTGTGCGCCAGCTGGGTAACCGCCGCCTGAGCATCGCTCCGTTTCGTCGGAGAAGATGCTTCCAGCTGAGGATGAGGTTCGCCATTCTGTTGGGCAGTGGAGAGTGGCGAGGGCAAGAACAGCACCAGGCCGATTAGCAAGGAGGTGACGGGGCTGAACTTCATGATTCTCCGAATCATAGCTGCTGGTCTTTCCCCTAGCTCAATCAAATGCCCGGTAGAAACTTGTTCGATTCCTATGACGCTAGCCTTCCGAACGGCAGTAGTCGCAAACGACCTGGACGTGGTTCAGTAAAAATACAAGCACAGGCTGATTGTTTTGCTAGTTGCTTCGGCCTGTTGGAGTAGTTAAGGTAATTCCCGTTCGTCCTTTCGCATCCGCTCCGCCTTTGCCGGTTGTCGGTGGAGGTGGGGCGGGTTCTCAACATCGTAGGACTTCTCGTCGTAGAGTTCGCATCTCCCCCTATAGGATAACGGTCGAGAACAGCGGTTACATTCATTGAGCTGCCCCGCCAATTCTCGAAGAGTGTAATTGATTCCAATGACAATGTCGGCTCCCCCACTCGAGCCGTCAAATCTCGGACCGGCCAAACCAGCACTCCCATTACAAGCGGGTTAGAAAACTACCCATTCCTAACGCCATGTATTGAAATCAGGAAGGCCAATCTTTACGAGGTTTCCACGCGAGTAATTCTGGGCAGGTTTTCTAACACCGCTGCCGTAGAGGTGTGACCCTCTTTCGAGTTTTCGAGTGGCCGCCAGCCCGGGGCACAAACGTGACGCGGTCCAGAAACGCTAGTGCTGTATCGGATGCGCCCCATCAGAAGAGCGCAGGTAGGTTCGTGACGTGGTGGGGGGCGCATCCGATACAGCTGTTTGAAGGAAGCCGCCCGTGGGTAGGCAGTTATGCAAATTGAATGGTGTTGGGGTTAAGAGAAAGGCTTGGAGAAGAGGTAGTGGAGCGAAGAATGAGGACAAGGAGGATGGGTTTGGTTGTATTTTGCGTGGGGTCGGGGCGAGAGTTTGAGGCGAGGTTGGAAGCGGGTAGCTGATTGGGGGGCAAGAAGGGCGCACCACGCCGGTAGGTGGTGAGAGGCAGCGAGTGAGCGAGAGCGGAATTGTCGTATCATGCGGCGACTCCGGCGATAGCGGGCGGAGAACGGAGCAGGATCTGAGCGGCGGTGAGGGTCTGGATGATGACCATGGTGCCGCCGCATTTGGGACAGCGATAAAGAGGGCTGGGTTGCTCGGCGGCGGATGCTAGTGGTTCTATCTGGGGTTGTGGTATGGGGCCGAGTAATTGAAAGCAGAGGGGTAGGAGAGTGGCACGGCGCCGGTTGGCGAGGAAGCCGAAGTGGCGAATGCGGACGAAGCCTTTAGGCAGCAGGTGCAAAAGGAAAGGGCGCAGGAACTCATCGAGGGATAGGGGCATCAACTTGTGTTCATTGTGGTGAGCGGAGTCGCGCCAACGAAAGGTGACCTGGTCATCGACCAAGGAAACGAGTCGATGATTGGAGATGGCGACGCGATGGGTGTAGTGGCCTAAATAGCGGAGTGCTTGTTGGGCTCCTCCGAAGGGGCGTTTGGAGTAGACGTGCCAGGGGTGTCGGTATAGGGTTCGCAACCAGGCGGAGAAGGCTTTGGGGTGTGCCAGGGGTTTCAGGGTGCCATGGAAGCCGATGTTGCCCTGACGGAAGTTGTGTTTTAGAGCGCTGACAAACTTGCGGCGAAAAACCTTTCGGAGTACCGGGATGGGAAGAAAGAAGCGAGGGGGCGATGGAACCCAACGAGAGTGATCGAGCGACAATCCGCCGGCGGGCACCACACAATGGGCATGGGGATGATGTTCGAGTTTTTGATTCCAGGTGTGAAGCACGCTAAAGAAGCCGATCTCGGCACCGAGATGTTGGGGATCGCGAGCGACTTCGAGGAGGGTTTCGGCACTGGTTTGCAGCAACAGATGGCACAGGATTTTCTTGTTCTGCAAGGCGAGCGGCGCCAGCTCGTGGGGTAGGGTGAAGACAACATGGACGTAGCGCGTGGGGAGAAGTTCCTTACGACGCGCTTGGAGCCAACGGTCGCGAGCGTTGGCCTGACACTTCGGGCAGTGCCGGTCCCGGCAGCTGTTGTAGGAGATGGCCGGACGGTACCCGCAGTCGGTGCACTCATCGAGATGCCCGCCCAAGGCGGCGGTGCGACAGCGCGCGATGGCCCGCAACACTTTGAGGTGTTGCCAGGTGATCCACCTGCGGCTGCGTTCGAGGAAGGCGCGTCCCGCAGCGCGAACCAGATCGGCCACCTCGAGGGGTGGCCGATTCCTTTATTCGCTCTGCGGTACCTTCTCTTTCAGCTTGAGCACGTCCAGAGGACTCGCGGTGGCGTTGAGATGCCGTCGCGAGAGATGGAGATAGATCATGGTTTCTTTCAGATCGTGATGTCCCAGGAGCAGTTGAATGGTGCGTAGGTCAGCGCCGTTTTCCAGTAAGTGAGTAGCAAAACGTGCCTCAGGGTGTGGGGATGAACCCGGTTCTGAAGGCCCGCCCGCTGGGCAGCACGTTGGCAGGCATACCACACGGCTCGGGGGGTGATGGGACGATTGGAGGTGTGCCGGGATCCGCCCGGGAATAACCATTCTGTGGGTTTACGCTTCAGCCCACGCCAGTAGTCGCGCAAGGCTTCCAGCAGCCTGGGGCTGAGCATGACATCTCGGTCCTGACGACCCTTCCCGCCGCGGATGTGGATCACCATGCGTCGGCTGTCGATATCGGGAATTTGCAAGTGAGCCAACTCGGCACGCCGTAGCCCCGTGGCATAGAGCGTCATCAATACCATGCGATGAAACCGAGTCTGGGAGCAGTCGATGAGGTGGGTAACTTCTTCCGGGCTCAAGATGCTGGGCAGGTGTCGCGTCTTCTTCGGATAAGGTGTATCGGCCACGCTCCAGGCTTTCTTGATCGTCTGCGTGTAGAAGAACCGCAGAGCGGCCAACCGTTGTGTCACGGTGGACGCGGCCAGCTTTCTCTCACGGAACAGATACGCTTGGTACTCGCGGATGTGCTCCGGAGTAAGCTGATCAGGGGGGCGCCGGAAATAACGTGCGAAATCCGCGATCGTTTGGATGTAGCAGTCTATGGTAGTCTGAGCGTAATTACGACGCTCGAGTTCTTCGAGCATCATTTTGCGAAGGTGGGTCATAGGTTAGCTCCTTATGACCCAACTTTATTCCTTCACACACACTGCCGCCACCTGACACGCGAAAGCGTCTGCCGCGAAGCGGCTTCGTTCAAACGGGCGTCTGGGAAGTAACGACTTGCGTGCGCTCGAAGACGCGGAGAGGCGGTTTTCCGTGCTTGTGAGTGTTCGCTCACCGGCTTGACTTTGTAACCCGATAAAATACATTATCGCGTTTAAACAACGGCTTCGACTGATCACCGAAGGTGCACGCCAGATTTGGGAGATGAAATCACGCGGCCAGCTTACTTTGATCTGAGCGGCGTTCCCAAAAATCCTCGAAGCGTCCGCTGAGCTTGCTGCAGCGGAGGGCGATGATAGCGTTTGCGCCCTTTACGGTCCAGTGCATGCCCGCCCGCTTGAGCCGGGTGCCGATCACCACTTTACAGCCGGCTTCCACCACGCCCGTCGAAGTGCAGAAGCCTTGTTGGTGGAACTTTGCATATCGCATGCGGAGTCGATTGTTGCAGACGTAGCGGATACAATCCCGTGCCTCTTTGTGCTGGCCTGCGTGGCGGTGCAGCGCTTGCACCAGGCATTTCAGGCGGCCCTCATCGAGTTCATCATAGCGCGCCTGGATCCAGGACTTGGCTTCTGGGCTGTCCCCATAAATCACCTTTCCCACCTGGCTGAGATGTTCTTTAACATGAAAGCGGTCGAGAATCTGAGTGGCTTGCGGGAATAGTTCTGTCGCCGAGTTCCAAATCCAGGCTGAACCATCGCCCAACACCACCGGGCGCTGAGCTTCGGTGAAACCACGGCGGTTGGCTTCACGCAGTACGCGCTCAGCGAAGTCGGAAAGGGTAGGGCTGGTATCCAGAGCTGCCGCGCTTTCAATCGCGGCTGAATAGGTGACCGATCCCGGATCGCGCACCGGCCTGCCTTCCTGATCACGCGATTCTGCAGTCCAGACGGTGACCAGCTTGGCTTCGCGGGTTTTGGCCGAGCCGTCGGCTTGCTTGCCCGCGCGATTCGCGACTTCTTGGGCGCGCATCGGCACCCCAGTTCCATCCATTCCCAGGTACATGGTGGGAGCACCTTCGCTCATCTTTTCCACGTGCTGGTGTTCATCGACGGCGATCTCGGCCCCAGCGCTTCCGCGGCTCGTTCCACCGGCTTGGCGCTGACGTTCACCCCCGCCAACTCCTGCAGCAGCCCACGGCTCTCTTCAAAGCTCACCCGCGCTGCCGCACTCGCGGTCATGCGCAGAACGCCGGGCGTCAAAGAAAACGATTCCAGCCCCAGAGTCCGGTCGCGCGGGCAGAATCCGCTCTGGCATTGGTCACAGTGATAGTAAGCGCGCGGGAGGTGCAAAGGCCCCAGTACGCTTTCGAAGGTCTTTTCGTGACGGCCATGATACTGGGCGGAACCTCCACCGCCACAGGGCAGCTGCGCTCCCACATGATCGCTGGTGTCCGTGTTGAGCCGTTGTTCCAGGGCACGCGCTGCCAAGCGCAAAGTCTGGCGCCGTGCCGCCATTTCTAGGGCTTCGAAATCCAAGTCGGCGATCGACTGGCACCCTAAGAGTGTTTCGATTTCCTGGACGATTTCGTTTTGAAGGTCGGTTTGGAGCCCCCTTTTTCGGCCGCCTCTCGGGAAGCCACCGGGGACGGTTCCAGTTGGGCATCGGCCCATTGTTCACAAGCCTCCCGATACTGCTCCACCCGTTCCCGAAACTTATGCCCTTGTTCGATTTGCTGCCGCGCGAGCTCGGCTTGTTCCGAGCTCAGATACCGGGAGTGGGTTTTGCCTGCCAGCGGCCGTGTCAAGCTGTAATAGGGGCCGTGACGCGCTTTGGGATCCTCTTGGCAGGGGCAGCCTGCTTTACCGCATTTCATGGTGCGCTCGGAGACCGACCCCCGGCGCATCGGTTTAGGTTGAGACAAAACTGCGGCCAGTTCACGTACGGACGAAGGTACATCCGGAGGAATTTTCATGGATCTATCCTACGGCATTACATGCCGTAGGATCAACAATAAAAAAGCCGCTCTTCGCCTTTCTCCATTTCTGTGACGTGCGCCTGATCACCGACACGTCGTTGAAGCTCGGCCTAGTACAATGACACCCTGTGGCTGATCGTCCCAAGCGGAAATATCGCAACACATTGGAATTGGTGGAGTCCGGTTTTAGGGCTTGCTGGGAGAACGCTCTGGATCTTAACGCCGCATCCCAAAAACTTCACGATTCCGGCTTTCATGCAACCGGTCTATCCCTCAGTGTTCTCGGCCTTGAGGAACTTGGAAAACTGACTGCAATCGACGGTCTTCTCTACTCGCGGCAAGATGACTATAAATCTGCAGCATTCTTGAAAGCCAATCGGAGCCACGCATCTAAACTGGCTTTTTTCGAATTCATTCCTCTCCTCCTGTTGAACTTAAGCAGGGCAGGCTCGCGTTCTGGGAAAGAGAAGGAATTCAACCTTTCCAATCAAAGATGTGAAAGAGGTGTGCAAGGACAACCCGGTCTGGCGATTATGTCAATAATATATTTAGAAACAAGTGGTTAACTTGGATATTGCGGAGTTCACAATACGACATTAAGTCCTATGCGTCTGGTTTGACTTGTGTTTCGCTTCAAACGCGTCCGCAAAGTCGAATACCCGCCCGCAGAGTGCATCAAGCTGGAAAATCAACGAATCCTGACCTAGCGTTGCACATATCGGTTACACAGCTGTGGCTTGCGATCCCTCAGAAGTGGAACGTCGACTAAATAAATTGTCGAGAATCATGGTGCCGGGAGGGGGAGTCGAACCCCCAAGACCCGAAGATCGGCGGATTTTGAGTCCGCTGCGTATTTAGCCATATTATTGATAATAAGAGACATTTCATAAGTAAGTTCCAAAACTGTGTAATTAACTGTGTAGCTTTCGGAAGTTTTCCACAGATCATCTCACAATGAGCGCCTTGCGACATGCGTGGGTTTTGTTGCCCGACAGTGACAAGCGATGGTTATTTTTGCCGCTTCTCAAAGACTTCCTTGACGATGGGAAGAGCAGAGAACGCATTCGGCCAGCCGGCGTAAAAAGCGATGTGGGTTAACGTCTCGGAGGCTTGCTCTTGCGTCAGACCGTTATCCATAGCGCGCCCGAGGTGATAAGTGATCTGGCCGGTCTGGCCGTTCGCAATCAGTGCGCTTACAGTTACTAGACTTCTGCCTCGCGGCGAGAGGGCAGGACGCAGCCAGAGATCGCGGAAGAGAAGATCAGTCGTGTTCTGCACCAGGCCCGGCGACACAGCGCCGAAGTTGCTTTCTACCTGCGTAGCCCGCTGCTTCTCGGCTTCTTCATTCAGGGGCAGCAGATTCTCCTTCGCAGGCGGAAGCCGGTCGGGTCCGACGCCGCGCTGCCGGAAGATGTCCTTTGCAACGGAGATGGCCGACATGGCATTTGCCCAGCCAGCATAAAACGCCAGATGCGTGATGATTTCTGAAAGCTCGGAGGGCTTCACTCCATTATCGAGGGCAAGCGCAAAGTGATACGGCATTTCGATAGTCTGAATACGGGCGATTAGCGCCGCGACGGTTACGACGCTGCGATCACGTGGAGATAGCCCATGGCGGTTCCAGACTCCATCGAGCAGTGGTCCTCTCGTATATTGTTCTAGTGCGGGCGACACCGAGCGAACATCGTCGTAGGTCAAAACCGCAGGTGGCGAACCGCTCTTCTTGTTCTCAGCCATATTTTTCTCCCGAGCCTCAAGCAGCTCGATCCGCCAAAGTGCCATGATGCTCAGGGTCAGACCGCGTTTGACAACAGAGCGCCGGCCAGCATTCACCGGCCCTTCGGCTACAGATTTGACCTGCTTAGTCGGATCGTCGAATGCGGACTGACCCACGGAAACCCTCTCTAGCGCATTACATAGCCACCGTCGACGGAGATCGACTGGCCGGTAACATAGCTCGCTTTGTCACTGCAAAGCCACAGAACGGCGTCGGCGATCTCTTCAGGACGGCCGAGGCGCTTCATGGGCACAAAGGTCTGGAGCATCTTGTCTAACTCTGGCCCCTGGCCTTCGGCGATCATCTTGTCGGACATCGGCGTCTGGATCATGCCGGGGCAGACGTCATTCACGCGGATGCCGCGAGTCGCGTACTCAAGCGCGGCGCTCTTGGTGAAACCGATCACCCCGTGCTTTGCGGCGTGATACGTTCCACGCTGATTGCCGCCGATCAGACCTCCGAGCGAAGAGCAGTTCACGATGGCGCCGCTGCCTTGTTGCCGCATGACCTGGAGCTCGAACTTCATGCAGCTCCAGACACCCCGCAGATTGACGCCCATCACACGATCATAATCAGCGCGCGGAGAGTCGGCGGTTTCTGCAAGAACATTCTGGATACCAGCGTTGTTATAGGCGGCATCCAGTCGGCCGAACTCAGCCACGGTCTTCTTCACCATAGCTTCGACCTGTGCATCGTCCGACACGTCACAGGTAACGGCCAGCGTCTTGTGACCTTTGTCAGCGAGTTCCTTTGCTGCAGCCTGGACTTCCTTCTCGCTCCAGTCAGCCAGGACGATAGATGCGCCAGCTTCAGCAAAAGCTTTTGCTGTCGCGAGACCTAAACCGGATGCTGCGCCCGTCACCAGGGCGACCTTGTTTTCAAATGTGATGTTCATTGTTCTCTCCGTAATTCATTTGAGTGAGGAAGATTTCGTTTAACGGTCGATCAACTTCGCGTGAGATGCGGGGTAGCGTTCACCTTCGACCTTGATTGCGGACGAGGCTTCTTCTAGCGCGCGCACGTCTTCGATGCTGAGTTCGACGGATGTCGCACCGAGGTTTTCTTCGAGGCGTGAAAGCTTGGTGGTGCCGGGGATAGGCGCGATCCATGGCTTCTTGGCGAGGAGCCAAGCGAGCGCGATTTGTGCGGGTGTCGCTTTCTTCTGCTTTGCGAAATCCGTGACGACATCGACGAGCGCCTGATTAGCTTTGCGGTTTTCTTCGCTGAATCTTGGGACGATGGCGCGAAAGTCGGTGCTGTCGAACTTGGTGGAGGCATTGATCTTGCCAGTGAGGAAACCTTTGCCGAGCGGGCTGAAGGGGACGAAGCCGACACCGAGCTCTTCGAGCGTGGGCATAACGGAATGCTCGGGCTCGCGCCAGAAGAGGGAGTACTCGCTCTGCAGTGCAGTGATGGGTTGCACCGCGTGTGCGCGGCGGATGGTTTTTGCGCCTGCTTCAGAGAGCCCGAAGTGTTTGACTTTGCCTGTTTGAATGAGGTCCTTGACGGCGCCGGCAGTGTCTTCGATCGGGGTGTTGGGGTCGACGCGGTGCTGATAAAGGAGGTCAATGGTGTCGGTCCGAAGACGCTTGAGCGACCCCTCGACGACCCGCTTGATGTGGTCCGGACGGCTGTTAAGGGCTGTCCACTTGCCGCCATTGCTCGGATCGGGTTCGAAACCGAACTTGGTGGCGATGACCACGTCCTTGCGGCAGGGAGCAAGTGCTTCGCCGACGATCTCTTCGTTGACGTACGGGCCGTAGACCTCGGCAGTGTCGAAGAACGTGACGCCACGCTCGACCGCGGCGCGGATGAGCTTAATAGCCTCCGATTTTTCTGTTGCGGGGCCAAGGCCGAAGCTCAAGCCCATACATCCGAGACCAAGTGGCGATACTTTAAGACCGCTCTCGCCTAATGTACGTGTCTGCATTATGTCCTCCAGGTTGTGCGATCCAGATTGATTCGCACACACAAAGAATAAGATGCCATAGCTCATGCAACAATCCGCTTTTCGGCGCAAGGCGTCATGAGTATTATTCATGAATGATACGAAGTGAATTGGCGGAGCTTTCGGTATTCGCAACGGTTGCGGAAGAGCGCAGTTTCACACGCGCTGCCACTCGGCTCGGCATCTCTCAATCCGCGTTGAGCCACTCCATGCGCGGGCTCGAAAAGCGATTAGGTCTTCAGTTGCTCGCGCGAACCACGCGAAGCGTCTCTCCAACAGCGGCAGGCACAGCACTGATGCAAGAACTTGCTCCGGCCTTAGAGAGAATCGAGCGGGCCGTCGCGGAGACCAGAAAACAAAGGGAAAATCCTGCAGGTCGAATTCGGCTCATCATCCCTCGAACAGCGACCCAGATGGTGATTCTGCCGAAGCTAGCTCGATTCTATCGCACCTATCCGGAAATCATCTTGGAGGTCACTTCATCCAACGACCCTGTCGACCTCGTCGCCGGTGAGTATGACGCAGGTGTCCAGCTTGGGGAGTTTATTCAGCGGGACATGATCGCGGTACGCGTGACCAAAGAAATGCGTCTAGCCGTGGTTGGGTCTCCAAGGTATTTCGAATCAAACCCTATTCCTCGAAGCCCGCAAGATCTCAAAGACCACTCCTGCATCGGCTTCCGGTTCAGCAACGGTCTTTATCGATGGGAGTTTGAGAAGGGCCGGAAAACGCTAACGGTCAGCCCTCAAGGCCCTGCATCCTTCGACGATCCAGACCTCGTCATCCAGGCCGTCTTGGATGGGGTAGGAATTGGAACTACGATGGAAGACACGATTGCTGACTTGATTACCGAAGGGCGTTTGGTCCAAGTTCTGAGAGATTGGTGCCCAACCTTCCAGGGCTATTTTCTCTACTACCCAAGCCGTCGAAATCAGCCTGCTGCCCTGGCCGCCCTAATTGACACACTTCGACAGTCGGATTGAACGCTCGTCTATCCATCTGCTTCAGTTTTTTGAAAGTTCGCGCTTTTGAACCCGCATTTGCGCCGTGAAAGGATCACGTAGTTGTTACAACGCTGCGGTCCACTGCAATACCACACAAGGAACGGCTAAGAAGGCGAAGGAACAAGCTCAACTTGTACTGTTCATAAATCCTGGAACGACCTAACAAACCATGATTCAATCCTGTCGATTCTGCGACTGGGCAACGGGCAAATGCCATCCTCGGTATATCGCCATAACTCGCAGCCAGAAGCAAAGTAATGCGCCCGCGGTCAACATCACAAAAGCCGGGTAATGCAAATCATATCCGATCACCACTACGATGCCCGCGGCTAGCGCAGCAACAGCATAAATATCCGCCTGAAGCACCGTCGGCGTTTGGTTGACAAGCACATCGCGCAATATTCCGCCACCAATCCCGGTTAGCACTCCCATAAAAATCGCCATCACCGGATTGAGTCCGGCGATGAGCGCCTTTTGTGTGCCGGCGACGGCAAACAGGCCGAGTCCCGCGCCATCGAATAACAAGACCAGCCTGCGACGTTTATCGATGTCGGGATACCAGAAAAACGTCACCAATCCTGCCAGAAGAGAGACCCCGAGATAGCGCCAGTCGCTGATGGCCGCTGGTGGCAGCGCGCCAATGAGGACATCTCGTGTGATCCCGCCGGCATTACCGGCCGCGAACGAGAGTGCCATTAGACCGAAGAGATCGAACCGGCTTTTGACACCCGCTGCCGCACCGCTGAGCGCGAAAACGAATGTGCCAAGCAGATCCACCGCGTCCAGAAAAGGACCCGATAGTTGATGCCCGTGCATCAGGATGCTGTTCACGAGGCCAGCCACGCATGCGCCGCAACAACCAGGGCCTTCACACCTGTCTCCAGAGTTGGGTGGATCACCGGTGCAAAGCGCGGATTGTGGTTGGTCGGCAGCGAATTGAGCGTGCCATCCTTCTTCGCCTTGTCATATACCTCAGGATCGTCACCGCCAAAGAACCAGAACACCGCCGGAGCGTGCCACTCCGCTCCAAAGCATCCGAAATCCTCGCTCGCCATCGTAGGTTTCGTTTGCTCTACGGAGCCGTCCGGGAAGTTTTGGCGAAACGCGTCAACGACCTTCTCTGTCGCATCGACATCGTTTGTTACCAATGAATAGCGGTCCAGTGGAGTGATCTCCGGTACCCTCGGGGCACCTGAAGCTGCTGCTTCGGCACTCACAATTCGTTCAATCGCTGCAAGCACATGTTTGCGGACCCCCTCATCAAAAGTGCGCACGTTTAACTTGATAATCGCCTCGTCAGGAATAACGTTCTCTTTCGTGCCCGCCTGCAGCGCCCCAATCGTCACCACCGCGGAATCTGTTGGAGCGACTTCTCGCGAGACGATGGTTTGCAGCCTCATGACGGTCGAGGCGGCCATGACAACGGGATCAATGCTGTCCTCTGGCATCGAGCCATGCGCACCACGCCCAAACAAACGAATTTGCAGGCTGTCAGCAGCGGAGGTCACAACTCCTGTACGCCAATCGAGGTGCCCAGATGGCAAGCTCATGACGTGTTGTCCGAGTACGACAACGGGCTTCGTAAACCGTTTGAAGAGCCCGTCGTCAATCATGGCTTGAGCGCCCTGTGCCGTCTCCTCCCCTGGTTGAAAGACTGGCATCAACGTTCCCTGCCAGCTATCGCGGCTTTTGGCAAACAGCGAGGTAGCTCCGATCAAGCAGGCCACGTGCATGTCGTGCCCGCAGGAATGCGCCACTGGCACGGTCTTGCCATCAGGGCCTGTCGCAGTAACCGTACTCGCATAGGGGAGACCAGTAGCTTCCTTGATGGGCAACGCATCCATGTCAGCGCGCAGCATTACGGTTGGACCGTCTCCGTTGCGCAATATACCGACAACTCCCGTCTTGCCGACTCCTGTGGTGACCTCAAAGCCGTTGGCCTTGAGATGATCCGCCGCAATCTGAGCGGTTCGTGTCTCGTGCATCGATAACTCGGGGTGGGCATGGATGTCTTTATAGACAGCCTCCAGTTCTGGAAGCAATGTGGCGAGACTTGCCAGAATCTCTGTCGGCTTCTTCTCATTCATAAAAGTAGTCTCCTAAGGAAGGCTGCAATTGTTGTTGCCCGCGTTAGGTATCGCCAGAAATGTGACGCTGGTAGGCGCAAAACTGAGGCGCCCTGCGCGCGTTGACTGACCCGCAAATTGTGGCACATCGCCACTGCTGTTCAGTTGAAGCGTCTTCCCGTTAAGCTGAACCGGTGTGTCTTGAAGCTGCTTGGCGGTCAGCGTGTAGCGTTCTGCGTCGAAGGGCAATGTGATTTCATTGGCTTGCTGTCGGTCGGCGTTGATGATCAGGAGTCCGACGCCGCCAGGATGGTTCTGAAGGCAGTGGGCATAGACGTAAACATTGGGTATTGGCGATGTGTGTGGATCGAGAACTGTCGCACCCATGAGTCGTCGCCATAGCAGGGCCGCCCAGTAGTTCGGACGTGGTGAGAATGTGTTTTCGTCCAACAAGCCATAGTCGCTTGACGCCAGTGTGTTGTGCATAATCACTTTTACGCCGCGTTGTGCGAGGCTTGCATGTTGAATAAGGTATCGGAAAGTGTCCAGAAAAGTCGACGCCCAGGGGTTTCCACCGCAGGCTGCATCGGCGGTTTCTGTAATCCAAAATGATTTGCCGGGCTCGAACCTATCTCGAAGGTCCGCGTAGAATGCGCCAATCTTCTCCGGTCGCGAGAGCCAGTCTTGTGAAACTGCCGCTGCCGCCGTTGTTTGTGATGATGCGCCCATGGTTGCGCACCGCTGTGAAGCAGCCGCATAAAGATGGTACGAAAAAACGTCGAATACGGGACCGGTTGCGTGGAGCAGGTCTTCGGATTTCAGCACTCCGCCACCCATTGGCATCGCGAACGGTCCCTCGCCAACTGAACCTGGACCGAGAAATAGTGTATCGGGCGCAGTTTTCCGAAGGAAAGTACGGAAGACCGCAACGTCGCGGCCATAACTTGCGGCATCGTATCCTTTCGGTGCGCCGCCCATCGCTGCATATGTCGGCTCATTCATGAATTCGCTTGCAGCGATTCGACCTCCAGCGGACTTGGTGTATTCGAACAATTGCCGCGCCTGGTCCGAGGTCCATACGCCTTGAGCATCACGCGATCCTGGCCCCGTAGCCACCGATGTCACTATTTCGGCATTCACCGCATGAGAAAAATCGATGACGCCCTTCCATTCCTCTCGCGTTAGGACTCCGCTGAAACCTGATGGGGCATTGGCTGGGGCGGCATTTTCCGAATCCTGAAAATAAGCGCTATTGGCCCACGTACCGCTGACTCGCACATATGCGGGGCTTAACGCCGCTGCCAATTTTCGCAATCGCGGATTTGAGAGATCAATGGGCGCTCGATATCGATAGAGGTTCGGGTCTATGCCTGCCGGAGTGAAACCCTTCTGGGGGGCGGGCTCCTCCGCTTTACTTTTGTTTGTGGTGCTCCCGTATGGCTTCCAGAAGCTCCCACCGATCACTTCAACCATTTCAATGTTGTAGGACTGGAAGCGCTCATCGACGGTCCCAATGCGTGGCATCTTCGCCGGATCAAGTGACACAACCTGCCCGGTCAATCGGGTGGTTGGAAACCCGACAGCAACAGCGCACAAAGCTGCGGTTACAAATGTCCGCAAACCAGGGTTCCTGTTCATTCAATCACTGTAACAGCATTTGCCTAGTGGAAGATCGCTGCTCCGGATTATGGTCCTGGGCATGGAGGACTTCCGCATGGAGGCAAAAGCCGAAAAACTGGCCCTGTTTCGTTACGGCCTGATCGCATCGCTGGTCATTGAGCGTCTTCCCCGTGGTGAACTCACGCGCCGCGCCCAGGAGATCGCCGCCCGCACCTACGACATCCCCCATTCCAAACGGACGGGGGTTTGCGTCGATACCCTGCTCGATTGGGCGCTACGCTACCGCAATGGCGGTTTCGAAGCCTTGGCTCCCAAACCGCGCCAGGACCGGGGACAGTCCCGCGCGGTGACTCCGCAGCTGGCCAGCCTCATCGAACGCCTCAAGCGCGAGAACCCGCATCGCACCGGCACGACTCTGTTGCGCGAACTGGCCTTGTCTTCCGGGCAGGACAGGCCCGCGCTCTCGGCTTCCACACTCTACCGCTTCCTCAAACAACACGGTTTGTCAGAAAAACAACTGCTCGCACCGCCGGCGCACAAGAAGTTTGAGGCCGAACTCAGCAATCAGATCTGGCAGGCCGACATGCTGTTTGGCCCCTGGGTCCGGCGGGTGAACGATGGCGGCCGCATGCAGGTCTTTCTCCACGCCACTCTCGATGACGCCAGCCGACTCATTCCCCATGCGCAGTTTTATGCCAGCCAGGGACTCGATGCCGCGCTCGACTGTCTGCGCCACGCCATCTCCGCCCGCGGAATACCCATTCGTCTCTACATGGACAATGGAAAGATTTATCGCTCGCCGCAACTGGCGCGGATTACCGCCTCCCTCGGCACCCTGATTGTGCACTCTCGTCCCTATCAGCCGGAAGGTCGCGGCAAGGTGGAAAGATTCTTCCGCACCGTAAGAGAGCAATTCCTCGCCAACCTCGACCCCAAGCACGTGCTCTCCCTCGAAGAGTTAAACGATCGCCTGTGGATCTGGATCGAAAGGGCTTATCATCGCTCCCAACATAGCGCGCTCGGAACTACTCCGCTGGCGCGTTGGCAGCGTGATATCGAGCAGATCCGCCAGCTCCCGCCCGCTACCGATCTGCGCCGTCTCTTCTTCCATCGCCTGGATCGTGTGGTGCGCCGGGATTCCACCTTCCTGCTGCACAACCGTCTCTACGAGGCTCCGCCTCATCTGGCCGGTCAGCGCGTCGAAGTGCGCTTCGATCCTCTCGATGCCGCCGAGGTCGAGATCTGGTTTCAGGGGCAACTGGAAACCTCAGCACGGCCCGTCGACCCGGTGATCAACGGTCAGTTGCCTTCCCTGAAACGGACCGCCTCGGCCGAGCCCGAACCCACCGGCATCAACTTCGTCGAACTGCTCAAACAGAAACAGGAGAAGGAGTAACCGTCATGGTGGAAACTTTCTTCGGCTTTAAGAAAACCCCTTTCTGCGATAGCCCTGATCCCAAACAGTTGTTTTCTTCGCAAGCCTGGAATCAGGCTAAGGCGCGGCTGCAGTTTCTGGCCGATCATCACGGCGTTGGCCTGCTCACCGGGGAAGTCGGCGCCGGCAAATCGACCGCCGCTCGCAGCTTCAGCGCCGCGCTCCATCCCAACCTATATAAGGTCCTGTATCTGTATTGGACTTCCGGATCGACGCTCGATCTGCTCCGCCAACTGGCGTTGCTACTTGATCTGCAACCGGCGCACTACCGCGGCGACCTGGTGCGCCAGATCTCCCAGACCATCGTGCACCTCAATCAGAATAAGAAGCAGCATCCTCTTCTCATCTGCGACGAAGCCCAGTTGCTGTGCCATCCTGCGCTCGAACAACTTCCCCTGCTGTTGAACTTCGACATGGATTCCAGCCGCTATCTGACCTTGCTGCTGGTGGGCCAGCCGCTGCTGCGCCGCACCCTCTCGCTGCAACTCCACGAACCACTGCGTCAGCGCATCGCCGTGCAGTATCACCTCGAAGGCCTTTCGCGCGAAGAACTCGACGCCTATCTGGCGCAGCAACTTAAGGCGGCCGGCGTGACCCAGCCCTTGTTTGACGACACCGCCAGACAAGCCCTCTATCAGGCCACCAAAAGGTATCCTCCGCAAGGTCAACAAACTGGCTCTGACGGCTCTGCGTCTGGCGGCTTCTCGCAAAGAGTCAACGGTGGGGGAATCGATCCTGCTGGATGCCACCGCGGAGGCGCTGCTGTGAGCGATGCCGCATCGACAAAGGCTGCCTCACCGACAGTGCTGTCTCTGGCCCAGTTGCTCCAACAGCAGCCTTCGACTGCGCCGGCCTGCCTAGTCGAACCGGGACTGCTGCCACCGCAGGGCATCTTGTTTGTGGGCGGAGAGCCCAAGGTGGGTAAGTCTCTGCTGGTTGCCAACCTCGCCTTGGCGCTGGCGGCTGGCGTCGACCGCCTGGGCTTTTCCATCCCGACGCGGCGCCGGGTTCTCATCTGCCAGTTCGAACTTCCGGTCCCGCAGTTTGTCAGCCGCCTCGCCTCCATGCGCGGCGCCTTGGGAGCGGCCGCCGATCAGCATCTCCTCGTAGACACACGCGCCTCAGGCCATCTGCTCAGCACCGCGCAAGGTCTGAATCACTTTGTCTCCGCCGCGCGGGCTGCTGCCGCCGAGGTCCTGGTTCTCGACCCGCTCTACTCCACCCACGATCAGGATGAAAACGATACCCGTGCCATGGCCGCCTTGTGCCAGTCGCTGTTGCGCCTGCGCGATACCTCCCGCGCCGCTCTCGTCGTTGTGCACCATGTCCGCAAGTCGATCGGCCGCCACGAGATTGGTACCGCTTTTCGTGGTTCCAGCGCTCTGCATGCGGTGGGCGACAGTTATTTGCTGCTCACACGGCCGGCTCCGCAACTCGCCACCATCGAGCTTCGTTTCCAGTTTCGCTATGCGGCCGCGCAACCTCCACGACTGCTCCAACTCGATCCCCGCACTCTGTGGTTCTGTTCCACCGAGAAGCCGCTCGCCGCTGCATCGACGCGACGCAAAGTCGAAAAGACAGACATCACACAAGCCCTGGCAGAGGTGGGCAACAAAGTTCGCTTCAACCAACTGCGCGATCAGATCATGAATGCCACCGAGTGTTCCAAACGGACGGCTCAACTGGCCATCGCCGAAGCTTGCCAGCAGGGCTGGATCGCGCAAGCCAACGGCCAATATCTTCTGCCGCTCTAGCTTTCGTGGCGCGAGGTGTGGGCGGGGCAGCTTATCGATTGTTCGCGCGGGGTCGCGCCCGAGCGGATGCCCAAGGCCGATGCGACGGGGCTGGCTCCGAAGAAATCGGCTGACTACAACCCTCCCGCGCACGATTCGTTTGTGCGGGAGGGTTTGGCTTCCACCCCTGCTCATCGCAGCTTCTACTTTCAGGCGCTACACACCCTCAGCCTGCGCCAAGTCAAAATCAAGTCCATTTCTTTGGTGAAGTCTCGGAGCGGAGGCCTTGGGCCTAAAACGCGAAGACCGCCCGGCCGTCTTTGCCGGGCGTTCTGAATCGCAGTTTTGTTTGGCTCCTCTGCGGTTGGGATACCGCTCCTGCCTACACAAGGCGAGTATCCTATCCCACTTGCCTGCGCCGTCTACATGCCAGCGCTGATTAGACAGAAAAGAAATCCGAGAAAGCGGTCGGGAAATTGGCTGACACCTTACGGGGAAAACAGTGCGACTCGTTACAATCACCTCTCCGTTTCGAACGCGGGACCTTCACTTCTCTGCTTGCTGTTCTTTTCCAACGGCTATTTTCTTCTTTTTCGTCAGAACAATCTGCTGATCGTCTTTCAGGAATTTCTGGACGAAAGGCTCGGAGGATCGCTCCATTTTTCTCCACGGTAGCAAGGCTTAGCGCGAAAAAGTGTGCCATATTGAACAGATTAGGTTGCCTGATGGCCGTTACTATTCGGCTGTTTGCCTTGCGCGATATGGAGGCCTTACGGCGGCATGCGGTTAGTAGGATGGGACGGGCCCGTATTGCAGCAAGCGACGAAATCTATCGCTCGCACGCGCGGAAAGTAGGGGATAGGCTCGCGTATATCGCTCTCGTTCCTCCGGTACGGTGCCATGGATGCATGCGGCGCCCAGCAAAGCCGAATTTTCGTGTACGGTTTGCGCTGACGGCCGATGGCTAGCACCTGTTTAAGCAACCTACCTGCGTATTTTGGGAGGATCACGTGAAACAGAACAATCTTGAGCTCATGCGGACACTCGACGATTCGTGGAACGCACAGGACTGAGATACGTTTGAAAAGCGGCATTCCAAGGACACCACCGTATTTTGGCCCGGTCAGGCCGAGCCGACAAGAGGGCGCGACAATCACAAAGCGGAGTCGGTCGAATTTTTCAAGACGTTCCCCGACAATCATCTGATTAATCATCCTTATGAAGTGGAGATTGCTCAGGGCGAATGGACGTGCACCGTTGCGGATTTTACAGGCACGATGCGCGGACCGATGAAGGGTTCGGACGGAAAGTTGATCGCGCCGACCAACAAGAAGTTTCATATCGAGTTCTGTACCGTCGCACACTGGAAGAACGGCGAGATCGTCGAAGAAAAGCTCTTTTATGACTTGGTCGGATTGCTAAAACAGATTGGAGTTATGTGAGGTGTTTTGACCGTTTCGCTAAGCATCCTTCATAGTTCCTTGCCTTCAGTAACCTACCGTAAAGCGCCGCCGGACATGCGCGGGACGTTCTAGTTCGTCGATCATTGCGACGGCGTAATCCTGAACCGAAATCTCGCTCTTACCGGTGGGGTCTACCAAAAGCTGATCGTTTCCCAGGCGAAACTTTCCCTTCGCTGCCCTAGCTTCAGTTCTGCTGAGGGGCTCAGATAAGACCATTCAAGTATTCAAGTTCCGGTTCTTTCTGCAGTTGGTCTAGAGCATCTATCGTCGCCAGAGACCCAGGCCTCACCCATCTCGGGAGATCTGGGCTATCGACGACGCGGATTCCAGGTTTGACCTCCAACCCGCCCGCCCCGCCCACCCAGAGCACCCTTTTTTGATTCCCGCCTTCTTAATCGCGGCGATGATGGACGCTGTTCCCCAACCTGGTCTTCATACAGGTTCGGGTCTTTCCATCCGGGATTGAAAGCGCTGATAATCGCATTGTTTCCCTGGATCAGCGTCGCAAGAGAAGTGGTGTCATACACGTCGCCAGCCTTCGCGGTGAGATCCTCTCGTTTTTCAAGATTCTCCGGATGCGGCACAATCGCTGTCACGATGTGCCCTCGGTCTAGCGCCTCCTTGAGCAAGGCTGAGCCGACGAATCCTGTTGCACCTAATAGGGTTACCTTCATTGTGTACCCTCCGATTCGGGAGCGGCAGAACCGGCGGGCTAACCCACCTGCACGGTTAGCATCGAGATCGATCCGCCATCGACACCTTCTATTGGAAAAGTGATGATTTCGCCTTGCTGCCTAGTCGCGATGACATACAGCATGGGCAAGTAATGATCCGGTGTGGGAATCGAAAGCAAAGCTTCTGGTCCGAGTTTCTCGTATTCAATAAGAGGTTTGTACTCTCCGGCTACCATCATTTCCTTCGCCTCCTGCTCAAAACGAACGGCCCAATCGTAAGGATCGGGCATGTGCCGACCCCACGCATAGGCGTGGAGATTGTGGACCAGGTTTCCGCTGCCGAGAACCAGGATGCCCTCTTCGCGCAATGGCGCGAGCTTCCTGCCAATCTCAAAATGGAATGATGCTGGCTTATTTTCGTCGATGCTTAGCTGGACGACGGGAATGTCAGCATTGGGATATACGTGCCGGAGCACCGACCATGTCCCATGATCGAGCCCCCAAGAGTTGTCGAGCGTTACACCCAGCGGTGCAAGCAATTTTTGTACTCGACGGGCGAGTTTGGGATCACCAGGCGCAGGATATTGCACTTGAAACAGTTCTCGCGGAAACCCGCCAAAATCGTGAATGGTTCTCGGCGAAGTGGCAATCGTTACTCCAGTTTCTGAAACAAACCAGTGGGCCGAGATGGAGAGAATGGCTTTGGGTTTGGGTATTGTCCGTCCGATGTGGCTCCATGCTTTTGTATAGTCGTTCTCGAGGACAGCATTCATCGGATTGCCGTGACCAAAAAAGATCGTGGGGAGTATCTCAGTCATGTTTAGGAACCTCTCTCGGTCAACGCCACATCTGCCGGCGATTGGCGCGGGCGGCTGAGTCCTGTTGACCACGTCTGCTCAGCCGCGAGTCAGATACTGAGCACACAGTATCAATTATCACTCTTGCGGACTCGATTGTGCGGTCGCGTGAGTCCACTTGTGAACGAAAGCAAAGCAGGTTGACTCGACCAATTTCGATCCTCATGCCAGAGTGGTCACGACTCTTGCGGAATTTGCGGGCGGGACTTGAACCAGCTACCTCCCTGCGTAACAAGGAGGCGATAAGCGGTCGGCCTTCGCGCGTTCCACGGCATCAGCGCGCGCCGCGAGTGGAGCAGACTTCCGGTTGGCCGCACCACTGGCTAAGAACGTGGCGCCGGTCGATACCACCATATTGGTTGGCTGATCGCGAGTTTTTAGAATTCCAAAATACCTCACTACTTGAAGGTCGCATCTGTGAGACTTTCTGTGATGGCTAGGCGGAGGAGATCTTCGATTCGTCTCGTGCGACTCTCTTCTCGTCAAGCGGCAAAACGACACCGATCGATGTGCCATTCCCCGATGACTGGATCTGCATTCTGCCTCCGACTTGTCTTATTCTCTCCCTCATTCCGCGCAAGCCGACTCCTGAACTCTTACCCTCCCGAAACTTGTCTTGAATTTCCCGATTGATTCCACGACCTTCATCGAAAATTTGCAAGTGGATTTCGCCTGGTTTATGCGAGAGATGCACACTCGCAGTTGCACTGCCTGAATGTCGGTGAACGTTCGTGAGACATTCCTGCACGATCCGAAAGATGGACAACTCGACATCGCGAGGCAAGCGTCCTAAATCGCCAGGCAAATCGAGGCTTACGCGTATGTTGCTGCGTTCCCCAAATCCATTAGTGTATTCATACAATGCTGATATCAAGCCCACTTCATCGAGGAGGGGCGGATGTAACAGATGGGAGATCGTTCGAATTTCGGAGACAGCTTGGTCGATCAGAGAGCGGCTCTCTTCCACGTTTCGCGCCACGCCTGGACTAAGCCTCGACTCTTCGGTAGAGATCGCTGAAATGTTCATGCTTAAAGCGGCAAGCAACTTTCCAGCACCGTCATGCAATTCCCGCGCAATCCGTCTTCTTTCTTCATCTTGGAGTTGCAGCAAGCGACCTGAGAGTTCGGCTTCCCGCAAAAGGAGAGCCAGCCGTTTACGCTCGGTAATGTCCCGTGCAACTTTCGAGGCGCCAATCACACAGCCCTGCGCATCCCTAACGGGAGAAATGGTCACCGAAATGTCCAATAAAGTTCCGTCTTTCCGTTTGCGGACGGTTTCGAAATGATCAACGCGCTCTCCTCGTCGGAGGGACGCGAGAATATCAGCCTCTTCGTCAAGGCGGTCTGGAGGGACGATCAAAGTAATATGCTGGCCGATCGCTTCTTCGGCGGCATATCCAAAAATTCGCTCTGCAGCTTTGTTCCAATTGACGATAGTGCCGTCGAGATTCTTGGCGACAATGGCATCCTCAGAAGATTCAACGATGGCAGCGAGGCGGGCTTGTGCCTCTTGGACGCGCTTGCTCTCGCTAACGTCGCGGTTCGATTCAAGAATTAGGCGATGTTTCCGCGGGCATCTCGCTCCGCTACCCATCGAGTAGACACGGTTATTCTTGAACCGTTCGCGCAGGTGTGTCGAAGCTCGCGAGCCCAGTACCCATCACCGGCAAATTGTTCTTTAATCTTTCGGAGTGGCTCAGGAAATTCGGTATGAAGTAAATCGTGGCTCACTCGGCCTTCAGCTTCGTCTCGCGTGAAACCATACATCGCAGTGGCGCCCTGGTTCCAGAATGTGATTCGATCTCCCGTATCCCTGACCAAGACCGCATCCGTTGTTAGGTCGAGTAGTCGAGCGCGCTCTCGCAGTAACTCTTCGCCCGTCTTCCGTTCGGCGATGTGCTCCTCCGCCATATCGAATGACAGTCTAACCAAAACGCTGTGCGGTTTGTGCGGTTCAAGGGGCTTGATGGCAGCGCGAGAGTCACGTAAACTGCGCCCTCCGCCAAAAAAGAAATGTGTAATAGATGCGTAAACAGCACTCACCCTTGATATATTCTGGATAAAATCAATCATTTCAATGTGATAGCAGTTACAACCGGGGCGGGATACAGGATATTAATCCGCTGCGTCTGCTGCAGATCATCTCGTACGCTGAACTGCCAACCATTTAGCTGCTTATTTGGGGGGGAGT